>NZ_JAMYWC010000005.1:0-520981 GCF_024158925.1 Ralstonia chuxiongensis | reverse complement strand
GCGACCTGATCGTGGACATGACGCAGTTCTTCAACCAGTACCACTCGATCAAGCCGTACCTGATCAACGACGAGCCGCCGCCCGAGAAGGAGCGTTTGCAGTCGCCGGAAGAGCGTGAAGAGCTCGACGGCCTGTACGAGTGCATTCTGTGCGCGAGCTGCTCGACGTCGTGCCCGTCGTTCTGGTGGAACCCGGACAAGTTCGTCGGCCCGGCCGGTCTGCTGCAGGCGTATCGTTTCATCGCCGACAGCCGCGACCAAGCCACCAGCGAGCGTCTGGACAATCTGGAAGATCCGTATCGCCTGTTCCGCTGCCACACCATCATGAACTGCGTCGATGTGTGCCCGAAGGGCCTGAACCCGACCAAGGCCATCGGCAAGATCAAGGAATTGATGGTGCGGCGCGCGGTGTAAGCCGCGAGTCAGCGCACTTTGGCATTGTGTGTCGCCGGAGCGGTTTCTCCGGCGACACATTTTTAGGAAGTATGGTTGCTGTGAACACTCCGACGTTCTCCCATCAGTCCGATCCACACAAGCGTGCCCGTTTGCGCTGGCGTGCCCGACGCGGCCTGCTTGAGAACGACATCATCGTCGAGCGATTCTTCAACCGCTACGAGACGGAACTGTCGGATGACGACGTTGCCGCGCTCTCGCAGTTGTTCGAGCTTCCCGACAACGACCTGATGGATCTCCTGCTTGCACGCAAGGAACCGGAGGGCGAACTCGACGTGCCTCACATCCAGCACGTCCTGACCTTGCTGCGCTCGGTCTAAACCGGCGCGCGAGAGGTTGCCGCAAGACGAATCGGTCTAGCCGCCCCCGGCCGGCGCCCCTTGATCCGTCTGGCGGGAGTCTCCCGACTTCATTTTTATAAACAGCAGAGAAGGAAACCGACATGACGCCGTCCGAAGTGAAAGCCACCCTATCGTTTTCCGATGGCTCGCCCAGCGTCGAGCTGCCGATCTATAAGGGCACGGTTGGCCCGGACGTGATCGACATTCGCAAGCTGTACGGTCAGACGGGCAAGTTCACGTACGACCCCGGCTTCATGTCGACCGCGTCGTGCAATTCCAAGATCACCTACATCGATGGTGACAAAGGTGAGCTGCTGTATCGCGGCTACGCCATCGACGATCTGGCCAGCAAGTGCGATTTCATGGAAATCTGCTATCTGCTGCTGAAGGGCGAGCTGCCCAACGCCAAGCAGAAGGAAGAGTTCAACCATGTGGTGACGAACCACACCATGGTGCACGAGCAGATGCAGTTCTTCCTGCGCGGTTTCCGTCGTGACGCCCATCCGATGGCCGTGCTGACCGGCCTGGTTGGTGCCATGAGCGCGTTCTATCCGGACGCTGCCAACATCAATGACCCGCGCGAGCGCGAAATCTCGCAGATCCGCCTGATCGCCAAGCTGCCGACGCTGGTGGCCATGGCGTACAAGTACAACATCGGCCAGCCGAACATCTATCCGCAGAACAACCTGTCGTACACGGGTAACTTCATGCGCATGATGTTTGCCACGCCGTGCGAAGACTACAAGGTGAACCCGGTGCTGGAGCGCGCTCTGGACCGCATCTTCATCCTGCACGCAGACCACGAGCAGAACGCTTCGACGTCGACGGTGCGTCTGGCCGGCTCGTCGGGCACGAACCCGATCGCGGCAATCGCCGCCGGTATCGCCTGCCTGTGGGGCCCGGCGCACGGTGGCGCGAACGAAGCCGCGCTGAACATGCTGGAAGAAATCGGCTCGGTGGACAAGGTTCCCGAGTTCATCAAGCAGGTCAAGGACAAGAACAGCGGCGTGCGCCTGATGGGCTTTGGCCACCGCGTGTACAAGAACTACGACCCGCGCGCCAAGCTGATGCGCGAAACCTGCCATGAAGTGTTGAACGAACTGGGCCTGCACAATGACCCGCTGTTCAAGCTCGCCATGGAACTGGAAAAGATCGCACTGGAAGACGAGTACTTCGTCAGCCGCAAGCTGTACCCGAACGTCGACTTCTACTCGGGTATCGTGCAGCGCGCGTTGGGCATCCCGTCGTCGATGTTCACCTGCATCTTCGCGCTGGCCCGCTCGGTGGGCTGGATCGCACAGTGGGAAGAGATGATCACTGATCCGGAGTACAAGATCGGTCGTCCGCGCCAGCTGTTCAATGGCGCCGCAACCCGCGAAGTGCCGTCGATCGACAAGCGCTAAGCCAGGCTGTTCGCTTTACAGAAGCCCCGCTCGGGAAACCAGCGGGGCTTTTTGTTGCCCGCAGCTGCCAGAAAGGCTTTCGCATAATGGCGAAACCCCCTTTCGTCAGTCACGTCCGGTGCCCAATGCCCCGGATGGCATAATCGATCACTCCCCACGAAACTGCTCGCGCGGCGGCCCTGAATTTAAAAAAGGGGCGCGTTGTGCACGGATCGAATCATGGCCAAGACGCTCTACGACAAACTTTGGGACGATCACGTCGTTCATACCGAAGAGGACGGCACGACTGTCCTTTACATCGATCGTCAACTGCTGCACGAAGTGACGAGCCCGCAGGCCTTCGAAGGCCTGAAGATTGCCGAGCGTCCGGTGTGGCGCATCAGCGCCAACCTGGCTGTGTCGGACCACAACGTGCCGACTACCGATCGCTCGCACGGCATTGCCGATCCGGTTTCCAAGCTGCAGGTCGACACGCTCGACGCGAATTGCGACAGCTACGGCATCACGCAATTCAAGATGAATGACAAGCGTCAGGGCATCGTGCACGTGATCGGGCCGGAGCAGGGGGCGACGCTGCCTGGCATGACGGTCGTGTGCGGCGATTCGCATACCAGCACGCACGGCGCATTCGGCGCGCTGGCGCACGGCATTGGCACGTCGGAAGTCGAGCACGTGCTGGCCACGCAAACGCTGCTCGCCAAGAAGAGCAAGAACATGCTCGTGAAAGTGGAAGGCACGCTGCCGCGTGGCTGTACAGCCAAGGACATCGTGCTCGCCATCATCGGCAAGATCGGTACGGCTGGCGGCACGGGCTATGCCATGGAATTCGGCGGCTCGGCCATTCGGGCGCTGTCGATGGAAGGCCGCATGACGGTGTGCAACATGGCAATCGAAGGTGGCGCTCGCGCCGGCATGGTCGCCGTAGACGATGTCACGCTGGAATACATCAAGGGCCGTCCGTTCGCGCCCCAGGGCGTGGAGTGGGAGCAGGCCGTCGCCTACTGGCGCACGCTGCATTCCGACGAAGGTGCGCATTTCGATCAGGTGGTCGAGTTGCGCGCTGAAGAGATTCGCCCGCAGGTGAGCTGGGGCACGTCGCCGGAAATGGTGGTCAGCATTGAAGACCGCGTACCGGATCCCGAAAAGGAAAAAGACCCGAACAAGCGCAACGCCATGGAGCGCGCGCTGGAATACATGGGCCTGCAGCCGAACGTCGCCATCAGCGACATCAATATCGACAAGGTCTTCATCGGCTCGTGCACCAACAGCCGTATCGAAGACATGCGCGCTGCCGCGTGGGTTGTGCAGAAGCTGGGCAAGCGCATCGCCTCCAACGTGAAGCTGGCGATGGTCGTGCCGGGCTCGGGCCTCGTGAAGGAGCAGGCCGAGCGAGAAGGGCTCGACAAGATCTTCAAGGCGGCTGGCTTTGAATGGCGCGAGCCGGGTTGCTCGATGTGTCTAGCGATGAACGCCGACCGCCTCGACCCGGGCGAGCGCTGTGCATCTACGTCCAACCGCAACTTCGAAGGTCGTCAGGGCGCGGGTGGCCGCACCCACCTGGTCAGCCCGGCGATGGCCGCTGCGGCTGCGCTGGAAGGCCACTTCGTTGACGTGCGCAAGCTCGCTTGAGCGGCAGGATAGAGAGAGCAATCATGGAACAATTCACCATCCACACCGGCCTCGTGGCCCCGCTCGACCGCGAGAACGTCGACACCGACGCCATCATCCCGAAGCAATTCCTCAAGTCGATCAAGCGCACGGGCTTCGGCCCGAACCTGTTCGACGAGTGGCGCTACAAGGACGTTGGCGAGCCTGGGCAGGACAACAGCAAGCGTCCGCTGAACCCGGACTTTGTGCTGAACCAGCCGCGTTACAAGGGCGCCTCCGTGTTGCTGGCCCGCAAGAACTTCGGTTGCGGCAGCTCGCGTGAGCACGCACCGTGGGCGCTGCAGCAGTATGGCTTCCGCGCCATCATCGCGCCGAGCTTTGCCGACATCTTCTTCAACAACTGCTTCAAGAACGGCCTGCTGCCGATCGTGCTGACAGAGTCGCAAGTCGACCATCTGTTCAACGAGACGCAAGCCTTTACCGGCTACCAGCTGACCGTCGATCTGGACAAGCAGATCGTCGTCACGCCAGGCGGTACGGCGTATCCGTTCGACGTCACGGCGTTCCGCAAATACTGCCTGCTGAACGGCTTCGACGACATCGGTCTGACCCTGCGCTACGCCGACCAGATCAAGGCTTACGAAGCGCAGCGCCTGGCCAAGATGCCGTGGCTCGCGCACAAGCTCGTCGGCTGAGCTGACGCCAGAACAACAAGGACAACTACATGACCAAGATTGCAGTGTTGCCGGGTGACGGCATTGGCAAGGAAATCGTCGCCGAGGCCGTGAAGGTGCTCAAGGTACTGGGCGAGCCGTTCGAGATGGAATTCGCCCCCGTGGGCGGCGCCGGCTACGAGGCGAAGGGCCACCCGCTGCCGGAAGACACGCTCAAGCTCGCCAAGGAAGCTGACGCCATCCTGTTCGGTGCCGTGGGCGACTGGAAGTACGACACGCTGGCGCGCGAACTGCGCCCCGAGCAGGCCATTCTCGGCCTGCGCAAGCACCTGCAGCTGTTCGCCAATTTCCGTCCGGCGATCTGCTATCCGGAGCTGGCCGGCGCGTCGAGCCTGAAGCCTGAGATCGTCTCAGGCCTCGACATCCTGATCGTGCGCGAACTGACCGGCGACATCTACTTCGGCCAGCCGCGCGGCGTGCGAGCAGCACCTGACGGTGTGTTCGCCGGGGCTCGTGAAGGCTTCGACACCATGCGCTACAGCGAGCCGGAAATCCGCCGTATCGCGCACGTCGCCTTCCAGGCTGCCGCCAAGCGTGGCAAGAAGCTGTGCAGCGTTGACAAGGCCAACGTGCTCGAGACGTTCCAGTTCTGGAAGGACATCGTCACCGATGTGCATAAGGAATATCCGGAAGTCGAGCTGTCGCACATGTACGTCGACAACGCTGCCATGCAGCTCGTGAAGGCGCCGAAGAACTTCGACGTGATCGTCACCGGCAACATGTTCGGCGACATTCTCTCGGACGAGGCTGCCATGCTGACGGGTTCGATCGGCATGCTGCCGTCGGCGTCGCTCGACGCGAACAACAAAGGCTTGTATGAGCCGTCGCACGGCTCCGCGCCGGACATCGCGGGCAAGGGCGTTGCCAACCCGCTGGCGACGATCCTGTCGGCGGCGATGATGCTGCGCTATTCGCTGAACAAGGCCGAGCAGGCTGATCGCATCGAAACGGCCGTCAAGAAGGTGTTGGCGCAGGGCTACCGGACTGGCGACATTCTGACCCCGGGCTGCAAACAGGTCGGCACTGTGGCGATGGGCGACGCGGTGGTCGCTGCCTTGTAAATCGAACCATGCGTTGCGGTGCCGTCACATGCGGCGCCGCAATCGTCATTTTTTCGGCGGACACATGTTGCAGTGCATTGTGTGGCCGCCAAATCGTGTATATTTTTGCAGATGATCTCGATCGCGCTCCCCGTCCTCGTACTGGGCATTCTGGGCACCCTGGCTATCGCCGCCAAGGGCACCGCCGCGCGCGCTCGCATGACGCCTGTCGAGATTCGCACGACCACGAAAATCATTACCAAAAAAACGATCTCGTAGATCGTCCGTCGTGTCCGTTCGCCTTCCCCGCGCGGTCACGCCGGGCGACCGAGGCGGGGAAAATCACTAGAGGTTCACAATCATGAAGGTAGGTCTCGTCGGTTGGCGCGGGATGGTCGGCAGCGTGCTGATGCAACGCATGCAGGAAGAAAAGGATTTCGACCTGATCGACACCGTGTTTTTCAGCACCAGCAACGCCGGCGGCAAGGCGCCCGCATTCGCCAAGACGGATGCGCCCCTGGCCGACGCCAACGACATCGAAGCGCTGAAGGCTTGCGACACGATCATCACGTGCCAGGGCGGTGACTACACGACCGAAGTCTTCCCGAAGCTGCGCGCCGCCGGCTGGAATGGCTACTGGATCGACGCCGCCTCGACGCTGCGCATGGAAGATGACGCCGTGATCGTGCTGGACCCGGTCAACCTGTCGCTCATCAAGAATGCGGTGGCGGCCGGTACCAAGAATTTCATCGGCGGCAACTGCACCAATTCGATTCTGCTGATGGGCGTGGGCGGACTGTTCCGCGAAGGCCTGGTCGAGTGGGTCAGCTCGATGACCTACCAGGCCGCTTCGGGCGGTGGTGCAAACCATATGCGCGAGCTGCTCAAGGGCATGGGCGTGATCCACGGCGCGGTGGCTGATGAACTGGCCAATCCGGCCTCCGCCATCTTGGACATCGACCGCAAGGTTGCCAAGACCATCCGCGAGGATGTGCCGACCGAATTCTTCCCGGCGCCGCTGGCTGGCGGTTTGATCCCCTGGATCGACAAGCAGCTCGACAACGGTCAGTCGAAGGAAGAGTGGAAGGGCCAGGCCGAGGTCAACAAGATCCTGGGCTCGGCGCAGACGATTCCGGTCGACGGCCTGTGTGTGCGGATTGGCGCAATGCGCTGCCACAGCCTGGGCCTGACGCTCAAGCTCAAGCGCGACCTGCCGCTCGAAGAAATCGAGCAGATCATCCGCTCGGGTAACCCCTGGGTGAAGTGGGTACCGAACGACCGCAGCATCACCGAGAAGGAGCTGACGCCGGCGTCCATCACCGGTGGTCTGGAAATCGGCGTGGGCCGTGTGCGCAAGCTGAACATGGGGCCCGAGTATGTGAGCGCCTTCGTAATCGGCGACCAGCTTCTGTGGGGCGCCGCCGAGCCGCTGCGCCGTACGTTGCGTATCCTGCTGGGCAAGTGATTCGAGCTTTGCTTTCCTTGTCAGGTCGGGCATCGGCGGCTGTCGTTGCGGCCTGACAACAGAAAGTGCGCTTTTTCTACCAACGCCGCGCGGCCTGCGCGGCGTTGTGCCATCTGGACGCCCACGGTCTGTAACGTTGGTACACAATAGCGGCCGGAACGCTGTCCGCCCATTCGTGGGGTGGACGGGGCACGGGGAAGGGTTAGCGCCACATGAAGCACACGCATTCCGGGGGGTACGTCGGGTGCTTCAGAATCTCGCCAATTGTGTCGTTTTCATAAAGATTGACGGCGGTTCTTATCCAGCACTTCACTTTTTGGGTGAACTTGCTGCGCTAACTCGTTGATGTTAAGTTCGTTTGCACATTAAAAGATAACGGAGTCGAAGGTGAGGGTGAGCCAATACCGCCGGAGAGAATCGTCCCATCGCAGTCCTCGCTGGTCGGCCGTCGCGTTTGCTGCGGCGAGCCTGCTGCTGATTCAGCCCGCTGCACAAGCGGCCGGTTTCGGCGCGCTGCACGTGCGTTCCAGCCTCGGCCAGCCGCTGCAGGCCGAGATCGATCTGACCGGCGTGACGCCCGAAGAGGCGCAAAACCTGGTCGCCAAATTGGCTGCGCCGGATGCCTATTCGCGTGCCGGTCTGACCTACAACCCAATCGTCTCCTCGCTGCGTGCCTCGCTGGAGCGCCAGTCGAATGGCAATTATGTGGTGCGTCTGCGCTCGACCCAGCCCGTCGCCGAGCCGTTCGTTGATGTTCTGGTCGACTTGAACTGGGCGAGCGGCCACGTTTCGCGCGCCTATACGTTCCTGCTGGATCCGGTGGGCTCCAGCAATACCGCACAGAATTTCGCGCCGACGCCGGTGGTGCAGGCCACGACGCCGGGCGCCGCTGAATCGACGTCGGCTGCCTCGGCCGCTCAACCGCAAGCTGCAGCCCCGACTGCCGCGGCGCCGGCACCGGCACGCCAGCCCCGTGCTGCTCGCCAAGCCGCGCGTGCCCAGCAAGCTGCTCCTGCTGCTGCCACCCCGGACGCTACGCCCGGTGGCTCGTACACTGTGCAGCGTGGCGATAGCCTTTACGACGTCGCATCGACGGCTGCTCAAGGTCAAGACGCCGTGTCGCTCGACCAGATGCTGCTGGCCCTGTATCGGAACAATCCCAACGCTTTCATTGGCGGCAACATCAACCGGCTGCGTACCGGCTCGGTGCTGAAAGTGCCCTCGCAGGCCGAAGCGCAGAAAACGCCTGCGCGCGAGGCACGCCGCGAAGTCATTGCGCAGACGTCCGGCTTTGCCGGCTATCGCAACCGCCTCGCAACGGCGGCGGAAGCCAACGCGGCCACGGATACCGATTCCGCCCGCCAGCAAAGCGGCAGCGTGTCGGCCCGTGTGCAGGATCAGGCTACGCCGGCTGCAAGCGGCCGCGACGAGCTGCGTCTCTCCAAGGCTGACCGTGCCGGCAAGGCTGGCGCCGCAGCCGCTCATGACGAGGAGCTCGTCGCCAAGGAGCGCGCGCTCAAGGAAATGGAATCGCGCGTTGCACAGTTGGAGAAGAATCTCTCTGACATGCAGCGCCTGGTTGAATTGAAGAACGCTGAACTGGCCAAGGCGGCCAGCGCTGCCAAGCCGGCCGCTGGTGCTGCGCCGTCAACGGCTGCCCCGGCAGTGGCGGCGGCCAACGCGCCGGCTCCCGCGCCGGCAGCAGCCGCATCGTCAGCTCCTGCTGCCGCTGCTCCTGCAGAAACGGCAGCCGCTGCACCGGCTTCCTCGACGACGGCTGCGGCGGCAGCTTCCGGACCGGAAGCGGCATCGGCGCCGGTGGCGGCAGCCTCGGCACCGCAGGCGGCCAGCGCCTCGATGGCGGCTGCCTCGGCTCCCGCCGCCGCGCCGAAGAAGGCGCCCGTCGTGGTGGCTCCGCCGCCCCCGATTCAAGAGGAATCGTTCCTCTCGTCGCTGCTGGGCAACCCGATGGCCCTGGGCCTGGGTGGCTTGGTGGTCGCCTTGCTGGGTGGTCTGGTTGTGTATCGCCGTCGCCAGCAGAAGCCTGAGCAGGCACATGGCTTCCAGGACAGCCTGTTGTCGCAGGAAAGCACCGTGATGGCGGGTGCCAACTCGCTGTTTGGCGCGGCAGGTGGTCAAAGCGTCGACACCTCGCAGCACAGCGTGTTCGGTGCGGATTTCCGCATTGGCGGCGGCAACGAGAGCAATGAAGTCGACCCGATTGCCGAGGCCGATGTCTACATCGCCTACGGTCGCGACGTACAAGCCGAAGAAATCCTGCGCGAGGCCCTGGAGCAGCATCCGGAGCGCCAAGCCATTCGCCTGAAGTTGATGGAAATTTACGCCAATCGTCAGGACGCCCATGGCTTCCAGACCATTGCTGAAGAGATGCTGGCGCAAGTTGGCGCGGCCTCGTCGGAATGGGCAGAGGCTGCTGCGATGGGCCGCAAGTTCGATCCGGCTAACCCGTTGTACCTGACGGTGCAGGGTGATGGAAACCATCCGGGCGCCGAAGCACATGCAGAGCCGAGCCACGCTGGCGCCGCAGTGGCAGGTGCCGCTGCGCTGGCCGGTGTGGGCGCCGCGGTGGCTGCCGAAGCCTTCAGCCCGACGGTGACGGGGCAGACCACCCGCCGTGGGGACGACTGGACTACGCTGTCTCCGGATCTGGACCCGTCCTCGCCGTCGACCAAGGCACCGCAACTGGCCGATTTCGATCTGCCGCTGGAGTCGTTCCCGGCGCCGGCAGCAGGCGAGCCGATCACCGCGCCGGAAGAAGCATCGGACATCTTCAAGGTGCATGCCGAACCCGAAGCGGATCTGCCGCAGTTCAACGCGCACGCTGGCGAGGCTTATCAGCCCGTGGCCGCGCCCCCGCTGCACATGGATCTGTCGGACTTGTCGCTGGATCTGAACCCGACGCCGCCCGCCGCAGAAACGGCTGCTCCGGCAGCCTCGGTTGCAGCAGAGGAAAGCCTGCCGAGCTGGGCTCAGCCGACTGACCTGTCGCAGGCTCCGATGCGCTTCGAGTCCGAGCCGCATCACGCGGAGGTCGCGAACGACGAGCCGCAATCGGCCATCCGTCTGGACACCAACCTGCCGCACACGCTGTCCGGCGAGCATGGTGCCGACGGTGTGCGCGATCTGCAGATCAAGTTCGATCTGGCCAAGGCCTACATCGAGATTGGCGACAAGGAAGGCGCTCGCGAACTGCTGCAGGAAGTGCTGGATTTGGGCGATCCGTCGTTCCACGCCGAGGCGCAAGCCTTGATGCGCCAGATCGGCTGACGCAACGCGTTTTACGCCATCGACAGCGCCGGCAGGGTGGTATCCTGCCGGCGTTTTTCTTTCCGCACGAGGATTCACACGGCATGACGCGCATCGCGCTTGGCATTCAGTACGACGGTGCCGCGTTTTCGGGTTGGCAATCGCAGCCGCACGGCAACACCGTGCAGGACGCGCTGGAGGCGGCATTGCGGCAGTTTGCCGGCGTGGCGCTGCCGACCACGGTGGCCGGCCGCACCGACGCAGGGGTGCATGCGCTGGGCCAGGTCGTCCACCTGGATACCGACCTCGTGCGCGAGCCGTTTTCGTGGGTGCGCGGCACCAACGCCTTTCTGCCCCCCACGGTGGCTGTGCGATGGGCGCGGGAGATGCCGGAGGATTTTCACGCGCGCTTCTCCGCACATCGCCGCACGTATTACTACGCGCTGACCTTCGGCCCGACGCGCGCGCCGTTGCTCGAAGATAAGGCCGGCTACGTGATGCTGCCGCCCGGCCAATCCCTTGACGTGGCAGCCATGAACGAGGCCGCGCAGGTGCTGGTCGGTGAGCACGATTTTTCGTCGTTCCGTGCGGCCGAATGCCAAGCCAAGTCGCCCGTCAAAACGATGTACTCGATCGAGTTGCGAGGCGAGGGCGAGTGGGTATTCGTGCGTATTCGCGGCAGTGCATTCCTCCATCACATGGTGCGCAACATCATGGGGTGCCTGGTGGCGATCGGGCGCGGCCGGCAGCCGGCTTCCTGGATGCGCGATGTGCTGGCTGCCCGTAGCCGCGTCGCCGCCGCCCCGACTTTCATGCCCGACGGGTTGTATCTGGCCGAGGTCGGCTATCCTGATGTCTTCTCGTTGCCGGCTTCTCCGGCATCGTCCAGCCTGTTTCGTGGCGTGTTCGACGAACACGCCGGCTCGTGAATTCCGCATCCACCATGCCGTTGCACCGTACCCGTATCAAGCTGTGTGGCCTGACCCAGCCGGCCGACGTCGATCACGCCGTCGAGCTCGGCGCCGATGCAATCGGGCTCGTCTTCTATCCGCCCAGCCTGCGTTACGTCGCCGCTGAACGTGCGGCAGAGCTGGCCCGCCGTGCTGGTCCGTTCGTCACCGTGACGGGCCTGTTCGTCAACGCCAGCGCGGACGACGTGGCGCGCGTGCTCGACCAAGTGCCGCTTACGCTGCTTCAGTTTCACGGTGACGAGCCGGCAGAGCTGTGCGCCGAGATTGCCGGAAAGGTGGGGCTGCCGTGGCTGCGCGCCCTGCGTGTTCAGCCCGGGGCCGATTTGGTAGAATTCGCCGATCGGTTTGCCGCTGCTCAAGGCCTGCTGCTCGACGCATTTGTTGAGGGCTATGGCGGCGGCGGCCATGTATTCGACTGGACCCTCATTCCTCCGCAATGGCTCCCGCAATCGCCATCCTTGCCAACCACAAGCGCCGCTCCTCGGCTCGTTTTGAGTGGTGGGTTGAGCGCGCAAAACGTCGCTGGCGCGATTGAACGCGTGCGGCCGTACGCTGTTGACGTCAGCAGCGGGATCGAGGCCGCACGGGGCGTGAAAGACCACGCCCGGATGACCGCATTTGTGCGTGCGGTCCGCGAGGCCGATGCAGCCCTGGGCGCATCGATTCAGACCTGAGCCGATCTGGCAGGTTTCTCGCGACGTACGCCTTCCTGAATATCTCCGCCGACAGGTCTTCATCCTGACCTCGGCGGATGCCTCGAGAGATTGCCATGTACAACCTGCCCGACGCCCACGGCCATTTCGGCCCCTACGGCGGCACCTTCGTTGCGGAAACGCTGTCCCACGCGCTCGATGAATTGCGCGACGCCTACGCGCGCTACCAGCACGATCCAGAATTCGTCAAGGAATACGAATACGAGCTGAAGCATTTCGTCGGCCGCCCGTCGCCCATCTATCACGCTCGCCGTCTGACCGAACACTGCGGCGGCGCGCAGATCTACCTCAAGCGCGAAGACCTGAACCACACCGGCGCGCACAAGGTGAACAACGTGATCGGCCAAGCGCTGCTGGCACGCCGCATGGGCAAGCCACGCGTGATTGCCGAGACGGGTGCGGGCCAGCACGGCGTGGCCACGGCCACGATTGCCGCGCGCTACGGCATGGAATGTGTCGTCTACATGGGTAGCGAAGACGTGCGCCGCCAGGCCGCCAACGTCTATCGCATGAAGCTGCTGGGCGCGACCGTGGTGCCGGTGGAGTCGGGCTCGCGCACACTCAAGGACGCGCTGAACGAAGCGATGCGCGACTGGGTGACCAACGTGGCTGACACCTTCTACATCATCGGCACGGTGGCGGGCCCGCATCCGTACCCGATGATGGTGCGCGACTTCCAGGCCGTGATCGGCGAGGAATGCAAAGTGCAGATGCCTGAGATGATCGGGCGCCAGCCGGACGCCGTCATCGCCTGCGTGGGCGGCGGCTCCAACGCCATGGGCATCTTCTATCCGTACATCGACCATGCCGACGTGAAGCTGATCGGCGTGGAAGCGGCGGGTGAGGGCATTGAGACCGGCCGCCACGCCGCGTCGCTCACGGGCGGTTCACCGGGCGTGCTGCACGGCAACCGCACCTATCTGCTGCAGGATGAAGACGGCCAGATCATCGAGACGCATTCGATCTCGGCCGGGCTCGATTATCCGGGCGTCGGCCCGGAACACGCGTGGTTGAAGGATGTGAAGCGCGCGGAATACGTCGGCATTACCGACAAGGAAGCGCTGCAGTCCTTCCACGACCTGTGTCGCATGGAGGGCATTATTCCGGCGCTGGAATCGAGCCATGCGCTGGCGTATGCATGCAAGCTGGCGCCGACGCTGCCCAAGGACAAGATCCTGCTGGTGAACCTGTCCGGCCGCGGCGACAAGGATATGCATACCGTCGCCGAATTCTCCGGCATCAAACTCTAACGGCACTGGCACACGCATGACCGAGCGCGCCATCGACGGCATCTTCAACGAGGACTGCATTACCGGGGTCGAGCATCTGGCCGACGGCAGTGTGGACCTCGTCATCGCCGATCCGCCGTACGGGCTGGGCAAGGATTACGGCAACGACTCCGACAAGCTGTCGGGCGACGCGTACCTCGCCTGGTCCGAACGCTGGATCGATGCGGTGCGGCCGAAGCTGGCGCGCAACGGATCGCTCTACCTGTTCTGCACGTGGCAATACGCGCCGGAATTGTTCGTGATGCTCAAGCGGCGTCTCACGATGGTCAACGAGATCATCTGGGACCGCCGCGTGCCCAGCATGGGCGGCAGCACGCGCAAGTTCTCGTCGGTGCACGACAACATCGGCTTCTTTGCCGCGTCACGCGAGTACTACTTCGACGTCGACGCCGTGCGCATTCCGTACGACGCCGAGACGAAGAAAGCGCGCAGCCGCAAGCGTTTCGAGGGCAAGAAGTGGCTGGAAGTCGGCTACAACCCGAAAGACGTGTGGAGCGTGTCGCGCCTGCACCGGCAAGACCCGGAGCGCGCCGAGCATCCGACGCAGAAGCCGTTGGAACTGGTGGAACGCATGATTCTGGCAAGCTGCCCGCCGGGCGGCCTGGTGCTGGACCCGTTTCTGGGCAGCGGCACCACGGCTGCGGCATGTGCGCGGCTTGGTCGCCGTTTCGCCGGCTTCGAGATCAACGCCGACTATTGCCGCGTGGCGCGCGAGCGGGTGGCTGCCGTGCATGCCGCCGCCGAATTTGCCACCCAACCGACTGAATCTCTGGCGCCTGACACCATCAAGGTCGCCTGACACACTGATCCCGCTATGTCCCGCATTGCTCAAACTTTTTCGCAGTTGTCCGCACAGGGTCGCAAGGGCCTGATTCCGTTCATCACGGCGGGCGATCCGTACCCCGAGATGACCGTCGACCTGATGCACGCGCTGGTCAAGGGCGGCTCCAACGTCATCGAACTGGGCGTGCCGTTCTCAGACCCGATGGCCGACGGCCCTGTCATCCAGCGTGCGTCGGAGCGCGCATTGGCCAACAAAGTCGGCCTGCGCACGGTGCTGGAGTATGTGCGCACATTCCGCACCACAGATTCAACGACGCCCGTGGTGCTCATGGGTTACGCCAACCCGATCGAGCGCATGGGCGTGGAGGCCTTTGCCAAGGCTGCATCCGAAGCGGGCGTCGACGGCGTGCTCGTGGTCGACTATCCGCCCGAAGAGTGCGAGGCCTTTGCCAACACCATGCGCGCCGCCGGCATTGATCCGATCTTCCTGCTGGCGCCCACGTCCACCGAAGCGCGCATCGCCCAGATCGCCCGCGTGGCGAGTGGCTACATCTACTACGTGTCGCTCAAAGGTGTAACCGGCGCGGCCACCATCGACCTCGACGCTGTGGCGGCACGCATCCCACAAATCCGCCAGCACGCGCGGCTCCCGGTGGGCGTCGGTTTCGGCATCCGTGATGCGGCAACGGCACGTGCGATCAGCGGCGTGGCCGATGCGGTGGTCATCGGATCCCGCATTGTGCAATTGCTTGAAGAAGCACCTCGCGAACAAGCGGTACAATACTTGACTGATTTCATCGCGGAGATTCGCCAGGCGCTCGACGCCTGATCTCGGCGACACCGCATTCAAGGAGCACGCATGAGCTGGCTGGACAAACTGCTTCCGCCCAAGATCCAACAGACCGATCCGTCGCAACGCAAGGGCATTCCGGAAGGCCTTTGGGTCAAATGCCCGGCCTGCGAGTCGGTGCTGTACCGTACCGACGTCGAAGCCAATCTGCACGTCTGCCCGAAGTGCGATCATCACATGCGCATTGGCGCGCGTGCCCGTCTGGACGCGCTGCTGGACGCCGAAGGCCGCTATGAGCTGGGCCAGGAGATCCTCCCGGTCGACGCGCTGAAGTTCAAGGACAGCAAAAAGTACCCCGACCGCATCAAGGCGGCCATGGACAACACCGGCGAGACCGATGCCATGGTCGTGATGGGCGGCGCCATCCATGCGCTGCCGGTGGTGGTGGCGTGCTTCGAGTTCGAGTTTATGACGGGCTCGATGGGCTCGGTGGTGGGCGAGCGTTTCGCGCGTGGCGCGCAGATGGCGCTGGAACAGAAGGTGCCGTTCATCTGCGTGACGGCGTCGGGCGGCGCGCGCATGCAGGAAAGCCTGCTGTCGCTCATGCAAATGGCCAAGACCACTGCGATGGTCCAGAAGCTGGCGCAAGCCAAGCTGCCGTTCATCAGCGTGCTGACCGATCCCACCACGGGCGGTGTGTCAGCCAGCTTCGCTTTCATGGGCGACGTGGTGATCGCCGAGCCCAAGGCAATGATCGGCTTTGCCGGCCCGCGCGTGATCGAGCAGACCGTGCGCGAGAAACTGCCGGAAGGCTTCCAGCGCGCTGAGTTCCTGCTGACGAAGGGCGCCATCGACATGATTGTCGATCGCCGCAACATGCGTCGCGAGATCGCCGAGCTTCTGGCGCTCCTGCAGAAGCAACCGGCCGACGCACTGGCCTGATGCAGCACATCTGTTGAACCGAAGCGCGGGCGTGAGTCCGCGCTTCTTGTTTTTGCGCGGCCCGTTTCCCCGAAGCCGCGCCACTTATTTCGCATGCCTACATTCGACACGTTGCCCGACTGGCTGGCCCACCTGGAAATCGCACACCCGGTCGGCATCGACATGGGCTTGGCCCGCATCAGTCGCGTGCGCGAGGCGCTCGGGCTGGAATTCAAGTCAGTCGTCTTCACGGTGGGCGGCACCAATGGCAAGGGCTCGACCTGCGCGATGCTGGAGGCGATCCTGCTGGCGGCCGGCTTCAAGGTGGGTTGCCATACTTCGCCGCACCTGATCGACTTTAACGAGCGTGCTCGCGTGAATGGCGAGATCGCCACAGACGCGATGTTGCTGCCGCACTTCGAGGCCGTGGAGCGTGCGCGCTGTAGCTTCCCCGAACCTGTCAGCCTGACCTATTTCGAATTCACTACGCTGGCGATCATGCATCTGTTCGCCAATGCGGGCCTTGATGCGGTGATCCTGGAAGTCGGCCTGGGTGGCCGATTGGACGCGGTCAACATTGTCGATACCGATTGCGCCATCATCACCAGCGTCGATCTCGATCACATGGCCTACCTGGGCGATACCCGCGAGGCGATCGGCTTTGAGAAAGCCGGCATCTTCCGCGCAGGCAAGCCGGCGATCTGCGCTGACCCGGTGCCGCCCATCTCCCTGGTCAAGCACGCTGAAGCCATCGGCGCAGATCTTTGGCTGATCGGCCGCGATTTCAACTTCCAAGGTGACAAGCAGCAGTGGGGCTTCAGCGGGCGCGGGCGCCGTTGGCCGAGCCTGGGCTATCCGGCATTGCGCGGGGCGAACCAACTGCTGAATGCGTCGGCAGCGCTGGCTGCTTTGGAATCAGTGCGCGATCGGTTGCCGATCTCGGCGCAGGACGTGCGTCTGGGGCTGTCGCAGGTGGTGCTGCCGGGGCGCTTCCAGGTTCTGCCGGGGCGTCCGTCCGTGATCCTGGACGTCGCACACAACCCGCACGCCTCGGCCGCGCTGGGCCAGAACCTCGAGAACATGGGTTTCTACCGCTACACCTACGCGGTGTTCGGTGCGATGCAGGACAAGGACATCGAAGGTGTACTCCGGCACATGCTGGACAAGGTCGATCACTGGTGTTTGACCGACTTGCCGACGCCGCGCGCTGCGACCGCTGCAAACCTGGCGCAGGCGCTGACCGAGGCCGGTTTCCGCGCAGGCAAGGAATCGAGCGTGAGCACATTCAGCGATCCCGCCACAGCCTATCGCAACGCCATGGAGCGGGCCACCGAGGATGATAGAATCGTGGTCTTCGGATCGTTCTACACCGTTGCCGGCGTGCTGGCGGAGCGCAAGAGTCGCGCGCACTA
Source organism: Ralstonia chuxiongensis (assembly GCF_024158925.1). Taxonomy (NCBI): domain Bacteria; kingdom Pseudomonadati; phylum Pseudomonadota; class Betaproteobacteria; order Burkholderiales; family Burkholderiaceae; genus Ralstonia; species Ralstonia chuxiongensis. The sequence goes on along the minus strand of NZ_JAMYWC010000005.1, from coordinate 503,792 downwards.
AAACCGGGGCCCTCATGGGACTGTTTTCCATTTTCTCCTCCCGCAAGAACGCTGAAGGCGAACGCACACGCGGCGCAGCCGCCGGCAGTGCTGCCGATGTGGCTCGCGCTGCGGTGCGTGGTTCGCGCGCATCGTCGAATGCTCGCAGCCGCGCCTCCCGTCGCACCGACGATGACGACGACGGTCTTGATCCCGAACTCCCGCAAAAGCAACGCGCTCGCCGTCGGCTGATCGGCGCCTTGGTACTGGTTGGCGCCGCCGTGATCGTGCTGCCCCTGGTGTTTGATGCCAAGCCGCGCCCCGTGACCGATGCGGTGGCCGTGCAGATCCAGGATCAGCCGGTCGATCGTGGCGCCAAGGCCTCGACCGATGAGCCGAAGGTCGCCAGCCGGCGTTCCGCGTCGCGTCCTGCAGCTTCGTCGACGGATCAGGCGCAGGCGCTTGACCAGGGCGAAGAGGTTGTTGCAAGCAATGACGCGCCGCCCGCAGCTCAGAACCCGCCGGCTGCAGCCAAGCCAGCGACACCGCCCAAGCCCGTCACCAGTCCGACGCCGCCTGCTGAATCCAAGCCCGCAGCGAAACCTGCCCAACCGGCAGCCCAGCCCACACAGCAAACGGCCGCAGCGAGCACCGATGCCAACGGTGGCAAGTTCATTCTCCTGATCGGCGCGTTCGCTTCCGAAGACCGCGCCCGAAATTGGTTGGGCAAGCTCAAGAGCGAGAAGATTCCCGGTTACATCGAACACAAGAAGGTGCCTGAGAAGGGCGATCTAGCCTTGCTGCGAGCGGGTCCGTTCAACGATCGTGCGTCCGCCGAAGCGGCGCAGAAGCGTGCCGAGCAGATTGGCCTGACGCCAAAACTCGTGCAGCAATGACAATGCGGCCGAACGTGTACGTAGCGCGCTCGCCAGATTTGCTGATTCGTCACGCCGCATTCCGCCTCAGTCAATCGAAGCCGCTGCCCGATGCAACCGACTTTCTTTGACTACGGTGTGCTGTTAATCATCGTCACGTCGGCGCTGATTGGGTTGTTTCGCGGGCTGATCCGCGAGGTGCTGGCGTTGCTCGGGTGGTTGTTTGCCGCGTGGGTGGCGTACACGTTTTCAGGTGTGGCGGCGGGCTGGATGCCGGAATCGCTGCCCGGTGGGCCGGTCGCACGCACCGTTCTCGGTTTCGTCCTACTGTTTATCGTGACGGTGATTGCAACTTCGCTGGTGGGCGCACTACTTTCGGCGGCGCTAGCGCGCGCGGGGCTCAAGCCGGCGGATCGCGGTCTGGGTATGGTGTTCGGGTTGGCACGCGGTGGCGTGATCATCCTCGTGTTGATGACGGTGGCCGGCTTTACCAGCCTGCCTGAGCAGCCGTTCTGGCGTGATGCGATTACGCGACCCTATGCGGAGCAGGCAGCACAAGCAGCCAAGCCGTTGTTGCCCCCTGATGTCGCGAAGTATGTTCACTATTGATCTGGAGCGTCTGGCCACAAGCTAGGCAATCCGGGGAAGCTTTTTCGGCGCCCGCAACGGGTGTGGGCGCCACCAAATACGTTCTCGCTGGAGTTCGACATGTGCGGTATCGTTGGGGTGGTTTCAGCCACGCCCGTCAATCAGCTGATCTACGACAGTCTGTTGCTCCTGCAACACCGGGGGCAAGACGCGGCGGGCATTGCCACCGCTTCAGGCAGCACTTTCCACATGCACAAAGCCAATGGCATGGTGCGTGACGTGTTCCGCACGCGCAACATGCGCGGCCTGCCCGGCACGAGCGGCATCGGCCAAGTGCGCTACCCGACCGCAGGTTCCTCCAGCGAGGAAGAAGCCCAACCGTTTTATGTCAACGCGCCGTTCGGCATCGTGTTGGCACACAACGGCAACCTGACGAACTCGGATCAACTGCGCGACGAGATGTTCCGGCGTGATCGCCGCCACATCAACACGCAGTCCGACTCCGAAGTGCTGCTCAACGTGCTGGCCGACGAGCTGCAACGCGCCAGCAACGACATCCCGCTGAATCGCGATTCCATCTTCACGGCGGTGGAAGGCCTGCACCGCCGCGTGCGCGGTTCGTATGCCATCGCTGCCGAGATTTCCGGCTACGGCGTGCTGGCTGTGCGTGACCCGTTCGGTATCCGTCCGCTCGCGCTGGGCAGCCAGGAAACGCCGGATGGCGACATCGAATACATGGTTGCCTCGGAATCGGTGGCGTTGGAAGGCATCGGCTTCAAGTTCGAGCGCGACGTGGCCCCTGGCGAAGCCATCTTCATCGATCTCGAGGGCAAGCTGCACACCAAGCAGTGCGCCGCGAATCCGGTGCTTTCGCCGTGCATTTTTGAATACGTGTACCTCGCCCGTCCGGATTCGCGCATGGATGGCGTGTCGGTGTACGACGCGCGCCTGCGCATGGGCGATTACCTGGCCGAGAAGATCAAGCGCGAGGTGACCGACAAGATCGACGTGGTGATGCCGATTCCGGATTCATCGCGTCCGGCCGCAATGCAAGTGGCCAACCACCTGGGCGTGCCGTATCGCGAAGGCTTCTTCAAGAACCGCTACGTGGGCCGCACCTTCATCATGCCGGGCCAGGCGGTGCGCAAGAAGTCCGTGCGCCAGAAGCTCAACGCCATGGCGATCGAGTTCAAGGACAAGAACGTGCTGATCGTCGACGATTCCATCGTGCGGGGCACGACGTCGTCGGAGATCGTGCAGATGGCGCGCGATGCCGGCGCGAAGAGGGTGATCTTCGCTTCGGCCGCGCCGCCGGTGAAGTTCCCGAACGTGTACGGTATCGACATGCCGACGCGCGGCGAACTGGTGGCTTATGGCCGCACGCACGAAGAGATTGCCAAGATCATCGGCGCGGACCAGCTTGTGTACCAGGACGTGGAAGATATGAAGCGCGCCGTGCGCGACGTCAATCCGGCGCTGAAGGATTTCGATGCGTCATGCTTTGACGGCAAGTACGTGACCGGCGACATTGACGAGGCGTACCTCGATCGCCTGGAGGCCGCGCGCAACAGCTCGGCCAAGGCCGATCGTGAGAATGCGCAGAACGATGATCCGCGTACGCAATTGCATCTGCAGCGCTCTGCCGTGAACGAGTGAGTCTCGAACGCAGCAAAGGAAAAGCCCGTCATCGCGACGGGCTTTTTTGTTGGCTGTTCGGGCCGCGCCTTACTTGAGCATGCGACGACGCAGCAGCCACAGGCACAGCAGCAACGCGCCAACGGCGTACAGCAACAGCACGCCGAGGTGCAGCAGGATGTTGTCGGGCGTGCGGCCAAGCATCAGCGGGCGGATCAGATCCACCGCGTGCGGCAATGGCAGTACGTTCGTCGCCGCGCGCACGGGCGCCGGCAGTTGCGACAGTGGGAAGAACACGCCCGAGAGCAGCATCATCGGCGTGATCACCAGCGTCTGGTAGAACATGAAGAAGTCGTAGTTGGGCGCAAGCGCCGTCATGTTCATCGCCAGGCAGGCAAAGGTAAAGCCGGTCAGCACGATGACGGGCAGGGCGAGCAGCGCTTGCGGCATCGACGCATAGCCGAGCGCACCGGCAACCAGCATGATCGCCAAGCCCGAAAGCACCGACTTGCTGGCGGCCCAGAACAGCTCACCGAGGACCACGTCGCCCAGGCTGAGCGGTGCATACAGAATTGCTTCCCACGTACGTTGCACATGCATGCGCGAGAACGCGGAGTACATCGCTTCAAAGCTCGCCGACATCATCGTGCTGGACGCCACCGTGCCGGCTGCCAGGAATGCGATGTACGACACGCCGTCGACGCGCCCGACCAGCAGGCCCAGGCCGAGCCCGAGGCCGAACAGGTAGATCATCGGGTCGGCCAGGTTGCCGGCCATCGACGGAATGGCCAGCTTGCGCCACACCATGAAGTTGCGCAGCCAGACGTACTGCCAGTTGCGAAAGTTCAGTGGCATCAGCGGCTGCGGAAAGGCCTGTTTGTGCGTCGGAGTGAGTGCGGTTTCAGTGGACATGGGCGGTTCTCTCAGTCGCGCATTTCGCGGCCGGTCAGGCGCAGGAACACATCTTCGAGATTGGCCGGGCGGTGCAGGTAGCGCAGCCCCGGCATGGTGTGAGTTTCTGCCTGCGAGCGCAGCGCGGCTACCAGCGGCTGTGGATCGCGTGCATAGCAGAAGAGCGTCTCGCCACTGGTTTCGACGCGATCGGCGAGCGGCGTGAGCAGCGCGCGCAGGGCGTTGAGGTCGTCGCCGTAGACTTCAACGACGTCGCAGCCGATTTCGCGTGCGATGAGTTCTTGCGGCTTGCCTTGTGCGATCTTCCGGCCGTTGTCGATCACGCAGAGCTCATCGCACAGGCGCTCGGCTTCTTCCATGAAATGCGTGGTCAGCAAGATGGTCTTGCCCGCGGCGAGCAATGAGCGCAGGCGCTCCCAGATCAGGTGTCGCGCTTGCGGGTCGAGCCCCGTGGTGGGCTCGTCCATGACGAGGATGTCGGGGTCGTTGATCAGCGCGCGGGCTACCGTCAGCCGCCGCTTCATGCCGCCCGAGAGCGCACGTACAGGCGCATCGGCTTTCTGTTCGAGCCGTGCGAACTCCAGCAGGGTAGGAATGCGCTCGCGGATGGTGGCGGACGACAGGCCAAAGTAGCGTCCGAAGATGCGCAGGTTTTCCGAGACGGAGAAATCAGGATCGAGATTGTCGAACTGCGGCACGACGCCTACGCGCATGCGCGCACGGTGCGCGGCTTCGGGAACGGGCTCGTCGCACAGTCTCAGGCTGCCCGCATCGGGCATCGTCATGCCGAGCAGCATGCGCAGCGTGGTGGTCTTGCCCGCGCCGTTCGGGCCGAGCAGGCCAAAGCACTGGCCGCGCCGCACGCTGAAGCTCAGGTTGTCGACGACTGTCTGGTCGCCGTAACGTTTGCGCAGGCCTTCGACACTGAGGATCGGTGTGCTGCTCACGCCAAAGCCTTCTTGCTCGTATCGCACATTGCCTCCGTTGCAAAACGCCGATTATGCGCCGGCATCCGCATATGCGTATGAGGGGAATGTGCGACGACATTGCGCCGCTCTCAGGCAATAAAAAGGGCCAGGCGACATGGCCTGGCCCGAGCTTGCAGCGCGCGCATCGCTGCGCGCTCTGGCGGGGGTTACTTGGTGACGGCGTTACCGACCACGCCACCCAGAGCCGCACCACCCAGCGTGGCGCCCGGACCGCCCCAGATGGCCGCCCCGGCGACACCACCTGCGGCTGCGCCTAGCGCAGTGTTGCGCTGCTTTGGCGTCATGTCCGCGCATCCGCTGACGGATGCCAATGCGGCCGCCAGAATCAAGGATACGAAGGCACGCATAACAAACTCCTTTTGTCGTCTGTGTACCTTCATTCAAGCGCATGCACGCCGCGATGTGCAGGGCAGGTTGCCTGAAAGGCGTGTCAGTCGATTCCCACACCTTCAGCGCGGCTGCAGAGGACAAAGTTCCCAAGCGCATCAGGCCTTGGCAGGCTTTTGCTGTCGCTCGTATTTGAATTCCGGCAGCGCCTTGATGGCGTCTTTGGTCGCGCCCGGCAGCACGATTCTGCCCTGGTCGTACTGGAACTGATTCACAGGAATGGCTACGTCATGACGGCCCACGCCCACGAAGCCGCCTGCACCGACGATGGCAAACGACACAGCGTTCTCCGGCGTCACGATCAAGTCCTGCACATTGCCGACCTTCTCCTTTGCCTCGTTGTAGACCGGCTTGCCCAGCACCTGCTTCTTCACACTCACGCCTTTGATGACGGCATCGAGTTCGGTAACGGATACCCCTAGCGCAGCGTGGCCCGCGACCTGCGCGAATGCCTGCGGTGTGGCAGCAATGGTGGCGGTAGCAATCAGGGCAGCGGCGAGACGTTTCATCGTGACTCCGAGGTCTGGTGACGGATGCGATTCACTCTAACGCGCACATGGCTGGCACCGCAGGCGATGGCGTCCGAAACACCTGTAGGACAAATGGTTGAGGTCAAGGAAATCGGTATCGTGCGCGGCTACACTGAAACGCCCGGCACATGCTGGACGTATTCACCGATCTCACGAGGGAGTAACCGACATGATGACTCTGGAGCAACTCGGCGTTCTGCAACGATCGCAGCTCGAAACCTGGATGGCAGTCACGGAAGAGGCCGTGAACGGCGTCAATCGCTTGATCGGGCTCAATCTGCAGGCCCTCAAGACCGGTCTTGGCGAAACGGAGCACTGTCTGCACGACGCCGCCGGTGCGCACGACGCCGGCGAATGGTGGAATGCACAAGCGCGTTATCTGCAACCGGCTGGCGAACGTGTCTCTGGCTATACGCGCAACTTTGTTGAGATCGGCGTCGAGACGCAAAACGGGATCGCCCGCGCCTTGCAGCAACACGGTGACGAAGTGCGCCGGCAATGGGGCTTCGTCGCGGAAAATTTTGTGGACGCCGCGCCTCCTGGCGCCGAGGCCGCCGTGAATTTCTTCAAAGCATCGGTCGGCCTGGAAGTGGCCGCGGCAGAGGCGGCTGAAGAGGCCGGTGCGAGCCGTATCCCGAGCCCAAGTGACGTAGCCGCCAAGGACGGTACTGCACGCTGAGGCTCCTCTGTACGGGTGAGAAGCGTCGGCGTGGGCCGACAGTCATTTCGGTACAGTCCTACAAAACGGCGCGGGCGGAGCTCGACACTCCTCCCGTGCGCGCGTCTCTACACTTCCTACATGCCTATCAACATGTGGGAGGTTGTCATGCCCTATCTCGTTGCGTGGCTCTTGGGTGTTCCCGCGCTTGTGTTGCTGGTGATCTGGCTCTTCGTGCATTGACACGGAGCTCGACCTATCCAATACGAACCGGAGGCCACATGACTTTCCGAGACGACTGCAAAATCGAAGTATCTGCCTATGAACTCTCGCCGCAAGCGTGGCGCGCCGAAGTGAGCATCTTGCGCGCCAGTAACGGTGAGACTCTGTTAGCTCGCACCACCGTGCGCGAGTCGGCGAATACATATCCGAGCGCCGCCAGCGCACTTGAGGCCGCTAGAGCGTATGCCGAGGCGATGATCGCCTCCGGCGAATTCGACTGCAGCCCCGCGCTGAACTGACGGGGCGAGCGTGATGTGCGGAGTGGCGTTACGTTCTGTTACTAATTCGCCAGTGCCGTATCACCTATGTCAGCGGCCCTGAATACAATACAGATACCGTATTCCGCGCCGGCTACGGACTCGCTCGGCGCTTTAGCTGCAGGTGATCAAGATGATTCGACGCAATGTGCTGTGGATTGCAGGTGCAGCCGCACTGGCAGTGCTGGCCGTGCCGCAGATGGCGTCGGCGCACGTGAGCGTCGGCATCGGGTTTGGCGTGCCGGTGGCGCCTGTGTATGTGGCGCCGGCACCGGTGTACTACCCGCCGCCGCCTCCGGTCTACTACGCGCCACCGCCGCCTCCGGCGTATTACGCCCCGGCGCCCGTGTATTACGGTCCGCCTGCTTATGGCCCCGCACCAATTGTGGTGGGCGCGGGTTGGTACCGGTGGGGCCCGCGTTATCGCTGGTACGACGGCCGCCACTGGGGCCACTGGCGTTAAGCGGCGCATCCGCCAAACGAAGGCTCCCTCGGGAGTCTTTTTTCTTTGGCGCCAGGCCCCCCCGTGGCATGGCACGTGCGTCGATTTGGATGACAGGTAACCGAGTAGCCGGCCCCGTGACAAAGCAGCGCGCCGGAGAACTGGCGGCTCGTTTATCCGGTCGAAATGATGTCCGCGTGAACGACGCGGACACGTGTGTCACGCCGGCGCACGTCATGTTCGCAGTGTCATGACCGAAGGAGTCCTCATGCAAGTCACCACGCAACGCTTTGCAACGCGCACCTTGGTTGCAGCCGCAAGCGGCTTGGCCCTGGCGCTAGGCGCGGCGGTCGCGCACGCCGGCTCGATCGATCCATATCAGGCCACCCATAAGGTGAGCAGCGCCGATCCCTATACCGATGGAGCCAAGGTCAGCCGTGCTGATCCCTACACCGATGGCGCAAAAATGGGCCGCACCGACCCCTATACCGACGGGGCGAAGATGGGGCGCGCCGATCCATACACCGATGGCGCCTGCAGTGGCCGTCAGTCATAAACTGAGAGCGGCAGGTTTGCCGCCGCATCGCAACATCAAGCCCGGGCAATACCCGGGCTTTTTCTTTGTGCATCTTTCTGACGCATGCCGCGTGTTAACGTGGGCTCGCAAGGGACTAAGGAAACGCTGGCGTACGGCGCAGGCGGAACGATACTCAACGATACTGAAGTGCAGGAATGTATCGGCTCTTTTGCGTCATTGATGCGGGATCATGCTGTGGAAGCGATCACTGCCGATGGCATACTTTTGCCTGATACGGGCTTTACACAGCCCTTGCGCCTTTGCATTACAACCACCAAGGAGAACGTCATGAAAACGAAACCGTGCCTGTGCCAGGACGATGTCACCAAGATCCTGGATGCTGCCGAGAAAGAAGCGCGCGCACACCAATGGAACGTGACGATCGCCGTGGTGGACGATGGCGGCCATCTGATGGGCCTGCGCCGCATGGACGGCTGCGCCACCATCTCGGCGTACATCGCTCCGGAAAAGGCGCGTACCGCAGCGCTGGGCCGTCGCGAGTCGAAGATCTACGAAGACATCATCAACAACGGTCGCATTTCGTTCCTGTCGGCGCCGCATCTGCAGGGCATGCTCGAAGGCGGTGTGCCGGTGATGGTGGAAGGCGTGTGTGCCGGTGCGGTGGGTGTGTCGGGCGTGAAGTCCACGGAAGACGTGGTGATCGCCAAGGCAGGCATTGCCGCTGTGAACGTGATCTGCTGATACGCAATCACGCTAGACGGATCAGCAAAGGGAAGGCGCGGCAGTGGTCGCGCCTTTTTCTTTGGGCGCGCGATGCAGGGGAAAGAGCGGCGTGGCTGGCGGTCGTCTGGCCATGCAAACAGCAATGCGAAACGACGACGGCTGGCTAGGGCCGAATGTCTCCTGAGAGAGACGTCCCCACAAAAGCCGGTGCGTGTTGCGGTGTTACTTGGTAAGAATCAGCTTGCCGAAGCGCGTCACGCGCAGCGTGTAGATCGCGCCGTTATGGCGGATGGCGACGGCGTTCTGACCGGCAAAGAGTTGTTCGGAAGTCATTACCCGCGTGTCGCCGATGGTGGTGGGAATATCCCGAACGGCTTCGGATGCTGTTGATGCAGCGGATGTTTCGGGCGCGGCATTCAGATCGGCGGGGCGCTTGCGGGCCACGATGACGTGACGACGACGCGTCACGGTGCGTCCTGCGTCTTGGTGTTCGGCAACATTCATAGCAATGTCCTGGCGAGCGAAAAACGAGGCTGGAGCGCTGGCTGGTGAAGCATTCCCAGCGAATGCGAGATAGATTAAATGCGAATCGTTATCATTACAAGGGTGATCTGAGAATGTGCTGATCCGTGCCCGAAAAAAAACCGGGCGCGTGGCCCGGTTGCGTTAGGTTCTGAAGCGACGAACCCTCGAAGACGAGGTTCGTTGGGCACGGTGAAGCGTGCCGCCTAGTGCTGCGGCTCCGTCACGAAGCCAATGCGCGAAAGGCCGCCGCGCTGGATGGAGGCCATTACTTGCGCCACGCGCTCGTAGCGCACGTTGCGGTCAGCACGCAGGTGCATTTCCGGCTGCGGTTGTTGTTGCGCAGCCTGCGCGATGTCGGCTTGCAGCGTCGCCTCGTCAACGGGCTGGTTGTTCCAGAACACCTGGCCGTCTGCGTTGATCTCGACGTTCACGCTTTGCGGCTTGGCGTCGTCGGGTTTGTTGGACGCGCGCGGCAGGTCGATCTTCACCGCGTGGTTGATCACCGGAATGGTAATGATGAAGATGATCAGCAGCACCAGCATGACGTCGACCAGCGGCGTCATGTTGATCTCGCTCATCACCTCGTCGTCGCTGTCGAAAGATCCGAAGGACATGGTCTCTCCTTACTGCTGCTTGACCGCCGCCAGACGCACGCCGGCGTCGTCACGCGAAGTGCCCGGGCGCAGGCGCGCGCCGGTCACGAAGTAAGCGTGCAGGTCGTGCGCAAAGCGGTTGAGCTTGGCGATGATGGCCTTGTTGCCGCGCGTGAGGGCGTTGTAGCCGAGCACCGCCGGGATAGCGACGGCCAGACCGAAGGCGGTCATGATGAGCGATTCACCCACCGGGCCGGCCACCTTGTCGATGGTCGGCACGCCCACGGCGCCGATGCCGAGCAGGGCATGATAAATGCCCCACACCGTGCCGAACAGACCGACGAACGGTGCAGTGGAGCCGACCGATGCCAGCACGGCCAAGCCCGATTGCATGTGGCCCACCGACTCGTCGATGGCACTCTTTAGCGAGCGCGTGATCCAGTCGGAGATGTCCATCACATCGTGCAGCTGCGGCTGGCTGGCGCGATGGTGCTGTGCGGCCTCGCGGCCGGTTTGCGCCAACATGTGGAACGGGTTGTCCTTGGCTGAGCCCAGCGTCTGCATGGCGTGATCGAAATCATCCGAGTGCCAGAAACGCTTTTCAGCGCCGTGCGCCATCGACTTCAGGCGCACGATGTCCCATGCCTTGGTGAAGATGACGATCCACGAGGCGAGCGACATGATGAGCAGCAGAATTGCCGTGGCGCGGGTGACGATATCGCCTTGTGTCCAGAGGTGGGAAAGACCGAGTTCCTGCATGATGAATGTCCTGAATTGAGCGAGAGGCTAAGCGAGAAGCGGAATCGAATTAGTTATCGAGCTTGAAGACGAACGGCTTGCTGGCCACCACGGGCACGGCGTGGCCGTTCTGCTTGTAAGGGCTGCACTTGATGGCGCGCGCGGCATCAGTGGCGGCACGGTCAAGGCGCGGCGAGCCGGACGACGAGGTGACCGTCACGTTGGTGACTTCACCCGCCGTGCCGATGGAGATCTTGACCATGGCGCGGCCTTCTTCGCCCATTTTTTGCGACATGCTGGGATAGACGAGCGGCGGATCGCTGCACTGGATGTCGTTGATACCGACGCTGATCGGGCCAGACGAAACCGGTGCTGGCGCGGGCGTGGGTTCAGGAGCCGGTGCCGGCGGTGCAGGCGGCGCGGCGGGCACCACGGGGGCGTTGTCCGACGGCGGCAGCGTGGGCGTCGGCATCGGCTTGGGTTGCGCGACCGGCTTGACGATGTTGACGGGCTTGGGCGCCTCTTGCTTGACCGGTTGCTGCTTGGGCGGCTCCGGTTGCTTGATCGGCTCAGGCGCGGCCGGAATGATGTGCGCCTGGATTTCCAGCGGTTCTTCGACAGGCGGGCGCGGGGCGATCAGGCCGAGCTGGATCATCATCAGCACGCCCGCGTGCAGCAACAGCACGACCACCAGAATCTTGAGAGTACGAGGGTGAATCATCAACGACCGGGAATCGAAAGCAGAAAAAAGGAATGCAATGCGATGGTGGTGGGATGAACAACGAAAGCGGCCAGCGTTAGCGCTTGCCGAAGACGATCAGTGAAACCCCAATGCTGATGAGCAGACTCAGGAGCAATTCCATGGCGCCTAGCGTTGAAGCCGGCGGGGTCACCGCCAGCGTGACAGGTATTGTAGGCCTGCAACTGCAACAGTGTTGCGACAACTGAGCACAGTTTGCGTTCAGCCTATTGTGTCGATAGGGAAAGTATAAACGATAATGATTCCTATTTGCGAAGAAATTCCCTGTCTTTCGTGGGGTGAGGCTCACGTCCAGACGGCTGATGGCGAGAAACTGCCTGTGCAGGCGGTGGGCCATTCAAGACGCCTCGGGCTCGCAACTTGCAAAGACACGGGTCCACCCGGGGTACGCTGTGTGCGCAAACGCGCTAGGATGAAAATCATTCAAACACGGTGACCGGCCGGCCAACCGTGAAACGGGGAAGAAGGGGGCGACCATGGATGAAGCCAACCTCAACATGGACGACGCTGACGACGATGGTACGTTCGTCCCCACGGGCGGCAGGCAGCCGCAGGCGCTGCTGTTGTCGTCGCTGGATTCCATGTGTGCACAATTTGCGCTGCGCACGGTCTGTGCGATGGGCCTGCGCTTCAACCTGCGCACCAATATCAATGACATTCTCACCGTTTGCGCGCCGGAGCTGATCTGGCCCGTCACGGTCATCCAGCGGCTGCAGCGCTTTCTGTCTGCGCGCTGCGCCGACATGCCGGGCTGGCGTGCGGTCGGCAAGCTCGACCTGCCCACCTTCATGGACCGCCACGGTCAGTGGAGCAGCGCCTTCGATGAAGGCTCGCTGTTCTATTACCTCGACGAGTACGTCAAGCATCACGCCAAAGACATGTTCACCGTGTTTGGCGCGTCGTGCGATGCGCTGGGCGAGCGGCTCTCCGGTGAACGTGTCCTGCTCGTCGGCAACATCGACATGCTGGCCCGCGTGCTCGGCCTGCCGCCGCACGAACGCGCGCTGCTGTTGTTTGCTTCCCTGGTGAAATACAAGCGCGATCTGCGCGCAGTGATGGTTGATTGCAAGGTCGCGCACAGCCAGGAAGCGTTCCAGCTGCTCGCCAGCCTGGCGGGGGCGAGCACGTCCGAAGTTGCCGCGTCATTGCGGCCCGGTTCGCGGCTGGAGACGCTGGGTCTCATCGAGCCGCCTCTGCCGGAGAACAGCGTCACCGACCTGGGCGATCTGATGCGCATCTCCGACCGCCTTCTGCACGTGCTGCTGGGCGACTACGCCAGCGAGGCGGACATGATGGCCGTCTTCACGCGGCCCGCCCCGTCGACCACGCTGTCGCAGTCCGATTACCCGCATGTGGAAACCGATGCGCGCTACCTGACCGCGCTGTTGGAGAACGCGTCGCAGCAGCGCGCCGCGGGCGTGAACATCCTGCTGTATGGCGCGCCTGGCACTGGCAAGACGGAACTGGCCCGCGTGCTGGCGCGCGACGCCGGTTGCGAACTGTACGAAGTGGATTGCCTCGACAAGGACGGCAACAGCCTCACCGGCAAAGACCGCTACCGCTCGTTGCAGGTGTCGCAGGCGTTCCTGCGCGGGCGACCCGGCGCGGTACTGCTGTTCGACGAGGTGGAAGACGTATTCCCCGGCCCGACGCGTGAGCTGATGAGCCTCTTCGGCCACGAAGAGCCGCGTGGCTCTGTCAACGGCAAGGCGTGGGTGAACCAGACGCTGGAGCAGAACCCCGTGCCGGTGATCTGGGTGTCGAATTCCATCCGCCAGATCGACCCGGCATACCTGCGCCGCTTCCAGTTCCATCTTGAGCTGAAGGTGCCGCCGCCGACCGTGCGCGAGAGCATCATCCGCAAGCATCTGGAAGGGCTGGAGGTGTCGGACGCGTTCATGGCCAAGCTGGCGGCGCGCAAGACGCTCACACCTGCGCAGATCGATTCTGCCGCACGCTTTGCACGCCTGACGCAGCCGGCAATGGAAGAGCCCGCCGAATCACTGATCGAGCGTCAGCTCGACCACGCCGATCAGGCGATGGGCTTGCGGCCGGACGTGCAGGCGCATCGCGTCGTGACCGAATACAAGCTGGACTATCTGAACCTGGAGACACGGTTTTCTGTCGAGCGCATCATCGAAGCGCTGCGCGCGCGGCGACGCGGCACGCTGTGCTTCTATGGGCCGCCGGGCACGGGCAAGACGGTGCTGGCCGAGCACATCGCGGCGCAGCTCGACATGCCGTTGATGATTCGTCGTGCGTCGGACTTAATGAGCAAGTACGTTGGCGAAACCGAGCAGCAGATTGCGGCGATGTTCTCGCGAGCCGAAGAAGAGCGCGCACTGCTCCTGCTCGACGAGGCGGACAGTTTCATGCAGAGCCGCCAGGGCGCGGTGCGCAATTACGAAGTGTCGGAAGTCAACGAGATGCTGCAGGGCATGGAGCGCTTTGACGGCATCTTCGTCTGTACGACCAACTTGTTTGATCGGATTGACGAGGCGGCGCTGCGGCGGTTTGCGTTCAAGATCCGCTTCAAACCGCTGGTGCGTGCGCAGCGCGAGCAGATGTTCATTGCGGAAGCGCTGGGCGGCAAAGCCGAGGCGCTCAAGCCTGTGTGGCGTGAGATGCTGGCGTCGCTCGACATGCTCACGCCGGGCGACTTTGCGGTGGTCAAGCAGCAGTCTTTGCTGTTGGGCGAGACGCTTGATCCGGAATCCTTCCTCGCACAACTGCGGCAGGAGCATTCCATCAAGCCAGAACTGCGCGAGCGGCGTTCCATCGGATTCACACCGCGCTGACGCTTAACGCACATCAAGCGCATGCAGATGCGTCTGCGCTAACGTGGTCGGCTGGATAGATCTTCAGCCGCTCCGATGCCGACCACCCCCACGCTGTTCTACGAACGCATGCCGCCTGCCGGCGTGGTGTTCGGCTGCCTGCTGCCGGTGCCGTGGGTGGGCGCGGCGGCCGGTCTTCTGCTGGCGCTGGGGCCGTCTGCGGGTTTGCCTGGCCGATTTGCGCCGCTGTCGCTCGCGCTGGTTCACGCCTTGGCCGTCGGCATGCTCTTGCCGGCGATGCTCGGTGCGCTATTTCAATTGCTTCCCGTGGTGGCCGGCGTGCCTGTGCGTGGCGCGAGATGGGTGTCGCCGTGGGTGGCGCTCTCGTGCGTGGCAACGGCATCTGCACTTGCAACGGGTTTCCTGGGCGCGGACCATCGCGCATTCGTGCTGGCTGCATGGTTGGGGGCGCCGCTGCTGGCCGTGCCCGCCGCGTTGATCGTCCTTGCGGGGATGCGCGTGGTGCAGACGCGCAGCACGCATGCGACAGTGCGAACACTGCGCCGCATCGGCTGGGCGGTGTTGGCAACGCTGGCCAGCGGTGCAACGCTCGCCACGGCATTGGCCAGCGGATGGTTCGCGCCATCGCCCGTGCTGTTGAACCTGCATGTCGGTTGGGGCCTCGGGGGCTGGCTGGCAACGTTGGTCGCGGGCGTGGCGTCGACGGTGTTGCCGATGTTCTGGCAGACGCGGCGTTTGCCGGAGCGCTGGCATTGGCTGATGCCGTGGTGGCTGTGGGCGCCGCTGATCATTGGCAGTCTGTGGGGCGTCGGGCGCGGCGCGGTGCTTTGGCAATCGTGGGGCTGGCTCGCCTTGGCAGCGCTGGCGATGGTGGGCGTGCATGCCGTGCGCAGCGCGCGTCGTCGGCACGATCCGGGCTGGCGGCTGTGGCTGGCGGCTTCCGTCGCCTGGCTGGTGGTTGCCGTGCTGGGTCTGACCGCGTCCTGGCTGCCGACAGACTGGCCCATCGCGTGGGAGATCGGCGTGCTGACCCTCGTGGGCGGCGGCGTGCTGCCTGTCAATGCGATGCTCGGCAAGATCATCCCGTTCATGATCTGGATGCACCTGCGCAGGCGGGTGCCGCGGCATGTGCGGCTACCGGCCATGCAAACGTTGATCGGCGAGCGGCAACAGCACTGGCATGCTCGCCTACTGCTGCTTGTATTGCTGGCGTTGTTGCTGGTGCCGTTGCAGCCTGAACGGATGGCGGTGATCGCCGGCGTGCTGTTCGCGCTGTCGCACGTGTGGCTGGGTGCGATGCTATGCCGGGCGCTGCTGACGTTTCGCCGTGTCTCGCGAGCGTTTGCGCCCGGTTGACGGAACGCAAAACCACAATGGCGGACAAGTCGCAGACTGGCCGCCATGACACAGAACGCTTCCCCCATTGAACTGGTGGCGCCCGCAGGCAGCCTGGCCGCACTCAAGGCGGCCGTGGAGGCCGGGGCCGATACCGTCTACCTCGGCTTGAAGAACGCCACTAACGCGCGAAACTTCGCAGGCCTGAACTTTACCGAGAACGACATCCGCGCTGGTGTTGAATTTGCGCATCGGAAAGGGCGACAGGTGCTGTTTGCCATCAACACGTTTCCGCAGCCCGGCCGCGCCATCGAGTGGCGCATGGCCGTCGATGCCGCCTACATGCTGGGCGCCGATGCCGTCATCCTGGCCGACCCCGGGTTGATGGCCTATGCGCGCGACCGCTATCCAAACCTTCGGTTGCATCTATCCGTGCAGGGTTCGGCAACGCATGCCGGCGCCATTGAGCTGATGCGCGAGCAGTTCGGCATCCACCGCGCCGTGCTTCCGCGTGTGCTGACCTTGACCGAAGTCGAACGCGTGATCCAGCAGACGTCGGTGCAGATCGAGGTGTTCGGCTTTGGCAGCCTGTGCGTGATGGCCGAAGGGCGTTGCCTGTTGTCGTCGTATGCCACGGGCGATTCGCCTAACAACAAGGGCGTGTGTTCGCCCGCGCATGCGGTGCGCTGGGTGGAGCGCGACGGCAGCCTGGATGCCCGCCTGAACAACATCATGATTGACCAATACGCACCGGGCGAACCGGCCGGGTATCCGACGCTGTGCAAGGGGCGCTTCCTCGTCGACGGCGAGGTCGACCACGTGCTGGAGGAGCCCACGAGCCTCAATGCGCTCAGCCTGTTGCCCAGGTTGATCGCCATGGGCGTGTCGGCAATCAAGATCGAGGGGCGCCAGCGCAGTCCGGCGTACGTTGCGCAGGTGGTGGCCACATTGCGCGCCGCATTAGATGCGGCACAGGCGGACCCGGCGCGCTTTTCCGTCAAGCCCGACTGGCAGGCGGCACTCGTGCGTCACGCAGAAGGTGCGCACGTCACGCAAGGCGCGTTTGATCGCCCCTGGAAATAGAAGGCACATCATGTCCTACGAAATTTCGCTTGGTCCGCTGCTGTATTACTGGCCGCGGCTACAGACGTTCGACTTCTACGCGGAGGTTGCCACCAGCCCTGTCGACATCGTCTACGTGGGCGAGACGGTCTGCAGCCGCCGCCACGAATTGCGCGCGGACGACTGGCTCGATATCGCGGCCATGCTGCGCGAGGCGGGCAAATCGGTGGTGCTATCAACGCGCACGCTCATTGAAACCAGCGCCGAGGCGCAGGCGTTGCGCAAGCAATGTCAGCAGGACGACTGGATGGTCGAAGCCGGCGAGCTTGGCGCTGTGCGGTTGCTGAACGGCCGGCCATTCGTTGCGGGCCCGCATTGCAACGCGTATCACGGCGCGACGCTGGCATGGCTGGCGGGGCTGGGCGCGGTGCGTGCGGTCATGCCGCTGGAGATGAGCCAAGCCACGCTGGCCGAGCTGATGCGCGAGAAGCCTGCCGAGTTGGCGATCGAAGCAATGGTGTGGGGACGTTTGCCGTTGGCATTTTCCGCACGCTGCTTTACGGCGCGACACTTTCGCCTCAACAAGGACGACTGCGGCTTCCGCTGCATCGAGCATCCTGATGGCCTGGCGGTGCGTACGCGCGAAGGGCAGGAGTTTCTCGCCATTAACGGTATCCAGACGCAATCAGGGCAATGCCTCGACATTCTCGATCAGGCGCCCGCGCTGTCTGCGCTGGGCGTGAAGGTGCTGCGTGTCAGTCCGCAATCGCAGGGCACGCTGGACGCCGTGGCGGCACTGGATGCCCTGCGCCTTGGCCTGCCTGTGCGGGACGTGCAGCCTCCGGAGGGCATTGGACGCTGCAACGGCTACTGGCACGGGCAGTCTGGCATTGAATGGCTGGAGGCGCCGCAATGACGCGACTGCGCCCACCCGAAATGTTCGTCCGCATGGCGCGCAGCCTACCGGTGCCGCTGACATCGTTCCCGTTTGTGCTGGGTCTTGATCTGGCCCGGCGCCTGTCTTGGCTGACGCCGCCCCCGGAATTGGAAGGGCGGCGCTTTGCCATCACCGTAGAAGACCTCGGCCTGCGCGCCTGCTTTTGCTGCCGCGGTGGAGCGTTCCACACGCTTTCCGCTTCAAGCCCCGAACCCGAACTGGAGTTGCGTGCCGGCGTGGGCGATTTCGTTGCGCTTATTCGCGGCACTGCCGACGCAGATACGCTGTTTTTCCAACGCCGCCTCAAGATTGCGGGTGACACGGAGCTGGGGCTGATCGTCAAGAACTGGCTCGATGCGGCTGCACGCCCGGCGTGGCTTGCACGCTGGCAATCGCGATAGCGAGGGGCGCCATGTCATCACGTGCATTGCCGCTCGTCTATGCATGCTCGGGTTGTTCGAGTGTGGCGCAAGCGGCAAACCGCCTGGCCGTCGATCTGGACCGCGCAGGCAGGGCAGAGATGTCCTGCATCAGCGGTGTCGGCGGCGGGGTGCGCGCGCTCGTCAAGATAGCACGCAGCGGGCGCCCCATTCTTGCGCTCGACGGTTGCGCACTGGCGTGCGTCAAGGCCTGCCTGGCAACGGCGGGCGTGGCGCCGGACATTCACCTCGTGCTCAACCAGTACGGCGCCAAGAAGCGCTATCACGCCGATTGCAGTGACGATGAATTGACTGCCGCCGCCGCGCTGGTGGATGACGCCGTCAACACGCTCCAGCATCGCCTCGACACCGCAGGCGATTGATCCGCATTGGCTTGCTGCTTTTATCCCGCCATGAGCTGGCGCTGCAACGCCGTGGTGTTCGGGATGACAACCTCGCGGCCTTCCACCCGGATCAGCCCGTCGCGAATCAATTGACGCAGCGTGCGGGAAAGCGTGGCCGGCGCCAGCCCCAGCTTGGACGCGACCAGGCTCTTGCTGCATGGAAACCGCGTGCGGTCAAACTTGCGCGGCAGCGAGAGCAGATACCCGATCAGCCGTTCATTGGCGCTTTGCAGGTTCACGGTTTCGATGTCGCACATCAACGTGTGCAGGCGCGCGGACAGCCCCGCGAGCATCTGCCGCGCAAGGCGCGGATGCACGTGCAGTGCATCGTCGATGGCGCGCTTGTCGATCCAGACCAGCAGGCTGTCTTCCATGGCTTGTGCATCTGCCGCGTAAGGGCGGTTCAGGAACATGAAGGGCTCGCCAAAGCACTCGCCGGGCCCGAAGAATTCGATGACCTTGCATTGGCCGTGCGCCCCCGGCAACACGAGCTTGATCGCGCCGACCACCACGACATAGAAACCATCTGCCCGATCGCCACGGTGAAACGCGAAGTCGTGCCGCAACACACGCACTGCGTGGCTGTCTCGCGTGAGCACAGCCATGTCATCGTCGTCGAAGTCCAGGAACAGCGGGCTGTGCTTGAGCAGATCGCCCACATTGAGGGGGTCTTGCATGGTGTCACCGGCAACAGAAAGAAGAAAAACAGGCGGCCAATGCGCGCTGGGCGCCCTCGCTGGGCAGCGTGATGGCCGGGGTTCCGGGGGCACTTCGGTAGGCTTGTAGTGCGTAGTGTTTCACGCCGCGTTGGCTGAGGTTTTGCGCCAGCGCAAGAAGCTGCGGTTCGGGCAACCAGTCGGGGTGCCACGTGGTGCGGCACTCGAATGCGGCGCCGTTCTGTAGCAGAAGATCCAGACACGCGTCGACCGGCGCAGCGCTGCCGCGGCGGCCCGTGAGTGCATCGTAGCGCGGTGCGCTGGTCTTGATGTCGAGTCCCACCCAGTCCACCAGCGGCAGTACATCGGCCAGGCGCGCCGGATAAATGCCGCCGGTGTGCAGGCCAATCTTGTAGCCCAGCGCGCGCACGTCGCGCATCAGTTGCGGCAACTGCGGCTCGCTCAGCGGTTCACCGCCGGAAAAGACAACCGCGTCGAGCAGCCCCACGCGGCGCTGCAGAAAGGCAAAGACGTCGTCCCAGTCCAGCGTGCGGGCCCGCGTTTGCAGGTGCGGGTTGTGGCAGTAATGACAGCGCCACGGGCAGCCGGCCACGAACACCACTGCCGCAAGCTGCCCGGGCCAGTCGACGCTGGAGAACGGTGCCAGGCCGCCGATGGCCGGCGGCGGGCAGTGCGGTGGCTCAGCGGGCGCGGTCTTCAACAAAGAAGCGGCGTTCACGGAATTCCCCTTGCTTGCCGATGTTGAACGAGCTGACGGGCCGGTGATAGCCCATCACGCGTGTCCAGACTTCGCAGCGCGTGCGCTGGCTGTCGTCGAGTGCAACGGTGAGGTTGGTGGTGTGTGCAACGGTGCTCATACGGAGGCTCCTTCGTGATGGAGGTGGGTGGAAGAACCTGGAGTGCCCGCCGTTGTGCAACCGCACTTGTCGCTAGGCTGCTGTGCCAGCAGTTCTGCATCGCATTTCGGACAGAACGCGTGATGGCCGGACAGGTAGCCGTGCTTTGGGCAGATTGAAAACGTCGGGGTGATGGTGATGTACGGCAGGCGGAAGTTCGCCAGCGCGCGCCGTACGAGTTCCTTGCATGCCTGCGGCGAGGAAATGGCTTCGTTCATGTAGAGGTGCAGCACCGTGCCGCCCGTGTATTTGCTCTGCAGCGCTTCCTGGCGCGCCAGTGCTTCGAACGGGTCGTCGGTGTAGCCGACGGGTAACTGGCTGGAGTTGGTGTAGTACGGCTGTTCTGTCGTACCAGCCTGCAGGATGCTTGGCCAGCGCTTGCGGTCTTCGCGGGCGAAGCGGTAGGTCGTGCCCTCTGCAGGCGTGGCTTCGAGGTTGTACAGGTGCCCCGTCGCCTCCTGGAATTCGGTCATGCGCTGACGCACGTGGTCGAGCAGGCGCACCGCCATGGCATGGCCGAATGGCGTGGTGATGTCGTCTGCGTCGCGCGTGAAGTTGCGCACCATCTCGTTGATGCCATTCACGCCGAGCGTGCTGAAGTGGTTGCGCAGCGTGCCCAGGTAGCGTCGCGTGTACGGATACAGCCCCTGGTCGATCAGCCGCTGGACGAACTTGCGTTTGACCTCCAGCACGTCGCGGCCGAGTGCGAGCAGCGTATCGAGCCGCGCCAGCAGCGCCGCCTCATCGCCCGCGTAGAGATAGCCCAACCGCGCGCAGTTCACCGTCACCACGCCAATGGAACCAGTCTGCTCAGCAGAGCCAAACAACCCGTTGCCGCGCTTGAGCAGTTCGCGCAGGTCGAGCTGCAGGCGGCAGCACATCGAGCGCACCATGTGCGGCTCCAGATCGGAATTGAGGAAGTTCTGGAAGTAGGGCAGCCCGTAGCGGGCCGTCATCTCGAACAGCAACGTGGTGTTGGGGTGCTCCCAATCGAAATCCGGCGTGATGTTGTAGGTGGGAATCGGAAACGTGAACGCGCGGTCCTTTGCATCGCCGGCCATCATGACCTCGATGTACGCGCGGTTGATCATGTCCATCTCGGGCTGAAGATCGCCGTAGGTGAAGGGCATCTCTTCGCCGCCGATGTACGGAATCTGCTCGCGCAGGTCGGCAGGGCAAGTCCAGTCGAACGTGAGGTTGGTGAACGGCGTCTGTGTACCCCAGCGGCTGGGCACGTTCAGGTTGTAGATCAGCTCCTGCATGGACTGCTTGACCGCCGCATACGACATTGCATCGCGGCGGATGAACGGCGCCATGTACGTATCGAATGAACTGAACGCCTGCGCGCCGGCCCACTCGTTCTGCAGCGTGCCGAGAAAGTTGACGATCTGCCCGATGGCTGCAGACATATGCCGCGGTGGCGTCGCTTCCACCTTGCCCGGCACGCCGTTGAATCCCTCCGTCAGCAACTGCCGCAACGACCAGCCCGCGCAGTAGCCCGACAGCATGTCGAGATCGTGGATGTGGATGTCGCCCTCGCGGTGCGCGGTGCCCGCCTCGGGGCTGTAGACATGCGAGAGCCAGTAGTTGGCGGTGACCTTGCCCGCCACGTTCAAAATCAGGCCCCCGAGGCTGTACCCCTGATTGGCGTTGGCATTCACACGCCAGTCGCGCTGCTCGAGGTATTCGTCCATCGTGCTCTCGACTTCGACCAGCGTGTGCTTGAGCGAACGCAGCCGGGCGTGCTGCTCTCGATAGACGATGTAGGCACGCGCGGTGCGCCAATAGCCGGCGTCGACCAGCACTTCTTCCACGCAGTTCTGGATGACTTCGATACCGGGGCAGGGGAGCGGGGCGAGATGTTCGAGCACGCCCATGGTCAGGCGCAGCGCTTCGACGGCGTCGAATTCACCCGTGGCCTGCCCGGCCGCCGCGATGGCCTGGCGGATCTTTTGCGCATCAAACGGAGCCAATGAACCGTCGCGCTTGGTGACTTGCCTGGTGACCTGTGTGCCCGTCATGAGGTACTCCATCTAGTGGTATGGAGTCAGACTAGCACTACATATTGTGGTTGGTGAGTCCTAAAAACCTTGATTTTTAAATCGCTTGACCCCGGTCAACCGGGGCCGCGTGCGACGCGGAAAGTGCGTCGCGCTGTCAGTCGACGATGAACAGCCGGGCGCCGTTCCTGGTGTACGACTGATGGGCTTCCGCATCGTCGCCCACCTGATAGCTCATGCCGGGCGTGAGGATGAACTTGCGGCCATCTTCCAGTGTGGTTTCCAGCTCGCCATCTAGGCAGAACAGGATGTGGCCCTTCTTGCACCAATGGTCAGCCAGGTAGCCGGGGGTGTACTCGACCATGCGCACACGGATGCGGTTCGGCTCGTCGCCAAAGTAACGGGTGCGCCAGATCGCCATGCCGGTCTCGCCAGTGTGTTCGGTAGGTTCAACGGTGGACCAGTCGGTCGTGCCAAAGGCGAAGGGCACCATTTTCATCGGGGACTCCTGGGTGACGTAAGCCCATGATGGTATCAGCGGCTTACGTGGCGCAGGCATCGCATTTGATGTGCTCGAAACGGCGCTTGATGGTACGCCGTGACGGCATTGCGTGCGGCTCAATAATCCGCTTCTCACCGGCTCGTTCCACTGTCCGTGCGGCATTGCAGCAAGGTGTCAACGGCGCCATATCAATGTATGCAGAAATTGCATGGTGCTATGCAACATCGACATAACGATCGCCATGCGCTTCTCTAATATCGTCGCTTTTTACAAAGCGTGACGAAGTTGGGCCAGCCCTTGGCCCCATGAGATCCGCGTCTATCGCGCGCCGTCCCTCCGGCCACGGTATTCCTTGGAGAAAGTCTTGAACACCAAACGTCTGACCTCCCACATCGGGCTGGCAATGCTGCTGGGCATTGCCGTCGGCTGGGGCTGCCACGAATATGCCAAGGACGCCGCGGCGGCCAAGGACATCGCTTCGTACTTCAGCATCATCACCGACATCTTCCTGCGCATGATCAAGATGATCATCGCGCCGCTGGTGTTCTCGACGCTGGTGACGGGCCTGGCAAGCATGAGCGGAGGCCGCTCGGTCGGCCGCGTGGGACTGCGCGCGATGATCTGGTTTGTGTGTGCGTCGGCCACGTCGCTGGCGCTGGGCATGCTGCTGGTCAACTTCTTCCAGCCGGGTGTGCACATGAACCTCGCGCTGCCGGATGTGTCGGCCACGTCGGGCCTGAAGACGGGTGATTTCACACTCAAGGCCTTCATTACGCACGTGTTCCCGCGCAGCATCGTGGAGGCCATGGCCACCAACGAGATCCTGCAGATCCTGGTGTTCTCGCTGTTCTTCGGCGCTGCGCTGTCGACGATGAAGAACCCGATGGACAGCGTGATCGGCCGTGGTCTGGAAGAGCTGACCAAGCTGATGTTCCGCATTACCGATTACGTGATGCGCTTTGCGCCGCTGGGCGTGTTTGCCGCCATGGCCGCTGCCATCACGGTGGAAGGCGTGGGCGTGCTGTGGACCTACGGCAAGCTGATCGGCGAGTTCTACCTTGGCCTGGCGCTGCTGTGGGCGATCCTGTTCTTCGTTGGCTACGTGCTGCTGGGCCGCTCGCTGGGCCGCCTGCTGGGGCTGATTCGCGAGCCGACGCTGCTGGCGTTTGCCACCGCAAGCAGCGAATCCGCTTATCCGAAGACGATCGAGGCGCTGGACCGCTTTGGCGTGCCCAAGCGCATCTCCAGCTTCGTGCTGCCGCTGGGTTACTCGTTCAACCTGGATGGCTCGATGATGTATCAGGCGTTCGCGGTGCTGTTCATCGCGCAGGCCTACAACATCGAGATGAGCTTCACCCAGCAGCTGACGCTGCTGCTGGTCCTGATGCTCACGAGCAAGGGCATGGCCGGTGTGGCGCGTGCCTCGCTGGTGGTGGTGGCGGCCACGCTGCCGATGTTCCACCTGCCGGAAGCGGGTCTGCTGCTGATCATCGGCATCGACCAGTTCTTCGACATGGGCCGCACGGCCACCAACGTGATCGGCAATAGCCTGGCCACCGCCGTGGTGGCGAAGTATGAGCCGGCAGAAGAGGATGCGGTGGCGGAAGCCGCCGAACCTGCAATGCAGCCGCAGCCAAACGTCGGCTGACCTTAAGCCAAGATGACAGCGCGCCGCCTTTCAGGGCGGCGTTGTCATATTTGGACGGTGTTATTCGGGCTGAGAAGCGAGCGAGGTCACGGCCGGGCTCAGGGGCGCATCGCCAATGTCGACGCGCTGTGCCATCGGCGATTCTCCCAGCAATGCGGCCACCATGGCTTGCAGCGGAAGCACGTCGCCGGTGCTCATGAAGCGTGGCGATGCGGCTTGGCCCGATGCCTGCAATCCCGCTGCCGCCAGCGTGCGGCCTAAATGGCGCGCGACGGCGTGACCGGTGTCGATCAATGTCAGCCGGTCGCCCGCAATCTCGCGGATGGCATCTTCCAGAAATGGGTAGTGCGTGCAGCCGAGCACCAGCGTGTCGGCATTCGCGTCGAGCATCGGCTGTAGATAGGCCTGCAGCAACTCAAGCACCGCAGGCGAGTGGGTATCGCCGCGCTCGATCAGGGGGACGAGGCCATAGCCCGGTTGGCTCAGCACCTTGCAATCGCCGGAGGCAGCTGCCAGCAGGCGTGCAAATTTCTCGCTGCGCAGCGTGCTTTCGGTGGCGAGCACGCCAACCACACGGCTCTTCGACGTGGCAACCGCTGGCTTCAAGCCCGGCTCGACGCCAATCACCGGCACCGCGAGCTTTTCGCGCAGCACGTGCACAGCTTGCGCCGTGGCGGTATTGCACGCGATCACCAGTGCCTTGCAGCCTTGGTCGACCAGCCATTCGCACACTTGCAGCGTGCGCTCGGCAATGTATTCGGGAGATTTTTCCCCGTACGGGGCATGGCGGGAATCCGCCAGGTAGAGAAGCGATTCGGCCGGCAGATCGGCGCGAATCGCGCGCAGGACGGAGAGCCCTCCGAGGCCGGAGTCAAAGACGCCGACCGGTGCCTGCGCGCGTGTCGTCATATCGCGTGAATGGATCAGCCTGCTGCGACGGGAATCTTGCCGATCTTCGCTTGCCATTCCGCCGGGCCGGTCTTGTGGACCGACGTGCCCGAGCTGTCCACGGCGACGGTGACGGGCATGTCCTTCACGTCGAATTCGTAGATGGCTTCCATACCCAGGTCTTCAAACGCCAGCACCTTCGAGCCGCGGATGGCCTTCGACACCAGGTACGCCGCGCCGCCCACGGCCATCAGGTAAGCCGACTTGTGCTTCTTGATGGACTCGATGGCGACGGGGCCGCGCTCGGCCTTGCCCACCATGGCGATCAGGCCCGTCTGCGCGAGCATCGTCTCGGTGAACTTGTCCATGCGCGTGGCCGTGGTCGGGCCTGCCGGGCCAACGACTTCATCACGCACCGGGTCGACCGGGCCGACGTAGTAGATCACGCGGTTGGTGAAGTCGATGGGCAGCTTCTCGCCCTTGGCCAGCATGTCGGCGATGCGCTTGTGCGCAGCATCGCGGCCGGTCAGCATCTTGCCGTTGAGCAGCAGCGTCTGGCCCGGCTTCCACGAGGCAACTTCTTCCGGCGTGAGCGCGTTCAGGTCGACGCGCTTGGACGTTTCCGTGTTCGGTGCCCACTCGACCTTCGGCCATTGCGACAGGTCCGGCGCTTCCAGCTTGGCAACGCCGCTGCCGTCCAGCGTGAAGTGCGCGTGACGCGTGGCGGCGCAATTCGGGATCATGGCGACCGGCAGGTTGGCCGCGTGGGTCGGGTAGTCCAGGATTTTCACGTCGAGCACAGTGGCGAGGCCACCCAGGCCTTGCGCGCCAATGCCCAGCGCGTTGACCTTTTCATACAGCTCGATGCGCAGTTCTTCAGCGCGATTGCTCGGGCCGCGGGCGATCAGGTCTTGAATGTCGATCGGCTCCATCAGTGCTTCCTTGGCCAGCAGCATGGCCTTTTCAGCCGTGCCGCCGATGCCGATGCCCAGCATGCCCGGCGGGCACCAGCCCGCGCCCATGGTCGGCACGGTCTTGAGCACCCAGTCGACGATGGAATCCGACGGATTCAGCATCACGAACTTCGACTTGGCTTCCGAGCCGCCGCCCTTGGCCGCGACAATCACATCCACCGTGTCGCCCGGCACGATCGACATGTTGATCACGGCCGGGGTGTTGTCCTTCGTGTTGGTGCGCTTGCCGGCCGGGTCGGCCAGCACGCTTGCGCGCAGCTTGTTGTCGACGTCGTTGTACGCGCGGCGCACGCCTTCGTTGACCATGTCGTCGAGGCTCATCGTGGCGCCGTCCCAGCGCACGTTCATGCCGACCTTCAGGAAGACGGTGACGATGCCGGTGTCCTGGCAGATCGGACGCTTGCCTTCAGCGCACATGCGGCTGTTGGTCAGGATTTGCGCGATGGCATCCTTGGCGGCCGGGCTCTGCTCCTGCTCATAGGCGCGGCCCAGAGCAGTGATGTAGTCCATCGGGTGGTAGTAGCTGATGTACTGCAGGGCGTCGGCGACGCTCTGGATGAGGTCTTCTTGACGAATGACGGTCATGGTGGGGGACCAACGTATAGGAATGAAAAGCCGGTGCGGCAGGGCAGTGGTCAGTGACTTTTGCTGCCTGCCTGTGGCCTGGACGGCGGGCGCCGCAGGCTCAGAACAGCCTGAGATCATACACCCAATGTCGGGCGCGGATTGTCCGAGCGCGTTCGTCGGAATCGCCGCGCCAGCAAGGGCGCAGCGTCAATGTGCGTCGACAGCCTCGCCGTGCGGATGCGCATGCGAAACGATGCGGTCCACCCACGCCATCACCAGCGCAGAGACCAGGAACGCCACGTGAATGACCACCTGCCACAGGATCGTGTGCGTGTCTTTCTGGGCCGCATCGATGAACGTTTTGAGCAGGTGGATCGACGAGATGCTGATCAGCGCCATCGACAGTTTGACCTTCAGCACGCCCGCGTTGACGTGATCCAGCCATTCGGGCTCATCTTCATGGCCCTCGATGCCGAGCTTGGACACGAAGATGTCGTACCCGCCGATGATCACCATGATCAGCAGGTTGGAGATCATCACCACGTCGATCAGGCCCAGCACGGCCAGCATGATCTTCGTTTCGTCCAAGTCGCCCAGGTGTGACACCAGGTGCCAGACCTCGACAATGAACAGATACACATACGCTGCCTGGGCGATGATCAGCCCCAGATACAGCGGCAGTTGAAGCCAGCGGGAAAAGAAGATCAGGCGCGGAATCGGGCGCAGCGGGGCGATGGGCGACTTCATTTGGCGGAACGGAGCGGAGGGTCGAAAGGCCGTGTGATTGTAACGTTCCGTGATTACAACATCGCTTACAGGAAAACGCTTGCGATGCGCTTTATTCCTGATCGAGTGACGGGTCGAGCGGGTCCAGCGGATCGGCCACGCGGCCGCGCTGCCGCCCCCGCTGTATCGCCGGGCGAGGGCGTGCAGGCCAGCTCGCCACAAGAATGCCCGCCACCACGCACGCCAGCGCGATGCCATGCGGCCAGCCCGGCGTCTCGCCCAGGGCGACGATGCCGTAGGTGGCTGCCGCAATCGGCAGCACCGAGGTGAACACGCCTGCAAGGTGGGCTGGCACATGCCGGATGCCCTTCATCCACAGCCAGAACGAGAAGATGCTGGCCGAGAGCGCATACCAGAGCACCAGGCCCCAGATGGGCAGCGGCACGCTCGACACATTGAAGGTGAGCAGCGGGATCAGCCCCAGGGGCAGCATCAGCAGGCCGCCGATCAGGTGCGTGTACGCGCAGATCTCGATGGCGGGCAACGTTTGTGTCAGCCGCCGCGACAGGATCACGTAGATCGATTCGCAAAACACCGCGCCCATCACCAGTGCGTTGCCGAGCAGCGCTTGCGAGGCATCGGCGGGCGCAGCGCCTGAAGATTCACCCCCGCGATAGGCGTTGAGAATGGCGACGCCCGCCACCGCGAGCGCCACCGACACCAGCGTGCGGCCTGAAGGCTTCTCGCGCAGCACGAGCCAAGACAGCAGCGCCACCGTGGCCGGAATCGTGCTCGTGATAATGCCCGCAGCCAGCGCAGAGGTCAGCCGCACGCCGTTGAGCATCAGCAGCGTGAAGCCGAACGTACCGAAAAATGCCTGGAGGAACAGGTTGGTCCACTCGCTACGTGTCACGCGGCGCATGCGCGATGGCTTGTACCACGGCGCCATGCAGACGATGGCAATCAGAAAGCGCAGCAATGCAAACAGCATCACCGGCATGACGGCGACGATCGATTTGCCGAAACCGACGTTGCTGCCGACCAATGCCATGGCAGCAATCAGGAAAAGGGCGTGGATGGGCACGATGAGGAATCCGTGGAAACCGGCACGGGGCGCGGCTCTGTAGCCGGCTATGTTGCGTTGCGATGCGTGCCGTAACGTGAAGTGACGCATTATAGTAGTGCCCTTCACGTCGGCTTGCGGTGCAGAAATGCGTAAGGCTGGAGTCAGGTCAGCCCCTTAGATTCGCCGCAAAACGACAACAGACATCGCTATCAGGAGACACCATGGCTGGCATTGAATCTGTCCTGCAGGAAACGCGCGTGTTCGACCCGCCCGAATCCTTTGTTAAACAGGCAAACATCGCCGGCATGGATGCGTACCGTGCGCTGTGTGCCGAAGCCGAGCACGATTACGAAGGCTTCTGGGCGCGCCTCGCACACGAGCATCTGCTGTGGCACAAGCCCTTCAGCAAGGTGCTGGATGAGTCCAACGCACCGTTCTACAAGTGGTTTGAAGACGGCGAGCTCAACGCCTCGTACAACTGCCTCGAGCGCAACCTTGAGAACGGCAACGCCGACAAGGTCGCCATCATTTTCGAGACCGACGATGGCAAGGTATCGCGCGTCACTTACCGCGAACTTCACGCACGCGTCTGCCGCTTCGCCAATGGCCTGAAGGCCCTGGGCATCAAGAAGGGCGATCGCGTCGTGATTTACATGCCGATGTCGATCGAAGGCATCGTGGCCATGCAGGCATGCGCGCGCATCGGCGCAACGCACTCGGTGGTGTTTGGCGGGTTCTCGGCCAAGTCGCTGCAGGAACGCATCGTCGACGTGGGCGCCGTGGCGCTCATCACGGCCGACGAGCAGATGCGCGGCGGGAAGGCGCTGCCGCTCAAGGCCATCGCTGATGAAGCGCTCGCCATGGAAGGCACCGACGCGGTCAAGCACGTCATCGTCTACCGCCGCACCAACGGCAACGTGAACTGGGTGGAAGGTCGTGACCGCGCGATGGACGAGGTCGAAGGCGGCCAGCCCGACACCTGCGAAGTGACGCCGGTGGGCGCGGAACATCCGCTGTTCATCCTCTACACCTCGGGTTCGACCGGCAAGCCGAAGGGCGTGCAGCACAGCACGGGCGGCTACCTGCTGTGGACGTTGCTCACCATGCAGTGGACGTTCGACCTGAAACCCGACGACATTTTCTGGTGCACGGCCGACATCGGCTGGGTGACGGGCCACAGCTACATCGCGTACGGCCCGCTCGCAGCCGGCGCCACGCAGGTCGTGTTTGAAGGTGTGCCCACGTATCCGAACGCCGGCCGCTTCTGGGACATGATCCAGCGTCACAAGGTCAACACGTTCTACACCGCACCGACGGCAATCCGCTCGCTGATCAAGGCCGCCGAAGCTGACGAGAAGGTCCACCCCAAGCAGTACGATCTCTCCAGCCTGCGCCTGCTCGGCACCGTGGGCGAGCCGATCAACCCGGAAGCCTGGATGTGGTACCACACGAACATTGGTGGCGGACGTTGCCCGATCGTCGATACGTTCTGGCAGACCGAGACCGGCGGCCACATGATGACGCCGCTGCCGGGGGCCACGCCCCTGGTGCCGGGCTCGTGCACGCTGCCGCTGCCGGGCATCATGGCTGCCATCGTCGATGAAACCGGGCACGACGTGCCGAACGGGCAGGGCGGCATCCTGGTCGTCAAGCGTCCGTGGCCGTCGATGATCCGCAACATCTGGGGCGACCCGGAGCGCTTCAAGAAGAGCTACTTCCCGGAAGAGCTGGGAGGCAAGCTGTATCTGGCGGGCGATGGCTCCATCCGCGACAAGGACACCGGCTACTTCACCATCATGGGCCGCATCGATGACGTGCTGAACGTCTCGGGCCACCGCATGGGCACGATGGAGATCGAGTCGGCGCTGGTGGCGAACCCCATCGTGGCCGAAGCCGCAGTGGTGGGCCGCCCCGACGACATGACGGGCGAAGCGATCTGCGCGTTCGTGGTGCTCAAGCGCTCGCGCCCCGATGGCGAGGAAGCCAAGCAGATCGCCAACGAGCTGCGCAACTGGGTTGGCAAGGAGATCGGGCCGATCGCCAAGCCGAAGGACATCCGCTTTGGCGACAACCTGCCCAAGACGCGCTCGGGCAAGATCATGCGCCGCCTGTTGCGTTCGCTGGCCAAGGGCGAGGACATCACGCAGGACACGTCCACGCTTGAGAACCCGGCCATCCTCGATCAACTGAAGGAAACGCGCTAACCGCCAGCGCTGGTCGCCAACCTTGGCCGCCGACTCCCAACAAGACAGCCGCTTTCGCAAGCGGCTGTTTCTGTATTACGGGCTCTATACCGTAGGGCTGCTGCTCTTCATCGTGATGATGGGCGCGATCGAGCGCGTGCGCGGGCCGGGCGTGTGGCTCGGCTATGTGTTCCTGTTCGTCACGATTGCCATCTATGCGTGCATCGGGCTGATCTGCCGCACGGCCGATCTGACCGAGTATTACGTGGCAGGGCGCCGCGTGCCGGCGTTCTTCAACGGCATGGCCACCGCGGCCGACTGGATGAGCGCAGCCTCGTTCATCGGCCTGGCGGGCATCGTGTTCGCCTCGGGCTACGAGGGCCTCGCTTATGTGATGGGCTGGACGGGCGGCTACTGCCTCGTCGCTTTCCTGCTGGCGCCGTACCTGCGCAAGTTCGGTGGTTACACGGTGCCGGATTTCCTGGCCAACCGCTACGGCAACGGCGAGCGCGGCGGCAGTTCTGTCGTACGCGGTATCGCGGTGCTGGGCGCGACGCTGTGTTCGTTCGTCTACCTCGTTGCGCAGATTCAGGGTGTGGGGCTGGTGGTCACGCGTTTTATCGGCGTCGAGTTTTCGGTGGGCGTGTTCTTCGGGCTGGCGGGCATTCTGGTGTGTTCGTTCCTGGGCGGCATGCGTGCGGTGACGTGGACCCAGGTGGCGCAGTACATCATCATGATCGTGTCGTTTCTGGGCGTGGTGTCGATCATCGGCTGGCATCGGTATCACGATCCGGTACCGCAGCTTTCGACGGGCCGCCTCCTGCTGCAGATCGAGAAAGAGGAACAGCGCATCGCGCACGACCCTGCAGAGCAGCATGTGCGCGATCAGTTCCTGAGCGAGGCGCAGGCGCTGCAGGAGCGCATCTCGCAGCTACCGCAGTCGTTCGAGCAGGCGCGGGAAACACTGAACACGCAGCTCAAGCTTGCACGCGAACGCAATGCGCCGCTGCGCGAGATCAAGTCTCTGGAGCGCCAGCGCGAAGAATTTCCGCCGGATGCGGCCGCCGCGTCGATCCTGTGGAACCAGCAGCGCGAAGATGCGCTGGCGCGCAGCCGCATGGCGCCGCCATCCATCGAGCCATTTCCGTCGGCGTCGCAAAACGAGCGCGGCACCGAGCGGCTGAACTTCGTGCTGCTGGTGTTCTGCCTGATGGTCGGCACGGCCAGCCTGCCGCACATCCTCACGCGCTTTCACACCACGCCGTCGGTGCGCGAGACACGCAATTCCGTGAGTTGGACGCTGGTTTTCGTGGCGCTGCTGTATGTCTCGGCACCGGCGCTGGCGGCGCTCGTCAAGCTCGACCTGCTGCAGCATCTGGTCGGGGCGCCGTTTGCCGACCTGCCACAGTGGATCGTGCCGTGGCGCAAGGTTGATCCGGCCGTGTTTGCTCTGCATGACATCAACGGCGACGGCATCGTGCAGTGGGCGGAGGTGATGATGCAGCCGGACATGGTCGTGCTGGCCGCGCCCGAGATTGCCGGGCTGCCGTACGTCTTATCCGGGTTGATTGCGGCGGGTGCGTTGGCAGCGGCGCTGTCGACTGCTGATGGCCTGCTGCTGACCATCGCCAACGCCTTATCGCACGACGTGTACTTCCACATGATCGACAACACGGCCAGCCACCAGCGGCGCGTGACGAGCGCCAAAGTGGTGTTGCTGGGCGTGGCGCTGCTGGCCGCGTATGTGACATCACTGAAGCCGGGCAACATTCTTTTCCTGGTGGGCGCGGCCTTCTCATTGGCGGCGTCGTGCTTCTTTCCGGTGTTGGTGCTGGGCGTGTTCTGGAAGCGCACCAATCGTGCCGGTGCCGTCGCGGGCATGCTGACGGGGCTGGGCGTGAGCGTGTACTACATCATCGCCAACTACCCGTTCTTCACACGCATGACGGGCGTGCTTGGCCAGCCGTGGTTTGGTGTCGACCCGATCGCCTCCGGTGCGTTTGGCGTGCCAGCAGGTTTTGTCGCGGCGATTGTCGTGAGCCTGCTCACCAGGCCGAACCGGCCAGTGGTCGACAAACTCGTTGGCTACATTCGCGATCCGCAGTAAAAAAACCGGCTCCCGACGAGCCGGCAAAGGGCAGGGCCGAAGCGTGGGGGCTCCGGCCCTGGGGCTGACCTCTCCCGCCAGCCCACAACGCGAGTGGGGCAGCGCGGCGAGGCGGCGCGCTCAGTCGGGCACGGGATGCACCTGCGGCTTGTCGTTCGATAGCGTCTGGATGGCCCGCTCCAGCGGTGCCGCACTGACGCTGACTTCGCCTGCAAAGGGCCGGTCCACGGCCAGCACAAAAAAGAACGCCAGGCCCAGCGTGGTCGCCCACACCGCCACCAGCGCCATGTGAAAGCGCGTGGCCGGCAGCGCATAGAGCAGCAACAACGACAAGCCGCTGGCGATCAGCATCACGCCCCAGAGCGTGCCGGGCATGGCGGCTTCCAGGTTCTGCAGGCGTTTCTCCCGGTACTTCACCATCTCGTTGACGCGGGCGAGCACTTCGATCAGCAGCACGCGCTCGCGGTCGTCGCGGGGCGTGATGCGGTTGGCCGTGGCAAACATGCTGTTGAACGCAGCCTCCGTGTCGGCATCAGGACGCGCTTGCTGCTGCATGCTCGGCCATTCGTCACGGACAACGTGCTCCAGATAGGTGATCAGCTCGCGCCGCGCGTTTGTGGCGCTCGGGTGTGAGAACGCCGACAGATCGCGCGCGAGTTCCGTGGCGCATGCGGCTTCGGCGGCCACGATATCGGCGGCGGCTTGATACGCACCCCATACCGAGATGGCCGAGAACGCGACCAGCAACGAGTTGATGGTTGTGACGGCCGTCATCATGGCGATGGTCATGTTGCGCTGTTCGGCGTCCAGCGCGACTGGAAAAACGCGGCGAAACAGCACGTAGCCGCCCAATGCCACGAACAGCGTGGCGAAGACGATGACAGCGCCCATCGCCCATGCGGGGATGTTGTAGAGGAACAGCATGAGGTCACTCCTTGGATGGCCGGTTGGAGGCGGGCGGGGGCGCAGGAGCCACCGGGTCGCTGGTAGCGAGCATGGCGCGCGTGAAGTCGGCCAGCCGTTGGCGCATCGCCTCGGGTGAGGCGTTGCTGTCGAACGACTGCTGCAGATCGATCAGGTTGGCGGCGAATTCGCTTTGCCATTGCGTGCGCTCGCTGGCGGCACGCGCGCGGTAGGTCTGCATGGCAGCGTCGGCATCGGCCGAGCGGTCACCGCGTACGAGTGTTTCGAGCGCATCCACCAGCCGCTGCAGCAGCCGGTGCACAGCGGTGGCGGAGAAACCGCCCAGCATCGCCAGCGTCGGTTTCCCAAAGTTGTGCATGCTGCCTCCGTCGAACAGATGCGCTGGCAGCATCTCGACCAGGATCAATCCGGCAATCACGCCGAGGATCAACCGTGCGCAGTAGGAGGCGTCGTACTTCGGGTCGTAGGTGGCTGCGGCCACATAGCGATGTGCCTGAAACAGCGTGGCAAACGACGCGCCCAGCCCCGCGCAGAACAGCAGGAACAGCGTGTTCCATAACAGGGGCGCGCCGTCCGAATCCAGGAAGCCTCGGTCGATGTTTGCGCTCGATACGTCGGGCGACATGCCGGTGGCAATCACGGCGATCAAGAAGACGATCGCGGCGCTGGTCAACAGCCGAATCAACGGCACAGGACCGAGCCATGGGAATGGATGATCGCTGCGATGCTGTGCGTCGAGCAGCGTGACGGCCTGCGGCGTGGCCGGTGCAATGGCGGCCGCAAGTTTGCGGTGGATCGCTGCCAGCGCGTGGTGCGGCGTGGCCTGCGGTGGCATCTGGCGGTCGATGAGCGGGCCGAGCTGGGCGATGAGTTCCGGCGCGACCGGCAAGCCGTGGTGCAGGGCGTAGCGGGCCATCGCTTCGCATTCTTCGCGCAGTTGTTCAACGAGGGGCGGGATTGGTTGTGGCTGCGGTGCCGCACGCGGGCGCAGCCAATGCGCGAAGCCGAGCGGGGTCATGCAGGCCTCCCGTCGTTGGATGGCGTGCTCGGCAGGATGATGGAAAGCGAGCCGCGTTGCAGGTGTGGGCTGTTGTGTCGCATGGTGGCTTTCGTCGGCAGGGTGGGCCGTGCACGGCCCCGGCTCGCTCCGTTGCTTGTTTCGCACGGGGCCAGTCCACTTTGCGTCGCCCGTGCGAGTCCGCCAATGCAGCGGAAGTCACGAACGACGGCCTAACGAAAGACACAGGACAGAAAAGAGAAAACGCCCACAGCCTTTCGGCGGCGGGCGCAATGACAGCTTGGAGATAACAACTACGACGGTGACAGTGCTCCGGTCAGGCGCGTGCGGCGTGCGGATCGACGCGGAAGAAGGACATCGCGGCGTTCAGCTCTTGCCCCTGGTCCTGCAGCGATTGCGATGCGGCTGCGGCTTCTTCTACCAGCGCCGCATTGCGCTGCGTGACTTCATCCATCTGCGAGATCGCCTGGTTGACTTGTTCGATGCCGCGCTTTTGCTCGACCGATGCAGCGGCAATTTCTTCCATGATGTGCGTGACCCGCGCCACGGCTTGCGTGACCTCCGTCATGGTCTCGCCGGCTTCGCCCGCCAGCGTGGAGCCGTCGTGAATACGCTCCACCGACGAGGCGATCAGTTCCTTGATCTCCTTGGCCGCCGTTGACGAACGTTGCGCCAGACTGCGCACTTCGCTGGCGACCACCGCAAAGCCGCGTCCCTGCTCGCCTGCGCGTGCGGCTTCCACGGCGGCATTCAGAGCGAGGATATTGGTCTGGAACGCGATGCCTTCGATGATGCCGGTGATGTCGGCAATCTTGCTTGATCGGTCGCTGATGTCCTGCATGGTCGATACGACCTGGCTGACGACCGTGCTGCCCTTGAGCGCCACTTCGGACGCGGTGGAGGCGAGCGCGGTGGCGTGCTGGGCGTTTTCTGCATTCTGCTTCACGGTGGACGTCAGCTCTTCCATGCTGGCGGCCGTTTCTTGCAGCGACGATGCCTGTGCTTCCGTGCGCTGGCTCAGGTCGGCATTGCCCGCCGCAATCTGTTTGGCTGCGCCGGCCACGCTGGTGCTGCTGTCGCGTACCTTGTCGACGATCTCGGTCAGGCGGCCGTTCATGTCGCGCAGGGCAGAGAGCAGGTAGCTTGTCTCATCCTTGCCTTGCACCTCGATGCGGCTGCTCAGGTCACCGCGTGCCACCGTCCGGGCGACATCCACGGCGGTGCGGATCGGCTGTGTGATCGAGCGCGTGATGATGATGCCGGCAACAATTGCCAGCAGCACCGCGCCGATCGACAGGCCGGCCAACAGATTGCGCTGCATGACGTACTGCGCCTCATACGCCTGCACGAGCTGCTCCTGGCGCTCGTGCGTGTACGTGGCATACGCGTCCGTGGTCTTGATGAGGGCGGCCAGCAGCGGGCGGCACTCGTTGTCCATCTTCTGGATGGCTTCGTCGTGTTTGCCGGCCAGTGCCAGCCCGACGATGTCGGTCGCCACGGGGCCGTACTTGGCTTCCACGCGGTTGATGTCTTCAACCAGCTTACGGGCGCGGTCGCTGGTGTCCTTGGCACCCGCAATCATGTCGTTGAGCTGCTTGAGCTTGTTCTTCACATCGTCGTGCGCCTGAAAGACGTCGGCCTTCTCCAGATCCAGGTCTTTTTGCGTGACCACGAGAACCAGGTTGCGTGCGGCGATGGCGCGCCGATCCACCGCCGTGCGCACGTCGTTTGCCACATCTGCGCGGGCGCTGATGCCGTGCACGTAGTTCGAGAA
The DNA here is from genome assembly GCF_024158925.1 of Ralstonia chuxiongensis. Taxonomy (NCBI): domain Bacteria; kingdom Pseudomonadati; phylum Pseudomonadota; class Betaproteobacteria; order Burkholderiales; family Burkholderiaceae; genus Ralstonia; species Ralstonia chuxiongensis. The sequence continues at coordinate 467,476 of NZ_JAMYWC010000005.1, read as the reverse complement.
CCCTTCAGTCGATTCGGACAGCGCCCGCAGCGACATGCCCGATACCACGACGACAATGGCTGCCAGCACGCCAAAGCCCGTTGTGAGCTTGGCTTTGATGGTCATCTGAAGAAAGTTCACTGCGTCCTCCGGTTTGCTGAATGGATTGAGAGGTGGTCGCGCACCGGAGCGGCTTTAAAAAAGACGGTCGACAACCACGTTGTTATGTGTAAGGACTGCGTACTCGAGAAAGATGCAGGTTATGTCACGGTATGACCGATTTGTATGCGTCGGATTTTTGGGTCTCCACGGGGTTATCGGCATTGAAAAGAAAATCCTGAATAACATTCTTTCTGAGGTTTTCACTTAATGCAAATTGAGAACCTTTGTTTTGCCGGTGAAACCTTATTTGGAAAGGACTGGGGCGCCATCGTTTCGAATCGTGCGACGGATTATGCAGGCTGGATGGTGCCAACGTTTTCCTACTCTATTTGCGTTATTTATATTCAGATATCGATAATTTCACTACAGTATTCGCGATGCGCAGTTTCACGGACGTATTTGGCGGATTACATATTTTGGTGGTGCCTGGTATCTAAAGAAAACGGCCCGCGAAGCGGGCCGTCAGATCAACGCGGACGGGCCTTGCTACAGCGCCGTGGCCGACACAACGGGCAGCACAACCTTGGATGGATGGGCCGCATCGCTGTAGATCGTCAGCACACCGACGAGCGAGTTGAGCAGCGTGGGCAGCGGCGGTACGCCTTGCGGCAGGTTGCTTGCGCCCACGGCCACCCGCAGCTTGTGCCCCTTGGCGATGAGCGCACTCGTCGGGAACACCTCCACCGGCACCATGACGGCCTGGCCCGGCATGAGTGCCTGCACGGAGCTTGGGGTGAACGGATGCCATGGCTGGATCATCAGGCCATTCATCGTGCGCGAACGGCTCGCGTCCACCGCGCGCAGCGAGGCCGTCTGAAGCCCATCGGTGAGTGGCGTGACGTTCCCCGCCGCGTCCACGTCGTCAATGCGTACCGAGACGCCGGCGTCCAGAGCGGTGGTCGAGATCCAAACATCGGCCTCAATCGGCCCGTTGAGGTAGACATCCGCCGGCATGGGTGGCGTCTCGAACTTCACATCGGCGGCTTCGGCGATGGTGTCGTCGGTCTGGCACGGCAGCGGGAGGAAACCCGTCAATCCAGCCGTCCATTGCGACAGGCTGATCGAACATGCGCCGTTCAGCGGCAGCTGTGCGACCGTGTTGGACGCTTCGTTTGCCGCAGGCGCGGCGGCCGACAGGCTCTTGTCGCTGCGCAGGAAGAGCTGCTGCGCCTGCACCTGCGGATGCGGCCAGTCTGTAGCGGTGGCGTAGTGGCCGAGGCCGCTCACGTATTGCGTAACGTTGGGAAGCGCATCGGCGCCCACGTTCATGCCTTTGACGTACTGGTCGAACCATTGCAGCTGAATGTGGTTCAGCGGCGGCACGCCATCGACCGGCAACCCGCTGCCCAAAGCGGCCTGCAGATGCGTCCACGGGCCGATCAGCAGCTTGGCCGGTGCCTGCGTCTTGATGCTCTCGTACGTGAGTGGTTCACTGCGCTGGAAAAGATCGTGCAGGCCGCCCACCACGAAGGTCGGCACTTTGATCTTCCCGTCGTTTTCCAGCGGCGAACGCGTCGCCCAGAACGCGCCGTCATAGGCCGTGGCCGTCGTGCCGAGCAGCGCCTGCAGCATCGTCGGCAACTGGAACGTCGTGACCGCAGACACCAGGTGCTGCAGCACGGCCGGCAAACCGATTGTCGGGTCTGTCACCAGCGTCGGATCGGTCAAGCTAAGCACTGATACCAGACCGAACCACGCGGGGATGAAGGTCAGGTTCGTCTGGCCACCCGTGAAGACGATGTCGCGGTAGCCATCACCAATCGGCACGATGGGGAAGGCCGCCTTGACCGCCGGATGGTTCTGCGCCGCCGTGATGACGGTCGTGATCCCGAGGTACGACACGCCGTAAAGGCCGATGGCGCCGTTGCTCCACGATTGCTGGGTCACCCAGTCGACCACGTGGCCGTAGTCGCTTTGCTCATCGGCGCCAAAGGCGTCCCATGTGCCTTGCGACTGGCCGGTGCCGCGTACGTCCACCACCACCGTCGCGTAGCCGTGCTGGACGATGTACGGATCGGCCGCGCCCAGCGCTGCGCCAATCGAGGCTTCGTATTGCGCGTTGCCGCCGTTGTACGACGTCTGCACCAGCACCGTGGGGAACGTGCCGGCAGCGGCGTTGCCCGATGCGTCGGCCGGCAAGGTCACATATGCCACGAGCTTCGTGCCGTCGGGCATGGTGATGTATTGCATGGCTTGCCGCGCAACGCCCGCGTAGAGCACCGGCGGGTTGTAGTCGACCCACTTGGCGCCCGCGTTGCTCTTGATGGACGTTCCCGGTTGCGCCGGTGTGGCACGCGTACCGAGCGTGGTCCAGTTGACTGCGGCCGGCTGCACCGGCTGTGTTGGCTGCATGGTGTTTGAATCTGCGGGGATGCTGTTGGCGACGGTCGAGCCGTCACCGCCGCCGCAGCCCGACAGCGAAAGCGCCGCACACAGCAGCACCGACATCAGCATGCGGCTGCGCCGCACGCGTGGGTTACCCATTTGCATGGGGTGTCTCCTCTTGAATGCTTTTGTTGTGTGTTGGGGGGGGGGCGGCGCGCCGAGGGTGGCGGCACGCGGCCGATCGATTCCGGTTCGGAAACGGAGCAAGCGAAGCGGCCGGCGCAGAAGAGGGGTGGGTGACACGACCGACCGCGCGCCAGCGGGCTTGGGCGCACGGATAAAGCACCAAGCATGCCCACGGCACGACACCCGCAGATGGCGCCGTACGGCGGTGTGGCACGTGCGTTGGGTCTCGGAACGCTACCGGCGTTACGTAACGTTCCGCGTAACGAGGGGCCTGGTGCTGCCGTTTTCAGATGAGGAATTCGCACCCCACCAACGGAGGGATGCTGCCCGCGAAGCCCCGTCAACAGGGTGTTTCAAACAGATCAAAACGACAACGCGTGCATGCAAAAAGCGCACGTTGACCGGCTCATCGGTGTTGGCATGGACGTTGCATATTCAGGCTGCGCGCCCGGCACAGGGCGCCACACGAAGAGCGCAACAACAGCACAGACAGCAAGGGGCCCATCATGAATCGCACCATTCAAGACGTCGAAATTGCCGCTGCCATCGACTCGGACCTGCTCCGCCGCCGCGAGCAGTTTGTTGGTCAGCCTGCCGCGTGGCGGGTGTGGTCAGAAGCCGCGCACGTCGCCACATTGAATGAACGCGCACGCACCGCGTTTATCGAGCACGTGGCCAATAGCCGCGGTGCCGATATTGCCCTGCGCCTGCTGCTCAAAGCGCAGTCGATTCGCGATCAGATTACGCAGACCCTGCTGACGAGCGAGACGCAAGTCACGCTGCATTGAGTTACGCGAGGGGATGCCGGCCGCGCAAGACGTGTCGGCGGTGGGATACAAAAGGCCTTGTCGGGAGACGGGGCCTTTTGTTTGAGCGGACCTTGGCGAGCCCGTACGGTGTGCTACAATCGCGGGCTTCGGAGAGATGGATGAGCGGTTTAAGTCGCACGCCTGGAAAGCGTGTATAGGTTAATAACCTATCGGGGGTTCGAATCCCCCTCTCTCCGCCAGGAATCCAAGGCCCGAGCGCGCAAGTGCTCGGGCCTTTTTGCATTCCGGGCGGTTGCCATGTCGAGGTGGACCACTATTGCTGACAGCAGCCGTTTGAACGTACGCTTGGCCAGCAAAAAAATCACAAAAGCCAAGGAGACCACCGCCCCATGGATTTGGACGTCAACCACAAGCCGGTCCGCGTTGATTGCGACCCGGCCACGCCCCTGTTGTGGGTGCTGCGTGACCACCTGAACCTGACCGGCACGAAGTTCGGCTGCGGCGTTGCGGCGTGCGGCGCATGCACGGTGCACGTGGACGGCGCGGCCGTGCGGTCCTGCGTGCTGCCGGTGGCGGCTGTGGCCGGCAAGCACATCACCACCATCGAGGGACTTGCCGGCGGCGAGGGCAAACGCCACGCGTTGCAACAAGCCTGGATAGATGAGCAGGTGCCCCAGTGCGGTTACTGCCAATCCGGCATGCTGATGGCCGCGGCGGACTTGCTTGCCCAACACCCCGATCCGAGCGATGCCGACATCGACGCGGCCATGACCAACATCTGCCGCTGCGGCACGTATCCGCGCATGCGCGCTGCCATCAAGCGCGCAGCCAAGGCGTTGCGGGAGGCCCGCGCATGAACGCGAAAGCAACGAAACCGCGTAGCGGACGCCGCCGTTTCCTGCTCGGCGCGCTTGGTATTGGCGGCGCACTGGTGGTGGGTTGGGGCGTGATGCCACCGCGCAGCCGCGTGGGCGATCCGTCCATCTTCCCCGAGCACAACGGTGAGATTGCGCTGAACGGCTGGATCAAGATCACGCCCGAAGGCAACGTTGTGCTCGCCATGCCGCGCGTGGAGATGGGGCAGGGCATCCACACCGCGCTGTCGATGCTGGCGGCGGAAGAGCTGGATATTCCGCTCTCACGCGTGAGCATCGAAAGCTCGCCCGTGGAGCGCATCTACGGCAACGTCGTCGCCATGGGCGACAGCTCCCTGCCGCTGCATCCCGATAGCGCCGACAAGACCTGGGCTCGCGCACTGCACTGGATCATGGCCAAGAGTGCGCGCGAGATCGGCCTCATCATTACCGGCGGCAGCAGCAGCACCGCAGATGGCTGGCAGCCCGTGCGTGAGGCCGCCGCCACGGCGCGTGCGGCGCTGGTGCAAGCCGCAGCGCGCGAATGGAACGTGTCGGCTGCGGAAGTCAGCATCCGCAACGGCCAGTTGATGGGCCCCGGCGGCAAGCAATCCACGTTTGGCGACATGGCCAAGTCGGCGCGCGGTATTGCTGCGCCGTCCGACGTCACGCTCAAGCCGGCTTCGCAATACCAGTTGATCGGCAAACCGGCGCCGCGCAACGACCTTGCGGCCAAGACAGATGGCAGCGCGCGCTTTTCCATCGACACGCGCCTGCCCGGCATGCTGTATGCCGCCGTCGTGATGTGCCCCGTTTTTGGCGGCAAGCTCAAGACGTTTCAATCGAAAGCGGCGCTCGGCATGCCGGGCGTGCGTTACGTGGTGCCGTTTGAAGGCACTGCCGGTGGCGCACCGGGCGTGGCGGTGGTGGCGGATCATTACTGGCAGGCGCGTCAGGCGCTGGCAACGATCGAGCCCGTGTGGGACAACGGCCCGCATGCCAAGCTCGATTCCGCGGGCATTCGGCAGCAGCTCGTCAGCGCGCTCGATAGCGACAAGGGCGGCTTCACGTATCGATCGATGGGCGATGGCCTGAAAGCCTTCGACAAGGCCGATGGCGCCACCATTGTCGAGGCGGAATACACCGCGCCGTATCTTGCGCACACCACGATGGAGCCGATCAACTGCACCGCACAGGTAACGCAGGACGGCGTGCATCTCTGGGCGCCTACGCAGGTCGCCACGCTGGCGCAACTGGTGGCGGCACGCGCGGCAGGTGTGAGCGGCGACAAGGTGCATATCGACATCCCGCTCATCGGTGGCGGTTTCGGGCGGCGGCTGGAATCGGATTTCATCGGCCAGGCCGTCACCATCGCCACCAAGACCGATGGCAAGCCCGTGCAGGTCATCTGGTCGCGTGAGGAAGACGTTCGTCACGACTTTTATCGCCCGCAGGCCATCGCACGGCTCAAGGCGCGTGTCGAGAACGGCAAGGTTATGGCGATCGCGTCGCGCAGCGCTGGCCAATCGATTCTGGCAGGCGAGCTGGATCGCCTGTTTGGCGCGCCGTCGGTGGGTATCGACCGCTACACCGCCGAAGGCCTGTTCGACCTGCCGTACGAAATTGAGCACGAGCACATTGCGCATCTGGCAGTCGATCTGCCGGTTCCCGTGGGGTTCTGGCGCAGCGTTGGCCACTCATACAACGGGTTCTTCCTGGAAGGCTTTCTCAACGATGTGGCGGCGGCAGCCAAGCTTGACCCGTTGGCGATGCGGCGTGACTTGCTGAAGGCCCATCCGCGTGAGCTGAAGGTGCTGGACACGGCCGCAGAGGCCGCCGGCTGGGGGCAGCCGCTCGCCCTGGCGGCCGACGGTGCGCCGCGTGCACGCGGCATTGCCTTGCACCCGAGCTTCGGCTCCGTGGTCGCACAGGTTGTGGAGGTGTCGATGAAGGACGGCAAGCCGCGTGTGCACCGCGTCGTCTGCGCGGTCGATTGCGGCACGGTGGTCAACCCGGGCATCGTTGCGCAGCAGATGGAAAGCGCGGTCATTTTTGGTCTGACGGCGGCGCTGTATGGCCGGATCGACATCAAGGATGGCCAGGTCGTGCAGTCGAATTTCCCCGACTACCCGGCGCTCAAGATGGCTGAGGCGCCCGTCATTGAAACGCACATCGTGCCGAGCACGGCAGAACCCAGCGGCATGGGCGAGGTGGGTGTTCCGCCAATCGCGCCGGCCGTGGCCCATGCTGTGGCGCAGTTGACGGGCAAGCCGGTGAGGCAGTTGCCCACCGTCTGACGGTCTGCTGCAGCGGCGTTGAACTCACAGCAGCGCATGGCGGATGGCAAATGCAGCCGCCTCCGCCCGGTTGGCGCTGTGCGTCTTGCTCAGGATGCTGCTCACGTGGTTTGCCACTGTGTTGGGGCTGACGAACAACTCACGGGCAATCTGGCGGTTGCCCTTGCCCTGCGCGACCAAGCGGAGCACCTGGGCTTCGCGTCGGCTCAACCCCGCTGGGTAGTGCTCCACCGGGGCAGCCTTGGCCAACGCTCTGGCGGTCTCGATGCGTGCCAGCAAGCTGGCCATCCCGAGCATTGCCGCTTCGTCTTCCGCGGCGCTCAACAAGGCATCGGCGCGGTCGAGATCGCCAGGCTCGCCACGACGTAAGAGCATCTGCGCAAAGTCCAGCCGCGTGCGTGCGAGCGCCGGCCTTGCACCTTGGCGCTCGTTCATCTCCAGGGCGGCCTCAAAGTGCTGCTGCGCTTGCGGCCAGTTGCCCATCGTTGTGGCCAATGCGCCCAGGATCGCGTCGGCTGCGCCGAACGAGGCGATCGCGGTGCCGAACACCAGGTTGCGCCGACTGAACGGGGCAAGTAGTTGGTACAGCGCCGCCGCCCTGGCGGCGTCGCCAAGCGCATGACACACGATGGCCAGATACGTGAGATTGGCTACCCAGACACCATCGCGCGCGATCGAGAGGAAGTCGGCGTTGGCCAGCATGTCAAACGTCTTGCGTGCTGACTCCAACTGACCAAGCTCTGCGTGCATCAAGGCGATTCCCGGCTGCCAGATGTCCATCGCGCTGGTGTGCTCAACGAAATGTTCGACCAGAGGCGCCACCTCGTGCAGCCGGCCCTGTTCGCGGCGCAGCATGAACATCTGGACACCGTAGACGCCGGCAGCATCCATGCCGGGCATGCGCCGCGCGATCTCGTAAGCGTTGGGGATCAAGCGCTCTGCATCGGCAAAGCGCCCTTCGAACAGCGCATGCATGGCGCGCGACATGCTGGCGGTGTAATGGATGAAGGGCTGGCGCAGCGTCTCTCCACCGCGCTCGTATTCTTCAAGATTGGCTCGCCAGGCTGCCATGTCGCCGAGTTCAAAGTCATCGAAGAAGCGCCACGCACGTGTTGCACACATCAGCGTGCGGTCGCCGGCCTGCCGGGCCAGCTCGTAGGCTTCATCCGAGGCGGCGATGCGCTCGGCAATGTGCTCCTGTTGCCAGCGCAGCGACACGGTCGCAACCAGGGTGTCGGCCAGTGTTGCGGGGTCTGCGGCCCGGCGCGCGACTGCGATGGCTTGCTCATGCACCCGGCTTGCTTGTGCCTCCTCTCCGCTGAAGATGAGGGCGCGCGCCAGGGCACTCAGCAGGCGGGCGCTCATCACTGGCTCATCGCTGCCCTGGGCTGCGAGGGCCTCGCGCAGGAGTTCGGCTGCGGGGCCGCCGGGCAGTCCTGGCGCCCAACTCGCGGTTTCGAAGCCAAGCGCGGCGTGAGCGAGTTCCCTTGCGTTGCCGTACTCCGCGCTCAAGCGAGCCGCCTCCTTGAACGTCTGCATGGCCTGGAGCCAATCACCGGCATGGCTGTGCGCGGCGCCTAGCGCATTGAGCAGGCCGCAGCGCGTTTCGCGCGCCAGGCCGCTGCCAGCGTCCATGGCCTGCAGTGCCATCTGGCAGTAGCGTGCCGATTCTTCGTGCGCGAGCTGGCGGTCGGCGCGCCGCGCCGCACGTTGCGCGTAATCCACCGCGAGTGCGGCGTCCCCTCCGGGCAGGGCGGCCCAGTGGTGATAGGCCAGCGCAGGCAGATGCGGCTCGGGGTCGTCGCCGTGAATCATCTCGATGGCACGCGCCAGCTTCAGATGGAGCCGGCTGCGCCGAGGGATGGGAATCTCGTCGTAGAGGGTTTCACGAAACAATGCATGGGCAAAGTGATAGTGGCCGGGGTCGCGCAAGGCTTCGACCACACGAGCCTGCAGCGCTTCGTCAATGGCTGCGCTGCAGATATCTTCGTCGACATCGCCGGCCAGCGCGGTCAGCAGACGGAATTCGAATGCGCGGCCGATGACCGCCGCTGCTGTAAGCACCTTATTCGCGTTCGCGGACAGGCGACTCAAGCGGCGCCCGATGACTTCCTTGATGCCCTCCGGAATGCGCAGTACATAGCCCGTGCTGGCGGACGAATTTTCCTGCGCCAGCAGACGGGTCATTTCACCCACGAACAAGGGGTTGCCTTCCGTTTGCGAATGGACCGCATCGACCAGTGCGGGGGCGGCGGTCGTATCACCAGCCAGTTCCATCATGTGCGCTGTTTCCGCATGGGTCAGCCCCCTCAGGCGCAACCGTTCGAAGCGTGGTTGGCGCGCCAGTTCGCCCAGCGTGGCCGACAGCGGGTGCTGTCTCGATAGCTCGACATCACGGTACGTCACGAGGAGCAGAATGCGATTGCTGCACAGGTCGGGCGCAAGAAATTCGAGCAGGCGCAGGGACGACGCGTCGGCCCAGTGCAGGTTGTCGAGGATGAGCAGCAGCGGATGTTGTTGTGCCGCGCGCTGCCAGAAGGTGTTTACGGCGTCGAACAGCCGGAAGCGCGCCTGCGCGACTTCGGTACCTGGCGTGGCAACTGCGCGATCACGCACCGGATCGGGCAGCCGATCGGCAAGGTCGGGCACGATTTCCGCGAGCGGCGCTACCCCGCAGGCCAAGGCTTGGTGGACGCTGTCTTCGTCGTGCGAGGCAATCCAGCTCCGCACCAGTTGTTGCCAAGGCCAGTAGGGCGGTGCGCCCGGCTCCTCGTTACAGCGGCCCCAGAGCACTTGCATGCCGTGTTGCTCGGCCTGTTGGGCAACAATTTCGGCGGTGCGCGTTTTGCCGATGCCGGGTTCCCCCGCCAACGCCGCGATGCCGCCCATGCCGCCCTGCGCTCGCGCCAGCAGGCGGCCCAGTACCTCGAGCTCACGCTCGCGGCCAACGAAGTGCGCCATCGCCGGTGCACTGGCGGTGTTGCGGGTGCTGTCGCTTAGCGCTGCAGATTCAGCCGGTAGCGGCATGCCGCAGCCGTCGCAAAACCTCGCGTCGGGCCGGCACAATCGGTGGCAGCGAGCGCAATGCATGGTTGCAGAGCGTCACACGAAGCTCTCCGGACGCACTTGGGTCACCTCGATCACGACGTCAGCAGGCAGGCTTGCCAGGTGTGCCGCCTGTCGGATGGCATCCGCGCTTGGGGCTTCGTAAAGACAATAGGTTTTCTTGCGGTCGGCGGAGAGGAAAGAGAAGACCCAGTTCACACCAACATCTGCATTGATGTGCTGGATGTTCGCAACGCTTGCGGCCCCGATCTCCAATTGCTCCGCAAACTGGCGTTCGATGAGAAACAGCGGCATTTGTCTTCCCTCCTGACGCATCGACGGGCCATGCCGCCATTGCGTTTTATTGAAGGCCGAAGATGGGGCAAAACAAATAGTCAGTATTGACTATCCCGGGGCAAGCCGACCGGCACACAAAAATGATCAAGGCAGCGGATGGAACGGACGAAGTCCCACTTCTAGACTTCCATCACCATTCCCCGCGCCTGATTTTCCGCTCTGCGGACACAGCCAGATCGGTCCGGCCACGCTTGCCTAGGAGGTCAACATGCTCGAAGACACCACGGTGCAGGCCTTCCGTGCGCAATTGCGGGGGCCGCTCGTCGAACCGGACGATCCGCATTACGACGCGGCACGCCGTGTCTACAACGCGATGATCGACAAGCGGCCGCGCTTCATCGCGCAGTGTTCAGACGTAGCCGACGTGATTGCGTCAGTCAACTTTGCGCGCAACAACGGTTTGCTGCTGGCCGTGCGCGGTGGCGCTCACAATGGCGGCGGTCTGGGTGTGTGTGACGACGGTTTGGTGATCGATCTGGCCCGTCTGCGCGGCATTCGTGTCGATCCTGTCGCCCACACGGTGCGCGCCGAAGGCGGCTGCACATGGGGAGACGTCGATCATGCGACGCACGCATTCGGCCTCGCAACACCGGCAGGCATCATCAGCACCACCGGGGTTGGTGGGCTAACCCTGGGGGGAGGGATCGGTCATCTGGCACGGCGCTTTGGCCTGACGATCGACAATCTGCTGTCGGTCGATATCGTGCTGGCCGACGGCAGCTTCGTCACTGCCAATGCGCATGCCAATGACGATCTGTTTTGGGCGGTGCGTGGCGGCGGCGGCAACTTCGGTGTCGTAACCTCATTCGAATTCCGCCTGCATGCGGTGAGCAACGTGGTCGCGGGTCCCACGCTCTGGCCGCTTGATCAAGCCGCCGACGTTCTGCGCTGGTATCGCGACTTCCTGCCGAAGGCACCGCCCGAACTCAACGGCTTCTTCGCTTTTCTTACGGTGCCGCCAGCACCGCCGTTCCCGCCCGCGCTGCATCTGCAGAAGATGTGCGGCGTTGTGTGGTGCTACACGGGCGACCCTGCAGCGGCGGAAGAGGCATTCGCGCCAGTTCGAGCGCAACAGCCCGCGCTGTACGGCGTAGGGGCCATGCCCTATCCGATGTTGCAAACCGCCTTTGATGCGCTATACCCGCTCGGCCTGCAGTGGTATTGGCGGGCCGACTTCGTCAACGACCTGCCGGAAGAGGCCATTGCACTGCATGTGGAACATGGTTCGAAACTGCCGACCATGCATTCCACGATGCACCTGTATCCGATCGACGCTGCCGTGCATCGCATGGGGCGCAAGGAAACGCCGTTCGCCTACCGCGATTCGAAATGGGCGGCCGTCATCGTGGGCGTTGACCCCGACCCTGGCCAGCGCGAGCGCATCACGAATTGGTGCAAGGGGTACTGGGACGCACTGCATCCCTATTCGGCAGGCGGGGCCTATGTGAATTTCATGATGGATGAGGGACAGGAGCGGGTGCAGGCCACCTACCGCGACAACTACGCCAGGTTGGCAGCGATCAAGGCCACATACGATCCGGGCAACCTGTTCCGCGTCAACCAGAACGTGAGACCCGCGTCGTGAGCATGCTCATTTTGATCAGTTGGTTGCAGGAAACCGATCCTGCAGGAATGGAGGTGTGAAATGGACAAGAGACTGTGGGTCGTCGTCACGGCAATTGTTGCGGCGTTAGGTGCAACCGTGACGCATGCGAGCGCCACGCGCGATGTGTACACGGATGGCAGCGCCTCCATGGAGGCGCGCAGTCCTTACACCGATGGCGGACTGGCCACGAAATTCGACGTCTATGCGGACGGCGCAAGGGCCGGAAAATTCGATTCCTATACCGAAGGCATGCGCGCACCGACGACGGACCGCGTGCGCTAGCCCGTCAGCAACACAAAAGCCGCAGGTTTGCGCCTGCGGCTTTTTCTTTGGAGCGATGCTGCCGGGCTCAGGCCGCATCCGGAAACACGGGTTCGCCCAGATTCAGCATCAGGCGATTCGCCCACGCAAAAATGGCTACCGCGTGTATCAGGTCGAGAATCTCCGCGTCGGTCAGGCCAGCGGCCTTGAGCGGCTGCAGGTCTTCGCCACGCACATCGCCTGGGCGCAGCGTCAGGTCGATCGAGAACAGCGCGATGGCACGCTCTCGCGCATTCGTGCCTGCGATGTGCGGATCTTCAAAAACCTGCTTGATGACGTCGTTGCGCTTGGCAAGCTGCTCGAAGCGTTGCGCGTGAACAGATGCGCAATACACGCAGCCGTTCACGCGTGACACCACGGCGCTCGCGAGTTCGCGTTCAGCACGCGACAGGCCGCCCGGCGCATACATGATCGCGTTGAACGCCGCCGAGCGCTGACGCAGGATCTCGGGCTGGTGAACGAGAAAGCGGTAGTAATCCGACGTTTTCGCCTTCGGGTGGCTTTCTTCCAGCACGGCGATCTGCTCGGGCGTGGCCTGGTCGAGGTCGACCACGTCGAGCCACGCATGCCACTCCAGCGATTCATTGGTGAAGCCGTGGGCGCGGATGATCTCGGTCATGCTGCGGTCTCCGTGGAAGCGGTGGCGCTGCCGGTGCCGGTGCCGGCAGCTTCGCGAAGCGCGCGCAGGCCAGCAACAAGCCGCGTCTGATACGACAGGAAGGCGATGAGCTGCGCGAGCGTCACGACGTCGGCCGTGGCAAGGCCAGCCGCGGGCAAGCGCAACAGCGCGTCGCGGTCACCCTCGATGGGCCGCTCGACGAGCGTGCGCGTAAAGGTGAGGATGGCGCGCAGGCGCGCGTCGGTCAGGGTGTCGATATCGCCGTGGTCGACCGCTTGCAGGGCATCTGTGTTGACAGGCGTGCTCGCGAGGCGCGCGCGGTAGTGCTCGGCCAGTTCCGGCGCGGGCGTCAGGCGGCAGGCGTACAGCGCCACGAGCAGGCGTTCGCCCAGCGTGAGGCCGGGCAGGGCGGCATCGAACAGCGCCTCGTAGCTGCCTTGCGTGGCCGATGCGACTTTTTCGCGGGCATGGCGCAGCGCATGCGTGGGGCTGCCGTCGCCCAGGTCAGCAATCTGGTCGACCACGTCTTGTGCAGGCGTGAAATCCATTGATGAAAGGCTCCGAGAATCGGGTACGGAGGCGCCGCGCGCAGCCACCGCGCTGGCGAGGAAACGCCGCACCGCCGCCCACGATTGGGCATCGGCGCGGGCGTTGGCGCGTGGCTCGCCGCCGCCGGTGCTGATGCGGCCCGACACCGGGTGCGCATAAACGAGCTGCGTGGTTGGCACGTACGGGAAGACGATGGCGTGGCCCGCGCCTTCGTAGTCGAAGTGCTGGACGGGGTAGGGGTGGCGTACCTCGGCCAGCTTGGCGGTGACCATGCGCGAGTAATCGCTTGAGGGCCAGGAGCCGTCATCCGTGGCGGAGAGCAGCAGCACCGGCCCGCGTGCGCGTTCGATACGAATACGCGCGCGTGCCACGGCATCGGCATCTTGCAGCGCAGTGCGGATGGCGCGTTCATGCCGATGGGGCGCGGGGCCTTCGTCAAACGGTGCCCAGGTTGCGGTGCGGTTGCCTTCCCACAGATGCGGCAGCGGCTGACCGCGATACAGCCACGTCGGGCCCTCGCGTCCGACAGCGGGGTCGGCGGCGTTCTGCCCGCTGTGCACGACGGCGCCCGGCACATAGCCGATCACCGCAGACACCGCTTCAGGAAACGTCGCGCCCAGCAGCAATGCCAGTTCACCCCCGCGCGACTGGCCACTCACGGCAACGAAGTCATGCAGCGGTTTCACGCGTTTGCGCAGCCAGGCGAGCGCGCGCTCGAAGTATTCCAGCGGCGTGTTCGAGATGTAGTCCGACAGCCCCGGTGCCTTGAAGTACGCCAGCGCGAATGCCGCGTAACCGTGCGAGGCATACAGCGCCGCGCGTGGTTCGTTGATGCCGCCGCCCGAGCCGTTGAGGATCAGCACGGCCGGGCGCGGGCCCGGGTGCGCATATGGATCGGGCAGGTACAGCGTGCCGACCAGGCCGTCCTCATTCTCCGGTGCACGCACATCGTGGCGCGTCACGCCCGGCGCGGCCAGCCGTTGGACGAAGCTCGCGTGGACCGATTCGCCGTTGGCCGTGGCCGTGAGCGTGGTCGTCAATGGCTCCGTGGCTGGCTGCGGAAACACCTCGCGTGCCTTGCCGTCTTCCGGACGCTGGCTCCAGACGATGCCCATCGCGCTGACGCCGGTGTAATCACCCGAGACGGGCGCATCGCGCGTGAGGTCGACGGTGCCTAGCGCATCGGCAACAAACGCGGCGCGGCTGTGCCACAGCACGCCATTGCCGCGACGCGTTTGCGCCACGATGCCGACCTGCGCGCCGGGCGCAAGCCCCGTCACGACGATGCCGCGCGATACGTCGATCAGGTCATCTGCTGGCGTGACGCCGAGCGCGAACGTTCCCATGGCGCTTACTTGCCGTCCTTGGTGACCATTTGGGCAGCCGTGCGATCGCTCGTCATCGGCGTTACCTTTAGGCCCTTCTTGGCGGCCCACACGTTCTGGTAGTGGTACAGCGGCATTACGCCCACGTCATCCGACACCAGCTTGACGGAGTGGCGAAGGATGGCCGCACGCTTTTCCACGTTGAATTCTTCAGTGGAGGCGTTCAGCGCGTTGTCGACAGCCGCATTGCTGTAGTGGCCCCAGTTGGACGCGCCCAGGCCCTTCTTGGTGTCGACCGTGGCCAGCACGTTGACCAACGCGTAGCTCGCCTCGCCCGTGCCGTTGCCCCACGCCAGCATGCTCATCGCATATTCATTCTTGTTGGCGCGGCCGGAGTAGACCGACCAGGGCACCACTTCCACGCGTGCCTTCACGCCGATGCGGGTCCAGAACTGTGCCACCGCTTGCGCCGTCTCGGGGCCTTGCGGGTAGCGATCATTCGGCACGTGCATCACCAAGTTGAAGCCCTGCGGAAAGCCCGCGTCGGCCAGCAGCTTCTTGGCTTGCGTAGGGTCGTAGGCGATGTCCTTCACATCGGGGTTGTAGCCGTACGTCTCTGAAGGCATCCATTGGTTGGCGACGGTAGCGGCGCCTTGCAGGATGCGGTCGACGATCGCCTTGCGGTCGATCGCCAGCGACAGTGCGCGGCGCACGCGCACATCCAGCAGCGGGTTGTTCGGCAGCGGTTTGCCGTCGTTGCCGGTGATGTACTGGTTCTCGCCTTTGCGGAAGCTCGGCTGCAGCAGCATCACGCGCAGGCCGGGGTAGGCGAAGACCTTCACGCTGGGCGACTGGCGCAAGCGCGCGAGGTCCGACACCGACACCTTGTCGATGACATCCACTTCGCCCGAGAGCAGGTTGGCCGTGCGTGCGGCAGCGTTGTTGATGTAGCGGTAGTTGACCTTCTCCCAGAGCTGCTTGCCGCCCCAATAGTTTTCGTTGCGCGCCATCACCACGCGATCGCCCGGCACATACGAGACGAACTTGTACGGGCCGGTGCCCACCACAGCGCGGCCGGCGTTGTAGTCCTCAGTCGACGACTTCTCACCCACATGCTTGCTGACGATGTGCACGGATGCCAGGTTCAGCGGCAAGTCCGGGTTCGGGATGTTCGTCTTGATGATGAGAGTGAGCGGGTCTTTGGCGGTGACCGATTCCACCGTGCGCAGATAGCCCGCGAACGTTGCCACGCTGCCCGGCACGCTGCGCGCGCGTTGATACGAGAAGATGACGTCGTCCGCCGTGAACGGCTGGCCGTCGTGCCATTTCACGTTCGGGCGCAGCTTGAATTCCCACGTCTTCGGGTCCAGCGTCTTCCACGACAGCGCCAGGCCGGGCTGCAGCTTGTTCCACTTGTTCTCGACCAGCAGATCCCAGAAATGCACGTCGACGGAGCGGTCGCCTGCGTGGTTGTTCAACTGCGGATCGAGCGACGACAGCGGATCGGCAAAGGCGATGTTCAGCGTTTGCGCGCCGACAGCGCCGGCAGCGGTAAACAGCGCAACAGCAAGCGACGAGGCTAGGAGGCGTTTCACGTGGGTTCCCTTTTCCTGTTTTTGGAATCGTTGGCTTATTGAATGTCGTTCAGGTCGCGTCGTTCAGGTGGCACGCGCTGATGTGGTTGACCGCAATGCCGCGCAGCGTCGGTGTTTCGGTCTTGCAGCGGGGCATGGCGTGCGGGCAGCGCGGGTGGAAATGGCAGCCCGTGGGCGGATGCAGCGGGCTCGGCATCTCGCCCTGAATGGCAGTGAACGTCTTGTGCCGGGCAGACAGACGCGGGATCTCCGCCAGCAATGTCTGCGTGTAAGGATGGTTCGGGCGGCGGAAGACTTCCTCCGCCGTTGCGGATTCCACCACGCGCCCGAGATACATGATCACCACGCGGTCCGAGAGGTGCTCCACCACGCCCAGGTCATGGCTGATGAACAGGTAGGTCAGGTTGAGCTGCTCGCGCAGGTCCATGAACAGGTTCAGGATCTGCGCCTGGATCGACACGTCCAGCGCTGCAACCGCTTCGTCGCAAACCAGCATTGACGGCTGCACCGCCAGGGCACGCGCAATGCCGATGCGCTGCCGCTGGCCGCCGCTGAACTGGTGCGGGTAGCGGTCGCGCAGGGCGGGGTCCAGGCCCGCGCGCTGCATCTGTGCTGCCACATAATCGGCAACGTGGGCGCGATCGGTCAGGCCGTGCACGCGCGCCGCTTCGCCAACGATCTCTTCCACGCGCAGGCGCGGGTTGAGGCTGGCGTATGGGTCCTGGAAGATCATCTGGATCTTCAGGCGGGCGGCGCGAGCTTCGTCTGCGGAGAGCGTGTCGACAGCCTTGCCGTCAACGCGTACCTCACCGTCTGATGGCCGCATCAGGCCGGCAGCAATCCGGCCGAGCGTGGATTTGCCGCAGCCCGATTCGCCGACGAGCCCCACGACTTCACCGGGCTGGATCGCGAGGTCGACACCGTCGACTGCACGAACGATTGCCGGTGGATGTGCCAGGCCGAAGCGTTGCAAGACGCGATCACCCGCGCCGATTTTGCGATCGCCAAAGCGTTTGCTGACCTGCTTGAGTTCAACGAGAGGCGTGCTCATGCGACCTCCCGCGAGGACGCGAGCTGCGCGCCCGGGTGGAAACAGCGCACGAGGCGGCCAACGATCGGTTGCGTGATCTCCGGGTGGACGCCGCAGACATCGGTGGCACGCGGGCAGCGTGCCGCAAACGCGCAGCCTGCCGGCAGCGATAGCAGGTTCGGTGTCATTCCGGGGATCTGGCGCAGGCGTTGGCCGCGGCGGTTCTCGCTCGGCAGGCTGTCGATCAGGCCCATGGTGTAGGGGTGCAGCGGCGCATCGAGCACGGCATCGACGGGTCCGTGTTCAACAATGCGGCCGGCGTACATCACGGCCACCTCATCGGCCAGGCCGGCAACGACAGACAGGTCATGCGTGATCCAGATCAGCGCTGTGCCGTGCACGCGCGCGAGCTTCTGCACTTCAGACAGGATCTGCGCCTGGATGGTCACGTCCAGCGCCGTGGTCGGCTCGTCGGCAATGATCAGGTCGGGCCGATGCAGCATCGCAATGGCAATCGCCACGCGCTGGCGCATGCCGCCGGAAAGCTGATGCGGATACGCACGAAGCCGTTCTTCAGGGCTCGGAATGCCCATCAGGCCGAGCGTGTCGCGCGCATGCTCACGGGCTTGCTTGTGGCTCATGCTGCTGTGCGCGCGCACGGCCTCGATCATCTGGGCATCGATGCGCAGCACGGGGTTGAGCGTCATCATCGGGTCTTGGAAGACCATGGCGATGCGGTTGCCCTGCAGCTTGCGCAGCTCGCGCGGGGCGAGCTTGGTGAGGTCGCGGCCCTGGTAGAGGATCTCGCCGCCGACCACGCGGCCGGGCTGGTCCACCAGGCCCATGATCGAGAAGCCGGTGACGGACTTGCCTGAGCCCGACTCGCCCACCAGCCCCAGGATGCGTCCGCGCGCGAGCGAGAAGGACACATCGTCCACGGCCGGCAGCACGCCTTCACGCGTGAAGAAATGCGTGCGGAGATTGCGGACTTCGAGGGTGGTCGCGTTGGTGGACGCCGTCATCGCTGCGCCCTCGGGTTCAGCACTTCACGCAGGCGGTCGCCCACCAGGTTGATGGCCACCAGCGCCAGCAACAGCGCGATGCCCGGATAGAAACTGATCCAGTACTGGCCAGACAGCATGTATTGGTATCCGTTGGAAATCAGCAGGCCCAGAGACGGCTCGGTAATCGGCACGCCCAGGCCCAGGAACGACAGCGTTGCTTCCAGCGTGATCGCGCGCGCCACCTGCAGCGTGCCCACCACGATCAGCGGCGGCAGGCAGTTCGGCAGGATGTGCCTGAGCGCGATGCGCCAGCCGGGTAGGGCGAGCGAGCGCGCGGCTTCCACGTATTCGCGGCGACGCTCGACCAGGGCTTGCCCGCGCACCGTACGCGCGTAATACGCCCACTCCAGCAGCACCAGCGTCAGCACGACATTGGTGATGCTCTTGCCGAGATAGGCGAGGATCATCATGGCCACCAGCACCGACGGGAACGACAGCAGCAGATCGACCGTGCGCATGATGATGCTGTCGACGCGGCCCCCGGCATACGCCGCAATCAACCCGAGCAGCGTGCCGATCACGGCGGCCACGGCTGCTGAACCGATCCCCACGCCCAGGCTGATGCGCAGGCCATACAGGATGCCCGAGTAGAGATCCCGCCCCTGGCCATCCGTCCCGAGCCAGTACGTGAACGTGCCTGTGCCGGCCGGCGACCCCGGTGGCAGGCGCGAGTCCAGCACGTCGAGCTGCATCAGGTCGTACGGATTCTGCGGCGTGATCCAGGGTGCGGCCAGGGCGGCCAGAATCAGCACCACCACAACCACCAGCCCGAAGATGGCCGCCTTTGAGGCGAGGAAATCCGATGCCACGCGCCGCCAGGGCGATTGCCTGCGCGGGGCTGACACCGTTGTCGCCGTCGTGGATTGCGATGTCGTATTCATCATGCAGCCTCCGCGCTATCAGCCGCGCGCACGCGGGGGTCCAGCATCCGATACAGGATGTCGACGATCAGGTTGAGCGACACGAACAGACACACCACGACGATGAGGTAGGACACGATGACCGGCCGGTCCAGTGAGTTGATGCTGTCGAGGATCAGCTTGCCCGCGCCGGGCCACGCGAAGATGCTCTCCGTCACCACCGCAAAGGCGATGGTCGAGCCCAGCTCCAGGCCCAGCACCGTCACCAGCGGGATCAGCGTATTGCGCAGCACATGCGCCAGCACCACGCGCAAGGGCGACAAGCCTTTGGCACGCGCGAACTTCACGAAGTCCAGCGGCAGCACCTCACGCACGCCGGCAGAGGTCAGCCGCAGCACCAGCGAAAGCTTGAACAGCGACAGGTTGACCGCCGGCAGCACGAGGTGCCGCAGCCCATCCAGCGTCAGCCACGACCATTCGATGCCAAACAGGCGTGCCGTTTCGCCGCGCCCGCTCGCAGGCAGCCAGCCCAGGCTCACGCTGAACGCCATGATCAGCATCAGGCCCACCCAGAACGTCGGCAGCGAAAAGCCCACCACGCTGCCCGTCATGAGCAGGCGCGACACCGGATGGCGCGGATACAGCCCAGCGAACAGCCCCAGCGGTACCCCGATCACCACCGCGATGATCAGCGCCGAAAACGCCAGCTCCAGCGTGGCCGGCAGGCGCTGCAGGATCAGCTGGATGGCCGGTTCGTTGTAGACGAAGCTTTTGCCCAGATTGCCGTGCAGCGCGCCGTTCAGGAAGGCCAGGTACTGCTCCCACAGCGGCTTGTCCAGACCCAGCTCGGCAATGATGCGTGCGCGGTCGATCTGGTCCACGTCCTGACCGATCAGGATGTCGACCGGGTTGCCGATGGCATGCAGGCCGATGAAGACGATCACCGTCATCACCAGCACGACCAGCAACGCCTGGCCGATGCGGCGGATTAGCCAACCTGTCATCGGACAGCCTCCTGGCTGGAAGTGGCATTCGCTTCCACACCGGGCGGTGGGGCGGGCGTCCATTCATCGCCAAAGATTTCCGGCTCGGCATAGGCCTGGATGGCGGCGTAGTGCGCGTCGATATCTTCTTGATACAGCAAGCCGGCAATGCCCTGCGCCAAGCGTTTCGCGCCTTCGCTGATGGCCGGGATGTCGCCCGAGACGCTGCCGTGCGTGACCGACGCCGGATAGCAGAAGCAATGCACGCGCGACAGGCCGGGCAGCGTGCCGGGCGTCTTTTCGCGAAACTCGAACGCGTGGCCGAGGTCTGGCGAATCGGCGAGTTCCGCGTCTTCCTCACCGGGGCGCGGCGTATAGCGGTCACGCCATTGACGGATGTGCGGTGCCAGTGCGCTGAACTCGGGGCGCGAGGCCCAATCGGTGCGAAAGCCCGTCGAGAAGATCAGGAAGTCCAGTTGGAAGACGCCCTTGGTGGTGGCCACATGCAGCACGCCGTCGTGTTCGTCCACGCCCAGGATGCCGCAGCCGAGATTGAAGCGCGCATTCGGGTGCCGCGATACGCGCAGCGTGCTGCCACGTGGCGGCGGAACCTGCTCGATATTGATGTAATGGCGGATGCGCCATTTCCACGCATCAGGCAGATGCAGGTGGCCATGCACCAGGCCCGGGCTGCCGGCACCTTTGCCCTTGTTCACACGCGGCAGGTCGGTGCGGCGGATCAGCATGTCGACACTGGCAGCGCCGGCCTCCAGCGCCGTCGCAGCCGAATCCATGGCGGATGCGCCTGCGCCGATCACGCCGACGCGCTTGCCGGCCAGCGTGCCGTAGTCCATCTCGTCAGACGAATGCGCCCACCACCGGCGCGGCAGCCGGTGCGCAAAGTCCGGCACGGACGCACCGCCGAGCCCGTCCCGGCCGGTGGCCAACACCACGCGGCGCGCAAACACGCGCTGCGTCGGTTGGCCTGGCGCGTCGATCAGCAGCTCGACGGCGCCATCCACGCGCGGGTGTATAGCCTTTACGTAGTGATCGTTACGCACGTCAAGCTGAAGCACGCGGCGGTACCAGCGCAGGTAGTCCATCCATTGCAGGCGCGGAATCTTGTCGAGCGCCTCCCACGCATCGGTGCCGAACTGCGCTTCAAACCATGCGCGAAACGTCAACGCCGGCAGGCCGAGCGCGGGGCCGGTCAGTTGCTTGGGCGAGCGCAGCGTCTCCATGCGCGCCGTCGTCGCCCACGGGCCTTCGAATCCGGCAGGCGAGCGGTCGAACACCACCACGCCAATGCCGAGATGCTTGAGCGATGCCGCCGCCGCCAGGCCGGCCATGCCGCCACCGATGACGGCCACATCCAGCACAGGTTGACCCTCTAACGTGTGTGGCAGCGTCCAGTCCTTCGCGGGGAGTTCAAGCCAGGAGAGATCCTGGTGCAAACGGGCTTCCAGCGCTGCGAGCCCAGTGACTTTCGGCGCGTAGTCTTGTTGTGCAGCGGTCATGCGGACGCGCCTTCGGTTTCGTTGATGGATTCGCCATACACCATCTGCAGCATGCTGGCATGGCGTGCCGGATCGTGCAGCTTGCAGTCCGGTAGCAGACGCTGTGCCGCGCGCGCGAGGGCGTCGGTCAGTGAGACGACCGCCTCCGACGGCCGCCTGGCCTCGGGCGTAATCACGCCAAAGAAGAAGGGGATGTCGGCGTCGATCGGGCGCACGGTTACGCCGTCGATTGGCACGCCGTACGCCGTCACCGGCTCCAGCAACGCGACACCCAGGCCCGCACGCACGGCGGTCAGCGCATTCAGCGAGGCATTCGTCTCGATGAGCGAAGTGGGTTCCACGCCGGCCTTCGCCAGCGCTTGGTCCAGTCGTCGGCGCAATCGATATGGGTTGTGCATCGTGATAATCCGCTGTCTCGCGCAATCGGCCAATGCCACGCGCTTGCCGGCGGCCAGCGGGTCGTGTGTCTGCACGGCAGCCACGCACGCCGCTTCCCCGATCCAATGTACGGTGACGCCACGATGCTCCAGCGGCAGGCTGCTGAGGCCAAGGTCGGCGGCGCCGGTCAGCACGGCGTGCACAACCTGCTCGGGCGAGGCGCTGCGAATCTGGATGTGCTGCGCGAGTTCCGGCTCATCGGCCAAGGCTGCGGGCAGCAAGCCGGCCGCCAATGCGGACGTCGCTGCCAGGCGTAGCGGGCGTGCCTCGCCGCGCGCGATTTCTTCGGCACGCGTGCGGATCTGCCGTAAGCTGATCAGCGTGTGCTCAACGTCTTCGTACAGTAGGAAACCTTGCTCTGTCGGCGAGACGCGCGGCCCCGCGCGAGTGAACAGGGCATAGCCGATTTCAGCTTCCAGATCCTGGATGAGCCGGCTGATGGCGGGCTGCGAGCGTCCCAGCAGCTTGCCCGCCGCGGTGACGCTGCCGGTCGACATGACCGCGGCAAACGCTTCGAGTTGTCGGAGTTCCATCCGCCTGATTGATCCCAGTCATGCATGTAGTTCGTGCATTCTGGTAGAGGCAGTATGCGAGTTCCAAATAGTATTTTCTTATGTACTCATGCGTTTTTCGCTGGCAACCGCTATTTCCTGCGGTGCAACAATTGCCGAGGCAGGCTGCACCCCGGCGCATCCGCATCTATTTGACGAAGGTGCCGTTCGGCCCGATCACCGTCAGCTCGACATAGTTCGATCCCTTACGCAGGTTTGGGCCGTAGTGGACTTCCAAGCCGCCCAGGTCGATCGTGCCGGCCGATTCCAGCCCCGAGACAAAACTGGCCCGCGTGGGCGACTTGCCCGCACGCTTGATCCCCTCGACCAGCACGCGCGCGGCAGCATAGCCTTCCATCATGGCGTACGACGGCGTCACGCCGGCAGACTTCGCGCTGGACTCCAGCTCCCGGCCCAGCAACGAGGTCGAGCGCACCGGTGACGGCATCACCTGTGAGATCACAACGCCGCGCCCCAGCGCCCCGAGCGATTTCGCAAACGCCAAGCCGGCGTTGTTGGACAGCGCTGCAATCTGCGTCACCGTGCCTTGCTTGTTGAGCGCCTCGATCATGGCGCGCGC
Organism: Ralstonia chuxiongensis; assembly: GCF_024158925.1. NCBI lineage: Bacteria > Pseudomonadati > Pseudomonadota > Betaproteobacteria > Burkholderiales > Burkholderiaceae > Ralstonia > Ralstonia chuxiongensis. The sequence continues at coordinate 444,463 of NZ_JAMYWC010000005.1, read as the reverse complement.
CGTCGTGCCCGGGCAGGCCAGGATCACCGCTTGCGGCGCGAACTTGCCGACGTCTGCTGTCGCCTTGGCGATGTCCGGTTTCAGGCGGTCGACGGTGAAGATGCTGTGCGCGTCGGCGGGCAGTTTTTTCGTGGCGTTGTTGAAGCCGATTTCGGTGTCTTTGCCGAAGGTGTCGTTCACGTTGACGAGCGCGAGGCGGCGCAAGCCCAGCGTGTCGAAGTAATGCACCAGCTCAGCAATCTCCGCTTGGTATTTCGCACGCACCACAAAAAGCAGCGGGTCAGGCTGATCGAAGAACGTTGAAGCGCCGGTGGACGGCGCCACCACTGGCGCGCCCACAGGCCGTGCCTCGGTCATGATCGCTTCGGTATTCGGCGTGCCGCGTGGCAGGAAGAGGGCGAAGACCTGTTTATCGACCAGCAGCGCGTGCGCGTGTTTCTTGGAGGCGGCGGCATCAAAGCCGTCGTCTTCCGAGATCAGCTCGATCTTGCGTCCATTGACACCGCCCGCACGGTTCACCGCATCGAGGTAGAGCTTGGCGCCCTGCGTCATCTCCTTGACCTGCTCGCCGGCGGGGCCGGTGAAGCCCGCCGTTTGGCCGATGACGATCTTGGTGTCGGTGATGCCCGGTTCGGCCATCGTCTGGCCAGATGCCAGCATCAACCCCGCCAGCCACGCGCATGCAATGGCGCTGCGCAACGCAGCGTTGCGACCTGTCATGTCTCCCCCTTTTTTTCTGGGTGATTGTTTTGTCGTATGCCGATACGGCAGCGTGCACCGCAACATCGGCCGGACGATGCTAGCCGAGAAGCCCCGCGCCGCCCCCTCCGGATTTCCCTAGGGCTGCAACATTGCCGCAACGCTTCATGCGGGTTCCGCGCAAAAAAAACCGCCGTACGAGACGGCGGCATTGGCGAGCGGCGAAGCGCTGATCAGTTGTTCTGCTTCGTGATCTTCGTACCTTCGATCGACGCGCCGGCCATCAGGCCCGCGTTGGTCAGGTTGAAGCCGATGATCGGTTGCTGTGCGGTGTTGGTATCGACCGCGCCGTTCGCGCCGATCTTTGCCAGTGCCACGGTGGCATCCACGCCGGCCGTCCAGCCTTGGCTAGCCTGGAATTTCTGCAGCGCTTCATCCGTCATGAACAGGATGATGAGCGCACGCGATTGCGCGCCAGCCTGGAAGCCCACCGACGCCGAGGCGATGTTGTAGTAGCCCAGCGGACGCCCGCCGCCGGTGCGCAGCACGCCTTCGCCGTATTGGCCACCCACCACAAAGCCGGCGTTCAGCACCGACGGGAACACGAGCACGCCTTTGGCGCGTCCGACCAGCTCACGGGAGCCGTTGGCCGTGGTGTACAGGCGCGAGAGCACTGAATCAGCCTGCGAGTTGGTGGTGGCGTGCTTGTTGGTGGACGACATCACGTCGGAGCCCTGTGCATTGGGGCTGGTCGTGGTACAGGCCGCGATCTGGGTACCGAGCAGTGCGACAGCAGCAAGCGCGGCGGCGCGGGTGACGATGGTCTGGCGGCTGATGAGGTTCTTTTTCATGGCGATTGATCTCACTGTCTTTGTTGTTGACGAGGGACACAGGCACACGCGCATCCCGGCTCTGACTCGGTCCCATGCGCTGAGCAAGGGTGTCGACCAAGGTGGAGCAAGCGGCGTGCCCGCCATATCGCATAAGCGCCGGAGCGCTCAATTCCTGACATTAGGCGAGATTTGTGCCCCATGTGGCGCTTTTGCTTCACTGCTTTGTAAAAACGCAAGCCGACCGCAATGCAGGTAGCTTTTTCACGCGCAACAAAAAACCGGCGCTTCAGGCCGGTTCTTTGTGTAGAGCAGGAGAGGGGGAGGGGTGGCGATCAGATCCAGATGATCAACGCTGCCACGCCAATGATCAGGCCGAATTTCACCACGTAGTAGACCTTGCGGTTCCACGCCTTGAAGCGGCGGCGGTACTGGCCCATCACCCACACATAGCGGAACAGCTTGTTGATGCCGCCGGTCTGGTCGCCCTCATCGTTGGGCGAGCTGGCGGCGGTCATGACCTTGCGGCCGAGCCATTTGTTGATGCGCTGCGCCCAGCCGAATTTCATCGGGCGTTCGATATCGCAGAAAAGAATCAGACGATCCTTGTCGGAGGCGTTTTCTGCCCAGTGCAGATAGGTCTCGTCAAAGACGACGCCCTGGCCATCGCGCCAGCTGTGGCGCTCGCCGTCGACTTCGATGAAACAGCGGTCGTCGTTGGGCGTGGCCAGGCCAAGGTGATAGCGCAGCGAGCCGGCAAACGGATCACGATGCGGATTCAGCTTGCCGCCCGGCGGCAGCTCGGCAAACATTGCTGCCTTCACGCTGGGCAGATCGCGCAGCAGCGCGACGGTCTGCGGGCAGAGCTGTTCAGCTGAGGGGTGATGCGCCTCATACCACTTCAGGTAGAAGCGCTTCCAGCCATTCTTGAAGAACGAGTTGAAGCCGGCGTCGTCGTTCTTCTCGGCAGCCTTGATTTTGCGCAGGTTGACGAGCGCCAGGCCTTCGTCGCGGATCTGCGGCCACGCGGCCTGCAGCTTTTCCAGATCCGGAAAGCGCTCGACAGGCACATACGGCGTCTGCGGCACGCCCGAGAACGCGTACATGAAGCAGTTGACCGGCGCGACCACGGCCGAGTGATCGAACATCTGGCGCCAGAATTTCAGGCGCACCTTGCCGCGAAAGTGTACGTACAGAATGGAGCCCAGATAGAGGGCCACGATAATCCACTTGATCAAGGCGGTTTCCTTGCCGCACAGGGGCGGTCAGCAATTGATTGCATGCGCTGGCAGCGCAATCCGGTATTTTACCCGTGGCGAGGCCGCGCCGCGTGGGTCGTCGCCAACAGTGCACCGTGGCTTTGTGACGCCACGTTACCGTTTGCGCTGCCTTGGCAATAAAGAACATCTGCGTTGATTTGTCGCGAAATGTGCGTCGCGTTCTACAATTCCGCTTCGCCAGCCCGGCACCATAGCCGAGGGCGATTACCGGAGGGAGCGATGGACGTCCAAAAACGCGACGAAGAATCCGGCGACATGCCGACCACCATTGGCATCGTGCCGGGCAATGCGGAATCGCTGGATGCGTCCATCCGCCGTGCTCAGGAAGCGCTGTCCGCGGTGTCTGCCCGCTTGGCAAGCCGGCCGGCACCGCCGCGTCCGGACCCGACGACAGATCGTTTCGTTGAAACGGGCGACACCATGTCCCCCGCAGAAGCGCGTGCCCTGGCCGAGCGTTGCATTGCAGGCGGGGCAACGGAGCCGGCAAGCCTGGCGCGGGCGTTTTCCGCGTTGCTTGGTCAGATCGATGGGTTGGAAGCGGACCATGCTGGCCGGCGCCGCGTGCTGCGGCAGTGGATGGTGAGTCAACTCACCTACAAGATGCTCTATCTGCACCACACCGGTCAGGATTCGACTGTGCCGCCGCGTGCGCTGCGCGCTCAGAAAGAGCGGGTGAAGGCACAGGTTTCGGCATTGCTGGATGCCGGGCGCTCCTACGCCGATGTGCGCCTGACCGACCTGCGCTTCGCCGAGGATGGCAGCGCCGCCGGTCAGGGCTAGGCGATCAGGCGATCAATCCTCGTCGTCGTCCGGTTCGGAGTCGAGGAATTCGCGGCGGGTGAGCCAGTCGGCGATGGCTTGGTCGCAGGCGTCCTTCAGTTTGGACTTGTTATCCAACTTGTCGAACAGCGTGAAGTTCATCAACGCCAGGCCCAAGTCCGTGATGTAGAACATCCGCTTGGGGTTGTCGAAGTGGACGATGCGGCCGTCGATGTCACCTTCGTCTTCCGGCTCGGCCGGTGCGTCTTCGAGTTCGACCACGCGGCAGGTGAAGCGCGGTGTGCGGGTGTGCGTCAGATATTCGAATTCATCGTGCGACACTTCGCCGGACGGTGTGACGGCAATGGCGAAGCCCCAGATAAAGCGCGGGGTCGGCAGATCCGACAGCTCGTCGATTTCATCCATCCTTGTTTCTCCAGTCTGATGACGGCTTGTATTAACGGCGCATTATCGCGCGACCCGTGCTGCACGGAAAGCACAACGCACGTCCGACATGATGGGGTGCTGAAATGACCGACCCGCGTATACAGCGCATACGAGATGGCCTGGCCGCCCGGCAGGCGTTTGACGCTGATGCGCTCGTTCCTTGGATTGTTGCCGGACAACGCGTTGGCTGGCTGAGTCGTGACCGTGCTTCGCTGCTTGAGCGCTGGCCGCAGTGGTTTGACGTATCGGCGCAGCGGGTCGATTTGCGCGAGAGGCTCGCCAGCGAGGCCGAGCGCACCGCCGCGCTGGCCGAAGTCATCACGCGCCTGGCAGAAGACGGCCATGTGCGAGGCTGGCGCGACGAGCGTTTCGCCGTCAACACCGGCTGGGGCGCGCCTACGCTGGCGCTGATCGAACGCGCCGCCGCGCGCTTCTTCGGCATCCGAACCTACGCTGCGCACATGAACGGCCTGATCGACGGCGGTGACGGTGCCAAGCCGGTGCTCTGGCTGGCCCGCCGCGCCCCGACCAAGCCAATCGACCCCGGCATGTGGGACAACCTCGTCGCCGGCGGCATCGGCCACGGCTTCGATGCGCGTGGCGCGCTGGAAAAGGAATGCTGGGAAGAAGCGGGCATCGGCGCCGATCTGGCAGCCCGCCTGATGCCCCGCGGCACGCTGGATGTGCTGCGCGAAGTGCCCGAGGGTATCCAGTGCGAAACGCTTTTTGCTTTGGACCTGACGTTGCCGGACAGCTTCGTTCCCGCCAATCAGGACGGCGAGGTCGCAGGCCACCTGCGCGCCAGCCCCGACGCGGCGCTTGATATCATGGCGGACTTCGCGATGACGGTCGACGCTACGCTCGTTACCCTCGACGCCCTGGCGCGCCTGGGTTTGCCACATGCGCCGCAGCGGTTTGCGTCCGACAACAATACATAAAACGCTTCATGAGTCACTCCGGTTTCATTCTTACCCTGTCGTGCCCGGACCAACCGGGCATCGTCCACGCCGTGTCGGGGCTTCTGTTCGAGCAGGGCTGCAATATTCTCGATTCGGACCAGTTTGGCGACGAATTCACGGGCCGATTCTTTATGCGCGTGCATTTTGTGCCGCAAGGCCAGCCGCTGGACCTGGCCGTGCTGCGTGACCGCTTTGCACCCATCGGCGAACGTTTCTCCATGCAGTGGGGCATGTTCGACGCCGCAATCAAGCCGCGCGTGATGATCCTGGTGTCTAAGATCGGCCACTGCCTGAACGACCTGCTGTTCCGTGCTCGCGCCGGGCAACTACCGATCGAGATTGCGGCCATCGTCTCGAACCACCGCGATTTCTACCAACTGGCTGCGTCGTACGACGTGCCGTTCATGCATCTGCCGTTGCTGCAGGCGACGGACGCGCAGAAGGCGCAGCAGGAAGCCCGCATCTGGGAGATCGCGCAGGAGCAGCAGATCGACCTGGTCGTGCTCGCGCGTTATATGCAGATTCTTTCCGACGATCTGTGCCGCAAGCTGGAAGGCCGCGCCATCAACATCCACCACTCATTTCTGCCGAGCTTCAAGGGCGCCAAGCCGTATTACCAGGCGCATGAGCGCGGCGTGAAGCTGATCGGCGCAACGGCTCACTACGTTACGGCTGATTTGGACGAAGGCCCGATCATCGAGCAGGAAATCGAGCGCGTGGACCACAGCATGGACCCGGAGCAGCTCACCGCAGTCGGCCGCGACGTGGAATGCGTGGCGCTGGCCCGCGCGGTGAAGTGGCATGCGGAACACCGCATCCTGCTCAACGGCCACAAGACCGTCGTCTTCAAGTAATCCAGTCAGAGTAGGGGAGCGCGCGATGCGACAGATCATTCTCGATACCGAAACCACCGGCCTGAATGCCGCCACCGGCGACCGCGTGATCGAAATCGGCTGCGTGGAGATGGTCAACCGCCGCCTGACCGGCCGCAACTTGCATTTCTACATCAACCCCGAGCGTGAGATCGACGCCGGCGCGATGGCCGTGCACGGCATCACCAACGAGTTTGTGGCCGACAAGCCGAAGTTCGCCGAGATCGTCAACGAGATTCGCGACTACGTGCAGGGCGCCGAGGCGATCATTCACAACGCGGCGTTTGACTTGGGCTTCCTGGATATGGAATTCCAGCGTCTCGGCCTGCCAGCATTCCGCGAGCACCTGTCGGGTCACATCGACACCCTGCGCGAGGCGCGCCAGATGTTCCCGGGCAAGCGCAACTCCCTGGATGCGCTGTGCGACCGTCTGGGTGTGAGTAATGCGCACCGTACGCTGCACGGCGCATTGCTGGATGCGGAGCTTCTGGCCGAGGTCTACCTGGCCATGACGCGTGGCCAGAACACGCTGGTGATCGACATGCTGGAGTCGGGCGAAGGTGCATCGGCCGAAGCCGTTGCCGTCGACCTGAGCGCGCTGCAATTGCCGGTGTTGCTGGCGACCGAAGCCGAGGCCGAAGCGCACGCCGGCGTGCTCAAAGAGATCGACAAGGCCAGCGGCGGCAAGACCGTCTGGACGCGCGAGGCGGTGGAGTCTGCGGCGCCGGCTGCCTGATCAAAAAAATGTGCGGCCGGGGTATTTACACGGCCACGCGTTTTCGACATAATCTCGTTTTCACCGCATTCGGGTGGTTAGCTCAGCGGTAGAGCACTGCCTTCACACGGCAGGGGTCACAGGTTCAATCCCTGTACCACCCACCAAATTCGCGGGAAACCGCATGAAACAAGGCCCTCTGGCAATCGCCGAGGGCCTTTTTCTTTGCGCCGGAACTTCGCGAAAATGGCCTTATGGCGCAAAAGTGGCGCACTCAGAGAATGAGCCCAGACACAACACGAATCACATTGTCTGGAGCATCGAGTGGCATCAATTTGGAAGCGGGGTGGCTACTGGCGAGCAGCCGTTCGTCGCCAAGGGTATCCCCAACAAACGCGCACCTTTGATAGCAAGGCGGATGCTGAGGCATGGGCACGCCGTGCCGAGTCCGAGATGGACCGCGGTATCTTCGTGGACCGAAAGGAGGCTGAGCGAAATACGCTTGGGGATCTGCTGTTGCGGTACAGCAACGAGGTCTCACCCCACAAGAAGGGCGGGGCGCTAGAGGTCCTCCGCATTCGGAAACTGCGCTCTGATCCGATCGCGGCTCTCAAGGTCTCAGCGCTGAGTGGACAGAGCATCGCTCAATATCGCGATCGACGCCTTGCAGGGGATTCGAAGGCAAAGCCGGTATCTGGGTCAACGGTCAACCGAGAACTCACGCTTATCGGTCACGTCATCAGCGTGGCCCGCAAGGAGTGGGGGGTGCACCTGGATGCCAACCCTGTCTCGCTCATTCGCAGACCCAAAGAGAATCGGGCGCGTAGCCGGCGGCTGTACCGCGGTGAGGAAGAGCGTCTGTTACAGGAGCTGGAACTCAGCCAGCGGACGGCCGAGGGATTCTTCGTGGGAGGGGGCTGCCGCAATGAGCACGTCCGCCCGCTCGTCATCCTCGCCATCGAAACGGCAATGCGCCGGGGCGAGCTACTCTCCCTGCGGTGGTCCGATGTTCATCTTGCCGACCGGTTTGTCCGGTTGCATGACACCAAGAACGGAGAGGCGCGAGACGTCCCTCTATCTACGCGAGCGGCCTCCACGCTCACAGAGCTATCAACGCGGTCGCGCCACATTAGCGGTCGTGTTTTTCCGGTCTCGCCTGAGGCCTTGAAGAAGGCCTTTACACGCGCGTGCGATCGAGCAGGAATCGATGACCTGCATTTCCACGATCTCCGCCACGAGGCGACCAGTCGCATCTCCGAGAAGCTGGACAACATTCTGGAACTCAGCGCTGTGACGGGGCACAAGACGGTCCAGATGTTGAAGAGGTACTACCACCCGCGCGCCAGCGACCTAGCGCGCAAGCTGGGCTGATTGCTATCCGCACTACAAAGCGGCTTGTCGGTCGGCTGGCACCGGCCAACAAGCCTGACCACAACTCACCTACTGAGAGGTGAATCATGGCTGTGCCCATTCTATCGTCGCACCCCATCTCCACTCTTCCGCGCGACAGCGAGCTGTCGCAGATTTTGGAGTTGCGAGATCCGTTCTTAATCCCGCTTGCAGATCTCGATCTGTTGATTCAGGAAGCCCCAACAGCCCGGATGCAGGGTTACTTGTTTGGTGTGCGAGACATGCGGCTCATGCTCAATGCGTGCACAGGGCTAGAGGTGACCGCATGAGCGCGAAAACCGTCATCGCGGTAGTCCTCTTGGTTGCGTCTGGCCTACCAGTGGCCCAGACAGTCCCGGCGATCCCTTCCAACACCGAGGGTGGCGTGCAGCGCGGGCCGGCTACGCCGGACGACCCGCTCCCCTCCAAATTGATCGCTGTTGATCCGAAGGAGGCGCCGTTTGTCGCGGAATACAACGCGAGGATCGAAGCCTTCTACAACGAGATGACCACCAACTACACGGTGGTCGACGGGTACTGCGTAGCCACTCCCATGACGAGAAAGCTTTTCTTCTTGATCAACAAGCGCTGACAAGCCATGAGTATTCGCGACTTCTTCAAAGTTTTGGCGGCAATCCCGGCTGTCATCGGCCGCCGCCGCGCACGGGGCGGATTCACGCATGAAGCATGGCAAGACGGCTTTGCTCTGGTGGAGCTGCTGCTGTTTCCGCACGGAGTGTTTGGAGCCGCAATTTGGTACGCCAAGGGCCACCAGGAAGACCCGATGCGCTGGTTCGGCGCCGTCGTTGTCGGCTGCGCCCTAGTTTGGATATGGGCATACCTGCTGCAGCAGGCCTATCGGGCGCTTGAACGCGCCGCCCAACGGCTGGAGATCAAGTGATGAACATTGAAGCCAACGAGAAAAAGGACAAGTCCAGCATTGGCCGACACGTCAAGAAGGCCAGCCTGTACCTTGTTCCTGGGTACCCCATCTACAGGGCAATCAAATCCGCCAAGGAAACGGCCGTGGGTGGTGCGGATACGGTGCGTGACCTGGTGGCCGAGCTGGAAATGCGGAAACCGAAAGCGCGGGTCATCCGGACCTACCGCGAGGCACTTGCGTTGCGCACACCTGAATCATTGCCACTTAGGTTGATTGCCCAGAACTGTCTTAACCGGAAGCGGCTGTGCCTGGCGATGGTGACAGTTGCCTTGGCCTACACAGTCGGTGGCGCAATCGGCGGAAGCTACCTCGCAGCGCTTAGCGGGTTGCTGGCCCTCTGTTTGCCGATGCTCTTTGCCGTCAAGTTCGAGCATCAGTTGTGGCAGTTGGATGCCGGGCCCTTACGGCCAGATGAGCCGCTTGGCGATTTCCGAGATTTCTTTCAAAGCAACGGCGCTTGGCTGCGCTTGTTCAGCCCACACCTGTCGCGATAAGGGGACATCATGCGAAAGCTCATGCAACGCGCGGTGTCGGGTCTTTTGTTCTTGGCAGTCTCAACAACGTCATTTGCCCAAGCGCAGGTGTCGATGGGCGATATCCAGAGCGCGGCGAATCGTAGCGGCGACAAATCCATGTCTCTGCTCGAGCTGGTGTTTGGGTCTGTCGTGCACAACCCGCTTGCTGGCGGCGGCTCGGGCGGAATGCTTGCCCAGGTGTTTCTTGTACTGAACTCGTGCATGCTTGCCGTTGGTGTTCTCTGGGCCACGTACCACTTCGGCGCAGCATTGATTGCTACTGGGCAAGAAGGTGAATTCATGGGGGCGAAGAAATCATCTCCCTGGTTCATCATCCGGATGTGCGCTGGCTTTTCGTCACTCGTGCCGCTGTTTGGGGGCTACTGCGGCGCGCAGGTGATCATGTTGTGGGCCACGATGACCGGCGTTGGCATTGCCAATCTGTCGCTCGATAGCGCGCTGGCTGTACTCAAGAGCGGTGGCTCGATGATCTCTGCGTCGGCCGCACCCCAAGCCACGTCACTCTCCAAAGCGTTGTTCGAGGCCAACTTGTGCGCTCAGGCGGCGAACACTGCGATCGATAGCATGCCGACCGACACCGGTGGTGTGAGTGTCGATCCTGCCGAGAGATTCTCGACGCTTGCGAAGGGCGACAAGATTGTCTTGATGAATCAGCTCGGTCTGTCATGCGGTGGGGCAGAGGTGGCCATTGAGCCGCCCCAGCCGCTGCCAAACTACGATGGCATGACGGTCTACAGTGCTGACCCCGGGCCCGCGTATGAACAGATGATCAGCGCACACCGAACCGCGTTGAGCACGATCCAGTCGACTTTGTCGTCGGCTGCTCAAGCCTATGTGTCGTCGGTCGCGAGCGGAGGTCGTCCAGCGGACCCGCAAGACACGATCAACAAAGCTGCTCTGCAGTATCAGGCCTCGGTTACTCAAGCGATCGCTAGTTCAGCCAGCACGATCAACAGCCTGGGGAGCCTTATCCAGTCGAATTTGCAGCGTGACGGGTGGATCATGCTGGGGGCGTGGTACCAGACATTCGCACAAGCGAACTCGCAACTGACTAGTTTGGCCAACGCCACGGCTTCGGCAGTGCCGAGCACTGACCTGGGAAACCTTCCGTACCCCCAGCTTTATCGCAAGGTGCTGGCTGCCTACGCTCAGCAGATCCAACAGGCCGCATCGACAGGGACGCCGCAGGATAGGGTGAATAGCTTGGCAACCGGCACCACGGACCCCAAGAACATCATGTCGAAGATCTTTCCAGGGCAGGCCATTGTGAAGATGGCGATCGGCATGAACTCGGGTCAAGGCCCCAACGGCGCAACGAACCCGCTCATCGGCATGAAGAACCTAGGAGACTACATCCTTGTCGGTGGCTGGACAGCGCTTTCTGGCTACGCGCTGGTGAAGGGAGGACTAGCTGCTTCCGACTCGCTGGCCGGAAAGGCTATTAGTGCTGTCGGCGACGTGTTTTCCGGCGGGGTGCTGGGCGCAATCAAAGAGGGGGCGAAAGGCATGCTGGATGCGCTTGGCCCTTTCATCACCATGATGATCATCACGCTCTTCTTTTTTGGCGCAGTGCTGTCGATTTACATCCCCATGCTGCCGTTCATCATTTGGTTCGGTGGCATCGTGTCGTGGTACGCCGTGGTTGGCGAGGCGATGGTGGCAGCTCCGCTTTGGGCGATGACGCACCTTGATGGCGATGGAGAGGGCATGGGCCAGCGGACCACGCACGGCTATATCTTCCTCTTGAACGTCATGTTCCGGCCGGTGTTTATGGTCATTGGATTTATCCTTGCCGGCACCGGGATTGTGGTGTTGGGTACGCTGCTAAACACCATGTTCGGCGTGGCGATGCAGAACGCCCAGTACGACTCGCTGACTGGCCTGGTGAGCATCATTGGCTTCATCGTCTTGTACGTGGGGATGTGTCAGACGTTGGTGCAAGGTACCTTCTCGCTGATCCACGTCGTGCCCGATCAGGTGTTCTCGTGGATCGGCGGTCAAATTTCTGCGCGTGTTGGCCAAGATATGCACGATCGGAGCCAGCAGCATTATGGCGCGGGGGTGGGGCAGGGTAGTAACAGTGCCCGGAGTCGTGCATCCGAGCTGTTGCACAGTGCAAGCGCAGGCAAACCGTCCGATACGCCCCAAATCGGCAAGCGCGAGGTGTAACTCAAATGAAAGGGTATCCGCGCTTCGTGGTTGATTTTGCCTTGTCCGGTGCAATGAATCGTGTGGCGCGGGTAGGTGAGGGGGCGCCGAACGGCCAATTTGAGACATCGCTCGTCACCCGTGATTACGAACCATGCGTTTTCGCTCTCTATTTCGCTCGCCCAACTCAATGCAAACGGCTCAGGAGCCAACCGCGTCTGTTCATAGGACCGTCGATTACAAGCTGCTTGGCCATCCGGAATTCCGGATTCGCTAGGTCGGCGTGCTTACATACAGAGAAAAAATCTGGAAGCGCTCCGGCGACGGCCCTCACACCATGGAATGAGTCTCTTTCGGACGTCGCCAGCCTGGTGCGGTTCTATCGCTTTCGGCCGCAACAAAGCTCGCTGTAAGATCTATTCCTGAAACTCTAGAGATCTGGAGCAGGTTATCTGAGGATGCCGATTGTCTCTTCGGCGCGGCCACGAGAGCCGGTGAATGGTAATTATTGGGGCAAACATGGATATTTTTTCGCCGCTTGTGGCGGACGACCAGTTGCATGCAAATTTCAAGAGCATCATCTCGCCTTCGATGCATGTCGAGCGAGCGGAGCTTGAGCGCTGGCTCGAAGGGTTCCCCGACCGCGACGGCAAGTTCGTGAAGGAGTTCCAGACGACGTTTAACTCCTCGTTCTGGGGGATCTATCTGTTCGCGTTATTCAACACCTACGGTTTCGAACTGAACTGGGCACACGCGTCGCCCGACTTTCACGTGAAAAGCCAGTTCGGAGATTTCATCGTCGAAGCAACGACGGCGAACGCAGCTGTTGGCAAGCCAGCGGAATGGGAGAAAAAAGTGCCCATCGGTGAGGCGGTCGCGGCGAAGGATTTCTGGCCGTTGAATAGGGAGGCTATGATCCGCCTGGCAAACGCAATCCGTGCCAAGGCTCAGAAGTATGCGCAGAGTTACGTGAGGCTGGACCATGTGAAAACCCGGCCGTTCGTGCTGGCAATTGCTCCGTTCGAGCAGCCAGATTTTCAGTACCAGTACGATCGGGCCATTCGTGCTGTCCTGTACGACGACTACGTTGATGAAACTGCGTACTTCAAGAATCCGGAGCGATATCCTGACGGGCCACCGAGCGTCAAGCTCGGCTACGTGGAAAAAGAGAGCGGTGCCGAGGTGCCGCTCGGAATTTTCAACACCGAAGAGTACCTGGACGTGAGCGCCGTTCTGTTCTCATGTACCGCCACCTGGGGAAAGGTCGAGGCGATGGCCCAAGCGAGTCAGAATCTTGGCTTTGTCGCGGCGACCTGGGGCGGTCCTGGTGGAAAGCCTCGCGGCAGCATGTTGCTTCGGGGCCAACATGCGGAGACGCTCGAAGACGGATTGCAGGTGTTTCACAATCCCAATGCGATTCGACCTCTTGATCCGCATATATTTCGACGCACCGGCGTCGTGCAGCACTACTTCGACAAGCACAAGAGCGCATGGATACACGAGGAGCGTGACCGGTGCCTCCATTTCCGGATGGTCAACTCGATGCGCGTCATTCGCGTCGAGCCGGGGAGTGCAGTCTCCTAAGACCCGGCGAAGGCGCTGTTGGTCGAACGAGCTATGGCTGATTGCGCCGTCGCTCTTCCCGGTGGTGTTCTAACGTTTCCTCGGCGATCCGGTCGGCAGCACCCGAAGCGTAAAGCAGGAACCAATAAAAAAACGCGATCTCGCCGTAGAGCTAGATGTAGGTTAAGGTCGCAGCATATCGAGCCCGTGGCAATGAAGGCAGGCGTTCCTTGACGCAATGTTTTCCGGCGCCGGGTTGCCGCCTTGTCTGTCATGGTGCGGGGCAACCTCATTCAGGTTGAATGTCAGTTATGCGGAAAGCTGATCGTCCCTTTTGGGTCGAACTGAGACGGCCAACCCTGCGGTGAAATCGTGTTTTTGATTTCTCGAATCTTGCGTTGCAGCGTGCAACGAGGGCATCAACCAGCAAATGCGGATACCCAAATGAAGAAGCCCGCCATGCGGGCTTCTTCATGCTTGATACAGTGTGGTTACAAGCCGCTGATGACGGGGGTGAACCCTGAATCAAAAATGCGCTGACGGTTCTGCTGGATGTGCAGATAGTTTGCCGGGTCAAGTCTTGTCAGCTCTTTGATAGCGGCATCTTTCAGGGCTTCCATGCCTGCTGTATTGGCTTGACTCGTGCGAAGCTGGCGCTCCAGTTCCATCGCGTAGGTCTTCCAGTCGCGAGCGTTTCGTTCGGCTGCGAATGCCCGGCCAAGCGCTGCTCCATTGTCGAGATTGCTCATTGCTGTTCTTTGTCGGCAGACTTGTTGGTGTGGGACGAGTCTTGGCGCTGGCGCGTGACATAGACCGGCTTGATGCCCTTTGCCTCCAGCTCGCGCACCGCTTTGGCCACGGCTTCGTTGGCTCGCCTGAGAAACTTTGGGCTCGTCATGTACTGCCCGAGCTTGTCTGCTGGCATGGTGATTTTCCCCGCTGCTGTGGATTAAGGATACGCCGGCTGAGTCGGGTGCGAAAGAGTAAAACTGCCGCTTGTCAGCGGGCAAGCGCGACCAAATAACCTCAAACTGCAAGCTCTTGCATGAGCCAACTCGCCGGGCCGAGGAAGAGTTCTACGGCGAGCGCTCGGACTTCAAGCTATCCGTCTGCAGTGAGTTCGTGCGGGCAGCGGTACCGCTGCAACTTGGCCACTTCCATGGTTGCTCGATGCTCGCGATCCAACTTGCGACAAGCTGAGGGCGTGGCTGCTCGCCGTGCACACCGGCCCGCACACCGGTCGCGGTCACAAGCAGAGGAACAGCAGGCGACGTCATGGACAGGGCGGATTCATGGCAGTGGGCCAAAAAGCTGCTCCAGCACCGCATCCAGCGACGCGAGCGGTGTGAACGCACTGCGCGGGACGACTCGCTGATTGGGGCGCTCCAGCTTCACACCGTCCGCATTGGCCTTCGCATGCTTGGCGACCTTCATACCGCTGATATCCGGTAACGGTTGCCCGGGCGCGCTGCCGAACCACAGGTAGGAATGGAAATCGAGCGCCGGCGTGACCACGATCCAGAGGATGCAGCCGCTCGGCTTTTGCGTCAGATTCAGGTTGGCCGTGATACTGGTCCGACTGCCGCCAACCACTATCGCCTTGAACTGGATATGGCGGACGATGGCGCCGTAACTCATTACGAGGTCATAGCCGCCGGCGTCGAACTCGGAGCGCAGCACCTCGACCTCAGTGATGCCGCGCTGCCACAGGCGCCGCAGCGCTTCGCCGATAAACACGTGTTCGACGATTCGCTCGCGCAGCACGGAATGCGTGTAGTGGAACTCGCGATTCTCGGTCAGTAGGTCTTCGGGGTTGTCTGTCACGGCAAGCCGCAACTCGTGCAATGACTCGCTAGTGGTCTCGTGCATGCGCGCCCTTTGGTGTTCGATACCGGCGTCAGCTTGCTCGGCTCAGGAACAGTCGCAGTCATCCACAATTGACGTCCGTGGCGTGTTCGATGCTCGCTGGCGGCCAAGCTCATGACCACAGCCAGCACACCAGTATTCTTCCGGCTCGTTATGCCCGTCCTGCTTCACGACCTCGACGCGGTTGCACTTGCCGCATTCAGGACATTTTTGGTGGAAGGTGTCGTCCAGGTACGAGTAGTTCGCGGAGTAGGGGTTCGACATCAGGTTCTCCTCATATGTTGGAAAGAGGACAATATCAGACATATAAGTCGCACCGTGAATTACGCGCGCAGACTTGCGTTACCAAAAACGTCCTCCATGATGAGTTCCATATCAACCCACCCCGCCTGACTAGCTTGAGCGGTCCGGATGTTGATTGGTCGCGCCTTCCAGCGGGCCCAACGCCCAGGGCAACAGCCTTGCAACATTGAGCGCGTCGTCGAGAGCGCGATGATGCGCACCTTCAAGCTGCAGACCGACCAGCTCGCAGGCCTTCGCCATGCCGACCTCCTTGCCGATGCGTCGCGCCTTGGCAAACAACCGCTTGGCGTTGATGTGCGGTAGGTCGATCGGCGGGGTGATGCCGTGTCGTGCGCTATCACGATCGAGCTGCTTATGATCCCACGCGCCCCAGCTCGTCCACGTCGCGCCTGGTTGTCGGTGGCGCGCGGCAAAGGCCCGCAAGGCCTCGGCCACGGCGGGGAATGTCGGCGCGCTGTCCACATCCGCCTGGTGGATGTTCGTCAGGTTCGAGCAGAACAGCGTTAGGTGGGGATTGATCAGCGGGCGCGCGAATGCCGGGAACCGGTCGAGCACTGCGCCATCGGGCGCAACCCATACGGCACCCACCTCGATGGTTTCCATGTCGAACATGGGCGCATTGTCGTCGCACGTAGCTTCGAGATCCACGACGAGGATGTTGGGCATGGTGGCTTTGGCTTTCGGGTTGGAGCAGTTATCTCACACTAGTGGGCGAGCACGACCGGGAGTGTGCAGGACCAAGGTTCTTAGAGTCCTGATGGTAAGCGCGACCAAATAACCTCGCAGCGACGGCGCAACACTTCCCGGCGTGAGGATATGAATCTAGCCAGCGAGTGGTCGGCGGAGCCCGCAAGTTTGCCTGAGCGATAGTGAAAACGCCCCCTCATTGGTATCCGAACGTTAGGATTCTGGTATCGGACCCACGCGACCTTGGTGGGGTGGACGCGCCGAATTTCACATGCCATATTGCGATCACCACATCACCCCGAGGAATAGCAATGGCCACGAACCAAGAAGCACTCGACGCCCTGATTGATACCCTTCACAACGGCAGCCACGTGGTGGAGCGCGTTGGGGCTGCCGAAGGCCTCGGTATCATCGGCGGAGAGCACGTGCGTGCGGTGCTCATCAAGGCGATGGCCGACGCTTCCCATTCTGAAGTGCGGGCTGCTGCCGCCAAGGCACTCGGTCAGGCGACGCTCCGCGAGTAGCAGGGCGGGCCGCACCCCAAAAAGCCGCTGCGTGCGGTTTTTTCTTCATCTGGCCTCAGTGCCGATAACTACTGTTATCGGCATGGCGCCCTGGATTCAAATTGCTGTCCCGACGAGATAAGCGGTACACGAATCCCTTTTTGAGGGGCCCATGAGCAGCACCATCGGCATGCTGGACTTGGCCACCGGCGCGCTTGGCGCCGGCGTCGTCGCCGCCTTCATCAATCAGGGCCTGGTGTGGGCCAAGGAACATCGGCGTGAGGCGAAGGCTTTGCAGCTGCGCCAGCAGCATGCGGCGCTCACCCTGGCCGTCGCTCTGGAGCGTTACGCGCTTGCCTGCGCGCATGGCGTCGAAGCGATGCGGCAGGGCCTCCGAGAGGTCGATGCGTATAGCAACCCGAGTTATGCGAGGGCCGAGGTGCCCGACCTGGTGCTGCCGGCGCCAACCGACTGGCAATGCCTGCCTGCCGCGCTGGTGGCACGCGCACTGGTGTTGCCGATGGAGATCCGCTATGCAGAGCGGCAGGTCGACATCCAATGGGACTACGACGACCCCATCTCGGCGACCCAAGGCACGATCCCGCGCGTTGGCCGCCTGGGCTGGGACGCCTGGAACACGGCCATTGCGTTGCGCCGGCAGCAGGGCTTGCCGGACGCGACACCGAACGTCGATTTCTCGGCGTGGGATTTCCGTGACTGTCTGCGCAAGGCCGCCAATCCCCCTTTGACACCGGTGGCCACGCCACCGCTTCCAACCCTTTAACGCACAAGGACGCACGATGTTTATCAAGCTCGAATTGTGGGACGAACAGCCCCCCATCGGTGGAACGTTGCCGCGCTTCGGCGTGTCGGCGGACGCGTATGTGAACACCCGTGCCAGCGATCCGCGCTACCTGCCCATCAACCTTGCCAGCCTCATGTCGTTCGAGTCGATCGAAGTCACCGCGGTGGGGCGGCCGGGGAGCTCCGAAAATCGGGCCGACCCGCTGCGCGGTGTGCGCGTGCTGCTGGCGGACGGTAGCCGCTACATCGTGTTCGACGACAAGGATCCGGTTTTTGAGCGGGGCCTGGCGGCGGCGCGACAGGCAAAAGAGCTGGTCTACGACTATGGCGCATCGCGTTTCATGCGGGAGCACGGGTTGCCTGTCATCCCCTGACCCAGAGATCGCATGGACAACCCCACCAGCATCACGATGACTAGGCCCCGTCTGCAAACGTTCGAGCGGTTGCGTTGGATTAATCACGCGCGCCGTGCGGTGTTCCGGCTAGAGACCGCGAGCCAGGGCACCGTGTTCATGAGCATCCGTGCCAGCGAAAAGCTATCGGTAGTCGAGGTCGACGCCGCGCGGCTGTTGTCCCTGTGGCGCCACCCTGAAACTCGGCTCAGTGAGCTTGCCTTTGGGACGCCACAGAGTTGGCGGGAAGACTACAAATTTGGTGACGCGCAGGATGGGTTCGAGAATGGTGCGGCCGATCCCGTACCCTTGGCCGACGTGACGTGCGTACGCCGTTCTCGCCCCGACGGACGACCGGGCCTCGCCGAATCGGCCCGTGAGGCCTCGTTGGATTTCGACAATGGCGTGACCCGCACTATCTGGTTGCTGGCCAACGGCGCGCAGGTGTTCCCAGTCTCCTGCAAAGTCGAGCACGCATCGTTGCTTTACGAGCTGGCCGGTGCCTCCAGCGGGGGGCACTGTCGTGCCGATGCGCTGGTGTTGCCCTACAGCTCCCATGAAGAGCGCTTCGCTGAGTTGGAGGCAAGTAACGCAATGACCTTGCAGGCTATTCAGGAGCGGGAAAATCGCCGACGTCTCTAGTCCCAAGGTCACCCATGCGCATGCGGCGCATTGCGGTATTGAATATCGAGTTGTTTGTTGTTGCTGGAGCCTGCCATGCTGACCAAGCTTGACCCTGCCGCATTGCAGTCGCTGATTGATACGTCGGCGCGCGAGTCAATCGAACTCGATTTCAAGGCTTCATACGATCCGGACAATGCCGACCATCGGCGCGGTCTACTCGACGACGTGTGCGCTCTAGCCAACGCTCGGGGCGGCTGGTTGCTGCTGGGCGTGGAGGAGGCGGCGGGCTGCGCGACTGGTTTGCCCGGTATCGCGATCGGGGATGAAGATGCTTTCCGCGTGCGCCTGCTGCAGATGATTGGCACCGGCCTCGAGCCTCGGCTGGGAGGCATCAGCGTCGAATGCGTCTCAGTGCATGGCGGAGCTAGTGTGGTGGGTGTGCGTGTGCCGCAGAGCTGGGCCGGCCCCCACCGCACGGCGAATCACCGTCGTTTCATGGTGCGCGGTGATGGCGGCAACACTGAATACGACATCCACGGTCTCCGTCACGCCTTCCTTGCTGGCGATCGTCTGGTGCGCGCTTGGGAAGCGTTTAGGGATGATCGAATTGGACGCTTCTATGCGGGCCGCCTGCCGGTTCAGGTCAAGCGGGGCCCCGCCGCGCTGATCCACCTCTATCCGCTGAGTGCGACCGGAACACCGAGGGCGATTGACCCGATGGCGGCCGAGCAAGAGTCAGAGCTGGTATTCGGCGTGGACGCAGATTGCCGCAGCCTGCTCAACATCGATGGCATCGTGCGATGCGGTCCAGTCGATCTTGGTGACCAGAGCGGGGCATCCATTCGCCACGTCCAGGTCTTTCGGAGTGGAGCGCTGGAGGCCTTTCTGGCGCTCGATCCGAGCGTCGGAAAGCCCGGGTTGGCGTTGCCCTGGGTTCAACAAGCGGCAGTCATTCTTCTGCCGCGCTGGTTGCGCAGCTTGCAGCGGATGGGGGTGGTGGGGCCGTATCAGTTTGCGGTTTCGCTAACCGGTGTCCTCGGTTTGCGGCCACTGAGAGGCTATGGAGAGCATCAGGCTTGGGGCGAGGCGTCACGAGAGGACACGCTGTTGCTGCCGGCTTGGATGATCGAGCCGGAATTGTTTGACCAACCTCGTTTGCTCCAGGAGTTACAGCGACTACTGCATCAGGCCTTTGGGCGCGACGGGCAGAAGACGAGCTACTTCGATCCGGACGGATCAAACTGATTGCTGGGACCTAGTCCGGGCCCCCGCGCGGCTTGCCGTGTGCTGGGGGCCGATCAATAAGCGCATGAACTGCATTGCGACCTAGTCGTCGATCGCCTACGTGCTATCTCAAAACGCACTTCCATTCGAACACAGATCTGGAATGCCGGTCCGCCATCGGTTGAGTGCAGGGCTAGCGTAGATCAGCTGGTCTGTTGGTAGCTCAAGTCCATCTGCTGGATGGGGTGAAGTATCGTCGCGTCGAATCCGCACTAGCGCGGACAGGCCCATCGCTCTCGCTCAGAAATGTGACGCATTGAGCCCTAAAAATATTTCGCTATTTGCGAAATTAAAATTTGTATGGGCGAAAGAGTTTTGCTATATTGGTGACGAGGCTAACAGAGACAACTGTCGTTTCTGTGGGGTGGAAACACCCTGTGGGGCCGTGAGGCCCTGTCTTTCGCGTTGCGCCCGTCGTGGTGGTGCCGTGGTGCCTAGTACATGGTGCCGCGACGAGGAGGTCGCTGGCGCGAGCATTCCCGGGACGACCCCGGGAATGCCGTTGGAAGGAAGGGGGAAAACCGCCGTTTGCTCTGCTTGGTTACGGACGACAGCCACGGCTCGCGCATCTCGCGTAAGTCGGTTGGTGTAGCCAAGGAGAACAGTCATGAATGACGTTCAGAAGCCTCCCAAACGGCGGGGGCCGAGGAACCAAGTCAAGTCATGGCTGCTGCGTCCCGGCACGATCAAGATGGCTTTCGCCATCGTTCGTCTGATCGCGCTGATCGCAAAAGTCATCGACTTGTTCTAAGGCGACTCGGCACCCCTTATTTTCAAAACTGGAGCCAGATCATGTTGTATAGGGCCTTGAGATTGCTGAGGACGTACCATCAGCTCACACAGGTCGAACTGGCAAAGCGGCTTGGTATATCGAACTCTTACCTGAGTGAGATCGAGAGTGGCGACAAGTCACCGGGCCTAGAGCTGCTGGACAAATACGCGGAGCTTTTTAAGATTCCAGCGTCATCCATTCTGTTGTTTTCGGAGACGATGGAGGCAGAGAGGAAGCCGGGCGGCAGGTTACGTGTTGCCGCAGCTGACAAAATTCTTCGTCTCCTCGAATGGGTGGAAGAGCGCGATGCCGTCAAAAAACACGCCTAAGGGGTATCCGCTCGATCAGTCTCCTTTGTACCGCTTGCGTGGCAAGGGTCAGTTCGAAAGAGTGTTGCAGGTGCAGTGGGCCGCTGTCGATAAGCTGCTTTCCGCCGACAACTACCGAGTGTGGTTGAACGATAAGGGGCGGGAAATACAGCAGCCGCTTGGTTGGCTTGCCCACGTGCACCGGCGCATCGGGAAGCTGCTTGCTC
Source organism: Ralstonia chuxiongensis (assembly GCF_024158925.1). Classification (NCBI taxonomy): domain Bacteria; kingdom Pseudomonadati; phylum Pseudomonadota; class Betaproteobacteria; order Burkholderiales; family Burkholderiaceae; genus Ralstonia; species Ralstonia chuxiongensis. The sequence continues at coordinate 423,553 of NZ_JAMYWC010000005.1, read as the reverse complement.
GTATCGAGCTTCCTGACTACGTGTACTCCAAAAAAGGCCGATCGTATGCCGACAACGCTCGACAGCATGTCGGCGCGACGCCTCTAGTCAAAACGGACATTCACCGGTTCTACCCGAGCGTTACTCGGGCGATGGTCTATCGTTTATTTGCCAACGACTTCCAGTGCGCAGAGGACGTGGCGCACCGTCTTGCAGACATCTGTTGCTATCAGCGGGAACACCTTCCTACGGGAAGTGCCTTGAGTGGTCGCGTTGCGTTCTTTGCGGCTCGGCATATGTTCGACGAAATCGCCGAGGTAGCTGCCGAAGAGCAATGCAAGATGACCACCTACGTCGACGATGTAACTGTTTCGGGAGCAGCAGCAACCAAGCGGTTGTTGGGCACTGTTCGGCGGATCGTTAGCAAACACGGCCTGAATACGAAGCAAAGAAAGTCCCGAACCTATGCTGCGAGATCGGCTAAGGCGGTGACCGGCGCCGTCTTGGTGGGTGACGAACTGCGTCTGCCGAATGAGCGGCATCGCAAAATCTGGGAAGCCAAACAGGCGTTTGCGAAAGCAACGCGCAAAGAGAGGCCCCGTATCTTGAGAACGATTCGAGGGCGGGAACAAGAGGCGCAGCAGATTCTCATTTCTACGACTGAAAAGTAGCGTTCCGCTAGACAGATTGGCTGTCGACGGGGCCGCCCGGCTGCTGAAGAACATTGCCAACGCCCGAAGGGCAGCCTCGCAAGTACCTGTCATGAAATCGATGATCTTGAATACGGCCGAAAGCTTGCGGAGCCCTGATGGCGCGGCAGAGCCTGACCCGCGCACGACGATGTTCGCAGGGCAGACTTCGCCGTCCTTGGCTGCTCATCACCGCGATATCGAGGCTATTCAGCTCGCCACTGGCGTGCCGGAGGCTGTGGCCATCCAGTTCGAGACGGCTCGTAATCTCTACCTCTATGCATGGCATGTGTACCGTTTCTTCCCCGTGGCTCAAAGCCAGGCGCTATTCTCACTGGAGTTTGGGCTTAGAGAGCGGCTTCCCGAAAGACTTCCCGAGCGATATCAGCGTTCATGGCAGCAGCAGCCGATGCTGGCTGGTCTGCTGGCTTATGCGATAGACCAGGGTCTCGTCCGAAATGAAGGCTTCCGTCGCTGGCATCAGACCGCAGAAGTCCGCGCGCGGCAGCGTCGATCGATGGAGATTTTCCAAGCTATGCTCGACCAGCAACTCGAAAGCGTGGAGGTCGACGAGAGGCAGCCGCTCAACATCACTCCGGATGATCAGAGCTGGGATTTGGTGACGATATTGCGAAAGAGCCTTCCTAGTTTGCGGAACGAGTTGGCTCATGGCTCATCGATGTTGACGAACGAAGTGCTGGGTACCATTGAACTGGTCGCAGAGATCCTGTCCCAGATCTATGGGCTGGACTCGGGCGCAACGGTCTGCGATGCCAGTCGAGACCAGCAGTCGACCTGAAAGGTATCCGCCAGACGGGTCCTAGCGTCTCCTCGCTGTCAGTAATGCGTCAAAAACGACGCATCTGTAGTCGCTGCTGCGGTGGGGAGAGCGTAAATCGACGCAGTTTTGACGCATCTGCGGGGGCAAGAGATCCAAGCGCGCCGCGAATGTCGTCGAAATCGACGCAACATTGACGCATCTATGGCGCCGCGCACGGCGGCCCCTTAGCTTGGCTTCAACTTCCGCCGGTTTGCACTGGCGATCTTGAAGCGAGCCAACTTGTCGACTTTGGGCGAGTGTTTCACTTCCCGGGATGCCTTGACCGCGAGCGGCTTGACTCTCTCGCGCCCACTCTTTCCATGAACCGCGCGGCCGTACCGGCCAATCGAGTAGTCCGACAGGTGCCCCATGAACATCGCAGCCTCCTCGAGGGGCACGTCAGGATCTGCCTTCAAATCCGACGCAACTTGGTGGCGAAAGCAGTACGGGCTCACACGTGTTCGAAGCTTTGGAAAGACGGCTTTGCCTAGGGCAATCACGGAGTTGTAGAGGTAATCGGCCTTGTGGGTCACCCAAGCCTCGCCATCCGTCCCATTTTGCTCGGCAAACTCACGCAGCGTCTGCAGGGCAGGGTGGGTATCTGGGGGCGGCCCAATTTCGAACTTGTATACCCTCGTGCGGATCCCTCTTTCTTCGCTGCATTTGGCTCCCGACACAGCGATTAGGATCGCGCCGTTGCGATATAGGATGCGCACCCCTCGCTCGATCTCGGTCGGCCGGCAGCCGATCACGCGCAGTAGGGCTAGCGCGGGTAGTAGCTGCGGCCGCGATTCGCGCCAGTCCAGTTGGGATGCGCGATCGAACATGGTTTCCCGCCAGTCTGGTGGCAGCAACTTGAGTGCGGATTTTTTTGCCTTCCCCATCTGAGTGGTCTCGGTAGTTGGGTTGGTGTCTGACGGTTCGTTCGCCGTCTACTGGATCGATTTCTCGGTGGTTCGAACGCGGCTCAAAACCACCCCCGGGATGCGATGCATCCCGACCCCTGAGGGGTGTGGGGCTGACTGCCTTTGGGTGCCAATTCGCCATGTCTGCGCATGTCGGAATTGACACCCAAAGTCAGCCAGCCCCCCCTTGTCCGACATGCTGTCCGGACAAGGGACCGATACTGGATTTCTGCGCGATGAAATCGACATGCACGGCTGCTGATGGGTGGTGTGCTGGTGTGATTGGTATCCGCGCACGTTGGGTTCGCCAGACCGTGGGGGAGCGGTTTGCACCCATCGGTTGGCATGGCGTGCCGTGCTTCCCGCGTCCGCCCGTGGACAACCGCGCTGCCCACAGCGCAAGGCCGTGGACAGCCGCCGCCATTGGCGGCGGTCCCGCGGTTGCCGCACCGGCTCCTCGCGGCCACCCCCTTCGGGGCTGACGCGCCGCGAGGCGGCTTGCCCAAGCAGAGGGAGAAGGCCATTCCCAACCCTTCTTCCTGCAAGCAATCAGCGATAGCTTAACGAGTCGGCATCCGCGCGCGCCGTCGCGCCCGGATCGAGCCGCACGGGGACCCGGCGTAGCCGGGGAGAGCGGCGGCCCGGAGCGAAGCGGAGGGGCGATTCGGCTCTGCATGTAGTTAGCCGCGATCGCTGCAGGCACCGCCTTGCACCAGCACATTGTCAGGGTTGTCGGGGTCCCACACCCGCTGCACTGAGCCGTCTGAGTAGCTGTAGATGGTCCATCCTGGGCAGCCATAGCCAATCGAAACCACAAAAGGTGCCGCAGACACTACTGGAACTGGTGGCGGCGATGGCGGTTGGCATCCGGGCGCACTCCAAGCCGATCCCATCCAGACGGGCGGGTTCGTCTGCGTGTAGCCCGCCGGGCAAACAGGCGGAGGAATCGCCCCATGTTGAATCGGAGATACACAAGTCGAGTCCTGATATCCGGGAGAGCAGAGTGCCGGCGCAGCCAGAGCACCTCGCTCTACCAAGAGCATCAAAGCCAGCAGCGGGATCTTCGAGCTTCGCATCATCTTCTTTTCTCCTTTGAACGTTTGAATGCGATATCTCGACAAACCGACGCATCGCCTAACTTTTCGCAGACGTGCTGCGCTGGAGGCACACCATCGTGTTGGCTTCGAACATCCCCCACAGCCCGTGGGGCGAGATCACGCTGGCTAGCTCGCGTGTGAGAGCTGCTCAACCAATTGCGGTAACGCCATGGTGGCCGAGGTTCCGACAGCACAACATCTCCCCGGCAGTTTGTTAAACGTTTATATCCGTTTGTATACGTTGAAACTGAGGCCCGGTAAGGATCTGCGGGGAGGTATTGGGAGGGGAGCCGGGCGAAATGGGAGAGATGCCGAGCGAGGGGGAGAAGAGCCGGGCGATATCCACAGCTCAAATGGGAGAAAAGGCGGGCGTTGTCCACAGGCGTCAAAGTTCCATGCGCGTCTGAGGGTCTCGCTGGAATTCAAAGCGCAAGGCGGTGACCTTGCGCCCAGCCTTGATCGCTCTCCAAGAGATCAGCCAACCGTCTTTCTCCGTCAGTTCTTTGACTGCTGGCTCGATGATCCATCGGCGTAGGTCTTTGAAATTTGTTGTGTGGCTCGTTTTTGCATCCATGGCAGTTGCGAAAGCCTCCACAGAGACCTGTTTCCAACCGGTGTCCTTGTACTGCATCAACATCTCCAAGAGTCGCCATGAGTAGACGGACCGGAGACGCGCAGCTTGCTTGAGTAGATACGTGGTGTGATTGCCGCGGAGCATCGTGAGATAGGGCGTCGCTTCATGGCTGAAGCGCAGTTCCAGCCATGCCTCACCCTCGTGGTACGTGATGCCGCTGACCCAATGATCCTTGTGTACTTTGAGACCCCGCTTCGTTTGTTCCTCGCGACGGATCACGCGCTCAAGCAGCGAATTGGAGACTTCCTTCAACTGCTCGTAGGCGGTGTTTGGGTCGAGACCGAACGTTTCCGCGTATTCGTTCGCAGCCAGGGTGATGCGGTAGCGGCCTTGGTCTAGGCGGACGGAGTCCAGCTTGGCTGCGCAGGACTTTACGACCCGCTGCTCGGCTAACGTTTTGAGACCGTGAGAGGCCGCCACGAGATCATTCCGCAGCGTTACGTGTCGCTGGGACAGGTGCCGGTCGTGTTTCGAGTGGACGTTGCCTGTCTGGAGTCTCCGCAAGGTATCTCGCGCAGCCGCTGGCTCGACGCAGTCGTCAACCTGGTCCTCTGCAGTCGCAGCCGATTGGCTGTCAGGTTGATCGAGGGCAGACAGGTCGTGCATGGTGAACACGAACCATCAAGCGATAACGTCAATCGACTTGCGCGGGCGGCCGCGACGCGGAGCGTTGAAATCCGCCGCTGGGACATCTCGCCTTGCAGGCTCTTGCGGCACGAGCGTCTGAAGCCATTCCCGAACGTCCACGGCACGCCAGCGTACGCAGCGGTTCTTCCTAATCACTGCTCTAGGGAACTCCCCGCGTCCATCGCGTTGATAGAAGGCGTTGGTCGTGATTCCGAGCAGCGTCGCGAACTCGGTGGGGCTAATCAACGCCAGAGGATCAAACTTAGCGAAGAGGGCTCTGAAGTCGGTGTTGCCTTCACTCGAATTTGCACGCATGTCTTCGTCCTTCGTCGATTGACGGATGAACGAATTTTCAGTAGCGTCGATTCGACTGGCACGAGGCTAATTGAGCGAGGTTTGTATGGGACTCCAACCCGGGGGGGCTGAGGGTAAGGTTTTAGCTAAGGCTACAACCGTCGAAATTCTGTGGGAGATCAGAGCTAACAGCCGGGAGTGGCTTGCAGTTCTGGAAGAGAAACTGGGCCTGTGTATGTCGCACGAAAGTAGTGGCGTTGTGCCCACCGGCGACCGATTCCTGAAGCTGCTGAATCCGAAACGGAGCGCGCTGCCGGCTGCGAAACTCGTCCAGGTTGTGCGGAACGGGTGGAAATATGCTTGGCTGTCAGATGACTATGTCTTCGAACTCGGACTGCGTGATGCGATTCGAGCAAAACATGCCGTTGATGTTCTCGAGCGAAGGGATCGTGCGTATGAGATTTTCAGTAGAGGATTGGAGCGGATGCAGCGCGGTGTCCTGCCTCTTGCATCGGGGGGAAGGAAGGGCGGAACGCCCAAGCTAATTAGTGATGATCTTGAGGCGCGACGAACGTACGACACTTGGATCGAGGAAATACGCGCTCTTGGTGGACAAGTGATGGATGCTGAAGAGTGGCTTGGCTGGTTCGAAGTGTCAGATTCACGAAAATCCATGCAAGCTACCGCCGAAGAGTGGGATCGTCCCGAATGTCCGCCGTGGGTCGGGGAGCATGACTATTGGGATGCGCTCTACCCTCCTTACCACCCTTTACTGCTCGACCGGTTGATTCTTGTCTGCGATGGTGACCTGCCGTACAGCCCCTATCCGCAACGGATTAGAAGGCCCGAGCGCGGTTCCGATCAGCGTAGGATGGGTGACTCCAGTGATAGCGACCAAATTCTCGTCGAGGGGGACGACCTAACGGAGTTCATCAATCTGCGCGAGCAAAGAGCTAGACATGCCGCTGAAATGACAGAGGAACTACTCAGCCGGCTGCAGCGGTCGGTATAGTGCTTACCAAGCCTTAGGGAGCTAACGTCACCAGAAGCTCTGCTTCAATGCCTCCCTGGCAAGCAGTCCAACAGCATTTCTCAGGATGCGAACGTGTCACCTCAGAGCTATCCTCAGCAGTGTGGTCTGTGCGGCGAACACGCCGTCCTTCGGGAGAGCCATCTGATCCCAAAGTGGGTATACCGACGGTTGCAGGAGAATAGTGGAGGTCGACAGGATCCTATCTATATCGAGGACGGCTCAGCGGTACAGACTAGTGAGCAATTTACCCAGATGCTCTTAGGCGACTGCTGTGAGAAGCGTTTCGGCCAGCACGAAGATGCCGTCGCGCGACTCTTCGCTAGAGGAGGAGATGGCCCGCTGATTCTGAGGGATGTTGTCCGGCACGACACGCCGCTAGGCCAAGTCATTGAGCTAAGCAACCCGTTGGCCTCTACGCTGTGCTATTTCGCTACGAGTGTTTTTTGGCGAGCGAGCGTGATGGGGCAGGGTTGCTCGCTCGGACCATACGAGCCGCTGTTCCGGGAGTATTTGCTTGGGAGGGCAGCTTTCCCATCCAAGGCCGCTCTTAACATGGCGTTTGTCGAGTCCTCGGCGCTAAGCCCCGTGGCGCACCAGGTGGCTACGTTTCCGACTTCTGAGCGACTTGGCGTGCTGCATTTGCATGGGTTTATGGTTTGCGGTTTTGCCTTCCGCTGTTTCGTTGGGAAGTCTCTGGGTGCTCAGACAAAGGCTACGTGTCTCGGGAGTGCGGACACCAGAAAGTATGCTTCGGTTATTCCCGCTGAGGAGTTCAGTGGCTTCTTGCAAGGCGTTAGTTCAGTTCGTCGAGCACGACCGCGCGGAAAGCTGGCTAGAGCGAGGCGTGGTCGGGGCGTCAACTGAGGATTGGGGCGATTGGCAAGAGCCCCATGAGGGAGCCGGGACTGATGGTCCTCCGGCGCCTGCGGCGTAGAACTGGCGCACTGCTGGCACGCAACTCAAAAAAAATGACGGTAACTGCACAAAGAGAAAGTGTTGAAGAATCAACAAATTACCAGTAAGGTCACGGCAGCAAAGTAGTCAGTTCTAGGGCTTGTTTCTGATTCACACGGCAGGGGTCACAGGTTCAATCCCTGTACCACCCACCAAACTGGCGAGAAATCGCTTAAAAGGCCCTCAGGCAAACGCCGAGGGCCTTTTTCTTTGTCCGCGCTCTCCGTGCGCGGCTTTTCAGACCGCCTCCTCGTCGCGTCCGGCCAAGTTTCCATCTGGCGCAAAAAAGAGACACTTTCGGTCGATCTGTTTCAGTCTTTCCCCCTTCGAGCTGCGAGCGCATGCCGGGCGATAAAAGTATTTCGCCTCATGCTTTGCGCAATGCTTTGTTGCGTCTCAGGGAGAAAGCTGCCGCTACAAGCGTCGCGTCGCTGGTGCGCACCATGCGCGATACCAAAGTTGGCGAGCCACGAAAACGCAGGGATATCCCCCTCCTGGATTCAGCGTGCGCGCGGGAACTCGCGCAGATCGGTTACGTACCAACCTGCGAGCGCGGGCAGGTGGCATGGGTACGCTTTCTGCTGTGCTGGAGGTAGCCGATCGTCGTGGTGCACGCGTGTTGATGCATCGTGCAAGGTCCGTTTAGCACTTCATGCTGTCGAGCGCTAACGCAATTGCAACGGTTGTGCACCGTTCCAGGCTCTCAACCGTTCTTGTGATCATCGGTGATTCGTCTACAGTGGAATCAGCAACGCACGCAAGAACTAGCCTGGCTCTCGCTTGTTGGTGTGGAGTAGGGAAGAAATCTACGGGGGAGATATGGATATTTTCCGCCACTACGCAACGCGTTTTGAAGCTCGCAAAGAGGACGAGTACAGCATCCAGGAGTATCTGGATATCTGCAAAAAAGACTCGACCGCCTATGCGACTGCCGCCGAGCGCATGCTCACCGCAATCGGTCAGCCCGAACTGGTGGACACTCACCACGATCCTCGGCTGTCACGATTGTTCTTCAACAAGGTCATCAAGATCTATCCGGCCTTCCGGGAGTTCTACGGCATGGAGGACACGATCGAGCAGATCGTTTCCTTCTTCAAGCATGCCGCGCAAGGTCTTGAAGAGCGCAAACAGATCCTTTATCTGCTCGGGCCTCCGGGCGGTGGCAAATCCTCGCTTGCCGAGAAGTTGAAGGCGCTGATGGAACAGATTCCCATCTACGCGCTCAAGGGCTCGCCCATTCACGAGTCCCCGCTCGGGCTGTTCTCTCCCGACGAAGACGGCAAGATTCTGGAGGAGGATTACGGCATCCCGAGGCGCTATCTGAACACGATTGCCTCGCCTTGGGCGGTCAAGCGGCTGCATGAGTTCAACGGTGACATTACGCGCTTCCGCGTGGTGAAGCTGCATCCTTCGGTGCTGTCGCAGATTGCGATTTCCAAGACGGAGCCGGGCGACGAAAACAATCAGGACATTTCGTCTCTGGTGGGCAAGGTCGACATCCGCAAGTTGGAGGACTATCCCCAAGACGATCCGGATGCGTATTCGTATTCGGGCGGGCTGTGCCTGGCCAACCGTGGCTTGCTCGAATTTGTCGAGATGTTCAAGGCGCCGATCAAGGTGTTGCACCCGTTGCTGACGGCCACGCAGGAAGGCAACTACAAGGGCACGGAAGGCTTTGGCGCGATCCCGTTCGACGGCGTCATCCTGGCGCACTCGAACGAGGCGGAGTGGCAGAGCTTCAAGTCCGATCGCAACAACGAGGCGTTCCTTGATCGTATTTACATCGTCAAGGTGCCGTATTGCCTGCGCGTGTCGGACGAGGTGAAGATCTACGACAAGCTGCTGCGCAACAGCTCGTTGGCCGCAGCGCCGTGCGCGCCGAACACGCTGAAGATGATGGCCCAGTTCGCGGTGCTCACACGCATCAAGGAGCCCGAGAATTCCAACATCTTCTCGAAGATGCGTGTGTACGACGGCGAGAGCCTGAAAGATGTCGACCCGAAAGCCAAGTCGTATCAGGAGTACCGCGACTTTGCCGGCATCGACGAGGGCATGACGGGGTTGTCGACGCGCTTTGCCTTCAAGGTGCTCTCGAAGGTGTTCAACTTCGATGGGACGGAGGTGGCGGCCAACCCGGTGCACTTGCTGTATGTGCTCGAACAGCAGATCGAGCGCGAGCAGTTTCCGCCGGAGACCGAATCCAAGCTGATGTCCTATATCAAGGAATACCTCACGTCGCCGTACGTGGAGTTCATCGGCAAGGAGATTCAAACCTCGTATCTGGAATCCTATTCGGAGTACGGGCAGAACATCTTCGACCGCTACGTGGTGTTTGCCGACCTGTGGATTCAGGATCAGGAATATCGCGACCCGAACACTGGCGAAATTCTCGACCGCAGCGCGTTGAACGATGAGCTGGAGAAGGTGGAAAAACCGGCGGGCATTTCCAACCCGAAGGACTTCCGCAACGAGATCGTCAATTTCGTGCTGCGGGCGCGGGCCAGGAATGGGGGGAAGAATCCCGTCTGGACCAGCTACGAGAAGCTGCGCGCGGTGATCGAGAAGCGGATGTTCTCGACCACGGAGGATCTGCTGCCCGTGATCTCGTTCAATGCCAAGTCGTCGCACGACGACAAGGAGAAGCACGAGAACTTCGTCAACCGCATGGTGGAGAAGGGCTATACCCAGAAGCAGGTGCGCTTGCTGGTGGAGTGGTACCTGCGCGTCAGGAAGTCATCTTAAGGAGGTAAGGAGAGGGCAAAGACACCCAGCGAACTTCCAATCGAGGGCAGTCACATGGGCACGATCATTGATCGGCGGGAGAACGGTGGCGGCAAAAGCACCGTCAACAAGCAACGCTTCATCAAGCGTTACCGAGACCAGATCCGCCGCGCGGTGGCCAAAGCGGTGACCGGTCGCAAGATCATGGACATCGAGCAGAGCGGGCAGGTGTCCATTCCGGTCAAGGACATCTCCGAGCCCATGTTCCACCACGGCTCGGGCGGGCGCCGAGAAGGCGTTCACCCGGGCAACAAAGAGTTCATTCGCGGAGACAGCTTCGACCGCCCGCAGCAGGGCAGCGGCGGCTCCGGTTCGCAAGCCAGCGACTCGGGCGAGGGCGAAGATGATTTCATCTTCACGCTCTCGCGCGAGGACTTCCTGAACTTCTTTTTCGAAGACATGGCGTTGCCCGACCTTGCCAAGCGCAGCCTTGCCAAGATCGCGGAGGTGCGCAAGGTGCGTGCGGGCTTCTCGCTCGATGGCACGCCGTCCAATCTGTCGATTCTGCGGACGATGCGCAGCTCGCTCGGTCGCCGCATTGCATTGTCCAGCCCGTATCAGCGCCGCCTGCATGAGCTGGAAGGCGAGTACAACGAGGAGCTGGAAAACGACGGCCCATACAGCGTGCGTGCGCAAGAGCTGATGAAGGAGATGCGCCATCTGCGCTCTTGCCTGGATCGCGTGCCGTTCATCGAAAAGCTCGACCTACGCTACAACAACCGCGTGCTGCGCAAGCGTCCGCAGGCGCAGGCGGTGATGTTCTGCGTGATGGACGTCTCCGGCTCGATGGATGAATCGCGCAAGGACTTGGCCAAGCGTTTCTTCATGCTGCTCTATCTATTCCTGAAGCGGAACTACGAACGCATCGACGTCGTCTTCATCCGCCACCACACCGTGGCCAAGGAGGTGGATGAGGAGGATTTTTTCCACTCACGCGAGTCGGGCGGCACTGTTGTGTCGAGTGCACTCAAACTGATGGCGGAAGTGATTCAGGAGCGTTATTCGCCAAGCCAATGGAACATCTATTGCGCGCAGGCTTCGGATGGCGATAACTGGGCTGGGGACTCAGAGCTGTGCGCGAAGATCCTGCGCGAGTCGATCCTGCCGCTCACCCAGTATTACGCCTATGTTGAGGTGGTTTCGACGGAGCCGCAGAACCTGTGGGAGGAGTATCTTACGTTGAAGGCTGGGCACGAGAACTTCGCGATGCAGCGCATTCTCAAGGCGGACGAAATCTATCCGGTGCTGCACGAGCTGTTTCAGAAGCGCGCAGCCTGATCGCTGATCGGGCCGCAGGAGCTGCTCCCAGCTGGGCACTGCCGCCGGGCAGAGACAGCGTGTGCCATGGCGAGCACGCCACCTGTGACCCTGTGTGATAGACCAACGGGAACGAGCATGGCCTACCTATCTACGGGCTCGGAATGGACCTTCGAGCTGATCAGGCGCTACGACCAAAGCATCGCCCAGATTGCCGCAGAGTTCGGCCTGGACACCTATCCGAACCAGATCGAGATCATCACCGCCGAGCAGATGCTCGATGCGTATGCGTCGTCGGGCTTGCCGCTGGGCTACAACCATTGGTCATACGGCAAGCACTTCCTTGCTTCGGAGCGCGGCTACCAGCGCGGCCTCATGGGGCTGGCGTACGAGATCGTCATCAACTCGAACCCCTGCATCGCTTATCTGATGGAGGAGAACACGATGCCGATGCAGGCGCTGACCATCGCGCATGCCTGCTACGGCCACAACTCCTTCTTCAAGGGCAATTACCTGTTCCGGACGTGGACGAACGCTGACGCCATCGTCGATTACTTGCTCTTCGCCAAGAACTACGTGGCCGAATGCGAGCAGCGCTACGGCGAGCAGGAGGTGGAACTGCTGCTCGACTCCTGCCATGCGTTGCAGAACTACGGGGTCGATCGCTATCGGCGGCCCAAGAAGCTGTCGATCAACGAAGAGCAGGCCCGCCAGGCGGAGCGCGAGAAATACCTTGAAGCGCAGGTGAACGACCTGTGGCGTACGCTGCCCACGCACCGGGCACGCGTGCTGGCGACGGCCGACGACGTGCCGGAGCCTGATCCGCAGTTTCCGCCCGAGCCGGAAGAGAACCTGCTGTACTTCATCGAGAAGAACGCGCCCAAGTTGCAGCCGTGGCAACGAGAAATCGTGCGCATCGTGCGCAAGATCGCGCAGTACTTTTATCCGCAGCGCCAGACCAAGGTGATGAACGAAGGCTGGGCCACCTTCTGGCACTACACCATCCTGCACAAGCTGTACGACGAAAAACTCGTCAACGATGCGTTCATGCTCGAGCTGCTTCAGGCGCATACCAACGTGATCTATCAGCCGCCGTTCAATAGCCCGTACTACAGCGGCCTGAACCCTTACACGCTGGGCTTTCTGATGTTCCAGGACATCCGGCGCATTTGCGAATCGCCGGAAGAAGAGGACTACCGCTGGGCGCCCGAGATTGCCGGCAGCGATTGGCAGAAGACACTCGACTTCGCCATGCGCAACTTCAAGGACGAGAGCTTCCTGCTGCAGTTCCTCTCGCCGCGCGTGATCCGCGAATTGAAGCTGTTTTCCGTGCTCGACGATGACCGCGACGCCAAGCTGCGCGTCACCGCCATCCATGACGACGATGGCTATCGCAAGATCCGCGAGTTGTTGGCAGGGCAATACGACTTGTCCAACATCGAGCCCAACATCCAGGTGACCAACGTAGACGTGGGCGGAGATCGCTCATTGACGCTGCGCCATTTGCAGAGCAGCCGCCGCCCGCTTGGGCCGAACTACGAAGAGATGCTGCGGCACGTCGTACGCCTATGGGGCTTTACGTGCCGGCTGGAGGTAGTCTACGAAGACGGGCGACGCGAGATGAAGCACGAGTGCAAACCTGACTAGCAGGCGCCTGCTTCCACAAGGCCAGCTTTGCGCTGGCCTTCTTTTTATTCGCTGCAGACGTAGATGTCGGCCATGCTGCTCACTGCGCAACTACATCCCGAAGCGGAAATGGCCGCTACGCAGCACGATGTTGTGCGAGTCGGTCAGCTTGAACAGCGAGCGCGCCATGTCTTCAATGGTGCCGCGGTGGCTTTCCATGGCTTGCAGCAGGTCCTCCTGCCGCCACGAGCGGGCGCCGAAATGTTCTTCGAGCGCTTCTGCGGTCACCGCATAGCACGCCGGAGTGCCGTCGACGCTGGCGGTGCAGGTGAGCGTGAGATCCGCGGCGCAATAGCGTGGCGGGCTGGTGTGGAACTCGATGATTTCCATGGGCGGCCTCCATGAAAAAACGGCGATGCACCGTGCGCCGCCTTCCAATCAGTGTATGGCGTGGTCGCGCGAATGCAACGTGGTCAGTCTAGTGTTTTCGCCCAGCGGTGAACCTCCAGGCCCGTGACGTCCGAAAATGCACCGGAGGCCACGGGCAGGTGCGCGTCGCGGCGCTACATCGCACACATCTGCAGGCGGACAAGGCTCGCCTTGCAGCGCGAGAGCCAGAGCGCGGCCTCGGTCCGGTTGTTGACGCCAATTTGCCGGAACAGCGCGTACAGATGGTTTTTGATGGTGCCTTCAGCTACGTTGAGCACGCGACAAATCTGCTTGTTGGACTTGCCCTCTGCAAGCAGTTGCAGCACCTCATGTTGCCGCGGCGTGAGTCGGCGCCAGAGTTCGGCCGGGCTTTCTCCTGAACTTTGGCGCGGATCGTCTGGAAACAGATTACTGATGGGCGGCAAGTAGACCGCGCCTGAGGTAATGCGCAGCAGGGCTTCGAGCAGAACGTCGGCCGTGGCTTGCCGGTCGACCACGCCGGCCGCGCCGAAGCGTAGCGCGTCGCCCACCACATGCCGGCCGACAGCTTGCACCGTCAGCAGCACGGGCACTTCCGGCAACACCGCTTTCAACTCCGACAGGCGCTGCCGTGCGTCGTCGTCCTGTGCGCTCCATTCCATCACGACAGCACTGGGTTCGGCTTGCCGGCAAGCCGGCCCGATTTGCACGGCGTAGTGAGTATCGATAAACACACCCTGCGCGTCGAGTGCATTCAATACATTGGACACACCTGCCGCAAAAAGCGGCAAGCTATCGATTACCAGAATATTCATCGACCCCTCGTACTTCAGTTAATTGTTTTCGGTGAAACCGATTATTTTGTAGAGCGGGATCGATCCGGATGCATTGAAACGGAAGTTCAGTGCCGAAAGTCACGGGCAGCCTATCGTCAGGTACTGGGCCGCTGTTCCGTGGCCTTGGCTGGGACTTTCGAGGCATCGAACCCCGCAGGAAAAACTCTTACTTTGGATTCGGGCACACAAACCTGTGCGTCCAAATAATTCAATGTGAGGAGTTTTAAATGGACAACGGACTTATCGGATCGGTTATCAATGCGCTGCCGATCGACAAGATGATCTCTGCGCCGCTGCAGGCGATGATCGCAGCGCAAACCTCGGCGGCAAAATCCTATGCGGATTTTCTGCTGCAGGTGTGTATTCAGAACGGCAAAGCCGTTGCGGTGCAATTTGACTACGACGAAACCATCGTCGACGAGAAGGGCGTGTCGCAGGGCACGATCCAGAAGACGATGCGCATTCCGTTGCTGTGCGCGGTCGTGCATCCGGTGATCGCCATCGAGGAAGGCACGATCGATTTCGAGCTGGAGATTTCGCAGTCGGAGAAATCGTCGTCCAGCACCGAGGCAGAAGGGTCGTTCCAGGCCAAGCTCGGCTGGGGCCCGTTCAGCGTCTCGGTCTCGGGCCGCGCCTCGCATAAGTCGGAGCAGACCCGCAGCACCGACACGCGTGCCAAGTACTCCTTCCACACCCAGGTCAAGCGTCAGAACCCGCCGGAAGCGCTGATGCGCGTGATGGAGTTCTTGACTGACGCGGCAACCAAGCCGGTGGTCGTCAAGGGCAAGGAGAACGACGTCAAGCCGCTGCCCGCCACGCCGACCGACGGCACGATGATCGGCGAAAAGGCGCCCGCTGGCGGCAACGCGCCGGCCCCGGCGCCGGCCAATCCCTAAGCCGCCACGGTGATGGATGCCGGCCGGCCTCCCCACGGCCGGTGTCCTGATCGGTGCGCGCTTGGCGCGCGCCGCCTATTGATCTGATCGATCCGACCGACCCGACACCATGTTCAATCTCTTCAGCCGCCGCGGGCGTGATGATGACCGTGCGTCGTCAGCGCCCGCCACACCGCCAGCGCCGCCCACCAGCGCGCCCCCAGCATCACCTGTGTCAGCGCAGCCCGCTGGGCCTTCCGATGCAGCGCCGTTTCCAGAGACTGCGTCCGATGCGCCTGCGCCGCCGCCAGGTTCGTCGCCGCCGGGCGGTGGCACCGGTGGTGGCAGCAACAGCCACGGTCATCCGGGCTTGAATGGCTTGACGCTCGACGACATCACGCGCGGCATGCAGCACGCCGCCGCGTCTGCCAACCAGATGCTTGCGCAGCAATACACCGCGCTGCTCGACCAGTTTTTCGATGCCGACGAGAGCGGCACGCTGGTCGCCCGCGAGGTGGAGCTCGCGCTCGACAGTCAGCACCGGCTGGCGCTGCCGCTGGTCTCGCTGGCGATGCCGCGCGGCATCGCGCTCGATGAAATGACGGTGAACATGACCGTGCGCAGCGACATCGCCGAGGCCCTGCCTTTACACGGTGCAGCCGCGGGCGGCGTTGGCCGGTTCTACGTCTCGCTTGCACCGCATTCCAAACGGGATACGGGCCGCGACAGCGAGCACATCGACATCGAGATGAAGTTCACGGCGCTGCAGCCGCCAGAAGCCGTGATGCGGCTGATTGACGAATACACGAATCGGCTGGTGCCAAGGCCCGTGCAGTCGAATGCCGGCGGCTCCGATGGCCGCGATAACACCAGCACGCCCCAGGAGAAGAGCGATGAGCACTGAGCACAACCCGCGCACCACCGGCGAGCGAGGCCTTGCGCTGATCAAGGAGTCGGAAGGACTGCGTCTGTCGACGTATCTGGATGCGGTTGGCAAACCGACGATCGGCTATGGCCACCTGATTCGGCCCGGCGAGACCTTCAACGGGCCGATCTCGCAGCAGCAGGCCGAAGCGCTGCTGCGCAAGGACCTCGCCGACACCGAGCAAGGCATTGCCAAGGCCGTGCGCGTGTCGATCACGCAGGGTCAGTTCGACGCGCTGGCGTCCTTCGTCTTCAACCTGGGAGCGGGGCGGCTGCGCTCGTCAACGCTGCTGCGCAAGCTCAACGCCGGCGATTACGCCGGCGCGGCCAACCAGTTCCTGCTGTGGGACAAGGCAGGCGGCAAGCCGCTCAAGGGGCTGACGAAGCGTCGTCAGGCCGAACGCAAGTTGTTCCTGTCCTGAGTCACTACCACGTTATTTCACCGGAGAAGCTCGCATGCATACCGAACCGATGTCCGTGATTCCAACCACCCGTCCGCGCCGCCTGTATCGCGTGCTGACCTGGCTTGCCGCCGCAGCCGTGGCGATCGGCGTGTCCTACGCCCGCGCGGCCGACAATGTCGCGCCAAGCTGCACGGCGGAGGCGCAGCGCATCCGCAGCGAACTCGGAAACCAGGATCTGCCGACGTTCAACGATCAAGCCGGGCGCTACCTGGCTGACACGCTGAATCAGCTTTACGCCTACGGCACGCTGCCCAACCGCTACGTGCCCGAGCGCCAAGCCAACTGGGAGCCGGGCACAAATCGCCCCGTCATGATGCAGAAGCGCAGCATCGGTGGTGATTTATGGGCGCAGACAGGCCTGTTGCAGGCCGATATCGACGATGGTCTTTCCAAGCGCGGCCCGCTGCGGCTGGTTTATGCGCAGGACGGCAAGCCGCAATACGTCACGACCACCGCCGCAAACGCGCCGCAGATCCCCACGCAGCGCTGCGCGGGCAAGTGAGGGAGCGCCCGGGGCGCGTCAGGCGCTTGCCTGGCGCGCCATCTCCACGCCTTTGTTGGCCAGCGCATCGGCGCGCTCGTTGCCGGGGTGGCCGGCATGGCCCTTGACCCAATGCCAGCTCACGTCATGGCCGGTGACGAGTTCGTCGAGCGTGCGCCAGAGGTCGTCGTTCTTGACCGGCTTCTTGTCGGCCGTCTTCCAGCCGCGCGCTTTCCAGCCAGCCAACCATTCGCTGATGCCTTTCTGCACGTATTGCGAATCGGTGTACACCTGCACCCGACACGGCCGCTTGAGCGCACGGAACGCCTCGATCACGGCCATCAGCTCCATGCGGTTGTTGGTGGTCAGCGCTTCGCCGCCAAAGAGTTCTTTTTCGTGGCTGCCCGAGACGAGCACGGTGCCCCAGCCGCCAAGGCCGGGGTTGCCTTTGCATGCGCCATCGGAATAGACGGTGACTTCCTGCATTGAGAAAACGATGGGTGATCAGTGAGTGGAACGGGCGCGATCAGGCGCCCGATTTGCCGTCACGCGCTGTGGCCGACGGCGCCTTGGTCGAATGCGAGCCCGAAGGCGTCGCGACCGGCGTACCGGCCGGCACCAGCGACGGCGACTTACGCGTCTTCCATGCCGGACCGACCAGGCGCATGGTGCGCACGCGCTTGACAGCCTGCAGCATGTAAACCGCGCCGAAGATCGGCCACCAGCGGTCGCCGGCCTTTTCCATGAAGGCGGTGCGCTGCAGCCATTTGTCGGAGCGATTAGGCGGGCAGTAGCAGCCGAAACGGCCGCGCACGATATCAAATCCGAGCAGCTTGAGCCAGTCTTTCAGGCGCGTGAACGCAATCATCTGGCTTTGCGCAGGCAGAAACGATTCCGTGCCCAGGCGGCGCATGCCCTGGCGCATGCCCCACAGGCTCAGTGGGTTGAAGCCGGTGATGACCAGACGCCCCTCGGGCATCAGCACGCGCGCCACTTCGCGCAGCACTTCATGCGGGTCATCCGTGAACTCCAGCACGTGGGGCAGCGCGACGAGGTCGATGCTCTGCGAAGCGAAGGGCAGTTCGTCATAGCGGCAGATGACGCGTGGTGTGGCCTGGCGCTGGGCCGTGCTGGTGTCGGGCTCTGCCTCGGCCGCATCGGCGGATTCGGCGGGATCGCCGTCCATCGGGTCGAGCGTTTCAGTGGGGGCCGTCGGATCGATGTCGTCCACCACACGCGCGATCAGCGGGATGCGGTTCTCGCGCAGCGCCCCAAAACCAGGGTGGCCGAGCTGCAGCGCGTGATAGCCGAACATGTCGGCCACCGTGCGATCGAACTGGGCCTGTTCCCAGCGCAGGACGTATTGCCCAGGCGGCGAAGCGAGCCAGTGGTGCCAATCTATAATGCGACGATCGTTAGAGGAGTCGGACATGGTCCAGGGTGGTGTGCCGCGTGGTGTAGCGCTTGAGGTCGAGGCGATCGCTGCGTTTGCCGACAATTATATTTGGGCACTACACGATGGTCGGGTGGCGGCGGTCGTCGATCCGGGCGACGCGCAACCGGTGCTGCGCTTCCTGAAGGAACGCGGGCTCGCGCTCGGTGCCATTGTAATCACACATCATCATGGCGATCACGTCGGCGGCGTGCGCGAACTGCTCGCGGCGTATCCGGAGAATCCCGAGGGTGTGCCGCTGCCGGTCATCGGCCCGGCGGGTGAATCGATTCCGGGCCGCACGCAGGCCGTGCGTGAAGGCGATGTCGTGACGCTCATGCAGCCGGCCGCCAAATTCCGGGTGATCGATGTGCCCGGCCACACCAGTGGTCACGTCGCCTATGTAGGGCACCTTCAGGGTAATGCCGCATCGGCGAGCCTGTTTTGTGGCGATACACTCTTCGCCACCGGTTGCGGCCGGCTTTTCGAGGGTACGCCTGCGCAGATGCGCGCGTCGCTGGCCAAGCTGGCGGCGCTGGCCCCCGATACGCGTGTCTACTGCGCGCATGAATACACTGCATCGAATGTGCGCTTTGCGCGTGCAGTCGAACCTGGCAACGCCGACTTGGCAGCCTGGGAGGATGAGGTAACGGCGTTGCGGGCCGAGGGCCGCTCGACTGTACCCACTACCGTTGGCCATGAGCGCGCGACCAATCCCTTCATGCGATCGGATGACGCCAATGTGACGCATGCCGTGGCACGCCATGCCGGTATCGACGCGGATGATCCGGTGGCGGTATTTGCCGCGTTGCGTCAGTGGAAGAACGATTTCCGTTGAGAATGCTGGGCGCGCGGCGATGCCGCGGCCACATGTGATGCATCCAGCAGGTGCGACGCCCGGTGAACGCGGGTTGACGCGGTCGGATGCGTTTCTTACTATCTGGGGCAATTTTTAGCCCTAACCTCACAGAACTTGATGCGATCCGTGCGACTTCTTGCGGCAACTGTGCTCAGTCTGCTCCTTGCGGCCTGTGCAACGGCCCCCGGGCCGAACGCCGACACAGCCAGCACCAGCGCCTCCACCGGCACCGGCCAAGCCCCTGCGCCGGTCGTCAATGTCGATCAGCAGCCCGTGGGGTCCCTGAAAGGGCCGGCCAAGGATCTCTGGGCGCGCATTCGCCAGGGTTTCTCCATGCCCGATCTCCAAAGCTCGGCTGTGGACGATCGTACCGACTGGTATGCGCAGCGCCCCGATGCCTTCCGCCGTATGGTGGATCGCTCCAACCGCTACCTGTATCACATCGTCGAAGAGCTGGAGCGGCGCAACATGCCCACGGAGTTGGCCCTGCTGCCGTTCGTGGAAAGCGCGTTCAACCCCCAGGCTGTATCGAGCGCCAAGGCCGCCGGGATGTGGCAGTTCATCCCGAGCACCGGCAAGACCTACAACCTCAAGCAGAACGTCTTCCAGGATGAGCGCCGCGATGTGCTTGCCTCGACCGATGCCGCGCTTGACTATCTATCCAAGCTGCACGACCAGTTTGGCGACTGGCAACTCGCGCTGGCTGCCTACAACTGGGGCGAAGGTGCGGTTGCGCGGGCGATTGCGCGCAACCAGGCAGCCGGCCTGTCGACCGATTACGTCAACCTGAACATGCCCGCCGAGACGCGCATGTACGTGCCCAAGCTCCAGGCAGTGAAGAACATCATCGCCAACCCGGAGCGCTACGGCGTCACGCTGCCCGAGATCCCGAACCATCCGTACTTCGTCACCGTCACAACGTCACGCGATATCGATGTGACGCTGGCCGCCAAGCTGGCCAATCTGCCGATGGATGAGTTCAAGGCGCTCAACCCATCGTTCAACCGGCCGGTGATCCTGGGCGCGTCTAACCCGCAGATCCTGCTGCCGTACGACAACGCCGAAACGTTCCAGTACAACCTGAATACTTATCACGGCGGTCTTTCGAGCTGGACGGCCGTGACGGTCGGTAACCGCGAGCGTGTGGAAGCGTTGGCGGCGCGGCTGAAGGTTGATCCCGACACCATTCGCGAGATCAACCGCATTCCGAAGGGCATGCGTTTGAAGGCCGGCTCCACCGTGGTCGTGCCGCGTGCCGACGGCGCCCAGGAAAACGCACCCGACATCAGCCCCGAATTGGCTGAGAACGCCACCATGGCGGTCGAACCCGACATGCCAGATCTCAGAAAGGTGGTGGTTCGCGCTGGCAAGCGCGACACGATTGCTGGTTTGTCGCGCCGCTACGGCGTGTCCGTTGCCCAGATTCGTGCGTGGAACCAGTTGCCTGGCGATGCCATCCCCAAGGGTCACAGCGTCGTGCTGATGCTGCCGCAAGCGCGCGGTGGCAGTCGCGGTGGGCATGTGCGCGTGATGCGCGTGTCGGCCACGACGGCGCGCGCCACAGCGGCAACCACGCGCGTGCCGACTGCGAAGGTGGCCGGCAAGCCGGTGGTCAAGGCTAAACCGGTGGCAACCTCATCGAGTTCGGCCAAGCGCAAGAAGCGCTGAGTCTGGCAAGAGAAACGGCGTCCTGCGGGGCGCCGTTTTGTTTTTGGGCGGCGGTAAGACCTGCGTAAGTTGGCGACCGCAAAGTAGGTGTATCTGAGCACAATCAAGATTGAGTCATCGAACACGATGGCCAGGAGACAACGTCATGTCCATGTCCGCCGCGTATCGCGCGCTGTATCAGCGCTCCATTGACGACCCCGCAGGCTTTTGGGGCGAGCAGGCCCAGCGCATCGAGTGGCAAACGCCGTATTCCGCAGTCCTCGACGATTCGCGCTTGCCGTTCGCCAAGTGGTTCGTGGGCGGACGCACCAATCTGTGCCACAACGCCGTCGACCGGCATCTCGCCACACGCGGCGAGCAAGCTGCGCTGGTGTATGTCTCCACCGAAACCGGCCTGGAGACCACGTACACGTATCGCCAGCTCCATCGCGAGGTCAACCGCATGGCGGCGAGCCTGCAGGCGCTGGGGGTCAGACGTGGCGATCGCGTGCTGATTTACCTGCCGATGATTCCCGAAGCTGCGTTTGCCATGCTGGCCTGTGCGCGCATCGGCGCGATCCACTCGGTGGTGTTCGGCGGTTTCGCATCCAACAGTCTCGCCACGCGCATCGACGACGCCACGCCGCGTGTGATCGTGAGTGCGGATGCGGGCTCGCGAGCGGGCAAGGTGGTCGAATACAAACCGTTGCTTGACGCAGCGATTGATCTAGCGGCGCACAAGCCCGAGCGCGTGCTGCTCGTCAATCGCAAACTCGCGCCCATGCAGCGCAACCCGCGCGATGTTGATTACGCAACGCTCGCTGCGGAGCACGCGAATGCCGATGTGCCGTGCGAATGGATGGAGTCGAGCGAGCCCTCGTACATCCTCTACACCTCCGGTACGACTGGCAAACCGAAAGGCGTCCAGCGCGACACCGGCGGCTATGCGGTGGCACTGGCGGCGTCGATGCCGCTCATTTTTGGCGCGCAGCCCGGCGACACGATGTTCACTGCATCGGATGTCGGCTGGGTGGTCGGGCACAGCTACATCGTTTATGCGCCGCTGCTCGCGGGCCTGACGACGGTCATGTACGAAGGCACGCCAATCCGCCCCGACGGCGCGGTCTGGTGGCGCATCGTCGAGCAATACCGCGTGAACGTGATGTTCACCGCGCCCACCGCCATTCGCGTGCTCAAGAAGCAGGATCCGGCGCTACTGCAGCGACATGATCTGTCGAGTCTGCGGCGCCTGTTCCTTGCCGGCGAGCCGCTGGACGAGCCCACCGCCAGCTGGATCGGCGAGGCGCTGCACAAGCCCATCGTCGACAACTACTGGCAGACCGAGACCGGCTGGCCGATGTTGGCCATTCCGCAAGGGGTCGAGCCTTCTGAGCAAAAGCTCGGCTCGCCGGGCTTTCCGGTCTACGGCTACAAACTCGACATCTTGGATGAGGCCACCGGAGAGCCATGCGCACCGGGCGAGAAAGGGCTTCTCGCCGTCGCTGCGCCGCTGCCGCCGGGCTGCATGACCACCGTTTGGGGCGACGATGCCCGTTTCCTGCAGACCTACTGGTCGGCGTTTCCAGGCCGGCACATCTATTCGAGCTTCGACTGGGGCGTGCGCGACGAGGGGGGCTACGTGACTATCCTCGGCCGCACCGACGATGTGATCAACGTGGCGGGCCACCGCCTCGGTACGCGCGAGATCGAAGAGAGTCTTTCGTCACATCCGGCCATCGCCGAGGTAGCGGTGGTGGGCGTGGCCGATCAACTCAAGGGGCAGGTGGCGATGGGGTTTGCCATCGTGCGTGATGCCTCGCGCATTACCGAGGCGGCGGGGCGTCTGGCCCTGGAGGGCGAACTGATGCGCACGGTCGAGGTGCAACTCGGCGCAGTGGCGCGGCCCTCGCGCGTATTCTTTGTCGGGGCCTTGCCCAAGACGCGCTCCGGAAAGCTGCTGCGCCGCGCAATGCAGGCCGTAGCGGAGGGCCGTGACCCGGGTGATCTGACCACCATCGAAGACCCCACGGCACTGGCTCAGGTGCAGGCTGCCATGCGAGGTGAGTAGGGCACTCCAAACGCGACGTTCTCATCCGCTTGGAGCTGGACGTAAGGGCATGACGGAAAGCCGCCATGCGGCTGGCGCTCGCCGTTAAGTCCTTCCTTTCATTGAGTTTTTTGCGGCGTCCGGGTATAATTTTTGGGTTTGAGTTCAGAAACCCATCACCCTAGCGCCAACCGCTTCCTACCTCCCGCCTACCGCCCCGTCTGCCTCGTTTCTCGGTGATTCCTGGTGAGTTCTGTCCCAGCCCGACTCGCGACTCGCGAACGGCCCGGATTCCGCGCAGCCGGAATTCCGCTTCGGCGACAAGGTGATCAGGTCGGCACAGGGTGAATCCAGCAGGAGCTACCCGTGTTGCCGTCTTTCCCGCCCGCCATCCTCGCGCTTGCAGACGGCACGGTCTTTCGTGGCTATTCCATCGGTGCGGCCGGTCATACGATCGGCGAAGTGGTGTTCAACACTGCCATCACCGGCTATCAGGAAATCCTCACCGATCCGAGCTACTCGCGCCAGATCGTCACGCTCACGTATCCGCATATCGGTAACGTCGGCGTGAACCGTGAGGACGTCGAAGCTACGAAAGTCCATGCCGCCGGCCTCATCATCAAGGATCTGCCGATCCTCGCGTCCAATTTCCGCAAGGAACACTCGCTCTCGCATTACCTCAAGGGTGAGAAGGTCGTCGCCATTGCCGGAATCGATACCCGCAAGCTGACCCGAATCCTGCGCGAGAAGGGCGCTCAGAACGGTTGCATTCTCGCCGGCGAAGACAACGTGCAGAAGGCCATTGATCTTGCACGCTCGTTCCCGGGCCTGTCGGGCATGGATCTGGCGAAGGTCGTGTCCGTGACCGAGCCGTACGAGTGGACCCAGACCGAATGGGCGCTGGGCCGCGGCTACGGCAAGCAGGACGCCCCGAAGTATCACGTGGTCGCGTATGACTTCGGAGTCAAGTTCAACATCCTGCGCATGCTGGCCGAGCGCGGCTGCCGAGTGACGGTGGTGCCCGCGCAAACCAGCGCGGCCGACGTGCTGACGCATAACCCGGACGGCGTGTTCCTCTCCAACGGCCCTGGCGATCCGGAGCCGTGCGACTACGCTATCGCTGCCGCCAAGGAATTCCTGGAGCGTCGCCTGCCGACGTTCGGCATCTGTTTGGGTCATCAGATCATGGGCCTGGCCGTCGGCGCCAAGACGCTCAAGATGAAGACCGGCCATCACGGTGCCAACCACCCGGTCAAGGATTTGCAGGATGGCCGCGTGGTCATCACCTCGCAGAACCACGGTTTTGCGGTGGACCCGGAATCGCTGCCCGCCAACGCGCGCGTGACGCACGTTTCGCTGTTCGACGGCACGCTGCAGGGCTTCGAGCTGACCGACCGTCCGGCGTTCTGCTTCCAAGGTCACCCGGAAGCGTCGCCCGGTCCACACGACATCGCGTATCTGTTTGACCGCTTCACCGCGGCGATGGACGCAGCCAAGCAGTAAAGCAAACGAGATCGCATCGCCATGAACGCTTTCATGCTCGCCCACTTCGGCATCACCGAGTTCTGGACCTTCCTGCTCGGCACGATCTTTATCGTGCTGCTGCCGGGGCCGAACTCGATGTACGTGCTGTCGGTGGCGGCCCGCCGCGGTGTGCGCGCGGGCTACCAGGGCGCCTGCGGCGTGTTTCTGGGCGATGCCATCCTGATGGTGTTGTCGGCAGCGGGCGTGGCTTCGCTGTTGAAGGCGAGTCCGGCGCTGTTCTACGTCGTGAAGTACGTCGGTGCGGCGTATCTGGCGTGGATCGGCCTACAGATGCTGCGTGGCGCGGTGCGCAATTGGCGCGCGCGCAAGGCCGGCGGGTCCGTCGAGCAGACCGCGGCCCCGGCCGACGAATCGCATCCGTTCAAGAAAGCGCTGGTCATCAGCCTGCTGAACCCGAAGGCGATCCTGTTCTTCATCTCGTTCTTCATCCAATTCGTCGACCCGCACTACGCGTTGCCGGTGGTGTCGTTCGTCGTGCTGGGGCTGGTCTGCCAGATCTGCAGTTTCCTGTACCTGACCACCATCATCTTCGTGGGCGCGCGGCTGGCCGCGGCGTTCCGCGCGCGACGACGTTTGTCTGCAGGTATGAGCAGCGGCGTCGGCGCCATGTTTATCGGCTTTTCCGCCAAGCTGGCGACGGCCACACTGAATTAATCGAATCGAGCGGGTTATGCCAAAACGTACAGATATCAAAACCATCCTGATCATCGGCGCGGGTCCGATCATCATCGGCCAGGCGTGTGAATTCGATTACTCCGGCGCGCAGGCTTGCAAGGCGCTCCGTGAAGAAGGCTTCAAGGTGGTCCTGGTCAACAGCAACCCGGCCACGATCATGACCGACCCGAACACGGCCGACGTGACCTACATCGAGCCGATCACCTGGGAAGTGGTCGAGCGCATCATCGCCAAGGAGCGTCCGGATGCGATCCTGCCGACCATGGGCGGCCAGACCGCGCTGAACTGCGCGCTGGACCTGCATCGCCATGGCGTGCTGAAGAAGTACAACGTCGAGCTGATCGGCGCATCGCCCGAGGCGATCGACAAGGCCGAAGACCGTCAGAAATTCAAAGACGCGATGACCAAGATCGGTCTGGGCTCGGCCAAGTCGGGCATTGCGCATTCGATGGACGAAGCCGTGGCCGTGCAGTCGCAAATCGCCAAGGAAACCGGCACGAGCGGCTACCCGATCGTGATCCGCCCGTCGTTCACGCTGGGCGGCACGGGCGGCGGCATTGCCTACAACCGCGAAGAATTCGAAGAGATCTGCAAGCGCGGTCTCGACCTCTCGCCGACCAACGAGCTGCTGATCGAAGAGTCGCTGCTCGGCTGGAAGGAATACGAGATGGAAGTCGTGCGCGATAAGGCCGACAACTGCATCATCGTCTGCTCGATCGAAAACCTGGACCCGATGGGCATCCACACCGGTGACTCCATCACCGTGGCCCCGGCACAGACGCTGACCGACAAGGAATACCAGATCCTGCGTAACGCCTCGCTGGCCGTGCTGCGCGAGATCGGTGTGGATACGGGTGGTTCGAACGTGCAGTTCTCGATCAATCCACAGGACGGCCGGATGATCGTGATCGAGATGAACCCGCGTGTGTCGCGTTCGTCGGCGCTGGCTTCGAAGGCCACCGGTTTCCCGATCGCCAAGGTTGCTGCCAAGCTGGCCGTGGGTTACACGCTGGACGAACTGAAGAACGAAATCACCGGTGGCGCGACCCCGGCGTCGTTCGAGCCGTCGATCGACTACGTGGTCACCAAGGTGCCGCGTTTCGCGTTCGAGAAATTCCCGCAGGCCGACAGCCACCTGACCACGCAGATGAAGTCTGTGGGCGAGGTGATGGCCATGGGCCGTACCTTCCAGGAATCGTTTCAGAAGGCACTGCGCGGCCTGGAAGTCGGCGTGGATGGCCTGGACGAAAAGTCCACCGACCGCGACGAGATCATCGAAGAGATCGGTGAAGCCGGTCCGGATCGCATCTGGTACCTGGGCGATGCATTCCGCCTGGGCCTGTCGATCGACGAGGTCTATTCCGAGACCGCCGTTGACCCCTGGTTCCTCGCGCAGATCGAAGACATCGTCAAGACCGAAGCGCTGGTCAAGGCTCGCACGCTGGAGAGCCTGTCGGCTGCCGAGCTGCGTCTGCTCAAGCAGAAGGGCTTCTCCGACCGCCGCCTTGCCAAGCTGATGAAGACGACTTCCAAGGCCGTGCGTGAGAAGCGTATCGCCGAGAAGGTCCGTCCGGTCTACAAGCGTGTTGACACCTGCGCTGCCGAATTCGCCACCGATACCGCGTATCTGTACTCGACGTATGAGGCTGAGCACGGCGAGTGCGAAGCCGAGCCGACCAGCAACAAGAAGATCATGGTTCTGGGCGGTGGCCCGAACCGGATCGGCCAAGGCATCGAGTTCGACTACTGCTGCGTGCACGCTGCGCTGGCGCTGCGCGAAGACGGGTACGAGACCATCATGGTCAACTGCAACCCGGAAACCGTCTCGACCGATTACGACACCTCCGACCGCCTGTACTTCGAGCCGGTGACGCTGGAAGACGTGCTCGAGATCGTCGACAAGGAAAAGCCGGTCGGCGTGATCGTGCAATACGGTGGCCAGACCCCGCTGAAGCTCGCGCTCGACCTGGAAGCCAACGGCGTGCCCATCATCGGCACGTCGCCGGACATGATCGATGCGGCCGAAGATCGCGAGCGCTTCCAGAAGCTGCTGCACGAGCTGGGCCTGCGCCAGCCGCCCAACCGCACCGCGCGTGCGGAAGACGAGGCGCTCAAGCTGGCCGAAGAAATTGGCTACCCGCTGGTGGTGCGCCCGTCGTACGTGCTCGGCGGCCGTGCGATGGAAATCGTGCATGAGCCGCGCGACCTCGAGCGCTATATGCGTGAAGCCGTGAAGGTGTCGAACGACAGCCCTGTGCTGCTCGACCGCTTCCTGAACGACGCCATCGAATGCGACGTGGATTGCATCTCCGATGGCAAGAACGTCTTCATCGGCGGCGTGATGGAGCACATCGAGCAGGCTGGCGTGCACTCGGGCGACTCCGCTTGCTCGCTGCCGCCGTACTCGCTGTCGCAAGCCACCGTTGATGAGCTCAAGCGCCAGACTGCAGCGATGGCCAAGGCGCTGAACGTGGTTGGCCTGATGAACGTGCAGTTCGCGATCCAGCAGAGGGACGGCGAGGACATCGTTTACGTGCTGGAAGTGAACCCGCGCGCTTCGCGTACGGTGCCGTACGTTTCGAAGGCGACCGGTGTGTCGTTGGCCAAGGTCGCGGCGCGTTGCATGGCGGGGCAGTCGCTGGATTCGCAAGGCATCGAAAAGGAAGTCGTGCCGGCGTACTACAGCGTCAAGGAAGCCGTGTTCCCGTTCAACAAGTTCCCGGGTGTCGACCCGGTGCTTGGACCGGAAATGCGCTCCACCGGCGAAGTGATGGGCGTTGGCAAGACCTTTGGCGAGGCGCTCTTCAAGAGTCAGCTGGCTGCCGGTTCGCGCCTGCCCGAGAAGGGCACCGTGCTGATGACGGTCAAGGACAGCGACAAGCCGCAAGCCGTGGAAGTTGCCCGCGCGCTGCATACGCTGGGCTACCCGATCGTGGCGACGCGCGGTACGGCTTCGGCCATTGAAGCCGCCGGCATTCCGGTGCGTGTGGTGAACAAGGTGAAGGACGGCCGTCCGCACATTGTCGACATGATCAAGAACAGCGAGATCGCGCTCGTCTTCACGACCGTCGACGAGACGCGCGCCGCGATTGCTGACTCGCGCTCCATCCGTCAGGCAGCATTGGCCCAGCGTGTGACCTACTACACGACCATTGCCGGTGCTCGTGCCGCGGTGGAAGGTCTGAAGCACATGCAGCACCTCGATGTGTATGACCTGCAGGGCCTGCACGCGACCCTGTAAGCCCGCCCTCAGGGCCCGCGACGCGGCATAGCGTCGCGGCGACCGCCCTGAGAGCGGGCAGTTGCCGCCTCCGGACGGTTCGCCTAAACTAGAGCGTCCGTGTCAAAACAACGACAGCCGCCGTCAGGCGGGTGTGCGCTACGCGCCCTCCCGCTTCGCAGCGGCTGATTTTTTTGTGATTCCGAAATACTTACGATGAGCACCATTCCGATTACCAAGCGCGGTGCCGAGATGCTGAAAGACGAACTCCAACGTCTGAAGACCAAGGAGCGTCCGGCCGTCGTCAACGCCATCGCCGAGGCGCGTGCCCAGGGCGATCTGTCCGAAAACGCCGACTATGATGCCGCCAAGGAGCGCCAGGGCTTCATCGAAGGCCGTATCCAGGAAATCGAAGGCAAGCTATCCGCCGCGCAGATCATCGATCCGGCTTCGCTGGATGCCGACGGTCGCATCGTTTTTGGCGCAACCATTGATCTGGAAGATTTGGATTCGGGCAAGCCCGTCACGTACCAGATCGTCGGCGATGACGAAGCCGATCTGGATACCGGTAAGATTTCGATCAGCTCGCCGATCGCCCGTGCATTGATCGGCAAGTTCGAGGGCGACGTCGCCACCGTGGTCGCCCCCGGCGGCGAGCGCGAGTACGAAGTCCTAGCCGTCAAGTACCTCTAACCCGATCCGAGACAGCCGCCATGCCGCAGCGCTTCTTCCAGTTGCTTGCCACGGTATGGTGTGGCTCGCTCTGGACCATCGGTTACATCGTCGCTCCGACGCTGTTTGCGATGCTGGACGATCGCCAGTTGGCCGGCTCGATTGCCGGCCGGTTGTTTCATGCGCAAGCGTGGATCGGCCTGGCGACAGGATGTTTGCTCCTGCTGGCTGCCACGGCGCTGGTGCGTCGCGGTCAGGCCGGATACCGGCGGCTGCGCTGGCTTGTGCTGGCGATGCTGCTTTGCGTGCTGGTGGGCTATTTCGGTCTGCAGCCCTTCATGGCGTCGCTGCGCGCACAGGCCGATGCGCTAGGCGTAGCGGTGGGGGATTCGCCTTACCGCGCACAGTTTGGCATGCTGCACGGCGTATCGAGCGTGTTCTATCTGGTGCAGAGCCTGCTTGGGTTAGTGCTGATCTGGAAGGCGGCCGATGTTCGGCAAGCCGTTTGAGAAAAAAAAGACCGGCTGAAAAGCCGGTCGTTTTTTGTACGGCCCCGGATCGGATCAGGACAGCGCCTTCTTTTTCTGGCTGGTTTGACGCGGCTTGGCGCGCTTGACGTTGCCACCGGCCGTGACGCGTTCGTTGCCAAGCACGCTCAGGCGGACCGGCTTCGGGCGACGTGCGCTGTTCGGGTTTGGCTTGCGCACGGTGACGGAGCGCGGACCGGCGCCAACGGTAGTCTTGCGTGGCGGCTTGAGGTCGCGCGGCTGGTTTTCCTTCAGGTACGCCGGGCCTTCGCGCCAGATCACCAGCAGCTTGCCGATGTGCTGTACGGGGGCGGCCTGCAGGCGGGCGCAGATGGTGTCATAAAGCTCAATGCGTGCTTCGCGGTCATCGCCGAAGACGCGAATCTTGATCAGCCCGTGGGCCGCCAGCGAGCGGTCGATTTCGGCCAGAACGGGCTTGGTCAGGCCCTCCGCACCGATGATGACGACCGGGTTCAACGCGTGCGCTTCGGAGCGCAGTTCCGATCGTTGGGCAGGGGTGAGGATAAGGGCGGGCATAAATAAGGGCGGGATCACGCAAAGAGACAAACGGCGCGTATTATCCGCCAAAACCAGTCCGGGCTGCCATGTTTGGCGCTACATTCGGGCGAAATTGCAACCAATTCGATGGCAAAGAACAAGTTCAACCAGTCGTGGCTGCACGACCATATCAACGATCCGTACGTAAAGCTGGCGCAGCGCGAAGGCTATCGCGCACGTGCCGCCTACAAGCTCAAAGAGATTGACGAGCAAGACAAGCTGATCAAGCCGGGCCAGGTCATCGTTGACCTGGGCGCCGCGCCGGGCAGCTGGAGCCAATACGTGCGCAACAAGCTGGCCGCATCGCCGCGCGCCAAGGATGGCCGTATCGATGGGGCAATCGTCGCCATCGACATCTTGCCGATGGAAGCCATTGCCGACGTCACTTTCATCCAGGGCGACTTTCGTGAGGACGACGTTTTCCGGCAACTCGAAGAAATCGTGCTGGAAGCCACCGGTGGGGGCAAAGTGGACCTTGTTTTGTCCGATATGGCCCCCAATCTCTCAGGTGTGGCGTCAGCAGACGCCGCGCGTATGGAGCACATCGCTGAACTGGCTGTGGAATTTGCCATAGCGCACCTGAAACCTGAGGGCGCGCTGCTGATCAAATGTTTTCACGGCAGCGGCTATAGTCAGATCGTCGAGATGTTCAAGCGCCATTTCAAGATCGTTGCGCCGCGCAAGCCTAAAGCCTCCCGCGACAAATCGTCCGAAACATTCTTGTTGGGCCGGCAGCTCAAGCATCCGGGCTGACGGACGATACTCACAGAGGGGCCCCGGCTGGCATGGTGGTGCCTCGGTCTTGCGGGCAATCAACCCGCGGCGGTGTCCGTGCATTACAATGCCAAGCATCCCGTCAAGGCATTTCTAAAGGAGTCTCGCCTTGAATAACAACTGGTTTCAGAAGGCGGCCATCTGGCTGGTGATTGCCTTGGTGCTGTTCACCGTCTTCAAGCAGTTCGACAAGCCGCGCACCCAAGAGGGTGTGACGTACTCGCAATTCATGGATGACGCGAAGGCTGGCAAGGTTAAACGCGTCGAAGTCCAGGGCCGCACGTTGTTGGTCACGCCCAACGAGGGCAACAAGTACTCAATCATCTCGCCCGGCGACATCTGGATGGTGGGCGACCTGATGAAGTACGGCGTGCAGGTGACCGGCAAGGCGGAAGAAGAGCAAGGTGTGCTTCTCACCGCTCTTTACTACCTTGGCCCGACGTTGCTGATCATCGTGTTCTGGTTCTACATGATGCGGCAGATGCAGGGCGGTGGGAAAGGCGGCGCCTTCTCGTTCGGCAAGTCGCGGGCGCGACTGATCGATGAGAACAACAACAGCGTCACGTTTGCTGACGTGGCAGGCTGTGATGAGTCGAAGGAGGAAGTCGTCGAGCTGGTCGACTTCCTGAAAGACCCGCAGAAATTCCAGAAGCTGGGCGGGCGCATCCCTCGCGGCGTACTGCTGGTGGGCCCTCCGGGTACTGGCAAGACGC
The DNA here is from genome assembly GCF_024158925.1 of Ralstonia chuxiongensis. Lineage (NCBI taxonomy): Bacteria > Pseudomonadati > Pseudomonadota > Betaproteobacteria > Burkholderiales > Burkholderiaceae > Ralstonia > Ralstonia chuxiongensis. The sequence continues at coordinate 392,200 of NZ_JAMYWC010000005.1, read as the reverse complement.
TGCTGGCTCGCGCCATTGCTGGCGAAGCCAAGGTGCCGTTCTTCAGCATCTCCGGTTCGGACTTCGTTGAAATGTTCGTCGGCGTGGGCGCAGCCCGCGTGCGCGACATGTTCGAAAACGCCAAGAAGCAGGCTCCTTGCATCGTGTTCATCGATGAAATCGATGCGGTCGGTCGCCACCGCGGCGCCGGCATGGGCGGCGGCAACGACGAGCGCGAGCAGACGCTGAACCAGATGCTGGTCGAGATGGATGGCTTCGAGGCCAACTCGGGCGTTATCGTGATCGCGGCAACCAACCGTGCTGACGTGCTCGACAAGGCGCTGCTGCGTCCGGGCCGTTTCGACCGTCAGGTCTACGTTGGGCTGCCCGACATTCGCGGCCGCGAGCAGATTCTCAAGGTGCACATGCGCAAGGTGCCGATTGGCAACGACGTTGATGCATCGGTGCTGGCGCGTGGCACGCCGGGCTTCTCGGGCGCTGATCTGGCCAACCTGGTCAACGAAGCTGCGCTGTTTGCTGCGCGCCGTAACAAGCGCGTGGTCGACATGCAGGACTTCGAAGATGCGAAGGACAAGATCTACATGGGTCCGGAGCGCAAGTCGGCTGTGATCCGCGAAGAGGAACGCCGCGCTACGGCGTACCACGAGTCGGGCCATGCGGTGGTGGCCAAGCTGCTGCCGAAGGCTGATCCGGTGCACAAGGTCACGATCATGCCGCGCGGCTGGGCTGGCGGTCTGACGTGGCAACTGCCGGAGCACGACAAGCACTACGCCTATAAGGACACGATGCTCGAAGAGGTCGCGATTCTGTTCGGTGGCCGTGCTGCAGAAGAGGTGTTCCTGGGTGCAATGAGTACCGGTGCCTCCAACGACTTCGAGCGTGCCACCAAGATGGCCCGCGACATGGTGACGCGCTATGGCATGAGCGACGCACTCGGCACCATGGTCTACGTCGATACGGAACAGGACGGCTTCTTCGGCCGCATGGCCTCGAAGACGGTGTCCGAGGCGACGCAACAGAAGGTGGATTCGGAAATCCGCCGTATCGTGGACGAACAGTACGCCCTGGCCAAGGGGCTGCTGGAAGCGAATCGCGAGAAGGTTGAAGCCATGACTGCGGCGCTGCTTGAGTGGGAAACCATCGACGCGGACCAAGTCAACGACATCATGGACGGCAAGCCGCCGCGCCCGCCGCGTTACGGCTCGACTGGTGGTGGAAGCACCCCGCCGGGTGGAGGTACGCCGGCTGGTGTGAACCCGGGCAACGTGCCTGCCACCGCCTGATGGTGATTCCTTAGCTTGTGTCGCCCTGGCAGCGACGCAAAAGAGCCGGTGCAAGCGCACCGGCTTTTTTGTTGGCGCTTTCTGGCGTGCCTGGCGTAGCATTCCGGTCCTGCGCAGCATTTCCGTCTATCTATCTTGTCCGCTTCCATTCCCACCACAACGCACTTCCAGTGTGGTCGCTTCCGTTACGCGCGCGATCAGCGTCCGCTGGTCATGGGCATTCTCAACGTCACGCCCGATTCGTTCTCTGACGGTGGGCAGCACGCCACGCGCGATGCGGCCTTGCGCCACGCTGAAAAACTGATCGCTGAAGGCGTCGACATGATCGACATCGGCGGCGAGTCGAGCCGGCCGGGCGCCGAGCCGCTCAGCCTGCAGGCAGAGTTGGACCGCGTGATGCCCATCGTCGAGGCGTTACACGACTGCGGAAAACCGCTGTCGATCGATACTTATAAGCCCGAGGTGATGCGTGCCGCGCTGGATGCCGGCGCCGATCTGATCAACGACATATGGGGCTTTCGCCGGCCTGGCGCGATCGAGGCTGTCGCCGGGGGCAACGCGGGCCTGTGCGTCATGCACATGCAGCGCGACCCTGAAACGATGCAGGAATCGCCCAGCTATGCCGACCTGATGGGCGAGGTTGAGACCTTCCTGTGTGCGCAAACAGAGGCGCTGATGGCTGCTGGCGTGGCGGCCGAACGTATCTCGCTCGACCCGGGATTTGGCTTTGGCAAAACGCCGGATCACAATCTCACCATGCTCAATCGCTTGGCGGAGTTCAATCGGATCGGTCTGCCGCTGCTCGTCGGTTTATCGCGCAAATCGACGCTCGGCGCTGTGCTGGGCGGCAAACCGCCGGCCGAGCGCGTGACGGCCAGTGTGGCGGCAGCATTGCTGGCCGCAGAGCGGGGCGCGTTCATCGTGCGTGTGCACGACGTGCGGCCAACGGTGGAAGCGATTCAACTGTGGTGGGCGATGCGTCATGAACGCGCCGATCCGCCAGTCGCCTGACAGCCGCCCCAGCCTCACGCGGCTGGGGGTCAAGCAAATAGAGGATTGCCCGGCGATGGCCGGCGCCTTACAAACAAATAAAGAAACATTCTCCAGGAGAGACTCCCAATGTCCAGGAAGTATTTCGGCACCGACGGCATCCGTGGGCGTGTCGGCGAAAGCCCGATCACGCCGGATTTCGTGTTGCGCCTTGGTTATGCAGCAGGCCGCGTGCTGGCCCACGGCGGAGAGGCGCATGGCCATGGCCGTCCCACCGTGCTGATCGGCAAGGACACGCGCCTGTCGGGCTACATGCTGGAAGCCGCGTTGGAAGCGGGCTTTACCGCAGCGGGTGTTGACGTCTTGATGAGCGGGCCGCTGCCCACGCCGGGTGTGGCGTATCTCACGCGTGCACTGCGGCTGTCGGCAGGTGTCGTGATTTCTGCGTCACATAACCCGTATTACGACAACGGCATCAAGTTCTTCTCGGCCACCGGCGACAAGCTGCCGGACGAAACCGAGTTGCAGATCGAGGCCGAGCTGGAAAAACCGATGGTGTACGCGGCCTCAGACGCGCTGGGTCGTGCCCGTCGTATCGAGGATGCCGCTGGCCGCTACATCGAGTTCTGCAAGAGCACGTTCCCCAGCGATTTGAACCTGTTCGGTATGAAGGTCGTGCTGGACAGTGCGCATGGCGCGGCCTATCACATCGCGCCGCACGTCTTCCATGAGTTGGGTGCGGACGTCGTGTCGATCGGCAACCAGCCGAATGGCCGCAACATCAACGACGGCTATGGCGCGACGGCGCCGGGCAAGCTGGTCGAGGCCACGCGTGAGCATGGGGCCGACATTGGCCTGGCCTTCGACGGCGATGCCGACCGCCTGCAGGTGGTGGACCGCAATGGCCGCCTCTATAACGGCGACGAGCTGCTCTACGTCATGGTGCAGGCGCGCCGTGCGGCGGGCCAGACGGTGCCGGGTGCGGTCGGCACGCTCATGACCAATCTCGCCGTGGAGCTGGCGCTCAAGGCGCAGGGCGTCGAGTTCGTGCGCGCCAAGGTGGGCGACCGCTACGTGCTGGAAGAGCTGAAGAAGAATGGTTGGCTGCTGGGCGGCGAAGGGTCGGGCCACTTGCTCTGCCTGGACAAGCACAGCACGGGCGACGGCATCATCTCGGCGCTGCAGGTGCTTGCGGCATTGCGTCGCAGTGGCCAGACGCTGGACCAGATGCTGGACGGCGTGCGCCTGTTCCCGCAAAAGCTCATCAATGTGCGGGTCGAAAAGGGTTTCGACTGGAAATCGCACGCTGGCCTTCAAGCGGCGCTGAAGACCAGCGAGGCAGAGCTTGACGGCAAGGGCCGGGTGCTGATTCGTCCGTCGGGTACGGAGCCGGTCGTCCGCGTGATGGTGGAAGCGCAGGACGCAGAGCTGGCCAACCAACATGCGGAGCGTCTTGCTGCGACGTTGCAGTAAATTTCTGCCCGGTCAAGTAAGTGAGTCAGAAAGCGGCCTTCGGGCCGCTTTTTTTATGCGCGTGGGTCGACTTTCCTGCTCTGCAGGTCAGTTATGAGAAGTTTTCGTGTTGTCACAGAACTGTCATCCAAGCCGCCTAAAGTTCGGATGTCAAAAATCTGTCATCGCTCAACCGCTCCTCTGGAGAACTCATGAAACTGGTCAAAACCGCAATCGCTGGCGTGGCTGCACTGGCTTTCGCTGGTGCCGCATTTGCTGTAGATATCACTGGTGCAGGCGCGACGTTCCCGGCACCCGTCTACAACAAGTGGGCGGCCGACTACAACAAGGCGACCCAAACCAAGGTGAACTACCAAGGTATCGGCTCGTCGGGCGGCATCAAGCAGATCACCGCCAAGACCGTCGACTTCGGCGCATCGGACATGCCGCTGAAGGACGAGGAGTTGAACAAGGATGGCCTGATCCAGTTCCCGACCGTGATCGGCGGCGTGGTGCCTGTGATCAACCTGCCGGGCGTGAAGCCGGGCGAGCTGACGCTGAACGGCCAGTTGCTGGGTGACATCTACCTGGGCAAGATCAAGAAGTGGAATGATCCGGCCATCGCCAAGCTGAATCCGAAGGCCAAGCTGCCGGACCAGGACATCCTGGTGGTGCGCCGTGCTGACGGTTCGGGCACCTCGTTCATCTTCACGAACTACCTGTCGAAGGTGAATACTGAGTGGAAGAGCAAGGTGGGCGAAGGCACGACCGTGAACTGGCCGACCGGTACGGGTGGCAAGGGCAACGAAGGCGTGGCCGCTTTCGTGCAGCGTCTGGGTGGTGCGGTTGGCTACGTTGAGTACGCCTATGCCAAGCAGAACAAGATGACGTACGTGAACCTGCAGAACAAGTCGGGTGCCACCGTTCAACCGACCGCTGAAGCCTTCAAGGCTGCAGCCGCTGGCGCCGAGTGGAGCAAGTCGTACTACCAGATCCTGACGGACGAACCGGGCAAGGACGCATGGCCGATCGCTGGTGCAACGTTCATCCTGCTGCACAAGACGCAAGCCAAGCCGGCGCAGGGCGCTGAAGTCATGAAGTTCTTCGACTGGGCCTACAAAGGTGGCGATGACGCTGCCAAGAGCCTGGACTACGTGCCGCTGCCGGACGCTGTGAAGAACCAGATCCGCGCAACGTGGAAGTCGAGCGTGAAGGATGCATCGGGTAAGGTTGTCTACAACCAATGATGGTTGCCTGCTGCATAAGGGTTCGTAAGTAGGTGCAGCACAAGGTGCGGGAGGGCGGTACGAATCGGCCGCCCGCACCATTTCAAAAGCTTCTTTCTTGGCTGACCGGTTTCCCTCATGGCCACGCTCTCTGATTCCTCTGGCGCTTCCCGTATGCGAGCACCCAGCCGCTTTGGCGACCTGGTGTTCGGCGGTCTGACCCGCCTTGCCGCAATCGTTACGCTGTTACTGCTGGGCGGCATCATCATCTCGCTCATCATCAGCTCTTGGCCCACGATTCAGAAATTCGGCCTGTCGTTCCTGTGGAATTCGGAGTGGGATCCGCCCTCCGACATCTATGGTGCGCTGGTGCCCGTCTACGGCACCCTGGTCACGTCGCTGATCGCGCTCATCATTGCCGTGCCTGTGAGCTTCGGCATTGCACTGTTCTTGACCGAGCTGTCGCCGGCGTGGCTGCGCCGACCGCTGGGTACCGCCATCGAGCTGCTCGCTGCAGTGCCGTCCATCGTGTACGGCATGTGGGGTCTGCTCGTGTTTGCGCCGATCTTCGGCGAATACTTTCAGAAGCCGCTGGCCGCGACCGTCGGCAAGATCCCGGTCATCGGAGCGCTGTTCCAGGGTGCGCCGATCGGCATCGGCCTGCTGTGCGCTGGGGTGATTCTGGCGATCATGATCATCCCGTACATCTCGGCGGTGATGCGCGACGTGTTTGAGATCACGCCGACGCTGCTTAAGGAATCTGCCTACGGCGTGGGCTGCACGACGTGGGAAGTCATGTGGAACGTGGTGCTGCCTTACACCAAGGCGGGTGTGATCGGTGGTGTGATGCTGGGCCTGGGGCGCGCTCTGGGCGAGACCATGGCCGTGACGTTCGTGATCGGCAACACCAACCTGCTGTCCGATCCGTCGTTGTTCTCGCCGGGTAACAGCATCACGTCGGCGCTGGCCAATGAATTTGCGGAAGCGGGGCAGGGTCTGCATACCGCGGCGCTCATGGAGCTGGGCTTGATCCTGTTCGTCATCACGTTCATCGTGCTGGCGGCCTCCAAGTTGCTGCTTCTGCGCTTGCAGAAGAGCGAGGGTCAAAAGTGAACCAACGCGATCTGCCTGACGCTATGAGACCCAACACCATGCGTACGTCTTCCATTCCTGCCGTCCGCCCCGACTCTGAAAAGATCAAGGCACGCCTGCAGGCCCGCCGCCGCAACGTCAACGGGATTGCGCTGTCGCTGTCGCTTGCCGCCATGGCTTTCGGCCTGGTGTGGCTGGCATGGATTCTGTGGACCACGCTTTCGCTGGGTGTGGGCGGCTTGTCGATGTCGCTCTTCACCGAGATGACGCCGGCGCCCGATACGCCGGGAGGCGGCCTCGCCAACGCCATCGCAGGGTCGTTCCTGCTGGTGGGCATGGCCACGCTGATCGGCACGCCGCTGGGCATCCTGGCGGGCATCTATTTGGCCGAGTACGGCAAGACTTCAATGCTTGCGAGCGCGACGCGCTTCATCAATGACATCCTGCTGTCGGCGCCGTCCATCGTGATCGGCCTGTTCGTGTATGCCGTCGTGGTAGCTCGCGTGCAGCACTTCTCGGGTATCGCGGGCGTGCTTGCGCTGGCACTGCTTCAGATTCCGATCGTGGTGCGCACCACCGAGAACATGCTGAACCTGGTGCCCAACGCGATGCGTGAAGCCGCCATGGCGCTTGGCACGCCCAAGTGGAAGATGATCCTGTCGATTACGCTCAAGGCGTCGTATGCCGGCGTGATTACCGGTGTGCTGCTGGCCATCGCCCGCATTGCCGGTGAAACCGCGCCGCTGCTCTTTACCGCGCTGAACAATCAGTTCTGGAGCCTGGATCTGAATCAGCCGGTGGCTACGCTGCCGACCGTGATTTTCAAGTTTGCGATGAGCCCGTTCCCCGAGTGGCAGCAACTGGCCTGGGCCGGGGTGTTCCTGATTACGCTGGGTGTGCTGGGGCTGAACGTCCTTGCGCGTGCCTTGTTCACCAAGAAATGATCATGACTGCTACGTCCCTCGAAGTGCGCACGCAAAGCCCGAAGATTGATGTTCGCGACCTGAACTTCTACTACGGCAAGTTCCACGCGCTGAAGAACATCTCGATGCAGATTCCCGAGAAGCAGGTCACGGCGTTCATCGGCCCGTCGGGCTGCGGCAAGTCGACTCTGCTGCGTACGTTCAACAAGATGTACGCGCTGTATCCGGAGCAGCGCGCCGAAGGCCAGATCAACATGGACGGCGAGAACCTGCTGACCTCGCGCATGGACATCGCCCTGTTGCGTGCCAAGGTCGGGATGGTGTTTCAGAAGCCGACGCCGTTCCCGATGTCGATCTACGACAACATCGCGTTCGGTGTGAAGCTGTTCGAGCGCCTGTCGCGCTCCGAAATGGACGACCGCGTGGAATGGGCACTGACCAAGGCGGCGCTGTGGAATGAAGTGAAGGACAAGCTCAACCAGTCGGGCTACGGCCTGTCCGGCGGGCAGCAGCAGCGTCTGTGTATTGCGCGCGGCATTGCCATCCGCCCTGAAGTGCTGCTGCTGGACGAGCCGTGCTCGGCGCTGGACCCGATTTCCACTGGCAAGATCGAAGAGCTGATCGCCGAACTGAAAGACGACTACACGGTGGTCATCGTTACGCACAACATGCAACAGGCGGCGCGTTGCTCCGACTACACGGCGTACATGTACCTGGGTGAGCTGATCGAGTTCGGCGATACCGAAAAGATCTTCATCAAGCCGCAGCGCAAAGAAACAGAGGACTACATTACCGGCCGCTTCGGCTGACCTGCAACAACGCTGACGCTGAAGCGAAAAGGAGAAACCGATGTCTGAGAAGCATCTGTCATCGCAGTTTGACACCGACCTGACCACCATCAGCACCAAGGTGCTGCAGATGGGCGGTCTGGTGGAAGCACAGATTGCACGCGCCATGCGTGCGCTGGCCAATTTCGACACCGCCATGTGCGATCAAGTCATGGCCGTGGAGCTGGAAATCAACGCGCTCGAGATCGAGATCGATAGCGATTGCAACAACATCATCGCGCGCCGCCAGCCGACCGCTCGCGACCTGCGTTTGGTGATGGCCATCTCCAAGACCATCACCAACCTCGAGCGTGCCGGCGACGAAGCCGAGAAGATCGCCAAGCGCACCAAGCGCATCATGCAAGACCCGTCGGCACATGCGCTCAACTACGCCGGTGTGGAACGTTCGGGTGAGATGGCCGCGACCATCCTGCGTCACGCACTGGACGCCTTCGCACGCCTGGACACCGCTGCTGCCTTGTCGATCCTGCAGGAAGACAAGGCCATCGATGAGGAATTCCGCGGCTTCATGCGCGAACTCATCACGTACATGATGGAGAACCCGCGCACGATTTCGGTAGCGCTGGATCTGCTGTTCATTGCCAAGGCCATCGAGCGTATTGGCGATCACGCCAAGAACATCGCCGAGTTTATTATCTACATCGTCAAGGGCACCGACGTCCGGCACGCTTCACGCGAGACGCTGGCACGCGAGATCCTCGGCGAGGGCGAATAAAGGGCAGGACTGGAGACGTGAGCATGCCGAGCAGTATTCTCGTCGTAGAAGACGAACCGGCGATCGCTGAACTGATCGCCGTCAACCTGCAGCACGCGGGGCACTACCCGATCCGCGCATACAACGCCGAGCAGGCACTCTCGCTGATGAGCGATGTGTTGCCCGACCTCGTTCTGCTCGATTGGATGCTGCCGGGCAAGTCGGGCGTGATGTTCGCCAAGGAGCTGCGCGCCAACGAGCGCACGCGCCAGATCCCGATCATCATGCTGACGGCACGCAGCGAAGAGCAGGACAAGATCATGGGCTTGGACAGTGGCGCGGACGACTACGTCACGAAGCCGTTCTCGCCCAAGGAATTGTTGGCGCGCATCAAGGCGGTCCTGCGCCGCCGCGCGCCGCAGCTGACCGACGACGTGGTGGCGATCAACGGCCTGAAGCTGGACCCGGCCACGCACCGCGTGACGGCCACGAACCTCGAAGCAGAAAACCCGATCAAGCTGGACCTCGGTCCGACGGAGTTCCGACTGCTGCATTTCCTGATGACGCATCCGGAGCGTGTACACAGCCGCTCGCAGTTGCTTGATCAGGTGTGGGGCGACCATGTGTTCGTAGAAGAGCGCACGGTGGATGTGCACATCAAGCGATTGCGCGCAGCACTCGCTCCGGGCGGCTACAGCAACATGATCGAAACCGTGCGCGGCAGCGGCTATCGCCTGGCGCGCAATCCGGGGCAATAACGTCGCAGTCGGACGAGCGCGCGAGCGGGGGGATCCATCGCGCGTTCACACGTCCGTCGCGGTCCAGCGCTTAGAATGCCTTCATGAACGTCTTCTGGACCCGCTTTGCCGTCTTTGCCGCCCTCATGGGCATTGTCACGGCATGCCTCTATCTCTTCGTCGACCATGTGGTTGCGCTGGCCGTGCTCAGTGCAATGCTGCTGGCGATGCTCCTCTATTACATCTATCAGATCCAACGCCTGTGGCGCGTGCTGGACTCGCCCGCCTATGGCGAGATCCCCAGCGCGCTGGGCCTGTGGGGCGAGGTCTACTACCGCCTGCACCGATTGATGAAGGCCTGGCGCACCCAGGTGCTGCAGGTTGAGCAGCAGCACAGCCGCTTCATCCAGGCCATTCAGGCCTCGCCAAACGGCGTGCTCATGCTTGACGGTGAAGACCAGATCGAATGGTGCAACGCGGTGGCGGAAGAGCACTTCGGCCTGTCTGCCAGGCGTGATCTGCGTCAACGCATTACCCACCTGATTCGCCGACCGGAGTTCGTGCGCTACCTGGCGCGCGGCGAGTTCGAGGAGCCGCTCACCATGCATGACGTGGGCCCGCACAAGCAAAGCATCATCTCTGCCCAAATCTTGCCGTATGGCGAAGACCGCAAGCTGCTGGTGTCGCAGGACATCACCAAGCTGGAGAATACCGAAGCGATGCGCCGCGATTTCGTGGCCAACGTCTCGCACGAGCTGAAGACGCCGCTGACCGTGCTCTCGGGTTTCCTGGAGACGGTGCGCGATCTTCCGCTGCCGGAAGAAGACAAGAGGCGCTACCTGGACATGATGCATACGCAAGCCATGCGCATGCAGCATTTGGTGGAAGACTTGTTGGCGCTCGCCACGCTCGAGGGCAATTCCGAGCCGCCGTCATTGGCGCCGGTGCCGATGCAGCGCATGATGCTGCAGCTCCAGCACGATATCGAAGCGCTGTCCGCGGGCCGGCACACCGTCAGCATGACGTGCGACTCCACCGTCAGCGTGTGCGGCGCCGAGCTTGAATTGCTTTCCGCGTTCAGCAATCTGGCGTCGAACGCGGTGCGCTATACGCCGGATGGCGGCACGATCCGCCTCGACTGGGGCGTGCGCGACGGGCACGCGGTTTACTCCGTCACCGACACGGGGATCGGCATTGCGCCCGAGCATATTCCGCGTCTGACCGAGCGCTTCTATCGTGTGGACCGTAGCCGTTCACGCGACACCGGCGGTACCGGGCTGGGCTTGGCCATTGTGAAGCACGTGCTGTCACGCCACGGCGGGGAACTGCAGGTGACCAGCGAGCATGGCAAGGGCAGCACCTTCCGCGCCGTGTTCCCGCCGGAGCGTACGGTGGTGCGCAGTGCCAGCGTGACCGATGAGCGCGTCGCCTGATCGCCGGTTCTTCTCGTCCATTGAACGCATAAAAAACGCACGCTGTTGAGCGTGCGTTTTTGTTTGCAGGCACAGGCTTGGCGGATCAGCCCGCGGAGATCTCCACCGGAGCGCGCACCGTCGGTTCCGCAGCCGTTGCCGCCGCCACTGCGGCTGCCGTCTCCGCCGCCGCAGCCGCCTGCGGCGAGAAGTGGTTCAGCAGTTCCAGCTGGCTGATGCGCACGTGCTTGCCACGCGTCTGGCGCTGCACGTAGCTGCCATCCTGCTGCATGACCCACGCCGATGCGTTGTCGCGCAGATGCACCTGCAGGCTTTCCCTGATGACGCGCGCCTTGAGCTTGCGGTCGAGCACGGGAAACGCCACTTCCACGCGGCGGAACAGGTTGCGGTCCATCCAGTCGGCGCTGGAGAGATAGACGACTTCCTCGCCGCCGGCATGGAAGTAATAGACGCGGTGGTGCTCAAGGAAACGCCCGACGATGGAGCGCACGCTGATATTTTCCGACAGCCCCGGCACGCCCGGCTTGAGGGCGCACACGCCGCGCACGATCAAGTCGACTTTCACGCCGGCCCGCGACGCCTTGTACAGCTCGTCGATGATGGCCGGCTCCAGCAGCGCGTTCATCTTGCCGATGATGCGCGCACGTTTGCCTGCGCGAGCGGCACGCGCTTCGGCTCGGATGTGCTCGATCAGGTTGTCGTGCATCGTGAACGGCGAGTGCCACAGATGATGCAGCTTGATCTGCGCGCCTGTGCCCGTGAGCAGCTGGAACACGTGATGCACGTCTTCGCAGATCTGCTCGTTGGCCGTCATCAGGCCAAAGTCGGTGTAGAGGCGGGCGGTCTTGGGGTGGTAGTTTCCCGTGCCCAGGTGCGCGTAGCGGCGCAGCTTGACCGCCTTGCCCTTGCCGGACACCTCGCGACGCACCACCAGCAGCATCTTTGCGTGACACTTGTGGCCCACCACGCCATACACGACATGGGCGCCGGCCGATTCAAGCTGGTCCGCCCAGTTGATGTTCGTCTCTTCGTCAAAGCGCGCGAGCAGTTCGACGACAACGGTCACCTCCTTGCCGTTGCGCGCCGCTTTGATGAGCGCTTCCATCACCGTGGATTCGTTGCCGGTACGGTAGACAGTCTGCTTGATGGCAACCACGTCCGGGTCGCGCGCAGCTTGCTGCAGCAATTCCAGCACGGGCGTGAAGCTTTCGTACGGATGGTGCAGCAGGATGTCACCCTGGCGGATGGCGTCGAACACGTTCGAGCTGTTGGCGACCCGCCGCACCGTTGCCGGCACGTGCGGCGGGTACTTCAGTACTGGTTTGTCGACCATGTCGGGCACCTGCAGCAGGCGCACCAGATTCACAGGACCCTTGACGCGGTAGCAGTCCGCATCGGTTAGACCGAACTCCTGAAGCAGTCGCACCACCAGTGCCGGTGATGTGTCGTGCGCGAGTTCCAGGCGCACCGCGTCGCCAAAGTGGCGCGTGGACAGTTCGCCCTGCAGCGCTTCGCGCAAGTCCGTGATTTCATCTTCCGACACGAACAGATCGGAGTTGCGTGTTACGCGGAATTGGTAGCAGCCATGTACGTCGATCTGCGGGAACAGCTCGTGCACAAAGCCCTGCATGAAAGACGAGAGCAGCACGAACCCATACGGGTAGCCGGAAAGCTCGGGCGGCATCTGCACAAGCCGGGGCAGGGCGCGCGGCGCCTGTACGATGGCCAGTTCAGCTTCACGGCCGAAAGCGTCCTTGCCCGACAGCTCGATGATGAAGTTCAGGCTCTTGTTGAGCACACGCGGGAAGGGGTGCGCCGGGTCCAGCGCCATCGGCGTCAGGATGGGCACCAGTTCGCGCTGGAAGAAACTGCGGCACCAGGCGCGCTGGGCTTCATTCCAGTTGGTGGTCATGTGGAAGAAGACGCCTTCCTTCTCCAGCAAGGGCAGGATCTCGTCTTGCAACATGGCATACTGTTGCGCGACCAGCTGCCGCACCCGCTCCGAGACCACGCCAAACGCCTGCTGCACCGACAGCCCGTCAGGCGTGACCGATGAAGGGTTGTCGCGCATCTGTTCCTTCAATCCGGCAATGCGGATTTCAAAGAACTCATCGAGATTGCTCGACACGATGCAGATGAATTTCAGCCGCTCCATCAGCGGCACACCCGGGTCAGCAGCCTGGGCGAGCACTCGGGCGTTGAATTCCAGGATGCCCAGTTCGCGATTGAGCAGATCGCCCGCGGGCAATGTCGACATGTTGTGTTCGGACGGATGACGATCCGGCCACTTTTTCATAATTCAGTGTCAAATTTGTGACACATTGGATTTGTCACGTTCGGGACACAATAAAGACATATTTTGTTGCGCATTGTTTCGAACGACAATACTCCGCGCCCCTGATTTTGCTCCTCTCCCGTTTTCATTCATGAGTCCCACCCCCCGTCTGCTGGCTGCTGTCGACATGGGCTCCAACAGCTTCCGGCTGATGATCGGCCGCGTCGACGAAACCCCTGGGGGCACCCAGATATTCCAGGTTGATGCGCTGCGCGAGCCGGTCCGTTTGGCCGCTGGGCTTACGCAAGATAAATACCTGGATCAGCCGGCGCGCCGGCGCGGCGTCGATGCCTTGCGCCGCTTTGGCGATCGACTGCGTGATTTTCCGCCGGAACATGTGCGTGCCGTGGCCACCAACACCTTGCGCGTTGCCAAGAATGCGCAGGAATTCCTGATCGAGGCGGAGGCCGCCCTCGGTTTTCCCATCGAAGTGATTGCGGGCCGCGAAGAGGCACGCCTGATCTATCTCGGTGCATCGCATGACGCACCGGCGTGCCAGGGCAACCGGCTTGTCGTCGACATCGGCGGGGGCTCGACGGAGTTCATCATCGGCAATGGCTACAAGCCCAAGCTGATGGAGTCGCTGTATATCGGTTGCGTTTCGCACAGCCGGCATTTCTTTCCGAACGGCAACGTTGATGAATACGCGATGAAGCAAGCCGAGCTGGCCGCACGTCGCGAGATCCAGGTGCTCGTGCAGCAGTACCGCACGGCGGGCTGGAACCAGGCCGTCGGGTCATCGGGTACCGCACGTGCGCTGGCTGAGCTGATCGAGTTGAACGGCTTCAACGACAAGAGTAACGAGCACGGCATCACGCGCGAGGGGCTGGAGCGCCTGAAGCGCGCGCTCGTCAAGTCGGAGAACACCAATCGGCTGAAGCTTAACGGCCTGAAATCGGACCGGATCCCGGTGCTGCCGGGCGGGCTGTCGATCATGCTCGGCGTGTTTGCAGAACTCGACGTCGACCGCATGGACGTGACCGATGGCGCCTTGCGCCTGGGCGTGCTGTATGACCTGCTCGGCCGTACGCATCATGAAGACATGCGCACGGTGACGATTGAGCAGTTCATGCGCCGCTACAGCGTCGACCGCGCGCAGGCGAGCCGCGTTCGCGATGCAGCGACCGCGCTGTTGTCGCAGTTTCCCGACCCGCCCGATGAGCGCCGCGAAGACAATCTCGCGCTGCTGGGTTGGGCGGCAAACCTGCACGAGATCGGCATGAGCATCGCGCACAGCGGGTACCACAAGCACTCGGCGTACATCGCCAGCCATGCCGATATGCCGGGCTTCTCCAAGACCGATCAGGCGCGCCTGGCGACGCTGCTGCTGGGCCACGCAGGCAAGCTTGGCAAGCTCTCGGGCGGCGGCAAGTTCCTGGATTGGCGGATGCTGTTCAGCCTGCGTCTGGCGTTTGTGCTGTGCCGCCGGCGGGGAGCGATCCAACTGCCGGGCTTGCGCGTGCGCCACAGCGAAGGCGAACTGAATGAAGGCGGTTTTGAGGTGGAGCTGCCCAAGAGCTGGATCGAGCAGAATCCGCTGGTGGAATACAGCCTGATGAAGGAAGCCGATGAGTGGCAGCGCATCGGCCGCCGCTACAAGGTGGTGTACGTGTAAAGCGTCTTGCCGCATCCCAAGCAAAACGGCCCGGAGTGACCCGGGCCGTTTTCTTTTGCGCGGCGCTGTTCGGAGCGATATCAGCCGCGCAGGAAGTGACGTGCGTAGCGCGGGTTGATGTCCGACAGACGCAGCAGCGTGAGGAAGTCGGCGACGTTGAAGTCGGGGTCCCACGCCGGTGCACCGCAGATGCGTGCGCCCAGGCGCAGATAACCCTTCACGAGCGCAGGCGGCTCGACTTCGAGATCCTGGTTCAGCTCGTCCACCGGCAGCGCCACGCGCGGGAAGGCGTGATACTCGATCGGTGCGAGTGAGCCATCGTCAACGAAGCTGCGATACAGGCTTGCAGCAAAGTGCCCGCCATCGCCCATCGACACGCTTGCGCAGCCCAGCATCGATTCGAAGCCGTAGCGCTGCATGTATTCGCCCAGGCCGGCCCAAAGCGCCATGATGACGCTGCCCGAGCGGTAGTCGCGGTGCACGCACGAGCGTCCCAGTTCCACCATCTTCGGGCGCAGATGCGCGAGGCGAACGAGGTCGAATTCGGATTCGGAATACAGGCAACCGATTTGCTTGGCAGCGTCCGGGCGCAGCACGCGATAAGTGCCGACCACACGCAGCGTCTTCTGGTCGCGCACGATCAGGTGGTCGCACACCGCGTCGAACATGTCGACGTCCAGTTCAGTGTGGGCCGAGGGCAGGCGGGCGCCCATTTCTTCGGCAAACACCTTGTAGCGCAGGCGCTGCGCTTCGGTCACTTCATCCTGATGGCGCGCCCACGAAACGGCCAGAACAGGTTTGTCACGCGCCGGAACAGCGTCGGGTGAGCGAGGAAGGCCCCTCCGTGCGTTGCCTAGATTCAGGCTCGGCAGTGCGTCGATCAACGGCTGGGTGGGCGTCGGCAGGTCTCGCATTCGTGCATCCCCAAGGGTGGATTTCGGGGCGATTCTAGAGACGCTGCGTGACAGATCCGCGACAAAAGCGTGTCAATCGTGACCGTTGCGTGAATTTTGCGTGGCGATGCTGTGACGAGGGCGATGTGTCACGCAAGATCGGGATTGACCACCGCGCGCAGCACGGTCTGCGCTTCGTCTTCGCGCATGCGGCGGCTGAGCCACCACACGCCGGCTTTCTTCACGCTCCAGTCCATTTCCACGCCCGCGATGAGCAAGCTGGCGAGACGGCCGAGCCACGGCTGATGGCCGACCAGCAGCAGGTTCGTATTCGACGGCCAATCCAATGCATCGAGGATCGCACTGACATCGGCGCCGGGCGCAAGTGCGGCCAGCGTCTGGAAATGTTCTGTGAGGGCGCGTGCGGTCTGCTGCGTGCGTACAGCGGGGCTCGCAAGTACGAGTGTGTCTTCTGGCAGGCGAGGGCGCAGCCAATCGGCCATCTTCTCGGCCTGCTTGTGACCACGCTTGGTGAGTTCCCGCTGCAGATCGGTGTTGCGCTGGATGCGCAATGATGCGGCCACGTCTTCGGCTTCAGCGTGGCGCCACAGGATGAGGTTCATGGGGAAAGTGAGCGACATTGCCTGGATGCGGATGCTGCCTTTATAGCATCGCCAGATGACATCACAAGTTGCAACGAACCGCGCCAAGCGTGTTGTCGTAACGCCTCAAGTGGCGAGGGCGCTCCACGCATTCGCGGACTTGAGGTTGCTGTCGTCGTCGTCTATGTTGATTGACAGGGCAACGTTGACGGGTGAAATGATGCTGGCAACTATCCTGAATCGGATACCAACGTGGGCTTTGATCGCAGGGCTGCTGGCTTTGTTCGGATATGGCTACGTACGCGACCAGTTGGCAGATGAGCCCAACTGTGAGGCCTATATCAAGGCCTATGGGTTAAAAGGAGACTGCGAGAACGCCGTTTTCAGATGGTTCAAGTAATCGGCGGCGAGGACCTTCATGGAGCGCGTAGGTAGAGACGCATAGTCACCAAAACAAAAACGGCTTACGTGGTGAACGTAAGCCGTTTTTGTTTGCTGCTCAATTCTGGTCGGGGCGGCAGGATTTGAACCCGCGGTCTTCCGGTCCCAAACCGGACGCGTTACCAGACTACGCTACGCCCCGAAGACCGCGATTGTACTGCTTTCGCAACACGCCGGTCAAATCAGAGTTCGGACAATCATGCCGAGCGCCACGGCGCCCGCAAATGCAGCGAATCCTTGCTGCAGCGCAGGCCCCGCCAAACGCCGCGCAAAGCGCCGGCCCACCAGCATGCCCGTCAACGCGCCGGCCGCAAACGGCAGCGCGATATGCCAATCGACATGCCCGCCAATGGCCGAGGCGACCACACCGCCCATGGACACCAGTGCGATCACCGCCAACGACGTGGCGACGATGGTTTGCATCGGCAGATCGGTCGCGCGGCGCAATGCGGGCACGATGACAAAGCCGCCGCCCACGCCAAGCAATCCGGACAGAAAGCCCGCGCCCACGCCCGAAGCGGCCAATGCACGCGCGCACGGCAGCGTCCAGACCAGCTTGGCTGTGGTGGTGTCAAGGTGGCAGGGCGGGGCGGTTCGCCTTGGCTGGGGCTCGGCTGACGGTGCCGCGCGCGCTTGCCGAAACATGCGCAGCGCCACGTAGGCAAGCACCACTGCAAACAGCAGCGTGAGCGGTGTGTTCGGCACGCGGTGCGCAACCCAGATACCGAACGGCGAGATCACTACGCCGCATAGCGCCATCAGCCCGGCGGCCTTGTAGCGGACCTTGCCTTCCCGCAAACCGAGCATCGCGCCCAGCCCGGCGGAAAGTCCCACCGCCAGCAGTGCAATCGGCGCAGCTTGCTGAACCGACAGGTGCAATCCAAAAATCAGCAGCGGCACCGCGACGATGGCCCCGCCCGCGCCCGTCAGCGCCAGGATGAGCCCCACCACAGAGCCCAGCCCCGCGCTGATGATCCAGCTCGCTTCGATCGGCGACATGATCAGCGTCCCGCCATCTTCTTCAAGACCTTGCCGCAGTACAGCTCGGAGAGTGTCTGCATGATCTGGATGACCTCGAAGCTGGCGAGCCGGTAGTAGATGTATTTGCCTTCGCGCCGCGTGGTGACAAGGCCCTCGTCACGCAGCACACCAAGTTGCTGCGACAGGCTGGGCTGATGAAGGCCGACCAGTGCTTCCAGCTCGCTGACATTGCGCTCGCCTTGCGTAAGTTGGCAGAGCAGCAGCAGACGGTCTTCGTGGGCCATGGCCTTGAGCACGGCGCACGCCTGCGACGCGGAGGCGCGCAGCATGGAAATGGCCGCCTCGGGCAGCGGCACAACATCGGGACTGGCAGTGGAATGGCTCATGGGGCGTGGCGCTGGACTCTATTCGCGCTGTTTGCGCTATTGGCAGACAGAATGTCAGGCGATATTCTATAAAAATATAGATTGTTCGGGAAAGTCCACTATGCATGCTCAGATCGAACCCTTCTTCGACGCCGATACCTGCACCATGACCTACGTGGTGCACGCGGGGCCCGGCACGCCGTGCGCCGTGATCGACTCGGTACTCGACTACGACCCGAAATCGGGCCGCACGACGACCCGCTCAGCCGATCGCGTTGCCGCGTTCATCGAAGCGCAGGACTTGCGCGTTGAATGGCTGCTGGAGACCCACGCGCATGCCGATCACTTGTCGGCCGCGCCGTATCTGCGCGGGCGTTTCGGCGGGCGCATCGCTATCGGCGAGCGGATTCGGGTTGTGCAGGGCGTGTTCAAGCCGATCTTCAATCTCGAACCCTCGTTCCTGCTCGATGGCTCGCAGTTCGACCATCTGTTCGCGCCAGACGACGTGTTCCATATCGGCAATCTGGAAGCCAAGGCGCTGGCCGTGCCGGGCCACACGCCGGCAGACATGGCATATCAGGTGGGCGATGCGGTGTTTGTGGGTGACACGCTCTTCATGCCGGACGTGGGCACTGCACGCTGCGATTTTCCGGGTGGGAATGCGGGCACGCTGTATCAGTCGATCCGCCGCCTGCTGGATTTACCGCCGGACACGCGGCTCTACATGTGCCACGACTATCCGCCCGCCGGCCGCGAAGCCATTTGCCACACAACCGTGGTCGAGCAGCGCCGCGCCAACATCCATGTGCGCGATGGCGTGACCGAGGCTGAGTTCGTGCAGATGCGCACGAAGCGCGACGCCACGCTCAGCATGCCCACGCTGATCCTGCCGGCCATTCAGGTGAACATTCGCGCGGGCATGTTGCCCCCAGCGGAGCCGAATGGCGTGCAGTACCTCAAGATTCCGCTGAACGCGCTGTAATCGGTCAGGGCGCGAGCAGCGCGGCACGCGCGGCGCTCAGCACCTCGCGGCTGAGTTCGTCGAGCAGCGCCGATGCCGCACGCGCGTGCTGCCAATACAGCGGGATGTCCAACGGCGTGTCAGGCACCAGCTCGACCAGCGAACCGTCTTCAAGATGCTGCGCAATCAGCGCATGCGGATGCAGCCCCCAGCCCATGCCGGCCACAGCTGCGGTCACAAACGCCTGTGACGACGGCAACAGATGGCGCGGCAGTTCCACATGCCGATGGCACAGGCGCCTTGCCCAGGTTGCCTGCAACGCATCTTTCGTGTTGAACACGAGGCAGGGCGCCTGCGCCAACGCACCTGCACCGACGCCGTCTGCAAAATATTTCTGAACGAATGCCGGGCTGGCCGCGGCCACATAACGCATGGCCCCGAGTGGGCGGCTGTTGCAGCCCGTGGCCGGCCGCGCGGTGGCCGTAACGGCAGCCAGCACGGCACCGCTGCGCAGCCATTCACTGGTGTGATCCTGGTCATCCACAGCCACCTCCATCAACACCGGGTGTGCGGCTGCGAATGTGGCAATCGCTGGGGCGAGCCAGGTCGCCAGGCTGTCGGCGTTCACGGCAATCGGCAGCGCAACGCGGGTGACGCCTTCTGGCGCCAGCGTTGGCAGCGCGCCTTGCAGTTCCTGTTCGAGCAGGCGAACGCGGTCTACATGCTGGCAAAGCCGCCGGCCCGTTTCAGTTGGGCGGCACGGCTGATCACGCACCACGAGCGCGCAGCCGACGCGTTCTTCCAGCAGCCGGATCCGCTGCGAAATGGCCGATGGCGTGACATTGAGTGCGCGGGCAGCTCGCTCGAAGCTGCCTTCTCGGATGACGGCAGCCAAAGCGGCCAAGGCGGAATAGTCGAGCACGAAAGTTAGTAAAACTAAATTGAATGAAGAAGAGATAGTTTGTCTTCATCAAGCCCGCCCGGCAAGCTGCGCGCATGACAACATCGATTGCGACTTCCTCTTCCGTGTTTCTGCAGGGCTTGGCCCTGAGCCTGGGGCTGATTGTGGCCATCGGCGCGCAGAACGCTTTCGTGCTGCGTCAAGGCCTGCGCCGTGAGCACGTGGGCAGCGTGGTGCTGTTCTGTGCGACGGCGGATGCGCTGCTCGTCCTGGCGGGCGTGCTTGGCATGGCGCAGGCATTGGGCGAGCATCCTAACCTTGCGCGAATCCTTGCGTTGGCAGGCGCCGCATTCCTGCTGCTGTATGGCGTGCAGGCACTCCGGCGTGCGCGGCATTCCAGCCAGTTACGGGCCGCCGCAGGTGGCGATGGCCTGAGCAGGGGCGCGGCGCTGGCGCAGGCGGCGGCCTTTACGCTGCTCAATCCGCACGTCTATCTGGATACGGTGTTGCTGGTGGGCAGCATTGGGGCGCAGCAGGCCGCGGCATTGCGCGGCTGGTTTGTTGTGGGCGCAGGGTCGGCCAGCCTGTTCTGGTTCGTGACGCTGGGGTTTGGTGCGCGTTGGCTCGCGCCATGGTTTGCCCGGCCGAGGGCGTGGCAGGTGTTGGATGGCTTGATTGGCGTGACGATGCTCGTGCTGTCGGCCTTGCTGCTGCGTCACGCGCTGGGCGGGTTTTGATTCGATTCCGTCTACCGTAAAGCCGCCGCCATCTGCATGCCTCAGCCGCGCTTTCTTGCTGGGCGCGGCTGCGGTTCTACTGCGGGCTGCTTGAGCGGGCGCAGGTTCATCTTGTCGAATACGCGGCGGGCGCGGTCGGCACAATCTTCGCCGTCGGCCTCGTGGTCGACCTCGCGAATGAGCGCCAGCAAGTCGCGCTTGTTTTGCGCCAGGTGCTGCTCCAGCACATCGATTTCCGCCACTTTGCGGCGTAGCGCCAGCAGCAATTCTTCGCGCGGCCATTCGCCCAGATGTCCGGGCAACAGGGCGCGAATTTCTTCCAGCGAGAACCCCGCGCTTTGCGCGCGCAGGATGATCTCCAGCCGCGTCACCGACTCGGGCGCGTATTCCCGATACCCATTGGATTGCCGCTCAGCCGGCTGCAGCAGGCCGCTCGCTTCATAGAACCGGATGCGGGAGGCGGCCACGCCGCTCAGGCGGGCCAGTTCACCAATTTTCATGTGCGTTCTCCGCAGGCTTGACATTCAAGTTGACTTTAAGCTTAGGGTTCAGATGTCGTCAAATGTCAAATCCCAAATCCCCATCGCGGATGCCGCCCATGAAGCTCTTCACGCCCCTCGTTCTGCCCAACGGCGCGGTGATTCCCAATCGCCTTGCCAAAGCCGCCATGGAAGAGAACATGGCCGATGCCGATCACGCGCCGTCCGACGCGTTGCTGCGCCTGTATGAAGCGTGGGCCGCAGGCGGCGCCGGCTTGATCCTGACCGGCAACGTGATGATCGATCACCGCGCCATGACCGGCCCGAACGGCGTCGTGCTCGAAGACGGCACGCATCTGGAACGCTTTCGCCGCTGGGCGCAGGTCGCGCGGGCGCATGGCGCGCATGCGTGGGTGCAGATCAACCATCCGGGGCGGCAGATGCCGGCATCGCTTGGGCAACCGACGCTGGCGCCGTCAGCCGTTCCACTGGCGCTTGGCGCACTGTCCAAGCAGTTTCCGGTGCCGCGCGAGATGACCGAGGCGGACATCCGTGAAGTCCAGCAGCGCTTTACCCGCAGCGCGCAACTGGCCGAGCAGAGCGGTTTTACTGGTGTGCAGATCCACGCCGCGCATGGCTATCTGCTGAGCCAGTTTCTGTCGCCCATTTCCAACCGGCGGCGAGACCAGTGGGGCGGCTCGATCGAGAACCGCGCGCGCCTGCTGCTCGATATCGTGCGCAGCGTGCGCGCCGCCGTGCCGCCGGAGTTTGTGGTGGCGGTCAAGCTGAACTCGGCCGACTTCCAGCGCGGCGGTTTCAGCCCTGACGACGCGAAGCAGGTGGTCGAGTTGCTCAATCCGCTGGGTGTCGATTTGGTGGAACTGTCCGGCGGCAGCTACGAAGTTCCGGCCATGCAAGGGCACGCGCGTGACGGCCGCACACTGGCACGCGAAGCGTATTTCCTGGAATTCGCACGCGACATTGCCGCCATTGCGCGCATGCCGCTGATGGTCACGGGCGGCATCCGGCGCCGGGCCGTAGCGGAGCAGGTGGTCGACAGCGGTGTCGACATGGTTGGCATTGCGACGGCGCTGTCTATCGATCCCAACCTGCCGCGCGACTGGGCCGGCGGCAAGAACAGCGCGCCGATGCTGCAGCCCATCACGTGGAAGAACAAGGCGCTGGGCGCGCTGGCCAACATGGCGGTCGTCAAGTTTCAGCTCAACCGGCTGAGCGAAGGGCGCAAGACAGACCCGCGTGTGTCGCCGCTGCGCGCGCTGATTCAGCAGCAACTGGCCGCCGCGTGCCAGTCGCGGCGCTATCGTCGATGGACGGAGCAACGCCAGCCGCGCTAGGGCGTATTTTCTGACCGGACCGGCGCAGCCTTACCGGTGCGCCGCGTCTCTTGTAGATTCATGTTTTGCCTCCCCGATCGGAAAGCACGACATGAAACAAGTCACTCTGCCCAACGGTGAACGCGTCCCAGCACTCGGCATGGGCACCTGGAACATGGGCGACGACCGCGCCACGCGCGCCGAAGAAATCGCCACGCTGCGCCTGGGCCTCGACCTGGGTTTGCGCCTGATCGACACCGCCGAGATGTACGGTGAAGGCCTCTCCGAATCGCTGATCGGCGAGGCCATTGCCGGGCGGCGCGATGACGTCTTTCTCGTCAGCAAGGTCTACCCGCACAACGCCAGCCGGCGTGGCATTGCTGCGGCGTGCGAGCGCAGCCTGCGCCGGCTCGGCACGGATCGCCTCGACCTGTACCTGCTGCACTGGCGCGGCGATGTGCCGTTCGAAGACACGCTGGAAGGCCTGCAGGCCCTGCAGCGCGAAGGCAAGATCCGCCATTACGGCGTGAGCAATCTTGACTTGTCCGATATGGAGGAGTGGTGGGACGCGCCCGGCGGCGATCAGATTGCCGTGAACCAGCTGCTGTACAACCTCAGCCGGCGCGGCATCGAATGGGACTTGCTGCCCTGGCTGCATGAGCGCGGTGTGCCGGTGATGGCCTATTCGCCCATCGAGCAGGCGCGGCTCGTTCGGCATCCGAAGCTGGTGCGCTTCGCGCAGGAGTGCGGCATGACGCCGGCACAGGTGGCGCTGGCGTGGCTGCTGGCGCGGGACGACATCATCGCCATTCCAAAGACAGGCCATCGCGAGCGGTTGCGCGAAAACATCGGCGCGCTGTCGCACACGCTCACGGCTGAGCAGCTGGCGACGCTGGACAGCATCTTTCCGCCGCCCAAGGGGCCGCGGGCGCTGGAGATGCTCTAAGCGTCCTAAGCGCGCTAACCGCTCAGCGCGACTTCGCCAGGTAGCGCTCGTGGTCGACGTAGCCCATCAGGTAGACGCGGGCTTTGTCGCGTGTGTCTTTGGTGACGCGGTCGGCTGCCTTGCGCGCGCCGGATGAAGACATCGACGCTCTGAGGTGGTCGCGGAAACCGTCGTGCATGGTGCGCAGGTCGCCTTCGCAGGCGTCGAGCGCAGAGGCGACCACGGCCTTCGTCTGCGTGGTGCCCGGCACGCCGCTATCGGCCTGGCGCTGGACGCACGCCATGTAGTTGGCGCGCAGCACCTGCCAGCCGTTGTCTGCACTGGCGTCGGTGGTCGCAGTAGCGGCGGTAGTCGAATCAACGGGCTGCTGTTGCGGGTGCGATGCGCACGCACCGAGCAAGGCCAGCAGGACGAGAGACGGGCAGGTGAGGGCTTTTTTCATGGCATGGACTGTACTGCACGGCTGCGCTGCATGCGTGGCGTGAAGTCGACCGCGGTGCACCTCGTAACATTTGGAAACGAAAAAGAGGGTGTGACCAAAACCCTTGCCGCCAGCCGCCGCGCGACACATGTCCAGGCCATCGTTGGCGCGGCCCCGTAGCGCTGATGCATTGGCCCGGCCCACTGATGGGATCTGATGCGTCACGAGCCAAGGGCAAACCGTGACAGGCGGGGCAAAAGGCTCGGGCTGTCGAGCAAATAGCCTCGTGCGCCGAGCTCTGAGCTCCAAGCGCCGAGCAAAAAGCTCGGCACGCGGAGCAAAAAGCTCGGCACGTGGAGCAAATAGCTCGGCACGTGGAGCAAATAGCTCGGCACGCGGAGCAAAAAGCTCGACACGTCGAGAAAAGAGCCTCAAACGTCGAGCTTCGAGCTCCGCGAGTCGAGCTAAATGCCTCGTGAGTGCGGGTTTTTCAGCGCATCCAGGGCGCGTCTGCCGCCGTCGCGTGTTTGCCGTATTGCTCAATCGCCTCGCGCACCACCGAGTGTTCGAGTTCGCCGTCGTCTGCCAACGCCTTCAGCGCGGCGATGACGATGGACGCACGGTCTACCTCGAAGAACTCGCGCAACGCCCGGCGAGAGTCGCTGCGGCCAAAGCCGTCGGTGCCGAGCGTGACGTAGCGGCGCGGCACGTGCGCACGGATCAGCTCGGGCACGGCGCGGACGTAGTCGGTGGCCGCGATGATGGGCCCGCGCGATTCGCGCAAGACGGTCTCCACATACGAAGGCGCGGCTTCACCGCCGAGGCGGGCGATGCGCTCAGCGGCGATGGCCTCGCGGTGCAGCTCTGAAAAGCTCGTCACGCTCCAGGTGGCGGCGTCGATGTTCCACTCTTCCTTGAGCATCTGCGCGGCGGCCATGACTTCGCCCAGGATGGCGCCCGAGCCCAGCAACTGCACGCGCGCGGTCGGCAGGCTTCGCGGTGTCAGCGGATACATGCCTTTGAGGATGCCTGCACGCAGGTCGCTGCCTGGCATGGACGGCTGCGCGTAGTTCTCGTTCGTCACCGTCAGGTAGTAGAACGTGTCTTCCTGCCGCTCCAGCATCGCGCGCATGCCTTCGTCGAGGATGACGGCAATCTCGTAAGCAAATGCCGGGTCCCACGCGCGGCAGTTGGGCACCGTGGATGCGGCAAGGTGGCTCGTGCCGTCCTGATGCTGCAGGCCTTCACCGCCGAGCGTTGTCTTGCCCGCTGTGGCGCCGATCAGGAACCCGCGCGCACGCTGGTCCGCCGCCGCCCAGATGAGATCGCCGATGCGCTGGAAGCCGAACATCGAGTAGTAGATGTAGAACGGCAGCATCGGCAGATCGTGCGTGCTGTAGGCCGTGGCGGCGGCAATCCATGACGAGATGGCGCCGGCTTCGGAGATGCCTTCCTCCAGGATCTGCCCACCGGTCTCTTCGCGGTAATACAGCATCGAACCCAGATCTTCCGGTTCGTATTGCTGGCCCAGCGGCGAATAGATGCCGACTTGCCGGAACATGCTCGCCATGCCGAACGTGCGCGCCTCATCCGCCACCACCGGCACCATGCGCGGGCCGAGGGCACCGTCCTTCAACAGGTTGCCGAACATGCGCACGATGGCCATCGTGGTCGACATCTCGCGGCCTTCGGCTTGCAGCGCGAATTGTCCCCAGGATGGCAGCGCAGGCACGGTCAGCGCCTGTGTTGCCGCCTTCCGCCTTCTAGGCAGATAGCCTCCGAGGGCAGCCCGGCGCGTATGCAGGTATTGCATCTCCGGGCTGTTTGGCGCGGGCTTGTAAAACTTCAATTGCTCGACATCGGTGTCCGACAGCGGCAGGCGGAAACGATCGCGAAACGCCTTGAGCTGATCGACATCGAGCTTCTTCTGCTGGTGCGTCGTCATCCGGCCTTGCCCAACGCTGCCCATGCCGAAGCCCTTCATCGTCTTGGCGAGAATCACCGTGGGCTGGCCCTTGTGCTGCAGCGCGCGGGCGTATGCGGCGTGGAGTTTGCGCACGTCGTGGCCGCCGCGGCGCAGGCGGTCGATATCTTCGTTGCTGAAGTGCGAGACAAGCGCGGCAAGCTCGGGGTTCTGGCCGAAGAAGCGTTCGCGGTTGTAGGCGCCGTCGTTGGCAGAGAAGGTCTGGAACTGGCCGTCGACGGTCTGCGCAAATGCTCGCAGCAACGCCCCCGAACGGTCGCGGGCGAAGAGGGCATCCCAATCCGAGCCCCACAGCACCTTGATGACGTTCCACCCGGCGCCGGTGAACTGCGCTTCGAGTTCGTCCACGATGCGGCCGTTGCCGCGCACGGGGCCGTCGAGCCGCTGCAGGTTGCAGTTGATGACGAACACGATGTTGTCGAGCCGCTCGCGCGCCGCCAGCGAGAGGGCGCCGATCGATTCCGGCTCGTCCATTTCGCCGTCACCGAAGAAGCCCCACACCTTGCGATCGGACGTTTGCAGCAGGCCGCGGTTGTGCAGGTAGCGCATGAAGCGCGCCTGGTAGATCGCGTTGATCGGCCCGATGCCCATCGATCCGGTCGGAAACTGCCAAAACTCTGGCATCAACCACGGATGCGGATAGGAGCACAGCCCCGGGCCCGTGATTTCGCGCCGATAGTGTTCGAGGTGCGCTTCATCCAGGAAGCCTTCGAGATACGCACGCGCGTAGACGCCGGGCGAAGAGTGCGGCTGGAAATAGACGAGATCGCCGCCGTGCCCCGCGTTGTCAGCCCGGAAGAAATGATTGAAGCCGACTTCGAACAGATCGGCCGCCGATGCGTAGCTTGCAATGTGACCGCCCAGCTCGCCGTAGGCCTGGTTGGCGCGCACCACCATGGCGAGCGCATTCCAGCGCAGCGCGGCGGCCAGTCGCTCTTCGGTATCGATGTCACCGGGATACGGCGGCTGCGCCTCAACGGGGATCGTGTTGACGTAGGGCGTGACGCGGGCGAGGGCCGTGCCGACGCCCAGCTTTGAGGCGTGCTCTGCCAGACGGTCGAACAGGAACTGCGCGCGCGCGGTGCCGGCATGCTGTACGACGGCATCCAGCGCGTCGAGCCATTCGGCAGTTTCCCCTGGGTCGCTGTCTTCGGTGCGGTGCGCGAGGGAGCGCATCGACGCGGCCCCCGTCGATAAATCCGTCATGACTGGTCCTGCCTGAAGGAAGGATGGGAAGGCGGGCCGTGATCACGCGATGCACGCCCGCGCCCGGATGCGCCGCAGGGGCGCGGCCGCATCAACCGTTGCGGAAGATGAAGCTGTATGCATTGAGTGCCGGCACGCCGCCCAGGTGCGCGTAGAGCACGCGCGAGCCCTCGGGAAATTCACCGTTGCGCACCATGTCGATCATGCCGTGCATGGATTTCCCTTCATACACGGGGTCGGTCAGCATGGCTTCCTGGCGTGCGCACAGGCGAATGGCTTCGAGCGTGCCCTCGTTGGGCAGGCCG
Source organism: Ralstonia chuxiongensis (assembly GCF_024158925.1). NCBI lineage: Bacteria > Pseudomonadati > Pseudomonadota > Betaproteobacteria > Burkholderiales > Burkholderiaceae > Ralstonia > Ralstonia chuxiongensis. Next base: position 365,016 of record NZ_JAMYWC010000005.1, on the reverse strand, counting down.
TATTCGGGGCCGCCGTAGCGCGTGTCGAGCACCACGTCTTTCTCGGTGATGTTGCGGCCAAGGTCGACCAGTTCGGCAGTGTGCTGCGCGATGCGGAGGATCTGCGCGCGCGTCTGCTCCGGCTTGGCGGAGGCATCGATGCCGATCACCTTGTCGGCCCGCCCGTCTGCAGCAAAGCCGACGACCATGCCGGCTTGCGTGCTGCCCGTGACCGAGCACACGACGATGTAGTCGAACTTGAAGCCCAACTGCGCTTCCTGCTGGCGTACTTCTTCGGCAAAGCCCACGAAGCCCAGGCCGCCGAGCGGGTGCTCGGAGCAGCCGGCCGGAATCGGGAACGGCTTGCCGCCGCGCTTGCGCACGTCTTCCATGGCCTGTTCCCAGCTGGGCCGGATGCCGATGTCGAAGCCTGCGGCATCGAGGCGCACGTCGGCGCCCATGATGCGCGACATCTCGATATTGCCGACGCGGTCATACACGGCGTCGGAGTAGTTGACCCAGTTTTCCTGCACCAGCACGCACTTGAGGCCGAGGTGCGCTGCCACGGCAGCCACCTGGCGCGTCTGGTTCGACTGAATGCCGCCAATGGACACCAGCGTGTCGTACCCGCCTTCCAGCGCTTCCGGGATCAGGTATTCGAGCTTGCGCGTCTTGTTGCCGCCGAAGGCCAGACCGCTGTTGCAGTCTTCGCGCTTGGCAAACAGCTCCACTTTGCCGCCCAGGTGTGCGCTCAATCGTTTGAGCGGTTGGATGGGCGTCGGCCCGAACGTCAGCGGGTAGCGGGGGAATCTTTGCAGGTTCATGAGGTGGCTCCTTCAGTGCCGCAAGTGGCGGGATGTCGGAAACCAATGGTACGCAGAACGCTACGAAATGAGGTTGCAAAGATCGTCTACTATCCAGAACGTAGCGGGCCGTAGATCGGAACTATGTATCTCTTTATTTCTTGAATATGAAAAAGAGCGAAACAAAATTGCAGGAAGGTTTTGACGCGTCGGCGGCTTCTGCGCGCCACGCCTTGGATCGCACCGATCGCGCGATTCTCAGGGCGCTCCAGCGCGATGCGTCCATCTCCAACGTGGCCCTGGCGGCCAAGGTGAACCTCAGCCCGCCGGCCTGCCTGCGCCGCGTGGAACGGCTCAAGGAGCTGGGGCTGATCAAGGGGATTGTTGCGCTGCTCGATCCGCGTGCGCTGGATCTGGGGTCGCTGGTGATGATCGGCGTCGTGCTGGATCGCTCGACGCCGGAATCATTCACGGCATTTGAGAAAGCGGTGCAGAAGGTGCCCGGCTGCCTTGAATGCCACGTCGTGACGGGCGAATTCGATTACTTCATGCTCGTGCGCACGAAAGACAACGAAGGCTACAACCGACTCCACGCCGAGCAGTTGCTGTATCTGCCGGGCGTGCGGCAGATCCGGACGTTCATGGTGCTCAAGCAGGTGCTGTCGACGACTGAGCTGCCGGTGGCTTAGCTGAGGCGGGAGCGGCTCCGCCTTTGCGTTGATCCATCAGGCGGTTCCAGAGCATGCTGGCCCGGTTGCCGCTTCTGCAATACGCGAGGATGGGCTTGGGCAGTGTGTCGATCAATGCGCCGAATGCGGCAACGTCTGCATCGCCAATGCCATTCGGCTCGACCGGCAGGTAGCGCGCTTCCAGGCCCAGTTCGCGGGCGGCAGCGGCAATGTCCTCAAAGGCGGGCTGGTCGCTGCTCTCGCCATCCGGGCGATTGCAGATCACCGAGCGGAAACCTGCATTGCGGATGGCCTTCAGATCCGCCGGCATGATTTGCCGCGAAGCCGTCAGCCCGCTGGATGCCGTGGTGCGGCACTGCTCGATCGCGCGTTGGAAACATGCGGCGGCAAAGTCGATGTCCTGCTCGGTTGCAAAGCGGCCAAGGCTGATGCGCACGGTGCGGCCCGCAGCATCGGCATCCAGGCCGATGGCCGTCAGCACGTGCGAGGGCGTGCCCGCAGCGGAGTTGCAAGCGGACGTTGACGACACGGCCAAGTCGTCGCCCAGCATCATCGGCATGAAACCGGGCGCGTTGACCGTCAGGCTCAGGGTGTGGGGAATGCGTCGGGCCACGTCGGCGTTCTGCACCACGTCGCCGAGGGCGAGCACCGCTGCCTTCAGTCGCTGGCTCAGCGCAGCAATGCGGGTGGTTTCGTGCTCCAGCTCTTCCGCAGCCAATTCGCACGCGACGCCCATGCCGACAATCTGATGCGTCGCCAGCGTGCCCGAACGCAGACCACGCTCATGGCCGCCACCATGGATTTGCGGCGCAATGCGCGAAGCAATATCGCGGCGCACATACAGCGCCCCGATCCCCTTGGGGCCATACACCTTGTGGGCGGACATCGACAGCATGTCGATGCCGAGCGCGCGCACATCGATCGGCGTCTTGCCGAGTGCCTGTGCGGCATCGACATGGAACAGCGCGCCCGCTGCATGCGCGATCTGCGCGATCGCGCCAACGTCAGTCAGCGTGCCCAGTTCGTTGTTCACCAGCATGAGCGAGACGAGGCCGGTGTCGGGCGTCATCGCAGCGGCGACAGCCTCGGGCGTAATTTCGCCGTCGCGTGTTGGCGAGAGATACGTTACCGAACAGCCGCGCGCCGACAGGTTTGCCATCGTGTCCAGAATCGCCTTGTGCTCGATGCGGCTGGTGATGAGGTGGCGTTTGCCTGTGGCCGCGTCGGCGTAGCCCTTCAGTGCGAGGTTGTTGGATTCGGTCGCGCCGGACGTCCAGATGATCTCGTCGGCATCGGCGCCAATGAGCGCTGCAACTTGCTTGCGCGCTTGCTCGACCTTGTTCCGCGCGACGCGCCCCGTCGCATGTGAACTCGACGCAGGGTTGCCGAAGGCGCCTTCCATGCCAAGGCAGGCGGTCATGGCCGCAATCACGCGAGGATCGGCCGGCGTGGTGGCTGCGTAGTCGAGGTAGTGGAGGGTGTTGCTGTCGCTCATTTCGTTTCTGTGCTGCGGTGGAGGCAGGGAAAATGATACGGCGGACCGCCCGGAAAAATAATTCAAAGTTTCCTGTGAATTCCTCGTTATGGCGGAGAATATTCCCTAAAATTTAGCTTCTATAGAAGAAAATTTCTCTACCGAAATGGACGCCATTGACCGCGAACTACTGAGGCTGTTGCAGGCCGATGCGACGCTGCCCATCGCAGAGCTTGCCCAGCGAGTGAACCTTTCACAAACGCCGTGCTGGAAGCGAGTGCAGCGGCTCAAGGACACGGGCGTCATCCGCGCCCAGGTGGCGCTGTGCGACGCACGCAAGCTTGGGGTCGGTACCACGGTGTTCGTGGCCGTCCGTACCGATCAGCACACCGAGAAGTGGGCGCAGCGTTTCACGCAAGTGGTGCGCGATATGCCCGAGGTGGTGGAGGTCTACCGGATGAGCGGTGAGATGGACTATCTGCTGCGCGTTGCGGTGTCGGGCATCGAAGATTACGACCGCGTGTACAAACACCTCATCAAGTCCGTGCCGCTGTCGGATGTGAGTTCATCGTTCTCGATGGAGCAGATCAAGTATTCGACTGCGCTGCCGGTGCGTGACGTGGGGCAGGGAGATTGAGGGCGTATTTGCGGCTGAACTGTGGAGGGCCTTCGTAGCTCCCTCGTAGGGCTGCCCAATTAGTCGGCGGCCATTCCCGATCGTCCGGCAAATGAAGCCATTCCGTCAGATTGATGTCGCCAACACGATGACCAGTCTCGGCAAGTGCTCCATCAAGTTTGCCGTTGCCATGCTCGAAACTAAGGCATCCGACCAACTGGTAGAGCGTCGCCGGAAGACGCCGGTCCAGAACGCGCCGACAGAAGTGATTCAGAGGCTAGCGCGCGAACTGGCGGCGCACCAGCCTGATACTTGTCTGTTGGAAGACAACTACGGGCCAGAGAACCTGAAGTTGGTCGTCATCAAGGCATACGTTGCGATTCTGCTGAGCAACGTCAGGGTGGTGCGCTGATTGGCGCGGTCCCACGCCGACTACTTGCAACAACTGCAAAGCGTCGCCGAAATCAAGTCGTTGCCGGACGCACTCCAGGTCAGATTTCGATTTTCAAGCTTCTTGAAGATGCTTTTGCGTTCCCAACTGGCGATTTGCCGAGACGCACCAAGTATCAACAGCCGTCCACCTGACGGCCATTTGGAAGGAACTCCGGTGGCCCACCTCAAACCAGCACGTGACGCACTTCCAGAAAGAATCGCTCGATTTTTCGCTCGGTGCACGGATCGATCATCTGATCTGGCCGCCGCCCATTCGGGCAAGCAAGCCTTGGTGTCGTTCCAAACAGGCGGCAAATCAGCGGCCGCTCCAGATACACGCTGCAGCCGTTGTCTCCGAGATGGGGACAAGTCAGGTTGGCCAGTGCTGCCTCATGTTCCGCGTCGCTCTTAACAGGGAGCCGAGACATCTCCTCCGTCGAGGCGGTGACGGGCCCGCAGCAGTCATGACATCCCGGAACGCACTCGAATGTGGGAATGCGCGAGCGAAGAAATCGGATTCTTTGGCTGTTCATGGTTGAGAGACTGCAGGGCTTTGTCCGGGACGCGCAGCCAGCAACTGTGCCGCCGTGGCCGAAACATTCCAAGTCTAGATCGTTGAACAGTGGAGCGCCGTCAAATCCCCGCGCCGTCCGCGGTAGCGTCGGAATCTAAATTGCTCTGCTTCAATTGCCGCTAGATCTTGTACAGCGCCAAATCCTTGCCACAAAGCCACGCGAGCCTGGGCCTCATACCGCTCCAAGTCTGAGCGCCATCCGCCGCGGTGCCTGGTGCCTGAAATGCAGCACTGCCGCCCCATGGGGCAAGCCAGCATCCTGCTAACGCCAGGAGGGCTGCAAAGCGGCCTCGGTGGCCTTTTGCGGGGTTCCCTTGGTGCACCTAACACTGTGAGCGCAGTTTTTCAGCAACCACACCGATGTGGTGATTCTCTAGGTCATTGATCCAAAGGGAATTTTGGCCTGCCCAGAGGGATTCGAACCCCCGACCGTCGGCTTAGAAGGCCGATGCTCTATCCAACTGAGCTATGGGCAGATATGCAGATGTGCAGGCTGCCCAGGCATACCAAAAACGCGCGGCCTCCGGGTGCCTGGGAGGCCGCGATTCTAACAGATGGGATGTTGCGCAGCGCTAGTGCTGGGGCGGGATTTCCGGCGGTAGGTCCCCGGGTGGCAGTTCGATTGGGGGCGTTTGGGGTTCGGGATCGTGCACCGGGTCGTGGGCTGGTTCATCGGGCGGCGGCATTTCCGGCGGCGGGTGCGGGGGCTGTTCGGGCGGTTGCGGCGGCGTGATGTGGGCGCGCTTGGTCAGATCGGGCAAAGCGGGCATGGGCTGCCTCCATACATGGGTCGAGTTCCGGGTTTGCCCTGATCGAGCCCGCAAGCGTCGTTCCTGCGCATCATCCAAAAGGTGATACCTAAAATACGTACCCCCCAATTGGGGGGATTTTTGATACATTTCGTGGCGTCGGGTAGTGCCACACAACAATAACGTTTCATTCGAAATTCCGCGCAATGACGCGGAACACAGTGCCTACGCACGCCAAACGGGCGTGACGAAGCCTTTTCGGTTCGGACCAGACGGGAAAAGAGGGAGTCTTGTTTGGGCAGCCGTGGAGCGATCCATGGGGCTGCTGTGTTTCGCCATGGCTGCAGGGAGCCGGGGCGAGGCGCTAGCCATGGGGCAGGGAGGAAACCACAATGAGCACACGTCATGCACGACGCCCGGCAGGGTCGTCACGTAGCACTTACATCCGTAGCGCCCAAAGCGGGCGCATCGGCGATCGTTCCAGCGTCAATGATCATCGTCTGCCGCCCAGCGGCGTACCGCGCATGCTGTTGTGGCTGCTGGCCGCGACGGTTCTCTTCGCGGTGGCGAACTACACGCTGAAGCTGTTCGGCTGAAGCAACGCCGGATCGCCTTACAACACTTTCCCCGGATTCATCAGGCGGCGCGGGTCCAGCGCCTGCTTGATCGCGCGCATGGCTGCCAGTTCAACAGGACTCTTGTAACGCGCGTTGTCTTCGCGCTTGAGTTGGCCAATGCCGTGTTCGGCCGAAATTGAGCCGCCATGCGCATGCACGCTGTCGTGCACGATGCGGTTGATGCCGTCCTGATTGGCCAGGAACGCGTCGTGCGCATGGCCTTCCGGCGGCGATACGTTGTAGTGCAGGTTGCCATCGCCAAGGTGGCCGAACGTCACCATGCGGATGCTGGGATAGGCTGCAGCCAGCGCGCGATCGGTCACGTCAATGAAGTCGGCAATGCGCGAGATGGGCACGCCAATATCGTGCTTGATGTTCTTGCCTTCATCTGCCTGCGCCAGCGGAATATGTTCGCGCAGGCTCCAGAAGTCGCGCGACTGGGCTACTGATTCCGCCACTGCCGCATCGTCGATCACGCCGCGCGCAAGCGCGTCTTCCATCAGCGATTCGAACAGCGCGCGGGCGTGCGCTTCGCTTTCCAGATCGGACAATTCCAGCAGCACGTATTGCGGATATGCCTGCGTAAACGGCACGCGCAGCTGCGGGTAATGCTTGCGCACCAGCTCCAGGCAAAACGCCGACATCAGCTCGAAGCCCGTCAGCAGCGTCCCTGCATGGCCTTGCGCCAGCGATAGAAACTCCAGCGCCTGCCGCGGCGATTGCAGCGCCGCCAGCGCCGTCACCCTGGCGCGCGGTTGCGGAAACAGCTTCAGCATCGCCCCGGTGATGATGCCGAGCGTGCCTTCCGCGCCGATCAGCAGGTCCCGCAGGTCGTAGCCGGTGTTGTCCTTGCGCAGGCCGCGCAGTCCATTCCACAGTTCGCCGTTGGGCAGGACCGCTTCGATGCCCAGACACAACTCGCGCGCGTTGCCGTAGCGCAGGACGGCGGTGCCGCCCGCGTTGGTCGCCAGATTGCCACCGATCGTGCAACTGCCTTCGGCCGCCAGGCTCAGGGGGAAGAGGCGGTCTGCATCGGCGGCCGCCTGCTGCACGTTGGCCAAAATGCAGCCGGCATCCACGGTGATGGTGTTGTTGATCGGATCGACGGCTCGCACGCGCTGCATGCGCTGCAACGAGATCATCACCGCGTTGCCTTCCATGTCGGGCGTGGCACCGCCACACAGGCCGGTGTTGCCGCCTTGCGGGACGATGGGCACGCCGTATTCGCCGCACAGGCGCACGAGTGTTGCCACCTCGTCGGGCCTGGCCGGGCGCAACACTGCGCGTGCGCGCCCCGTGAAGCGCTTGCGCCAATCGGTAAGGTAGGGCGCCAGGTCTTCCGGCGCGGTCAGGACGTGTGTTGCGCCGATGGCATCAACGCAGGCTTGCAGGAAGGCATCGTGAGTCATGGCGTATCAGGTGCTGTTGCCGGCGCGGGCTTTTGCGGCGCGCTTGAACGGGCGCAGGTAGAGGATGGTGGCGGCGAAGAACACCACGCTGAGCGCCACCTCTCCCCATGCCAGCGAGCGCGAAAGCCCAACGTCCGATGTCGCCCGCACGATGCCTTCGGTAAAGAAGAGCAAGATGAACATCGACGCCCATTGCATCGTGTAGCGGTTCTTGCGCAGCACGCCTGGCAGCGGCCACGCCAGCAGCAGCGCCTTCAGCGCCAGCCACGAGCCGCCCGGGCGCACGGGCGCAAGCCACAACTCCCACGCGGCGCATAGGACGATCAACGCGATGAGGCTGCCGGCACTCAGCACAGCCAGTGCCCGGGATTCGGTGACGACGTTGTCGGCGGGAGTCATGCGGCGAGCTTCAGAGCAGTCTGCGCTAGCCTCCGGCCCATGGCCGTGGCGAGCGTGCGTTCGTGGGCGGTAAGCGGTGCGGTATCGCCGCGATGCGCGACGTGTGACGGCCCGTATGGCGTGCCGCCAGCATCAGTGGAAAGCAGTTCGCTGTGCTGATACGGCAGACCGAGCACGACCATGCCATGGTGCAGCAGCGGCAGCATCATCGAGAGCAGAGTGGTTTCCTGCCCGCCATGCATGCTACCCGTGGAGGTGAACACGCATGCCGGCTTGCCGGCCAGCGCGCCCGCCAGCCATTGCGGTGTGGTGCCATCCAGGAAGTACTTGAGCGGCGCAGCCATGTTGCCAAAGCGCGTGGGCGAACCCAGCGCCAGGCCCACGCATTCCTCCAGATCGCGTACTTCCACGTAGGGCGGGCCGCTGTCTGGCACGTCGGGCTGCGTGGCTTCGCAGACGGTGGAGACGGCGGGCACCGTGCGCACACGCGCCTGGGCGCCGTCGACGCTTTCAATGCCTTGCGCAATGGCTTCGGCCAATGCGCGTGTGCTGCCGTGACGGCTGTAGTACAAGACCAGGATATCTTTCATAACAAAGCGTTGAGAGCGTCGCGGTATTATAGTTGCGCCCCCCAACCCCGCCTCCAGCCTCATTTTTCATGCTTTTTTCCACCCGTGCGCTTCGTCAATGGAATGCCGCCAAGCTACGTGCGCTGGCGCGTTACGCCTTGCGCCGCGCCGGTGAAGATCATCTGCCCCAAGTGGCCAGCAGCCTGACATTCACGACGGTGCTGTCGCTGGTTCCCATTCTGACGGTGGCCTTTGCGCTGTTCACGGCATTTCCGATGTTCAAGAGCTTCCGGGCGGACATCGAGGGCTACATGTTCAGCAATCTCGTGCCGGGCAGCATCAGCCGGCCGATCCTGACGTATCTCAACCAGTTCTCAAGCAACGCCAAAGGGCTGACAGCAGCGGGCCTGATCGGCTTGGTCGTGACGTCGGTGATGACCATGCTCACCATCGAGAACGCGTTGAACGCCATCTGGCGTGTGCGCCATCGGCGGCCGCTCGCGCAGCGCGTTCTGGTGTTCTGGGCGCTGATGACGTTCGCGCCGGTGCTGATTGGCGCAAGCCTGTCGGTCAGTTCTTACCTCGTGTCGATCTCGGCGGGTTATGTGCACAAGCTGCCGTTCGGCCTGGGTGTGATCGTGGGCCTGATCCCGATCCTGCTTTCGGCGATTGCGTTTGCGATGCTGTACGTGTTTGTGCCGAACACCAATGTGGAACGGCGCGATGCCTTCATTGCCGGGCTGATTGCCGCGGCGGCGTTTGAAATTGCCAAGCGTGTCTTTGGCGCTTACGTCGCGCATATCCCCACATACACAGCCGTCTACGGCGCGTTTGCCACGCTACCGATCTTCCTGACGTGGATCTACGTGAGCTGGCTGGTGACGTTGCTCGGCGCGACCATCGCGTCGACACTGCCGATCATCCGCCAGGGCTACTGGCAACGGCGCACGTTTCCGGGCAGCGAGTTCTTCGATGCGCTGGGTGTTCTGCTGCTGCTGTATCGCGCCCGCGAACAGGCGCCACGTACGGTGCCCGAGCGCGATATCGGCCGGCGTCTGCAACTGGAAGCCGATTACCTGGCTGATCTGCTGACCAAGCTGAAGGCGCTGCATTTGATCGGCAAGCTGCAGCAGGATCGCGGTGAGGCCCATTGGGCGCTGCTGTGCGATGCGCACACGACCACGCTGCGACCGCTCTATGAAAGGCTGGTGCTGAGTCTGCCGCGTTTGCCGCGCACTTCGCTGGCACGCCATTTGGGGGACACGCACGCGCTGGTCAGCCAACTGCAGAATCCTGCGCTCGATGCCACGTTGGAGAGCATTTTCACGACGGGCGAACGCGGCGTGGCGGCGGCAGCGCAGGCTGCTACCGCACCTGCGGCGTCCGCAATGGCCGCTGCCAACGCCAGCGCCTGACGTTTCAGAACGGGATCTTGCCCGTCCAGATGTCGCGATACATCACCCAGTCGCCCATCAGGCTGTAAAACGGATGGCGAAACGTGGCGGGCCGGTTCTTCTCGAATCCGAAGTGCCCGACCCACGCGAACGCGTAACCACTCACGGCCGCCCCCAGTAGCCACCACAGGTTGCCCGTGAAAACCAGCAGGATCAGGCATACCAGCGCCACCGTCGAACCGGCAAAGTGAAGGCGCCGGCAGGTGCGGTCTTGATGCTCGCTCAGGTAATACGGATAGAACTCGGCGAAGCTGCCGAAGCTGTGGGTGTCGGTGGTGGCCATGATGCGTCTCCGGGAGGCGACTGCGACTTATGCGACGACCGGGTCTCGTTCACGCGCAAAGGCGATCAGCGCGTCGAGTGTGCCGTCGGGGCATTCTCCCATGATCGCGTGCCCGCCTGGCAGCCCGACAACGCGGCTGCCGGCCAATCCTGCTGCAACCTGACGTCCAGCTTTCGCTGGGGTCATCTGGTCTTTCTCTCCCACGATGACGAGTGACGGGCACTTCACGGCCGCCATGGCTTCGGCGCCGCGTGCATAAGCGTTGCAGGCAGCAAAGTCTGTGTGGAAGACGGGCGCCTCGGTACCGCGCGCTATCCGTTCCATCAGCCGCTGGCTGCCGCCATGCATCCAGAAGCCCGGCCCGGGCGACGAGGGTTTGTTTGCGAGGCTGGAATGCGACCACGTATTCACCATGTCAATGGCACCGGCCGTGTTGTTGAGCGCCGCGTCGAGCAGTGCATCCGACACCTTCATCGGCCAAGCCGTCGCCACGAGGGCGATGCGGCGCACGCGATTTGCGTACCGTGACGCGCACTCCAGTGCAATCAACGAGCCCATGCTGTGGCCCACAACGATGACCGGTTGCGTGACGCCAGCCGCCTGCACCAGCGCCATCACCCAATCGGCCATGGCTTCCACCGTCTGCAACGGGGCGCCGGCACTGCGGCCGTGTCCGGGCAGATCCACCGCCAATACGCTGAAGCCGTGGTGCGCAAACCAGCGCGTCTGCAGCCCCCAGACCGAATGGTCGTTCTGGGCGCCATGCACGAACACGACGCACGGCAATTCGGCGTTGAACGGCTTGCCGCCGGTGTAGGCGTAGGCGCGCTCGCCTTGTACGGTCCATTCCATTAGCGGGCTCCCGGTGCGTTGGTGGCGGCTTTGCCCGGCGCGGCGGACATCGCGCGCTCGGCGGTTTTCAGGCCGCGCTTGAGATCGTCGATCAGGTCGTCAGCGTCTTCCAGGCCAATTGAAAGACGGATCGTGCCTTCGCTGATACCGGCTGCGGCCAACGCGTCGGCATCCATGCGGAAGTGCGTCGTCGATGCGGGATGGATGACCAGCGAGCGTGCATCGCCCACGTTGGCGAGGTGCGAGAACAGGCCGAGCGACTCGATGAACTGCTGGCCGGCACGCCGGTCGCCGCGCAGATCGAAGCTGAACACCGCACCGCTGCCGCGCGGCAGCAGGCGCTTGGCCAGCGCGTGATCGGGGTGCGATTCCAGCTCGGGGTAGGCGACCGACGCCACCATCGGATGGCTCGCCAGGAAGGCGACGACCCGGCGGGCGTTGTCTACATGCCGCGCCATGCGCAGCGGCAGTGTCTCGATGCCTTGCAGAAGTTGCCAAGCGGCCATCGGGTTCATGCAGGCACCGAAGTCGCGCAGGCCCTCGCGGCGCGCGCGCAGCAGGAAGGGCGCGACGGTGCTTTCCTCGGCAAACACCATGTCGTGGAAGCCCGCGTACGGCTCGGTCAGCTCCGGATGCTTACCTGCAGCTACGTAGTCGAACGTGCCGCCGTCGACCAGCACGCCGCCGATGGTCGTGCCGTGCCCGCCCAGGAACTTGGTTGCCGAGTGGTAGACGAGGTCTGCACCATGCGCGAACGGCTGCAGCAGCCACGGCGTGGTGAAGGTTGAATCGACCAGCAGCGGCACGCCCGCATCATGCGCAATCGACGCAATGGTTGGGATGTCCAGCACATCCAGCCCCGGGTTGCCGAGCGTCTCGCCAAACAGCAGCCGCGTGTTCGGGCGGATGGCCGCGCGCCAGCCGTCGATGTCGCCGGGCTTGACGAAGGTCGTCTCGATGCCAAAGCGGCGCAGCGTGTAATGCAGCAGATTGTGCGAGCCGCCATACAGCGCCGAAGACGCGACGATATGCGAGCCGGCACCCATCAGCGTGACGATGGCCAGATGCAGCGCCGCCTGGCCGGAAGCCGTGGCGATGGCGCCTACGCCGTTTTCCAGCGCGGCCATGCGCTCCTCGAATACGGCAACGGTCGGGTTGGAGATGCGCGAATAAACGTGCCCCGCGCGTTCCATATTGAACAATGACGCCGCATGTTCGCTGTCGCGGAACACAAAGGACGTGCTCAGGTGAATGGGCGTAGCGCGCGCGCCGGTGGCCGGGTCGGGCGCGGCGCCGGCATGCAGGGCCAGCGTGTCGAAGCGGGCTTTGGACATGGATTCAAGCACCGAAGTCGGGTTTGGACGCGGCATGCTAGCACTGCTCCCTGTTGCAGCGCATTCCGGGCAAACGCCGAGCGGGCGCGGTTTTTGACAGGTTTTTTCTGCGCTGCATGCTTGTCGAAGCGCTCCGGTTTGGGCTAGGATCGAATCACAACCATAACCACAACCCGCGCGCGGTCGCTCCCCCGGCAGACCGGCACCCCGAACTCTGGGAGACGCAACATGAAAGTCAGCGACATCCTCCACGTGAAGGGCAACACGCTCTACACCGTGGCACCTGAAACCAAGCTCCAGGTGGCCGTGCAGACGATGGCGGAAAAAGACATCGGCTCGCTCGTGGTCATGGAGTACGGCGAGCTGGTCGGCATGCTGACCTTCCGAGAAATCATCAAGGTTGTTGCCAAGAACCACGGTTCCGTGGGCGAGGGCACGACCATCCGCAAGGTGATGGACGATCATCCCGTCACCTGCACGCCCGAAACCGAGGTCAACGAAGTCCGTCGCATCATGCTGGAGCACCATGTGCGCTACCTGCCGGTGCTCGACAGCCGCACGTTGATGGGTGTGATTTCCTTCTACGACGTGGCCAAGGCCGTGCTGGAAGACCAAAGTTTCGAAAACAAGATGCTCAAGGCGTACATTCGCGACTGGCCCGAAGAAAAGGCCAACGAAGACTGATCTGCGCGATCTCTTTACCGCATTCCTGAAACCCGCCCGCCGTTGCGAGCGGGTTTTTTGTTGAACCAATAGCCTCCAGCCGATGAGCCAATCGAGCCAGTTTTCCCTGCTGAAGCAGCGTCGCTTTGCACCGTTTTTCTGGACCCAGTTCCTGGGTGCGATGAACGACAACGTTTTCAAGGTAGCGTTTTCCTCGCTGGTCACGTATCACGCTGCGCTGTTCGGCAATGCGGACCCGGCTTCGGCGGCATTCCTGATTTCCGCAATCTTCATTGCGCCGTTTGTGCTGCTGTCGGCCACGAGCGGACAGATTGCCGATCGCATGGACAAGGCGCGGCTGATCCGGCTGGTGAAGACGTTGGAAATTGCCATCATGGCGATCGGTTGCGCGGGTTTTGCGCTGCGCCACGTTGAACTGCTGTATCTGTGCACGTTTTTGATGGGCGTGCACTCGACGCTGTTCGGGCCCGTCAAGTACGCATATCTGCCCCAGCATCTGCAATCGACGGAACTGGTGGGCGGCAACGGGCTGGTGGAAATGGGCACCTTCGTCGCCATCCTGATCGGCACCATCGGCGGCGGCGAGCTGGCCAACTACTCGCGCAACGGCGAGCTGATCGGCCCGATGTTCACGGGCGTCGCCTGTATTGTCATTGCCGTGGCCGGTTGGTTGACGGCGCGTGGTGTGCCGGTGTCGCCGGCGTCGCAGCCGGACTTGCGTATCAACTGGAACCCCATCTCCGAGACTTGGCGCAACCTGAAGCTCGCGAGCAACCAGCGCGCGGTGTTCCTGAGCCTGATGGGCATTTCGTGGCTGTGGTTCGTGGGCGCGACGTTCCTGACGTCGTTTTTCGCCTTCGCGCGCAACGTGCTTGGCGGCGATCAGAACGTTGTGACGCTGCTGCTGGCCGTGTTTTCGGTCGGCATCGGGTTGGGCTCGGTGCTGTGCGAAAAACTCTCCGGTCGCAGGGTGGAAATCGGCCTGGTGCCGTTTGGCTCGATCGGCATGACGGTGTTTGCAGTAGATCTGTACTTTGCGTCCCACGCCGAGGCATTGGTTGCGCACGACGTGCTGACGGGCATTTCCGGCTTCCTGCAGAACCACCGCCATTGGCGCGTGCTGGCCGACCTGTTCCTGCTGGCAATGTTTGGCGGCTTCTACAGCGTGCCGTTGTACGCGTTGATCCAGAGCCGCTGCGAACCGACGCACCGGGCGCGCATCATTGCCGCCAACAACATCCTCAACGCGCTGTTCATGATCGCCTCAGCTGTGCTGGCGATGGTGCTCACGCGTGCCGGATTCACGATCCCGCAGTTGTTCCTCGTTACCGGCATCCTCAACGCCGTGGTGGCGATTTACATCTACACGCTGGTGCCGGAATTCCTGATCCGCTTTGTGATGTGGCTGCTAATCCATACCGTCTATCGCGTGAAGGTGGACGGTTCCGAGCAGATTCCCGATGAAGGCCCATGTCTGTTGGTCTGCAACCACGTGAGCTTCGTCGATGCCGTGGTGGTTGGCGCATTCGTGCGCCGGCCCGTTCGCTTTGTGATGGACCACCGCATCTTCAAGGTGCCCGTGCTGTCGTGGTTCTTCCGCACGGTCAAGGCGATTCCGATCGCGCCGCTGCACGAAGACCCGGAGATGCTCAAGCGCGCCTACGACACCATTGCGGCCGCACTGGCGGAAGGCGAGGTCGTCTGCATCTTCCCTGAAGGCAAGATCACCGCCACGGGCGAGATGAACCCGTTCAAGGAAGGCATGCGCCGCATCATCGAGCGCACACCTGTGCCGGTGGTGCCGATGGCGCTGCGCGGGCTCTGGGGCAGCTTTTTCTCCCGCAAGGGCGGGGCGGCGATGTCGCGCCCGTTCCGTCGCGGTTTCCTCAACAAGCTGGAGCTGTGCATCGGCACGCCGGTGCCGGCGCATGCCGTCTCGCCCGAAGCGATGCAGGCCGCCGTGCTGGCGCTGCGCGGGGAGCGGCTCTAGCGTCTGGCCCGCCTCCGGACTTCGATACACTGCCGGTTGGCCCGCAATCGGCCGTGATGCTTTCTCTGACCTCCAACTCTCCCGTTACCTGCCATGAAACACGTTTCCCCGCTGCTGTGCGCTTCGTTGCTTGCCCTGGCTGCCGTTACCGCGCAAGCCGCATCGCCGGCATCCGAGACGCTGCCCTCCGGTGTGACCGTCCAGACGCTGACCAAGGGCACCGGCCCGTCGCCCAAGGCCAGCGACACGGTCAAGGTGCACTATCGCGGCACGCTCACCAACGGTACCGAGTTCGACAGCTCCTACAAGCGCGGCCAGCCGATCTCGTTCCCACTGAATCGCGTGATTCCATGCTGGACAGAAGGCGTGCAGAAGATCCAGGTGGGCGGCAAGGCCAAGCTGACGTGCCCGGCAGCCACCGCTTACGGCGAGCGCGGCGTGCCGGGCACGATTCCGCCCAATTCCACGCTGAACTTCGAGGTCGAGTTGCTGGGTATCGGCAGCTGATCTGACGGCCGGCAGATCGGCCTTACAATACCGTTTTCCCGATGTTTCGCGCCGCGGTAGTCGCGGCGCCTTCCTGAGCACGATCATGTCTGGCAATACCCTGGGCCTGCTGTTTTCCGTCACCACCTTCGGCGAGTCGCATGGCCCGGCCATTGGCGCTGTCATCGACGGCTGCCCGCCGGGCATGACGCTGTCGGCAGAAGACATCCAGCCCGATCTGGATCGGCGCAAGCCAGGCACCTCGCGCCATGTGACGCAGCGCAAGGAAGAAGATCTCGTTGAGATTCTCTCCGGCGTGTACGAAGGCAAGACCACGGGCACTCCGATTTGCCTGCTGATCCGCAATACCGATCAGCGCAGCAAGGACTACAGCAACATCGCCGAGACCTTTCGTCCCGGCCACGCCGATTACACGTACTGGCACAAATACGGCGTCCGGGACCCGCGCGGTGGCGGCCGTTCTTCCGCACGATTGACGGCGCCAACGGTGGCCGCAGGGGCCGTCGCCAAGAAGTGGCTGCATGAGAAGTTCGGGGTCGAAATCCACGGCTTCATGTCGCAGCTGGGCGATATTCACATCCCGTTCATGGACTGGAACGAGGTGCCGAACAACCCGTTCTTTGCGCCCAATGCCGAGATCGTTCCCGAGCTGGAAACCTACATGGATGCACTGCGCAAGGACGGCGATTCCGTCGGCGCGCGCATTGAGGTGGTGGCCACGGGTGTGCCGGTCGGCTGGGGTGAACCGTTGTTCGATCGCCTGGATGCCGATATTGCACACGCGATGATGGGCCTGAACGCGGTGAAGGGCGTTGAGATCGGCGCCGGTTTCCACGCGGTCAGCCAGCGCGGCTCCGAGCATGGTGATGAGCTGACGCCGGAGGGCTTCGTCGGCAACAACGCCGGCGGCATCCTCGGTGGAATTTCGACAGGGCAGGACATCTCCGTGTCGCTGGCGATCAAGCCGACATCGAGCATCCGCACGCCGCGCCGTTCGATCGACAAGGCAGGTGATCCGGCGGTGGTCGAGACGTTCGGCCGCCATGACCCGTGCGTTGGCATTCGTGCTACGCCAATCGCCGAGGCGCTGCTCGCGCTGGTGCTGATCGATCACGCGCTGCGCCATCGCGCGCAATGCGGCGATGTGTCGGTGCAGACGCCGGCCATCGCGGCAAAAGCTTCCTGAATCGATTCGCTCAGGCAACAAAAAAGACGGCTTCAAGCCGTCTTTTTTGTTGGGCGCTCGCCCGGTACTTACATGCCGACGTAGTTCGGCCCGCCGCCGCCTTCCGGGGTGACCCACACGATGTTCTGCGTCGGGTCCTTGATGTCGCACGTCTTGCAGTGCACGCAGTTTTGCGCGTTGATCTGCAGGCGCTCGGTGCCCTCATCGTTCTTGACGAACTCATACACGCCAGCCGGGCAGTAGCGCTGCTCAGGGCCGGCAAACTGCGTCAGGTTGATGCGCGTCGGAACGGTCGGATCCTTCAGCGTCAAGTGGGCCGGCTGGTTCTCTTCGTGGTTCGTGTTCGAGATGAACACCGACGACAGGCGATCGAACGTGATCTTGCCGTCCGGCTTCGGATACTCGATCTTCGGGCATTCCGATGCCGGCTTGAGCGACTGGTTGTCCGACTTCGTGCCGTGCAGCGTCCACGGCGGGTTGCTGACGCCAATCTTGGGCAGCAGCCACTGTTCGATGCCGGTCATGATCTTGCCCAGCGTCGGGCTCTTCTTGAACCACAGCTTGAAGTTGCGCGACTGGTCGAGTTCTTCCTTCAGCCAGCTCTGTTCGAAGGCGGCAGGATAAGCAGACAGCTCATCAGCGGAACGGCCGGCCGTCACTGCTTCGAACACGGCTTCACCGCACATCATGCCGCTCTTGATGGCCGCGTGGCTGCCCTTGATGCGTGCCGCGTTCAGGTAGCCGGCGTCGCAACCCACCAGCGCGCCACCTGGGAACACCGTTTTCGGCAGCGCTTGCGGCGTGCCGTTGTTGATGGCGCGTGCGCCGTAGCCGATGCGCTTGCCGCCCTCGATGTGCGCGCGGATGGCCGGGTGGGCCTTCCAGCGCTGCATTTCTTCAAACGGGCTCATCCACGGGTTCTTGTAGTCCAGCCCGATCACGAAGCCGAGCGTGACCTTGTTATCTTCCAGGTGATACAGGAAGCCGCCGCCAAAGGTGTCATCTTCCATCGGCCAGCCGGCAGTGTGCACGACGAGGCCGGGTTTGGCCTTGGCCGGGTCGATCTCCCAGAGTTCCTTGATGCCGATGGCGAAAGTCTGCGGGTCTTTGCCGGCGTTGAGCTTGAACTTCTCCAGCAACTGGCGGCCGAGGTGGCCACGCGCGCCTTCCGCGAAGATGGTGTATTTGCCGAGCAACTCCATGCCGAGCTGGAAGTTCTCTGTTGGTTCACCGTCTTTGCCGATGCCCATGTTGCCGGTGGCCACGCCGCGCACTGCACCCTTGTCGTCGTAAAGCACTTCTGCGGCAGCGAAACCGGGGAAGATTTCCACGCCCAGCGCTTCGGCCTGCGTGGCCATCCACTTGACCACGTTCGACAGCGAGACGACGTAGCAGCCGTCATTGTGGAAGTTGCGCGGCACGAGCCAGTCGGGCGTACGCTTGGCGTCGGTCTCGCTCAGGAAGAGCACGTCGTCGCCAGTGACCGCCTGGTTGAGTGGGGCGCCGTCGGCCTTCCAGTTCGGGAGGAGTTCGTTGATGGCGCGCGGGTCCATCACCGCACCCGACAGAATGTGTGCACCCGGCTCGGAACCCTTTTCCAGCACGACGACGGACACATCCTTGCCCGTCTCGGCAGCCAGTTGCTTGATGCGAATCGCTGTCGCCAGGCCGGCGGGGCCGCCGCCAACGACAACGACGTCATACTCCATGGATTCTCGCGGGCCGTATTGTTCGAGGAGCTGCTGCTGGTTCATAAGTGTCTCTTCGCTTGTAGGGCGTTTGCTTATTGGTATGACGGATTGCTGCATTAGAATTTTCCGCATTGTCCGGGACACGCCCGGATGCGGCAAGGGAAATTTCTGAACGATCGTTCGATTTTTTGCTAAGCTGCGCCCAAATCACATGCCGGTGTTGCTTCGGAGCAGCCCGGCGCATGCCAAACCAACACACGGGGAACACGCATCATGGGTTTATCGATCAATCTGGAAGGCAAGGTCGCGCTGATCACGGGCGCGTCCAGCGGCCTGGGCGCGCGTTTCGCCCACACGCTGGCGGCCGCTGGCGCAAAGGTCGTGCTGGCGTCGCGCCGTGTCGAGCGTCTGAAAGAACTGCGCGCCGACATCGAATCCAAGGGCGGCAGCGCCCACGTCATCCGGCTGGACGTGACTGACCCCGACAGCATCCGATCGGCCATCGCCCATGCTGAAACCGAAGCCGGCACGATCGACATCCTGGTCAACAACTCCGGGGTTTCGACCACGCAGCGCATGGTCGACGTGACGCCCGACGACTTCGATTTCGTATTCGACACCAACACGCGCGGCGCCTTCTTTGTTGCACAGGAAACGGCCAAGCGCATGATTGCGCGGGCCAAGGGCGCCGAGAAGAACGGCTCGCCACTGCCGCAGTCGCGCATCGTCAACATCGCATCGGTGGCGGGGCTGAAAGTGCTGTCGCAGATTGGCGTGTATTGCATGAGCAAGGCGGCCGTGGTGCACATGACCAAGGCCATGGCGCTGGAGTGGGGGCGTTACGGCATCAATACCAACGCGATCTGCCCGGGCTATATCGATACCGAAATCAATCATCATCACTGGGAAACCGAACCCGGTCAGAAGCTGGTGCAGATGCTGCCGCGCAAGCGCGTCGGCAAGCCGGAAGACCTGGATGGGCTGATCCTGCTGCTGGCGTCGGATCAGTCAGACTTCATCAACGGTGCCGTCATCAACGCCGACGACGGCATGGTGTAAGGCTCTGGGGGCTTAGTGCCCCATCAGCCGCTGCACAAGTTCGAGCGAGGTGTTGGCGGCGTACTTCTTCATCAACCGCGCGCGGTAGATTTCCACCGTGCGCGGGCTGATCTCCAACTGCTTGCCGATTTGCTTGCTGGTCTTGCCCTCGACCAGTTGCGCAGCGATGTCGCGTTCGCGCGGCGTGAGCGCTGCGGTAACGGGGCGATGCGCAGACAGGTCTTCGAACGTCCAGATGCCTTCGCCCAGCGGTTTGGCGCGGTCCAGCGCACGGCCCGTGACGTGGCACCAGAACAGTTCGCCATTGGCGCGCTTCATGATGCGTTCGTCGGAATAGCTGCCGCGCGCATTCATGACGGGGATGATGCGCGCGCCGGTGCGCTCGTATTCGTCGTGCGTTGGATAAAGCAGCTCGAAGGACTGCCCGATCATCGTCGTGCGCGCGTGGCCGAAGATGCGTGCGGCTTCGTCGTTGACATCGAGCATCACCCGCTCGCGGGACATCACCATGCCAACGGGGGCAAGCTGGAACGCAGTTTGGTAGTCGAGGGCGGGCATATGTATTCGTACGTATTGCTGCGTCGCGCGACGCTTGCGTATTCTCGCCAGATTGTATCGTTACTATTTTCCGGCGCTGCATCGCACAAACCCCAACTGTGTGATCGGTCAAAACCCTGCCGGATTCGTTGGACCACCAAGGAAGGAGCACGCATGAACAAAATCTTCGCCAGCGCCAGCGAGGCGCTCGCGGGCGTCGTCAAGGACGGCCAGACCATCGCCGTGGGCGGTTTCGGCCTGTGCGGCATTCCCGAAGCGCTGATTGCCGCGCTGCGCGATTCGGGCGTCAAGGGCCTGACATGCATCTCCAACAACGCGGGCGTTGACGGCTTTGGCCTGGGCCTGCTGCTGGAAACCCGCCAGATCAAGAAAATGATTTCGTCCTATGTGGGCGAGAACAAGGAGTTCGAGCGCCAGTACCTGGCTGGTGAACTCGAGCTGGAATTCACGCCGCAAGGCACGCTGGCCGAAAAACTGCGCGCGGGCGGCGCCGGCATCCCGGCATTCTTCACCAAGACCGGCGTCGGCACGCTGGTAGCCGAGGGCAAGGAGCTGCGCGAGTTTGACGGCGAGACGTACGTCATGGAGCGTTCGCTGGTGCCCGACGTGGCGCTGGTGAAGGCGCAGGTGGCTGACAAGTCCGGCAACCTGCGTTTCAACCTGACCGCACGCAACTTCAATCCGGCTGCGGCCACCGCCGGCAAGATCTGCATCGTCGAAGTCGAAGAGATCGTCGAAGTGGGCGATTTGGCTCCGGACGACATTCATCTGCCGGGCATCTACGTGCACCGCATCGTGCTCAATGCCACGCCCGAGAAGCGCATCGAAAAGCGCACCATCCGAGCAGCCAACTAAGGAGACCGACATGGCCTGGACACAAGACCAAATGGCGGCGCGCGCTGCCCAGGAGTTGCAAGACGGCTTCTACGTCAACCTCGGCATCGGCATCCCGACGCTGGTTGCCAACCACACCGGCGACAAGGAAGTCTGGCTGCAGAGCGAAAACGGCATGCTCGGCATCGGCCCGTTCCCCACGGAAGACGAAGTGGACGCCGACCTGATCAACGCGGGCAAGCAGACGGTGACCACGCTTCCCGGTAGCGCCATCTTCGGCAGCGATCAGAGCTTTGCGATGATTCGCGGCGGCAAGATCAACCTGTCGATTCTCGGCGCGATGCAGGTGAGCGAGACGGGCGATCTGGCTAACTGGATGATCCCCGGCAAGATGGTCAAGGGCATGGGCGGCGCAATGGACCTCGTGGCCGGCGTCAAGCGCGTGATCGTGCTGATGGAACACACCGCCAAGAAGAAGGACGGCACCGAAGACCTGAAGCTGCTGCCCAAGTGCACACTGCCGCTGACCGGCGTGGGCGTGGTCGATCGCATCATCACGGACCTCGGCGTGATCGACGTGACCGAGCAGGGCCTGAAGTTGGTTGAAACCGCGCCGGGCGTTTCGCGCGAAGAGATCCAGGCCAAGACTGGCGTCAACCTGCTGTAATCGCTGACCTCCGGAGACACGCATGCTGCAAGGAAAAACCGCCCTCGTCACGGGCTCGACCAGTGGGATCGGTCTGGGTATCGCCTGCTCGCTGGCCGCGCAGGGCGCCAACATCATCATGAACGGCTTTGGCGATGTGGAAGCGCCCAAGGCGCAGATCGCGGCGGCAGGCAAGAATGCCATCCGTATCGGATACCACGGCGCCGACATGAGCAAGCCGGCCGAGATCGAGGCAATGTTCAACTATGCCGACGCGGAGTTCGGCGGCGTGGACATCCTCGTCAACAACGCCGGCATCCAATACGTGGCCAACGTCGAAGATTTCCCGACCGAACGCTGGGACGCCATCATCGCCATCAACCTCACTTCGGCTTTCCACACGACGCGGCTTGCCGTGCCGGGCATGAAGCGCAAGAACTGGGGCCGCATCATCAACATCGCTTCGGCGCATGGCTTGGTGGCATCGGCGCAGAAATCGGCGTACGTGGCGGCCAAGCACGGTATCGTCGGCTTCACCAAATCGGTGGCGCTGGAGACGGCGCAGACGGGCATCACGTCCAACGCGATCTGCCCGGGCTGGGTGCTGACGCCGCTCGTGCAGAAGCAGATCGATGCGCGCGCCGAGAAAGATGGTCTGTCCGCGCTCGAAGCCAAGAAGGATCTGCTGATGGAAAAGCAGCCTTCGGGCGAGTTCGTTACGCCCGATCAGCTCGGCGCGCTGGCGGTCTTCCTGTGCAGCGATGCGGCGGAGCAGGTGCGCGGCGTGGCGTGGAACATGGATGGTGGCTGGGTCGCGCAGTAAGCCGATCTGCCTCAGAAAAAGCCTCGCTCCGGCGGGGCTTTTTTGTTTTTGACGCACGGTGCATGTCTGCTGCGCCGCCGCATGCTTGCGGGCCCGCGTACAATCGGGCTTCGCTGTCTCCGTCATTCACGTGCAGGAGTTGTTCATGCCAGTTTCGCCGCGCCTTGCCTTCGTGCAGTGCCTGAGCCCGTCCGGCTTGCACCGGATGGCGTATCACGAGTGGGGCGATGCACAGAATCCGCGTGTGCTGGTTTGCGTGCATGGCCTCTCGCGCACGGGGCGCGATTTCGACGTACTGGCGCAGGCGCTGTGCAATGACTATCGCGTCATCTGTCCCGATGTGGTCGGCCGCGGACGCTCCGATTGGCTGGCCGATCCGAAGGGCTATGTGTTACCGCAATACGCGTCGGACATGGTCACGCTGCTCGCTCGCGCAAATGCGGAGTCTGTCGACTGGTTCGGTACCTCGATGGGCGGCCTGATCGGCATCGGTTTGGCAGGCCTGCCGAAATCGCCGATTCGCAAGCTGCTGCTCAACGATGTGGGCCCGCGCGTGACTGAGTCGTCGTTGACGCGCATCGGTGCTTACCTCGGTCTGAATGTCCGCTTCAAGACCTTCGATGAAGGGCTGGCTTACCTCAAGACGATCAGCGCTTCATTCGGCCCCCACACGCCGGAGCAATGGCGTGAACTGAATGCCGCGATCCTGAAACCCCAGGGCGGCGAGTGGATCCTGCATTACGATCCGCGCCTGGCTGAGCCGTTCAAGAACACCACGCCAGAAATGATCGCCGCCGGCGAAGCCACGCTGTGGAAACTGTTCGAGGCGATTCCCGGCGAGGTGCTGGTGGTGCGCGGCGCGTATTCCGATTTGCTGACGCGCGAGACCGTCGAAGCCATGATGCAGCGCGGCCAGCATGTGAACACGGTGGAAATTCCCGATGTGGGCCATGCGCCGACCTTCATCCAGCCGGATCAGGTGGCGATCGCCCGCAAGTTCTTTCTCGGTCAATGACCGGTTGTCCGACCCCATTCGATTTGCAAGATGAGCACTGAACTGAAGCGTTACAACGTCGAACATCGCTATTCCGACGCAGCCGTCTACAACGGTGTCGTCTACGTGGCAGGGCAGGTGCCTGAAACCACGCTCGACGCCGGCATTGCCGAGCAGACGGCAGAAGTGCTCGCCATCATCGATCGCGTGCTGGCCGCCAACAACAGCGACAAGACGCGCATCCTGATGTGCCAGATCTTCCTGAAAGACATTGGCGAGATTGGCGAGATGAACAAGGTGTGGGACCAGTGGGTTGCCGCCGATTCCAAGAACTCGCCGCCGCGCGCCACCGTTGAGGCCGCGCTGGCCAATCCGAAGTACCGCATCGAAATTGTCGTGACGGCCGCGCAGAAGCACTGAGCCCGTCGCCCAACAGGCGAGACGCAAGCAGGACGCATCATGGAGAACAAGACCGAGCGGCCGGCCGAGGGGTCCGGATCGGCGGCAGAGCAGGTCGCACGAGCGATCGAATATCTCGCGGCGAATGCCGCAGGCAGCGTCACGCTGACCGGCGAGCCGCTGGAGTCGCACGCGCGCGGCACGATCGCCATCCTTGAAGGGCTGCGCGTCGATACGCCGTCGTTGCAGGCGGCTGCGCTGTTCCTGTTGCCCACGCTGGCAATGGACAACGAAAAGGCGCTCGAGCCTGCATTCGGTGCCGAGGTTGTCAAGCTCGTGCACGACGTGCGGCAACTCTTGCGCATTGGCGCGATTGCCGGCCTCGTCAGCCCGACCGATGCCAGCATCACGCGCAAGAACGAGGCCGAAGCGCGCCGCGCGCAAGTCGAGGCGCTGCGCAAGATGTTGCTCGCGTTCGCGCAAGACATTCGCGTGGTGTTGATCCGGCTGGCGTCGCGGTTGCAGTCGCTGCGCTGGCTCGCGCAGACGAAACGCCCGGCGCCGGAAGGCATGGCGCGTGAAACGCTGGATATCTACGCGCCGCTCGCTAACCGCCTGGGCATCTGGCAGCTCAAGTGGGAGCTTGAAGATCTCGGCTTCCGCTTCGATGATCCCGATACCTACAAGCGCATCGCCCGCCTGCTGGATGAAAAGCGCATCGAGCGCGAGAAGTTCATCGGCCAAGCCATCGCGCAACTGCAAAAGACGTTGCACGACGCTGGCATTCAGGCGGAGGTAAGCGGCCGGCCCAAGCACATCTACAGCATCTGGAAAAAGATGCGCGGCAAGGAACTCGACTTTGCCGATCTGTACGACGTGCGGGCCTTCCGCGTCATCGTCGACGACATCAAGGATTGCTACACGGTGCTCGGTTTCGTCCACCACATGTGGCAACCGATCCCGAAGGAGTTCGACGACTACATCTCGCGCCCGAAGGCTAACGGCTACATGTCGCTGCACACGGTGGTGATCGGCGACGACGGCCGCGCTCTGGAGGTGCAGATCCGCACGCGCGAGATGCACCACTTTGCCGAGTACGGCGTGGCCGCGCACTGGCGCTACAAGGAAGCGGGCAACAAGGGCTACGCCGGCCAGTTCTCCGCCAGCGAGCGCTACGACGAGAAAATCGCCTGGCTGCGCCAACTCCTCGCCTGGAAAGATGACGCCGAGCACACCGTCGCGCACGAGGATTCCCCGTGGGAGCAACTCAAGCACACTGAGCTGGATGACCACATCTACGTGCTGACGCCGCAGGCGCGCGTGATCGCGTTGCCGCAAGGCGCGACACCGGTCGACTTTGCCTACTACCTGCACAGTGATCTCGGCCACCGCTGCCGCGGCGCACGCGTCGATGGCACGATGGTGCCGCTGAATACGCCGCTCAAGAACGGCCAGACCGTCGAGATCGTCACCGTCAAGCAGGGCGGGCCGTCGCGCGATTGGCTGAATACCGAGTTGCACTATCTCGTCAGTCCGCGTGCCCGGACGAAAGTGCGCGCGTGGTTCAACGCGATGGAGTTGGAAGAGACGCTTGCGCAGGGCCGGGCGCTCATCGACAAGACGCTGCAGCGCGAGGGCAAGACCGCCGTCAACTTGGAGGAGCTGGCCGCCAAGCTCGGCTACAAGACGCCGGACGATCTCTATGCCGTGGTCGCCAAGGACGAGTTGAGCCTGCGTCGCATCGAGGCAGTTTTGCGCTCTGATGGGGCACCGCCGCCCGCGCCCGTCGACGACGAAGCGGCCATTACCAAGAAGAGCCGCGCCACCAGCGTGGCTCGTGGCGCCAAGAGCGGCGTATTGGTGGTGGGCGTCGACTCACTCCTTACGCAGATGTCGCGCTGCTGCAAGCCGGCGCCGCCCGATCCTATCGTCGGCTTCGTCACGCGTGGCCGCGGTGTCTCGATCCACCGTCAGAGTTGCGCGACGTTTCAGCAACTGGCTGCCCGCGCACCGGGTCGTGTGATCCAGACGGAATGGGGCCAACGCAGCGATTCGGTCTATCCGATCGACATCCAGGTCGAGGCTCTTGACCGGCAGGGCTTGTTGCGCGACATCTCGGAAATTCTTTCGCGCGAGAAGATCAACGTGACCGGTGTGCGCACGCTGTCGAGCAAGGGCGTCGCAAAAATGCAGTTCACCGCGGAGGTGTCAGAGGCGACACAGCTGCAGCGCGCGCTGACTTTGATCGAAGAAGTGCAGGGGGTGTTGACAGCCCGAAGGAAGTGACGGTATAGTTTCGTTCTTCGGCAGGCTCGTAGCTCAGCTGGTTAGAGCACCACCTTGACATGGTGGGGGTCGTTGGTTCGAGTCCAATCGAGCCTACCAACGCATTTAGCAGGACGCGTCGGGTAGGGTGTCCAAGCCGTCATCCTCGCAATTCCCGGGCTTGTCCCGTACAACTGAACACAAGGCGAAATATGATTCAGGCACCGCGAACTACAACCGCTTCGGAGCGACAGTAGTCAAGGTGCGTTTTTCGCCCTTTGCGGTCTGCCCAAGCGGTGGATGGCGCAAATGAAAACGCGGCCTTGGCCGCGTTTTTTTTCGTCCGCAGTTTCGCGTCACGCGTGGCGATCAAGCTGAAAGCGCTTCGAAGCATTCGATTCGACAACTTGCTGCGCTGACTTGGCGTGGCGCACGACAGAATAACGACCGCTGCGCATCTCTGAAATGCGCGACGGTGACTCCACAGGAGCAAGCATGATCGCAATCACGTTGCCGGATGGTTCCCGGCGTGAGTTTCCCGGCCCCGTGACCGTGGCTGAAGTGGCGCAAAGCATCGGTGCAGGCCTCGCCAAGGCCGCGCTGGCTGGCCGCGTGGATGGTCAGATGGTCGACACGAGCTACACGATCGACCGTGATGCCAAGCTCGCCATCATCACCGACAAAGACGCCGACGGCGTCGACGTGATCCGTCACTCCACGGCACACTTGCTGGCTTACGCAGTCAAGGAGCTGTATCCGGACGCGCAGGTCACCATCGGTCCGGTCATCGAGAACGGCTTCTACTACGACTTCTCCTACAAGCGCCCCTTCACGCCTGAAGACCTCGTCGCCATCGAAAAGAAGATGACGGAACTCGCCAAGAAGGACGAGAAGGTCACGCGTGAAGTGCTGAACCGCGACGAAGCCGTCAAGCTGTTCCAAGGCATGGGCGAAAAGTACAAGGCCGAGATCATCGCCTCCATTCCGGAGGATCAGGAAATCGGCCTGTATCGCGAAGGCAATTTCGTTGACCTCTGCCGCGGCCCGCACGTGCCGTCCACCGGCAAGCTCAAGGTCTTCAAGCTGATGAAGGTGGCTGGCGCCTACTGGCGCGGCGACCACAACAACGAGATGCTCCAGCGCATCTATGGCACGGCCTGGGCCAAGAAGGAAGACCAGGAAGCCTACCTGCGCATGCTGGAAGAAGCTGAAAAGCGCGACCACCGCAAGCTCGGCCGTGAGCTGGACCTCTTCCATATCGATGAATACTCGCCTGGCACGGTGTTCTGGCATCCGAAGGGCTGGACGCTCTGGCAGGAGATCGAGCAGTACATGCGCCGCGTGTACCGCGAGAACGGCTACCAGGAAGTAAAGGGGCCGCAGATTCTCGACAAGACGCTGTGGGAGAAGACCGGTCACTGGGACAAGTACCGCGAGAACATGTTCATCACGGAATCGGAGAAGCGCGAATACGCGCTCAAGCCGATGAACTGCCCGGGCCACATCCTCATCTACAAGCAGGGTATCAAGAGCTACCGCGACCTCCCGCTTCGCTTCGGTGAGTTCGGTGCCTGCCACCGCAATGAGCCTTCGGGCGGCTTGCACGGCATCATGCGCGTGCGCGGCTTCACGCAGGACGATGGTCATATCTTCTGTACGGAAGACATGATCCAGGCCGAGGTGACGGCGTTCACGACGCTGCTGCAAAAGGTCTACAAGGACTTCGGCTTTACCGAGATTCTGTACAAGCTATCGACGCGACCGGACAAGCGCATCGGTACGGAAGAAAGCTGGGACCGTGCTGAAGCGGCGTTGGCCGAAGGCTTGCGTGCGTCGGGTTGCGAATTCGAGTACCTGCCGGGCGAGGGCGCGTTCTACGGCCCGAAAATCGAATATGTGCTCAAAGATGCACTTGGTCGCCAATGGCAATGCGGCACGATACAGGTCGACCCCAATCTGCCGGAGCGCCTCGACGCCGAGTTTGTTGGCGAGGATGGTGCGCGCCATCGCCCCGTCATGCTGCACCGGGCCATTGTCGGCAGCCTGGAGCGCTTTATCGGTATCTTGATCGAGCAATACGCCGGAGCGCTGCCGGCGTGGCTTTCGCCAGTGCAGGTTGCGGTGCTCAGCATCACCGATTCGCACGCTGAATACGCCCGATCCGTTGTGCAATCCCTGCAAAAACAAGGATTTAGGGCGATCGTTGATTTGCGGAATGAGAAGATTGGGTATAAAATCCGCGAGCATTCCGTGCAGAAGGTCCCATACCAGGTTGTGGTTGGCGACAAAGAACGGGATGAAAATCAGGTGGCCGTGCGTGCCCGTGGCAACGTCGATCTAGGCTCTATGCCGCTGTCGGCGTTCGTTGAGCGACTGCAGAACGATCTCGCCAACAAGTCATGAGCTGGGCACGGCCTGTTTTTTTGATTCTTCGAGGACATCAACATCGCTACTGAGAAATCTCACCGCATCAACCGCGAGATCAGCGCACCGGAAGTCCGGCTGACCGGGGTTGAGGGGGAAGCGCTCGGCATCGTCAAGCTGTTCGACGCACTGCGTCTGGCAGAAGAGAAAGACGTCGACCTGGTCGAGATCGCGCCGACTGCGCAGCCGCCCGTCTGCCGCCTGATGGACTATGGCAAGTTCAAGTATCAGGAACAGAAGAAGGCCCACGACGCCAAGTTGAAGCAGAAGGTCATCCAGGTGAAGGAAGTCAAGTTCCGCCCTGGCACCGACGACAACGACTATGGCGTCAAGCTGCGCAACGCGACGCGCTTCCTGGAGGATGGTGACAGGGTAAAGGTTACCTTGCGCTTCCGCGGCCGCGAAATGGCTCACCAGGAAATCGGCATGCGCGTGCTGGAGCGTATCAAGACTGACCTGGAGGAATTTGGCCAGGTTGAGCAGATGCCGAAGATGGAGGGGCGCCAGGCAGTGATGATGTTGGCACCCAAGAAGAAAAAGTAATGCAGTGGCGGCCGGACGTTTCCGGCTGCGCTGAGCAGGTTCCAGACGGAAACGTCGGAAAACGCGGCAGGTGTCAAAGCCTGCGGCGATACAACAAGTGAGCCCGGGTCTTGCAAGTGTCGGCGCCAGCCGTCCACCTGGCTTCATGTCAAAAGCGGAGTTGTTCCATGCCGAAGATGAAGACGAAGAAAAGCGCGTCGAAGCGCTTTACTGCCCGTCCTGGTGGCACGATCAAACGTGGCCAAGCCTTCAAGCGTCACATCCTGACCAAGAAGACCACCAAGAACAAGCGTCACCTGCGCGGTACCGAGGGCGTCCATGAGACGAACCTGAAGTCCGTTCGCGCAATGATGCCGTACGCCTAACCCTAACTAACTACGAAAGGAGCATTTCATGCCTCGAGTAAAACGTGGGGTCACAGCGCGGGCCCGTCATAAGAAGGTTATCAGCGCAGCCAAGGGTTACCGCGGCCGCCGCAATAACGTCTATCGCATCGCCAAGCAGGCGGTCATGCGTGCTGGCCAGTACGCCTACCGTGATCGTCGCAACAAGAAGCGCGTGTTCCGCGCTCTCTGGATTGCACGTATCAACGCTGGCGCACGCGAGCATGGTCTGACCTACAGCAAGTTCATGAACGGCCTGAAGAAGGCGTCCATCGAGCTGGACCGCAAGGTGCTGTCGGATATGGCCATTCACGATAAGGTGGCTTTTGCCGCCATCGTGAACCAGGTGAAAGCCAACGTCGCCTGAATTGGATTGGCCGGGCGGGCTGCTGGAATAGCCCAGTAACTTTGCCGGCTGATCACCCTGACGGGGCTCTCACCGAGCCCCGTTTTTTATTCCGCGCATTTCGCGGACCCGAATCACCCGAATTTTTTCGCTCGCCTTCCCATGTCACTGGATCTGGATCAAGTCGTCCTCGATGCCCAAAACGCGTTTGCCTCCGTGGAGGACAACGCCTCGCTGGAAAACGAGAAGGCACGCTTTCTCGGTAAGTCCGGCGTGCTGACCGACTTGCTCAAAGGCTTGGGCAAGCTCGATCCGGAGACACGCAAGTCCGAAGGCGCGCGCATCAACCAGGCCAAGAGCCGCGTTGAAGAGGCGCTGACCGCCCGCCGCCAGGCGCTGGCCGATGCGCTGATGAACGCCCGTCTGGCCGCCGAGGCGATCGACGTAACGCTGCCCGGCCGCGACGTGGCCGAGGGCAGCCTGCACCCGGTGATGAACACCTGGGAGCGCGTCGCCAAGATCTTCGGTTCGATCGGTTTTGACGTGGCCGACGGCCCCGAAATCGAATCCGACTGGATGAACTTCACGGCGCTGAACAACCCGGACAACCATCCGGCGCGTTCGATGCAGGACACGTTCTACATCGATGGTCGCGACAGCGAAGACAAGCTTCTGCTGCTGCGCACGCATACGAGCCCGATGCAGGTGCGCTACGCGCGCATGCATGTCGAGAAATACAAACATCTCGATCGCATTCCGCCCATCAAGGTCATCGCCCCGGGCCGCACTTACCGCGTGGATAGCGACGCCACGCACTCCCCGATGTTCCATCAGGTCGAAGGCCTCTGGATTGCTGACAACATCAGCTTTGCCGACCTGAAGGGCGTCTATACCGACTTCCTGCGCAACTTCTTTGAGCGGGACGACATCCAGGTGCGTTTCCGCCCGTCGTATTTCCCGTTCACCGAGCCGTCGGCCGAAATCGACATGGCGTTCGGCAACGGCAAATGGCTGGAGATTTCCGGTTCCGGCCAGGTGCACCCGACCGTGGTGCGCAATATGGGCCTGGACCCTGAGCGCTACATTGGCTTTGCGTTCGGCTCCGGCCTGGAGCGCCTGACGATGCTGCGCTATGGCATCAACGATCTGCGCCTGTTCTTCGAGGGCGATGTGCGTTTCCTGCGCCAGTTCGCGTAAGCGCTGAGCGCTCGCACTGGTACTTCATCGCCCCGTTAATCGAATTTTCTTTCCTGTCGCGCCATGCAATTTCCGGAATCCTGGCTTCGCAGTTTCGTCAATCCGTCGATCACCACGGATGAACTCTCCCACCGTCTGACGATGGCTGGCCTCGAAGTGGAAGAGGTCAACCCCGTTGCGCCGCCGTTCTCGCAGATCGTTGTCGGCCATGTGGTCGAGGTGAGCAAGCACCCGGACGCCGATCGCCTCAACGTGTGCAAGGTCGATGCGGGCACGGGCGAGCTGCTGCAGATCGTCTGCGGCGCGCCGAACGTATCGGCGGGCATCAAGGTGCCGTGCGCGATGGTCGGCGCCGAGCTGCCACCTGGCGAAGATGGCAAGCCGTTCAAGATCAAGATCGGCAAGCTGCGTGGCGTGGAGAGCTACGGCATGCTGTGTTCGGCGCGCGAGCTGAAACTGTCGGAAGACCACGGCGGCCTGCTGATCCTGCCGGACGACACGCCGGTGGGCGAAGACATCCGCAAGGTGCTCGATCTGGACGACCAGATCTTCATCATCAAACTTACGCCCAACAAGGCGGATTGCCTGTCGATCCACGGCGTGGCACGTGAAGTGTCCGCGCTGACGGGCGCGCCGATCACGATGCCGTCGATGGCCCCCGTGGCGGTGACGCTGGCTGACAAGCTGCCCGTCAAGGTTGAGGCGCCGGACCTGTGTGGTCGTTTTTCGGGCCGCATCATCCGCGGTGTGAACGCGCACGCGAAGACGCCGGCCTGGATGGTCTCGCGCATCGAGCGTGCGGGCATGCGCAGCGTGTCGGCGCTGGTCGATATTTCGAACTACGTGATGCTGGAGCTGGGTCGTCCGTCGCACGTGTTTGATCTGGACAAAATCCATGGCGGGCTGACGGTGCGCTGGGGCAAGGCCGGCGAAGCGCTGAAGCTGCTCAATGGCGACACCATCACCGTCGACGAAAAGGTCGGCGTGATCTCGGACGAGCAGGCCATCGAAAGCCTCGCCGGCATCATGGGCGGCGACAAGACGGCTGTCACGCTCGATACGAAGAACATCTACGTCGAGGCCGCATTCTGGTGGCCGGTTGCCATTCAGGGCCGCGCGCGACGTTACAACTTCTCGACCGATGCAGGTCATCGCTTCGAGCGCGGCGTTGATTACGCGACTACTGTTGAACACATCGAACGCATCAGTGCCCTGATCCTCGAAATCTGCGGTGGGCAGGCTGGCCCGATCGACGATCAGATCGTCAATCTGCCTAAGCGCGAGCCGGTGCGCATGCGTGTCGCACGTGCTGCACGTGTTCTCGGTATTCCGCTGTCGCACGACGTTGTGGCGGATGTGTTCAAGCGCCTCGGCCTCACGTTCAGCGTGGACGGCGATGTGTTTGTCGTCGAACCGCCGTCGTATCGCTTCGACCTCGAAATCGAGGAAGACCTGATCGAAGAAGTCGCCCGCATCTACGGTTTCGAGCAGATTCCTGCCAAGCCGCCAGTGGCCGAGAGCGCGATGCGCCCGACCGACGAGGCGCGCCGCACGATGCACGACGTGCGTCATGCCGTGGCCGCGCGCGATTACCACGAGGTCGTCAACTTCGCCTTTGTCGAAAGCGAGTGGGAAGCCGACTTTGCCGGCAACACCAATCCGATTCCGCTGCTGAATCCAATTGCCAGCCAGTACTCGGTGATGCGCAGCACGCTTATCGGCGGCTTGCTCGACAAGGTGCGCTACAACGTGAACCGCAAGGCTTCGCGCGTGCGCATGTTCGAGGTGGGGCGCGTGTTCCACCGCGATGCGAGTGTCGCCGACGGTGGTCTGTCGATCGCAGGCTACGCACAACCGATGATGGCGGGCGGCATTGCGTATGGTCCGTCCAAGGAAGAGCAGTGGGGCGTGCAGACACGTCCGGTTGATTTCTTCGATGTGAAGGGTGATGTCGAGTCGCTGCTGTGGCCGTTGCAGGCGCGTTTCGAGCGCGCTGAGCATCCCGCGCTGCATCCGGGGCGCTCCGTGCGCGTGGTGCTGAATGGCCGTGCCGTCGGCTGGATCGGTGAACTGCATCCGCGTTGGCTGCAGAAGTACGATCTGGCGACAGCGCCGGTGGTGTGGGAGGTAGAGCTTGACGCCATCACCGCGGTCGGCCTGCCGAAGTATCGTGAAGTGCCGCGTGTGCCGGCCGTGACGCGCGATATCGCGCTGGTCGTGCGCCAGGATGTGGCGGTGCAGGATCTGGTCGACACATTCGAGAAAGCGGCTGTCGGTACCCCGTGGCAACGTTATCTGCAGGGCGTTGTGCTGTTCGATGAGTTCCGTCCGAAGGCCGCTACGGCTGCCATTGGGGCGCAGGAGAAAAGCCTTGCCTTCAGAATTACGTTGCAAGATACTGACAGCACCCTTCAGGACGACATTGTCGAGGCCGCCACACAGCAATTGATTCGAGCGGCCGGCGATGCATTCGGCGCGCGCCTGCGCGCCTGACGTGTCAGACGTCCGCACTGCGCTAGAGACCGCTCGAACGAACCTCCGCATTCGGATCGAATACGCTAAGCGAATCCTATGAACGATCAACACGCGCCAGCGTTGGCGGCATCCTTGGGCGACTCGCTCGGTTCTTCTTCGGCAGCATTGGCCGACGCACGTGATGCGCGCGGTCAGGATGTGCCGACGCTTACCAAAGCCGAGCTTGCCGAGATGCTGTTCGAGCAGGTCGGCTTGAACAAGCGTGAGTCGAAGGACATGGTCGAGGCGTTTTTCGACGTGATTCGCGAGGCGCTCGAACAGGGCGACAGTGTCAAGCTGTCCGGCTTCGGTAACTTCCAGTTGCGCGACAAGCCGCAGCGTCCGGGCCGAAATCCAAAGACGGGGGAGATCATCCCCATCACCGCACGTCGCGTCGTCACGTTCCATGCCAGTCAGAAGCTCAAGGCGCTCGTTGAAGAGCGCGTCGAGCCGCTGCCGGTCGATGTCGCGTAATTCTGCTGCGTGATCTCGTTCAGCCGTCTGTTCAATCCGTTTCTTTCGCCAGCCCTGTAGTTCAGCCCTGTATGGCCGCCGATAAACACACGGAGCGGGTCAACCTGCCGCCGATTCCTGCCAAACGCTACTTCACCATTGGGGAAGTGAGCGACCTGTGCGCCGTCAAGCCGCACGTGCTGCGCTATTGGGAGCAGGAGTTCACGCAGCTCAAGCCCGTCAAGCGACGCGGCAATCGGCGTTACTACCAGCATCATGAAGTGCTGCTGATCCGGCGTATTCGCGAGCTGCTGTACGAGCAGGGCTTCACGATCAATGGCGCGCGGAACCGGCTGGATGAGTTGCGGCATGGTGTGGCCGCCGCATCGCCGGTCGAGGCCGATGAGCAGGAAATGGAAGTCGCGGCGCCGATCTCCGCCGCGGCGTGTGGTTCGGTTGATGTTCAGAGCTTGCGGCGTGAGCTGTCGGCCGTGTTGGAAGTTCTGCGTACCGATAAGCCATAAGCCAATATTGCAGGCAAGAAGGGCGCAGATAGAAACGAGAAAGCCCGCGTAACGTGATCCGTTACGCGGGCTTTTTTTTGGTCGGGTCGAGAGGATTTGAACCTTCGACCACCTGCACTCCATGCAGATACGTAATGAGTCACAAATCCGCGCCAGCCAACGGTTTCCGCGACGGGTGTCCTGATCCGCCTCGATGACCGCGACGGCAAGATCGCCTTCCCGCCCAAGGGCGCCACGCTGCGCATCTCCTTCGACTGGGTGGGCAAGGGCCTATCAACGCGCGGTACGTATGCCGTTGAAGAGATCGAACTGAGCGGCCCGCCCGTCACCATCGTGATACGCGGCAAATCCGCAGAGGGCAAACCGCTCGCCCCGATCGTGCTGCGGCCGGAAGACTTGATGCGCTACCGCCTGACGTTCCCCGACCGCAGCAGCGTCGGCGGTGTCAGAACCCGCGCGCACGATGCCAAGACCGGCCGCAAGATCGATCTGTACATCCCGAACCCGGATGCGCCCGACGGCGGGCCCGCGCAGGCCACACATACCGATCGACACATGCACGCCAGCCTGTCAGCGGCCCGCGCTGCAGCCAAGGCCAAGCTGCAAGACATGAACCGCAGCACCGCCGAAGGCGAGCTCGAACTCATGGGCCGGGCCGATATCAGCGCCGAGAAGGCCCTGCGCCTGCAATGCTTCAAAGCCCAGGCCGATGGCGACTACCTGGCCGAGACGGTCACGCACATCTACGCCAACAAAAGCTGGCTGGTGAACGTCAGCCTCAACGGCGGCAACAGCGGCAAGGCCAAGGCGGGGCAGGGCAAGCCGAAGAAGGCGGCTAAGGTCACCAACCTGGTCATTCCCGCGCCGCCCAAGTAACAAGACACACGCGCTCGCAACTGCGGGCGCATCCCAAACAGCCCGCCATCCGGCGGGCTTTTTCTTTTCCAAGCCATGAACAAACACACCTTCAGTAAGGCTGCGTCCTTGCCGCCCGCGCTCGCCAATCGCTGGTGGCCGCACATCGAGGCCACGTGCAAGCGCTTCGGCATCTCCACGCCAGCACAGCAGGCAGCCCAACGCTGGACAGGAGGCCGCAAGGAATGACGATCAGCCAAAACGACGTGCTTACCGCCATCGACATCGTGGCGCTCGTGGCCATCTGCGGGGGCGCGGCTTGGTCTGCCCTCACGCAGGCCATTCCGCATGGGCTGCGCGGCGCGCTGCTGCTGTGCGCGGTCGCCCTGTGCGCGCTGGGCAGTGCA
Source organism: Ralstonia chuxiongensis (assembly GCF_024158925.1). NCBI lineage: Bacteria > Pseudomonadati > Pseudomonadota > Betaproteobacteria > Burkholderiales > Burkholderiaceae > Ralstonia > Ralstonia chuxiongensis. Next base: position 329,501 of record NZ_JAMYWC010000005.1, on the reverse strand, counting down.
TCCACCGCGCTTGGCGCCAATCACGACATCGCCACCGTCCAACTGCATTGCGCGCTGGCGGTGGCGGGCCTGTGGGTCACCCACATCATCCGACAAGGCAAAGCCAATGAACTTCGCAATCGTCCGGCTCCTTGCAGTGGCAGCGGTGGCTGCAGCAGCCGCGTGGGGCTGGCAAGCCAACCGGTACGAGACGACCATCGAGCAGATGCAACGCGACCACGCCCGCGAGCGCCAGGTCGCCGTCGATACCGTCGTGACCGCGCTGCAGGCTGCAATCGCCCGGCACCGGCAGCTTACCGACCAGCTCGACGCGCTCGACCGTACCCATTTCTCGGAGATGCAACATGCCACCGCTGAGAACACGCGCCTGCAGCGCGCTCTCGCTGCTGGTGATGTACGGATGTCAGTGCGCGCCCGTTGCCGGCCCGACGCCCGTGCCGGCGCAGGTGAAGATCAGCCCGGCGCCGGCCTGGGCGATGGAGCCGCCGGCCGATGTGAGCTATCTGGAGAGGATGCAGCGGATCTTGTCGATCTCTTCGCCGGGGCTGAGCGGGATGCTGAGAAATTGAGGTATTTTCAGGCGCGCGAGCGTGCGCTTGAGGGTGCTGGTGTTTGTGTCGAGCCCTGACGGGCGTCAGAAAATCGGTTGGGCGCGAACGTCCGCTGTCGGCCTAGGCTGTGTGAAAACACTAGTGCTTCGCCTAGACTGAAGCAACTTGTCAGCACGGGGCGGCCCATGAAGCGATTCATCGAAGGCGAAGATTGACAGCAAGTTACGCTGCTAATCCACACTCCAACAGTTGCCTCATTAAACAGTAATCACCGACTACCGACATGATCTCTTTTCGCGCTCGCCGCCATCAGGTCACCTTCTTGTCCCACGCCGTGGGCGCAGTCCTGATCGCAGCCCTGGCTTCCTGCGGCGGCAATGCGGATGTTCCTGCCGGACCCAACGTGGCCAATACGTACACCATTGGCGGCGCGGTCAGCGGCTTGGCCGGTACCGGGCTGGTGTTGCAGGATAACGGTGGCAACGATCTGACGATTGCGGCCAATGGCGGTTTCAGCTTCACCACTCCGCTCGCCAATGGCGCGAGCTACTCTGTGACGGTCAAGACCCCGCCCGGCGCTCCGGCCCAGACCTGTACCGTCAACAATGGCAACGGCACTGTTGCTGGTGCCAATGTGAACAACGTTGCCGTGGCCTGCACGACCAATACCTATACCGTCAGCGGCGCGGTCAGCGGCTTGGCCGGTACCGGGCTGGTGTTGCAGGATAACGGTGGCAACGACCTGCCGATTGCGGGCAACGGCAGTTTCACGTTCACCACGCCGTTGGCCAGCGGCGCGAGCTACTCCGTGACGGTCAAGACCCCGCCCGGCGCTCCGGCCCAGACCTGTACCGTCAACAATGGCAACGGCACTGTTGCCGGTGCCAATGTGAACAACGTTGCCGTGGTCTGCGCGACCAATACCTATACCGTCAGCGGCGCGGTTAGCGGCCTGGCCGGTTCTGGGCTGGTGTTGCAGGATAACGGTGGTAACGATCTGGCGATTGCGGCCAACGGCAGTTTCACGTTCACCACGTCGTTGGCCAGCGGCGCGTCCTACGCCGTCACGATCAAGACTCAGCCGTACCAGCCGCTGCAGACCTGTACGGTGACGGGCAACAGCGGCACGGCGATGGCCAATGTGACCAGCGTGGCCGTCACTTGTGGGGCGCCGGTGCCGCGTTTCGCCTATGTGGCGAATAACGGTAGCGTGTCTAATAGTGTCTCGGCCTACGCTGTCAACGCCACCACCGGCGCGCTGACGGCCATCGGCTCAGCCCCCACGGATATCGCCCCCGCCTCGGTCACGGTCGACCCGACCGGCAAGTTCGCCTATGTGGCAAATACCGGTAGCAACACCGTCTCGTCCTACGCCATCGACGCCACCACCGGCGCGTTGGCAGCCATTGGTTCGGTCGGCACGGGTAGCGCCCCCAACTCGGTCACGGTCGACCCGAGCGGCAAGTTCGCCTATGTGGTAAATGCCGGTAACTACAATGTCTCGGCCTACGCCATCGACGCCACGACCGGCGCGCTGACGGCCATTGGTTCGGTCGGCACGGGGGCCAACCCTCACTCGGTCACGGTCGACCCGAGCGGCAAGTTCGCCTATGTGGCAAATGAGGCTGACAACACTGTCTCGGCCTACGCCATCGACGCCACCACCGGCGCGCTGACGGCCATTGTTTCGGTCGGTACGGGTGCCAACCCCTACTCGGTCACGATCGACCCGAGCGGCAAGTTTGCCTATGTAGCAAATGAGGCTAACAACACTGTCTCAGCCTACGTTATCGACTCCACCACCGGGGCGCTGACGGCCATCGGCTCAGTCCCCACGGGCACCGCCCCCGCCTCGGTTACGGTCGACCCGAGCGGCAAGTTCGCGTATGTGGCGAATTACAATAGCAACTCTGTCTCGGCCTACGCCATCGACGGCACCACCGGCGCGCTGACGGCCATCGGTTCGGTCGGCACGGGAATCCTTCCCTACTCAGTCACGGTCGATCCGAGCGGCAAGTTCGTCTATGTGGCCAATACCGGTAGCAACACTGTCTCGGCCTACGCTATCAACGCCACCACCGGCGCGCTGACGGGCGTTGGGGCGGTCGTCACGGGGAGCATTCCTTACTCGATCGTCGTCACGAGATAATGGCAGGCATTTCAGCCGAGAGTGAGGCACCGCAGCTGCGCAACCTGACGATCGAGCGGCCCAGTCGCGGCTGGGCGGCCGATATCCACGGGCGGCTCAATGGACCCAATGTACGTTGACTACGTGTTGGTGCGCGCGTTTGTCTACGACGGTGCGGGCCATTGCGCAATTGAGTTCTAGGCGGAATCGCGGGGGCGATGCCGTTACTTCTTCGTCCGTCCAGTTTGCGGTTCCCACGGAGGTCGCGTCACTGAATGAGATGGGCAGAAGGATCATGGCTTGGTCGCTTCCACCAACCGAACCCTTTGCCTTCGAGGGGGGGGGCAGTGAATCGACGGTCGCCTGCACCGACGCCAACCCGGCCAGCGATGCGAGCCCATCCACACTTGCAACATCCCCGCCTCAATCAAATCCGAAATCTGCACCGACGCCCGCGCAAAGTCAGTCAGCGCGCGGGCGCGCTTGTGCCGACAGCTGCCGGCGGAGATGACGACGGGCTCTTTGGCGTCGTCGTGCTGCAGGACGATGAGCATGCCGGCGTAACCGGCATGAAGAACCGCCTGTCGATCTCCGCCTAGGAGCTCACTGGCCTCAACTTACTTGCGCAGAGCGGATCGATCAGCCAGCCCGTCCAGCGAGAATAAAAACGATTTCCATTCGTGGTAATCGCACGTTCTGCGGTTATCGCCAGCATTCGCCAGCTACAGCGATATGCTGTGCAGACCTTGACCTGTCTTCCATCCCCTATGGTATCGAAGCACGAACTGAAGCGTTATCGCGCAAACCTGGCCGATGAACTGCATGGCGCGGCGGTGTACGAGACGCTCGCGCGTGTGGAATCGAACCCCGAAAGGAAGAAGATATTCGGTCGTTTGGCCGCCTCGGAGCGCGAGCATGCGAAAGTATGGTCTGACAAACTTCAGGCAAATCATCAGCGGTTCAGTACCCGGCCCGGCGTGAAAACGCTGCTGATGCAAGGACTCGTTCATCTATTTGGTCCGCGATTCGTCCTTCCCTCACTTGCAGCCGCGGAGTTTGCCGACAGAAACAAATATGCTCGCAATCCGGAAACAGCCAGAATGTCCGAGGACGAGCGCCATCACGCAAGCGTGGTGCAACAGCTGGCAAACGACGGCAGGCCCGAAGCAACGAAAGGTGCGGAGATCGCCATCGCTGAGTCATGGCACCGGGGCGTATCGTCGGGCAATGATTTGCGCGCCGCGATCCTTGGCGCCAACGATGGCCTCGTGTCCAATTTCTGCCTCATCATGGGCGTTGCCGGCGCCGGAGCGCAAAACAAGGCCATCCTGTTGACTGCGCTAGCGGGGATCGTCGCCGGGGCCTGTTCGATGGCGCTCGGCGAGTGGCTGTCGGTAACCAACGCCCGAGAACTTGCGACCATACAGATCGCCAAGGAGGCTGACGAGCTCGAACACACTCCCGAGGCCGAAGAGCATGAACTTCGTCTGATCTATCGCGCGAAGGGTCTGAACCATGAAGAGGCAGGGCGTGTCGCTGCGCAGATCATGAAGGATAAAGGCAAGGCACTCGATACCTTGACGCGCGAAGAACTCGGCCTTGATCCGGCGGAACTGGGCGGCAATCCATGGTCCGCCGCGGCGGTGTCCTTCTGCCTCTTTTCGATGGGGGCAATATTCCCTGCGATGCCATTTTTGTGGTCGTCGGGCAGGGTGGCAGTTCTTCAGTGCGTTGCCTTCAGCATTCTCGCCCTTGCAGCCATAGGGTTGTTCACCTCCCTGTTTAACGGCAGAAGCGCCGCGTTTTCTGCTGTTCGACAGGTTGTCATCGGGCTTGTCGCTGCGGCATTCACATTCGGCATCGGGCACCTCTTGGGTGTATCGGTGTCTTGAGGACGGATGCTGTTTCCCCGGCCTGCACACCGCCGGGAAGAGCGGAGTAAAGGTCTTCTAGAGACAGCTGGGGCGACCCTGGCGATGTAACTCCGTATCGCACTGGCAGGAATGAGTGGCGGTCAGCCGGCCGCCCGTCCTACCCATGCGCCATAAGCTCCACGGCCGCGCGGGCCAGAAGCCCGCTGCGTGTTTCACGCCGTTTCTCGGCAAACCGATCCAGCTTTCTGAGCACGAAGCGGGGGAGTGACACGTTGATGCGCTCCGGGGTGCGGTCAGGCTCCTCGTCGTCGATTTCAACGATCGCCCAGATGGCACCGGCGTACTCATCTTGCTTGGTCAGGTCTTCAATTGTCGAGCAGATTAACGCAGCGCGTACGGCAGGAAGTACAGCCCGACGATTCCTGCAGTGGCGATAGAAAAGACCAAGCCCCACTTCGTCAATGACCAACGTTTCCAAGCGATGGCATTGAGCACAGTAAAGAGCATCGCCGGTCCAACGATGTAGAAGATCAGCGAAGGAAGAACCCACCATGGAACCGGACACTTGTCGATTTCGTAGGATTCGCTAGACGCCTTGTTCGACAATGACCAGCCTATACGGCTGATAACGTAGAGGCAGGTCCAAGCCAGCAGCGCACCATAGAGCAAGCCTGTCAAGCCAATGGCTGCACGCTTCATCTAACTTCCCGGAAGAGGATGGTCTTTGAGTTGCGCAAATCGGAGTAGCGATGCTGCGCCAGTGAACCGTTCAGTGGCCAACGGGCACGTGAAACCCGTGCTCATTCTGCGGGCTAGGGCACGGCATTTGGTAACTGCCCCCGACGGCTTCAACTTCCACGATGCCTGTCCAAGGGAGCGGTCTGGCGACGTGCTTGTCAGATTCAGCGTAGAGGATGTGTGAGGGAACCCCGAATGCCTTCAGCTCGCTCACGACCTCGTCTGCCCGCTTCTTGGCGAGCGCTGCACGGGCAGGGGCGTCCGCCGCTTCCGTCGCATCGACATGAGACGACACGCCTACGCCTTCCAGCGGACACCACTTCTCTTTGATCATCTCAAGCAGGCGAACAAGCTTGACCCGTTCGGCCGTCGTCAATTGAGCAGAGCCTGGTGCGAAAGATAGGTCGACCCCGTTGGTGAGCTTTTCGAAGGCGAGCGAGCCTGCGGGCACGCTCAATGCCGCAATGAGGATCAGGAATGTGACGGGTGTTCTCATAGTATTGGCCGCCACGACGGGCCGTATAGCCTGCACGCTAGGTCCTTGAACCGTCTAACTTCAGTCGGTGCGCAAGTGTTCAAGAACGAATGCAACCCGCCGTTCCACCGTTACTTTGGGAAGCACGCGTGTTCTGTAGCCCTCCTTTACATAGGGCAGCACGGTCGGCTCGAACGAGCGTGCGGCGCGCTCAAACGGCGCGCGCCGCCATTGATCGCAAACGTAAATCTCGGGCCAAGGCTCTGCCACGAACACGGTAGCTGCATAGCGCCGCGCTTTCGATTCCTCAATGAACTCGGGGTTGATGTCGAGGTTGAGTAGTTCCATGTGACCGAAGCATTCGGGAATGCCACGATCAAAAAACACAGGTTGAGGGAGGGATTTTGCCGCCTCGTACGCCTTGATGTTTCGCGCTACAACCGCGTTCATGAATGCCTGCAGGTTGGTGCCAGGAAGCAGCGTTCCCCCACATTTTTCCTGTTCGTGAACGATTGAAAGCGCGGCCTCGGGCATGACTGAAAAGCCTCGTTCGCTGAGCGCGTTCAAAAGAGTCGACTTACCGGCGCCTGAAGCACCGGTAATGACATAGAACTTTTCGCAACCCATCAACGGATCATCCTTTGGTCTTTTGCTGTGGTTGCGCGTACGAGGCAACCTCGTGAGAGTAAGCCAATTCCGGACGGGTATCGAGGATGGCGATGCGCTCCAAGGTGTCGAAGGGGGGAGTCAAGACGCGTTGCGGTGCGTGTAATAGGGCCGCAGCTTGTCCTCAAGAATCGCGTCTACCGCATCGAGGCTGCGAGCTTCGGGATTCAGCCACGCATCAATGTTCTCCGGCTTGATCGGAATCGGGCAGCGGTCGTGCCCGGCCTCGGCAATCTCAGGCGGCGGATCGTCGGTGATGATGGCGAACGACAGCAGATCCTTCTCGCCCGGCTTGGTCGCGCGCCAGTGTGACCACACGCAGGCGACGAGCAGGGTCTGTGGCGGGTCGGGTCGGAATTCGAGCACGACGTTTTTGCCGTCTGGCCCGGTTACGTTCTCATAGAAGGCGTCGACCAGGACAAGACCGTGCGTGTGGCCGTATTGGCCTTTCCAGAAGCCGCGTAGGTTGTCGCGGCGGGCGTTGTAGGTGCCGGGATACTGCTCGTCGTAGAAGGCCGGTTTGCCGGCGGGGCGGCACTGATGTGCGTACCCGTGCCACTCGTACGAGCGCGAGGTGAGCGTGGAATAGGGAGTCTGCGGCACGGGGCGTCGGATCAGCGCACTCGAATATTGGACACTGTCAAATATTCGGCCCCAACCGCGCTGCGCGGAGAAATAGAAAAGCCAGTGTAACCGCTTGATTACACTGGCTTTTGTTTGGTCGGGGCGAGAGGATTTGAACCTCCGACCACCTGCACCCCATGCAGGTACGCTACCAGGCTGCGCTACGCCCCGAAGCCTGAAAGTATAACAGAGGCGTAGCACCGATGACTAGTAGTTCGCTCGCAGTTCGATCAAGCCACGTGTGGCCATGTTGCGCCGGGCGGCGGCAAAGAAAATCCTTGCGCTAGAGTGCGCTCTAGCATCTGTAATCAGAGCGTTCACACTAGGAGACTTCCATGAACGCGCTCGAGAACAAGCAGATCTTGCAGGCCGCTTTTGCCGAACTGGCTGTGAGCAACGCCAAGCCATTCGTTGATCTCATGGCGGATGATTTCTGCTGGGTTTGCACTGGTACGACGCAGTGGTCTCGTCGCTATGCAGGCAAGCAGACGGTGCTGGGCGAACTGTTCGCTCCGCTGCGTGCGAAGCTCGGCCGCATCACGACCGTTGCCAACCGCTTTACTGCCGATGGCGATACCGTGGTCGTAGAAGCGCAAGGCCGTAACACGACGCGCGATGGCGTTGCCTATAACAATCAGTACTGCTTCGTCATCCACATGCAGGAGGGCAAGATGCGCGAACTGATCGAGTACTTCGACACCGATCTCGTCAACCGGGTGCTTGGCGATCCGGCGGCTGTCTCCACTGAGTCCCATGGCTGAGCGCGATCCGGCTCGCTTGCTGATCGGTGCCTTGGCTGAACGCACGGGCCGCAGCATTCATACGATTCGCTGGTACGAGGCCCAGGGGCTGATTCCCGGCGTTGCGCGCGATGCGACGGGCCGACGTGTTTATACCGAGCAGCACGTCAACTGGCTTGAGTTGATGGAGCGCCTGCGCAATACGGGAATGTCGGTCGCACAGATGCGCGAATACACAGCGCTAGTGTGTGAGGGCCGCAGCACCTTGAAGGCTCGACATGCGTTGCTGATTGCACATCGCGCGCAGGTGACGCAGATGATCGCCGAGTGGACGCGCTCGCTCGCGCTGATCGACGGCAAGATCGATTTTTACGGCGAATGGGTGGCCACAGGAACGCGCCCGGTACGCGAGCCCAACCGGTCGCAAAGCACCGCGAAAACGAGCACTCGCCGCAAGCCCGAGCGCTAGCGATGGCCGCGACGTTGGCGGATGATCAACCCGGCGCGCGCCGATACCGCGCCGGCGTCATCCCCAGTTGCTGCTTGAACGCCTTGCCGAACGCCGCCTCGGATTGATAGCCGACACGCGCGCCGATTTCTCCTGCACTGAGCCGCGTATGGACCAACGCGTCGCATGCCAGCGTCATGCGCACGCGCGTGAGAAAGTCCCACACCGTCATGTCGGCGCGCGCCTTGAAGTGTCGCGCGTAGGTGGCGCGTGACATCGCCGCCAGATCTGCGAGGGTGTCGATGGTCCACGCACGCTCTGGCGCGCTGAGCATGGCTTGTACGGACGGGCCGAGGCGCGCGTCTGACAGCAACGTCAGCGTGCCGGGGCTCGCGTTTTCCTGCTGTCCGTACACGCGCAGTGCCATTGTCAGCAATGCTTGGCTCAACGAGGTAACGATCGCCAGCGCGCCGGGCGCGCGGGTTTCGGCTTCGTCGCGCATCAGCCCAATGAGTGCTTGCAGTGCCGGATACGACGCGCTATCGCTCAATGACACGTGCAGCGGATCGGGCAGCGTACGCACCAGCAGCGTGGTCGAGCCGTGCTCGTGAACGAAGCGGCCGCAAAGCAGATCGACGTCGGCGGCCCCCCGGCCGGTTCGGCGCAGCGGCAGCATGCCGTCATGCGAGTTGCGGGGTTTCCGGGTGGGTGCGTCGGCAGCGCTGAGGTCGTGAATGGTGTGTGCCTCGCCACGCGGGAACAGGATGAAATCGCCTTCGCGCAGCGTGAGCGTGCGGCCGCCAGTGTCGACTAGGCAACTGCCCGACAGCGCCAGATGGAACAGCACTTGGCCATTCGGCTCCGGATCGTGTGGGATCGAGAACGGCCCTTGGAACAGGCACCGCAAATCGAGGCTGGCCTGCGGCCGGGTGAGTTGAATGAATTGGCTGAGCGCATCCATTGAGACGATTTCGATAGAAATTGCGTTTATCAAGTATTCAACGGATCGCGCGTCAAGTCAATACTCTTCCCAACGGCGCGGCATCGGGCCAGCGCCACACCGCAGGAGCACATCATGCTGAACTGGGTCGAGTATCGGAAGGAATTGCTGGGTCGCATTGGCGAGATCGGTCAGATCACGCCGGATACGGTCAAGGGCTACAAGACGCTGTCGGCTGCGACAACGGGCAGCCTGGACGCGAAGACGCGCGAACTGATCGCGCTGGCCGTGGCAGTGACCGCGCGTTGCGATGGCTGTATCACCGTGCACACTGCCGAGGCGCTCAAGCATGGCGCAACGCATGAGGAGATTGCCGACGCGCTGAGCGTGGCGATTTCGCTCAATGCCGGGGCCGCGTTGGTGTACTCGGCGCGCGTGATGGACGCGGTTCAGGCCTACGAGAAGCTCTGACCGCGTTAGTTAGCGAGCGATCCGCAGGCGGCAGGTTGCCTGTCGGGTCCCGCCGGAGGAGAGCAGGTGCAGGCCTTCGCCGTGGTGGATCGCATTCGGCAGGCCCATCCATGGTTCGACGCAGTAAAAGTCCGACGTGGCGTTTTCTGTCCAGGTGGTGATGGCGTGCCAGGGCACCGGCGCGCCGTCCACCTCGAAACGAATACGCCGCCCGAGCGGCGCTTCTGCATGCGGCGGAATGACCAGCGTGGCCGGCCCGGCGTCATCGAGTAGGTGATAGCGGTCTTGCAGAGCCGGGTCGTTGAGCTGGTAGGTCCTGCGCCCCGGCTCGGGTCTGGCGAGACTGCCATCGGGCAGTTGGCGCGATAGCCGCGCCGGCGGCATCGACAGCTCGGTTGCGCCACGCAGTGCATGCGGTAGCGCCAAGTAGAAATGATGGCCCGCATAGAAGGGCATCGGCGCATGTGCGTCGCCTTCGTCCGGATGCTTCACGGAGAAGGTCGCCTCCAACCCGTCGTCAATCAGCCGGTACGTCACGCGAAATTCGAAGGCGAACGGATAGCCTTGGCGCGTTTGAGGGCTGTCGCGCAGCAGCATGACGATGTGCGCGTCGCTTGCGTCTTCCACCTCGAACGGCAGGTCGCGAGCAAAGCCGTGTTGCGGTAGCGCGTGAAGTTGTCCGCGCGCGTCGCGCCAGCGACCGACTTCGCCATCGACAAAATGCCGGCCGATGAAGGGAAACAGCAGCGGATTGCCGCCGCGCACTTTGGCCGGATTGGACCAATCGGCCGGTTCGGGCCAGAAGAGGATGTCTTCGCCGCGATGGCGCCAGCGCACCAACCGGCCGCCGGCTTCCGGCGCGAGCAGCAGCATGGAGCCATCGGCGCGCGTGTCGCCGATGCGGATGAGCGTGCGATCCTGAAAGCGGGCGGTGGGCAGGTCGTGCATGGGTTGGGCGGAGTGACTTGTTGGCATGCGAATCGCGTACTAGATTGTCAATGCGTTTTGCCCGGAGGGAAACCATGTCCGTCAATTGCGTGCTGCCCGCACATACCGTTCCCCCACCCGACGAGCCTTCGCCGCCGGGAATTCCCCCCGATCTGCCATCGCCCGATGAACCCCCGCCGCCGGTCGAACCACCGGAGCTGTCGCGGAAGTAATCTGCTGTTACCAATCGTCACAGCTTTGCGTGAAGCGGTTCGTAAGATAGCGCCAGTCCTCGCGCGACTGCGCGTTTCTACAACGACAATACGAGCCCAATCATGTCGATTCTTCCGCGTCTGACCCTGTGCGCAGTGCTGGCGGCCTCCATGGCCGGTTGTGTCGTGGCGCCCCCGCAGCCAACGCGCACGGTGGTGGTGCGTGAGCCGGTTCCCGTTGCGGCGCCCGTGGACCCGCGCGCACGCTTTGACCAAATCCAGGGCCGCCTCGCGGAAGAATTCCACCGTATCGACGTTCGCCAATCGCAGGGCTACATCGATCCGTACCGCGCTGACGGCCTGCGCGACCGCCTGCGCCGCATCCGCCAGGAAGCCAACGACATGGCCAGCCAGCATCGCGGTGGCTTGTCTGGCGATGAGCAGCACGCGCTGAACGACGAACTCGGCGCCGTGGCGCACGATATCGGCCGCTAAGCCGTCTTCTTCCCGTCCCTCATTCGCCGATGTTGCGCTGCAATATCGGCGAAATGCATTGTTGCGCGGCGTTGCATGCGCAGCCGGCGGAAGCTGATACGCTTGCGTTCCTCCTGAACGAGCAAGCCCGACACCGACGCGGCTTCCTGCGGCCGGTTCTGGCCTTGTGCCGTGCGAAAGATCATCCACTGCGACTGCGATTGTTTTTACGCTGCCATCGAAATGCGCGACGATCCGCGCCTGGTTGGCAAGCCGCTGGCCGTGGGTGGGCGGCCGGAGCGGCGCGGCGTGGTCGCAACCTGCAATTACGAGGCGCGCAAGTTCGGCATCCATTCGGCGATGCCCATGGCGCAGGCCGTCAAGCGCTGTCCGGACTTGCTGATCGTGCCGCCGTCCATGGAAAAGTACCGCCAGGTCGCGCGCCAGATCTTTGCCATCTATCACAGCTACACGCCCTTGGTGGAGCCGCTCTCGCTGGACGAGGCTTACCTGGACGTGACCGAGAGTCCGATGCTTGCGGGCAGTGGCACGCGCATCGCTGAAGACATCCGCCGCCGCGTGCGCGAAGAAGTCGGCATTACCGTGTCGGCCGGCGTGGCGCCCAACAAGTTCATCGCCAAGATCGCCAGTGACTGGAACAAGCCCGACGGCTTGTTCGTCGTGCGGCCGGAGCAGATTGACGCGTTTGTGGCGGAGCTGCCCGTCGATCGCCTGTTCGGCGTGGGCAAGGTGACCGCTGCCAAGCTGCGCCGCCTGGGTGCAGAAACCTGCGGTGATTTACGCGGCTGGGGCACCGACCGCTTGCAGCAGCATTTCGGCGTGTTCGGTTTTCGGCTTCACGACCTTTGCCGCGGCATTGATCATCGGCAGGTGCAACCCTCGCAGATCCGCAAGTCGGTCAGTGTGGAAGAGACCTACGCCACCGATCTGCGCACGCTCGATGACTGCCAGCGCGAGTTGCTCATCCTCGTCGAGCAGCTTGCCGCCCGCGTCGAGCGTGCCCGCGCAGGCAACATGATCCACAAAACCTACGTCAAGCTGCGTTTTGCCGATTTTCGTGGCACGACGGTCGAGTGCATCTCGCCGCAGGTGTCCTTGCCGGTGTTCTCCAAGCTGCTGGCGCAGGGGTTTGAACGCCGCGGCATTCCCGTGCGACTGCTCGGCGTGGGCGTGCGGCTATATGAGTCGGATGCGCATGCGCGCCAGCAACCGCTGTTTGCCGAAGACCTGGCCGGCACCGACTGAGATTGAACCGGCCGAGCCGGCAATCGGATACGAATTGTCCTATTTTCCTGTCTGCATGACGGCGATAGAAGGGCGGAATGTCGCCAGCGAGTAGAATGCCCGCTTTTTTGCATAATCCGCCGCCGCGCACCACACGTGCGCGACAGTGCATGCCGTCACATTCGGCAGCACGCAGACAGGAGACGCAGTCAATGAGTTTGTTTCGTACCAAAAACGTGGATCACATGATCCGCACGGGTCACAGCAATACCGGCCTGAAGAAAGTCCTCGGGCCCTTGGACCTGACGTTCCTGGGCGTCGGCGCCATCATCGGTACCGGCATCTTCGTTTTGACCGGCACCGGCGCGCTGACAGCTGGGCCGGCGCTAACGTTGTCCTTCGTATTCGCCGCGCTCGCCTGCGGGTTTGCCGCGCTGTGCTACGCCGAATTCGCCTCGACCATCCCCGTGTCGGGCTCCATCTATACGTATGCCTACGCCACGATGGGCGAGCTGGTCGCCTGGATCATCGGCTGGGATCTGATGCTCGAATATGGCTTGGCCACATCTGCTGTTTCGGTGGGTTGGTCCGGCTATTTCCAATCACTGCTGTCTGGCTTCGGTCTCCATCTCCCTGTGGCGCTCACCGCTGCGCCGGGTGCAATTCCGGGCGTGCAGACGCTGTTCAACCTGCCGGCGCTGGTGATCATGCTGCTCATCACGACGCTGCTGTCGTTCGGCATTCGCGAATCGGCGCGCGCCAACAACATCATGGTCGCGATCAAGGTGACGGTGGTGCTGCTGTTCATCGTCGTGGGCGTGCGCCATGTGCAGCCCGCCAACTGGCAGCCGTTTATGCCGTTCGGCATGGAAGGCGTGTTCGGCGCGGCGGCCATCGTGTTCTTCGCCTTTATCGGTTTCGATGCGGTGACGTCCGCGGCCGAAGAGGTGCGCAATCCCAAGCGCGACTTGCCGATCGGCATCATCGGTTCGCTGGCGGTCTGCACGATTCTCTATGTGCTGGTGGCCGCCATCATGACGGGCATCGTGCCGTTCGCGAAGTTTGCGGGCGTGGATCACCCCGTGTCGCTAGCGTTGCAGATGGCTGGTGAAAGCTGGGTGGCGGGCTTTGTCGATCTGGGTGCCATCATCGGCATGACGACCGTGATTCTGGTGATGGCGTACGGCCAGACCCGCATCATCTTCGCCATGTCGCGCGATGGGCTGCTGCCCAAGCGCTTGTCGCACATTCATCCGCGTTATGCGACGCCGTTCCTGAACACCTGGGTGGTCGGCATCGTTTTCGCGGTGATTGCTGCGTTCGTCCCGCTGAATGTGCTGGCGGAGCTGATCAACATCGGTACGCTGGCGGCATTCTCGCTGATTGCCGTTGCCGTGCTGGTGCTGCGCCGTACGCGACCGGACCTGCATCGCGGCTTCCGTTGCCCTGGCGTGCCGGTGGTGCCGCTGCTGGCCATCGGCATGTGCCTGTTCCTGATGAGCCATCTGCAGGCCGTGACCTGGATCGCCTTTGTGGTGTGGGTCGCGATCGGTTTGCTGGTGTACTTCGGATATGCACGTCGTCGTTCGCTGCTGCACACGTCGGAACATGGCGCTGCGCCAGTTTCCGAAACGGTCCACTGATCAAGAACGCGCGTCCATTCCCTGACGACATGGCTGCCACGCGGCCAAACACTGCCGTTCAGGTCGCCGGCTGGGTGTTTTTTCCCCAGTCGGTGCGCAACTATTACAACGCCGATGTATTGCGTTCAACCGCCGCTCTTTTTGGGCGATGGTTCCAGCGCATCCGGCGTTGACATCAACGTGTCGCAAACCATGTGGTTGCATGAGCAGGCACCGTTTGGCTGCACGTCCGGCACGCGCCTTGCATGTGGCTTTCGCTTTGCTCAAACGAGCAAGTGCGCGACCCTGACAAAAAAGCATAGCTCCGACGATGGGCGCGCGAAGCCTGATGCCGCCTAGGATGGAGGCCTCAAGCCACCCTTCAATGGCTGCGATGCTGCATATGACGCTCGCACGTGCATCGCAAGCTGTGGTTAAAATGATCTGTGCAGCCAGACCAATGTCTGACGAAACCTTGCCGGCCCCCCCGCAAAGTTTCCACGCAACAGCGTGTGCGTTGTTGTCCATTGCAATCGGAGGGCTTTGACGATGGAAATCAAGTTCGAAAAGAAAGAGGCGTACGACATCAACAACGAAGGCCTGCTGTTCGACGCACTGGTCGACGGTGAAAAGGTGACTTGCGTGGCAACGCGCGAGGCGCTTTGGGAAGGGCTGGAAGGTGATCAGGTGTTGTCGCTTCAGGCAGCCTTCGAGGCTGGCCAAGAGCGGATCCAGGATGCCGCCCGCGTGCTTATTGCAGACTGCGTGCAGCGATCTCATGGATTAGATGACTTGCCGCAACCGATCGTGGTCAAGCGCGCGCATATTGCGGTGATCTGAGTCTGATCGATTGCCTGCGTAGACATCGGCGTGCCCGATGCTCTGCATGGCGGACACATCGTCCGCCGCCTGAAAAGCCGGTCCGCGTGGCCGGCTTTTTCATTGCGCCGCAGTTTCCCGACTTGACATGGCTGCAATCCGATCAGATGATTAACATGTTAATTATATGGGGAGGCAGGAGACGCCATGCTGCGAGGCAGACTCGTATCGCCGGAAGGTCAAGTCGTGGAGAAGGTGTTCGCATCCGCCGCAGAGCCCGGGGGTTCCTTGCGTTGGCTGCCGCCGGTCGAAGGTACCGTCGTTGGCGCGTTGCTGAACTACCGAAGCGAACTGGATGCGCTTGGCGATGTGCTATCTGCGCCGCCTTACCAAGCGCCTCCTAAGGCGCCCATCCTGTATCTCAAGCCGGCAAACACGCGCGTTGGCCATGGCCGCGATGTGGTGCTGCCGGCAGACGTCGATGGCGTTTGGGCCGGTGCCTGCCTCGGCGTGGTGATCAGTCGCACTGCCACGCGAGTGCGCGCGCTGCACGCCGCGGATTTCATCGCCGGCTACACGATCGTCAACGACCTGACCGTGCCGCATGCGAGCTACTACCGCCCAGCGATCCGTCACAAGTGTCGCGATGGCTTTTGTCCGATGGGACCATGGACAGTGGACCGCGATGATGTGCCTGACGCTGATGCACTTGATATCACCGTGCGCATCAACGGTGAGATCAAACAGCGTGCAAACACCTCGACGCTGGTGCGGCCTGTCGCACAACTGCTCGCCGACGTGACGGCATTCATGACGCTGGAAGAAGGCGATGTGCTGCTCGTTGGCATGCCGGAGAATCCGCCGCTGGCGCGGGCCGGTGATCGCATCGATATCGACATCGCCCACGTGGGCACACTGACGACGACGTTGATCCGCCAATCGGACGTTTCGCGATGAAACACGCGCGTATTGCCTATGACGGCGCGATCCATCACGCCACGGCCATGCCCGGCGACGACACCCGCCTGAGACTGGCTGACGGCCGCGTCTTGCACGAAGCCGAGGTCGTCTGGTTACCGCCGGTCGAGCCGCGCACGGTCTTCGCGCTGGGCCTGAACTACGCCGACCATGCCAAGGAATTGGCCTTCAAAGCGCCCGAGGAGCCGCTCGCGTTCCTGAAAGGGCCGAATACGCTGATTGGCCATCGCGCCCACACCGTGCGCCCGGTTGGCGTTGCGTTCATGCACTACGAATGCGAACTGGTCGTGGTCATCGGCAAGACCGCGCGCGATGTGCCGCGCGAGCACGCTTATGACTATGTGGCTGGATATACGGTGGCCAACGATTACGCCATCCGCGACTACCTCGAGAACTACTACCGGCCGAATCTGCGCGTGAAAAGCCGCGACACCTGTACGCCCATCGGGCCGTGGCTGGTTGACCGAGATGACGTGCCCGACCCGATGAACCTCGCGTTGCGCACCACCGTCAACGGCCGAGTCACGCAAGAGGGCAATACGCGCGACATGATCTTCGACGTTCCGGCGCTGATAGCGTGGTTCTCCAGCTTCATGACGCTCAGCCCCGGCGACATGATCCTGACAGGCACGCCCGAGGGCTTGGCCGACACGCAACCCGGCGACGAGGTCATTACCGAAATTGAAGGCATCGGCAGGCTGGTGAGCACCATCGTTGCCGAAGAACCGAACAAGGAGCCCGCATGAGCGCCGTCAACATGGACCCTGTCAAGCATTGGATCGATGGCCGGCAGGTCGACAGCGTCGAGCGTTTCATCACGACCAACCCGGCGACGGGCGAGGCCATCGTTGAGGTGGCGTCGGGCGGTGAAGCCGAGATCAACGCGGCGGTAGCGGCAGCCAAGGCAGCATTCCCGGCCTGGGCCAACACGCCAGCCAAGCAGCGCGCCAAGCTGATGCGCCGTTTGGGCGAGCTGATCGAGCAGAATGTGCCGCACCTGGCCGCGCTGGAAACGATGGACACCGGCCTGCCGATCGCGCAGACGAGCAAGCAGCTCATTCCGCGTGCTTCCGAGAACTTCCATTTCTTCGCCGAGGTGTGCACGCAGGTCAACGGCCGCACGTATCCCGTCGATGATCAGATGCTGAATTACACGCTGTATCAGCCGGTGGGCGTGTGCGCGTTGATCTCACCGTGGAACGTGCCGTTCATGACGGCCACCTGGAAGGTTGCGCCGTGCTTGGCGCTGGGCAATACGGCCGTGCTGAAGATGTCGGAACTGTCGCCGCTGACAGCGGATCAACTCGGCCGTCTGGCGCTGGAAGCCGGCATTCCGCCGGGCGTGCTGAACGTGGTGCAAGGCTATGGCGCCACGGCCGGCGATGCGCTGGTGCGCCATCCGGATGTGCGGGTGGTGTCGTTCACCGGCGGCACGACCACCGGCAAGCGGATCATGGAACGTGCCGGCCTGAAGAAATTCTCGATGGAGCTGGGCGGCAAATCGCCCGTGCTCGTCTTCGATGATGCGGACCTGGATCGCGCGCTGGATGCATCGCTGTTCACCATCTTCTCGATCAACGGCGAGCGCTGCACGGCGGGTTCGCGCATCTTCGTGCAAGAGAGCGTCTACGACGATTTCGTACGCAAATTTGCCGAGCGTGCCAAACGGCTTGTGGTGGGCGATCCGGCGGACGAGAAGACCAATGTCGGCTCGATGATCACGCGCGCTCATTGGGAGAAGGTCACGGGCTACATCCGCTTGGGCGAACAGGAAGGCGCGAAGATTCTGGCCGGCGGTGCGGAGAAGCCCGCGGGCCTGCCCGACCACCTCAAGAACGGCAACTTCGTCGCGCCCACGGTGCTGGCCAACGTCGACAACCGCATGCGAGTTGCGCAGGAAGAAATCTTTGGCCCTGTGGCCTGCCTGATCCCATTCAAGGATGAAGCTGATGGCCTGAAACTCGCCAATGACGTGGAATATGGCCTGGCTTCGTATATCTGGACCCAGGATGTGGGCAAGGTGCACCGTGTGGCGCGCGGTATCGAGGCCGGCATGGTATTCGTCAATAGCCAGAATGTGCGCGACTTGCGCCAGCCGTTTGGGGGTGTGAAAGCATCCGGCACCGGGCGCGAGGGCGGCGAGTACAGTCTGGAAGTGTTTGCCGAGATCAAGAACGTCTGTATCTCGATGGGTAGCCACCACATTCCGCGCTGGGGCGTTTGACGCACCGCCGGAGACACCACAACAAAGGCGGAAGGAGACACCATGGGCAAGCTGGCCTTGGCCGCGAAAATCACCCACGTGCCGTCGATGTACCTGTCGGAGCTCCCGGGCAAGCATCATGGCTGCCGCGAGGCGGCCATTGAGGGGCACCGCATCATCGGGCAGCGCTGCCGTGACCTGGGGGTGGACACCATCGTCGTGTCCGACGTGCACTGGCTGGTCAACGCCGGCTACCACGTCAATTGCAATGCGCGCTTCGACGGCGTCTACACGAGCAACGAGTTGCCGCATTTCATCAAGGACATGCGGTATGCGTATCCGGGCAACCCGGCGCTTGGCCGATTGATTGCGGAGACGGCAACGGCGCGCGGTGTGTTCACGCGTGCGCACGAAATCGACAGTCTCGAGCTTGAGTACGGCACGCTGGTGCCGATGCGGTACATGAACAGCGACCAGCACTTCAAGGTCGTGTCGATCGCGGGCTGGTGCGCCTGGCACAAACTGGATGAAAGCCGCCGCTTCGGGGCCGCGCTTCTCGAAGCCATCGAGGCTAGCGACAGCACCGTCGCATTTCTCGCCAGCGGATCGCTCTCGCACCGCTTCAACGACAACGGCAGCCCTGAAGAATCCATCCACCAGATCAGCCGCGAATTCTTCAAGCAGGTCGATCTGCGCGTGGTCGAGCTATGGAAGCAGGGCGATTGGAAGACCTTCTGCGCGATGCTGCCCGAATACGCATCGCTGTGCGAGGGCGAGGGCGGCATGCACGACACGGCCATGCTGCTCGGCCTTTTAGGCTGGGATGCCTATGACAAGGGCGTCGAGGTCGTCACCGAGTATTTCCCCAGTTCTGGCACGGGGCAGATCAACGCGATCTTCCCGCTGCCCGCGCGCGGTCAAACTGGAGTATGAGGAGGTCGCCATGCCGCATGTGATCGTCGAATACACCGACAACCTGGGCGACGACGCCCGCATCCCGGAATTGCTGCAGACGGTAAACGAGACGCTGATTGCGCAGAACGGCGTATTTCCCACTGGCGGTATTCGCTCGCGCGCCATCAAGCTGACCGACTACCGCGTGGCGGACGGCAAGGAGGACGATGCTTTCGTCCACGTCACGCTCAAGATTGCAGCGGGCCGCACGCCCGCCGTCAAGAAGGCCGCGTGCGATGCGCTGTTCGAGGCCATGAAGGCACATTTTGCGCAAGCCTTTGCGCGCCGCTATCTAGCGCTGTCGATGGAATTGACCGAATTCGACGAGGGCGGCAGCTATAAGCACAACAACATTCACGCGCGTTTTCGCAAGGCTTGACCCATGCTCGACACCACGACCATCCAGACGATCGCGCGCCGCTTGCACCAAGCCGAGATCGACCGTAAGCAGATTCGCCAGGTTTCGCTTGAGTACCCCGACATCACCATCGATGACGCCTACGCCATCCAGCGCGAATGGGTCGCGATGAAGCAGGCAGAGGGGCGGCGGCTGAAGGGCCACAAGATCGGATTGACGTCACGCGCGATGCAGCAGTCTTCACAGATCGACGAGCCGGACTATGGCGCGCTGCTCGACGACATGTTCTTCGCCGAGGGAGGCGAGATCCCCACCAGCCGCTTTATCGTGCCGCGTGTGGAAGTGGAGCTCGCCTTCGTGCTCGGCAAGCGGCTGGAGGGGCCTGAGGTGACGCTGTTCGATGTGTACGACGCGGTGGACCACGTAATACCGGCGCTGGAGATCATCGACGCGCGCTCGCAAACGATCGATCCAGACAGCGGGCGCCCGCGCAAAGTGTTCGACACGATTGCCGACAACGCGGCCAATGCCGGCGTTGTGATGGGCGGTCGGCCCATCCGCATGCGCGATGTGGACCTACGCTGGGTCAGTGCCATCTTTTCACGCAACGCCGTCATCGAAGAGACGGGCGTGGCAGCCGGCGTGCTGAACCACCCGGCCAACGGTGTCGTCTGGCTGGCCAACAAGCTAGCGCCGCACGGCGTCGCACTGGAGCCAGGGCAGGTCATCCTGGGCGGCTCGTTCACGCGGCCGGTGCCCGCGCGGCCCGGTGATACATTCCATTGCGACTACGGTCCGCTTGGCAGCATTGCCTGCCATTTTGTCTGACCGTCTAACCGTCTAACCGTCTAACGCTCAAAGGATGTCCTCGCGATGCAGCTCCCGGTGAACAACTTCAAGCGTGCGCTGGCCGAGCGCCGGCCGCAGATCGGCCTGTGGCTCGCAATGACGCATCCGTACCCAGCGGAGATCGTCGCTGGTGCCGGTTTTGACTGGCTGCTGATCGACAACGAGCATGCACCGAATCAACTGCAATCGACACTTGCGCAATTGCAGGCGGTTGCGCCGTATGCGTCGCATCCCATCGTGCGGCCTGCCTGGAACGATCCGGTCGAGATCAAGCGCCTGCTGGATATTGGCGCGCAGACCCTGCTCGTGCCAATGGTTCAGAACGCCGACGAGGCGCGTGCCGCCGTTGAAGCGATGCGCTATCCCCCGAACGGCATTCGCGGCGTTGGCAGCGCGCTGGCCCGCGCATCGCGCTGGAACCGCGTAGACGATTACCTCCACCAGGCCGATGCGCAGATGTGCACGCTGATTCAGGTCGAAACCGCAGAGAGCCTGGAGCATCTCGATGCGATCCTTGCCGTGCAAGGCGTCGACGGCGTCTTCATTGGCCCTGGCGATCTCGCGGCATCCATGGGGCACCTCGGCGCGCCGGCGCACCCGGAAGTCCGCAAGGTGATCGACGGCGCGATCCAGCGCATCGTTGCGTCCGGAAAGGCGGCGGGCATTCTGTCGGCGGATCAGGCGCAGGCGAAGCACTACCTGTCGCTCGGTGCGACCTTCGTTGCGGTGGGGACGGATGTCACGCTGCTGGCGCGCAGCGCCGAACGGCTGGCGCAGGCATTCAAGGGGGAGGACGCTGCCAAGCCGCAGGCAGCCGGCAGCGTGTACTGACGGGCGTTACTCGTCGCCTGTGAAACGCCCAATCGGCGTGTGTGTTTCCATGACGTGGATCGACTCGTCGATTGTGGTGTAGAGCGCGTCGAGGCGTGCGCGGCCCAACTGCGCTTCGATGCGTGCGTATTCCGCATCCACTTGCGGCTCCACGTCGGCCAGGAACTGGCGGCTCTTGGGGGTGAGCGAAATCACCTGCCGGCGCTGGTCCACCGACGACTTTGTCCGCACGATCATCTCGGACTGCTCCATCGCGGCCAGCATGCGCGTCAGGCTCGGGCTCAGGATCAGGCACGCATCGGCGAGCTGGTTGGGCTCCATGTCGCCGTTATCGTTGAGCGTACGCAGCACGCGCCATTGCTGCTCGGTAATGCCGTGCTCGCGCAGGATCGGCCGAAAGCGCGCCATGAATGTCTCACGGGCGCGCAGCAGGAGATGCGGGAGATTGCGGTGCTTGAAGGCAGAGGCCATGCGGGGCGCTCCTTATGCGCGACGCAAGGCGGCGACCACGGGCGTGTGGTCTGATGGCTGGTCCCACGTGCGCGGCACGCGGTCGATATGGCACGACTCGCACAGCTTGGCGAGTTCAGGCGACAGCATGATGTGGTCGATCCGCAGGCCGGCATTGCGCTTGAAACCAAACATGCGGTAATCCCACCACGAAAACAGCTTGTCTTCCTGCTCGAACATGCGGAAGGCATCGACCAGCCCGGCGCCTTGCATCGCACGAAACGCCGCGCGTTCTTCCGGCGACACGAGGTTCTGGCCTTCCCACTTCTTTGGGTCGTGCACATCGCGGTCTTCGGGGGCGATGTTGAAGTCGCCCAGCAGCATCAATCGCGGGTTTGCCGCCATCTCGCTCGTCAGCCATGCCTGCAGTGCTTCCAGCCAGCGCAGCTTGTAGACGAATTTGTCAGAATCGAGCGCCTGCCCGTTCGGAATGTACGCAGAAATCACGCGAACCGGGCCACCGTCCACCTCGTACGTGGCGGCCACGATGCGCTGTTGCTCGTCGGCAAAACCAGGGATGTTCTTCACCACATCGCGGCCTTCAGGCACCGACGCCTTGCGCGCGAGGATGGCGACACCGTTGTATGTCTTCTGACCCGTGAACAACGACGCATAGCCGGCGGCGTCCAACTCGGCCAGCGGATAGCGATCATCGGGCAGCTTGAGTTCCTGCAGGCAGAGCAGGTCGATGGGCGTGGTGTCGGCTTCGCGCTCAGCCAGCCACTGCAGCACGTGCGGTAGGCGGACCTTCAAAGAGTTGACGTTCCAGGTAGCGACTCGCATCGATTCAGGATCTTCTTTTAACTTCAATGGCTTAGGGTGGGTGCTAGGCGGAAATTCCGCTCTAGCTACCCATCTGGCTACCCATTTTGCGGGCACTGGGAGAGTGGCATCCGTGTTGCACGAATGCCACTATGGTATCAGCGGGCGACCCGCGCCCGGTCGATCATTGCCCTAACACTATCAGCCGTAATGCCGCTCGAGCGGGAGCCAATTTTTACGAGCTCCAGCACACCTGAATTGGCAAGGCGGTAGATGGTGGAGCGAGACACGCCCAACTTTGCCTGCGCCACGTTGATGCGGTAGATGAGGGCACCGGTGTCTGGCGTGGCATTTTCGATAATTTTCATACTGGGCTCCAATTGATATTTGCCGCTGTGTCGGCTTGTGAACTTCTGTTGTGATGCGCTTTGCTAGCTGGGTGCCTTCGTACCATCGGCGGATGGACATGCATCCCAGCCCAAACATCGAACGACTCGCCAATCGATGGTCTGATAGAGCCAAGGCGTGGCTTCTGGTCGTGATCGGCCTCGGCATCTACAGCACGTTTGCCGAGCCCTGGGAGGAGACGTGGGCCCGGTGGCTCACAACGCCCCCCGCTTCGGCCGAACAGCGCCGTTGATCTTCTGTATACCCATCCGACGTCCACCACGGCGCGCGGCCTCAATGACTTCCTGACACGAGCGGTGCGTCTTGACTGCGCCATCGAGATCTCGCGCGCAGGGGATGCTGATGCTCTCCCATACGACGACGCCTTTGACGCGCAGGCTGTAGCTGCAATGCAGCGAGCCGGGCAGGGGGCGGCGTTGCACTTCGTGCTTGCCGATGCGGATGGTGGCGGGGGTACGGTTCACTATGCGTTGCATGGTTGGTCTCCGTTGCGGCTGGTCAGTCGTCGAAGTCGCCTGCAGCCAGTTTCTTGAGGTCGACCCACACGCGGCGGGTCGTGCGAATGCGCGGATGGGTGCGGGCGTGCGCGGATGCCTCGATGGCGGTGCGGACGGGGCCGGCGGCTAGGGCCTGCGCGTCGGTGCAGATGAGGCGCAGCTTGTTGCGCTCGGCGAGCACGGCCGCGTCTGCGATAGGGCGCGGAGGCATGTCAGCCCCCGAGCACCATTGCGGCTTCGGGCGCGATGGCGCCGGCGAGGCCGAACGCGAAGAGCACTACGGCGAGGCCGAAGGCGGGGTGGTGGCTGAAGTAGCCGGATGCGAGGCGGTGGAGGGCGGAACGGCGCATCGTGTCCTCCTCATGCCTGGCGCTGGGTGATGCGCGTGGGCTCTGTCTCGGACGTTTCGTCGAGATGGAGGGCGTATGCGTGGAGGGCTAGGACTAAGCCTAGGGCGCCAATGTAGGCCAGGACTACTACAGTCCGTGCGACAGGTTTCACCTCGTTCTCCAGAGTGTTGATGATCGAACGATAGTAAAAACTATCTGTTATAACAATAGTAAATATGTCAACAAGTGTGGTGTTTCACTCCTCAGAAATCTCATCGGAACAGGCGTGGGTATTGCGCGCCGGCGCTCCGCGGCGTTGGTGACTCAGCGCAATATCGGGAGATAGGAAAATTTTTGTCGCGAACAACCGTGAAGAAAAAAGCGGTTCGCCGGTGGGCCACTAACCGGCAACGCTTACTGGCCGTTCACTAACCGGCGGGGGTGGGCCTCCATGTGGGCCCACAGCACCTCCTCCCCTGCTAGAGGGGCGCTTGCAATAAGGCGGGGCGGGTGTGAGCATACGTCACATCACATCTGAGAAATCTTGATCGAACCCGAGGTGTGCAACTGGAAGTTAGTTGCACTACAATGCAATCCCGCATCATGTCAAAGTACGAGAAGCGACTAGAACGTCTCACAAAGAAGCCGCCTGCCACGGATTTGCGATGGGAGGAGTTCGTTGCTGCTCTGGAAAGTCTCGGTTTCGTCCTTCACGAAAAAGGCGGAGGCTCCTCGCATAAGTACTTTGTATGGAGTGACGGTGAAGTTGAACGTCGGATTGATACTTCGCGGCCTCATCCCAGTGGGATCATGAAGGTTTATCAGGTGCGAGAAGTGGTAGCAAAGTTAGAAGACTGGGGATTGATATGAACAACATGCTCGAATACCGCAACTACTATGGGTCCGTCGCCTATAGCAGTGAGGACCGGTGCCTGATGGGTAAGCTCGAGTTCATCGACGACCTCATCCTTTTCGACGGCACAACGGTTGAAGAAATAGAGTTGGCGTTCCACGATGCCGTGGATTCATATCTTGAATTCTGCGCTGAACGCGGAAAAGAACCATCCGCTACGTTCAAAGGTACGTTCAACGTTCGTGTCGGCTCCGAGCTTCATAGAAAAGCAGCTGTGGCTGCACGAAAGAACGGTCAGACCTTGAATGATTTCGTAAAGTGCGCCATAGAGCATATGCTTTATGAGGATCCGCGGGCTCATGAAAAGCCGGTGCACCACTACCATTTGGTTACGCGCCAGACTTTCCGGGAAGAGACTCAGGTGGAATTTTTTGATCCCTCACACTTCCCGTCGGACTACGATCAAGCACGGACCGAATATGTCAACTGAGACGCTGTCGCGCGAAGATTGCGCACCGGTTCTGTTCAAACTGCGCTTTACCTCTTTGTCTGCCCGGCGGTTTTCTGTACCAGAAGACGCCCAGAAGCCCGGTAATGGAAGGATTAAGGCGACCTCTGACTTCACCTTGGAGCATTTAGCAGACGGCGTGCTCGACGTGAATGCAACTTTTGAGGCTAAAGGGACGCGAGACGATATTGTGGAGTTTGAAGTCTCTGCTGCGGTGACCGCATCCTTCAAGGTACCGGAGGCAATGAGCCACGACGACTGTGAAGGGGATGAAGCCGTTCGTTATGTGATCGCTCAACTCGGTCCAGTTATTGTCGTGAAGCTGCGCAGCCTTATGACCGACATGGGAATTAACGGCACGGCGTTGAGCTTTCCCGACCCGACTAAAAGACTTGTACGGGGCGTTGTTTCCAGCGGCTCTTCCGAGTAGCGTTGTTTTCGGCAATCTATGCCAACGTTTGGTTGCAGACTCATTTCACCATAGGTAAAGCTCTGCTAGCGGTACGCCATCGGCAGCATCGCCCACGAGTGCACCAACCATTCCCTCGGGGAGTCCTGTACCGCCGACTTCGACGGCGAAGCAGAAGTGAGCGGCTGTTCAGTTTAAGACGGCGGGTTCTACGTGCCGACAGACTCAATACGATCTTCCCCCACGAACGGTGTGAACGCTTGCTCTGCGGCGGTCAGTAGCCGATCTCCCTCGAGGATCATTTCCTCCGTAAAAGCTGCCGAGTTTGCGGCGAAGTAGGCGTCTTCCTGGCCGACCGGCGGCATCCACGCAGACACTTGCGCGCGAGCTGTCCGGAAGAGCTGAATCGCGTTCAGTGTTTCGAGTTTGGCTTGGGGCGTCGCTCGTCCAGGCTGCCTGACAAGTTCCCAAAGACAGTTCGCTACCGTTTCGATGTGCAGCTGTGTGATGCTTAATAGGATGGCCGTGGTTTCCGGCGACGCGCGCAACTGCTTGCTGAATGCGAGACGTAGCATTTGCTCGCAGCGGTGATAGCGCGAAGTGGCATCGTTCCATTTTTCCTGCAAAGTGGCTGGCATAGCTGGGTCTAAGGCTTCTTGTTGGTGTTTCGTTGAATGCTGAGCACTATTGCAAGCATGGCCGGACTGTGGCTCGGCACCTTGCTCTCTTGCTCGCAGCTTGATCGCAAGACGCAGATGCATGGCAGCGTCGGCAGCGTCGGTCAGCTTGTGCCTGTAGAAGCCCCCGACGACGAAGGCTGGCTTGTGCGTTGGCGACTTCGGTTTCAGGATGAGCGCAACGCCGTCGTATGCGTCGCTTCGGACGTGGTCGAGCAGCAGTGAAACTGCGCGATCGAGGTCGCGCCGATACGCCACAGCGAGACGTGCGTCCGGTGTTTTGCTCTGGCTCGATGGAGTTTGACCAGGCGGTGTGCGCGTGCCTGGCTGAGGAAACTGAATGAGGATGCCCATTGTTGATTCGACTGACGGCCCGCGCGGGCAGTCATGTTGTTGGTGGGCGGCCAACAATAGAATGAGAATTCTCCTATTCGCATCCGTCTCAACAGGAAACAAAAAATCCCGCCGAAGCGGGATTCTTCAACTGGCGCGCTTGCGCTGCGCCTTCGCCTTGGGAAGCGGGGGGTAGCCGTAGTCGGATGGCTCGGCAACCTCTGCCGGTGCTTCCTCGAAGCGTCGTGACTTGGTCCCTGCGGGGTCCAACGCAACTACATCCGTGTCAACGAGCAGACTCGCCGCTTCAGTCAGCAATTTCACTGCGCGGGCCTCGCGGGCGCGACTCGCTGCCAACTGTTGCCGCAGTTCTGCAATGACTCGGTCACGCTCCGCGAGCTGCGTGTCAGGGTCGGCCTCGCCGGCGTCGAACGTGCCGGCCGGTAGCCCGATGAGCTTCTCCATCTTCTCCACTGCTCGATCGCCGAACGGTGCGGCGCCATTGAGCAGTTGCGAAACATAGGTCGGGTTGACGCCTTCGTGCAATCGAGCGAAGGCAGCGGGACCGCCCGCGTCATTCACCATTTGGCGAAGCTTCTCAACTCTTCGCGCGCGCAAATCCATGGAGGTGTCCCTTTCCTAGCGATTGCAAAATTATGTGATTCTATTGTTTGGTGCGATAGAAAAAGCTATCGTCATGGCCATGACACTAACCGAGTATGTCCGTGCTCGACGTGGCCGTCTGACGGCACTCGCGCGCGCCATCGACATGTCGCCGATCTACTTGTCGCAAGTCGTGAACAAGGGTCTGCGGATCAACCCAGCGCGATGCGTCGCAATTGAAGTCGCGACGCAGGGCGCGGTCCGACGTCCGGATCTCCGGCCCGACGACTGGCATTTGATCTGGCCCGAGCTTATCTCCGCCCGCGCGTCATCCACACGGCTACACCAACGGCCAATGCGGCCCAAGCCTCGAATGATACCGGCTGCGGCATCTGCGGCCCGTCTTCGACGCACTCGTCGCAGGGGCTGCTTCCGCTCGCTGGATCGCGCCTTTCCAACGATGAGGCGAGTGTACGCGCCCGCCAGAACCGCCGGTAGTGCGATGCGCTCGGCGGCCCTATGACCCCACTTTAGGAGACACCTCTTGAGCCACCACTATTCCGAAATCAATCAACACGACGCGCTCTATTGGGTAGCGCGCGGTTATCCGGGCGGCGTTGAAGGATTGGCCGCGCGGATGGACAAATCCGCCGCGGTGCTGCGCAACAAGCTGCTGCCGCATGTGCAGACGAACTATGTGTCGTTTGAAGAGGTGTCGGTGATTGTCGAGCACGCGGAAGGCGCTGGTGTGCCGAACGCGAAGCTGCCGATTCAGGCGCTGTGCTGGCGGCACGGGATGGTGGCGATTCCGCTGCCCGAGGTGGCCCGCGAGGATCTGCCGAATACGGATCTGTATGAGGCGCTTTGCAATGTGCTGGCCGAGGTAGGGGATGTGAGCCGCGCGATGTCTGCTGCGCTGGCGGACAACCATCTCTCTGAAGGTGAGATGCGGAAGCTGGAGCGGGAGTTTGAAGAGGCGACGGCTTCTGTGATGGTGCTGCGTGAGCTGCTGCGTGTGCGTGCGCAGCGTGATGCTGAGCGGTTGCAGCGGCTGCGTACCAAGGCGTGACGCGTCTGTCGGTTGTTTGTTGTGCATGAGTCAGCCGATGCCGGTGCGTTGGCTGTTTTTTGAGCGCGTGAGCGCATAGGAGATGTGATGCAAGGCTGTAAAGAAAATTGCGGTGGGCAAGCGAAGTTGTCGCGTGAGCATGCTGGGAAAATCGCTGATGTTCTGTGCGCCCAAGTCAAGGAATACAACGACTTCAATCTCACGATGCCCGCGCGCCTGACTGAGACCCGTGAGGCTCTGACGCGCGAGCTAAGGCTACTGGCCGAGGTTACGCGGTCGTTTTGACGAGGTACGCGGCGTAGGTCTCGATGAAGTGCTCGCAGAACAGCGCTGCGGCTGCGCCAGTCACACCCGCAACGGGCTGTGGAGTTTGAAGTAGGTATGGCTGATGTTCGATCAGCTTCAAGAGCAATTGACCTGCAGTGTGGCGTGCTTCTTTGAGTTCCATGTTTTCTCGTAGAAAGGGTTGAGGTGATTCTCATCGGGTTCGGAAGCCCGACGAAGCAGTGTTGCCGCCAGCAACCGGGGCGGCAACCTGTTGCGCCACGTTGTATCGATTTTTGACAGGGCTAGATCGCGCATGACACAAACGCAGAGCAACACGCCACGCTTTTCACACGGCATGACGTGCTGCAAGGCGGAACGTGTTGCTGTGGGCTTGTCGTGTGACCGGCCGGACCAGATGTGTTGTGCGTGGCATCGCATTGCGGGGGCGTTCAAGCCTCGCGGGTTGCCGGTGCTGTCGAAGTTTGCGGAGCATCTGTTGGATGCTTGCGCGTGGCCGCTGGCTGATGTGTTTTGGCCGTTCAATGCGGCTGGTGAGTCTTCTGCGCTGGCGTTGGCCTGCGCGTCGCGTTTTCGCGCGATTTCAACTGAGGCGGAGCGCCTCGCTTTTCGATCCACCGTTGTTGCGTCGACGTCGCCGGAGTTTGTGGCGGTGTTTGATGTGCTGTGTAAGGCCGCACCGCTGCGGCTGTAAGGGCGATTCCATGGACATTCCTATCGAGGCCGTTGGCGCTGTTTGGGCCAAGGGCAGGGCGGCTGCATTGTCGGGCCGTCCGTTGGATGAGGCGAACGAATATCCGGCTGGCAGCGCGCATCACGCGACGTGGCTGGCGGGGTATATGGGCTTGGCGCGCACGCATGGAGGCGAGGGTGTCGGCGTATCGCATCAATGATCTTGAGTTGAGCGCGCTGGCCGGGGCGGGTGCGGAAATCGCGCATCTGTATCTGGTGGCGCTGCGCCCGCGTATGGACTTCAGGACGGGCGTGGTGGGGCGCGTGGTGCGGATCTCGTATCAGGCGCTGCGTGAGTGGACGGAGCGCACTGCGCGACGCGGCGTGCGCTACCTGGCGCATGACAAGTCGAAGCTGCAGCGGATGTTGGCGCAGTTGGAGAAGCTGGGGCTGTTGCGCCGGCTCGGCGGCCAGTACGAGCTTGTTTTTGCGTGCCCGTTGGCGGATACGGATTCGTGCGTCCAAAAGAAAGCCGGTCGAGGTTCGATACACCCGCAGGATGGCTATGAGTTCAATGCTGACGCGGGTTTTAAGGATGTGCCGGAGTCTGTGGATAACGCGAAAGCCGCCACACATCCGTATTCCGGTAACACCTATAAAACCAACCCCCCTAACCCCCCACGCCGGGGGCGTGAGAAGAAGGAGATTGAGTCCCCCACGCCTGCGGCGCGGGAGGATCGAAACGGCCCCCAACACCGTCGCCCGCGGCGGCACCGGCTCTCAGAGGAACGTGGTCAGAACACGAGTGTGGTTGGGGATGGGCTTGCAGAGAGTGAGGATGGGCAGGGCGTGGCGTGGCAAGCAGACCTTGCCTGGCCGGTTGACCTGAGAGGGCCTGAGCGGGCGCGTGTTGCACGCATTGTGGCTCGGGCACCTGCGGACATGAGGCAGGTGGTGATCGACGAATGGCGGGGGCGTATGGCGGCGGGTGGTGTGGATGACCCGTTTGCGATGTTGGCGTACCACGCGAAGCGGGCGAGCGATCCGGATTGGGTGCCGTCGTATGCGGTTGCGGTGCGGGAGTCGCGCGAGCGAGCGAGGGCGCTGCGGAGCCAGCAGGATGAGGCGTTGGCGCGATTGCAGGCGCAGGCGGAGCAGGCGGTGGCTGGGCTGCCGTGGCATGCGGGCCGGTTGCGGCACGCGGCAGGCGTTGCGCGAGGTGCGGCATGACGGCTGAGGACGCGTTCGACGCGGCGCGGCTGGCGGCGTGTGGCAAGGGTGAGTGGCCGTCGCGGGCGGTGTTCTGGTCGGCGGTGCGGTTTGGGATGACGGCCGTTGAGGCGGCGCGCTGGGCTGATGCTGATGAGCGATGGTCGTCGCTGTGGCGGGTGGCGGTGGCTGAGCATCTGCCGCCGATTCCGGAGGCGCCGTTGGTGGGGGCGCCGGCGTCTGTGGTGCAGGCCAAGACGCACCTTGCGCGTATGCATGAAATCGTCGGATCGAGGAGGCAGGATGTATTGCGCTAAGCCGCGTGAGGTGACGAGGCAATCTGCGTTGGTGACGAGCGAGGATCAGGCGCTCGATGATCTGCTGCTGGAGTGGTTCCGCTGGGAGGCGCAGTACTCGGGCGAGAAGTGGTATTCGAACCGGGATGCGACGTGCGGTGGGTCTGCGAGCTCGCGGCAGTGGATGTCGACGGATGACATTCACGAGGCGAGCGTGGATGCGTGGCAGATGCAGCAGGTGGCGGCGGCGATGGAGGCGATATCGGGCGACCATGCGCTGGCGATTCGGGTGGAGTGCAGGAACAGGCTGGGGCCGGGCGTGTGGCGGAACCCGCGTGCGGGGTTGCGGCAGCCGTTGGCGTACGCGGCGGCGAAGGTGGCGATTAGGCCTTGGATTGTTAAATTCGGTGTCGAGTATTGATGGGGGCTGGGGCGTCGCTTACAGTTCGGTTCGTGGGGCGACGCACGCCTGTACGAAATGGAAAAGCCCGAGTGGAAATGCTCGGGCTTTTTTCATTCTGTGAGTATCTAGCTTACGTACCGTGCTTCTTCTGTACATCCTTGCGAGCGGCTTTGGCATCGATTTGACGGCATTGCAGGATAAGGTCGTTCATGGGGCAGCCAACCGGGCGTTCATCGATGCTGTAGACGTCTCGTTCGAAGAAAGGAAGTGCTCCCGTTGGTGTCCCCATCACTCGGTTGAGTTCTAGCGAAAGCAAGATCACTGCTTGGACCGCAGGAGCCGCCGCACTAATGATCTGCGACATTTGCTCGTTGCCCTCATCGATCACGGCTTGAAGCTGCTTCTCATCGGAAGGGTCTGTAAATCCCGGAAGCGACTTAGGGTGGACAAGCTTGTTTCGGGCCGGCACCAGAGACCGCAATCCATTGATTGCGGGGCCGTCCGGGTCCAGCGATTTGCCACAAATGAGCCTCGGCACCACTAACCATTTGCCGATGACATCGAGTCTGTCCAGGACTTTGGTCGCGTACTTATCGCCAAGTTGGATTGCTGCGAGGTCGTAGATTCCGGCTTCGCATGCCATCGCCGAAAAAACCGTTGCCTTGATTGCAGCAGCGATAACTCGTTTCTCTTGGCGATGGTGATCCGCAGGGTCTTCGTCGAAGCCAGGGACTGGGATCGGGTTCTGTTCTTCATTCTTGAGATCAAGGAAGGCAGCTTCGGCAATTTGGAAGTAGAGCCGCGCCAGATTATTGACGCGCGACCATGTCGTTTCGACTTTGAATTCGACCGTGTGGGTCACGTTCCATTTCCATCGCGCGATGTCGTCGTTGAGGTCGTCCATGGAAGTCCTTCTTGTTGATCGCAACATTCTGCCACCCCGCCGTTCCCGGGGTCCGGGACTAAACGCCCGGGGGCCCCTGGGCTCAAGGGGTACTGCGGGGGCGGGCACCCGCGATTCTTCGTTAGCGGCCAGTTTTCCAGCTTAGTGAAATTCACCTCCGACGAGGTGAAATGGTGAAATCATGAGTGAAACCATCCTTCTGACGCGCTCTGCGTTCGCGGCGCGCCAGAACTGGTCGCCCAGCTACGTCACCAAGCTCGGCAAAGAAGGGAAGCTGGTCACCACGCCCGACGGCAAGCTGGTCGACGTCGATGCCACGCTCGCGAAGATCAAGCGCGGCGCCGACCCCGCAAAAGAAGCCGTCCGCGCCCGCCACGAGGCCACGCGCATCGACCGCGACGTCTACAGCCCAAGAGACACAACGCCCGATGCCGACCCATCGCTAGGCCACGACTTCCAAGCTGCCCGCGCCGAACGCGAGTACTACCAGGCACAGCTAGCCCGCACCGAATACCAATGGGTCTCCGGCCTGCTGGTCAGCCGCATTGCCGTAGAAGACGCCGCCGAAAAGATGGGCGCCAACCTGCGCGATCGCGTCATGGGCCTGCCGCGCCAGATCGCGCCCGAGCTTGCCTCGATGACTGACCCATGGGCCGTCGAGCGCCATCTCGAAACCGCACTGCGCAAAGTGCTCGACGACATGATCGACCACGGCGCCGCAGTGCTTTCCGAATCCATCAACGATCCCGACCGCGGCAAGTTGGCCGACCTGTCACGCGCGGGGAAAGAGAGGTACGGCTCCATAGAGCCCATCGACACATCGTGAGCCATCCCGACGGAGCCGCACTGTTCGCCCGCGCCTTCCTGGCCGGCCTCAAGCCCGACCCCGAGTTGTGGGTAGACCAGTGGTCCGAAGAATTCATGGTGATCCCCGACGAGTCGGGCGCTGCCGAAACCGGGCCATACCGCTCCGCGCGCACGCCATACGCCGTCGAGCCCATGCAGTGCCTGTCGCCCGCGCACCCGTGTTTGCGCGTGGTGGCGATGGTCGCGTCGCAGTTGTTCAAGACGCAAATCGCGTTGAACTGGATCTCCGCGACCATCCACCGCGCGCCGGCAAACTTCCTCGCGCTGCAACCGACGCTCACCCTCACACGCCGCTTCTCCGCCCGCGTGGCCAGGACGCTCGAAGCCGTTCCGGTCTTGCGCGAGCGCGTCGCATACTCCCGCTCGCGCGACGCCGCCAACACCGCCGAGCGCAAAGACTTCCGCAAAGGCACGCTGTTCATCAACACCGCCGGCTCTGCCGCCAACCTTGCAGAAGTCTCCGCGCGCTACGTGTACGGCGACGAAATCGACCGCTGGGTGCGCGACCTCAACAACGAAGGCGACCCCATCGGTATCGCCGAGAAGCGCGCCAGCACCTTCGGCCGCAACGCCAAGTTCTACTACTCGAGTTCGCCCACCATCGACGGTGCCTCGCGCATTGCCGAGCTCTACGCCCAGAGCGACCAGCGCCACTACTACGTGTCCTGCCCGCACTGCGGCCACGAGCACATTCTTGAATTCGAGCAGCTGCGCGCAAGCGACGATCTGAGCGACGTCTACTGCGAGTGCCCCGCGTGCTTCTACAAAATCCGCGAGCACGAGAAGCCCGCGCTCTTCAAAACCGGCCGCTGGATCGCACACGGGCAGGGCGACGGCGAAACAGTCGGCTTTCACCTGTCGACGATGTACGCGCCACTGGGCTGGGTGTCTTGGCGAGCGCTCTGCAAAGAGCACCGCGAAGCCAAGCTGGCGATGGAAAAGGGCGATCCGGGCCTGATGCAGGTGTTCTACAACACGCGCCTCGCGCGGCTGTGGGACAACGCCCAGCAGCGCACCAACGCCGATGAACTGCGCGAGCGCGCCGAGGACTACCGCCTGCGCACCGTGCCACCTGGTGCATTGCTGCTCACGGCAGCCGTCGACACACAGGACGACCGCCTCGAACTGCTCATCATGGGCTGGGGCGAGGGCATGGAGCGCTGGACGATCGACCATCAAATCTTCATGGGCGACCCGGCCGACCCGGCGCTGTGGGCCACGCTGGACGAAGCCCTGCAGGCAACGTTCCTGCACGCATCCGGCAAGGAAATGAACATCCGCGCCGTGGCTATCGACTCAGGCGGCAGCCACACGCAGGACGTCTATCACTTCACGCGCCTGCGGCAATGGCGGCATGTGCTGGCCGTCAAGGGCGCCAGCAAGCCGAACAAGCCGGTGATTGCGCAGCGGCCCTCGCGCGTTGACGTGACGTGGCAAGGCACCACCGAAGTCGATGGCGCCGAGCTCTGGATCGTCGGCACCGACACGGCCAAGGACTGGATCTACAACCGCTTCAAGCTCACCAGCGGCCCGGGCGCGTTGCACTTCTCGAATGACCTGCCGCTGGAGTTCTACAAGCAGCTCACGGCAGAGAAACAGATCGTGCGCTACGTGAAAGGCTTCCCGCGCACCGAGTGGGTCAAGGCACGCGGCGACCGTAACGAGATCCTCGACCTGAACGTCTACAACCTCGCGGCCGCGCATTACCTGGGCCTGCACAAGTATCAGGAACCCGACTGGCGCCGGCTGCGCCTGCATTTCGATCAGGGCAGCCTCTTCGCTGCCGCGCCTGTGAGCGACGGCGCACCACAAGAGCTGGCCGCGCCGATGGCCGTCGATGCATCACCGCGCCCGGCGCACACACGCCGCCGCGTGGCCGCGTCGCGCTACCTCAAACGACGATAGAGAACCGCATGGCTTACACAAAGCAAGATCTCCAGCGCATCGAGCGTGCACTGGTGAAGGGCGAGCTCGAGGTTCAGTTTCAGGACCGGCGCGCCCGATACCGCTCGGTGGACGAGATGCTGCGCATCCGCAGTGAAATCGTTCGCAATCTGGAAGGCGCCGCGCCAGCATCGCGCGTGATCCGGCTGCGCTCGGCAGGCAAGGGGGCAACATGACCCGATTCCCTGCGCTGGGCCAGCTTGGTTTCGTCTTGCCGGCGGAGCGGGCGGTTCGGGCGCAGGCATACGAGGCCGGCGGCACCACTGGCAGCCGGGGCCGCGCGTGGCGCACCTCGGGCGCGGGGCCAAACGCCTCTATCACGCAGAACCTCGGCACCATCCGCACGCGGGCACGCAGTGCCGTCCGCAATGACCCATGGGCCAAGAAGGCGATTGCCGGTCTGGTGACCAACGCCATCGGTACCGGCATCGTGCCGCACCCTTACCATCCCGACCTAGCCGTACGCAACGCGCTCAAAGAGCTGTGGAGCGACTGGGTGCTCGAAGCCGATGCCGATGGTCTGCTCGACTTCTACGGCTTGCAGACGCTGGCCGCCCGCGCCTTGTTCACCGATGGGGAGGTTCTGAACCGCGTCCGCCCCCGCCGCCCCGAACGTGGCCTCAGCGTGCCGCTGCAGGTGCAGCTTTTCGAAGCCGACCACCTGCCGGCCAACCTGAATCAAATGCTGCCCAACGGCAGCGAGATCGTCTCCGGCGTCGAGTTCGACCGCGATGGCGACCGCGTTGCATACCACCTGCACCGCCGGCACCCCGGCGAGGCAGGGCGCGCGGCCACGCAGGCAGGAACGGTGCGTGTGTCCGCCGCCGAGATCCAGCACGTATTCGAGCCGGTGCGGCCGGGTGCCGTGCGGGGTTGCTCGGCGCTGGCAACGGTGCTCTTGCGCTTGCACACGCTCGACAGCTTCGACGACGCGGTGCTCGTGCGGCAGGAGGTAGCCAACCTGTTCGCAGGCTTTATCACCCGGCCAGCACCCACCAGCGTGAAGCTGGATATGGTGACGGGCCAGCCAGCCCAGTTCGATGGCGACGGCACAGTGCTCACATCGATGGAGCCCGGCTCCCTGCAGGAACTGCTCCCCGGCGAGGAAGTGCAGTTTGCCGAACCACCCGGCGCCGGCACCGACTACGGCCCCTTCATGCGGCAGCAGCTCATGGCAGCAGCTGCATCCGTGGGCCTGCCGTACGAAGTGCTCACCGGCGACCTGCGCGACGTCAGCGACCGCGCGCTGCGCGTGATCCTTGGCGAGTTCCGGCGCCAGCTCGAACAACTGCAGTGGAACGTCTTCATCCACCAGTACTGCCGCCCCGTGTGGGCCGCCTGGACAGACGCCGTAGCGCTGTCCGGCGTGCTGCCCATGCCCGACTACTACCGGAACCGGCGCCTCTATCAGCGCGTGCGCTGGGTGCCGCAGGGCTGGCCGTACATCAACCCGGTGCAAGACGTACAGGCCCAGCGCATCGCCATCCGCGCGGGGCTGGCAAGTCGCTCGGCCACGATCCTCGCCCAGGGCGAAGACCCGGAAACCACCGATGCCGAAAACGCAGCCGACAACGAACGCGCCGACAGGCTCGGCCTCGTTTTCGACTCGGACGCGCGCAGGCGCGACAGCGCCGGCAACGTGACCGACAACCAGGAACACACCAACGATGAAAGCTAAACAGAGGAAGTGGTACGACCTCAAGGCCGCGCGCAACGCCGCCGGCAAGACGGTCGCAGAACTGCGCATCTATGACGACATCGGCTTTTGGGGCACCACCGCCAAAGCGTTCGTCAACGAGCTCGACGCCGTAGCCAAGGACGCAGATGAAGTCCTCGTGGCCGTCAACTCCGGCGGCGGCGATGTGTTCGACGGCTTTGCCATCTACAACGCACTGCGCCGTTACAGCGGCAAGGTCACTGCGCGTGTGGATGGCATTGCCGCCTCGGCCGCGTCACTCGTCGCCATGGCGGGCGACACCATCGTCATGCCCGAAAACGCCATGATGATGATCCACAACGCCTGGACCATCGCCGCCGGCGACGCCGCGGCATTGCGCAAGACCGCCGAGCTGCTCGACAAGACTCGCGACGGCATCGTCGCCGCTTACCGAAACAAATGCGGTCTGGCCGACGACGAGATCGTCGCCATGATGGACGCAGAGACGTGGATGACTGCCAGCGAGGCCAAGGAACGCGGCTTCGCCGATCAGATCGAGGCGCCCGTCAAGCTGCAGGCGTCTGTGCGCACCGGAGAACTCCTCGCCCGGTTTGAGCACACGCCCGAGGCGTTGCTCAAAGCGCT
Source organism: Ralstonia chuxiongensis (assembly GCF_024158925.1). Taxonomy (NCBI): domain Bacteria; kingdom Pseudomonadati; phylum Pseudomonadota; class Betaproteobacteria; order Burkholderiales; family Burkholderiaceae; genus Ralstonia; species Ralstonia chuxiongensis. Next base: position 292,534 of record NZ_JAMYWC010000005.1, on the reverse strand, counting down.
CGAAGCGCCGCCGGCGGAGCCGCCGAAAGCCGCTGTACCGGCAGCACCAGCGGCGCCCGCAATACCAGCAGCCCCAGCGGCAGCACCGGTCGCCACCACGCCACCGCCAGATCCCGGCGCGCTCGCGCAACACGCCTTTGCCGCGTGCCGCGCCGCCGGCCTCCCGCAACTGGCTGAGGCTGTCGTGTCGTCCAGCGCGCTCGCCAGCAACGAAGCCATCGATGCCGTAGTCGCACGCGCCAAAGACATCGCCGGCCTGTGTACGGCGGCACACCTGCCTGAACTGACCGCGCAATTCGTTGCGGACGGGCTCAACGCCGAACAGGTGCGCGCCCGGCTGTACGACCGCGTCATGGCGGCCAGCACGACCGGGCTGTCGAACCGTCAGCCGCACGCAAGCCAAGAACCCAACGAGCGCAAGACCGGCCCGCACGGCCCGAGCATCTACAGCGCCCGCCGCAAGAAAACGTCTTCGGCGCTCGCCTGAAGCAACCCATTGGAGTCACCCAAATGCAGATCCAGACACAAGGCGTGCAAACCGCCGAATTCCTGCTGACTGAAGCGCCGGGCAGCCTCTCGCGCGAGCAGATCGCTGTGGCGGCGGGCGATGCGCTTCCGGCTGGCCAACTGCTCGAGCAGGACGCCGACGGCACCGGCTACGTCCCGTACGGCACTGCGGAAGACGGCAAAGCCGCCGCCATCCTGTACGCACCGCTGCGCGCTTCGGAAACCGTCCGCCGTGCCACCGGCATCGTGCGCCTCGCAGAGGTCGCCGAAGCCCGCTTGACCGGCCTGGACGCCAAAGCCCGCACCGACCTGCTCGCGGCCTTCATCGCCGTTCGCTAAGCACCCACACGAAATCAGGAGAACCCCATGGCTGATATGGCCCTGTTCAACGACGACGCCTTTTCCATGACGGCGCTCACTGCCAGCATCAACGAGCTGGAAACAACGCCCTCGCGGCTGGCCGCCCTCGGCCTGTTCGAAGAGGAGGGCATGACCGTCACCACCGCGCAGATCGAGCGCGACGGTGAACAACTGCAGCTGGTCGCCTCGGCCGAGCGTGGCTCGCCCGGGCAGGTTGTGGTCGGCAGCAAGCGTCAGGTGATTCCGTTCAACGCCGTGCACCTGCCGGAAATCGCAACCATCAAGGCCGATGAAGTGCAGAACTTGCGCGCCTTCGGCGAAGAGAGCGAGCTCGAAGCCCTGCAGACGGTGGTGAGCAAGCGCCTGCAGAAAATGCGCCGCCAGCTCGACGCCACGCACGAGTTCCACCGTATCGGCGCCATCAAGGGGCAGATCCTCGACGCGGACGGCCAGTCCGTCCTGGTCGACCTGTTCGAGCGCTTCGGGCTGAAGCAACAGCACATCCCAATCCTCATCGGCGACGTGCGTTCCTCCACGCTGGAACTGCTCGACATGGTGGAGGATTCGCTCGGCGCCACGCCGCACACCGGCGTGCGTGCCCTGTGCGGGCGCAACTTCTGGCGGCAGTTGATGACGTCCAAGGACATCCGCGAGACCTACCTCAACACCCAGATGGCCGCCTCGCTGCGTGGCGACCCGCGTGACACCTTCGACTTCGGCGGCGTCACGTGGGAACGCTATCGCGGGCGCGTTGGTAACGTGGGCTACATCGGCGACGACGAAGCCTACGCCGTGCCGGAAGGCGTGCCGGAGCTGTTCATCACCCGTTTCGCCCCGGCCGACTACATGGAAGCGGTCAACACCAACGGCCTGCCGTATTACGCCAAGCAGGAAGCCGGCAAGTTCGGCAAAGCCGTCGAGCTGGAAGCGCAATCCAACCCGCTGCACCTGTGTACCCGCCCGCGCGCCGTGATCAAGCTGGCGGCCACAACGGGCAAGGCAGGCTGACATGACGTTTCGGGAGCACGTGGCGGATCTCGACACGGCAGTTTTCGAGGCGCTCTCTGACGAGGTGCAAATCGACGGCAAGCCCGACCCGGTGATGGGCATGTTCTATTCGCCGTGGCTGGACGTCGAAACCGTGCGCGGGCAGCGCACGGGCCTGCGCGAGCCGTTCGTGATCCTGCGCGATGCCGACGCCGCCGGCGTTCGGCAGCGCACGCGTGTGCAAGCGCTGGGCGACGTGTTCAGCGTCATCGAGCTACAGCCGGACGGCTCCGGCATGACCAAGCTCGTACTGAGGCCAGAGCCATGTCCGTCACGTTAAAGGCCGAGCTCGACATTGCCGCAGCGCTCGCACCGCTCAACCGCCTGGGTAAGGACGCCATGCGCAACGCCTGGCGCCGCGCGCTGAAGAAGAGCGCCAACTGGGTGAATGGCCAGACGGCAAAGCACGTCTCGGCCGAGATGCACATTGCGCAAAAGCTGATACGGCAGCGCCTCTATTTCTTCTTGCACAGCGCAGACAAAGGCAAGGTGTGGCTTGGCCTCAACGCCATCGAGGCGCACCGGCTCGGCAATCCGCGCCAAACGCGGCGCGGCGTGTCTGTCGGCCGGCACCGATTCGACAAGGCGTGGATCTACCGAAGCAAACGCGGCGGCAAGAACGACGGCAAGGTGTACCGCCGCGTGGGCAAAGCGCGGATGCCGATCGAGGGCGTCAAACTCGATTGGGCGGACAAGGGCGAAGCCGCTTTCCGCAAAGCCGCTGCCGAGATCGAAGCGCGCCTCATGGTGTTACTGGAGCAGGAAGTGAAATACGAGATCCTCAAGGCAACCGGCCATGCTCGCTGATCTGCAGCAACTGTTCGACGCCGTTGAATCGCACCTGAAAGCGCAGTTCCCCGACGTCGCGTTGATCGGCTGGGCACCTGAAATCGAAGAGAGCATGCCGCTACCGGCGATCCTGCTGTACGTCGGCGCGCTGCGCCCCGGTACCCACCCCGGCACCGGCCAGCCGCCCGTTGTCATGGTGGTAGAGGCGCGCGTTGTCGGAGATCCGACCGAGCCAAACGCAGAAGCCGCCATGTGGCAGCTCGCTGCGCGGCTCATCAAGGTATTGCACGATCAAACCTGGGGCTTGCCCGTCACCATGGCCGAGCTGGAGGCCGACGGCTTCCACCCAGACGGCATGCGGCCCGATCTCGACGCCTACAGCGTCATCGCCGCTGAATGGCGACACGAGTTCGACCTCGGCCCGCCCGAATGGGCGTTTGAAGACACCAGCGGCACGACCGTCGATTTCGACATCCAGCCGCGACACAGCGAGGCAGACCATGGGCTACGAAGCGGGTGAAGCAGACCGGCGCCTTGCCTGCATCGTGCAGGCCGGCGTCATTGCCCAGGTGGACCATGCTGCCGCACGTTGCACCGTCACCGTTGGGGACTGGACATCTGACTGGCTGCCGTGGTGGACGCGTGCAGCGGGGCGCGTGCGCGAATGGCGCCCGCCGTCACCGGGGGAGCAGGCGCTGCTCATCTCGCCATCGGGTTGCCTTGAAGCTGGCTTTGTCCTGGCCGGCTTCTACACAGACCAGCACGGCGGCGCCAACGGCGATGCCGATGCGCAGACCGCCACCGACTACCCCGACGGCGCCCGCGAGCATTACGACCATGCAGCGCACGAATACCGGCTTGCCGTACCGGAAGGCGGGCAGATCGTCCTGCAGGTCGGCGATACATCGCTCACGCTGCGCGCCGACGGTGCCGTCCTGAAAGCGCCCCAACTGCGTGCCGACGTACCGGCATCCACCTTCACAGGTAATGCACTCGTGGAAAAGGCTCTTGCATTCATGGGCGGCCTGTCAGGGCAGGGCGCCGCCGGTGGCACCGCCGTCGCCATTCAAGGCGGCATCAAGGCCACAGATGATGTGGTTGCGGGCGATGTGTCCCTGCGCGGTCACTCGCACATGGAGCAGGGCGACGGCGCGCCGGTGGGCGAACCCTTCTAGCTGCAGCACATATCAATCGCAAGGCGGCCACGTGCCGCCTTTTTTCATTGGAGGCACCGTGGCCGTCGTCGGCATGAACAGACGCACGGGAGCGCTGCTCTCGGGCATGGACCACCTCCTGCAAAGCCTGACCGACATTCTCAGCACACGACGCGGCACACGGCGCGAACGCCCCGAATACGGCAGCGATCTACCCGACAAGGTAGACCTGCCCATCACGCGCGGCTGGGTGGCCGCCGCGCAGGCAGAAGCGGCGCGCGCCATCACCCGGTGGGAGCCGCGCCTGCGCCTCTCGCGCGTGCGGGTGGAAGGCATTGAAGACGGCAGAGTGGTCTGGCGTGTCGTCGGTATCTACAACGAGCGGGCCGTCGATCTCAAGGTGATGTCATGAGCGTAATCGACCTGTCCGCGCTGCCGCCGCCCGATGTTGTCGAGCCGCTCGACTTCGAGGGGTGCTACCAGCGGCTGCTCGCAACCTTCAGGGGCCTGTGCCCCGAATGGTCGGCCACCATGGAGTCTGACCCCGTGGTCAAGCTGATCGAGCTGCTCGCGTACGTCGACGTGCAGCAACGCGCGCATGTCAACGATTCCGCACGTTCGACCATGCTGGGTTTTGCCGTCGGCGCGGATCTGGAACACCTCGCCGCCGGCTTGGACACAGAGCGGCTCATTGCCGTGCCGGGCGACCCGGAAGCGTTTCCACCGGTCGCCCCAGTCATGGAATCGGAAGGCAGCTTGCGCACGCGTGCGCAGGGTGCTTTCGAGCGGTTGTCAGTCGCTGGCCCGCGCGCCGCGTATGAGCTGCATGCACGCGCCGCAGACGGTCGCGTGGCCGACGCAAGGGCCATCTCGCCGGCGGCGGCGGAAGTCATCGTGTCGGTGCTCAGCAACGAAGGCGATGGCACTGCGTCTGACGAGCTCGTGGAGCGCGTGCGCCTGGCACTCAGCGATGAAGACGTCCGCCCGCTGGCTGACCGGCTGACCGTGCGAGCGGCGCGCATCATCCCGTACCGGCTGCGCGTCGTGCTGTACCACTACCCCGGCCCGGAAGCGGAGCCCATGGTTGCCGCTGCGTGGGAGCGGCTCACCGCCTACGCGCAGGAGCAACGCCGCATCGGCCGAGATGTACGCCGCTCCGCCATCTTTGCCGCGGCACACGTGGCGGGCGTACAGCGCGTGGAAGTTCCCGAGCCCGCCGAAGACATCATCGTCGACCTGACAGAGGCGTCTTACTGCGCGGGCATCGACGTTGTTGTCGGGGGCGCAGATGAGTGACAAAACGCTGCTGCCCGCAAATGCAACGCCGCTGGAACGGGCTCTGGCGCAAACCATCCTGACGCTGCTCGACACGCCCGTCCCGCTGAATCAGTTGTGGGATGCGGATACGTGCCCCGTACGGCTGCTGCCCTACCTGGCAAGCGCCCGCTCGGTAGACCGCTGGAATGCCAACTGGCCGGAAGAGGTCAAGCGGCGCGTCGTGCGCGACGCGTTTGCCGTGCACCAGCGAAAGGGCACAGCCGGCGCCCTGCGGCGTGCACTTGAACCGCTGGGCTATCGACTGACGATTCAGGAGTGGTGGCAGACGCAGCCACCCGGCCAGCGGGGCACGTTCTCGCTCGATGTCGGCATTGAAAACACGGGCGTCACAGAGGCCACCTACCAAGAGATCGAGCAGATCGTCGACGACGTTCGGCCGCTCTCGCGCCACCTCACCGGCTTGACGGTCAGCGCCGAGATTGCCGGGTACGTCGGCGCACATGCCGCCTGCGTCGATGGCGACACGGTGACGGTGTACCCGTACATGCCTGAAGTTGTTACCACAGAAGGCCCCACCCATTCCGCGGTGGCCGCCCACGTTGTTGAAATCACTACGGTATCGAATGGCTAAGTACTTTGCGACTTTGACGGAGACGGGCGAAGCCAAGATGGCTCGCGCGCTGCTCTCCAATACGATGGTCCCGCTCACCGAGATGGCCGTGGGCGACGGCGGTATCGACGGCGGCGCAGACGCGGACGTCATGCCGAGCGCCGCGCAACGCGCCCTGGTGCGCGAACGCCTGCGCCGGCCCTTGAACCGCCTCGTTCGCGACGAGAAGAACGCAAGCATCGTGATTGCCGAGGTCTACCTGCCCGAAGAGGTGGGCGGATGGTGGTCGCGTGAGCTCGGCCTGTATGACGAAGACGGCGACTTGTTCGCGGTCGCCAACGTGCCGCCCAGTTACAAGCCCGTGCTCGCAGAAGGCTCCGGGCGTGGTCAGTTCTTCCGGATGATGTTGATCCACAAGGCGGCCGGCAACATCGTTCTGAAGATCGATCCGGCCGTGGTGGTGGCAACGCGCGAGTATGTCGACGAGCAGGTGACTGCCGTTCGAATGGCCGTGACAGGTGATGCGGACAAGCGCTACGCAACCAAGGAATCGGTCGCGGCGCTGTCGCGGCATGTCGATGAGGTCCAAGAGATTGCGGCCGATGCGTTGCCGCGCTCGGGTGGCGTGGTCACTGGCATCGTTGACATCAGCGGCCCATCGAATGAGCTGCTTTTCACTGACACGGCCCAACCCATCACGGTAGGTCGCTTTCGTGTGGTCCCCAGCAACGGGAGCCTCATCATCGATCGCAATACGGCCGCCAAGGGTGATTTCTCAACGTATGCACGTGTGTGCGCAATCGATGGGAACGGCAACATGTCCACTCCAGCCGGCATCGTGGCCGACTTAATCAAGACGCGGGCCAACGTCAACCTGCCGGCCTACAACAACGACGGGCGCGGCTTTCTGGAGTTCGGTGGCGATACCGTTATCTGGCGGCTGTACTCGGTAGGTCCGACCGGCAACCTAATCCTCGGCAGCTACAACGTTGACGGTACAAACCGGCACCAGCCGTTCTACATCAACTACACCACCGGCCAGTGGGCATTTGGGGTACGGCCGAACTTCGCCGGCCATGAGCCTTGGGATACGGGCAACCTGCCCAATCCGATCACAACAGACGGTGGTGGGTTGACCGCAAACCGGGGTTTCAACTTCGGTGTTGGGTACGGCAGGAGCGCGCTGCAGGTTTCCTCGAACGGTACGGATTCCATCGGCGGCGCCTTTTCCGAATGGAACGCCTCCCGCACGCCCGCCCTGCAAATCGATTGCCCCAGCAACGTAGGTGCGTACATGGGCATCCGATGGACGCAGTGGGGAATGCGGCATCTAGCGGCCATTGATTGCTATGCGGGCGGTAGCGATGCAACTGTCCCCTATATCTCCATGCACGTCGGAGGCTGCGTCAACGCTTTCACTTTCGGCGGCAGCGGCACCCTTGTCGCTCAAGGCGACATACACGCTGGCAACGGTGGCGGCATCCTCGCCACCAACGGCAACGTCTACATGTCGTGGGCCGGGCAGTGGCTTTCCACGTACCTCACGAGCCTGAGCGGTGGCAAAGCCAACTCGGGGGCGGTATGCCAATGGAACACCGACATCACTGAGTTTGGTGGCGTCTCTACCGGGTCAAGCTCCGGGGAGGCTGACCTGCCTGCTCCATACGTACTGGTCGGCCTGCGCAACGGCTTCTACACGCACTACCTGCGCGCGGTCCAACTGCGCAACCAATGAGGACACAGCCAATGCTTACCCACGATGAACTGATCTTCTGCCTGCAGCAGAAGTACCCCGATCTCGCTCACGGCGTCGATTTCTGGGTCGGCCAGAGCATGTGCCGCGACACCGGCAAGCAGACCGAAGCCGCCCGCATCATCGCGTGGCACGCAGACGGCCAGCCCACCGACGAAGAAGTGGCCGCGCTGGTCGAGCAGTATCGTGACGCTGCCCGGCTGCATGTGTTGGGACAACGCGCCCGCGAAGAGCGCGATCGCCGCCTTGAAGCAGCAGATGCCATGTTCTACAAGGCCATGGACACCGGCGACGCTAGCAAGGCGCAGCAGGTGGGCCAGTACCGGCAGGCCCTGCGAGAGGTGCCGGAGCTACCCGGTTTCCCGGCCGATTTCACGTGGCCCAGCATGCCGGACGCCGGCGCCGCCCTGCCGTAAGGGCCACTGGCCGCACACCCAAACGAGCCCCGCCACCGCGCGGGGCTTTTTCATTTCTACATCCCATCGAGGAGCCGCATGGCATCTTCATTCTTCCACGGCATCACCACCACGATTGTCGACACCGGCCCGCGCCCGATCTCCGTGCCGTCGTCGTCCATCATCGGCCTGGTCGACACGTACACACCGGGCCCGGATCTCGTGCAGCCCGATGTGCCGGTGCAAATCACCAACCCGCGCGAGGCGGCGCAGGCATTCGGCCAGAACAGCGCCATCACCCGCGCCATCAAGGCGATCCAAGAGCGCACATCGGCCGTGATCGTCGCAACCGGCGTGGCCGAGTCCGACGATGCGGACGCGCTCACCTCCAGCGTCATCGGCGGCACCACGGGCGCCGGCATGCGCACCGGGCTGCAATCGCTGCTCGATGCCAAGTCGCGTTTCAACGTGCAACCGCGCCTGCTGATCGCGCCGGGGTTCTCCGCGCGGCAGCCGGTGGCGACGGCCATGGATGCATTGGCATCCAAGCTGCGCGCCGTGGGCATCATCGATGGGCCCAACTCCACCGACGAAGCCGCGCTCGCGTATGCGCGCAACTTCGGTTCGAAGCGCCTGTACATGGTCGACCCCGGCGTGCGCACGTGGGACACCACCGCCAACGCAGAGGCCGACGCACCGGCATCCGCCTTTGTGGCAGGTCTGTTCGCCTACACCGATGCGCAATACGGCTACTGGGCGTCGCCGTCCAACAAGGAATTCGTGGGCATTACCGGCACTGGCCGGCCCATCGAGTTTCTCGACAACGATCCAGCTTGCCGCGCCAACCTGCTCAACGAGGCCCGCATCGCCACGATCATTCGCGACGGTGGCTACCGGCTGTGGGGCAACCGCACGTTGTCTGCCGATCCGAAATGGTCGTTCGTCACACGCGTGCGCACGCTGGACATCCTCATGGATGCCGCGCAAGCCGGCCACAAATGGGCGGTCGACCGTGGCATCACCAAAACGTACGTGCACGACGTTACCGAAGGGCTGCAGGCGTTCATGCGCGACCAGCGCAACGCGGGCGCGCTCATCAATTTCGAGGTCTATGCAGACCCGGTGCTGAACACCGCCAGCCAGATCGAGCAGGGCCGCGTTGTGTGGAACGTGCGGTTCACCGATGTCATCCCGGCAGAAAACCCAATCTTCCGCTTCGAAGTCACCAATGAGTGGCTGACCGAAGTGCTCGACACCAAATAACGGAGGTGCACGTTGGTACCCGAGACACTCTACAACTTCAACCTGTTTGTTGATGGCACGAACCTCGCCGGCAAGGCGACGGAGGTCACGCCGCCCAAGCTGAAGATCAAGACCGAGGACTACCGAGGCGGCGGCATGGATGCGCCCGTCAAGCTGGACATGGGCATGGAGGCGATGGAAGCGTCGTTCTCGCTCGTCACGCTGTCCACTGCCGTGCTGAAGTTGTTCGGCCTGGCTGATCAGAACGCCTTCAACGGCACTTTCCGTGGCGCAGTGCGCGGCACCGACGGCAAAACGCGCAGCGTCGTCCTTGTCCTGCGCGGCATGCTCTACGAGGTCGACCCGGGCTCATGGAAGCCCGGCGCGATGTCCGAATCCAAGTACTCCGTCAGCGCCAACTTCTACAAGCTGGAGATCGACGGCCGCGTCTGGCACGAGATCGACGTGCTCGGCTGCAAGCGCGTCATCGACGGCGTTGACCAGCTCGCGGAAGTGCGCGCCGCCATTGGCATGTAATGCCCCACAAGAGACACACCAAGATGCAAACCACCACCATCAAGCTGAAGTTTCCCGCCACCGCCAACGGCGTCAAGGTCAGTGCGCTCACGCTGCGCCAGCCCACCGTGCGAGACATGCGCATCGCCGGCCAGCAGTCGGGCGGGGATGAAGAACTGCGCGAGATCCTGCTCTTCGCGTCCGTTGCTAGCGTCGGGCAGGACGACATCGAGGGCCTGACCTACGTCGACTACCAGCGCGTGCAGCGCGGCTACTTTCGGCTGCTGGCCGACCGCGAGGCTGCCGATGCCGGACCTGAAGCGCCTGGCCAAGCGCCTGCTCGCGATGGGCGTCAGCCCGTCTGACATTGACGCCATGACGGTCGACGACATGGTGTGGTGGTTGACCGACTGACGCAGCAACGCGCCCCAAACGCCACCACGCAGCAGGAGAACGGATGGCAACAAAAGACATAGCCCTTGGCATCCTCATCGGCGGCGCGGTCAGCTCAACCCTGGGCCGTGCCGTCAACGAGGTCGGCACCAAGCTGGAGGCACTCAAGAAGCGCGCCGGCGAGGCCCGCGTCTGGCAGAACACCATTGGCGAGACGCAGCGCCTGCAGCGCGAGTTCCGCGATCTGCACGCCGCAGGCGACCGTGCGGCAGACAAGGTGCGCAGCAAGATCGAGCGCAACACCCGCGCACTGCGCGATGCCGGGTTCGAGGTCGACCGGCTCGACCGCTCGTACCAACGGCTCGGCCGCACCGCACGCGGGCTGGAACTGCGTGCGCGCGGTACCGAGCTGTTCGCCAGCGGCCGAGACCGCCTGCGCAACACCATTGGCGACACCGGCAAGTTTGTCGCCGCCGCGGCAGTGCCAACCGCTATCTCTGCCGGCTATGAAGCCATCATCCGCGACATCGCCATCAAGGCGGGTGCGGCGCGCACTGACAAAGAGCGCGAGATGAGCAGCGGCATTGCCGCCTCCGCACAGCAGAGCGGCATCGGCCGCAACGTACTGGCGGATGCCGTCAACCAGATGGTGTCGGCCGGCATGGATATTGACCGCGCGCTGTCGTTCGCCCCGCTGGTGGGCAAGTTCTCCGTCAGCCAGGGCGCAGACCCGAAAGAAACTGCGCGGATGATCCAGGCGCTCGAGCAGAACGCCAAGATTGTCGACCCAGCCAAGATGGCGCAGGCGTTGGAAACCATCGCGTTTCAGGGCAAGGAAGGCTCGTTCGAGTCGAGCGATATGGCGCGCTGGTTCCCGGTGCTGCTGGCCGACATGCAGAAGTTGGGCATCGTCGGCAATTCATCGGTCGAGCAGCTCGGCGCGCTGTTGCAGGTGCAGATGAAAACCGCAGGCAGCGCCGATGAAGCCGCCAACAACACCAAGAACTGGTTCTCCAAGATCGGCAGCCGAGAGACGGCCAGCAACTACGCCAAAGCCGGCATCGACTATCAAGCCAAGATGCGCGAGGCCATCGGCAAGGGCTGGAGCACGATGGAAGCCTCCTTCGTGCTGGCCCGCGCGTACATCGAGCAGGCCGACCCCGAGAAAGCCCAGCAACTCGCCGCCGCGGCCAAGCAGTTCAACGGCGAATCCGACCCCGCCAAGCGCGAAGCGCAGATGCGGGCGTTTGAAGAGACCATGAAGACCGGCGATCTCTTCAACGACATGCAGGTCAAGGCCGCGCTCACGGCCTACATGCAGAACACCGATCTGTACCAGCGCCTGAAGAAGGAGGGCGCCAAGGCCACCGGCGAGATCGAGAAAGACCTGGAAGACCGCCGCGCCAGCTCCAAACAGAAATGGGCCGAAGTCGGGCAGGCGTGGGATGAAGCCATGCGCCGCATTGGCGATGCGCTCAAGCCCGTGACCGATAGCGTGGCGGATCTCGCCACCGGCGCGGGTAACTCCGTCGGCAAGCTGGCGGCGGAATCGCCCAAAGCGACGGTTGCCATCGGCGGCGTGCTGGCGTCGATTCTGGCGTTCCGCAGCGCCCGCGCCGTGTGGTCGATCGGCAAAGGGCTGACCAACCTCGCTCGCGGCACTGCCGTTGCTGCAGGCGTCGGTCGTGCGGCGGAGGTGGCCGGCACTGCCGCCAAGGTTGCACCGGCCGCAACAAAGGCGCCCGGCGTGCTGGGCGCCTCCGGCCGGTTCCTGAAAGGCGCAGCGCCCAAGCTGGGCAAGGTCGGCTCTGTCGCGGGCGTTTTGGCGCTGGTGGGCACGGCTGGCATGGCAAGCGCACAAGCGGCCGACGGCGCCGGCACAAAGGCCGACAAGGCCAAAGCCATCGCCGGCATTGGTGCAGGCCTCGCGGGCGAGCTTGCCGGCGGCGCAGCAGGGCGCGCCATTGGTGCAATCGCCGGCACAGCCATCGCCGGGCCCATCGGCACCGTTGTTGGCGGGCTGCTCGGCGGCATGTTGGGTTCGTACCTTGGCGGCAAGGCCAGCAGCGCCGCAGCCGGGCTCGCCTTGGGAGATACCAAGCCCAAGGCCGAGCTGACCACCGGCAAGCCCGTCTTGCCCGCCGGCGCCGCAGAGGCCCTCGGCACGGTCAGCGCGCTCGCCAAGGCACCACCGGCGGCACCGCCGCAGGTCGACCAACGTTTCGAGTTCGCGCCGCGCATCGCGCTGACGGTACACGGCGACGTCAAAGACCCGCGCCAGCTTGCCGAGGAATTGATGCCGCACCTGCGCCGCCAGTTTGACGACTACGCCGCGCAGCAACGCCGGGCAGCCATGTCAGATCGCCCGCACCTGTAACGGAACACACCATGGATTTTCAGACCTTCGCATCCGCAGCGGCAACGCATGCGGCGCGCGCTGCCGAGCATGTCAGGCAGATGGAGCGATTGCTCGACAAGCCAGACGGCACGGGCGAAGCCAACGCCCAGCGCCGTGAGGCGCAGGCCTTGGGTGACCTGAGCAGCGCCGGTGCCGCGCTCGACGCTGCCGCTGAAGCCATTGGCGGCGTAGGCCGAACGACCGCCGGCAGAGGCGCAGCGCAGCGCGCGCTCGGCCTGACGGATACCGCGCTGGGTGCCATTCAGCGCACCGCAGTGGGCGAGCGCTTCAACACCGTCCTGCGGGCCGCGCAAACCACCGGCGACGCACTGGCAACCGTGCGCCGCCGCCTCGATGCCGTGCTGCCCGCCGTCACGTCCAACGTGCGCAGCCTGGTGCCCAGCTACGCGCTTGGGCCCGACAAGATCCTCGGCGCCGGCCAAGCCGCAGGCGCCACCGAGCGCCTGCTCGTGCTGTCCACTGACGACGGCGAACAATTCCAGTTCGGCCTTAGCACGGCTGCATACGACCGCCTGCGCCGCGAGACCCGCTACAACATCGCCGCGCAAGAGCGCATCCAGCGGCAAGAAGCACTGCAAGCCGTGGGCGCCGGCGGCGACACCATCGCGGTATCGGGCGCCATCTTCACTGCCGGCGGCGCCGGGGCAGGGCAGCTTGATCGCCTGCGCGCCATTGGCGCCGCGCTCAAGCCCGTGCAACTCACCACCGGCTCGGGCGACGTGCTCGGCCGCTACTTCCTCGACCGCGTGGGCGAAGAACAAGACGCGCTGCTGGCCGATGGCACGCCGCGCAAACAGGGTTTTGATTTGGAGTTCCGACGCTATGGCGATGACTATCAGAACATCTGACGGCGACGTGTTGGACGTGCTGTGCTACCGCGCATACGGCACGCTGGCCGGCACGGTGGAAGCCGTGCTCGATGCCAACCCCGGCTTGGCCGCGCGCCGCCAGCCCTACGCCGCCGGCGTGGAGATCTTCCTGCCCGATCTCACGCCCGCGCGTGACGAGCCCATCCAGCTTTGGACGTAACCGATGGAAGCGCAATTTGAAGTTCTGGCAGACGGCAAAGACATCACGGCGCTGCTGCGCGATCGCGTGCTGGAGATCCGTTTGACCGACAAGCCCGGCATGGAAGCCGACCGCTGCGAGATCCGGCTTGATGACCGCGACGGCAAAATCGCGTTCCCGCCCAAGGGCGCCAAGCTGCGTATCTCCTTCGGCTGGGCCGGCAAGGGCCTATCGACGCGCGGCACATACGCCGTTGACGAGATCGAGCTCAGCGGCCCACCGGCCACCATCGTCATACGCGGCAAGCCGGCCGACATGCGTGCCACCGCCAAGGCGCAGCGCAACGCCAGCTACACCGGCACCACGCTGGCCGCCATCGTGGCGAGCGTGGCCGCGCGGCACGGCTGGAAACCCGCCTGCACGATCGAGGCGCAAATCGACCGCGCCGACCAGTTTGGCGAGAGCGATCTGCACTTCATCACCCGGCTCGCGCGCCAATACGGCGGCACTGCAACGGTCAAGGGCGGCCGGCTCATCGTCTCCCCGCGTGGCGGCGGAAAGTCGGCCGATGGCAAACCGCTCGCGGCCATCGTGCTGCGGCCGTCAGACCTCATGCGATACCGCCTGACGTTTCCTGATCGCAGCAGCGTTGGCGGGGTCAGAACCCGCGCACACGATGCCAAGACCGGTCGCAAGATCGATCTGTACATCCCCAACCCGGAAGCGCCCGACGGCGGCCCCGCGCAGGCAACGCATACCGAGCGACACGTGCACGCCAGCGTACCGGCGGCAAGGGCAGCCGCCAAAGCCAAGCTGCAACACATGAACCGCAGCACCGCCGAAGGGGAACTGGAGATGATGGGCCGTGGCGATATCAGCGCCGAGAAGACGCTGCGCCTGCAAGGCTTCAAAGCCCAGGCCGACGGCGACTACCTGGCCGAGACGGTCACGCACATCTACGCCAACAAAAGCTGGCTCGTGAACGTGAGCCTGAACGGCGGCAACACCGGCAAGGCCAAGGCTGGGCAGGGTAAGGCCAAGAAGGCGGCCAAGGTGACCAACCTGGTTATTCCTGTGCCGCCCAAATGAGTCGCTCTTTGGTGATTCGGCGCGGGGCTTTGCAATTAGACGGGGGAGAATTGGCAGATAATCTCCCACACCCCATGAACAGCCCAATCCCAGTCAGCCGGCCTCCCGTAGACGAAATGACCGAAATCAAGCGCGGTTCCGAAGGACGCTGGTTGCTGATTACCGCACTTGTGCTGTGGGTGTTTCTGCTCGCGGTCGCTTCCGTCCATGTGAGCAGGACTGTGCGTCAGCGAGCGGCGGACATTGCTGGCGGCCGGCCATACTGCATCGTCGCCGCAAATGTCTTCCAAGGCCGGCAACGCGTTGCAAGTGGGCTGATGGACACCCTTGGCGGCATCATGTTCGGTCTCGGTGGGCGCAGTCACGCAATCTTGATCGTCGGATACAGTGAATATCCCGAACGCTTCCATTGGTCGTACTTTGCCAACGACTTCGAGCCCGGCGTGCGGGGTCCTATCGATGCATGGTGTGAACATTGGAAGTTTGACTACGCAAAGCTGTCCCCCCGCGACTATGAGGAGCGGGTGTCGTTCAAAGTACATGGAGTCGACTACCGCGTACCGCTTGCATACCAGCCGAGGCACGACGAGGACGGTTTCTACATCCACGCTCGCTATCCGGAATTTGTGGCAACGAAGCAGGAGACGTGGGACACAATCTCCATGGCGTTCGGTACCAAGTACCTCAGAGCGGATATGGCACAACGAATCGCGGCGGGGGCGCCGACGCTGGAAGGTGCGACGGAAATCACAGGTCCGTTGGCATCTGCCAAATCGATGTCCGACTATGCCGCGATGGCACCTTCAGGGATCTTGTTCTCCCGAGATGGCAACGGGCAGGTTCGAACGTTCATCCGGTGCATGTGGTCCCCGATCGCCGGATGCGCGCACGTTTTCCAGCGAGATGGGATGAGCTACAGCATCGGCTACCACAGCACAGACATCGGTTCGTGGCGCGAACGAGAAGAGGCGGTGGTTCGCCTCATCAACAGCCTTCAAGACGGTGGCAACTGGACCGCGCCTGGATCGTAACGTCTTCGCGCTGTCAGCCCACGTGCCGCTGATCTAGCGCATCACTTCTCCCTACCCGGGAACGGCGGTCTCCCCCCAGATTGCCGGTCCTATGCGTCCACCGATGTGGACCAGTCCAAACAGCCCGCCACCCGGCGGGCTTTTTCATTTCCAAGCCATGAACAAACACACCTTCAGCAAGGCAGCAGCCCTGCCGCCCGCGCTCGCCGATCGCTGGTGGCCGCACATCGAGGCCACGTGCAAGCGCTTCGGTATCTCCACGCCCGCGCAGCAGGCAGCCTTTATTGCGCAGATCGGGCACGAGTCCGGCGGGTTCATGCGCGTGACGGAATCCTTCAACTACGCCGTGGCCGCGTTGCCGGCCATGTTCTCGCGCGTAACCCCGGCACTGGCCGTCACGCTCGGCCGCAAGCCCGGCGAGCGTGCCGTGCCGCTCGAGCGACAGATGCGCATCGCCAACATCGCTTACGCCAACCGCTACGGCAATGGCGATGCCGCCAGCGGCGACGGCTGGCGCTACCGGGGCCGCGGGCTGAAGCAAATCACCTTCCTGGCCAACTACCGCGAGTGCGGCCATGCGCTTGATCTGGATCTCGTTACGCACCCCGAGCTGCTCGAGCGCGATGAATACGCCGCGCTCTCCGCCGGTTGGTACTGGTGGGCCTTCGGGCTGGGCAAGCTGGCCGACGCCGGCAAGTTCGACGAAATCACGCGCCGCATCAACGGCCCAGCCATGGAAGGCGCAGAGCCGCGCCGCGCGCGCTGGGCGGTCGCCAAACAAGCATTGGGAGCATGAATGGCAGAGCAGACAGGTTGGGGCGCACTGCTGCGCGTGGTGGACACGATTCTGCCGAGCGCGGCCGGTGCGCTGGTGTCGCTGCGGTTTATTCCGGGCACGCCCGTGCAGCGTGTGGCGGCGCTGCTGCTGGGCATCGTGTGCGCGCATTACCTCGGCAACGGCGTCATCGGGTGGAGCGGCGTGCCAGTCGGGCTGGTGTCTGACGCCATCAAGTTCATCGCCGGGGTGTTCGGGCTGACCATCGTCGGCCACGCATATGGCGAACTTCCGGCGCTGCGGCGCCTGGTGCACGACTGGCTGCAGCAGGCAGCGCAACGCTGGACAGGAGGCCGCAAAGAATGACGATCAGCCAAAACGACGTGCTCACCGCCATCGACATCGTGGCGCTCGTGGCCATCTGCGCGGGCGCGGCGTGGTCTGCGCTCACCCAGGCCATTCCGCATGGGCTGCGCGGCGCGCTGCTGCTGGGCGCCGTCGCCCTGTGCGCGCTCGGCAGCGCCTCCGCCGCGCTCGATGCCACTCCCGACATTGCCACCGTGCAACTGCATTGCGCGCTGGCGGTGGCGGGCCTGTGGGTCACCCACATCATCCGACAAGGCAAAGCCAATGAACTTCGCAATCGTCCGGCTCCTGGCAGTGGCAGCGGTGGCTGCAGCCGCTGCGTGGGGCTGGCAAGCCAACCGCTACGACAAGACCATCGCGCAGATCCAGCGCGACCACGCCATCGAGCGCCAGGCCGCCGTCGATACCGTCGTGACGGCGCTGCAGGCTGCAATCGCCCGGCACCGGCAGCTTACCGACCAGCTCGACGCGCTCGACCGTACCCATTTCTCGGAGATGCAACGTGCCACCGATGAGAACACGCGTCTGCAGCGCGCTCTTGCTGCTGGCGATGTACGGATGTCAGTGCGCGCCCGTTGCCAGCCCGACGCCGGTGCCGGCGCAGGTGAAGATCAGCCCGGCGCCGGCCTGGGCGATGGAGCCGCCGGCCGATGTGAGCTATCTGGAGAGGATGCGGCGGATCTTGTCGATCTCTTCGCCGGGGCTGAGCGGGATGCCCAGAAACTGAGATACTTGCAGGCGCGCGAACGTGCGGTCGAGGGGGCTGGCGTTTGCGTCCAACCATAAAGAGAGCGGAAAGCGCAGAAGTAAGACCTTGTCTGCGCAATCCGAGCCGCAATCGCGCCCAACCGATGAGATCCTCGCTCCTGCTTACAATGCTGTTGTGTGTCGGGCAAGCGGCAATTGCAGCATCCGGCTACCCCAACACAGAATCCATGTCGTCAGACATGGTCGACAAGCAGTCCGCATGGTATCGAGCCTGCATGACTGCGAAGGATGCCGTCCCACCAACCTCGGATCTTCCTTCCGATGTACAGCGGCAGTCTGCCGCCACCTGCGTCCCAGACGACTTCTACTACGACACAAAACACCTTCCCCATCGTACAGACGCCGACTGGGCGCGAGTCAGGGCCTGCGCGTTCGCTAAAGACGATGTAGGCGTGTTGATGATGCTTTACGCGAATGGCTACGGCGTCAAAAGGAGCCCGGCAATTGCGGTGCGGTTTGCCTGCCTTCTCGGTGGGGCGCCCGCAGAGGAAAAGATGCGGGTTTTCCACCTATCGACGATGGACGGTAAAGACGGAGGGGCGGAATTCGATATTTGCGACGACGCTACAAGTGGGTTCATGGCCGGCTATTGCACGCATATTGAAGACCGACAGCGCGCTCAGGAACGAGCCAAAGTCCTCGCGAAGTATGCGCAAAAGTTGAATGGGCGAGAGCGGAGCGCATTCGAACAGCTGCAGACGGCGTTGTCAGCGTTTGCTCAGCGGCGCGGTGATAGCGAGACAGACATGATGGGTACTGCTCGTGCCGCCCTCGCCATTCAAGCTAGCGTCGATGAGTACGACGCTTTCATGAGCCTTCTTGGCAAGGTTGAGGCTGGCACGCTAGAGAAGTCCGACACGGCTAGAGTCAACGACCTCAATCAGGAGATGGACCGGGTACTGCACAAAGTCAGGTTGTCCAAGGGAGTGGAGGCCGACTCCTCAGGCAGAATCGGATATACGACGATTACGAAGGCCAACGTCGTTGAAGCGCAGCGTGCCTGGCTTCAGTATAGGGATGCATGGATTCACTTCATCGGGACCCATAGGACCCCGGACATAGATACTGATTCCCTTGCCGCCCACCTGACAACGCGAAGAGTGGAACAGCTTCGGACCCTACTCGAAGAGGCACAGTAGGATCGGGAAACATGCGGAGCGAACCGGATTCTCCAGGCCCCGGCTGCTCGAATGCTTCTTGGCAGCCGCTTCCGACCAGGAGCGGACGTTCCATCCGGCGGACTGGACGGTGGACAATTGGACTTCGACCGTGGATTGACACGGTGATGTACGACCGCTCGTAGTCATATGTATAAGATCGTCCTTTCACTCGCCACTTTGGCGATTACGATCGTCTGGCTCGCAGGCGTTGACGACGGTTGCGTCGTAGATCTGCCGCGCGCACGGCAGCAGGCAGACGTCATTGCCCAAGAAATACAGAGCCTCAAAGAGCCCGGCCATTCTCCGCAAGAAGAAGGGCGTTTGGTGAAAATAGGCGGCGTGTGGATTACGGCGAGATTGCCCGCACGCGGATATGGCCCAGATGCCGATGCTGACCTCGCAGCGCGTATGCGCGGCCAAGGCTGGTCAGCGGTGGAAGCGCAGCCCCGCGTCTACTGCAAGAATGGGATAAGAGCCGCGTTGGAGCGGGGCCAGAACAGCGACAGCGGGTGGAGCATGGTAACGACCGTATTCGATTTCAGTGGGGCTGGCCCCTGCGGCTGCAGGCGCCCCAGCGCGTCCTGACTGCACCCAAGACCCGCACCGCCGCCAACTCAGCCAGCAATGCGAGCCCCATCCCACCCGCTCTACACCCCCGCCTCAATCAAATCCGAAATCTGCACCGACGCCCGCGCAAAGTCAGTCAGCGCGCGGGCGCGCTTGTGCCGATAGCTGCCGGCGGAGATGACGACGGGCTCTTTGGCGTCGTCGTGCTGCAGGACGATGAGCATGCCGGTGTAGCGGTCTGCCTGGTAGATGTGTTTGTTGAGCAGTTGCAGCGCGCGCTCGACGTCGGCGGGGTAGAGGCTGGCGAGCTCTTCCGGTGTGAGGGCTGCGCGGGGCGCGGCGTCGATGCACGGTTGTGCGGTGAACTGGCCGGTCTTGCGGATGGCCGGCAGGACGATGGACGTGACCCACTTGCGGAAGCGGTGCGGCACGGTGCCGGGCTTCACTGCGTCTCGGCAGCGGAGGACTAGGGCGTACATGCCGGATTCACTGATGACCGCCACGGACTGCATTCCGCCAAGGGTCTGCATTGAATGCAGACCCTTTTCTTCCTCATCCAATCTGCGAATTGCCGTTGCGTCCAAGTGCAGCGCAGCGCAAAGGTCTGTGGCTACAAACCACGGCTCGCCGTCTCGCAAAACAACACGGACGGCGTTTGATTCGAAATTGAAGGTGTTCGGGGTAAGGGCGAGCGCGGACGCGCCAACAGACGTGTTAGTCATAGTTGAATCCTTTGTTTTTTGGCTTTGAGGCCGCCCCCCGACGCCAATCAGGGGGCGGCTACCGAACGGAGTTGGCGTACCGGAAACAAAGGAAACCGGCCCAGCCGAAGCTGGCCCCGCCCGGAGCCGCCATAGGAGCAACTACGAGACACACGCAAACAACAACGCCGCGCGTAAAACGACAGCGCGGCTTGCTTGCGCCTTTGTATTCCGGGACGCCAATCCCGTGTGCCGGTGTTTCCGGCGACCGGCCGAGTATACGGCTGGTGCGGGGAGGGTGCAATGCTCCGTGACAGTGGTTCGCAAATGCGGCTGTGCGCGCCCATGACGCCCATGCATCGCCGAAATTCCGCGACCGGATAGAGAAAACGGCTCAATGGCGTTGGAGCTTGCCGGGGCTATGTTCAACAACGTAGACGCCGGGGTGCCAGATGAACACCGAGCAAACAATATGGATTCCGCGGCAGCTCTCCGCCATATGCGTTGTGGCTGCCGCGATGCTCACGTCTTCGTGCATGGAGCCGTCGTATCAAGAGCGGTCCGACCAATGCAGAAAGTTCTGCCTTGACAGGGGGATGTTCGGCACCCTGAAGCAAAGACCGGGGCCAATGTCTGCGAAGTCGAGTGCGGTTCAATACGACTGTTTCTGTTATTAGCCGAGGCGCCAGATGAGCCCCAAGAAGGAACATTACGTGGCCATGGCTGCTTTGCTCCTGGCATGGGGGGCGAGCGGTTTACTCGGCTACCTCACGCAGTCTCGGTTCTTTATGCTACCGGCGATGGTTTCGTGGGTCGCCTATGCAGTTTGGGCCCTTACGTTCGCATGCCGCAAATGCGGCACGCCGTATCTCTACGAGTCCAAGGGGATTTTTGTCGCCCCCACAGGCTTCCCGAAACAATGCAGGAAATGCGGGTGGCCCACTAATCAAAGGTATGGCGATAAGGATTGCGGCTGAGACTGCAGACCAGGGCACAGCATCTCATTGATGCTGAGCGACAACCGCTGTCGGTACGTTGGAAAGCTGCTCTAATTGGCCGCGGGTATCATCTACCTGCGAAAAATAGGGGGGGCTATGAACAAAAAAGGCCACTTGATTCTTGCTGTGGGTACGTGCCTGTTGCTCGTCTGCTGCTTAAGCGCTGCGGCAGCGCAGTCTAGAACGTTCGAGGAACGACGCCATATAGCTCAGGCGCTGGAAGACAACAGCAAGACTGTGCAGGGTTATCTCTCCAGCGAGATGTATCCTGCGATCGGCAGCGCGATGGCCGACGCAATGCGAAATTGCTTCGAGCGCTCCGGGGCTAGCTCTGAGCCATTCTCGCTGGTCGCAGATGTCTCCCAAGACGGACGGTTTATGCAGATTGCATATGAGCCGAAGTCGAACACTGCTGCATGCTTTGCTAAAGCGATCTCGTCGTTTCGGGTGCCGGCACCGCCCGCTCTTGGGCAGGAGTCATTTCCGATCGTCATGGACATGACGATCAAGCCCTAAGCTGGACTAGCCGCGCGCATTCCGCAATCTAATCGAGGTTATTGACTGTTGGACCAGTTGCCCCGAGGGCATAAGACGATGGAAATCGTAGTCCGTAGGTCGATATGGGCTTCGACCAAGCTCTTCATGGCAAGCGTAGCGATGGCAGCGATGTTCATCCTCGTGTTTTTCGTCAATTCTCTGCCGTTCATTGTCCGCGCGTCGGCGTGCGTGTTCGGCATTGTGTTGTGCATCGGTGTTCTGGGATTGATTGTCAGGCTGGCAAATGGACTCCCGGCCTGCATCATTCGCGACGATGGGATCTTGGTGCCGCGTTTCGGCTTCTCACGGGAGCTATCCCAGATACCGTGGGTTATGGTTCAAAGCGCGGAGCTGATAGACCTGCTTCCCGCTGGTGCACCGATTGGGCGGGAGGGTGCGTTCGGTCAGCCCGTGGTTCGGTTGAATTTGACGAGGCGATTCACTTTCGGAAAGCGCTACACGTTGTTGATAGGGGAGGCAAACCTTCCTGCCGGAGAAATCTACGCTCAAATCCTAAAAAGAATGCAGCATGGCGGCCTTGCGGAGGGGCGATAAATGCGGCGAAAACTCGGGTTCCTGCTTGCTGCAGCGTTCTGTGTCGTGGTGCACGCGGAAGAGGCTGACCAGCCAGCATGGCGCGCCAAGCCGCAGGCGTACGCCGCGGTCAATAACATCTTTGCGGCGCGCGAGCCGTTCAATCGCGCACTTCTTGTCGACCAAGCATTTGTTGAGGCGACACCCGACAAGGGGCTACGCTTCTGGTTTCGTATCTTTGGCCCCAACTACCGCATCTACTCAGAAGCGGGCGAGGCACGAATAATCGCGGAGGGGATGTACCTGTACACCGGAAACGGTGACACGACTTGCGACTTGCTGTTCCGACTTCGGCCTAAGCGCTCCCTTCGCATCGAAGGTCAGCCAACGCCTGACGGTAGCCAAGGTGGCGCACGATTCTGCCCCGGGGCAATCAGTCTTCCGTTTAAGCCTTAACTGGGTGCCGGAATGACGATCAAGTCTCCGCATATTGAGCGCGCTGTGCGCATCGCAGTTGGTGCCGGAAACCCAGTGCGAGAGATTACGGAGGGGTGGACCAAGGTTCACCAAGTCGTACATATGCGCGATGTCTTGGCGCCGGCGCTGCGCGACGACATACAGCGCGAGGTGCCCTCGTTGCACTACTGGTCAACAGAAGGAACTCCGCACAATGCTCCAGAGGAGGGTTTCTTGTGCAACGAATATGGAGTGGGGCTGGTGTTTCCCACTGAGTAGACACCGCCTACCGGCCATGAAACCTACACAATGACCGAACCTAGACGCGAGAATCCGAACAGGAAGCTTCTTCCGCTCGAGCAGCCATATGCAACTGTGAGCCATGACGAGTCGACAGCGAGGGAGTCTGTTGTCGCTGGCCTTACGTCGGGCATGGATTACTGGGCCGGCCTTGCCGTTGGATGGATCGAGAGCGGCCTGCCGCTGGACACCCAGCTCGCAGAACTGCTACTGGATATCGCCAGACTGCGCCATATGCCGCAACGGATACGGCACCGAGCGTTTGCGTTGGCAAAACGATGGCAAAAGGGTGTGCGACCTGACTCAGAAGCCGCCAGGGAATGAGCGCTGATGCTGGGCCCGCCTATAGAGAAAAAAGGGCGACCAACCGGCCGCCCGTGCTGCCCATGCGCCATACCTCCCTATCGCCATTGAGCGAGAATCATTTTTAGCGACGACTGGCGGACCACAATGGATCTCGAGTACCAATGCAATTGCTGTGACTACTTCACCGTGGGCGCGAGAGGGGACTGGGAAATCTGTCCTGTGTGCTTTTGGGAAGATGACGGCTTCGGATTGGATGACCTCGATTCGTGGTCGGGTGCAAACCACGGCCTCACCCTGCGGCAAGCGCGGGCCAATTTTGCGCGCATAGGGGCGTGCTGCGAGGCGATGCGGTCCAAGGTTCTGCCGGTTGATAAGCGGGGCCGCTATCGGTATGTGCCCCGTCAGGTTTGACGCGGCGTTTCTAGATATTGACTCGCATTCGTTCGTCGTATTTGTAAATTGCGAAGTCTTCTATTTCGGTGATCGCGAGAGCGAACTCACTGGACGGCGAGGGGATGATCACCCCCGATATCTCTGCGTTGTCGCGGTAGCTAATTGGCCCGCCGCCATAAGCAGGAACGCTTGAAAGAAGGGCCTTCTCTAGCCCCGGGGACACGACCAAAATGGCCTTGCCTCTATTGTCTCGATCGGTCGCATCCTGGACGAAGTAGCCAACGCCCCGAACCATGACGAAGACGCCCTCTATGGCGATCTTCTTTCCTTCGAATTTCCCGCCTGCCTGGATCAGGTCAGCAACTCGCATAGCGTGATTTTCCTTGGTGTGTGCCTTGATGCGCCCGCTATGTAATCAGCATTGCGCCCAGAGAGAACAAACGTGCGCAGCAACCAGCCTGCGCGCGCTTGAATCGGCTGGCATTCACACCCAGCCGTAAAGACGGGCGACCGCGATGGTGCAGCAACACCATCATGGCCGCCGGACCCACTGTGTGTACCAGTGAGCCAAGCCAAGGCCCGCCTACCTTCCTAGGAGGCGCGTCGATTCTAGCAAAGCACTTAGGCTCAATTGATACCAATGGCAACACCGATCATTCCGTGGATCGGCGGCAAGCGCCGCCTCGCGGATCTCCTGCTTTCCCGCTTTCCCGCCCACAAGTGCTACGTCGAAGTTTTTGCCGGCGGCGCCGCGCTGTACTTCCTGCGGCCCGCTGCCAACGTCGAGGTCATCAACGACATCAACGGCGATCTGGTGAATCTGTACCGCGTTGTGCAGCATCACCTTGAAGAGTTTGTGCGGCACTTCAAGTGGCTGCTGACCAGCCGCGACATGTTCCGGATCCTGCAGGACACGCCGCCGCACACGCTCACAGACATCCAACGCGCCGCGCGCTTCTACTACCTGCAGCACACGTGCTTCGGCGCCAAGCTGGAAGGGCAGACCTTCGGCACCGCCACGACGGCGCCCGCGCCAAACCTGCTGCGCATCGAGGAGTCATTGAGCGCCGCACACCTGCGCTTGGCCGGCACGTACATCGAGAACCTGAACTGGGCCGACTGCATCGAGCGCTACGACCGGCCGCACACGCTGTTCTACCTCGACCCGCCGTATTGGGAGACCGAGGGGTATGGGGTCGATTTCCCGTTCAGCGAGTACGAACGGATGGCAGCGCTCATGCGCGGCTTGAAGGGCAAAGCCATCGTCAGCCTGAATGACCATCCGGATATCCGCAGGTGTTTTGCGGGGTTCGAGATGGAGGCGGTGGAGATTAATTACACCGTGGGTGGAGGGCAGGGGGTGGCGCGGCGGGAGGTGATTATTTACAGCTGGGATCGGGCGGCGGAGCCGGTGGGGTTGTTCTAGCCGCCCGCCAAGTATTTGCGAAGAGCGTCTATCAGCGGTTGGCGTTGAGCACAGATAACGCCCACAGCCGAGCCTCGCGCTGCGCCTCCGCCACGTCGGCCAGTCTGCGGACAATGCGGTAGGTCGACAACGTGACCACCTTGCCTTTGACAAAGAGGGTACTTACGATCATGGCTACCGGGTCGCCTACGTGGCCCGGTACGTTGGACAGCCGGACTGCCTGCGAGCTCATGATCCACTCGTCGGTGTCCTCGTCGATACCCATGAACTTCGCATCGGAAACAATAGGCTCTTCAAGCGTTGTCTTCTCGGCCTCTTTTGTGTGGCTGCGCAGGGCGGCCCTAAGTTGCGCGAAATCCCGCTTCGTCGTCATGACGTTAAGATCGCCGGTCAGAGTCTGCAGCAGCATCCAACTTTTTGAGTTCTGCTCGCCGCTTCTCGGCTGAAAATACTCCAGATATGTCGTGGTGTTATCTGTCCCCTGGGCCAATTTTTCCAGTAGCGCCTGCTTCGGGAGCGCTTCAAAGCCTGGTGGATTGGGCACTTCAATTTCCACGCCACCGAGATCGTACGATTTGGCGACAACGGGCGAGACCAACAACACCATGCAGGCAATACCAGCGCACGCCATCTTCTTCAGCATGTTCGCCTCCTTGGATCGGATGTCATTCTAGATGTGTGTAACAGCATTGACGGACGCTGGTGCGGCTAGGTTGGCGCGGTGCTCAGTAAATCAGCGCCGGTTGGGCACATGGAACCCATACGCATTCTGCGGATAGGGGCAGGGCATTTGGTAACTGCCTCCCACGGCTTCAACTTCCACGATGCCTGTCCAAGGGAGCGGTCTGAAGACGTACTTGTCCGATTCAGCGTAGAGGATGTGTGAGGGAACCCCGAATGCCTTCAGCTCGCTGACGACCTCGTCCGCCCGCTTCTTGGCGAGCGCCGCACGGGCAGGTGCGTCCGCCTCTTCCGTCGCATCGACATGGGCCGACACTCCTACGCCTTCCAGCGGGCACCACTTCTCTTTGATCATCTCAAGCAGGCGGACAAGCTTGACCCGTTCGGCCGTCGTCAATTGAGCAGAGCCTGGCGCGAAAGATAGGTCGACCCCGTTGGTGGGCTTTTCGAAGGCGAGCAGCGCTGCCGGCATGCACAGGGTCACGGCAAGGATCAGGGACGGGAAGGCTGCTTTCATTGTGAGTTGCGGAAAACACCCATATCAAGTGCCGGCTGTAGGTGCAAAGGCTCCGCGCAGCTCTTCATGTGTTTGATGCAACTCGTTATGGCAGCTACGCGGAGTGGAGCGTCCCTCATCGGTAAAGGGCAGATCGAACCATGAATAGGTGAAATCGTACGCACGTGCCGCGAGCTTTCCGGTTTTCAAGTCGTACACCGCATCCCCATATCGCCGCAGACGTAGTTCACCGGGCACCTCGTCGCTGACTGAGAGGTACTGGTAAGTGACTACGTCGTTCGGACTGGCTTCCTGAATGTCATAGCTTGTTTCAAGGAAGACCGCCCCGCCTTTCCAGCGCACGTCATATGCGATGCCTCGCTCCTCAAACCGAGCAAAACTGATTTGTGGGTAGCGACTGGCTAAGGATTTCGCTTCAGACTTTCTGTCCGCAAGCCATCCTGTGTGGGGCTCAAGAGGGTGAAAGACGCGGAGCCCGGCCACCGTACTGCAGTAGTGCTGATGCCGTCGAGCACCTTCGATGTTCTCTGAAAACAGGTAGGCGAGGGCCAGCGCAATGAGCCCCATCGGCACCAAGCCGATCGCGACATAGCGCAGGTGCCACAGCAGCGATTTTTCTTTTTCCATATTTGATGCGGGGTGGCGGCGCCAGCAGGTTTTTGTTTTCGCGTAGCGAGCGCAACGAATATCCGAGAGGGTACCGCGCATGCACTACCGTCGATACCCCTCGTCGACAAGCTTCGAGGGGAATCGATTGCTGCATTCAGGTCGCAATGCGGTGCGCGTAATACGGGCGCAGCTTGTCCTCAAGAATCGCGTCTACCGCATCGAGGTCGCGCGGTTCCGGGTTCAGCCACGCATCAATGTTTTCGGGCTTGATCGGAATCGGGCAACGGTCGTGCCCGGCCTCTGCAATCTCCGGCGGCGGATCGTCGGTGATGATGGCGAACGACAGCAGATCTTTTTCGCCGGGCTTGGTCGCGCGCCAGTGTGACCACACGCAGGCGACGAGCAGCGTCTGCGGCGGATCGGGGCGGAATTCGAGCACGACGTTTTTGCCGTCTGGCCCGGTCACGTTCTCATAGAACGCGTCGACCAGGACAAGGCCGTGCGTGTGGCCGTACTGGCCTTTCCAGAAGCCGCGCAGGTTGTCGCGGCGGGCGTTGTAGGTGCCGGGGTACTGCTCGTCGTAGAAGGCCGGTTTGCCGGCGGGGCGGCACTGATAGCGCATCGGTTTGACGACGCGCCGGCCGTTCTCCATCACCATCACGGGCGCGTACCAGCCGGGGTAGATGCGCGAGTCGCGCGGCTTGAGCTCGGTGCTCTTGAGCTCTTCGAGCTTGCCCTTGGCCGCCGCGATCTTGTTGGTGGCGATGCGGACGTCTTCAGCGGCTTTTTTGGTGGCCTTGGTGGCGAGGGATTGCTGGGCTTTCTCCAGCCGTTCGGTCTGCTTGGCCAGCTCCTGCAGCAGCGCGATTTCGTCTGCGGCTATGCGGGCGCGGATGACCTCGGCGATCTTCTTTTCTTCTTCGGTCTCGGGCGATTCGAGGAAGTGCACGGTCATCGCCTTGGGGACGCGCATCTTCGGGTTGGCGAAGTACTCCATCACCATCCGCGTGAAATCGTCGAGCGACATGATGGCGCCGTACTCGTGTACGAACCGTCGATAGTCGGCTTCGATTTGGGCGGAGTAGCACATGGGTGCGGGGCTCCCGAGAGGGCTGTCTCATCATACGCTGCAGCGACCCGGGAAAACCCCTCCGCCGGAGGGTGGCTGTCCAAACGATAGCGAAAGGGAGTGACAGGTCTGGTCGCATCCAGCGACTGAACATCAGCTAGACTGAACCACCCCAAACCGCTCTCTTCAAGCATGCAAAGCACAGGCAGACGGCTGGCTATGATCGGCATGTTCTTGTTGGGAGGCGCTGCATTGGCTCAGGCATCGCAGGCAGACGAGCCCATCGAGTCAGCGCATCGGGCGGGGCCACAGGGCCTTGAAGGTTGGACGGAGAGCTATCCGGCGGCGCACGGCCAGAGCTACCCCGCCACATTGGTTATCGCCCAGCGGGGGCATGTTATCCGTCGAATCCAAGGGGATCCGTTTGTGTGGAGATGGATGTTTTGGGAAAACGGGAAACAGCTCGCCTATGAGACTGGATCGATACACTTCAACATGGCGTGCAGGCTAGTGGACATCGCAAGTGGCCGACAATTGGCGAATCTTGATTGCTATCACGATCTCGCCGAGGATGCCCCTGCGTGGGAGAAAGCCTTGCGGGAAGCCGAGTAGTTTGGCATCAGCCTGCGCGTTGGAACGATCGCAGTGGGTCGCAGCTGGCGCCAATACGGCAAGCCGACCGTCCAATCTAATGCTATTGAACGTCCGAAGCCGCTCTAATTGGCCGCGGGTATTATCTACCTGGCAAAAATGGAGGGGCTATGAACAAAAATGGCCACTATCTTCCAGGCGTAGGGTCGTGCCTGTTGCTCGTCTGCTGCTTAAGCGCTGCGGCAGCGGAGCCTAGAACGTTCGAGGAACGACGTCATATAGCTCAGGCGCTGGAAGACAACAGCAAGACTGTGTTCACTGTAATGCACCACGTGCAGACTGGCGTCAATTCGAAGGGGGATGCCCTCCTTGAGTTTCTAGGTGGCTTCGCTGGCTTCACAGTGGTATGGGCCATCGCGCTCGGGGTCCTTGGCGTTTTGCTAATGCTTGTAGCCGTGACCGCACTTGCATGTGCCGAGGTGGCCCGGCCGCTATTCCGGCGGCGAAGCTCTCGGCAATGAATGCTGTGCTCGAATTGAGCTTGGTCCATTCGAAGACGGGACTACTTTGCCGACACCGTTGTTGTCATTGACCGCCCCGTGGCCGGGCGCAGAAAACCTCCTACAGAATCGCTCCCCAAATGAAAAGCCCGCCGATTGTTGTTGTGGGGCGGGCCACTTCCGCCCTGCTGCCGACGACCCTAACGCCGCCGGTTTAGGACGCTGCCGAACTACTGTATTCCCGGGGCCAGTGCAACGCTAGCGATCTCGAGATGCCCAACGATCGATTTTCTCGACCCAACTGATGGGTAGTGCCCCCGCGCGGGGCCTGCGTCGGGGCGGCATTCCGGAAGATTATCAAGATTGGCAGCATGATAGACTGCTGGCCGAAAATCTTCGGGGTC
Source organism: Ralstonia chuxiongensis (assembly GCF_024158925.1). Taxonomy (NCBI): domain Bacteria; kingdom Pseudomonadati; phylum Pseudomonadota; class Betaproteobacteria; order Burkholderiales; family Burkholderiaceae; genus Ralstonia; species Ralstonia chuxiongensis. The sequence continues at coordinate 263,285 of NZ_JAMYWC010000005.1, read as the reverse complement.
GCAACTCGCAACTACTAAGCTCTTCAATTTTCTAAACACCCCCTTTGCACCGCCCGAATTAAGCTGGCTTGGCAGGCGCAGCAAATTCCAGAAGAAAAAGAATCATGTCTCTTCCCCATCTTTCGCATCCCAAGTACCGCCGTGACATTGATGGTCTTAGGGCAATAGCTGTCTTATCTGTTGTTGCCTACCACGCCTCTCCTAGCTGGATGCATGGTGGATTTATAGGGGTGGATATATTTTTTGTTATATCAGGCTTCCTAATATCCACAATTATTTTCGAAAATCTGGATAAAGGGACATTTAGTTTTATTGAGTTTTATCTAAGACGTATAAAGCGGATTTTTCCCGCCCTTACTCTTATTCTGCTTTCCTGCTTTGCCATTGGCTGGTTTATCTTGCTTGCCGACGAGTACCAGCAACTGGGGAAACATATCGCCGGCGGAGCGTCCTTTGTTTCTAATTTTGTGCTTTGGAAGGAGTCCGGCTACTTTGACAATGCCGCCGACACAAAGCCACTCCTGCACCTTTGGAGTTTAGGCGTTGAGGAGCAATTCTACATTGTCTGGCCTCTGTTGTTATGGCTTGCATACAAAGGCAAATTTAATCTATTGAGTTTGGGGGTTCTTGTTGCCTCCATCTCTTTTTATCTGGGTGTTCACCAAGTCGAAACGGATGCTGTGGCGGATTTCTATTCGCCGCAAACTCGCTTCTGGGAACTTATGTTCGGAAGCATCTTGGCATGGTTGAAAATTTATCGACCATCATTTTCTGCTGGTAATGCGAAGAAATTGGACGAATTGCTTGGCAGAATCATCTTCAGGGATGGGGAAATTAACGACGGCAAAATGCTAGCGAGTGTTGTTTCTTTTTCTGGCTTGATATTGCTCGCTTACGGATTTTGGAGAATAAATAAAGACATCGGGTTCCCCGGGAAGTGGGCCCTTGTCCCTGTGTTAGGTGCCGTTCTAATTATTCTTGCCGGCCCGAAGGCATGGGTTAATCGCGTAATTCTATCCAACAAAGTGGTGGTTTGGTTTGGATTGATTAGTTTTCCGCTCTATCTCTGGCATTGGCCACTACTCTCGTTTGCTCGAATTTTCGAGGGCGAACATCCAAGCCGAAGCGTACGGTTCTCGGCTGTACTCCTTTCAATCTTTCTGGCATGGCTGACGTACAGATTGGTCGAGCGCCCCATTCGTTTAGGAAAGCATGAAAAAGCAAAGGTGGCGGTGCTTTCCATTTTGATGGTTGCAATTGGGTACATTGGGTATAACGCCTACAGTAGAGATGGCCTACCTTTCAGATTTGTAGCTCGCCACAGCAACGATGCTAAGACCGCCTCACTGGGGCAAGGCCGTGACCTAGTGAACGACGAGTGCAGCATTCCAGTGCCCAATAAGTACTACCTCCCTTTTTGCCACAGCAACACAAAGAAGCCTCTGCGATACATTGTCTGGGGGGATAGTAAAGCTGATGCTCTGTTTTGGGGACTCGCTCGCAACGATGACAAATATGGATGGGTTATTGCTGCCAGACCTTCGTGCGCACCAATATTTGGCGTTGAGCGAAGCTCTTCTTATGGAAATGATGATCCGAGCGAATGCGTGAAAGCAAACAAGTTCGCAATGGATTCCATATTGGCCAACAATGAATTGAAAACGGTAGTTCTAGTAACCGGGAAGAGAATTCTAACGGATGCGACTTACGTTGACGGAAGTCACGAGGCGCAGAGCTCCCCGAAATCTAGCTACGCTGGCCTCAGTAATTCGATTGGAAAACTCGAATCAGGGGGGAAGAATGTTGTCCTTGTAATCGACAACCCCACCTTGGCAAACTCAAAAGATTGCATGTCTAGAGTCACTGCGATTTCGAGTTTAAATCAAAGTTCGGCGCATAAGAACAATGCCGAATGCTCGATTTCTTACGAAGAACACTTGCGCCGCACGAAGGATTATCGGGATGCGATATTCGAAATAGCTAAGACTCACCCGAAATTGATTGTTTACGACCCCAGTCACTTGTACTGTGATATAAAAAACAACATATGCCCGGTTGCGGTGAATGGGCGATTCCTGTATAGCTATTTTGATCACATCTCGGATTATGCCAATAGCATGGTTGCAAAAGAGCTGGTTGAAATCATCAAAAAATCTGATCAGGAAAGGACTTCTCAAGCAACAACGCAATAAGGTGAGGTGATCCTGAGCAACACCCCCATCTTGTGGAGCTCGTCAAACGTCAGCGAGGGATAGCGCTCGCGGACGGGTTTCGACATGGGCGCACCATCACCATTTGCGAGCGTTGCGCATCGCCCGGCGGTCTTGTGGGGTGGGCTCTTTGGGGAGGGCGGCGCGGTAGGCCTCGCGTTGTGCAAGGTCCTCTTGGAACCATGTCTCCGCCTCGAGCTCGCGGTGCAGCGCCTCGACGGCAATGCCGAACGCGTCTGTTCGACCACCCGGCCCGGCCGCTTCGGCCACCTGGTGCGCGCGAAAGACGAGGTTACGCAGGGCCTGCACTTCCATCACCAACCGACGCACGACGGGGTCGTGGCCATAGCGGTCGCCGATGGTCGTGAGCTGCGCGTTCGTGAGCGCGGGGTATTCGATGCGGAGAGGGTAGGGCATGGCGCGAGTACTGTATGTTTATACAGTATCGTTGGCCGGAATCTGCGCGTCAATGTAGACAATGCAGACGTGGACGATGCGACACGCCGCAAGGAGCCGTCGCTTCGGCGTTCAGACGGCGTAATGACCATTCGACCTCGGATGGACGCGTAGCCGTGGTGATTAGAATGTGATCTGAAGCAACCGAGGAGGAATCATGGCTGCCACAATTAAGAACCCGACGCCAGATACGTCTAAACATGCCGATCCCGATCCCGATCCACAGCAGCAGGTTGAATTCGCAAAGTTTGAGAAGGCAATCGGTGTTCCTAACATGGACCCCGTAATGCTGGTGCTTCGCGCGCATTTGTTTACCGAGGCTTTGTTGGAGCGCCTGATCCTAGTGTCGCTTCCTCGTGGCGACAAAATTGTGGAAGCTGGGAATCTGACGTACGCGCAAAAGCTAGTCCTCGTGGAGGCGCTGCAGAAGCTACCAGACGACATTACATCCTCACTTCGGGGGCTGAACAAAGTTCGCAACCAGTGCGCTCATGAGCTGGGAAAGGAAATTTCGGAAACAGATGTGACACGCATAGGCAGCCCTTTCGGGGCGGCCTTTTCACGAATGCGAGTCTCTGCTGGAGGGAATATGGGCGATCTCCTGTATCGTGCGATTTCCCGTATTTGCGGGTTCATGGCTGCCCGCTGTCATGATTCAGAAACCAGAACTGATCCGAATACGAGTAGCAAGGCTCCAAAGCGTGCGGCAACTTAAACGGCGTTTGCTGTTTGTCCACCACTACCGCGTACAAGATGTGCGCCCTTGGAGGGGGGGCGAACCAGAAACCTATTGTCATTGGCCGCAGAGTGGGAGCGGCATAACGTTCACACGCGAGTCCTTCTGTCCACCTCGGCCCGATATGATGTGTCGCAGGCAGCGCGCCCTTGGAGTGCGATATGGATCAACAGTTGGTAGGCGGTGTAGAGCTAAAGTCGGGCTTGTGCCCTGTCATGTTGAATATCGACAAGGACAAGCCGTCTCACGGCTGGCTGCACGTGTGGGATCAGCAGCCATCCGAAGAGGTTCCCAATCCTGGCGATTTTTGCGTCTGTGTGCAGGTGAGCGCGCCAGACGAGAAGACGCGTGTGCTCAAGGCTAAAGGGCCGGTACGGATCGCAGTGCCTGGTCAAGGCATTGCTACCGTCCCACTCGAACACCCAGACGTAGCAAAGCTGCGTGCGGTGGAGAGCCGGCTAATGCTTAAACGCGATATTTGGTCGGGTAGTTGGACCAATGGGGAAGCTCGCGGCAACATGAGTCTTGGGGGATGGAAAAAGCCATCCGTATCCTCCGCAACGAAACGCACATGCAAATCTTGGGCAGACTTCCGGGACTGGGCGTCGTCCGCGAGCAGCCGGCAAGATGCTTTTGCTTTTCGAGGTCATGGAAGCAACAAATTCACGCTCGAAACGTCTTTATCGCGCATGGGCCGCACCGACGTCTTCCGTTACTGGGACGAGCAATTACGACCCTTTGTGGATTTGGCGACCGCAGTGCTAGACGAAGACATCTCGCTGGCCAACCCCAGCGAAATGTCCAGATTGCTGGCGCTTGCCCAACACCATGGTCTGCCCACGCCCCTTCTGGACTGGACGGAATCGCCTTATGTCGCAGCATTCTTTGCCATCACTGATGCGCTAGAGAACCAGAGCGAACGGGATGTTAAGTACGCGCGGGTGTACGGCTTGACCCGGAAGTTCGCAGAACGAAATTCGCCTCCCCACATCAGCATGCCAAGCATCCGGCCTTTTGCGTCCTTTCTTCGGGTGCCCTCGCGAGGGAATCCTCGTCTCCATGCTCAGCAAGGGCGATTCCTTGTAAGCAACGTGTCGAACCTGGAAGCGTATCTACGAAACAAGGAAGTGGACGAGGGGGCGAACTACCTAGTCACAGCGGATATCCCGCTACACGATGCCAAGGAGGCTCTCCGTGACCTGGACTATATGGGGCTAACCGCCGCTACCTTGTTTCCAGGACTCGATGGAGTGTGCCAAATGCTTCGGAACCGAATGATGTTCAGCAGGGAACCTGCTCCGCGCCTCTCGGAGCCAACACCGTCCGCATCGGCCGGTGCCTAGTACCAAATAGCGCGCGGCGCTACCCATTGCATCAATGGTGCGGGCGACAGTATTTTATAGAGAGCAAAAGGTGGTCGGTCGTCGTACAAGGCAGCTGCCTGAAGGAAGATATGGACGTTGCCGGTGCCCCCCCAAGAGTGGTGTCACAAGATTGATGGGGCCGGCAACACTCGATTTCTAAGCTGCCGACAACATCGGAACGACATTGCTGCTTCGCACCGGCTTAGCGAACTCGGGAGTGGGTGCTCCGTTCTCACAAGCGCAAAGGAACGCCGTCCATCGCTCCAATGCCTCCCGGCGCTCCGGGATTTCCTCCCGCACGTCGTAGATGGCCTCCATGCCTTTCAGGGTGTGGTTGAGGGCGAGCTCGGAAATCTCCCGCGAGACGCCCATATTTCGCATGTGGCCTTTGGCGGTTGACCGGGTGTCGTGCGGCGTGAACCTGCGGATCTCAAGGTCATGTCGATCGAAGGCGCGGCGGATCGCTGCCCAAAGCGTGGTTTGGCAGACATGGGTATCGCATCCCTGATTGCGTCGCCTCCGCTCGTGCCGCGCTGGCAACACGTAGCTCGACTCGCCCGAAAGCTCGATCAGCCCGCGGAACCATTCGATGACTGGCGGTGTGAGCGGGACAAGGAAGCCTTTCCGCGTTTTCACCGACTCGTCTGGGACCCACCAAACGCCCCGATCAAGGTAGACATGTTCTTTCTTGGCCTTGGCCAGCTCGATGCCGCGCACGCATGTTGCGAGTAGGATGCGGAATGCCAGGGCGTTCTCCGTGCCAATCAAGTCGATGTCGGGCAGTAGCTGACGCAGCTCTTCTTCGAGCAGCATGACGCGCCGGCGAATGGGTGGCCGTGGCCCTTTGATTGCCGACAGCTTGATGCCCGTGCAAGGGTTCGCGGGGATGATCTTCAAGCCGCAGGCGTGGTCGAACAGTTGGGACACGGACGTGAGAACTCGCTTGGATGCCGACCACTTACGGTTGCAGTCCGTCATCATCGACACGATGTCGATGGACGTTACGCGCTGGATTTGGCGAGCGCCCAAGTACGGCAAGATGATCTGGTCGTAGTCTCGGTTGCGGCAGTCGATCGTCTCCTGTGCGAACCCGGCAGGGAGCAGGCACTTTTCCCGATAATTGGCGACTAGCTCGTGCACGGTCCATGCCGCCTGAATCCGGGTCTTCTCCTCTTGCTTCTCGATGGCGGGATCGCGCCCCTCATCGATGGCGACGCGAGCGGCCCGAGCCTTCTCGCGGGCGGCCGCGAGAGAGATGTCCGGATAGTTGCCGATGGTGAGCTCGCGGCGGCGGCCGTTCCCGATGCGATAACGCAGAACCCACGTGGCCGTGCCGGCATTGGAAAGTGTGAATGTCAGCCCGTCGCCATCAGAGCGAGCGATGGGCTCGCCTTTCGCGATCCATGCGCGGATCTGGATGTCGCTGAGCAGATGCGTGAGTTTTGCCACTGTGCCGACCCTCTCGTTGGGTGGGTAGCTAGGCAGTGGTGGCGGTCTGGCTACCCACCTAGCTACCCACTGTGTGCGTGATGTGGGGGCGCATGGTGGCACGCAGGGAGAGCGGGGTTCAAGCCTTTAGAGGGCCTGCTGGCGGGGGTGGAACGGGGTGGGATGTAGCGAGGCACCGATTGAGGTCGCAGGTAGCGACTCGCATGAGGGCTCGGTCCTTGCAAATGGCGACGGCGCACAGTTTGGCGCCGTTCAGGGGTGCGATATTGTGCCATCAAGCGCTGCGGGCTCGAATGAAAACGCCGCCTCGGCGCTAGGCACGAAGCGGCGTTGCCCTGGCGGCGGAGCGGACAGTTACGCGGCTTCCGACATCATGCCACCATGGCGCAGCAGTGCATCGATGCTCGGCGCGCGGCCGCGGAAAGCCGTGAACGAGTCGATGGCCGGTCGGCTGCCACCAACGGCCAGCACTTCGCGGCGATAGCGTGCGCCAGTTTCCGCATCGAGCACCGAGCCGCCCAGCTTGCTGGCCTCTTCAAATGCCGCATAGGCATCTGCCGACAGCACCTCGGCCCACTTGTAGCTGTAATAGCCCGCCGCATAGCCGCCCGCAAAGATGTGGCTGAACGTGTTCGGCCAGCGCGACAGCTCGGCCTGCGGCACCACGTGGAAGCGATTGTTGATCTGGCGCGACAGCTCCAGCACCGACATCGTGCCCTTGGGATCGAAGTCCGTGTGCAGGTGCATGTCGAACGTCGAGAACACAATCTGGCGCAGCGTCGCCATGCCGTTCTGGAAGTTCTTCGCGGCGAGCATGCTGTCGTACAGCTTGCGCGGCAGCGGTTCGCCGGAATTCACATGGCGCGTCATGCGCGAAAGCACTTCCCATTCCCAGCAGAAGTTCTCCATGAACTGCGACGGTAGCTCCACCGCGTCCCATTCCACCCCGTTGATGCCCGACACGCCCAGCTCATCCACTTGCGTGAGCATGTGGTGCAGGCCGTGACCGAACTCGTGGAAGAGGGTGATGACCTCGTCGTGGGTGAACAGCGCTGGCTTGTTGCCAACCGGGCCGGAGAAGTTGCAGGTGAGGTAGGCCACCGGGGTTTGCACGCCCGCTTCGCCCAGCAGCTTCCGGCCACGTGCGTCGTCCATCCACGCACCGCCACGCTTGCCTTCGCGCGCGTACAGGTCGATGTAGAACTGTGCGAGCAGCTCACCTTGGGCAGATTCGACACGGAAAAAGCGTACGTCCGGGTGCCATACCTCGGCCGCCTCCGGCTGAATTTTCACCGAGAACAACGTCTGCACAACATTGAACAGGCCGTCCAGCACCGCGGGTTCTGGGAAATACTGCTTCACCTCCTGCTCGGAGAATGCGTAGCGTGCCTCGCGCAGCTTTTCCGACGCGTAGGCCATGTCCCACGGTTCGAGCTTGTCGATGCCGAGCGTGGTCTTGGCGAATGCCTGGAGTTCTTCCCAATCCTTCTCGGCAAACGGGCGGGCGCGGTCGGCCAGCTCACCCAGGAAGCGCAGCACGTCTTCGGGCGAATCGGCCATCTTCGGCACGAGCGATACCTCGCCGAAATTGCGATAGCCGAGCATGTGCGCTTCTTCGGTGCGCAGCGTGAGCTGTTCGGCCATGTTGGCGGTGTTGTCCCACTCGGCCTTGCCGCCGCCGTACTGAGCGCCCAGTTCGGACGCGCGCGTGACGTTGGCTTCGTACATCGTGCGGCGCAGCGCGCGATCATCTGCGTATTGCAGCACCGGGAAGTACGACGGGAAATGCAGGGAGAACTTCCAGCCAGTCGCGTCAGGATTGTCGCGGCGTGCCGCTTCTTGCGCAGCCTGCTTGGCGTCGTCGGGCAGACCGGCGAGGCGGGCTTCGTCGTCGATGACGAGCGCGTAGGCGTTAGTCGCATCCAGGACATGGTCGCTGAAGGCCTTGGTCAGTTGCGCCTGCTGTTCCTGAATGGCCGCAAAGCGCGGTTTCTGGTCTTCGGGCAGTTCCGCGCCGCCCAGGCGGAAGCCGCGCAGTTCGTTCTCAAGCAGCTTTTTGCGGGCGGGCGACAGCGTTGCGTATTCCGCGCTGTCGGCAATGGCCTTGTACTTCTCGAACAGTTCCAGATCCTGACCCAGGCCCGACCAGAACTCGGTCACGCGGGGCAGATTGGCGGCATGGGCCTCACGCAGCTCCGGCGTGTCGGCGACGGCGCTCAGGTGGCTGACGATGCCCCAGGCGCGGCCCAGCGGCTCGGTCGCGTCTTCCAGTGCGGTAACGACGGTGTTCCAGCTCACAGGCGTGGCGGGGTCTTTGACCTGCGCGACCGCCGATGCAGCACGTTCAAGCAACACGTCGACGGCCGGCGTGATGTGTTCAGGGCGGATGTCCGCAAAGCGCGGCAGACCAGAAAAATCGAGCAGCGGATTGTTGGCCGGGGTGGCAACCTTGGGCGAAATGTCGGTCATGGCAGGCTCGGTAGAGAAATTCGGGGGACAAAAAAAGCGTCCGATCCAAGAGGTGGGGACGCTTTTTCCGTTTCCAACTGGATCAAGGTGAAGCTTACGCCGCCAGCGCGGCTCCTTCAGCGGCGCGCTCGGCTGCTTCCAGGGTGTTGATCAGCAGCATCGTGATCGTCATGGGGCCGACACCGCCCGGCACCGGGGTGATGTAGCCAGCGACTTCCTTGACGCCAGCAAAGTCGACGTCGCCGCACAGCTTGCCGGCATCGTCGCGGTTCATGCCCACGTCGATGACGACGGCGCCCGGCTTGACCATGTCGGCGGTGATGATGTTTCGGCGGCCCACGGCGGCGACGATGATGTCGGCCTCACGCGTGTGCGCGGCCAGGTCGCGCGTCTTGCTGTTGCAGATCGTGATGGTGGCGCCGGCTTGCAGCAACAGCATCGCCATCGGCTTGCCGACGATGTTCGAGGCGCCGACCACCACCGCATTGGCGCCGCGCACCGGATAGTTGATCGATTCCAACATCTTCATGCAGCCGTACGGCGTGCAGGGGCGGAACAGCGGGGCGCCCGTCATCAGGGCACCGGCATTGGCCACGTGGAAACCATCGACGTCCTTCTCGGGCGCGATGGCTTCGAGCACCTTGTGGCTGTCTATGTGCTTGGGCAGCGGCAGTTGGACCAGGATGCCGTGGATGCGCGGGTCGCGGTTCAGCGCGTCGATGCGGCCGAGCAGGTCGGCTTCGGACAGGTCAGCGGGGTAGCGGTCGAAGCTGGACAGAAAGCCGTTGTCTTCGCACGCCTTGATCTTGTTGCGCACGTAGACCTGGCTGGCCGGGTCTTCGCCGACGAGGATCACGGCGAGGCCGGGCTGGTGGCCACGCGCTGTCAGGGCGGCAGCGCGTTGCGCGGCCTCGGCACGGAGTTGTTTGGCAAGCGCGTTGCCGTCAATGAGTTGGGCGGTCATGGCTGGGCGGAGGAGGGAGAGGGCAAACCGCGATTATAAATCGCCGCCTTCCTTCCAGCCGCCCTGATCGCCCTGATGGGCACTTGGCCATCCCTGCGGCCAATCAGGCGTTGCGCGACAGGGCCAGGCGCAGCAGGTCTGCCACCGTGTTCACGTTGAGCTTTTCCATGATGTTGGCGCGGTGCGCTTCCACCGTCTTGATGGAAATGCCCAGATCGTCGGCAATCTGTTTGTTCAGACGGCCGGCGACGATACGCTCCAGCACTTGCTGCTCGCGTGTGGTCAGGCGGCCGAGCAGGTCCTTGGCGGCTTTTTGCTCGCGGGCGACAGAGTCTTCGCTGCGGGCCTTGCTGAGCATGCGTTCAACCAGCTCGCGCAGTTCGGATTCGTCGAACGGTTTTTCGATGAAGTCGACCGCGCCTTTTTTCATAGTCGACACGGCCATCGGCACGTCGCCGTGGCCCGTGACGAAAACGATCGGCATGCGGCTGTTTTCGGCCAGCAGGCGATCTTGCAGCTCGGGCCCGCTCATGCCTTGCATGCGCACGTCGAGGATCAGACAGCCGACGCCTTCGCCACGCTTGTCGTCGACCAGGAATTCTTCGGCACTGCGGTAGGTGCGGACGGTGTAGCCGTTGCCTTCGAGCAGCCACGTCAACGAGTCACGCATGGCTTCATCGTCATCGACGACGAACACGGTTTCGTTGCGCGGCGCAACTGCGGCGGGCGTTGTGCTCATGGAGGAGTCCTCGGTCTACGTTCTATGTTTTAAAAACGATTACAGCGGATTCAGCGGCAGGATGATTTTAAACGTACAGCCGATGCCATCGGCATTGTTTTCTACCCAAAGCCTGCCGAGGTGGGATTCTATGATGGAGCGGCAGATATTCAGCCCCATGCCCATGCCGTCGGATTTGGTACTGAAGAACGGTTCGAACAACCGCTCCTTGGTGCTGTCGTCCACGCCCGGGCCCTGGTCGATCACCTCGATCAGCACGGAATTTTCCGGGTCGTTGATCAGGTTGGCGTGCAGGCGCAGGACGCTGGCGGCGCGCAGGCGCGGGTGGGCGGCCATGGCTTCGGCGGCGTTCTTGAGCAAGTTGACGAGCACCTGCTCGATTAGCACCGGATCGACATACAGATGCGGCAGATCGCCCGGCAGGCGCGTGAGGATGGTGATGCCGCGGCGGGTGGCTTCGAGTTCGGCCAGACCCACCGCGTCGGCCACGATATCGCGCAGGTCGGATTCGCGCCGTTGCGGCTGGCTGCGTTTCACGAAGCCGCGGATGCGCTGGATGATGGTGCCGGCGCGCACGGCCTGGGCGGAGGTCTTTTCCAGCACCGGGATCAGCTCTTCCGGCGTGCTCCGCCCGGACTTCAGGCGCCCGACCGCACCCATGCAGTAGTTGTTGATGGCAGCCAGCGGCTGGTTCAGTTCGTGTGCCAGCGACGAGGCCATCTCACCCATCGTCGTCAGGCGGCTGGTGAACTGGATGCGTTCTTCGTGCTGGCGGGTCATTTCTTCAGCGGCCTTGCGTACGGTGATGTCGGTGGCGATCTGCATCTGCGCGAGGTGGCCGTCGACCCACTGGATGTAGCGGCGCCGAACTTCAAACCACTTCTGCATTGATGGCACGTAGATTTCACGTGCATCTGCCGCGTGCGGGGTCAGTTCGGAGGCTGGCAGGCCGGCGTAGGCATCCACCAGGTCCAGTGCATCGCTGGAAACGTCTTCCGTGTTGACGTCGTTGCCGGAGAGCTGCAGGTGGCCGAACGCTTCCCAGCCGAAAAGCTGGCGGTAATAGCGGTTGGCGAACAGCAGCTCGGCCTTGTCGGTCGACAGCACCGACACGGCCGCGTCAAGGCTCTCCAGCACCGTGGTGAAGCGGTCGTGCGCGGCAGCCAGGTCTTCGCGGGCGCGCTTGGGCTCGGTGATGTCCGTGATGGAGCTCATCCAACCGGTGTGCCGGCCGCGTGCGTCAATGAGCGGCGAGACGTACATCCGCGCATAGAAGCTCGTGCCATCGCGGCGCATCATGCGCAATTCCATGCCGTTGGCAGGTGCCTTGCCGCGCAGGGTCAGTTCGATGTGCTTCTGCATCTCGCCGATCTCGTTGGGCGGCCAATACGGGAATGGCGGCATGCGGCCGACCAGTTCGGCCTCGGTCCAGCCGATCATGCGGCAGAACGCGGGGTTCACGTAGGTGATGCGGCCGTTGAGGTCGAGCGAGCGCATACCGATCACCATGGAGTTTTCCATGGCGCGGCGGAACGACGTTTCCGCCAGCAGTGCGCGCTGCGCTTCTGAGCGGCGGCTGGTGTGGCGCCACACGCTCCACAGGCTCCAGATCACGAAGCACGACAGGCCGGCCACCAGCCACATCAGCATGTTGTTGGGCAGATTGGACGGTGCCGGATACGCCTCGGCCCGCAGCGATAGCGAATGCCCTGGCGGATCCAGAAGCACCTCGTACGATGCGGCCGCCTTGGGTACCGGCCGCAACGACGTGCTCGCGCGGATCACGTTGTTCTTGTCGACCAGGGAAAAGCGGTAGCGGTCCGTCAGCTCACCCGGCAGCAGTTGGGTGAGGATGCCCGTGACCGAATACATGGCGCCCACCGTGCCGAGGAATTCGTTGTCGCGCACGATCGGCACTTCCATGAGCATGAAGCTCTCGCCGCGCTCGTTCTGGATGGGGCGCGAATAGACGGCGCGCTGCGTTTCACGGGCGGCGTCGTAGGCGGACTGGATTTCGGGCTCGAGCGGATGGTCGCGCGTTTCGCGCACGCGCGCGGTGAACTCGGAGGTGGCCGGGAACGCCCAGCGCGGGCGACGCGTGGCATCGAGCCAGTTGATGAAGACCAGTTCAGGGTTCTCGCGCAAGAGCTGGCGGGCGGCATCGCGGTAGGCGCTCGGATCAAGCTGCGCGGCACCGATATCGCGCGCCAGGGCGGCCACTTGATCCTGATTGCTTTGCAGGGACAGGCGCACCTTCTGCTCGGCCCAGGCGGCATCACGGTAGAGGGCATCGCGCTGCTGCTGCACCTCGGTGGCGTGCAACTGATACAGGATGAAAATCATCGCGCCGGCAAACAGGACGATTGCCACCAGCGGGATGAACATGAACCAGTTGGTCGACCACAGCCGGCCCAGGCGCGTCAGCCACAGGCGGCGGGGCATGTTCGGGCGCACGATTTCGTCTGAAGGCAATTCAGACGCGTTTGCGGAAATGGGAGCAGGCGCAGCAGGCGTTGGCGGCTCGGACTGGGCGGCCGGGTCCTGCGAAGCGTGGGAGGGGACAAGCATGATGGGCGGACGAACGCCGGAATTCTGCGGAGGTAAAGGAGTGGGCATCTGTGCAACTGCGCAAAACCAAGTGTAACGGCAATCAACTTACGGGTCGCTTGGGGAAACCGATTGGTGAGCTGTCTTGTTCGCTCAGAAAATGCTGCACTGCAATGTCAAAAGTGATTTGTTTTGCGTTGCGGCAATATTCCACATTATAAAAAACCATATCGCAATTTGAAAATTCCGCTTGTGCTGCGTTTGTGGGTGCCCATAGAATCAGCGCAAAAGTCGGGGTGGCCCCTTGCGTGCGTGCAAACGCGCGTGGCTGTGGGGCGCCTCACAAGAGACGCAACTATCGTTACTGCTACCAAGGAGACCGCCATGTCGGCCGTACCAGAACAAGTCCTGGGTGCCACGAGCGCCAGCGACGTTGATCCCCAGGAAACCAAGGAATGGCTGGAGGCGCTTCAAGGCGTCATCGGCGCGGAAGGCCCGCAACGCGCGGCGTTCCTCCTTGACAAGCAGATCGAATACGCGCGCATTAACGGCGTGACGTCTCCGCTGCACGCAGAAACCCCCTATATCAATACGATCCCGGTCGAGAACCAGGACCGCATTCCCGGCAACCAGGAAATCGAGCACCGCATCCGCTCGTACACGCGCTGGAACGCCATGGCGATGGTGCTGCGTGCGAACAAGGACACCAACGTCGGCGGCCACATCTCGTCGTTCGCTTCGGCGGCCACGCTGTATGACGTCGGCTACAACCATTTCTGGCACGCCCCGTCGGACAAGCACGGCGGCGACATGGTTTTCGTGCAGGGCCACTCGGCGCCGGGCGTGTACTCGCGTGCTTTCCTGCTGGGGCGTCTGAGCGAGGAGCAACTCGACAGCTTCCGCCAGGAAGTCGACGGCAAGGGCATCTCGTCGTACCCGCACCCGTGGCTGATGCCGGATTTCTGGCAATTCCCAACCGTGTCGATGGGCCTGGGCCCGATCATGGCGATCTACCAGGCGCGCTTCACCAAGTACCTGGCCAGCCGCGGCCTGATCCAGAACTGGGAAAACCGCAAGGTCTGGGCGTTCCTGGGCGATGGCGAAACCGACGAGCCGGAATCGCTGGGCGCGATCGGCATGGCCGGCCGTGAAAAGCTGGACAACCTCGTCTTCGTGATCAACTGCAATCTGCAGCGCCTGGACGGTCCGGTGCGCGGTAACGGCAAGATCATTCAAGAGCTGGAATCGGAATTCCGCGGCGCTGGCTGGAACGTCATCAAGGTCATCTGGGGCAGCCGCTGGGATCAACTGCTTGCCCGCGACACGAAGGGCCTGCTGATGAGCCGCATGATGGAATGCGTCGACGGCGAATACCAGACCTTCAAGTCGAAGAGCGGCGCTTATGTGCGCGAGTTCTTCTTCAACACGCCGGAACTGAAGGCCATGGTGGCCGACTGGTCCGACGACGACATCTGGGCGCTGAACCGCGGCGGCCATGATCCGCACAAGATCTACGCGGCATTCCAGTCGGCAAGCAACCACAAGGGCCAGCCGACCGTCATTCTCGCCAAGACCATCAAGGGCTATGGCATGGGCGAAGCCGGCGAAGCGATGAACATCGCCCACCAGCAGAAGAAAATGCCGGTGGACGCCATCCGCAAGCTGCGTGATCGCTTCAATATTCCGGTTGCCGACGACCAGCTCGAGCACGTTCCGTACGTCAAGTTTGAAGAAGGCTCGAAGGAGCTCGAATACATGCGCAAGGCGCGCATGGACTTGGGTGGCTACCTGCCAGCCCGCCGCCAGAAGGCCGACCCGCTGCAGATTCCGGCGCTCGCCGCGTTCGATGCGTTGCTCAAAGCCACCGGCGAAGGCCGCGAAGTGTCCACGACGATGGCCTTCGTGCGCATTTTGAACATCCTGCTGAAGGACAAGAACGTCGGTAAGCACGTCGTGCCTATCGTGCCCGATGAGTCGCGCACGTTCGGCATGGAAGGTCTGTTCCGCCAGGTTGGTATCTGGAACCAGGAAGGTCAGAAGTACGTGCCGCAGGATCACGACCAACTGATGTTCTACAAGGAATCGCAGACGGGTCAGGTGCTGCAGGAAGGCATTAACGAAGCGGGCGCCATGTGCGACTGGATTGCCGCCGCCACGTCGTATTCGACGCATGGCGTGGCGATGATCCCGTTCTACATCTACTACTCGATGTTCGGCATTCAGCGTATCGGCGACCTCTGCTGGGCCGCCGGCGACATGCGCTCGCGCGGCTTCCTGCTGGGTGGCACCGCTGGCCGTACCACGCTGAACGGCGAAGGCCTGCAGCACGAAGATGGCCATTCGCACGTGTACCACGCCGCCATCCCGAACTGCATTTCGTATGACCCGACCTTCCAGTACGAACTGGCGGTGGTGATGCAAGACGGCCTGCGCCGCATGTATGTCGAGCAGGAAGACGTCTATTACTACCTGACGGTGATGAACGAGAACTACGAGCACCCGGAAATGCCGGCGGGTGTCGAGGGCGACATCATCAAGGGCATGTACCAGTTCAAGAAGGGCGTCGAGAACAGCAACGCACCGCGCGTGCAACTGCTGGGTTCGGGCACGATCTTCCGTGAAGTGATTGCCGCGGCCGAGCTGCTCAAGAAGGACTGGGGCGTTGAGTCCGATCTGTGGGGCTGCCCGAGCTTTACCGAACTGGCCCGTGAAGGCAACGCCATCGCACGCTGGAACCTGCTCAACCCGACCGAGCCGCAACGCGAGTCGCACGTCGAGAAGCTGCTCAAGAACGCACGCGGTCCGGTCATCGCATCGACCGACTACGTTCGTACTTTCGCTGAGCAGATCCGCGCCTTTGTGCCGCGTCGCTACGTGGTGCTGGGCACCGACGGCTTCGGCCGCTCGGATACCCGCGAGAAGCTGCGTCACTTCTTCGAGGTGGATCGCTACTGGGTGACGGTCGCGTCGCTCAAGGCGCTCGCCGACGAAGGCGTGCTGCCGCGCGAAAAGGTGGCCGAGGCACTGAAGAAGTACAACCTCGATCCGAACAAGCCCAACCCGATGACCGTATAACGGAGCCGCCGGGCGCGTGGGTTGCGTCCCGGCCGGGCACCGCCCCGACAGACTTTCCGCAGCGTGCATTTGCCTGCACGATGCGGTAGCCTGCGGGGCAATGCGTGTCCACCGCCGGAAGCTCTCGCCGCCAGACCCTCTGGAGACAGAAGAATGAGTCAAGTCGTAGAAATCAAGGTGCCGGACATCGGCGACTACAAAGACGTCCCGGTGATCGAAGTGCTGGTCAAGGCGGGTGATACCGTCAACGCCGAAGATTCGCTGGTCACGCTGGAGTCGGACAAGGCGACCATGGACGTGCCCTCGCCCAAGAGCGGCGTCGTCAAGGAAGTGAAGATCAAGGTGGGCGACACCGTGTCGGAAGGCTCGCTGGTGCTGCTGCTCGAAGAGCAGGGCGCTGCTGCCGCGCCGCCCCCGGCGCCCCAGGCTGCACCCGCACCGGCTCCGGCCGCTGCTGCGCCAGTGCCCGCACCTGCCGCACAAGCACCGGCCTCCGCGCCCGCTGCTGCGGGTGGCGGTACGGTTGAGGTGAAAGTGCCGGACATCGGCGACTATACCGACGTGCCGGTCATCGAGATCAGCGTGAAGGTGGGCGACAAGGTGGAAGCCGAGCAGTCGCTGATCACGCTCGAATCGGACAAGGCCACAATGGATGTGCCGTCCCCGGCCGCTGGTGTCGTCAAGGAAATCCGCGTGAAGGTTGGCGATGCCGTGTCGCAAGGCACGCTGATCGTCTTGCTGGAAGGCGCAGGCGGCGCAGTTGCTGCCCCCGCACCGGCTCAAGCTCCGGCACCCGCACCGGTTGCCGCTGCACCGAGCCCGGCCCCTGCGGCTGCGCCCGCAGCTGCTCCGGCCGCAGCGCCCGCTACGTACACCGCAGATACCGTTGGTACGGTCGGCAAGGCTGCCCATGCAAGCCCCTCGGTGCGCAAGTACGCGCGTGAGCTTGGCGTGGACGTCAACCTCGTCGGTGGCACGGGTCCGAAGAACCGCATCACGCAGGAAGACGTGCAGCGCTACGTCAAGGGCGTGATGAGCGGCCAGGCCGCGGCGCCGGGCAAGGCTGCAGCGGGTGCACCAGCTGGCGGTGGCGAGCTGAACCTGCTGCCATGGCCGAAGGTCGACTTCACCAAGTTCGGCCCGATCGATCCGAAGCCACTGTCGCGTATCAAGAAGATTTCGGGTGCGAACCTGCACCGCAACTGGGTCATGATTCCGCACGTCACCAACAATGACGAAGCGGACATCACCGAGCTGGAAGCCTTCCGCGTGCAGATGAACAAGGACCACGAAAAGGCCGGCGTGAAGTTCACGATGCTGGCGTTCGTGATCAAGGCAGTCGTTGGTGCGCTCAAGAAATTCCCGACCTTCAACGCGAGCCTGGACGGCGACAACCTCGTCTTCAAGCAGTATTTCCACATCGGCTTTGCCGCCGATACGCCCAACGGGCTGATGGTGCCGGTGATCCGCAATGCGGACAAGAAGGGCCTGATCGACATCGCCAAGGAAATGGCGGACCTGTCGAAGGCTGCCCGCGAAGGCAAGCTCAAGCCGGACCAGATGCAGGGCGGCTGCTTCTCGATCTCGTCGCTGGGTGGTATTGGCGGCACGAACTTCACGCCGATCATCAACGCACCGGAAGTGGCCATCCTGGGCCTGTCGCGCGGCTATCAGAAGCCGGTTTGGGACGGCAAGCAATTCGTGCCGCGCCTGACGCTCCCGCTGTCGCTGTCGTACGATCACCGCGTGATCGACGGCGCGGAGGCTGCGCGCTTCAACGCGTATCTGGCCAGCGTGCTGGCGGACTTCCGCCGCGTTAGCCTGTAAGCCCATACGGGCCCGGCACGCATCTGGCTTCGGGCCTGTGCGTGCCGGCCCGGCTGGGTTTGCAGCGGTCGGCGGACTGGTCAGTGGACTGATGGCGAGGACGACATGACGACGTGCGTGGTGGTCAAGAAAGACGGCGAAGTAGCGATTGCGGCCGATTCACTGGTGACGTTCGGGGATACACGCTTGGCGCGCGGCTACGAGCAGAACCAGAAGATATTCCAGGTAGGCGATTCGCTGATCGCTCTGGCGGGCACGACGGCCCACTTCCCGGTCATGCGGAGCCTGCTGGCGGGGCTGGCCGATGAGTGCCGCCTCGGCACGCGCGACGACGTCTTCCGGACCTTCCTCAAGGTGCATGAAAAGCTCAAGGACGAGTATTTCGTCAACACCAAGGAAGACGACGACGACCCATACGAGTCGTCGCAGATCACCTGCCTGATCGCCAACGCAACCGGCATCTACGGCGTCTATTCGTACCGCGAAGTGTTTGCATTCGACCGCTTCTGGGGCATCGGCTCGGGGCGCAACTTTGCGCTGGGAGCCATGTCGGCGGTGTTCGATATGCCGGGCAAGTCGGCGGCGGACGTTGCACAGGTGGGCGTGTCCGCAGGTGTGGAGTTCGACAAAAGTTCGGGCGGCCCGATCGAAGTGCACACAGTCCGTCTGCAGGATTGAAAAGCGTCAGCGGGCCCGGGCGATGCCGGGTGCCGACGACAAGAACAAGGAGTCAGGAATGAGCGTGGTGGAAATCAAGGTGCCGGACATCGGCGATTTCGATGCAGTGGAAGTCATCGAAGTGCTGATCAAGGCGGGCGATACCGTGGCGCCCGAGCAGTCGCTGATCGTGCTGGAATCGGATAAGGCCAGCATGGAAGTGCCGTCGGACGTGGCCGGCAAGATCGTCGACGTGAAGGTCAAGGTGGGCGACAAGGTCAGCAAGGGCACGGTGATCGCGACGGCGGAAGCCGGCGCTGCTGCTGCTCCGGCGCCTGCTCAAGCACCGGCTCCGGCCGCGGCGCCTGCTGCCGCACCGGCAGCATCGGCTCCCGCACCGCAAGCCGCCAAGCACGCCGGCGGCGCTGACATCGAATGCGACATGCTCGTCCTCGGCTCCGGCCCGGGCGGCTACTCGGCAGCCTTCCGCAGCGCGGATCTGGGCATGAACACCGTGCTGGTCGAGCGTTTCTCCACGCTGGGCGGTGTCTGCCTGAACGTGGGCTGCATCCCGTCGAAGGCGCTGCTGCACACGGCCGCCGTGATGGACGAAGTCAAGGCGATGGCTGCGCACGGCATTGTCTACAGCGAGCCCACGGTTGATATCAACCAACTGCGCAAGCACAAGGAATCCGTCATCGGCAAGCTGACGGGCGGGCTGGCCGGCATGGCCAAGGCACGCAAGGTGCAAGTCGTGCGCGGCGTCGGCACGTTCCTCGATCCGAACCATCTGGAAGTCCAGCTGACGGATGGCGCCGGCAAAGCGACCACCGGTGAGAAGAAGGTCATCCGCTTCGCCAAGGCGATCATCGCTGCGGGTAGCGAGGCCGTGAAGCTGCCGTTTATTCCGGAAGACCCGCGCATCGTCGATTCGACCGGCGCGCTGGAGCTGCGCGAAGTGCCGGCCAAGATGCTGGTTATCGGTGGCGGCATCATTGGCCTGGAAATGGCCACGGTGTACAGCACGCTGGGTGCCCGTATCGATGTGGTGGAAATGCTCGACGGCCTGATGCAGGGCGCTGACCGCGACCTCGTCAAGGTGTGGGACAAGATGAACAAGAGCCGCTTCGACAAGGTCATGCTCAAGACCAAGACGGTCGGGGTGGAAGCCAAGCCGGACGGCATCTACGTCAAGTTCGAAGGCGAAGCTGCACCAGCCGAGCCGCAACGCTATGACATGGTGCTGGTGGCCGTGGGCCGCGCGCCAAACGGCAAGCGTATCGGCGCGGAAAAGGCCGGCGTGGCCGTGACTGACCGCGGCTTCATCGATGTGGACAAGCAGCAGCGCACGAATGTGCCGCACATCTTCGCGATCGGCGACATCGTAGGTCAGCCGATGCTGGCACACAAGGCCGTGCATGAAGGCCATGTGGCGGCCGAAACTGCGCACGGCGAAAAGGCGTATTTCGATGCCAAGCAGATTCCGTCGGTCGCCTACACCGATCCGGAAGTGGCCTGGGCAGGCCTGACCGAAGACCAGTGCAAGGCGCAGGGCATCAAGTACGGCAAGGGCGTGTTCCCCTGGGCTGCATCGGGCCGCGCGATTGCCAACGGTCGCGACGAGGGCTTCACCAAGCTCATCTTCGACGAGGAAACCCACCGCATCATCGGCGGCGGCATCGTCGGCACGCATGCGGGTGACCTTATCGGCGAGGTTTGCCTGGCCATCGAGATGGGCGCGGATGCTGTGGATATCGGCAAGACCATCCACCCGCACCCGACGCTGGGTGAGTCGGTGGGTATGGCTGCAGAAATCTACGAAGGCGTTTGCACGGACGTGCCGCCGGCTCGCAAGCGTTGAACTGCAATTAACTGCCAGATTTTAGAGCCAACTTCGAAGTCTGGCTGACAAAGAGAAGGGCCGCTCGATTGGGCGGCCCTTTGTCTTTGGCGTGATCGTTGACCGGTCAGTGTCGAGGTTCGGTTCGGCGCCGATGCCGACGTAGCAGGCGCACCGCCGCGATCAGGCGGCGCCATATCTGTTGCATTAACCCATGCCGCCGGGCGCGCCAGACGGCAATTCGCACCTGAAGCGCTTGCCAGGTCGGGGTTGCCTGCAGGGCGGCAATCATGCGCTGCTTCCATGCCAGAAACGCGGATTCCCAGCGCGCATACCACGCGATCGTGTGCAACTGTGGCCGAACGGCGGAATAGATGCGCACGCCCAGCCCCGTACTGACGATTTTCGCTGCGACCAGAACTATGGCGCCTGCAATGAGATGGCCCCGCGCCAGCACGTAGACGGCCGCCAGCTTGAACGGAAGCAATGCGAGCATTGGCAGGGCAAAGGCGCAGAGGGCTTCGATGGGCTCCAGCTGCGCCAACTTCCGCTCCGCCGCTTGGACCCAGGGATGCGCCGCCAGACGGGCGGTTACCCGCTGCATGACGTTCCAGATCCACTCTTCTAACAGCAGGATAAGCGCAGCCGCGACGATCAGACTTCGCTTGGCCATGGATTCGCGAGACATTGGGAAGGAGAGGGGGGCGGCGAACCGCAATACAGAATGGAGCGTCGGCTGCGTGTAAAAGTTCGCAATTTGAAGAGCGAGACGTTTCCCATGCACACAAAAAACCCGGCCGAAGCCGGGCTAAAGGTACCCACTGATCACCACTGAGGACAGGTTTCGATAGCAGGACCGAGGAGACAATCGAACGAACACGGTTGAATGGACCACCGCCCGCGCATTTGGGTTCCGCGCAAATGCGCGCAAACGACGCGTTTGGAGGAGTGGCTCGACAGCCAAAACAAAACGGGCCTCCCGGAGGAGGCCCGCTTGAACAAGCAGGTAACTGCAGCAGCTTAGCGCTTAGGCAGCGGTCGTTGCCGACTTCTTGCCGGTAGCAGCGCGCGCTTGGGCGGATGCTTGGGCGGTTGCCTTGCTGGCAGCGTTTGCAGCAGCGTGGAAGTTGCTTTCAGCCAGTTCCACAGCTTGCTTGGTAGCCTTCTGCACCGAGTCGTAGGCGTTGTTGGCGGCCGACAGAGCCGACTTCACCAGGGCAACTGCCGATTCCGAACCGGCCGGAGCGTTCTTCGACACGTTGTCGACCAGCGCTTGCAGCTTGCGGCTGTTTTCAGCGATTTGCACTTCAGCAGCCTTGCTGAATTCGGTTTGCGTGTCCGAAGCGATTTCGTACAGGTGGCGGCTGTAAGCCAGAACCTTTTCAGCCAGCGGCTGCACGGCGGCGGTTTGCACCGACAGCAGCTCTTGAGCGTCCTTGGCGGTCAGTGCCTTCTTGGCGTGTTCGACGTTCTCGGCCAGGGTAGCCTTGACGACTTGCAGGTTCAGCTCGACCAGCTTTTCGACGCCTTCAAATGCCTTGTTGGTCAGGCCGAAGAACGTTTCCAGGTTGGCCTTGTGCGCCGCAGCGATCTGTTCCTGAGTCAGCATGTTGTCTCTCCAAATACAAAGGTGGGTCGGGGAATCAAAATGAAAATTTAGATCGCCCAGATGTACAAAGCATGACGGTCAGCGTCGGGCCTTCCAGGCGACATCGCGATCAAATTATGGATGGTGCATCGCAACAATTTCATTGTTGTTGAATGTCAAACCAGTGTCAAGCGCCATTTGTGCATCGCACAAAAATCAGAATTCGTTGATTTTTCGTGCACAGGAATTGCGCGACCAACCGTTTGGCGTAATTTTTTGTGGCAGAAAAATGCGCGTCCGTGGTGCAGGTGAAATGCATTTGACCACTTCCGGCGGTAATTCCGTCTCAAAAAACACACGAGTGCAGCGTAGGTTAGGATGCGCCCGAGTGCCATTTTTGTTGCGTTGCGATTTGTTATTCACATGCGGGCGTTCTACACCGACCATTTTGTTTTGCCGCTGCCGCCGGGCCATCGGTTCCCGATGCGCAAGTACAGCGACCTGCGGGCACGGGTTTTGGCCGACGTGCCGGGGTTGTCCCTGGATGAGGCGCCGCGCGCCGAGGACGACGCGTTGCTGCTGGCGCACACGCCCGAATATGTTGAGGCGGTAAGCGCCGGTCGGCTTGACCCGGCGCGCCAGCGCGAGATCGGTTTCCCTTGGTCGCCAGAAATGGTGGAGCGCAGCCGCCGTTCGGCCGGTGCGACGATGGCCGCAAGCGAAGCCGCGTTGGCGGATGGGATTGCCGTCAACCTGGCGGGCGGGACACACCATGCCTATGCGGACAAGGGCGGTGGCTTCTGTGTATTTAATGACGCAGCCATCGCCTCGCGCTGGATGCAGCGCCAATCAGGCAGGTCGCCGGCGGATTTTCCGGTCGCCATCATTGATCTGGACGTACATCAGGGCAACGGCACGGCGTCAATCCTGCGCGATGACGCCACTGTTTTCACCTTGTCACTGCACGGCGAGAAGAACTACCCGTTCCGTAAGGAAGCGTCGGATCTGGACATCGGCCTGCACGATGGCTGTGGCGACGAGGACTATCTGCAGGCGCTGACTGGCGCACTCGACATCCTGGTCGGGCGCTTCAAGCCGCAGTTGATCATCTATCTGGCCGGCGCGGATCCGCATGAAGGCGATCGCCTCGGCCGGCTCAAATTGACCCTGCAGGGTCTGGCCCGGCGCGATCAGGAAGTCTTCGACTTCGCCTATCAACGTCGCATACCGATTGCCGTTACCATGGCGGGCGGCTACGGCAACAATATCGACGATACCGTGGCCGTCCATGCGCAGACCATCGCGCTGGCTGCCCGGCACGCACAGCGTTGGGCAGCTCGCGACGAGGCTGCCGCCGCATCGAACTCTCTGCCGCTTTCCGCATGACCCCAGCGTCTTCCGTCGCGCCAGCCTCAGCGCGCGGCTCCCTGTTTTTCGTCGCCATGCCGTGGCTGTTCGTGCTGATCTGGAGCACGGGCTTTATCGTGGCTAAGTACGGAATGCCGTACGCCGAGCCGATCACGTTCCTGTTTTTGCGCTTCGTTGGCGTGCTGGTGTGCTTGCTGCCGCTGGTATGGCTGGCGCGCGTGCCGCTGCCACGCCGCGCCGGCACGGCCGAGACCGACTGGGCGACCATCGGCCACATCGCTGTGGCCGGCTTGCTGATGCAATGGGGCTACTTGGCGGGCGTCTGGGCAGCGGTCAAGCTCGGCATGCCGGCAGGCATGACGGCGCTGATCGTCGGCATGCAGCCGATTCTGACCGCGCTGTATGTCTCGATGCGTGGGGAGCGCGTGTCGGGCCGACAATGGGCGGGGCTGCTGTGCGGCATCGCAGGCGTGGGTCTGGTCGTGGCCAATAAGCTGCATCTGGCGGGCGTCGGCGTGACGACGCTTGCGCTTTGTGTGGGCGCGTTGCTGTCGATCACCGTCGGCACGCTGTATCAAAAGCGCCATTGCCCGGTGTTCGACCTGCGGATGGGCGCGTGCATCCAGTTCGGGGCATCGGCGCTGCTGTGTCTGCCGTTCATGTTTCTGTTTGAGACGCGCGAGGTGCATTGGACGCTGCCGATGATCGGCTCGCTGGTCTGGTCGGTGCTGGCGCTGTCGATCGGCGCGATCTCCTTGCTGTTTGTGCTGATCCGTAAAGGCGCGGCCACCAAGGTGACGTCGCTCCTGTATCTCACACCGCCGACGACCGCCGTGATGGCCTGGGCGCTTTTGGGTGAACGTTTTCCGCCGCTCGCAGCGCTGGGCATGGTGATTGCCGCGTGTGGTGTGGCGCTCGTCATCCGCAAGTGACCGAGGTTTAGCGGCTGGCGTATCCTGATCACTTTCCACCGTCACCTGCCCGCTGCCCATGAGCACGCCACGCCAGACGCGCGACGACTATCGCCACTTCCACACCATCACCACGCGCTGGATGGACAACGACGTCTACGGCCACGTCAACAACGTCGTCTATTACAGCTACTTCGACACCGTGGTGAACGCCTACCTGATCGAGCAGGGCGTCCTGAACCCCGAGCGCAGCGACACCATCGGCCTCGTCATCGAGACGCAGTGCAACTACTTCGCGCCGCTGTCGTTTCCCGATCTCGTGGTGGCGGGGCTGCGCGTTGCGCGCCTGGGCAACACGAGCGTGCGCTATGAGGTGGGCCTGTTCCGCGGCGACGCGCAAGAGGCCGCCGCGCAGGGCCATTTCGTGCACGTCTACGTCGACCGCGAAACACGTCGGCCGGTGCCGTTGCCCGATGCGCTGCGTGCCGTGCTTGAGCCGCTTGCGTCCAATATCACCGCTTGAATGTTCCGCTTCGCCATGACCGACCGACGTCCCACCTTCGCAGAAGTCGAACTCGTCGATCAGGCAATCACTTCGCGCCGATCCGTTCGCGCGTTCCTGCCGACGCCCGTTGCCCGCGAAGACATCGAAGCGATCCTAGACGTGGCGCGCCGTGCGCCGTCCGGCAGCAATACGCAGCCGTGGAAGGTCTATGTGCTGACGGGCGAATCGAAGGCGCGCTTGTCCGAGTCCGTGTTGGCGGCGTATGACCATCCGGAGGTCGATACGCTGCATCGAGAGGAGTATCCGTACTACCCGCGTACGTGGATTGATCCGTACCAGAGCCGGCGTCGCAAGGTCGGTTGGGATCTCTATGGCTTGCTCGGTATCGAGCGCGCCGACAAGGAACGCATGCACGCGCAGCACGCGCGCAACTTCCGCTTCTTCGATGCTCCGGTTGGCATCATCTTCACGATTGACCGTGTGATGGAGCAGGGCAGTTGGCTCGATTACGGCATGTTTCTGGAAGCCGTGATGGTGGGGGCGCGTGCTCGTGGCATCGATACGTGTCCACAGGCCGCTTTCACGCAGTTCCATCGGATCATCGCCGAGCATCTCGCGCTGACCGATGATGAGATGGTCGTCTGCGGCATGTCGATGGGTTATGCGAATCTCGCTGCCGTCGAGAACACGCTCATCACCGAGCGCGCACCTGTCTCTGACTTCACTCGCTTCCTCGATTGACGTCGTCATCGCGCGATCGCCTGCACGCTACAGCGCACATCTTCGTGCAAAGCGAGAATTGGCGGAGAAAAGTCGTCGAATTATGTCAACAGATACGGCCGATCCGTCGTTAGACTTTGATCTGCGACTCAGCGTGCGACGTGCGCGTGTTGTGAGGAAGTGTTGGAGCTGGTTGTAAACCGTGATTGTTGGCATGCACGACGGAATTCACGGGGTACGCTCTCAGATTCCGGCGCTGATTCCGCACCGCTGGTCATGTGCGGCTTGCGCAACTTTCTTCGCGGTTGGAACACTGCCCCAGCAGACAATTGCGTCGAAATGATGACCGAATGATAAGGCTCCCGAGGTCAAACTTTAAGGCCGTGAGCTAAGTCCTTCATCTTGCTAAGAATTTTGTTTTTGCCTACACTTGCGCCATCTCACGCGCGGGTGATCGAACCATGTCACGGTCTGTTTCCTCATTTTTTCGACGTCTCGGCTTCGTTTCGCTGATGACCGTCGCGCTCGCTGCCGTCTCCGTCGCTACCGTGGCCAACGCCGCCACGACCGACAAAAAGCCCGCTGCCAGCAAGAAAGCCAAAGTCAAATCCAAGGGTAAGACCGTCGTCAATCGCAAGGCCAGCGCCAAAGTCGCGGCGGCGAGCAGCGATGAGGTCGCCTCCACTAAAGTCCGCAAGATCGTCACCGTCAAAGGCAAGCGCCGCGTGATCATGGTCGAGCGCGGTGCACGTCCGGTGCGTGCGTCGTTCGTGCCGGCATCCCCGACGCTTGGTGAAGCGATGGGTCTGCGTTCGACGCCCGATGCGTTGGCGCTGCGTTCCTCCGTCGCGCTGGTGATGGACCAGAACAACGGCGAAGTGCTGTTCCAGAAGAATTCGTCGGCTGTGTTGCCGATTGCCTCGATCACCAAGCTGATGACTGCGTTGGTCGTGACCGACGCTCATCAGCCGATGGACGAGCTGCTTGAAATCACCGATGAAGATCGTGACTACGAGCGCAACACCGGCTCGCGTCTGCGCTTCGGCACGATGCTCACGCGTGAAGACCTGCTGCTGCTGGCGCTGATGTCGTCGGAAAACCGTGCAGCCTCAGCGCTGGGCCGCAACTATCCAGGCGGTCGTCCGGCATTCGTTGCCGCCATGAACCGCAAGGCGCATGAGCTGGGCATGAACGACACGCACTATGTAGATTCGAACGGTTTGTCGAGCAGCAATGTGTCGAGCGCACAGGACCTCGCCAAGATCGTGATGGCTGCCTACAAGGTGCCGCTCATTCGTCAATTCACCACCACCCCTGAGCACACGGTCAACGCCAACGGCCGCACGCTGCACTACGTCAACACCAACCGTCTGGTGCGTGGCGGCGAGTGGGATATCGGTCTGCAGAAGACCGGCTTCATCAACGAAGCAGGCCGCTGCCTAGTGATGCAGGCCAACGTGCATGGCCGCAACGTGGTGATGGTGTTCCTTGATTCGGCTGGCAACCTCACACGCTTTGCAGACGCCACACGCGTGCGCAATTGGCTGGAGCGCAACCCGCACATCGAGCCGGCCACGCAAGCTGCTGCGCCGTTGCGGAATGTACCTGTGTCGACGCAGCCGGCAACCGTGCTGGCTTCGGAGCAGCACGGCGCCTGAATCACGGCATCATCCAACAAAAAAGCGCGTCATCGAACGCGCTTTTTTGTTGGGCAAAACCGGCGGCTCACTCTGCGCGCACGGCGTCCCCTTCGTATGTGTAGCCCATGCCTTTGGAGATCTGTAGGGCGGTGTCCTTGAGGTTGTCGAGCCAACTCTCCTGCAACCGATCTGCCGGCGCAGACAGCGACAGACCTGCTACCAGCCGCCGCGAATCGTCGTAGATCCCGGCAGCGATACAGCGCACGCCGAGTTCCAGTTCTTCATTGTCACGTGCGTAGCCATTGGTGCGTACCCAGTTGAGTTCGCGTTCGAGCTTGGGCAAGTCCGTGATCGAGGTGCGAGTGTGACCAGACAAACCGGTACGCGTGGCATAGGCCCGCACACGGCCGACTTCGTCCGCAGCCAGGAATAGCTTGCCGACCGAAGTCAAATGCAGCGGCGCGCGGCCACCGATTGCGCGCACCACCTGCATGCCCGAGCGCTCGGAATATGCGCGTTCGATGTAGACGATCTCATCGCCCTGGCGCACCGAGAGGTTGACGGTTTGGCCGGTCAGGCGATGCAAGGCGCGCATCGGAACGAGGGCCGCTTCACGCACCGAAAGGCGTGCCTTGACGAGGTTGCCGAGCTCCAGCAAACGCATGCCCAGACGGTAGCTGCCTGGGTCGGAGCGATCGACGAAGCGGCAGGCCACCATGTCGTTCAGGATGCGGTGCGCGGTGGACGGGTGCAGGCCGGTGCTGGCGGAGAGCGCCTTCAGGCTGACCGGATCTGCGTGATCGGCAAGCGCGTCGAGCAGCATCATCATGCGTTCGATGACCTGGATGGACGTCTTGCCGGGGTCCTTGTCTGCTTCTGCCATGGGTGCAGTGGGTTGCGGATGCGATGCAAAATTCTATCCCACGATGTGAAAATGCGCACCATCCCGACGCATGATTCCCGGTATTTTTGAGGATTTTCTCGGTCGGCCGGCAACTGTGCTTGACGGGCCTCGTGAAGCGCACTCACGACTGACATGAGGAAGTTCTGTGCCTTGAGGGTCGCGCCGCACATGGCAGCGAGCGCATAATGGCGGCTTCCCGCAGAACACAAGAGACTCCCATGCGCGTAGGTTTGTTCGTCACTTGCCTCATTGATCTGATGCGGCCCGACATCGGGTTTTCGGTGCTTAAGCTGCTGGAAAAGGCCGGCTACGACGTTGTCGTGCCGCCCGCGCAGACCTGCTGCGGTCAGCCCGCTTATAACTCTGGCGATCGGCCGCTGGCGCGCGATCTGGCGGAGAAAACGCTCAAGGAATTCGAGCAGTTCGACTACGTCGTCATCCCGTCTGGCTCGTGCGGCGGCATGATCCGCAAGGGCTACGCCGATCTCTTTCGAGACGATCCGGAGCTCGCGGGCCGCTACGAGCGCCTGGCGCCGCGTGTATATGAATTGACGGACTTTCTTGTCAACGTGGCACGGGTCGAAACGCTCGATTCCCAATTTCACGGCCACGTCACGTACCACGATTCGTGCTCTGGCCTGCGCGAGCTGGGCGTGAAAACACAGCCGCGAGAGCTGCTCGGCAAACTGGAGGGTGTGCAGTTGACCGAGATGCCCGCATGCGAAGCGTGCTGCGGTTTCGGCGGCACATTCTCGATCAAGTACGGCGATATCTCCACCGCCATCGCGGATGAGAAGTGCGCCAACATCAAGGCCAGCGGCGCCGATGCAGTGGTGCTCGGCGATGTGGGCTGCATGCTCAACATCGAAGGCCGGCTGCGCCGAACGGGCGACACGCAGACGCGTGTGCTGCACATCGCGCAAGTCCTTGCCGGCGACGCGTAAATCGCAACGCCAAGAACACGACGGAGACGCAATCGCATGCAAGTCCGCAGCATGGAATTCAAGGCGCGCGCCGGGCAGAAGCTCGCCGACAAGCGCCTGCAACAGAACCTTACCAAGCTCTCGACCAAGTTCGTCACCGCACGCGCGGCGGCCATCCAAGAGATCGATTTTCCGGCCACGCGCGAAGCGCTGAAGGAGCGCCGCAACCGCGCGCTGGAAAACCTCGACGTCTGGCTCGCCACGTTCGAGGCAGAGGCCACGCGCCGTGGCGCCAAGGTGCTGTTTGCCGAAACCACGGCCGATGCCGCGCGCCTGGTCGCAGAAATTGCTCGCAAGCACGAGGTCAAGAAGGTCATCAAGAGCAAGTCGATGGTGACCGAAGAGATGCGCTTGAACCAGGTGCTCGGCGAGATGGGCGTGCAGAGCATCGAGACCGATCTGGGCGAGTACATCCTGCAGATCAACGACAGCGAGCCGCCGTCGCACATCATTGCGCCGGTGGTGCACAAGGACAAGGAGGAGATCGCCGATCTCTTCGCCAAGACGCACAACAAGCCGCGCCTGACCGACATTCCTGAGATGACGCGGGAGGCCCGCGAAGTGCTGCGGCCCCAGTTTCTGTCCGCTGACATGGGCGTGACGGGCGGCAACTTCATCATTGCCGAGACGGGTTCCGTTGCCATCGTCACGAACGAAGGCAACGAAGGCATGTGCACGATCCTGCCGCGCGTGCACGTTGCCGTGACGGGCATCGAGAAGGTGCTGCCGACGCTCGAAGATCTGGCGACCGTCATGCGCTTGCTGCCGCGATCGGCCACAGGGCAGGCGATCTCGAACTATTTCTCGCTGTTGACTGGCCCGCGGGCGCCCGGCGAGAAGGATGGCCCCGAGCATATGTACTTCGTCATCGTCGACGGCGGCCGCAGCGGCCTGATCGGTGGCGAATTCCAGGAGATGCTGCGCTGTATCCGATGCGGCGCGTGCATGAACCATTGCCCGGTCTATCAGAAGATCGGAGGTCATGCTTATGGCTGGGTGTATCCGGGCCCGATGGGCAGCGTGCTGACGCCAAGCTACGTTGGTCTGTCGAACGCGTTGGACCTTCCGCAAGCGGCCACGCTGTGCGGCGAATGCAATCGCGTGTGCCCTGCGTCCATTCCGTTGTCGGATTTGCTGCGCACGCTGCGCGAGAAGCAAATGGAGCGCGAACTGCGCCCGCAATCGGAGCGCCTTGGCTTGCGCATGTGGGGCTTCATGGCTCGGCGACCGGCACTGTACTCGGCCGGCACCTGGGTTGCCGCACGCGTGCTGCGCTGGATGGGCGGTGATAAGAAGCTGATCCATTCGCTGCCCGTCGGAAAGGGGTGGACCGATACACGAGACATGCCGGCCCCTGCGGGTAAAACGTTCCGCGAGCTGTACCGTGAAAAGAAGGCCCGTGCATGACAACCGCCGAATCCCTCCAGACACTGCGCGACGCGCTTGATCGTCACGCAAAGTCGCCCGACCTGCCGCGCTTGCTCAACCAGTGGCGCGACGATGCAGTGCTCGCGCC
This sequence comes from Ralstonia chuxiongensis, assembly GCF_024158925.1. Classification (NCBI taxonomy): domain Bacteria; kingdom Pseudomonadati; phylum Pseudomonadota; class Betaproteobacteria; order Burkholderiales; family Burkholderiaceae; genus Ralstonia; species Ralstonia chuxiongensis. The sequence continues at coordinate 232,817 of NZ_JAMYWC010000005.1, read as the reverse complement.
GTTGGCGGTCTTGCCGCCGGCGTACGACCAGGTGCGGCGTTCCTTGCTGCAGCGGCTGGACATGGCGGTGTCGTTTGGCGAGGAAAGCTGCTCGTTCTCGCCATCGTCGTTGCTCGCGGAAATGCGTTTGTGGACGGACAAGGCTGAGGCCAAGCTCGCCAGCATGTAATCGAGAGGCGACATGGAACGCGGGATGCGTGCTAGTGTCTGACAGCTTATTCCCGCTTCAGCCCATGCCATGAATCAAACCGCTCGCGAAATCATGCTGTACGACGCCCAGAAAAAGAGTTCGGGCGTAGCCTACCTCTGGTGGTTTCTGTTGGGCTTTCTTGGGGCACATCGCTTCTATCTGAAGCGGCCGGGCAGCGGTATCGCACAGGCCATTGCCAACATCGGGGGCACATGGCTGGCATTTCGTGACATGGGTAACACCGCAGGCTGGGTGCTGGCCGTCATCGGCGGGCTTTGGGTGCTGGTGGACATGTTCCTGATCCCGGGGATGGTCCGCGCATACAACACGGTGCTCGCTGAGCGGCTTTCGACCGCCCCCTGAAAGGAATCGACCTATGAGAGAAATGACTTGGTGGAAGCGTGCCGCGCTGTGGGCGGCCGGTTTGGCTTGCGTGGGCGGGGCCTTGGCAGGTTGTACGACTTCGCGCGATCAGTACAGCCAGGGTTCCAGCATCAGCACGTACGGCGTAGTCGACGTCGGGATCGAACGCACGTCGCGCTGATCATCACTCCGTGGCTGGTGGCGCTACGTCCTCAAACCGTCGCCACTCGCCATTGACGAGCAGTTCCAGCGGCTGGAACAGCGCCTTATAGGCCATCTTCCGGCTCTGTTCGATCCAGTAGCCGAGATAAACGTAGGGCAGGTCCAGCGCCTGCGCCTGGGCGATCTGCCACAGGACGTTGTACGTTCCGTAGCTCGCCCTCTGTTCGATCGGGTCGTAGAACGTGTAGACAGACGACAACCCGTCTTCCAGCACGTCGATCATGCTGACCATCCGCAGCTTGCCAGCCGATGGCGATTCGGGCGGCTCTCGAAACTCCACCAAACGCGAATTCACCCGGCTCTGTAGCAGGAATTGCTCGTATTGATCGCGGCTGTCGTGGTCCATGCCGCCGCCCGCATGGCGGACCGACTGGTACAGCAGATAGAGCTGATAGTGCTCTTCGACATAGGTAAGCGGTGCAACCAGCGCCTCAAGCCCTTGATGTCGCTCGGCGGCACGGCGTTGCGCACGCGACGGCTCATATCGATCAACGACGACGCGGCATGGCGTACATGCATGGCAGTCATCGCAATGTGGACGGTAGGTGAAGATGCCGCTACGCCGGAAGCCGGCGCGCACGAGCTTTGAATAGACGTCGGCATTGATCAGGTGCGCCGGCGTGGCGACCTGCGAGCGCGCCAGGCGGCCATCGAGATAGCTGCATGCGTAAGGCGCGGTGGCATAGAACTGCAATGCCGAGAGGGGGAGTTCCTTAAGCTTGCTCATTGCGCACGGTCCACCGGCGGAGCACCGATTTGTCGAAGTGCCACGGCACAATGGCCGGCGCGTTGGCCGCCTCCCGCACATGTGCGAGAAACGCCTCGCGCGGCACCGGGGCACCGCCCAGCGATGCCAGATGCTCGGTCTCCTGCTGGCAGTCTATCATCGCGACGCCCTGACCGCCGAGGAAGGCGCAGAGCGCCGCCAGCGCGATTTTTGAAGCATCGGTGCGGTGCGCAAACATCGATTCGCCGTAGAACATGCGGCCGAGCGCCACGCCGTACAAGCCGCCCACGCGTTGGCCGGCGTGCCACGCCTCGACGCTGTGCGCGTAGCCGCGGCGGTGCAGGGCGGTATAGGCCTGAATAACGTCTTCGGTGATCCAAGTACCGTGCTGGCCTGGGCGGGCTGTGGTGGCACACGCGACCATCGTTTCGCGGAAGGCGTGGTCGATGCGGATTTCCCAGGCCGGGTCGTCAAGCACGCGGCGCAGCGTCTTGCGAAAGGTAGTTGAGACGCGAAAATCGTCGGGGCGAAGCACCATGCGCGGGTCGGTGCTCCACCACAGCACCGGCTGGCCCTGGGCATACCACGGAAAAATGCCTTGCCGATACGCGATCAGCAGCCGTTGCGGCGATAGCTCCGCGCTGGCGGCCAGTAGCCCCGGCGCTTCGGATTCCGGCCCGAGCGCGCGATCGACCGGCGGGAAGGGATCGTGCGGATCCAGCCAGGCGATCATGATGCAGACAACGTGAGGTAGGCGTTACGGCGTCGTGGCCGGCGTGTCGATCGCGGCTGAGCGCATCGGCTTGTAGATGTCGAGCGTGTGCAGGCGGAAGCTGCCGTCGGCCAGCTTGCCAGCCGCGCGATCGGCGAAGAAGCAACGCAGCGTGTGGATGACAGTCGGGAAGGCCAGATCATCCCAGGGGATGTCAGCTTCATTGAAGAGCGCGACTTCCAGGCTTTCTTCGCCCGGCGCGAAATCCAGATCGTTCAGCTTGGCCAGGTAGAACAAGTGCACTTGATGCACGTGCGGCACGTTGAGTACCGAATACAACTCGCCGATTTCGACGTTGGCGCCGGCTTCTTCCTGCGTTTCCCGATTGGCGGCCTGCGCGGTGGTCTCCCCGATTTCCATGAAGCCTGCGGGTAAGGTCCAGAAGCCGTAGCGGGGTTCAATGGCGCGCTTGCACAGGAGGATCTGATCGTTCCAAACGGGCACGGTGCCGACCACGTTGCGCGGATTCACATAGTGAATCGTATTGCAATGGTCGCAAACGTCGCGCGGTCGGTTGTCACCGGCAGGAATGCGCGAGACGACTGACTGGCCGCAGTTGGAACAGAATTTCATGGGGAATCGTCGCGGGTGGAATATCTCAGTGTATCACCGCGGCGGAGCGGCCCCGCGCGGCGCAGGGTGGGGTGAGAGTATCCACTGAGTTGCACGCAAAACGATGCGTGGAGACGTAGAAAAGCAAAAAGCCCGCTGTGTGCGGGCTTGATGTTTCGGCTCAGGTCTTGGAGCGAGCCGTTCTACTTTGGCTGGTTGCGGGGGCAGGATTTGAACCTGCGACCTTCGGGTTATGAGCCCGACGAGCTGCCAGACTGCTCCACCCCGCGTCCGTAGAAACGCATTCGACTTTCTGGCTGGTTGCGGGGGCAGGATTTGAACCTGCGACCTTCGGGTTATGAGCCCGACGAGCTGCCAGACTGCTCCACCCCGCGTCCGTCGAATAAAAAATTATAGCGACATCCGTGCGGCGATGCAACACTTTTCTCATGCGGCATGCATATTGATGGTGCTCGTTACCCGTGTAACGAGTCGCGAAGCCAAGCTTGGACTGTTCTTTGGACACTTCGTGCCTAGCCGTGTTCGAAAGCGGCGCGCACGGTGCAGAGCGGCGTGCCGGCCGTTTACAATGCCGCCTTTCGCGTTCTTCTCTTGATTCCGATCGTGCTCAACGCCCTGTACCCGCTTGCCCGTCCGCTGCTGTTTTCGATGGATCCCGAAGACGCGCATCACTTCACGTTGAACCAGCTCAAGCGGGCACACGCGATGGGGCTCTCGGGCTGCATCGGTGCGCGCGTAGCCCCGCAGCCGCGCACGGTGATGGGCGTGACGTTTCCCAACCCGGTCGGGCTGGCGGCTGGCTTGGATAAGGACGGTGCGTATATCGATGCGCTCGGCGCGCTCGGCTTCGGTTTTATTGAAGTCGGCACGGTCACGCCGCGCGCGCAGCCAGGCAACCCGCGCCCGCGCATGTTCCGCTTGCCGGCGGCCAATGCGCTCATTAACCGCATGGGTTTCAACAACGGCGGTGTCGATGCATTCATCAATAACGTGAAGGCATCGAAGTGGCGCGAGGCGGGCGGCGTGCTCGGCCTGAACATCGGCAAGAACGCTGACACGCCCATCGAGCGCGCTGTCGACGACTACCTGCATTGCCTCGAGCGTGTGTATCCGCACGCGAGCTACGTGACAGTCAACATTTCGTCGCCGAACACGAAGAACCTGCGTCAACTGCAGGGCGCGAGCGAGCTGGACAGCCTGCTCGGTACGCTGCGCGACGCGCAACAGCGTCTGGCAGACCAGCATAAGCGCTACGTGCCGGTGGCACTGAAGATTGCGCCGGACCTGGATGACGACCAGATTGCCAACGTTGCCGACGCGCTGCTGCGCCACAAAATGGACGGCGTGATTGCGACCAACACGACGATCAGCCGCGAGGCCGTCGCTGGTCTGGCGCATGCGGAAGAGGCGGGCGGCCTGTCGGGTCAGCCCGTGCGTGAGGGTTCGACGCGGGTAATTCGCGCATTACATGGTTTGCTGGGCGATGCGGTGCCCATCATTGGCGTGGGCGGCATCCTCGCCGGCGAGCATGCGCGCGAGAAGATCGATGCTGGCGCCCAGCTGGTACAGCTGTATACGGGGTTGATCTATCGCGGCCCCGCGCTGGTTGCGGAATGCGCCCGCGCACTGGCGCGTTGAAGGCGGCCGCGCTCAGCGGCGAAGCAGGAAGATGATGAGCGCGCTGGCGGCCACCACGGCGGCTGCCAGGTCGTACGGGCCAGCATAATCGGCCCACACAGTGGGGTCGAGCCGCTGCATGAAAGCCGGTTGTGCCAACGGCAGGATCATGCGCGGGATCGCAAACAATAGGGCCGCCACGACCAGCAGCACAATCAGTGCGGTCAGGGAAGGCTTGGAATGCCCCAAGATGCGGATGGATGAGTGGGGCAAGGCCGTCCCCGTTTCGGAAATGCCGGGCGGCTGATTACCAGTCGCTCAACATAATTTTGCAATAAAGGTTTGTCAGGCATTTTCCTACAAAGTTCTGTCAGCTGCAGTCCTACTTTCGGCTATGTGCAGCACAGCATGTATAACGTGTTGCCTGCGAACCAAGGGGACCGACCCGCGCTGCACAATGTGCTTTATTCGGTATCTGTGTGCCAGGGCAATGTTCTTTCGGCCCTGCAGAACGCTTTATCGGTATGGCTGTACAGCGTGATGCACCGCGGCAACGAATGCCCGCCCGAGGGGTTGGCGTGGGGGAGGCGGGGAGTACAATCCGCCCTCATTGTGCAATGCACGATTTTTTGAGCGGCCAGCAATCCGCCCGATTTCCAAGTTCATGAGTCAAGCTCTTACAGCAACAGGGTCGCCCCAGACCAACGTGAACCTGCGCGCCATGGTGATTGGTGCCGTGGGTGTGGTGTTCGGAGACATCGGCACCAGCCCGCTGTATTCGCTCAAGGAGTGCTTCAGCCCCGAGCACGGCATTCCCTTCTCCAGCGGGGCGGTGCTCGGCATCATCTCCATGCTGTTCTGGGCGATGGTGATCGTGGTGTCGCTCAAGTATGTGCTGTTTGTCATGCGCGCCGACAACAACGGCGAGGGCGGCATCCTTGCGCTGATGGCGCTGTCGCTGCGTACGGCCAATACCAATTCCAAACGCATGTCGCTGCTGATGATGCTGGGCGTCTTCGGTGCCTGCATGTTCTATGGCGATGCGGTGATCACGCCGGCCATCTCTGTCCTGTCGGCCATGGAAGGTCTTGAAATTGCCGCGCCAGCATTGACGCCGTTCGTCTTGCCGATCACGCTCGTGATCCTGGCGGTGCTGTTTTTCATCCAGCGAAGCGGCACGTCGGTGGTCGGCAAGTTGTTCGGTCCGGTGATGCTGCTGTGGTTTGCCGCGCTGGCCGCGCTGGGCATGATGAATCTGGTGAAGGCGCCGCAGATCCTGGTGGCCGTTAACCCGATGCATGCGATTTCGTTCCTGCACGACCATGCGCTGCAGGCGTTCATTGTGCTGGGCTCGGTGTTCCTGGTGCTGACCGGCGCTGAGGCGCTGTACGCCGACATGGGCCACTTCGGCGCCCGTCCGATCCGCTGGGCGTGGTTCTTTATCGTGGCGCCGAGCCTGCTGCTGAACTACTTCGGCCAAGGCGCGATGTTGCTGACCGACCCGAGCACCATCGAAAACCCGTTCTACCGTTCGGTGCCGGAAGCGTTGCAACTCCCGATGGTGGTGCTGGCAGCGGCGGCTACCGTTATTGCCTCGCAGGCCGTGATTTCGGGCGCGTTTTCGCTGACGAGCCAGGCGATTCAGCTGGGTTTTGTGCCGCGCATGCGCATTCGCTACACCTCGGAAGCCGAGATCGGCCAGATCTATGTGCCGATGGTCAACTGGATGCTGCTGATCCTGGTGGTGGGCGTGGTGCTAGCGTTCAAGAAATCCGACAACCTAGCCGCCGCCTACGGCATTGCCGTGACGACCACGATGGTCATCACGACAGTGCTGGCGGCAGTGGTGATGCGCTCGGTCTGGCGTTGGCACCCGGCGCTTGTGACGCTCGTGAGCCTTTGTTTCCTGGTGGTCGACATGGCATTCTTCTCGGCCAACCTCTTGAAGATTCGCGATGGCGGTTGGTTCCCCTTGACGCTGGGCGCCGGTGTGTTCTTCCTGCTGATGACTTGGTACAAGGGCAAGAAGCTTTTGCGTGCTCGCAGCCTGGAGGATGGCATTCCGCTCGAACCGTTCTTGGCGGGCTTGCTGGCGCATCCGCCGCATCGTGTCGAGGGCACGGCGGTTTTCCTGACCGGCAATACCGAGTTTGTGCCGGTGTCGTTGCTGCATAACCTCAAGCACAACCGCGTGCTTCACGAGCGCGTGATCTTCATCAGCTTCGTCACGCGCGATATTCCCTACGTGGACGACAAAAACCGGGTCTCCGTGCGCGATCTGGGCAGCGGCATCTACATCGTCAAGGCGGAATACGGCTTCAAGGAAACGCCGGACGTGTACCGCGTGCTCGAACTCGGTCAGCCGCAGATCGGCACGCGCTGCGAGCTGATGGATACGTCGTTTTTCATCGCGCGCGAATCGGTGGTGCCGTCCAAGTTGCCGGGCATGTCGATGTGGCGCGAGCGTCTGTTTGCGTGGATGCATCAGAACGGCGCCAAGCCCTCGGACTTCTTCCACATCCCCGCGAACCGTGTGGTGGAGTTGGGTACGAAGGTCGAGATCTGACCGACCGTATCGCTGCATAACAAACGGCCCGTGCGAGAGAGACGCACGGGCCGTTTTGTTTGGGTGTCAGGCGATGTTCGGGTTAGATCTTCGACGCGTCGTGGTCGCGTTTGTGCACTTCGTGGTTGCGCGCGTGTACGTCGTGGTTGCGATCCTTGACGTCGGCGTGCAGGTCCTTGCGGTCCTGGTGCAAGTCACGGCGGTCGGCATTGACCTGGTGCTGATCTTGAGCGCGTTGCTTGCTCCAGTATTCGGCACCCTTGACGTTGCCGTTTGCCAGGTCGCGGTCTTCGCGGCGTTGCGCGGTGTTGCGCTCGGCGCGTTCGTCAGTCAGGGCGGTCTTGTCTTTGCCGATATCGGCACGGTCGTGGTGAATGTCGCGGTTGTCGTGACGGATGTCACGGTTGTCCTGATGAATCTTCTGATTGTCTTGCTGGACTTGCGTAACAGGCGACACAGGAGCCGGCGGCGTGGTCTGCGCGAAAGCGGCGGTACCGGCTACAGCAAGCAGGGCAGCGATCAGGGTGTGGCTCGTCTTCATGGAGTTTCTCCTCGTGGGTGCCAGGCGGTGTGTGCCTGTGTCTCCATAACGGGCCGATAAGGCGGGTCGACGACGCGCGAGTGTTAGGAAAGATCCATGCGCGTAAGGACTTGTAACGACCGCGCTCAGCCATGAAAAAGCCCGCCGAGTCCGAAAACCGGGCGGGCTCCGCTAAACAGAATCTGCGTTAGCGCTTGAGCTTGGCGAAGGCTTCCGCCATGGCGCCGGATGGTTCCGGCGCGCGACGCTGCTGGCCGCCGTGGCGATTGCCGCCACTGCTCGGGCGATCACCACTGCCGGTACGCGCAGGCGCCTGGCCGGGTTCGTCGGACAGGCGCATCGTCAGTCCAATGCGGTTGCGCTTCACGTCGACTTCCATCACTTTGACCTTGACGATCTGGCCGGGCTTGACCACCTCGTGCGGGTCGCGCACGAACTTGGTCGACAGCGCCGACACATGCACCAGACCATCCTGATGCACGCCGATGTCGATGAACGCGCCAAACGCTGCCACGTTTGTCACCACGCCTTCGAGCACCATGCCGGGCTGCAGGTCCTTGATGTCTTCCACGCCGTCCTGGAACGTGGCCGTCTTGAACTCGGGGCGCGGGTCGCGGCCGGGCTTCTCCAGTTCAGAAAGAATGTCGACCACGGTCGGCAGGCCGAACTTCTCGTCGGTGAAGTCGCGAGCGGTCAGGCCGCGCAGCGCCTCGCGGTTGCCGAGCACGTCGCCGACGCCCTTCTTGATGCTGTCCAGAATGCGCTTGACCACCGGATACGCTTCCGGGTGCACCGACGAGCGATCGAGCGGATTGTCGCCGTCATTGATGCGCAGAAAGCCAGCGGCCTGCTCGAAGGTTTTGTCGCCCAGGCGCGGCACTTTCTTGAGCGCGTCGCGGTTGGTGAACGCGCCGTTGGCATCACGATATTCGACGATGTTCTTGGCAAGAATCGAGTTCAGCCCCGAGACACGCGCCAGTAGCGGGGCAGAGGCCGTGTTCACATCCACGCCGACCGCGTTCACGCAATCCTCGACGATGGCGTCCAGCGCACGGGCCAATTCGCGCTGGTTCACGTCGTGCTGATACTGGCCGACGCCGATCGACTTCGGGTCGATCTTCACGAGTTCGGCCAGCGGGTCTTGCAGGCGACGCGCGATCGACACCGCGCCACGTAGCGACACATCCAGCTCCGGGAATTCCTTGGCCGCCAACTCCGACGCCGAATACACCGACGCGCCAGCCTCGCTCACCACGATCTTGGTCAGCTTCAGCTCCGGCGCATTACGCATCAGGTCTTGCACCAGCTTGTCGGTCTCGCGGCTTGCTGTGCCGTTGCCGATGGAAACCAGTGCCACGCCGTGCTGCTTGGCCAACCGCGCGAGGGTGGCCAGCGAACCGTTCCAGTCGCGGCGCGGTTCGTGCGGGTAGATCGTGGCGGTTTCAAGCAGCTTGCCGGTGTGGTCAACCACGGCGATCTTGCAGCCCGTGCGGATTCCCGGATCGACGCCCATTACTGCCTTGGGGCCAGCCGGCGCCGCCAGCAGCAGGTCGTGCAGATTGCGACCGAAGATCTTGATGGCCTCGGCCTCGGCGGATTCGCGCAGCTGCGTGAGCAGCTCGGTTTCGATATGCGGCTGGACCTTCACGCGCCAGCACCAGCGGCATACATCCGACAGCCACTTGTCAGCCGGGCGGCCCTTGTTTTCGATGCCGACATGGCGCGCGATCATGACTTCGCACGGGTGGGGACTCAGCGCGTCCTGTTCTTCGCCCAAACCGAGCTTGACGAACAGCACGCCCGCGTTGCGGCCGCGGAATAGCGCCAATGCGCGGTGCGACGGCACATTGCGGATCGGTTCGCTGTAGGCGTAGTAATCGCGGAATTTCTCTTCTTCGGCAGTTTCCTTGCCTTCCACCACCGTCGACGAAACCTGGCCCTGATTCCAAAGATGGTCGCGCACCTTGCCCAGCAGCTCTGCCGTCTCGCCAAACTGTTCGGAGAGGATGTCGCGCGCGCCGTCCAGCGCGGCCTTTACGTCGGGGACGCCGCCATCTGCGGTCGGATTGCCGTTGACGAACTTGGCGGCTTCCGCTTGAGGATCGAGCGTCGGGTCGGCCAGCAGGGCCTGGGCCAACGGCTCAAGGCCGCATTCGCGGGCGATCTGGGCGCGCGTGCGGCGCTTGGGCTTGTAGGGCAGGTAGAGGTCTTCCAGCACCTGCTTGGTCTCGGCCGCCTCGATGGTGGTGCGCAGGGCATCGGTCAGCTTGCCTTGCTCTTCAATGGAAGCCAGGATGGCTGCGCGGCGGTCTTCCAGTTCGCGCAGGTACAGCAGGCGCTCTTCCAGGTTGCGCAGTTGCGTGTCGTCCAGGTTGTCCGTCACTTCCTTTCGGTAACGTGCAATGAAGGGCACGGTGGCGCCTTCGTCCAGCAGTTGCACGGCGGCGGCAACCTGCTGCGGCCTGACCGCCAGTTCAATGGCGATGCGGGAGACGATCTTCTGCAACACGGAATCAGTCATTGCTTCCAGAGAGTGCGATGGAAAGCCGCGCATTTTGCCACAACGCGAACCCCGTTCCTGAGCTGAAATCCGTGGCCGCGCGGCGTTTGCCGCACAGGCGCGGTGATAAAATGCGCGTTATGCCTACGCTCCTGTTTTCTGCCCGTCGCCGCGCAGCTGCGCGCCGCGCTTCCCGTCTGGTTCTGCCGGCGTCCATGCTTAGTGTTGCGCTGCTTGCCGCGCCCGCATGGAGCCAGTCTCCGCCGGCCTCCGCGCCAGCCGCTGCGGTGCCCGCCACGCAGCCCGATTTCGGTGCCGAACACGATCGCATCACCAGCGCCAAAGCATGGGCGGAATACCGCTACGCCCAGGCCGAGCGCGCTTGCTACGACAAATTCTTCGTCACGCGCTGCATCGATAAGGCCAAGGATGTGCGTCGCACGGAGCTCCACACCATCCGCGAACGCGAGTTGGCACTGGACGAAGCCGAGCGTGCCGACCGCGCTGCCCGCCGCGACCAGGAGCGCGCCATCCGCGAGGCTCAGTACAACGCCGAGCGTCCCCAGCGCGAAGCCGCCGAGCAGAAGAATCGCACCGATTTCACGAACAAGCAGGAGCAGCAGCGTCTGAATGAAGCGCAGCGCCAGGCCGAAGGGCCGCAGCGCGCCGCCAATGCGCAGGCTGAGGCCAAGAAGCAGGCCGATTACGACGCCAAGCTGAAGGCGGCGCAGGAGCAGGGCGCTGCCAATGCAGCCAAGCGTGCGGAAAGCGTCAAGCAATTCCAGGAAAAGCAGCAAGACGCTGCCAAGCGCCAGAAGGAATTGGATGAGCGCCGCGAACAAACCAAGCACCGCAAAGAGCAAAACCAGAACAACACCAGTCCGCTGGGGTTCTAAACTTCAGCCAAGGCCGGGTTTCCGGAGGAGAGCGATGGACAGCGATCTGAACACGATCTCGCGTCGCATCATTGAATTGCAGATCGAGCACCGCGATCTCGATTTCCTGATCGACCGGCTGGCAGGTACGGCCGGTCACGACGAGTTGCAGCTGCGCCGCCTCAAGAAGCGCCGCCTGAAACTCAAGGACACCATCACCCTGCTACAGTTGCAGCTTGAGCCGGACGTGCCGGCTTAGCGCCTGCCCAAAGTTGGTTCGATTTTCATCCCGAGAGGCCGCAATCACGTGCGGCCTCCGTCATTTGACTCCACGGATTCCGCGTTGACTTCGCTTTCCCCGCTGGCCGAGCCGTCGGCTGATTCCGACGCCGATACCAGCGACGCTTCGGTTCCCGCTGCCTCTCCACCTGCCGATGCCCATCATGTCGAGCTGGCGACGCTCTTTGCCGATGACGGCACGCTGGCCAAGGGTATCGATGGCTACCGGCCCCGCAGTGCGCAGCTGACGATGGCGCAGGCCGTTGCCAACGCCATCGAAGCCGCAGATTCGATCATCGTCGAGGCTGGCACGGGCACCGGTAAAACCTACGCTTACCTGGTCCCGGCGATGCTCTGGGGTGGCAAGGTGATCCTGTCCACCGGGACGAAAAACCTGCAGGACCAGCTTTTCCTGCGCGACATCCCGACCGTGCGCAAGGCGCTGAATGCGCCGGTGTCGGTGGCGCTGCTCAAGGGGCGCGCCAACTACGTCTGCCATTACCACGTCGAGCGCACGTCGCAGAACGGGCGCCTTTCTTCGCGCCAGGACGCCGCGTGGCTGCGCCAGATCAACCTCTTCCTGAAGACAACGAAAACTGGCGACAAGGCCGAACTTGCCAGCGTGCCCGAGAACGCGCCGGTGTGGAACCTTGTCACGTCCACGCGCGACAACTGCCTGGGTTCAGACTGCGCCTATTACAAAGACTGCTTTGTCATGCGCGCCCGCAAGGAGGCGCAGCAGGCCGACGTGGTGGTGGTCAACCACCACCTGTTCTTCGCAGACGTGATGTTGAAGGACACCGGCATGGCCGAACTGCTGCCCGCTGCAAACACGATCGTCTTCGACGAAGCCCACCAGCTGCCCGAAACCGCCACGTTGTTCTTTGGCGAGACCATCTCCACGAACCAGATTCTCGAGCTTGCGCGCGACAGCGTGGCCGAAGGCCTTTCGCACGCACGTGATGCGGTGGATTGGGTTGCGATTGCCGCGCCGCTGGAGCGAGCCGCGCGCGACCTGCGTCTTGTTTTCCGCCAGGACGGATCACGCCTGTCGATCAAGCAGATCGATAATGATGCGGCGCTCGCCAAGCCGTTCTACGAGGTGCTGCCGAAGCTGGAGCAGGCACTTTCCGACTTTACCGGCGCGCTGGAAGCCCAGGCCGAACGCGCAGAGACCATCGAGCAGTGCCATCGCCGCGCCGTGGCGCTGTGTGAAAAGCTTGAGGCGTGGGTCGATCCCAAACCCCCGAAGGCGCCAAAGAAGGAAAGTGACGACGAGGGCGGGGAGGGCAAGAGCGCGGCCCCTGTCGACGAACGTGTGCGCTGGGTCGAGGTGTTCGCCAATTCCGTGCAATTGCATCTGACGCCGTTATCGATCGCGCCAATTTTTTCGCGCCAACGTGCCGGCCAGCCGCGCGCGTGGGTCTTCACCTCGGCCACGCTTTCGGTGCGCGGCAACTTCACGCACTACGCCGCACAGTTGGGCTTGGATCGTGATCGCTCGATGACGCTCGACAGCCCGTTCGATTACGCATCACAAGGCTTGCTGTATGTGCCGCGCGATCTGCCGCAGCCGAGCGAACCGCGCTTTACCGATGCGGTGCTCGACGCCACTTTGCCGCTGATTGAAGCGGCGGGCGGCAAGACGTTTCTGCTATGCACGACGCTGCGCGCCGTGAACCGCGCCGCCGAACGCTTGACGGACGAATTCGCGCAACGCGGGTGGGATTTCCCGCTGCTTGTGCAGGGCCAGGCCAGCCGTACGGAACTGTTGGACCGTTTCCGCGCGCTCGGCAACGCCGTGCTGATCGGCAGTCAAAGCTTCTGGGAGGGCGTGGACGTACGCGGCGAGGCGCTCTCTCTAGTCGTCATCGATAAATTGCCGTTCGCCCCGCCCGATGATCCGGTGCTGAGCGCCCGGATGGAGGCCCTGGAGAAAAAGGGGCTGAGTCCGTTTGCCGTGCACCAATTGCCGCACGCGGTGATCACGCTTAAGCAAGGTGCCGGCCGACTGATTCGCTCGGAGACCGATCGCGGCGTGCTGATGATCTGCGACCCTCGCTTGGTCGAGAAAAACTACGGTCGCCAGATCTGGCAGAGCCTGCCGCCGTTCAAGCGTACGCGCGAGGCCGAGACCGCCGCCGAGTTCCTGCGTTCCCTGCGGCTGGATCCGGATGTTCCGCAGTCGACCGAAACGGATGACTGACCCGCACGCACAAACAAAAAGCCCGGCCAATCGACCGGGCTTTTTGCTGCGCTCTTCAAGCCTTGCTTACCACCACTGGTACCAGGGCTTGTCTTTCTTGCGCTGACCGTAAGCGAGGAAGTCGCTCTTCGGGTAGTTCTGCTTGATGATGCGCTCGGTATCGTCGCGCATGTCTTTCATGCCCAGCGCTTCGTACGACTTCATCATGATGTACAGCGCTTCTTCCACAGCCGGGGCGCGGTCGTAATCCTTGATTGCGTCTTGTGCGCGGTTGACGGCGGCCAGGTAAGCGCCACGGCGATAGTAGTAGCGCGCGGCGCCCACTTCATGCTCGGCCATCGCGTTCACGATGTACTGCATGCGCTGCGTGGCGTCCGGCGTGTATTTGCTGTTCGGGAAACGCGTGATCAGCGTCTTGAACGCGTCGTAGGCGGCGCGTGCGGCCTTCGGGTCGCGCTCGCTCAAGTCCTGGTTCGAGAAGCGGCCGAGCCAGCCCAGGTTGTCGTTGAAGTTGATCAGGCCCTTGAGGTAGTAGGCGTAATCCACGCTGGGGTGATTCGGGTGCAGCTGGATGAAGCGATCAACCGAGGCCAGCGCGGCAGCCGTCTCGCCATCCTTGTAGTTGGCGTAGGCGGTTTCGATCTGGGCTTGCTGGGCGTATGGCCCGAACGGATAGCGGCTTTCGAGCTTTTCGTAGTACTTGACCGCCTTGGCGTAGTCACCGCCGTCGAGCGAATCCTTCGCTTCCGAATATAATTTGTTAGCTGACCAGCCAGCAGTTTCGTCTTGCTGTTCCGGCAGGATGCCGCAGGCCGAGATAGTCAGACATGCAACGCCTGCCACCAACACTGCTCCGATTTGTGCGCGGATTCGACTGCCGATTCGACTGCCAATACGCGCCTGCTTTACGCTCGTGACCGACATGGGCACCTTTTCTGAATGAAAAATCGCATCAAGCATTATAGCCCAAGCCCTGTGTCAGACGACGCACTGGCTGACGTTTCCCTCGCTGCGCCGGAGACGGAAGACGCGCTCGATGATGAAGCGCTCGATTTGCCTGCCGCCGCTGCGGCACCGGCTGCCGAACCGATCATCGTCGAGATTCCCGAAGCCATGCACGGCGAGCGTCTGGACAAAGCGCTTGCCAAGCTGCTGCCCGACTATTCGCGCAGCCGCCTGCAGCAATGGATCGACGCAGGTGCGGTGCGCCTGCGGGGTGAAGTCGTGCGCCCGCGTGCGGCCATCTCAGGCGGTGACCGCATTGAAGTCGTCCCGCAGCGCGCGGCCGACGAAAGTGCCTTCGTTGCCGAGCCCATCGATCTGGATGTGGTGTACGAAGACGACACGCTGCTCGTCATCAATAAGCCCGCCGGGCTGGTGGTGCATCCGGCTGCGGGCAACTGGAGCGGCACGGTGCTCAACGGCCTGCTGCACCGGTATCCCGACGCAGCGGAGCTGCCGCGCGCAGGCATCGTCCACCGCCTCGACAAGGACACCTCCGGCCTGATGGTGGTTGCCCGTACGCTTCCAGCACAGACGGACCTCGTGCGCCAGTTGCAGGCACGTACCGTCAAGCGGACGTATCTCGCGCTGGTGTGGGGCGAGACGCCGGAAGAAGCCACGATCGACGCCCCGATCGGCCGTGACCCGCGTGACCGCACGCGCATGGCCATCATCGAGACGGCCAGCGGCAAGCCGGCGCGCACGCATTTCAAGACGCTAGACGTGGTAGACCTCGGGCGCGCACAGGTATCGCTGGTGCGCTGCCAGCTCGAGACCGGTCGCACACACCAGATCCGTGTGCACTTTGAATCGGAGGGGCATCCGCTGCTTGGCGATCCGGTCTATACGCGCAATTTCCGCCGTGGCAAGCCGCAGACGATCAAGGCGCCGCTACCGGTGCCATTTACGCGGCAGGCGCTGCACGCAGTGCGCCTGGGGCTCGTGCATCCTGCGTCGGGCAAATCGGTGCATTGGGAAGTCGGCGTGCCCGATGATTTCGCCGATCTGCTGGAAGCCCTCGACCTGGATCCCGATGCCGATATCAACTGACTGGATCGTCCCCGACTGGCCCGCGCATCCGCATGTCAAAGCGCTGGCCACGACCCGCGTGGGTGGTGTCAGCACAGGGCCTTACGGATTGGCCGGTGGCTTGCCCGGTGGCCTGAACCTTGGCCTGCACGTCGGCGATGCACCGGAAGCCGTTGAACAGAACCGCCGCATCTTGCGTGCAGCGCTACCCGTCGAGCCGACGTGGATGGAGCAGGTGCACGGCACCGGCGTGGCGGATCTTGATCAACTCGTCGGTACGTCAACGCCTGTGATTGCCGACGCGGCGGTGGCGTCGTGGCGGGATCGCGTCTGCGTGGTCATGACGGCAGATTGCCTGCCTGTCTTGCTGAGCGACGCTCGAGGCGTAACCGTGGGTGCGGCGCATGCGGGCTGGCGCGGTCTATGCGGTGGCGTGATCGAGCGCACGCTGGATGCGATGACGCAACGATTGCGCGCCAGTGGCCAGGAAGCCGATCCAACGTGGTTGGCATGGCTGGGGCCGGCCATTGGGCCATCGTGCTTTGAAGTGGGTGCGGAAGTGCGCCAGGCCTTTATCGACGCCGCTCAGCCCGGTGAATTACCTGCCACCCAGGCGGCTTTCGTGGAAGGCGCATCCGCGGGCAAGTTCTTCGCTGATCTGTATGCGCTCGCCCGGCTGCGGCTGGAACGCGCCGGCTGTACTGACGTGTACGGCGGAGGCCTGTGCACGATGACGGACGCCGAGCGCTTCTATTCGTACCGTCGGGAGCGCACCACGGGCCGCATGGCGACGCTGATCTGGCGGGCAGAGTGAGCGTTCAGGCGGCGCCGTCGCCTGCATCGCTGCTCAGTGTGGGGGCGGTGTCCGCCTTGTCTTGCGCGGCTTCCTTGGCTTTGCGGCGGCGTCTGCGTGCCGGCGTGCCGACAATCCAGAGGAAGAGCGATAGCGGCGCCACGCCGTAGAAGACAAATGTGCCGATGCCGGCAATCCAAGATTGCTCAGTCAAGGACATCATCAACACGACGTAGAGCCAGGCGATGGCGACGATATACATGGGAAAAAGCGGTGCCCGGCGTTGGCGCAATGCAGCAGTCTCGCACGAAATTGCGCAAATTGGACCATAGCCCCGGTTCTGTGCTTAACCATTTGGTCGGAGCCGTTTTCGGCGAATGTGCAAAAACCCGCGCTGGCTCTACGTTTCCGGCCGATCATTAACTAACTCCGATTGACAGCCTTGAAACGGCAAGGCAACAATGCCCCGCAATACTACGAGTTGCGCCGCCGTTCCAACCGGAGCGGCGCATATCGTCGGATCGAGGGCACTATGGCATCGCGTCAATCGACATCATCCAAAGCATCTAGCGCCCACACTCAAGCTCCCTGGCAGGGCTTGTCGGACCCTACGCAGTGGGCAGAGCAGTTCAAGCAATGGCAAGCCTTTGCGGGCGCCTTCGCACAACCCGGTGCCGCGGCGCCGGGTCTTGGCCAGTTCAACGGCGCAGCGATGGGCGAAGGCGCGGTTCCCTTCGCGCTGATCCCGCACGAGCGGCTGGCCGAAATTCAGCAGAAATATCTTGAAGAGTGGCTCCAGATCTGGCGCCATATGAGCACCGGCGAAAGCGCCGAGGCCGTGGCGCCGTCTGATCGCCGTTTCTCGAACGATGCCTGGCGCAAGAGTCCGCTCTACGGCTACGCCGCTGCGTTCTACGTGCTCAACGCCCGCACGCTGATGGAAATGGCAGACGCCGTGCAAGCAGACGCCAAGACCCGCGAGCGCGTGCGTTTTGCCGTGTCGCAATGGACGGCCGCCATGTCGCCGTCCAACTTCCTTGCGACCAACCCAGAGGCCCAGAAGCATCTGATTGAATCGCGTGGCGAATCCCTGCGTACCGGCATCCTGAACATGCTGCAGGACATGGAGCGGGGCAAGATCTCGCAGACCGACGAAACGGCGTTCGAGATCGGCCGCAATGTCGCCAACAGCGAAGGCGCCGTCGTCTTCGAGAACGATTATTTCCAGCTCATTCAGTACAAGCCGCTGACGGCCAAGGTGCATGCGCGTCCGCTGCTGCTGGTGCCGCCGTGCATCAACAAGTTCTACATCCTGGATCTGCAGCCGGCCAATTCGCTTGTGCGCTATGCGGTGGAGCAGGGCAACACCGTGTTCCTGGTGTCGTGGCGCAATCCGGACGCGAGCATGGCGCCCCGCACATGGGACGACTACATCGAAGGCGGCGCGATCGAGGCCATTCGCGTAGCGCGCGAAATCTCTGCGCAGGACCAGATCAATGTGCTGGGCTTCTGTGTGGGTGGAACGATCCTGTCGACTGCACTCGCGGTGCTGGCTGCGCGCGGCGAGCATCCGGCGGCAAGCCTGACGCTGCTGACCACGCTGCTCGACTTTACGGACACCGGCATTCTCGACGTGTTCGTCGATCAAGCTCAGGTGGAAATGCGGGAGAAGACCATCGGCAGCAATGCGCCGACCGGCCCGGGCCTGCTGCGTGGTGTCGAGCTGGCAAACACGTTCTCGTTCCTGCGACCGAATGATCTGGTCTGGAACTACGTTGTTGAGAATTATCTGAAGGGCAAGACGCCCGCGCCGTTCGACCTGCTGTACTGGAATGGCGACTCCACCAACCTGCCAGGCCCGTGGTACTGCTGGTACCTGCGCCACACGTATCTGCAGAACGACCTCAAAACGCCGGGCAAGCTGAAGGTGAACGGCACGCCGGTGGATCTCAGCAAGATCGACGTGCCGGTCTACATCTACGGCTCGCGTGAAGACCACATCGTCCCATGGAAGTCCGCTTATGGCTCCGTGCCGCTGCTCAAGGGCAAGCGGCGTTTCGTGCTGGGTGCCTCGGGACATATCGCAGGCGTGATCAACCCACCCGCGGCCAACAAGCGTTCGCACTGGATCAATGCCAAGCTGCCCGATACCGCCGATGCGTGGCTCGAGGGTGCCAAGGAGCATCCGGGCAGCTGGTGGCCGGATTGGTCTACCTGGCTGGCGTCGCACGCCGGCGCGCAGAAGGCAGCACCCAAGAGCTACGGCAATGCGGACTACCCGGCCATCGAGCCGGCGCCTGGCCGCTACGTCAAACAGAAAGCGTAAGATCGCGCGCATGAACCCCCGTTGCCGTCGCGGCTTCGGCCGCTGACGGTGTCCAACGACCCTCTCTTTCGACAGTGGAAGGTAAGCAAATGACCGATGTTGTGATCGTATCGGCGGTACGCACCGCCGTGGGCAAGTTTGGTGGCTCGCTGGCGAAGATCGCTGCGCCTGAGCTTGGCGCGGCCGTTATCCGCGAAGCACTCGCGCGTGCCAAGGTGGCACCGGACCAAGTGAGCGAAGTCATCATGGGGCAGGTGCTGACTGCCGGCTCGGGCCAGAACCCGGCGCGCCAGTCCGTCATCAAGGCTGGGCTGCCGAACATGGTGCCCGGTCTGACCATCAACAAGGTGTGCGGATCGGGCCTGAAGGCCGTGATGTTGGCGGCCAACGCCATCATGGCGGGCGATGCCGAGATCGTCGTGGCCGGTGGCCAGGAAAACATGTCCGCCGCGCCGCACGTCTTGCCGGGCTCGCGCGATGGTTTCCGCATGGGCGATGCCAAGCTGATCGATTCGATGATTGTGGATGGGCTGTGGGACGTCTACAACCAATACCACATGGGCATCACGGCCGAGAACGTTGCCAAGGAGTACGGCATCACGCGTGAAGCGCAGGACGAGTTTGCCGTGGCTTCGCAGAACAAGGCTGAAGCTGCGCAGAAGTCGGGCCGTTTCAATGACGAAATCGTTCCGATCCTGATCCCGCAGCGCAAGGGCGATCCGATTGCCTTCACGCAGGATGAGTTCGTTCGCCATGGCGCCACGCTCGAATCGATGGCTGGCCTGAAACCAGCCTTCGACAAGGCCGGCACGGTGACGGCGGCCAACGCATCGGGCCTGAACGACGGCGCCGCCGCTGTCGTGGTGATGTCGGCCGCCAAGGCAAAGGAACTGGGCCTGACGCCGCTGGCTACGATCCGCGCTTACGCGAGCGCAGGCCTGGACCCGAAGGTCATGGGCATGGGCCCGGTACCGGCATCGAAGCGCTGCCTGTCGCGCGCCGGCTGGTCGGTTGGCGACCTAGACCTGATGGAGATCAACGAGGCGTTTGCCGCTCAGGCGCTGGCCGTGCATCAGCAGATGGGCTGGGATACGTCCAAGGTCAACGTCAATGGCGGTGCGATTGCGATCGGCCACCCGATCGGCGCGTCGGGCTGCCGCATCCTGGTCACGCTGCTGCACGAAATGCAGAAGCGCGATGCGAAGAAGGGCCTCGCCTCGCTGTGTATCGGCGGCGGCATGGGCGTGGCGCTGGCGGTCGAGCGTCCGTAAGTTTTTTGCAGTGGGATTGGCGTGGGGTGGAACGAATACCGCACACGCCAATCCGAGACACCTGAGCATCCCCTGCCTGGCAAGAGTCCGGGCAGTTCTAACAACAAGGAATAGGAGTGGACATGACCAAACGCATTGCATACGTCACCGGTGGCATGGGCGGTATCGGAACGGCGATTTGCCAGCGCTTGGCGCGCGACGGCTTCACCGTTGTCGCAGGCTGCGGCCCGAACTCGCCGCGCAAGGCGAAATGGCTCGAACAACAAAAGGCGCTGGGTTTCGATTTCGTGCCGTCCGAGGGCAACGTCGGCGATTGGGAGTCCACCAAGGCCGCGTTCGACAAGGTCAAGGCCGAAGTGGGCGAGGTGGATGTCCTGATCAACAACGCCGGCATCACGCGCGACGTGGTGTTCCGCAAGATGACCCGCGCCGACTGGGATGCAGTGATCGACACCAACCTGACTTCGCTGTTCAACGTGACCAAGCAGGTCATCGATGGCATGGCCGATCGCGGCTGGGGCCGTATCGTCAACATCTCGTCGGTGAACGGCCAGAAGGGGCAGTTTGGTCAGACCAACTACTCGACGGCCAAGGCTGGCTTGCATGGCTTCACGATGGCGCTGGCGCAGGAAGTTGCCACCAAGGGCGTGACGGTCAACACGGTGTCGCCCGGCTACATCGCCACCGACATGGTGAAAGCGATTCGTCAGGATGTGCTCGACAAGATTATTGGCACGATCCCGGTCAAGCGCCTGGGCGAGCCGACCGAGATTGCCTCGATCTGCGCATGGCTGGCATCTGAAGAGTCCGGCTTCTCCACCGGCGCGGACTTCTCCCTCAACGGCGGCCTGCACATGGGCTGACGCTCCCACGCCCATGCTGCGGCGATGCTGCAGCATGGGTGCAGCATTTTTCCCCTTGCTTTGCCCTGCATGCTGCGATGCTCGATTGCATCGCAGCAGGCTTTTGCATCCTTTCCGGACAACTGTCCGAGTGCGTGAGCCGCATCAAAATGCTGCGGGTTTTTACCGGGGGAGGTCGCCTTTTCTTTGCAGGGCGATCCGCATAGAATCCAATCACGGAGGCGCTCCGCAGGGAGACACGGGGCGTCCGCTCATAACCGGATGCATCTGCGCTGCTATTGAATGCAGCATTCGCGCGCAGATCGGAACAGCCGGCAACCGCGTATTTTGCTGCATCGCTCGGTGCAGTCATTTCGCACTGCATCGGCTGCACCGCAGCAGCATCGCCAACACGGAAAGGCACGATGGCCACCAGCAAGAAGGGCACCGAACGGCTGATCAAGAAATATCCCAACCGCCGGCTCTACGATACCCAAACCAGCACGTACATCACGCTGGCAGACGTTAAGCAGCTCGTGATGGAAACCGAAGAGTTTCGCGTTGTTGATGCGAAATCCGGTGAAGACCTGACCCGCAGCATCCTGCTGCAGATCATCCTGGAAGAGGAAACCGGCGGTGTGCCGATGTTCTCCGGCGCGATGCTCGCTCAGATCATCCGTTTCTATGGCAACGCCATGCAGGGCATGATGGGCACGTACCTGGAAAAGAACATCCAGGCGTTTGTCGACATCCAGAGCAAGCTGGCCGAAAACTCGAAGGATCTGTACAGCGGCAACTCCTTCAACCCGGACATGTGGTCGCAATTCATGAACATGCAGGGGCCGATGATGCAAGGCATGATGAGCAACTACATCGAGCAGAGCAAAAACCTGTTCGTGCAGATGCAGGAGCAGATGCAGAGCCAAGCCAAGAACATGTTCGGGACATTCCCGTTCAACCAGCCGCCCGAAAAGAAGTAAGTTCGGCGGGCTGGTAAAACAAGGCGAATCGCATGGCGGTTCGCCTTTTTTGTTGGGTGCGCGCGGGTGAGGGCGGCAAGGTAAAATGCTCGGCTTTCGGGTGAGGTGTACGCATCTCCGACCATCACGATTCCCGCTTCGGTCTCCCATGTTTGATGTTCGCCCCCGGCCCGTGCGCCGGCCGTCTTCCGTTTTCGCATGAGCCGTCTTTTGCTTGCCCCCATGGAAGGGGTCGCGGATTACGTCATGCGCGACGTGCTGACTCAAGCTGGCGGCTACGACGGATGCGTCTCGGAGTTCGTCCGGGTGACGGGCTCGTTGCTGCCCGCGCGCACGTACGAACGTGAGACTCCTGAGATCGGCAACGGCGGCTATACCGCCAGCGGCACGCCGATGACCATCCAGCTCCTCGGCAGCGATCCGGAATGGCTGGCCCGCAATGCGGCATACGCGGCGACTCTCACGCCGCATGGCATCGACCTCAACTTCGGTTGCCCGGCCAAGGTCGTGAACCGGCACGGCGGCGGCGCCATGCTGCTCGCCACGCCGGAAGTGCTGTACGACATCGTGCACGCCGTGCGAGCCGCCGTGCCGGCCAACATTTCGGTGACGGCGAAGATGCGGCTCGGCGTTTCCGATACTTCCCGGGCGATTGATTGTGCGACGGCCCTGGCGGAAGGCGGTGCCGAATCGCTCGTCGTGCATGCCCGCACGCGCGACCACGGCTACCGTCCTCCCGCCCATTGGGACTGGATTGCACGCATCGCCGACGCCGTGAGCATCCCCGTGACCGCCAATGGCGAAGTCTGGACCGTGGCCGATTGGGAGCGCTGCCGGGCCGTCAGCGGCTGCAATGACGTGATGATCGGGCGTGGCGCCGTGTCTGACCCGTTCCTGGCCCGGCGCATTCGCGGGCAGATGGACCAAGCGCCGTCTGCGGCGGAATGGCCGGTTGTGCTGGGCTATCTCGCCGATTATCTGAAAAAGCTGCATGCGCGTATCTCGGCCAAGCATGAGCATGGCCGCGTCAAACTCTGGCTGAGCTATCTGAAGCGGACGTGGCCGCAGGCCGCGGAACTGCACGATGCGATCCGCCGGCTGCAGGACGCGCTGGAAATCGAGCGCGTGATTGAACAGATGCAGCTTCGGCTTGGCCGCCCAGGCGCGGCGAACGGTTAAAATACGCAACCGCGCTGCACACCCTGTGTGCACCGCGCAAATCCTCTCCCACATCAGGTTGTTCCCATGTCCGACGTCAGTACCCAGAGCCCCAAGGTGGGGTTCGTCAGTCTCGGTTGTCCCAAGGCCTTGGTCGATTCCGAGCAGATCATCACCCAACTGCGTGCGGAGGGGTATGAGATTTCCGGCACGTATGGCGGGGCGGACCTGGTGGTCGTCAACACCTGCGGCTTCATCGACGAGGCTGTGCAGGAAAGCCTGGATGCGATTGGCGAGGCGCTGGCCGAGAACGGCAAGGTGATCGTGACTGGCTGCCTGGGTGCCAAGAAGGACGCCGCGGGACAGGACATCATCACCAACGTACACCCGAAGGTGCTGGCCGTGACCGGCCCTCATGCGCTGGGCGAAGTGATGGAAGCGGTGCACACGCACCTGCCCAAGCCCCACGACCCGTTCATCGATCTGGTTCCGCCGCAGGGCATCAAGCTCACGCCCAAGCACTACGCGTATCTGAAGATTTCCGAGGGCTGCAACCACCGTTGCAGCTTCTGCATCATCCCGTCGATGCGCGGCGATCTCGTTTCGCGCCCGGTGGCCGAAGTGATGCTGGAGGCGGAAAACCTGCTGAAGGCCGGCGTAAAGGAGCTGCTCGTCATCTCGCAGGACACCAGCGCTTATGGCGTCGATGTCAAATTCCGCATGGGCTTCTGGAATGGCCGCCCGCTGAAGACGCGCATGACCGAATTGGTGGGTGCGCTTGGCGAGTTGGCATCGCAGTACGGCGCCTGGGTGCGTCTGCATTACGTCTACCCGTACCCGAGCGTCGATGAGGTGATGCCGTTGATGGCAGAGGGCAAGGTCCTTCCGTATCTGGACGTGCCTCTGCAGCACGCCCACCCAGACGTGCTCAAGCGCATGAAGCGCCCGGCCAACGCCGAGAAAACGCTGGATCGCATCCGCGCCTGGCGCGAGATCTGCCCGGAGTTGACCATCCGTAGCACGTTCATCGCTGGCTTCCCGGGTGAAACGGAAGAAGAGTTCCAAACGCTGCTCGACTTCATTGCCGAGGCCGAGCTGGACCGCGTGGGTTGCTTCGCGTATTCGCCGGTCGAAGGCGCCACTGCCAACGACCTGCCGGGCGCGCTGCCCGACGAGGTGCGCGAGGAGCGCCGCGCGCGCTTCATGGAAGTGGCCGAGCGCGTGTCTGCGCGCCGCCTCCAGCGCAAAGTTGGCAAGTCGCTGCGCGTGCTCGTGGATGAGGTTAATCAGGACGGCGGCATCGGCCGTTCGTCGGCGGATGCGCCGGAGATTGATGGCCTGGTCTATATCGCGCCGCCGTCGAAGCCATACAAGCGCTACAAGGCGGGCGATTTCGTGTCGGTCAAGATTACCGGCGCCGATGGTCACGACCTGTGGGGCGAGGTCTGATGCCCTTAGGTAGTCGTACCTAAAATTTGCGAACGGTCGTGCGTTTATACTGACCGCCATCCAATTTCGATGGCACAGGAGACAGCAATGGCACGTGAAGTGGTGGTGGTCAGCGGCGTTCGTACCGCAATCGGGACGTTTGGCGGCAGCCTGAAGGATGTGGCGCCGTGCGAACTGGGCGCGCTTGTCGTGCGCGAGGCGCTGGCCCGCGCAAGTGTGAAGGGCGAAGACGTTGGCCATGTGGTGTTTGGCCACGTGATCAACACCGAGCCGCGCGACATGTATCTCTCGCGCGTGGCGGCTGTGAACGGCGGTGTGTCGGCCGAAACGCCTGCGTTCAACGTCAACCGCCTGTGCGGTTCGGGCCTGCAGGCCGTGGTGAGCGCCGCGCAAACCGTTCTGCTTGGCGACGCCGACGTTGCCATTGCCGGCGGTGCAGAAAGCATGAGTCGTGCGCCGTACCTTGCACCCGCCGCCCGCTGGGGTTCGCGCATGGGCGATGCCAAGATGGTCGACATGATGCTGGGCGCGCTGCATGACCCGTTCCACGCTATGCACATGGGAGTGACGGCGGAGAACGTCGCCCGCGAATTCGGTATCAGCCGCGAGCAGCAAGACCAGACCGCGCTGGAATCCCACCAGCGTGCATCGCGCGCCATCCAGGCCGGCTACTTCAAAGACCAGATCGTTCCGGTGACGATCAAGTCGCGCAAGGGCGATATCCAGTTCGATACCGATGAGCACGTCCGCCACGACGCGACCATCGACGACATGACCAAGCTGAAGCCGGTCTTCACGAAAGAGAACGGCACGGTCACGGCAGGCAACGCTTCGGGCCTGAATGACGCGGCTGCCGCGCTGGTGCTGATGGAGCGCTCGGAGGCGGAGAAGCGCGGCCTCAAGCCGTTGGCGCGGCTGGTGTCGTACGGCCACGCTGGCGTGGATCCGAAGATCATGGGTATCGGCCCCGTGCCGGCTACGCGCAAGGCGCTGGAGCGCGCAGGCCTGTCGGTCAATGATCTGGATGTGATCGAAGCCAACGAGGCATTTGCCGCCCAAGCCTGCGCGGTGACGAAAGAACTCGGCCTCGACCCAGCCAAGGTCAACCCGAACGGTTCGGGCATCTCGCTCGGCCACCCGATCGGCGCAACGGGTGCGCTTATCACGGTCAAGGCGCTGCACGAACTGCAGCGCATCGGTGGTCGCTACGCGCTGGTGACCATGTGTATTGGTGGAGGACAAGGCATTGCGGCGGTGTTCGAGCGCATCTGAACGCATTTTCTCGATTGAACGTCTGATTCGGCCCGTCGGCGCGCTGCTCGCGCTGATGCTGGCCGCGGGCGTGGCGCCGGTGTCCGCGCAGACGCCGGCCGCCAACAACGGCTACGACGTGTCGACCGGCAGCGCCAACGTGCAGCCGGGTGACCTCGGCCTGAACCGCGCCATTGCCGATGGCGACAAGCGTCGCGCTCAGGCCAGGAAGGGCGATAACGGGGTCGCCGCCCAGACCGCGCCGCCCCGCTTGCTGCAACCGCAGCCCGACTACGCGAAATATCCCGTCTATACCGGCGTGATCGGCGACATGCCGATCCGCATGCGCCTTGGCCGCAAGACCGGTGAAATCGACAGCGTCCACGGCGAATACGTTGCGGGCAACGCGGCCGGCGTGCGCCTGGTGACCGGCGAATATGAAAACGGCGGTTTTCTCATGGAGGAGTCTGATGACGGCACGCACGTCACGGGTACCTGGGAAGGCGCCATCGACGGTCACGGCATTGTGCGCGGCACGTGGACGGACGTGGCCCACGACGGCCACACGTTGCCCTTTGTGCTGCGGCCCGTCGCGGTGGTGGTGATTCCGCCGTACGATGCCACAGCCAACAGCAATGCCGCAGTGCCCGCAACGCCAATGACGCCGCTGGTTCCCGCCGCACCGGGTCAGATTGCGCCACCGTCCAGCAATCCGACGCGATCAAGCGCGTACTGGTAAGCAGCAGGAA
Organism: Ralstonia chuxiongensis; assembly: GCF_024158925.1. NCBI lineage: Bacteria > Pseudomonadati > Pseudomonadota > Betaproteobacteria > Burkholderiales > Burkholderiaceae > Ralstonia > Ralstonia chuxiongensis. Next base: position 206,536 of record NZ_JAMYWC010000005.1, on the reverse strand, counting down.
ATTGCTCATACGCCATCAAACAGGAAACCACGTGAACGACGACACCAAGCTCCCGCCGATGTTTCCCGCGACCCAGGCTGTCCATCCGGACTTGCATATCCCGCCGGGCTTCACGGCGTTCTCGCATGCCACGCATCGTGCGTCGACGGTGGTGTTCAAGGACCTCGCCGACATGCGCGCCTTCGGCAGCGGTAGCGTGGTGCACTGGCGCTACGGCCTGCATGCCACACCGACCTCCGACACACTGTGCCAAGCGCTGGCGCAGATCGAAGGCGGCTCGCACGCGCTGCTTCTCCCATCGGGGCTGGCGGCGATTTCGCTGGTGTACTTCTCGCTGATCAAATCCGGCGACGATGTGCTGATCCCGGACAACGCCTACGGCCCAAACCGTGACCACGGCGAATGGATGGCGCGCCAGTTTGGTATCACCGTGCGCTACTACGACCCGATGATCGGCGCCGGCATTGCCGACCTGATGCGTCACAACACCAAGCTCGTGTGGCTCGAAGCGCCGGGCTCCGTGACGATGGAAGTGCCCGACTGCACGGCCATCGCGGAGGTGGCGCGCAAGGCCGGCGCCGTCACCGCCATCGACAACACCTGGAGCGGCGGCGTGTACTACCAGCCGTTTGAACACGGCATCGACATCTCCGTGCAGGCGTTGACCAAGTACCAGTCGGGTGGCAGCGATGTGCTCATGGGCGCCGCCATCACCAACGACGAAGCGCTGCACCATAAACTGCTGGCCACGCGCATGCGCATGGGCTGGGGCGTGTCTGCGGACGACTGCTACTTCGTGCTGCGCGGCCTGCCGAGCCTGCCGACGCGTCTGGCTGCGCACGACGCGCACGCCCGCGAAGTGGCCGAATGGCTGGCTGACCGCCCCGAAGTCGTGCGCGTGCTTCATCCGGCGCTGCCCGATTGTCCGGGCCACGAAAACTGGAAGCGCGACTTTACCGGCGCGAGCGGATTGTTCTCGATCGTGTTGCACGAACGCTATTCGCAGGCGCAGATCGATGCATTTATCGAAGGCCTGCGCTACTTTGCGATCGGCTTTTCGTGGGGCGGCGCGCACAGCCTGGCGCTGCCGTACAACATCCCGTCGATGCGCACGGCGACCGCCTGGCCACCGGCCGATTGGGAGAACGCGGGCGGTTTCGTGCGGCTGTATATCGGGCTGGAAGATCCGCGTGATTTGATTGCGGATTTGAAGCAGGCGATGGAGACGCACCTGCGGGCTTGACCTTTCAAGCTTCGGAGGACGGCGATGGCGGGGTGTGCGATTCGATCGTGTCACCCCGTTTTTAATGGCCGCGGCTACAGGGTTTCAAGCAGGCGCGCAATGGTTTCGGGTGAAGGCAACTGGTCCTGCAACTCCTTCGGCAAGCTCTTGGTGATGGCGTAAGTCGCGACGCCAATCGGTTTTCTTGCATCGCGCAGTGCGTATTCGACGATGGTGCGCTTCTTTTCCTTGCACAGGATGATGCCGATCGACGGGTTCTCGTCCTCCTGGCGAACCCGTTCGTCGAGGGCTGCGAGGTAGAACTGCATCTTGCCGACGAACTCGGGTTCAAACTTGCCGATCTTCAGTTCGATGGCGACCAGCGAGCGCAAGCGGCGGTGGAAAAGCAACAGGTCGATGAAATACTCGTCGCCATCTACTTCGAGCCGGTATTGGCTTCCCAGGAAGGCAAACATTCCGCCCATCGCTCGCAGGAAATCTTCGATGCGGGTGATTAGCGCGCGCTCCAGCTCCCGTTCGCTATGCTGATCGCCGAGCTCGAGAAAATCAAAGGCGTATTCGTCTTTTACCGCCAGCTTGGCTTGCGCGCGCAGGGTTGGCGTCAGCGCCTTGTCGAAATTGGTCTGGCCGAGGAGTGATTTTTCGTAGCTCTGGTTATCGATCTGATGGGCCAGAACACTCTTTGACCAACCGAATTTACGCGTCATGCGCAGGTAAAACTCACGCTCTTGAGCGTTTTTGCAGCGCTCAAGGATGAGCAGGTTATGGCTCCAACCGATTTCTCGCACCAGCGGTGCGAGTTTTGTTGCGTCGCGGTAGGTCTCGAAGAATCCCTTCATCCGCCACAGGTTGGATGCTGAAAAACCGCCCGTGCCAGGAAAGCTCGCCTGCAGGTCTGCAGCGAGTTGCTGCACGACAGCTTTACCCCAACCGTCGGTTTGCTGCCGCGCCACGATCAGTTGTCCGATGTCCCAATACAGGCCCACCAGCTCTTTGTTGACCGCCCGTAGGGCAGCATATTGCGCAGCCTGAATGCGCGCCCTGACCTCGGTGAGCAGGGCCGCGTAATCCCGCGCATCCACCGTTTCTCGCACCACCGGTGCGAGTTTTCTGCGGGCAGGTTGGCGAGTCGCCATCGCGGCTTACTGCTGCGGGAACAGATTCAACAACCCATCCAGGCCGACAACGTTGAACGCCACGTCGGCCTGTGCCTGCACGATGGGCTTGGCGCGGAACGCCACCGACAGGCCCGCCACGCCCATCATCTTGAGATCGTTCGAGCCGTCGCCCATGGCGATGGCGTTGTGCGGCGATACGCCCAGATCCTGGCAGAACGCCTTGAGCGTCTGCGCCTTCACATCCGCATTGACGATCTCGCCGAGCACGCGGCCGGTGAGCTTGCCGTCGACGATCTCCAGCGTGTTGGCGCGCGTGCGGTCAAGGCCCAGGCGCTCCTGCAGGCGTGAGGTGAAGAATTCGAAGCCGCCGGATACCAGCAGCGTGCGGATGCCCAGCGCTTGCACAGCCTTGAGCATCTTTTCGGCACCCGGGGAGAGCTGCAGGCGCTCGGCATAGACGCGCTCCAGCACGCTCGCATCCAGGCCCTTGAGCAGTTCGACGCGGCGCGTCAGGCTCTCGTTGAAATCCTTGATCTCACCCCGCATCGACGCTTCGGTGATGGCCGCCACCTGCGGCTTGAGCCCGCAGAAATCCGCAATCTCGTCGATGCACTCGATCGTGATGAGCGTGGAATCCATGTCCATCGCCAGCACGCGAAAGTCGCCGAACGTCCATTCGTCGGGAATCCACGCGTAGTCCATCTTCAGGTTGGCGCAGATGGCATCAAGCTGGACGCGCAATTCGCTGGGCAGTTCGTGCACCCATTCGATGGCGGCGACATTGGGCGCGCGCATCTCGTAAGCGGCGCTGCCAAACAGGCTGCGGATGGATTCAATGTCGCCGGTGGACAGCGGCGACAGGCTTTGCAGAATGACGGGCATGGAGTGGCAGGAGCGGGGAGCGGGCAGTTCGGCGCCGGGGAAGCCCGCTATTGTAGCGAACGCCCCTGGCGGATTGCGCCCCACCAAAAGGTGAGGCGTTGCAGTGTAAGCGTTAGGCGGACGCCGTTTCGACCATCAGGCTGCGCGCCACCTTGGCGAGGAAGCGGTCGCACGCGTCGAGCTGAGCGAGTTCGACGTATTCGTTGGCCTTGTGCGCCTGTTCGATGTTGCCCGGGCCGCACAGCACGGCAGGAATGCCGGCGCGCTGGAAGAGACCGGCTTCAGTGCCATAGGCGACCTTGCGTTTGTCGTTGTCTTCAGTCAGCACACGCACAAGCTGCGTAATGGCGGCTTGCTCGGATGCGTCCAGAGAGGGCGCGGCGGCAATCTCGTCGAGTTCGATGCGGGCATCCGGGTGCTCGCGCTGCATGGCGGGCTCGATGGTTTCGCGCACGTAGTGCTCGACGCGCGCGCGGATGGCCGGCGCATCCACGCCCGGCAGGTTGCGGAACTCAAATACCAGCTCGCACAGCGCGGGGATCGTGTTCAGCGCGATACCGCCGTTGATGAGGCCGGTCGATGCCGTGGTGAACGGCACGTCAAATGCATCGTCGAACGGGCCCTTGGCGCGGAATTCATCGGCCAGGTCGCGCACGAAACAGATGATGCGCGCGGCGTATTCGATGGCGTTGACGCCCTGCGGCGTGAGCGATGAATGCGCAGCGCGGCCGTGCACGCGGCAGCGGTAGGCGTTGATGCCCTTGTGCGCGACGATCGGGCGCATGGCGGTGGGCTCGCCGACGATGCAGCCGGCCGGCTTGATGCCGCGGGCGATCAGGTCTTCGATCATGCGCGGAGCGCCCACGCAGCCGACTTCCTCGTCGTACGACAGCGCAAGGTGCACAGGCTCGCGCAACCTTGCCTGCAGCAGCGACGGCACCAGCGCCAGCGACGAAGCGATGAAGCCCTTCATGTCGCATGTGCCGCGTCCGTAGAGCTTGCCGTCGCGCACTTCCGGCGCAAACGGGTTGCTGTCCCATTTCTGGCCATCCACGGGCACCACATCGGTGTGGCCCGACAGCACGATGCCGCCTTGCACGCCACCGTCCGCTGCCGGAATCGTGGCAAACAGGTTGGCCTTGTTGCCATCGTCGTTGTGCGACAGATGCGATTCGAGACCGACGCCGCGCAGGTAGTCGCGCACGGTTTCGATCAATGCCAGGTTGGAGCCGCGGCTGGTGGTGTCGATGCTGACGAGCTTGTTCGTCCAGTCGAGGGTGGAGAACGGTGTGGGGGCGGTGCTCATGGTGGTGTCCTTGTTCTGATCGGCCGATCCTACCGGATCACGTCAATTGCCGCATGGCGTGGCGAATGGTCTGCGCCAGCGCGCCGAATTCGGCCGGAATGTTTTCGATACGCAGACGATCTTGCCCCGCCAGCTTGATCTGCCGGTTCTTCTGCACGAGATCGATGATCTTGAAGGCATCGACAGGCGGGTTCGGTATGAACTGCAGCGTGACGGCGTTCGTGCCCGTGTCGATCTTGCGGATACCCAGCGGCGCGGCCGCAATGCGCAGCCGGTGCGTTTCGATGAGCGACTGCGCCTGCGGCGGCAGCTTGCCGAAACGATCGATCAGCTCTTCCTGAATGTTGTCGATGGTCTCGCCGCTTTCGCAGTTGGCCAGACGCTTGTACAGCGAGAGGCGCTCCTGCACATCGCCGCAGTAGTCCTGGGGCAGTAGGGCGGGCGTGCCAAGGTTGATTTCGGTTGTGGCCGCAAGCGGCGCCATCAAATCGGGTTCCTTGCCGGCCTTGAGCGACTTCACCGCCTGGTTGAGCATGTCGGTGTAGAGCTGGAAGCCGATCTCGGAAATTTCGCCCGATTGCTTGTCGCCCAGCACCTCGCCGGCGCCACGGATTTCCAGATCGTGCATCGCCAGGTAGAAGCCCGCGCCGAGTTCTTCCATCTGCTGAATGGCTTCAAGACGGCGTTGTGCCTGCTTGGTCAGGCCATCCACATCGTGCACCAGCAAATACGCATACGCCTGGTGGTGCGAGCGCCCGACGCGGCCACGCAACTGGTGCAACTGCGCCAGGCCGAACTTGTCTGCGCGATGGATCAGGATCGTGTTGGCGGTCGGCACGTCAATGCCAGTTTCGATGATCGTCGTGCACAGCAGGATGTTGGCGCGCTGGGCCACGAAATCGCGCATCACGCGCTCCAGTTCGCGCTCGTGCATCTGGCCGTGGGCGACCACCACGCGCGCTTCCGGAATCAGCTCTTCCAGTTTGGCGCGCTTGTTCTCGATGGTCTCGACTTCGTTGTGCAGGAAATAGACCTGGCCGCCGCGTTTCAACTCGCGCAGGATGGCTTCGCGCAGCACGCCGTCTTCCTCGCGGCGCAGGAACGTCTTGATGGCCAGCCGCTTCTGCGGCGCAGTGGCGATCACCGAGAAATCGCGCAGGCCTTCCAGCGCCATGCCCAGCGTGCGCGGGATCGGCGTGGCCGTTAGCGTGAGCACGTCTACCTCGGCGCGTAATGTTTTGAGCGCTTCTTTCTGGCGCACGCCAAAGCGGTGTTCCTCGTCGATGATGACGAGCCCCAGCCGGTTGAACTTCACATCCGGCGAGAGCAGCTTGTGCGTGCCGATCACGATATCGATGGTGCCGGCGTTGATGGCTTCGATCGCGCTATCGATCTCTTTCTTGTTCTTGAAACGCGAAATCTCGGCAATGCGCACCGGCCAGTCGGCAAAGCGGTCGACCAGCGTCTGGTAGTGCTGTTCGGCCAGCAGCGTGGTCGGCGCAAGGATGGCAACCTGCTTGCCGCCCATCACCGCAACAAACGCGGCACGCAGCGCGACTTCCGTCTTGCCGAAGCCGACGTCACCGCAGACGAGGCGATCCATCGGCTTGCCCGACGTCATGTCGGCGATCACGGCGGCGATGGCGGCGGCCTGATCGGGCGTTTCGTCAAAGCCGAAGCTCTCGGCAAAGGTGGCGTAATCCTCGGGCGTGAGCGGGAAGGCGAAGCCCTGGCGCAACGCACGTCGCGCGTACAGGTTCAGCAGTTCGGCGGCCGTATCGCGAATCTGCTGCGCCGCCTTGCGCTTGGCCTTTTCCCACTGGCCGGAGCCGAGCGAATGCAGCGGCGCGGTTTCCGGATCGGCGCCCGAGTAGCGCGAGATCACGTGCAACTGATGCACCGGCACATAGAGCTTGCTGCCCTTGTCGTAGTCGAGGTGCAGGAATTCTTCCTCGCCGTTGCCCATGTCGATGGACACCAGCCCCTGATAGCGGCCGATGCCGTGTTCGCTGTGCACCACCGGATCGCCGATCTTCAACTCAGCCAGATCGCGCACCATCGAATCGACGGCGGTGGCCTGTTCCTGCTTGCGGCGACCGGCGCGGCGCACGGTTTGCGCGTACAGCTCGGTCTCGGTGATGAGCGCGATGCGTTCGTCGCCGAGGATGAAACCCTGGTACAGCGGGGCCACGCCCAGCACGAACTTGGCATCGCCGCTCAGCAAGTCGGCGAAGTCTGCTACGCCTTCGGGGTGCAGGCCGCTGGCGGCAAGCATTTGCGCGAGCGTTTCGCGGCGGCCTGCGGATTCCGCGCAGATCATCACGCGGCAATTGCTGCGCATCAGGAACGATTCGAGATTGACCAGCGGGTCTTCTGCGCGGCGGTTGACGGCAACGTTCGGCAACGGCAGCGAAAGCGGTGCATCGCCGGGCTCGGCGCGCAACACCAGGCGAGCGTGCGGCTTGGCAGCGACGAAGAACGCCTCTTCATCCAGATACAGCGCCGACGGCTGCAGCAGCGGCCGTTCGCGATCGTGGCGCATGAAGTTGTAGCGCTGCGTGGTGTCGGCCCAGAAGCGGCGCACCGCGCCTTCGATGTCGCCCACGAAAGCGAGATGCGTGGCGCCCGGCAGGTAGTCGAACAGCGTCGCGGTTTCTTCGAAGAACAGCGGCAGGTAATACTCGATGCCGGCGCTGGGCACGCCGTTGCCGATGTCCTTGTAGATGGGCGAGCGCGTCGGGTCGCCTTCGAACACCTCGCGCCAGCGTCCGCGGAAGGCGGTGCGCGAGGCCTCGTCCATCGGAAATTCGCGGCCCGGCAGCAGGCGGACTTCATTCACCGGGTAGAGGCTGCGCTGCGTGTCGGGGTCGAACGAGCGAATGGTCTCGATTTCATCGCCAAACAGGTCGAGCCGATATGGCAACGGCGAGCCCATCGGGAACAAGTCGATCAGGCCGCCGCGCACGGAATATTCGCCCGGGCGCATCACGGCGCTGACGTGCTCGTAGCCGGCCAGCGTGAATTGCGCTTTCAGCGCGGCCTCGTCCAGCTTTTCGCCCTTCTTGAAGAAGAACGTGTAGGCGGCCAGGAACGATGGCGGCGCCACGCGTTGCAGCGCCGTGGAGGCCGGCACGAGCAGAATGTCGCACGCACCGTTCTGCAGGTCATGCAGCGTCGCCAGCCGCTCGGAGATTAAATCCTGGTGCGGCGAGAAATTGTCGTACGGCAGCGTTTCCCAGTCCGGCAGCAGCTTCACGCGCGCCTGCGGGGCAAACCAGCGCAGCTCTTCCGCCAGACGCTGGGCATCGACGGCATTGGCGCAGACCACCGCCAGCATCGGCACGGCGGCGCGATGCTGCTCCAGGTAGCGCGCAAGCAGCAGAGCGTCTGCCGCGCCCTGCAGGCCGCTGAAGACGAAGCGCGAGCCCGGTTTGACGGCGGGCAGGGCGGAGAGCGAAAAATCGGACATGAGGTGTCAGGTTCTGTGGGGCACGACTGCAAGACAAAGCACGACACCCCGCCGGCATTTGCAGGCGGGGTGTCGTGACGCAGACCGCTATTATAAAATCCGCGCCAGCCGCGCGCTTGACGAGCACCAAAACCACGCAAATGCCGCGCCCACGTTCACATTCCCGCCTGTCATGTCGATTTCCCTCCCCGGCCGACGCCGTTTTGCGCTGATTCCCTCGGCCGGCACCGGCTCGCGCGCCGGCGGCGATCTGCCTAAGCAATATCAGGTGATCGCCGGGCGGCCGATGCTGTGGCACACGGCGCAGGCGTTCCTGGCCAGCCCCGAAATCGATGCCGTGCTTGTGGTGACGACGCCCGGCGCACAGCCGCTCGTGCAGCGCTTTCCCGACGGCGGTTTCGGCGCGCCCAAGCTGGTCGAAGTCGATTGCGGTGGCGATTCGCGCCACGCATCCGTCGCCCACGGGTTGGCGGCGTTGCGTGGTCTGGGTGCGCACGATGACGATTGGGTGCTCGTGCACGACGCGGCGCGCCCTGGCTTGACGCCCGCCCTGATTGCACGTTTGGTTGCGGCTGTAGAGGCCGAAGGCACGCAAGCTGCGGGGGGCATCCTTGCACTGCCCGTGGCTGACACGCTCAAACGTGCCGATGCAGCCCAGCACATCGGCGCGACCGTGCCGCGCGATGGCTTGTGGCAAGCGCAGACGCCGCAGATGTTTCCGCTTGGCCTGCTGGAGCGCGCCTTGCGGGAAGCGCTGTTGCAGCATCGCATCGTCACCGACGAAGCCAGCGCGATTGAAGCCGCTGGCCATCCGCCGCTGCTTGTTCCTGGTGCGCTGCGCAACTTCAAAGTGACGTATCCCGACGATTTTGCGCTCGCCGAGGCCATCCTCGCGCAGAACGCACAACCCAACGAGGCACCGCAAGCATGAACTGGATGGATATCCGCATTGGCCAGGGCTACGACGTGCACGCGCTGGTGGAGGGCCGCAAGCTGATCTTGGGCGGCGTGGAGATTCCGCACACGCGCGGCCTGCTCGGCCACTCCGATGCTGACGCGCTGCTGCATGCGATTACCGACGCGCTGTTCGGCGCCGCCGGCCTGGGTGACATCGGCCGGCATTTTCCCGACACGGATCCGGCGTTTGCCGGCGCCGACAGCCGTGTGCTGCTGCGCGAAGCTGTGCGCCGCGTGCACAAGGCGGGCTATGCGGTCGGCAATGTCGACGCAACCGTCATTGCGCAGAAGCCGAAACTCGCGCCACACGTGCCCGGCATGGTTGCCAACCTCGCAGAGGACCTGGGCATCGCGCCCGAGCGGTGCAACGTCAAGGCCAAGACCAACGAGAAGCTCGGCTTTGAAGGCAAGGAGGAAGGCATCGTCGCGCAGGCCGTGGTGCTGATCTATCGAGCAGAGGCCGCCGATCAGGACTGACTGAGCTCGCATTGTCATCGCGCCAAGGCAAACGGCAGCACCGGAGCGATCCGGGCTGCCGTTTTCGTTTGCGGAATCGGCGTAGCTATTCGGCCGCGATGACCTGCGCCGCTGCGTTGATCACGGCCGCGATGCGACCAACATCCCGCAACTGCTGCGCGCTCATCCCCTGGTGATTCTTCAGCAATTCGTAATGCGATTTAATGCAGAAATGACACTTCCCGATGATGGAAGCGGCCAGGGCATACATCTCGAACCGGCGCTTGTCGACGCCGCCGTTGTTGGCGTAGGCGTTCATGCGCAATTCCGCCTTCTGCTGCGCAAGGTCGGAGTCGTCGGCCATCTCGACGTACGGATACCAGACGGTGTTCATGCCCATTAGGGCGGCGGCGGTCAGCGCGCCATTCACTTCCTCGGGCGACAGCACCCCGGCATTGCGGATGGCATCGGTCAGCACTTTGCTCTTCGTGGCGAAAGCGGCCGCCAGTGCGACGCCGATCGCATCATTGCCCTCTAGCGACGAGCGCGCGATTGTGCTGTCCAGGTTCAGGCGGATGTCTTTGGCGTAGTCGGGAATCCGGCCCTTGATTGTCTGCGGAAATTCCATCGATTTCTCCTATCAGCGGCAGCGAAAAAATAAAGCCCGCGCAAGGGCGGGCTTCGGCTTCGGAGGGCGTTGCGTGGCCGTTACAGCGTCGCGCCGCCAACCGCGCGGTTACACGGGCACAGCTCGTCCGTCTGCAGACCGTCGAGAATGCGCAGCACTTCGTCAGGATTGCGCCCCACGTTCAGGTTGTTGACCGACACATGCTGGATCACGTTGTCCGGGTCGACGATGAAGGTGGCACGCAACGCAACGCCGGCTTCGTGCTCGCGTACGCCAAGCTGGTCGACCAGCGCGCCGGTCGAATCCGCAAACGACCACTGATTCAGCTTGTTCAAGTCTTTGTGCTCGCGGCGCCATGCAAGCTTGACGAATTCATTGTCGGTCGAACCGCCGAGCACGATGGTGTCTCGATCGGCAAAGTCGTCGTTCAGTTTGGCGAAGGCAACGATTTCGGTGGGGCAGACAAAGGTGAAGTCCTTCGGATAGAAGAAGATGACTTTCCATTTGCCTGGGAACGAGGTCTCGGTGATGTCTTCAAACGCCGACTGGCCGTTCTCCTCGTGATTGTTGAACCCGGGCTTGACGCCGACGACCTTGAACGGTTCGAGCTTGTCACCAATGGTCTTCATGAGCTTCTCCTGGAGTTGTGTGGCAATGGGTACGGAACCCAGACGGGGACTTGCAGACACACGCTCACCGGCCGCCCGGGTCCGACGGGGGAATCGGACGGAGACGAAGAACGCGCAGGCGTGCAGCCTGGCGGCTGGAGTATTGGCGATGAACTCGAAGCCGGCCAATTGATATTCTCAACGCCGGCCATAGTGCCGCCTGCCGCCGCACCTTATCGGCGGCGCATGACAGCGGTGGGAAGCAGGGGATATGCCCGAGGAGATCGAGGCCGTGTGCCGGATCAGACGCGCGCGTAACACGCGCTCACGAGCAGCCCCGTCTCAGGCGGCGTGCGGTTCTCAAGAAGGAGGCGGCCGCCGCTGCGCTGCAAGATGCGATTGACGATCGACATGCCCAACCCGGCGCCCTTGGCTTCGCTGCGTGCCGATTCAAGGCGGTAGAACGGCCGCGTGAGCAACGCAAGCTGATCGGTCGGCACACCCGCACCGCGATCGGCCACGCACAATACAACTTCGTTGCCTTGCAGGAAGGTGCTGACGGTGATCTCCGCGCGGTTCGTGCCCGGGGTCTTACCGTAGCGTCGTGCGTTTTCGATCAGGTTGTCGAGAATGCGCTGCGTTTCCATGCGGTTGCAGCGGGCGATGGCCTCGGGCGCGAGCTTGAGCGTCAGGTCGATATCGTCGTGTGCGGAGTAGACGGGCGCCGTGTCGCGCACGAGTTCGGTCAGGTCCACGTCTTCGAGCATCTCGCCGCTGGGGCGCGCGTAGTCCAGGAACTGGCCGATGATCGCGTCCATCTGTTCGATGTCGGCCACCATCAGTTCGCGCGTTTGCTCGTCGACGGGGCTCATCTCCGTTTCCAGGCGCAGGCGCGTAAGCGGCGTGCGCAGGTCGTGGGAGATGCCGGCCAGCATGACGGCGCGATCGGCCTCAAGCTGTTTGAGGTCGCGCACCATCTGGTTGAAGCTGTGATTCGCCTGCGCCACTTCGGTGCCGCCGCCTTCGGGCAGCGCCTTAGGATCATCTCCCGCACTGATGGCGCGCGCCGTATCGGCCAGGCGCTTGAGCGGCTGATTCACGCGTGACGTAATGAACGCTGCGCCAAGCACCGACAGCACCAGCGCCGCCATCGACCACCACAGCCATTGCAACCCAGGCACGTGCTCAAAACGGTCCGGGCTGATGGCAACCCAGTAGTCGTCGCCCTCGATCTGGAAGCTCACCCACACGCCCGGGATGTCATTGACGGCCGTGGCGATTACCGCGTCGGCGCCGAGCCGGTTGCGGATTTCCTGTTGGACGAGCTGTGTCAGATACGGGTTGGTGTGCGGCTCGCGGTATTCGTCTTCCTTCTCGCGCGGGTAGACCTTGATACCCTCGTTCTGCACGAGATCGAGCAGCAGGAAGCGGCGTCGCGACGGATCGGAATACAGCAGCGCGGCCCGCGTGAGCTTGACCACGCTGACCACCTGCATGGCGATCTGCTGCGCGCGCGGTTCGCGCTCGAAAATACGGAAGCTCTGGAACCACACGCCCAGAGAGATCGCGATGAGCAATGCGATCAGCATGAAGGTTCGCCAGAACAGCGAACCAAACACACTGATCAGCAGACGCCGCAACGCGGCCGGACGCGGAATGCGCAAGTCGGATGCGGAAAAGAAGGGTTGCTCGGATGCTTACTTGGCGCCGTCGGGAATGAACACGTAGCCCAGGCCCCACACGGTTTGGATGAAGCGGGGGTTGCTGGCGTCCGGTTCGATCAGCTTGCGCAGGCGCGAAATCTGCACGTCCAGGCTGCGGTCGAACACTTCGTATTCACGGCCGCGCGCCATTTCCATCAGCTTTTCGCGCGATAGGGGTTGGCGCGGATGGCGTGCAAACACCTTCAGCACGGAGAATTCACCCGTTGTGAGGGTGATCTCTTCGTCGTTTTTCTTGAGCGTGCGCGTGGCCAGATTGAGCACGAAATCGCCAAACGCGAAGGTTTCCGGGGTCTCAGACGGCGCACCGGGAATTTCGGCCGGCCCGCGGCGGCGCAACACGGCGTGGATGCGCGCGATCAGCTCACGGGGGTTGAATGGCTTGGGCAGGTAATCGTCCGCGCCCATTTCGAGGCCGACAATGCGGTCTACGTCTTCGCCCTTGGCGGTGAGCATGATGATCGGCGTCTGATCGTTTGCGCCGCGCAGGCGACGGCAGATCGACAGGCCGTCTTCACCAGGCATCATCAGGTCGAGCACGAGCAGATCGAAGCGCTCGCGCAGCCAGAGTTTGTTCATGGCCGTGGCGTTTTCTGCCACCAGCACGGTGAAGCCCTGTTCCCCGAGGTAACGGCGCAGCAGATCGCGCAGGCGGGGGTCGTCGTCGACGACGAGAATCTTTTGACCGGAATTTTCCATGGCGCTAATGGTAACGACAAAAACATGGGCCCAATGGACAACAGAAGGCAAGAAAAGCCCAATTGAAACAGACGGTTACATTATTTACCGAGTCACGCGAACAGTCTGTAGGACGCGCAGCTACACTGCTCAGGCAGTTCCTCGCAACGGTCTGGGGTCTGTCGACCCCCGCGGAGGGGACTGGCGTGCAATGCGGTTGCCTGTTATCGATTGTCGCGCAATGATGCATGGCGCATCGGTTTCCAGCAACAAAGACGTGGCTTCTCAACTTCCTTTTTCGAAACGCTCGGTGATGTCTCGGCGGCGCGCGGCGCTGTTGACCTGTGTTCTTGCCCTCTGTGCGGCCGGATCGCAGGCGCACGCGCGTGGTGAACGCGGTGGCTTTGGCGGATTCGGCGGCTTCTTCGGCGGCGGGCATGCGATGCACGCCGGCGCGCCTGATAAGAAGGGTGGACAGGGTCCGGCGCGCGGCCGCGGGGGCGAGGAACGTAGCCGCCGCGCCGCTGCGATGGAAAACCGCCGTGGAGAGAATGCCGATCGTGGGGCTCCGCAACGCAAGCTGTCTCCCGAGGAACGCAAGCAATTGCGTCAGAACATCTATGACGTCACGCGGGATATCTACCACCGTGGCGGCTAGGTAAGGGCCGAGGAAAAGCGCGCGAGTCGCTGTCCCGGCGAGGCAGTAGGGTCGTTTCGGGGGACCGACATGCGAATCCGTAGCACCACGATCTTCTTGGCGCTGGCAACCGCCGGCGCGCTTTCACTGCAGACTGCGCATGCGGCAACGCAGGACAAGCCGCATCGCCATACCACGCAAGCCAAGGCGTCCGCCGCCGATGAGCAGCGCCTGGACCGCGACGATGCGCGCTATTTCCTCACCCGCATCGGCTTTGCGCCTTCCGAGAGTGAACTCGATGCCTACGCTGGGCTCACGCACCGCGAAGCTGTCGACCGCGTTCTTGCTCAAACGGGCACCGTTGCCACACAGACGCCGCCAGCTTGGGTGAACGATCCGATCATCCCGTACAACAAGCTGCCGGACGAAGACGCCCGCAAGGCGGCACGCCAGAAGAACGCCGCGCACGAGCTGGAACTGCGCGCGTGGTGGATGGGCGAGATGATCAAGACGCCGTCACCGCTGACCGAGCGCATGACGCTGTTCTGGCACAACCACTTCGTTTCCAGTTCGCAGAAGGTGCCGTTCGCGCAGTTGATGTATCGGCAAAACGTGCTGCTGCGCCAGAACGCCGTGGGCAACTTCGGCACGATGCTGCACGCCATCGGCAAAGACCCGGCGATGTTGATTTACCTGGACGGGGCCGAAAGCCGCAAGGGCAAGCCGAACGAGAACTTCGCGCGTGAGGTGATGGAGCTGTTCACGTTGGGCGAGGGCCATTACACCGAGCAGGACATCAAGGAAGCCGCGCGCACCTATACGGGCTGGAGCATCGACCGCGAGCACGATTTCGCCTACGTCTGGCGGCCGCAGATTCACGACACGGGCGTGAAGACGGTGTTTGGCCAGAGCGGCGATTACGACGGCGACCAGATGCTCGACATCCTGCTGTCTCGCCCCGAGACGGCCAACTTCATCGTCACCAAACTGTGGCATGAGTTCGTTTCGCCGGACGTGGATGCGGCACAGGCGCAGCGCGTGGCCGATGCGTTCCGGGCAAGCGGCTACGACATCAAGGTGGCGTTGCGGGAACTGTTCTTGACGCCGGCGTTTTGGGCGCCGCAATCGCACGCGACGCTGGTGAAGTCTCCGGTGGAGATGATCGTCGGCACGCTCAAGCAGTTCAACGTGCAGTACACCGACCCGACGCCGTTCGCGATCAAGTCCGCGCAGCTCGGGCAGAACCTGCTGGCACCGCCCAACGTGAAGGGCTGGCCCGGCGGCGATGCTTGGATCAACTCGACCACGCTGTTGGGGCGCAAGCAGTTTCTTGATCAACTGTTCCGCTCGACGGAGATGAAGGCGCCCCCGGCCAAGCAACAGGCGCAACAGCAGAAGCCCGGCCTGATGGTGGCGGCCATGCGCGAAGACCTGAAGCAGGGCGGCACCGTGCAGGGCCTGGGCCAGGCGCTCAAGGGCATGGGGCAGGAAGGCCGCTTCAAGCTGGCGCAGTCGCAGACGATGGTGTCGTTCAACTCGGCCAAGTGGCTCGCGCAGTTCGGTGCGGACGGAGATGAGCCGCCGCAACTTGCACCGCGCATCTCAATCCAGCGCGCGGTGTTGCCGATCGAGCCGACCGCGCCCATTCCCGTCAAGCTGGCCGGTACGGCATACCTGCGCACGCTGATGATGGACCCGGCTTACCAGTTGAAATAACGCCATCGCTGCAGGAGCACACATCATGGAACGTCGCGATTTTCTGAAGGCGGGCGCCATGCTCGGCATGGGTGGCGCAGTCCCGGGGATTGTCTTTGCGCAAGGGCAGGACAAGCGCAAGGGCTACGGCAACCTGCTCATCCTCATTGAACTCAAGGGAGGCAACGACGGGCTGAACACCGTGGTGCCGTACACGAGCGCGCAGTACTACGCGCTACGCCCGCGTATCGCCATCAAGCGGGAGCAGGTGCTGCAGCTGGACGACCGCTACGGCCTGCATCCGTCTTTGCAGGCGATGATGCCGCTGTGGCAGGCGGGTGAATTGTCGGTGGTGCAGGGGCTGTCGTATCCGCAGCCGAATCTCTCGCATTTCCGCTCGATCGAGATCTGGGACACCGCCTCGCGCTCCGATCAATACCTGCGCGAAGGCTGGTTGACGCGTGCGTTTGCCGCGCGGCCCGTGCCGTCATCGTTTGGCGCCGATGGCGTGATCATCGGCAGCGCGGATCTTGGCCCCCTCGACGGCGGCGCACGTGCCGTCGCGCTGGCCAATCCCGATGCGTTCCTCAACGAAGCCAAGCTCGCGATGCCTTCCCACGCGATGGGCAACGCCACGCTCGCGCACGTGCTCAAGGTCGAGGCGGACATTGTCAAAGCCGCCGACGGGCTACGTCCAAAGTCCGGCAAGTTTGTGTTCCAGACGCACTTTCCCGACGGCGGGTTCGGCAACTCGATCAAGGCGGCGATGCAGGTGGTGGCGGCGCCAGGCCATGGCGGTGCGGATGTTGCCGTGGTGTGCCTGTCGCTCGGCAGCTTCGATACGCATACCAATCAGCAGGGCACGCAGGCGAACTTGCTGCGCCAGTTGGGTGAGGGCATGGCTTCGCTCAAGAACGCGTTGACGGAGCTGGGCCGCTGGAACGACACGCTGATCGTCACGTATTCCGAGTTCGGCCGCCGCCCGCGTGAGAACCTGAACAACGGTACGGATCACGGCACGGCTGCTGCGCATTTCGTGGCCGGTGGCCGCGTAAAGGGCGGGCTGGCCGGGCAGGGGCCGGTGCTGGAACGCCTGGACGGCGGCGGCGATCTCGACCCGTCGGTCGATTTCCGCTCGCTTTACGCCACGGTGCTGGAGCGCTGGTGGGGGATGGATTCCCAATCGGTGCTGGCGGGCCGGTTTGCGCCGCTGGATCTCATCAAAGCCTGAGCTACGCCTTTCGGGCGGGCAGATTGCCTCTCTGCAGGCGTTAAGCCCGCCCAACTCCAACGATCTTCTCTAAGGGGTTTCGCACTTGCCACGGCAACGCGCGGGAAAACCCTGCCTTGACCATTGATATATCAATAAATAGATTCTGATATATCAAAAAGGCGTGTGTCGACCAGATTGGCGGCCACAAAAACAATGAGGAGATCTTCGTGAGTGCATTGCAGACAATGAAAAAGCGGCGCCGACAATCGGCTGGCTTGATAGCGATGCTGGTTGCAACGGCAATCGGGCTGGCGGCATGCGGCGGCGGCGATGCGACATCGTCGAACACATCGGGCGCCGGCACCGGCAGCCCCGCAGCCGCCGTCTTCCAGGTCGGCACGGCAACCACCGATGCGAACCTGCCGCCCGAGCCAACGCTGCCGACCGATGCGCAGGTCTGCGCGACGCTGCAGGCGAGCAATTCACTCGTGAGCCGGCCGGACGGTGCGCTGCCGCCGGAGGCTGATCCCTCGACAGTTGGCGTGGGTGTTGCAGTGACGACGGCGAAGGCGAACCCAGACCAGGCACGCATCCAGGCCGCGCTCGATGCGTGCGGTGCGTCGGTCGACGCGGAAGTCGGTGCAACCATCGCCGCGGCGGATGCGACTGCCACGGCTGCACAGACGGCGGCTGCAGTTCCCAACGTCAACATCGCCGGTGCGACTGGCGAAGAGCTTGCGAAATCGCAGTACCGCGCGTCCAAGTTTGCCGTGCGTCTTGTTGTGAACCCGAGCGGTCCGGGCAACGCGTTCATCAGCGGCCCGCTGACATTGCCCTCGGGGGTGACGTTGTGGATCGACAAGGGCGTCACGCTGTATGCGTCGCGCGACGTCATGGCGTATTCGCCCAACGCGGCAGGGCCGTACTGCGGCAACACGGCCGTCAGCGCGACAAAGGCTGGGAGCTCCAGCAACTGCACGGCGCTGATCACCGGCACGAATATCGTGAACGCCGCCGTTGTTGGCGATGGGCGGATCGATGGCCGAGGCTACGCAGAAATCGTCACGTCGAATGCCAAGTACCCGCTGATGAAGGTCGACCTGACCTGCTCGAACACGTATGCCGCGTATAAGACCGGCACCGTAGCGGCTGACGGTACGCCTTGCGACAACGGCGGCACGCTGGTCGATTCGAAATCGCCGGCGCGCAACATGACGTGGTGGGATCTGGCCTATCTCGGCAACATGGTCGACAACGGCACGACGGGCGTCGGATCGCAGTCGAACTTCCGCCTGATGGTCTTCAACTATGCGAAGAACCTCACGCTGTATCGCGTCACGCTGAGCAACAGCCCGAACTTTCACGTCGTTCCCAGCGGCGTCGATGGCCTCACTGTCTGGGGTGTGAAGGTGCAGACGCCCAACCTTGCCGCGTTTGCGAATCCGGCCGGCAACGGCAACCCGCTGTACACCGGTGCGACGTTCACGCGCGACAACGTGAAGAACACGGACGCGTTTGATCCGGGTTCGGCCTCGAAGGCGATCTCGGGCAAGTTGTCGACCGGCAGCACGACAACATCAGCCGGGCCCATCTCGTTTGATGGCTACCTGAAGAACTTCGTGTTTGCCTACAACTACGTCAGCACCGGTGACGACGACATCGCGCTCAAGGGAAGCGCCAACCCGTCGCCGGCCGGCTCGGGCCTGTTCGGCGTGGATGGCAACCGTGGTGTGCGATCAGACCGCAAATACGGCATCGTGATCGCGCACAACCATATCTACTGGGGCCACGGCATCTCGATCGGCAGCGAAACGAATGCCGGCGTGACGAACGTGCAGGTCTACGACAACGCGTTCTGGAATTCGGAAGAGGGCCTGCGCATCAAATCGGACTACGCGCGCGGCG
The DNA here is from genome assembly GCF_024158925.1 of Ralstonia chuxiongensis. Taxonomy (NCBI): domain Bacteria; kingdom Pseudomonadati; phylum Pseudomonadota; class Betaproteobacteria; order Burkholderiales; family Burkholderiaceae; genus Ralstonia; species Ralstonia chuxiongensis. The sequence continues at coordinate 188,020 of NZ_JAMYWC010000005.1, read as the reverse complement.
GCGAAGTCAGCAACATCCAATACGCCAACATCTGCATTCGAGATGCGACGAACGCGCTGCTGTTCACGCCGTACTACAGCACGAAGGCCGTGCCGTCGGGCGGGCCGCTGTATCCGAATTTCCACGATATTTCGCTGAACAACGTGGTCATTCAGGGCAGCGCGGGGGTGAAGTTGCAGGGCTTTGAAGCGAACACCGGTGGATATGGCGAGCCGGCATTCCCGCTCGGGATGTCGCTGACCAACGTGATTGCCGATACGCCAGCCAGCATTGCGGTGACGTCGTCGGACGCCAACCTGACGCTCAGCAACACGAACCTGCCGCTGTTCCCATCGACGGCAAATCGCGTGGCATTGACGGGCAGCCCAACGCAGTCGATCGATCCGAGCCAGTACCTTGATTGCTCGAAGGCGTACGTGGACTTTCCGGGGATCGATCAGTCGAGCATTTTTGGCACGACCTGGGCTTCGCAATAAGGCGCGTCAGGCGCGGATCTGCGTCTTCCAGGCCAGCCACAGCTTGCGCAGCGGCGTCAGGTCCGTCCGCTGCGTGAGCACCTGGAAGCCGTCGGCTTCCACCTCGTCGAGCAGGCGCATAGCCAGCACGCCGCGAATCAGCGCTGAACGCTGGGCGCGGCGATCTTCTGCCGGCAGCGCGGCCAGTGCTTCCTTGTACATTGCGCGGGCACGCTCGGCCTGAAACGCCATCAGCGGCTTGAAGCCTTCCGCATACCGGCGGTTGAACAGATCGGCGGCCGGTACGTTGAAGCGCTGCAGTTCGTCCACGGGGATGTAGACGCGGTTGTGGCGTACGTCTTCGCCCAGGTTCCGGACGAAATGGACGAGCTGCTCGGCCAGCGCCATCAGCCGCGCGAATTCAAGCGTGCGCGCATGCGTTTGTCCAGCAATGCGAGCCGTCAGCCGACCTGCCACGCCAGCCACTTGATCGCCGTGGCGGCGCAGGTTGGGCCAATCCAGATAGCGGTTTTGCATGGCATCGGCCTCGACGCCGGCCAGTAATTCACCCAGATGCACGGCGCCGATATCGTAGCGGGCTAGATGCGGCTGCAATGCCTTGGCCGCAGGGTGCTCAGGGCGGCCGTCAAACAGCCGCGCCAGTTCTTGCCGCCACCACTGCAGCTTCGATTGCACGACCGCCGGATCGCTTGCATCGCGCACGGCGTCTTCCAGCTCACGGCGCACGGCTTCCAGGGCGATGGTCGCGCGGCGGCGTTCGGGGGCCAGAAACAATACGCTGTAGTACACGTCGCTGCCGGGCGGGGCCGCTTTGTCGGCGCAGTAATCGTCGGGGGTCACGGAAAGGGCCGTCGTGGTGAGGTTTGAAGCAGGGCGGCCATTCTACAGCGCGTTGCAGTGCAGCATGCCGTAAAGCCTTGCGCACACCCTCGCCACGAAAAGTCAATCAGACGCGGCCGTGTCGTTGACCCTGCGCATTGCCGTGGGTATATTACTGACCGGTCAGTTATTTACTGAGAGCGTGTCATGCCAGCGTTGCGTTTGCCGTACCCGCATTCCGACTCCACCGGTTTCTCCGACACGCGGTCTCGGCCGCGCAGGCGTTCATTGCCGATGACGACATCGGCCGCCTTGTTGATCGGCGTGGCGCTGCTGGCCGGATGCAGCAAGGAGGCCCCCAAGGCGCCCGAAGTGCGCCCCGTGCGCACCATGACCGTCACCAGCGAGCAGGGCGCCGGCACGGCCGAGTTCTCAGGCGACGTACGCCCACGCATTGAATCGCGCCTGGGCTTCCGCGTGCCGGGCAAAATCATCGTCCGTCTGGTGGACGTGGGCGCCACCGTCAAGAAAGGCCAGGTGCTCGCGCGGTTGGACCCGACCGATCTGGCCCTCGCCCAGCAATCGTCCCAGGCGCAGTTGTCCGCCGCCAAGACTGACCGCGATCTGGCTGCGGCGGATCTCAAGCGCTATTCCGAGCTGTTCGCCAAGGGCTTCATCAGTGCTGCCGAACAGCAACGCCATCAAGCCAACTATGACGCCGCACAAGCCCGCTACGAGCAAGCCGGGGCCGGCTATCGCAACCAGGTGAATCAAGCCGGATATGCCACGCTTGAAGCCGACGCCGATGGCGTGGTGACGGGCGTCGACGCCGAAGTCGGGCAGGTGGTGTCCGCCGGCCAGCCGGTCGTGCGCGTGGCGCAGACGGCCGAGAAGGAAGTCGTGGTTGGCATCCCTGAGGATCAGGTCGATACGCTGCGCAAATCGCCCGAGGTGAGCGTCAAGTTGTGGGCCGATCAGTCGCGCAGCATCCCGGCCAAGGTTCGCGAGATTGCTCCGTCGGCCGACCCGCTCACGCGCACGTATACCGTGAAGATTTCGGTACCGAATCCGCCGCCGGAACTGAGGCTCGGCATGACGGCAGTGGCCACGTTTGTGCGGCCCGGCGGTGGCGCAGACAGCGGCGGCATGGGTGTGCGCGTGCCGATCAGCGCGCTGCTGCAGGATCAAGGCAAGAACGTGGTGTGGCTGTACGACGCCGCATCGCAAACGGTAAAGCCCGTGCCGGTGACGGTGGGCGCGCCGCGCGACAACGTGCTGCTGGTGACAAGCGGGCTTCAGCCCGGCCAGACCATCGTGACCGCTGGCGTGCACCTGCTCAAGGCCGGCCAGAAGGTGATGCCGATGGCGCCGGCCGATCAGCCGTCGGCGCAGTCCGCCATCACGCCGCGCCGGTAAGCCGCATCCGGCTTCCGCCCCAACACGCCAACCTTCGTGCGTATGGAACACTCCCGTTTCAACCTGTCACGCTGGGCGCTTGAACATCAACCGCTCACGCGCTTCTTGCTGGTGGCGCTGTTGCTCGGCGGCATCTTTGCGTATTCCAAGCTGGGGCAGGATGAAGATCCGCCCTTCACCTTCCGCGCGATGGTCGTGCAGGCCTTCTGGCCCGGCGCCACGGCCGAGCAGATGTCGCGCCAGGTGACCGACAAGATCGAGAAGGCGCTGCAGGAAGTGCCGTACGCCTGGAAGATCCGCAGCTACTCCAAGCCCGGAGAAACGCTCGTAACCTTCCAGCTGGCTGACACGTCGCCCGCCAAGGAAACGCAGCAGCTCTGGTACACCGTGCGCAAGAAGGTGGGCGATATTGCGCCCACGTTGCCGCAGGGTGTGCGCGGGCCGTATTTCAACGATGATTTCGGCGACGTGTATGGCTCGATCTATGCGCTGTCCGCCGATGGTTTTACGTACCGGCAGTTGAACGACTATGCCGACGCGATCCGCCAGCAACTGCTGCGCGTGCCCAACGTCGCCAAGGTCGAATTGCTGGGCGACCAGGACGAAAAGATCTACATCGAGTTCCAGCAGGCCAAGCTGGCGCAGATGGGGATGGACATCAACAGCATCGCCACGCAGATCAGCCAGCAGAACAATATCGGCCCCAGCGGCGTGCTGGTCACGCCCACCGACAACGTGCAGATTCGCCTCTCAGGCCAGTTCTCGGATATCCGCGATCTGGAGAACCTGACGCTGCGCGGCCCCGGCGGCACGACAAACATCCGTCTGGGCGACATCGCTACGGTCAAGCACGGTTACGTGGACCCGCCGCACGCCAAGATGCGCTTCAACGGCAAGGAGGTGATCGGCCTGGGCATCTCGATGACCAAGGGCGGCGACATCATCCAGCTCGGCAAGGACTTGCGCGCGACGGTCGACAAGATCCGCGCGAAGCTGCCCGTGGGCGTTGAGATGGAGCAGGTGCAGAACCAGCCGAAATCGGTGCAGAGCTCCGTGGGCGAATTCGTGCATGTGCTGATCGAGGCCGTGGTGATCGTGCTGGGCGTGAGTTTCCTCTCGCTGGGTCTGCACACCAAGCCCAAGCTGCGCATTGACGTGTGGCCGGGCTTGGTGGTGGGCCTGACGATCCCGCTGGTGTTGGCGGTGACGTTCCTGTTCATGAATATCTTCGACATCGGGCTGCACAAGATTTCATTAGGCGCGCTGATCATCGCGCTGGGCCTACTGGTGGACGACGCGATCATTGCGGTCGAAATGATGGTGCGCAAGCTGGAAGAGGGCTTTTCCAAGATGGAGGCGGCCACCTTCGCGTACACCTCGACCGCCATGCCGATGCTGACCGGCACGCTCATCACCGCCACGGGTTTCCTGCCGGTGGGGCTCGCCCGCTCGACGGTGGGCGAATACACGTTCGGCATCTTTGCCGTGACGGCATTGGCGCTGGTGCTGTCGTGGTTTGCGGCGGTGGTGTTTGTGCCGTATCTCGGCTTCCTGCTGCTACGGACCAAATCGCATGTGGAAGGCGGTGGCCATCACGAGCTGTTCGACACGCCGTTCTACAACCGCTTCCGCGGCTGGGTGAACTGGTGCGTGGAGCACCGCAAGACGGTGATCGTCGTCACGCTGGTGGCGTTTGGGCTGGGCGTGTTCGGCTTCAAGTATGTCGAGAAGCAGTTCTTTCCCGATTCCAGTCGCCCCGAGCTGATGGTGGAACTGTGGTTGCCGGAAGGCTCCAGCTTCAACCAGACCGAAACCGAAGCCAAACGCTTTGAGGCGCTGATGCGCAAGGAGCAGAACGTCGATAGCGTGACGCTGTTCATCGGCTCCGGTGCGCCGCGCTTCTATTTGCCGCTGGACCAGATTCTTCCGCAGACCAACGTGGCGCAAGCCATCGTGATGCCTACTTCGCTGGAGGCGCGTGAGGGTGTGCGGCAACACGTCATCGGATTGCTGAAGTCGCAATTCCCGCATCTGCGTGGCCGCGTGAAGCTGCTGCCGAACGGGCCACCGGTGCCGTATCCGGTGCAGTTCCGCGTGATGGGCCCTGACATTGGCGGCGTGCGCAAGATTGCCGATCAGGTCAAGGCCATCATGAGCGCCAACCCGAACACGGTCGGCGTGAACGACAACTGGAACGAGAACGTCAAGGTGCTGCGCCTGGACATCGACCAGGACAAGGCGCGCGCGCTCGGCGTGTCGACCGGTTCCATCTCGCAGGTCACGCAGACGGTGATGTCTGGCGCGCCCATCGCCCAATACCGCGACGGGGATAAGCTGCTCGACATCGTGATGCGTCCGCAGGAGGACGAGCGCAATACGCTCGACGCCCTGCAGCGTGTGCAAGTCCTGACCAGCAGTGGCCGTACGGTGCCCCTGACGCAAGTGGCGCGAGTTGGCTTTGCGTGGGAACCCGGCGTGATCTGGCGCGAGAACCGCGACTACGGCATCACTGTGCAGTCCGACGTGGTGGACGGTGTGCAGGGCCCGACCGTGACGGCGCAGATCAACCCGCTGCTCGACAAGATTCGCGCTGACTTGCCGCCGGACTATCAGATCAAGATTGCTGGCGCGGAAGAGGAGAGTGCCAACGCGGGTGCGTCCATCGCTGCGCAGATGCCGCTGTGCATCTTCATCATCTTCACGCTGCTGATGCTGCAGCTGCACAGCTTCTCGCGCTCGGTGATGGTGTTCCTGACCGGTCCGCTGGGGTTGATTGGTGCGGCAGCCACGTTGCTGCTGCTGAGGGCGCCGATGGGCTTTGTCGCGCAGCTCGGCATTACCGCGTTGATGGGGATGATCATCCGTAACTCGGTCATTCTGGTGGACCAGATCGAGCAGGACGTGGCGGCCGGTGTCCCAACGTGGAATGCCATTGTCGAGGCGGCAGTGCGACGCTTCCGTCCGATCATCCTGACCGCGGCGGCGGCGGTGCTGGCAATGATTCCGCTGTCGCGCAGCGTGTTCTGGGGCCCGATGGCGGCCGCCATCATGGGCGGGCTGATCATCGCCACGGTGTTGACGCTGCTGTTCCTGCCGGCACTCTATGCGGCGTGGTTCCGCGTCAAGCGGCCCGAGGCGGAGGCGGCTGCGCCGGCAGCCTGACGTTTGCGTTCTTGGAGCAGGTGCCAGGGAGGGGACTCGAGCCCCTCCACCAAGCCACGCAGCGCGGGGGATGGAAACCCCCGAGCGACTGCGATATAATCGCGGGCTTCCTTTCCGGCGCTCCTGCTCAGGGGCGCCGCGATCCATCCGGCGAGGGTGGCGAAATTGGTAGACGCACCAGGTTTAGGTCCTGACGCCAGCAATGGTGTAGGGGTTCGAGTCCCCTCCCTCGCACCAAAACTCCCTTTGAAGATCAACGACTTAGATTTTTAGATCAATAAAAATCTAGCCGTTCTCTTGTCAGATTTACGCGCGGTTTGTCTCGCATCTTGGATGCGAGACCGTGGGCAGTTGCGTGTGCAACGTCCGAATATCTGCACCGCTGCGAGCGGAAAAGAAAGGGCGACCGGTTGGTCGCCCTTTCTTTTCGCAATGCACATCAGCGCCAGGATGCTGTGCCGATGCATGCCGGGTTAACGGGACTTCTTTGCAATGTCCTTCGCCGCTTCCTTGACGTCGCCCGCATCCTTGCGCGCTTGACCACCGGCCTGCTGAAGGTCGCCCTTCAATTCCCGCGCAGGATTGTTCGTCGCTTTACCCACGGCCTCGTTGACCTTGCCCTTCATTTTCTCGACAGTGCCTTTCACTTGATCCTTGTTCATGATCCGCTCCTTTGAAAATGCGCCCTTGCGCACGGGAAAGGAATAGCAGGCAACGTGCCTGCAGACGACTTGATCGGATCGCACGATGGAGCCCTTCCGCGACACGCTCGCATGAAATTGAATTGGGGCGAAGACGCTTCAGCCGTGGTTTGCCCGCCGGCACACGGCTCCACGCCGAAGCGTAGACATTGAGGTCCGGCGGACTCTATGGGCAACTGCACTACGCGTCCGGCGTTCCAAGCGCCTTATTGATCCGCAGCGCCACCAGCGTCCCCACCACGCCTGAGAGCAGGTACAGGCTCACCGCTCCGAGCCCGAACAGCGACGACAAACCTAGGGCCACGAGCGGCGCGAATGCCGCACCGAACAGCCATCCAAAATCGGTCGTCAGCGCAGCCCCGGTGTAGCGGAATCGGCTTTCGAAGTTGGACGTCACCACGCCGGCTGCCTGTCCGTACGACAGCCCCAGCAGGCCAAAGCCGACCAGAATGAAGATGTCCTGCCCAGCAACACCGCCATCGAGCAGCCACGGCGCGGCCAGACTGAAGATACCGATCAGAACGGCCATGGCCGCCAAGGTGGTGCGTCGACCGAAACGGTCTGCGATCAAGCCGGAGACCAGCGTACCCACAAACGCAATCGCTGCGCCGATGATCTGGACGGTCAGCACGGCAGGCACCGTCTGTGTCTTGCGCAGCGACACCCATGACAGCGGAAACACGGTGACCAGATGGAATAGCGCGTAGCTTGCCAGTGCGGCAAAGGCGCCCAGGAAGATGTTGAAACCCTGCGCGTTCACCATCTGCAGGGTGCTAATGGGCTCGAGCTCTTCTTCCTCCAGCAGTTGCGTGTATTCGTGCGTGACCACCAGCCGCAGCCGCGCAAACAGCGCCACCACGTTGATGGCAAAAGCGACGTAGAACGGATAACGCCAGCCCCAATCGATAAATTCCTGAAAACTCAGGCTGGTGTAGAGGAACAGGAACAGAGCGCCAGCAATGATGAAGCCGGTGGGCGCGCCCAGTTGCCCGACCATGGCGTACCAGCCGCGCTTGTTTTCTGGCGCATTCAATGCCAGCAGCGATGGCAGACCGTCCCACGAACCTCCAAACGCGATGCCCTGCATAAAGCGGAACAGCGCCAGCAAATAGATCGCCGAGTGGCCGATCGATGCGTACGACGGCAAGAACGCAATGCCGACCGTGGCCGTGCCAAGCAGGAACAAGGACGCTGTCAGCTTGGTGCTGCGCCCCCATCGGCGCTGGATGCGCATGAACAGCGCCGTGCCGAAGGGGCGGCCGATAAAGGCGAACGAGAAGACCGTGAAGCTGAACAACAGCCCAGCCAGTTCACTCGCAAACGGAAAATAGACCGTAGGGAAAACCAGCACCGAGGCGATGCCGTAGACGAAAAAATCGAAGTACTCCGACGCTCGCCCGATCACGACGCCTATGGCGATTTCTGCCGGTGCAACTTCATGGTGACCTGGTGCCGGAGGTGCAGTGGGCGACGCGCGATGCTGGTGGGTCAGACTTGCCATCGTGGAGTCTCCATCGAGATTTCGGGGGAGGGGGATGTCGTACGGCGATCTAAAAGTCCGTCATCACAAGACCAGAATAGCGCCTAAACTGCAACGACAAGTCGAAAGATCGTTGGGCCATCCCAGCGCGACGTTAACCAAACGCCACTTCCGAGACCCATGCCACGCTTCAATGCAGTAGTGACACCCCTTGGAATTACGGGAAGGTCGCTTTGGCGAGGTGCAGCAATTGCCTTGTTGGTGACCCTTGCTGGTTGTAGCAACGCCGTGCTGTTGTCGCCGGCTGGCGACATGGCGGTGCGACAGCGGGATTTGATCATCATTGCAACATGCCTGATGTTGCTGATCATCGTGCCCGTGATCTTTCTCACGTTACTGTTTGCGTGGCGATATCGGGAGAGCGCCGAAAACGCGAACTACAACCCGGATTGGGACCATTCCACTGTGCTGGAGCTGGCCATCTGGGCTGCGCCGCTGCTCATCATCATCACGCTGGGCGCCATCACCTGGGTCAGCACCCATCAGCTAGATCCGTATCGGCCGCTGACGCGGCTGGATCAGAATCGTCCGGTGCCTGCCGAGACCAAGCCACTCACCGTGGAAGTGGTGGCAATGGACTGGAAGTGGCTGTTCGTCTATCCCGAGCAAGGCATTGCCACTGTCAACGAGTTGGCCGCTCCTGTTGACCGCCCAATTTCGTTCCACATCACGGCCACCACGGTCATGAACGCGTTCTTCGTGCCGTCGCTGGCAGGCATGGTCTATGCGATGCCGGGCATGGAAACAAAGCTTCATGCGGTGATCAACCGGCCCGGCGTTTATGACGGGTTCTCTTCCAACTACAGCGGTGCGGGCTTCTCGCACATGCGGTTCAAGTTCCATGGGCTGTCGAACGAAGAGTTTGACCGGTGGGTCCAGCAGGTCAAGTCGTCGGGCACGCCGTTGTCGAAGGACACTTATCTGAAGCTGGCCAAGCCCAGCGAGAGCGAGCCCGTGCAGCGCTACGCAAGCGTGGCGCCAGACCTGTATGACCGCATCCTGAATCGCTGTGTGGATGGCCAGGCATGCCTGGCAGACACCATGGCGAGCAACCGCAACGTAAGGCGTTTCGACCCGTCGGCGGAAATCTGTACCGCCAGCAACACGGCCGATGCCATGCCGATGTTTGCGCCGGATGCGGCCATCAACGATGGTCGAAGGCTGTTGCGGTAGCCGAGGGCCCCGAGTCGTTTCGGCCCTTTGCGCTTTTCAGCTCTTTCAGTCCCTTTGACGTTTTTCGCCAACATTGATCGGCCAGAATTGGTCAATACAGGCACAGGTGACATCCATGCCCGAGCGTTCCGAACTCGCCAACATGATCTTTGGCCGCCTGACGTGGGAGGCCATTCCGTATCACGAACCCATCCTGCTCGCTACCTTCGCGGTCGTCGCGCTCGGCGGCCTTGTGGTGGTCGGGGCGCTGACGTATTTCCGGCTCTGGGGCTACCTCTGGCGTGAGTGGTTCACGAGCATCGACCACAAGAAGATCGGCATCATGTACGTCGTGCTGGGCATCGTGATGCTGCTGCGCGGCTTTGCCGATGCCGTCATGATGCGGATCCAGCAGGCTGTGGCCTTTGGCGACAATCTTGGCTACTTGCCGCCGCATCACTACGACCAGATCTTCACCGCGCACGGCGTGATCATGATCTTCTTCGTCGCCATGCCGCTGGTGACGGGGCTGATGAATTTCGTCATGCCGCTGCAGATTGGAGCGCGCGACGTGGCGTTTCCGTTCCTCAACAACTTCAGTTTCTGGATGACCACGGGCGGCGCCATCCTGGTGATGATGTCGTTGTTCGTGGGCGAATTCGCACGCACCGGCTGGCTGGCCTATCCGCCGCTATCGGGCATCCTTGCAAGCCCCGATGTGGGGGTCGATTACTACATATGGGCGTTGCAGATAGCGGGCGTCGGGACCGTACTATCGGGCATCAACTTGCTGGTCACCATCGTGAAGATGCGCGCGCCCGGCATGACGCTGATGCGCATGCCGATCTTCACGTGGACGGCGCTGTGCACCAACGCACTGATCGTTGCAGCGTTTCCGGTGCTGACGGCCGCCGTGACGCTGCTCGCCTTGGACCGCTACGTAGGCACCCATTTCTTTACGGTTGAGCAGGGCGGCAGCGCGATGATGTATGTGAACCTGATCTGGATCTGGGGCCACCCCGAGGTCTACATCTTGGTGCTGCCCGCGTTCGGCATCTTCTCGGAAGTGGTCGCCACGTTCTGCCGCAAGCGCCTGTTCGGCTACGCGTCGATGGTGTACGCGACGGTCGTGATCACCGTGCTGTCTTACCTGGTCTGGCTCCATCACTTCTTCACCATGGGCTCCGGCGCCAGCGTCAACTCGTTCTTCGGGATCACGACGATGATCATCTCGATCCCGACCGGGGCCAAAATCTTCAACTGGCTGTTCACGATGTATCACGGCAAGATCCGCTTCGAGCCGCCGATGCTGTGGACTATCGGGTTCATGGTCACGTTCGTGGTGGGCGGCATGACGGGCGTGTTGCTGGCGGTGCCGCCGGCAGACTTTTCGCTGCACAACAGCCTGTTCCTTATTGCGCATTTTCATAACGTCATCATTGGCGGTGTGCTGTTCGGCCTCATGGCGGGCATCACCTATTGGTTCCCCAAAGCGTTTGGGTACCGCCTTGTATCGTCGTGGGGCAAGGCTTCGTTCTGGTTCTGGTTTGTCGGCTTCTACTTCGCCTTCATGCCGCTGTACTGGCTGGGCATGCTTGGCGTAACGCGCCGCATGAACCATTTCGACGATCCCTCCTTGCAAATCTGGTTCCAGATCGCCGCGTTTGGCGCGTTGCTGATCGCTATCGGGATCGCCTGCTTCCTGATCCAGCTCGTGGTCAGCTTCCGGCGCCGCGAGGAACTGCGCGATACGACAGGCGACCCATGGAATGGCCGCACGCTGGAATGGTCAACGTCGTCGCCGCCGCCGCAGTACAACTTCGCATTCACGCCGCTCGTACATGACGCCGATGCCTGGTGGCAGATGAAGCAGTACGGCTACCGGCGTCCGCAGGAGGGCTTCAAGCCGATTCACATGCCCAAGGGCACCGCCGCAGGGATCGTGCTCGCGGGGCTCTCAACGGTGTGTGGCTTTGCGCTGATCTGGCATATCTGGTGGCTGGCCATCCTGTCATTCGGGGCCACGATCGTCTCGGCAATCATTCACACCTTCAACTACAAGCGCGATTACTACATTCCGGCCGAAGATGTGGTCCGGACCGAAGCATCGCGCACCCAACTGATGGCAGGCCATGGCTGACACGACCGCACCTCTGCATGTGAGCGGCCCCACGGGTACCACCACCGTGGATGACGTACCGCCAGGCGGCTACCAGTTCCACGTCACCGAAGAACCGCATGTGCCAAATGGCACGCTGCTCGGGTTCTGGCTGTACCTGATGAGCGACTGCTTGATATTTGCGTGCCTGTTCGCCGCGTATGGCGTGCTCGGCCGCGAGTATGCAGGCGGGCCCACCGGGGCGGAGTTGTTCGAGCTGCCGCTGGTCGCGTTGAATACGTCCTTCCTGCTGCTGTCATCCATAACCTACGGCTTTGCGATGCTGCAGATGCAACAGAACAAAGCCTCGGCCATGCAGGTCTGGCTGGCCATCACGTGGGTCTTCGGCGCTGCGTTTCTTGCGGTGGAGCTTTACGAATTCGCGCACCTGATACACGAGGGCGCGGGGCCCACGCGTAGCGCGTTCCTGACCTCGTTCTTCTCGCTGGTTGGCACGCACGGGCTACACGTCACGTTTGGCCTCATCTGGTTGATCGTGCTGATGCTTCAAGTGTCAAAGCACGGGCTGATCACAGCCAACAAGCGCCGGCTGATGTGCCTGTCGATGTTCTGGCACTTTCTGGACGTTGTCTGGATCGGCGTCTTTACCTTCGTCTACCTGATGGGAACGCTGCCATGAGCGCGCAAGATCAAACGATGAACGGCCACGGTGATACCCACGATGGTCATCACCACGAAGAAGAGATCGGACCGCACGCCACGTTGGGCGGCTACCTGACGGGTTTCGTGTTGTCCGTCTTCCTGACGGCAATTCCGTTCTGGCTGGTGATGGGGAACGTCTTCGACAGATCATCGACCACGGCGGTGGCGATTCTGCTCATCGGCGCGGTGCAGATTGTGGTGCACATGATTTACTTCCTGCACATGAACGCCAAATCAGAGGGCGGCTGGAACATGCTGTCGCTGATGTTCACGCTGGTGCTGGTGGTCATTACGCTCAGCGGTTCGCTCTGGGTGATGTACCACCTGAACGCCAACATGATGCCGCATATGCGTCCGCCAACGCAGTCGAGCCCCGTCAGCCTGCCGGCCCGAACACAGTAGGGCTGGCATGCACGTTCCAGAAATCATCGTCACCAACGCGGCGGATGACGAATCGATCCAGGTCATCGGCAAAGGGCTGAACCACTTCAACGATCAACACGTCGGCTATGGCGACCGGCAACCGCTTGCGGTGCTGGTGCGCGATCCGCAGAGCGGCGACGTGGTGGGCGGCGCGAGCGGCCGGACATCGCTGGGGTTGCTGTTTCTCGATCTGTTTCATCTGCCCGAGACGTTGCGCGGCATGGGCCTCGGCACCGAGGTGTTGCGCAGGTTTGAAGAAGAGGGGCGCCGCCGCGGTTGCCGCTCAGCGGTGGTCTATACGATCAGCTTTCAGGCACCACAGTTTTACGAACGCAACGGCTGGGTACGGTTTGGAGAGGTCCCTTGCGACCCGCCCGGTACGAGCCGGATCTTCCTTAGCAAGACGCTGTGAGTTAAGCCCTCAGGGCTTCACGTTCTCTTGCGCAGCGGCTTCGAGGTACTCGAGAAAGCGGCTTGCTACCGGCTCTGCATCGCCCATGCGTCGCAATGACAGCACGGGCGATTCTTTTTTGCCGCCAGCCAGCGGCACAAAACTGACACGCGCGTCGCCGGCGTGTTGCAGTGTCTTGGGCGCCAGCGCCACGCCCATGCCGAACCCCACCATCGTCACCACCGTTTGCCACAGCCGTGCCTCGTGACGAATCACGGGGCTGAAGCCCGCATCCACGCACAGCGCGATGATCAGGTCGTGATAGTGCGGCGACACCGTGCGCGGAAAGAGGATGAACGGCTCTTGCGCGAGCGCGTCCAGCCCCAGGCTCTTGCGACGCGCCAGCGCGTGACCAGCGGGCAAGCAGGCGACGAAGGGTTCCGAGAAAATCGGCGTGGAAACGACCTCGGCGGGAAACGTGCCCCAGTAGGCGCAGCCCAGGTCGATCTGCTGGCGCTGGATCGCCTGCACCTGCTCGCCAGTGTTCATCTCGCGCAGGATGATTTCCACGGCGGGGTGATCGGCCTCGAAGCGCTCCACCGCGCGGGGCAGGCCGCGATACAGCATCGAATTGACAAAGCCCACGCGAAGCCGGCCCGCCAGACCGTGCGCGGAGCGCTGCGTGATGCGCTCGACTTCCGCCGCTTGCTGCAGCAGCTTGCGGGCCTCGTCCAATAGCACTTGGCCGGCGTTGGTGAGCGCCACGCTCTTGTTGGTGCGCGCAAGCAATTGCACGCCAAGTTGATCCTCGAACTTGCGGATGTCGAAACTCAGCGCGGGCTGCGAGATGAACAGCCGTTGCGCCGCACGCCCGAAGTGCAGTTCTTCCGCCACGGCTACGAAGTAGCGCAGCTGTTTCAGGTCCATGGCTGGCTTGTTTATCAATAAAGGATACTTATCGTACAGGACAAAACCTGTATTGGACGATTATCGATGGCGTTCCTATGCTGGCCGGACAAAACAGGAGACAGCGAGGCCACCCGCATGAACGATATCGCCCGCGAGCCGCTTACGACCCATCCCGGCGGCCATCAAAATATCCCCGACAGCCGGGGCATCAATTTCTTTCACGTCGACCCGGATCTCGGACGCCTCTTGCGGCTGTACCTAGGCGACGCCCGATACCGCGAGCTGGAGCCCCAGCTCAAGTCGCTCGGCCAGCGCGCCTCGGATGAACTTGACGCCTGGGCCATCAGCGCGGATCACAATCCTCCGCAGCTTCGCCACCGCACCCGCCGCGGCGAGCCTTTACAGAGCATCGACAAGCACCCCGATTACATTGCGCTGGAACGCGTCGCCTATGCCGAGCTTGGTCTCGCATCGATGAGCCATGTCGGCGACGCACCGCCTCCGCTGGTCAAATACGCGCTCACCTATCTTTTCGTGCAGGCGGAGTTCGGGCTGTGCTGCCCGGTCAGCATGACGGATTCACTCACGCGCACGCTGCGCAAGTTCGGTGATACGGCGTTGGTGGGGCGTTATCTGCCGATGCTCGCTTCGCGCGACTTTGATGTGCTGTACCAGGGCGCGATGTTCATGACCGAACAGGCGGCCGGGTCGGACGTCGCCCGCATCGCCACGCGTGCCGCCGTGGAAACCGCGCCCGACGGTACACAAACGTGGCGCTTGTACGGCGACAAATGGTTCTGCTCGAACGCCGATGCCGATCTCGCCATGGTGCTCGCCCGGCCGGACGGTGCGCCATCCGGCATCAACGGTCTAGCGCTGTTCCTGTTGCCCAAGACGCTGCCCGACGGCTCGCGCAACCACTACCGCATCGTCCGCCTGAAAGACAAGCTGGGCACGCGTTCGATGGCCAGCGGCGAGATCGTGCTTGAGGGCGCCGCCGCACACCTGATCGGCGAGATCGGCCGAGGCTTCCACCAGATGGCCGACATGATCAATATGTCGCGCCTCTCGAACGGCGTGCGCGCTGCCGGCCTGATGCGTCGCGCCACTACCGAAGCGTTGCACATTGCGCGCAACCGCCAAGCCTTTGGCCGCAAGCTGATCGACATGCCATTGATGCAGCGCCAGCTTTTGAAGATGCTGCTGCCGACGGAGCAGGCGCGGTCGATGTTCATGCAGATCGCGCAACTGCTGCCGCTGGCCGATGCGGGCGACGCGCAAGCCGCCAAATGCGTGCGCATCCTGACGCCGCTCATCAAGTTCCGCGCTTGCCGCGATGCGCGCCGCGTGACCGGAGATGCGATGGAAGTGCGCGGCGGCACTGGCTACATCGAAGAGTGGAGCGATGCGCGCCTCGTGCGTGACGCCCATCTGGGCTCCATCTGGGAAGGTACGAGCAACATCGTCGCGCTTGACATTGCACGCGCTGTGAAGCGCGAAGGCGCGTTGGAGCCGCTGCGCGCCTATCTCGTCGGCATGCTCGATGGCGTCACGCTGCCGCCGCAGAGCGATGCGTTGCTGCGCACCACGCTCGACCGCGTATGCCGCGCAATCGCCAAGGTGGCTGAAGACGGCAGCGACGAACTGGTGCGTCAGGCCGGCTCTGCGCTGTATCACATCACCACGGCTATCTTCATGGCGGTGGAAGGCGTGCGTCTGGCGCCGGAACATCGCCGGCTGGCGCTTGCGCATCTGGTGCTGCGTCACAAGCTGCTGCCGGTCGATCCGCTGGCCTTGCCAGAGAACGACGACGCATTGCTGTTCGATGCACTCGTCAAGCAACGCGAGGTCTCATTTGCGCTGGCCATGCAGGCCTTGCCGACTGGAGACGCTCAATGAGCGCAATCCACGGCGCATTGCACGGCCTGAAGGTCATCGACCTGAGCCGGGTGCTCGGCGGCCCGTATTGCACGCAGGCACTTGCCGATCACGGCGCGCAGGTCATCAAGCTGGAGCCGCCCGTTGGCGACGAGACCCGCACCTGGGGCCCGCCGTTCGACGAGAGCGATACCGCCTGGTACTTCAACGGGGTCAACCGCAACAAGCTCGGTATCTCGGTCGACTTGTCGAACGAAGAGGGCCGCGCCGTGCTCTGGCAATTGCTGGAAGACGCCGATGTGCTGGTCGAAAACTTCAAGCCTGGCACGCTCGCCCGCTGGGGCATGGATTTCGAGCGCGACCTGCAACCGCGCTTTCCGCGTTTGATCCACTGCGCCGTTTCCGGCTTTGGCCCTGACGGCCCGCTCGGTGGCCTACCCGGCTACGACGCCGCCATCCAGGCGATGGCCGGCCTGATGAGCGTCAATGGCGAGCGCGATGGCGGCCCGATGCGCGTCGGTCTGCCGATCGTCGACATGGTGACGGGGCTTAACGCGCTCGCCGGCATCTTGCTCGCGCTGGCCGAGCGCCAGAAGAGCGGGCGCGGGCAATCGATCGATATTGCGCTGTATGACTGCGGCGTGTCGCTGCTGCATCCGCATCTGCCTAACTACTTTGGCTCGGGCGAGGTGCCGCAGCGCAGCGGAAATGCGCACCCGAACATCGCGCCGTACGACAGCTACCAGACCGGCACCGCGCCGATTTTTCTGGCGGTGGGCAACGATCGCCAGTTCGCCAAGCTGTGCGCGCATATCGGTGCAACGGAATTGGCGCAAGACGCGCGCTTTGCCGACAACCGCAGCCGCTGCGCGCATCGCGCGGAGCTGAAGCACGCGCTGGAAGCACAACTGGCGCGCTTCGACTGCGAGACGCTTGCGCAAGATCTGATCCATGGCGGCGTGCCGTGCGGGCCCGTGTTGAGTGTCGATGTGGTGGCGCGCCATCCGCATACGCTGCACCGGCAGATGGTGGTCGAGCTGGGTGAGTACCGTGGGACCGGCTCGCCAATCAAGCTGTCGCGCACGCCGGCGACGTATCGCAACCCACCACCTGCGCTCGGTGCCGATACGGATGCCGTGCTCGCGTCGCTTGGCATTGACGCAGACACCCGGCAGCGCTTGTTCCAGGCCGGCGTACTGAAATGAAATAAAGCAGGTTCACCACAACAAGGCAGACAGCCCAGCAGAGGCTGCGCCAAACCGGCAGTACCACCAAGGAGACAAACATGCCTCACCAGCCTGCGCCCCAGACCGACGCGGCCACAAACCTGCAACCGCGCCGCGCTGCGGTAGCTGCGTTTATCGGCACCACCATCGAGTGGTACGACTTCTACATCTACGGCCTTGCTGCCGCGCTTGTCTTCGGCAAGGTGTTCTTCTCCAAGACGCTGGACCCGGGCATCGCCACGTTACTGTCGTTCGTCACGCTGTGGGCAGGCTTTGCGGCGCGGCCCATCGGCGGGATCATCTTCGGCCACCTTGGCGACAAGATCGGCCGCAAGACCACACTCATCATCACGCTCATCCTGATGGGCGTGGCGACGATGGGAATCGGCCTGCTTCCGGGCTATGCGCAGATCGGCATGTGGGCGCCAGTGGGCTTGGTGGTGCTGCGCGTAATCCAGGGCGTGGCCGTGGGCGGCGAGTGGGGCGGTGCGGTGCTGATCGCCAGCGAGAGCGCGCCCAAGCGCAAGAGCATTCTGTACTCGGCGTTTGCACAGCAGGGTTCCCCAACGGGCAACCTGCTGGCGACGCTGGTGTTCTTTGCACTCAGCGCATTGCCGACACCGCAGTTCTTGCTGTGGGGCTGGCGCGTCCCGTTCCTGCTGTCCGCGCTGCTGGTGATCGTTGGCATGGTCATCCGCCTGAAGCTGGAAGAGTCGGATGACATGAAACGCGTGCTGGCGCAGAAGAAGACCGTCAAACTACCGCTCAAAGACGTGGTGCGTGACCACTGGGGCCTGGTGCTGCTGGGTGCGGGCACGCTGCCGCTCATTCACGTGACGTACCTGAAGAGCAATTTCGCCCTCGCATGGGCGACGAAGGAGCTCGGCTACGCGCAGGAGACCTTCCTCGGCATCATCGCGATTGCGTTGGTGGTGCAGTTCATCACCCAGCCAATCGGTGCATGGCTGGTCTCGCGAATGGACATGCGTCGAGCCATCTGCCTGATGGTGCTACCCGAATTCCTGCTCATGCCGGTGATGTTCTTTGCCATCGAGACCAAGGTGGTCTGGATTGCGCTGCTCGGCATGTGCCTGGCAACAATTCCACATTCGATGTTCTACGGTGCCATCGGCGGCATTCTGGCGCGCGTGTTCCCGACGCGGATTCGCTATACGGGCTTGTCTCTGGCGTATCAACTGTGTTCGCTCGTGGTGGGTGGCGGCACGCCCGTATTTGCGCAGTGGATGCTCAACAGCAGCGGCAATATCGTGGGCGTGGCGGTGTCGTCGGCGCTGTATGCGCTGGTGTCGCTGGCGTGCACGCTGGTGCTGCTAAACCGCACGGGCTATCGCGCAGACGAGTTGTCCACCGCCGAACGTGCAGATGCAATGGATCTGGGGCAGGGTGACGCCGATGTCTCCCGGCCGCTCAACGGCCCCGTGCGCAAGCCGGTGCCCGCTGTCTGAGTTGCTGTGGGCACCGTGTCCTACACGAAATGTGCGGTGGCGCACCTGCCGCGCGTTCCCTACGATGGCAAGGCAAGTCATACGAAACGGGGATGCGTGTCATGTCCATTTTTGACGAGAACGAACATCGCGAGGCCTTCTGGGAAACCGTGCGCCAGGCCATTGAGGCGCGCCACCAAGCCGATGAGGCCCGTCGCGCGGGGAGGTTGACTGGACTGGCAATCGGTCTGTCTGTGGCCGCGCTGGCGGTTGCGTTTATGGCATGGCAGCGCCGATCCCCGGACGATCCGGCCTAGCGCCATCGTGCTGCTCCACGCCAATTCTTAGCGCCCTTCTGGGTTGGCATTTATCGGCCCCGGCAGAGGTGCTGTCCGACACCCTCATGCATGGGCGGGCAGCGCCGTAGAGACCGGCTGAGGGGCCGAACCGCACGCTTATCCGGCCGCGATAACCAAGCATCCGATGATCGTGCAGGTGGTGAGTCTGGACGACCCGGCCGCCGGCCTGAAGACGGCAGGCGGACTGCTTCAGATCAAGGCGCAAGGGAAGGGCGGCGTTACAATTCGCCGCTTCCTCCCAGGGTGTTTCATGCCACGCGGCCTCGTTCTCGCCACGCCTCAGCTCACGTCGGACGGCACGCCGTTCTCCGCGCAATACGACGACGTCTATCACAGTTCCGAAGGCGGTCTGGCGCAGGCGCATCACGTTTTTCTGGGCGGCAACCGCTTGCCGGCTGCATGGCAGGGCAAGACCTCCTTCACCATCGTCGAAACCGGCTTCGGTCAGGGCCTGAATTTTCTGGTCACGTGGGCTGCATGGCGCGACGATCCGCAGCGTTGTGCGCGGCTCGATTTCGTCTCGATCGAGAAGCATCCGTTCGATCGCGCTGGCTTGTCGACTGTGCATCCGAAAAGCGGCGCGCTGGCCCCGCTGGCCGAGACGCTCCGTCAATCATGGCCCGTGCCAGTACCCGGAGTGCATCGCCTGGAGTTCGATGGCGGCCGCGTGACGCTCACGCTGCTGTTTGGGGATGCGATGGAGACGCTGCCCCAACTGTCGTGCGCCGCCGACGCGTTTTATCTCGACGGGTTTTCTCCTGCAAAGAACCCTGATTTGTGGCAGCCGCGCGTGTTCAAGCAGCTCGCGCGGGTCGCTCGCGCCGGTGCGACATTGGCCACGTACACCGCTGCAGGATTTGTGCGACGCGGCTTGCAGGAGGCTGGTTTCGAGGCGCGCAAGGCACCCGGTTTCGGCTCCAAGCGCGACATGACGGTCGCGCAGTTCCCAACCCATTGGCGCACCAGGCGCGGACCAACTGAAGCGCCCGGCTGGAGCCAACATCACGCCATCGTGCTTGGCGCCGGGCTCGCGGGCTGCTCCGTTGCGGAGCGGCTCGCATCGCGCGGCTGGCGCATCACGCTCATCGACGCAAACGACGGCCCCGCGCTCGGCACGTCGGCGCATCGCGCAGCGGCCATGCATCCGCATGTGTCCATCGACGACAGCGTGCTTTCGCGCCTTTCGCGCACCGGCAACTTGCTCGCACGCCGCCATTGGGACGCACTCGATCGCGCCGGCTTCGCCACAGGTTTCCAACCCACCGGCGTGCTCCAACTCGCCGAACATGCCGACGACGCCGTCGAGCAGCAACGCATCGTGCAAGCGCTCTGCTATCCGACGGATTACATCGATTGGCTCGACGTGGACGAAGCCGCCCGGCGCGTCGGCGCCAGCGTGCCGCAGGGCGGCTGGTGGTTTGCGCAAGCCGGCTGGGTGGCGCCGCCTGATGTTTGTCGCGCCAATCTCGCCGCCGCTGGCACCGCAGTTGATGCGCGTTGGAATACGCACGTCGAATCGCTGCGCCAAGTCGGTGATCAATGGAATGCGCTGGATTCCCAAGGCGAGGTGATTGCGAGCGCGCCGGTCGTCGTCCTCGCCAACAGTCTTGGTGCCGCACGCCTGGCTCCGCTCGCATCTGCGTCGCTCAAGCCAGTGCGCGGTCAACTCACCGATGTGCCCATCAGCAGCTTGGAGCCGGGTGCCGCGTGGCCGAAAGCGGTTGTCTGCGGCGATGGCTACTTGCTGCCCGCCGAATCGGGTGCGGAGACGGTGCGTACAGGCTCGTCGTTCCAGCCGGGCGAATCCGATCTGGCTGAGCGCGTCGCCGATCACGCAGCCAATCTCGGGCGACTGGCCAGGTTGCAGCCAAAGCAATCGGGCGCGCTGGCGCAGTTGGATCCTGTAGAACTGCGTGGTTATGTTGGTGTGCGGTGCGTCTCCGCCAATCGATTGCCGTTGATCGGCCCGCTGGTGGATGAGGCGGCGGCCATGGCGCCCGACTTCCGTTTGCGCGGCCCGCATGCGCAATTGCCTCGCCTCGCCGGGCTGTATGCCGCACTTGCGTATGGCTCGCGGGGCCTCACGTGGTCGGTACTGGGCGCGGAGATGCTGGCGGCCCAGATCGACGGTGGTCCGCTGCCGCTGGAATCCGATCTGGCCGCAGCGCTGGATCCCGGCCGCTTTATCCTGCGTGCATTGCAGCATCGACGCGCGCAGGAGCAGTGCGCCTCACCCGCGGAAACCGAAATCGCGAGGCCGCTGGATTAACGCGCCGTTTGAAGGGTTTTCCAAGCGTTCTGACCCAAAAAAGCAGGGCCGCCGAACGTTCCATGCCATAATATGCGTTTTGCGTTTGCCAGCCTGAACGCGCCCGTTGTGCCGTGCATTGTGCAGTCGAGCGGCCCTCGCGCCGCATTCCTGCAAGCCCGGCAAGACCAAGAACTTTGAACCACGGCTGCTGCTGGCGCTGCGCCGTTCGACGCAACCATTTTCTGAATCTGGAATTACGACCATGTCGACTATCGAAAACCTCGGCAAGCTTGATCGCAAAGTGACCCTGGCTGTCCCGAAGGCCGAAGTGGAGCAAGAGAAGCAAAGCCGTCTGGCGCGTCTGTCCAAGACCGTCAAGATGTCCGGCTTCCGCCCGGGCAAGGTCCCCATGAAGATGGTCGAGAAGCAATACGGCCAGCAAGTCGAATTCGAAGTTCGCTACGACAAGGCTGCCCGTCAGTTCTTCGACATCACGAATGAGCAAGGCGTGAAGGTTGCCGGCCAACCGCGCTTCGAGCTGAAGACCGAAGGCGTGGCCGATGATCAAGTCGCGTTCGACGCCACCTTCGAGGTGTATCCGGAAGTTAAGCTCGGCGATCTGGCCGGGGCGGAACTGACCCGCACCAAGACCGAAATCACCGATGCCGAGATCGACAAGACGCTCGACATCCTGCGCAAGCAACGCGTGCACTACCACCCGCGCGGCGAAGCCGGCGAGCACGGCGACGGCGGTGCAGCCGTTGCACAGGATGGCGACCGCGTGACGGTCGATTTCGTGGGCACGATCGATGGCGTGGAATTCGCCGGCGGCAAGGCTGAAGGTTTCAGCTTTGTGCTGGGCGAAGGCCGCATGCTGCCTGAGTTCGAACAAGCCACGCTGGGTCTGAAGCAAGGCGAGTCGAAGAAATTCCCGCTGGCATTCCCCGAGGACTACCACGGCAAGGACGTCGCCGGTAAGACGGCTGAGTTCACCGTCACGCTCAAGCAAGTCGAGTGGGCACACCTGCCGGAAGTCAACGAAGCCTTCGCGCAATCGCTGGGCATCGCCGACGGCAACCTCGACAAGATGCGCGCCGACATCCGCGAAAACCTCGAGCGTGAAGTCAAGCGCCGCACGCACGCGCTGCTCAAGGACCAAGTCATGGAAGCGCTGCTGAAGGTGGCAGAGCTGGACGTGCCGAAGTCGCTGGTCGAGCAAGACCAAGAGCGTCTGGTCGAAATGGCTCGTCGTGACCTCGAGTCGCGCGGCATGCCGAACGCCAAGAACATGCCGATCCCGGCCGAGATGTTCACGCAGCAAGCTGAGCGTCGCGTGAAGCTGGGCCTGGTGCTCGCCGAAGTCGTGAAGGCCAACGGTCTGGAAGCCAAGCCGGAGCAGATCAAGGCTGAGATCGAAGAGTTCGCCAAGAGCTACGAAGATCCGAAGGAAGTCATCCGCTGGTACTACGGCGACCAACAGCGCCTGGCCGAGATGGAAGCCTACGTGCTCGAAAACAACGTGGTAAATTTTGTGTGCGACAAGGCCAAGGTTACTGATAAGGCTGTGTCGTTCGAAGAGCTGACCGCTACCCCGGCGCAAGGCTGATTCGATCGATAGAGTTTCCGAAATAAGCACCGGAGAACCGCATGATCCGCAATGAACTGATCGACCAACTTGCCCGCACTCAGGCTTCCGCGCTCGAAACGCAGGGGCTTGGTCTGGTGCCGATGGTGGTCGAACAGTCTGGCCGCGGCGAGCGCGCCTACGACATCTACTCGCGCCTGCTCAAGGAGCGAGTGATCTTCATGGTGGGCGAGGTCAACGACCAGACTGCCAACCTCGTGGTGGCACAGTTGCTGTTCCTGGAAAGCGAGAATCCGGACAAGGACATCTCGCTGTACATCAATTCGCCTGGCGGTTCGGTATCGTCCGGTCTGGCGATGTACGACACGATGCAGTTCATCAAGCCGGACGTGTCCACGCTTTGCATGGGTATGGCGGCTAGCATGGGCGCATTCCTGCTGGCGGCCGGCGCGAAGGGCAAGCGATTAGCCTTGCCGAACTCGCGCATCATGATTCACCAGCCTCTGGGCGGTGCACGTGGCCAGGCCTCGGACATCGAGATCCAAGCGCGCGAGATTCTGTACTTGCGTGAGCGCCTGAACACCGTGCTTTCGGAAGCGACCGGTCAACCAGTCGACAAGATCGCGCGCGACACGGATCGCGACAACTTCATGAGTAGCGAACAGGCCAAGGAATATGGCCTGATTGACCAAGTCATCGCCAAGCGCTGAAGTGTCAAAATCACGCGTCGATGTGCGCGGTAGGCGGTATTGCCGGTGCGTTCCACGGCACACCGGTTAACCGCGTCAAACATGTCAAGCGGTGTCAAAAACGAGGCCTCGCGCCTCGTTTTTGCTTTGAACAACACCTGCGGATCGTCGCCAGATAATTTGGCGTATGATGCTGCCAAGAACTACTGGTAATCGTTATGGCGGACAAGAAAGGCTCGACTGGCGAAAAGCTGCTGTATTGCTCGTTCTGCGGCAAGAGTCAGCATGAGGTCAAGAAACTGATTGCCGGCCCCTCGGTCTTCATCTGCGATGAATGTATCGACCTGTGCAACGAGATCATCCGGGACGAAGCTGCCATCTCCGAAAAGGAAGGTGGCTTGGCGGTCAAGTCCGATCTGCCCACGCCGCATGAAATTCGCCAAAGCTTGGACCAATACGTGATCGGTCAGGAGCAGGCCAAGAAGATCTTGGCTGTGGCGGTTTACAACCATTACAAGCGTTTGAAGCACCTCGGCAAAAAGGACGATGTCGAGCTGTCCAAGAGCAACATCCTGCTCATCGGGCCGACTGGCTCGGGCAAGACCCTGCTTGCTCAAACGCTGGCGCGTCTCTTGAACGTGCCGTTCGTCATCGCCGACGCCACTACGCTGACCGAAGCCGGTTATGTGGGCGAGGATGTCGAAAACATCATCCAGAAGCTGCTGCAGAACTGCAATTACGAGGTAGACAAGGCCCAGCGTGGCATCGTCTACATCGACGAAATCGACAAGATTTCGCGCAAGTCTGACAACCCTTCCATCACCCGGGACGTTTCTGGGGAAGGTGTGCAGCAAGCGCTGCTCAAGCTCGTCGAAGGAACGATGGCGTCGGTGCCCCCGCAAGGTGGTCGCAAGCATCCGAACCAGGACTTCCTGCAGGTGGATACGACCAACATCCTGTTCATCTGCGGTGGCGCGTTCGATGGTCTGGAGAAGATCATCATGCAGCGCTCCGACAAGACCGGTATCGGTTTTGGTGCGGAGGTGCAGAGCAAGGAAGAGCGCGACGTCAGCGAAGTGCTGCCGCAGGTCGAGCCGGAAGATCTCATCAAGTTCGGTCTGATTCCCGAGTTGATCGGCCGTCTGCCCGTGGTGGCGACGCTGGCCAAGCTCGACGAGGCTGCCTTGATGGAAATCCTGGTCGAGCCCAAGAATGCAATCGTCAAGCAGTACCAGAAGCTGCTGGCAATGGAAGGGGTGGAACTGGAAATTCGTCCGAGCGCGCTTACGGCAATTGCCCGCAAGGCAATCAAGCGCAAGACGGGGGCGCGCGGTCTGCGTTCCATTGTCGAGCACGCCTTGATGGATGTGATGTATGACCTCCCCAACCACAAGGGTGTGCAAAAGGTGGTGATCGATGAAAGTACGATCTCCGACGAAGGCAAGCCCTTGCTGATTTACGAAGAGCAACCCAAGGTTGCAGGTTCCAACTGACGCGAATGCCCGGCCGGGATGCGCCGTATGCGTCCCACGCAGGAAGCCGTTCGCTCGCGAGCGGCTTTTTTTGCTTCGGGAAACCGGGTCGGCATGCGACTTGCAGCAGCGGTCTTGTAAAACCGTCGCTGTGCCCAATTTAGCCCTTACATGACTTTCTGGGGAAAATAATGTCCGGAACCCAACTTTTACCCGCTGAGCAGATTCGCCTGCCGCTGTTGCCGTTGCGTGACGTGGTGGTGTTTCCGCACATGGTGATTCCGCTGTTCGTGGGTCGCCCCAAATCCATCAAGGCGCTGGAAGCTGCGATGGAGGCGGGCAAGAGCATCATGCTCGTGGCGCAAAAGACCGCCGCCAAGGACGAGCCGACCGACAAGGACCTCTACGAGGTCGGCTGTATCGCCAACATTTTGCAGATGCTGAAGCTGCCGGACGGTACCGTGAAGGTGCTGGTCGAGGGCACGCAGCGCGCCAACATCCTTTCCGTTACCGACGACGAATCGCACTTCTTCTGCGAAGCTGTGCCCGTCGGTCCGGAGCCCACTGAATCGGCCGAGACCGAGGCGCTGCGTCGCGCCATCGTGTCGCAGTTCGATCAGTACGTGAAGCTGAACAAGAAGATCCCGCCTGAGATCCTGACCTCGCTGTCGGGCATCGATGAGCCGGGTCGTCTGGCCGACACCATCGCCGCGCATCTGCCGATCAAGCTTGAGCAGAAGCAGAAGATTCTCGAGATGTTCAACGTGACCGAACGTCTGGAGAGCCTGCTGTCGCAACTCGAAGGCGAGATCGACATCCTGCAGGTGGAAAAGCGCATCCGCGGCCGCGTCAAGCGCCAGATGGAGAAGAGCCAGCGCGAGTACTACCTGAACGAGCAGGTCAAGGCCATCCAGAAGGAACTGGGCGAAGGCGAAGAGGGCGCAGATCTCGAAGAGCTGGACAAGAAGATCAAGGCCGCCCGCATGCCGAAGGAGGCCAAGAAGAAGGCCGAGTCCGAGTTCAAGAAGCTCAAGCTGATGTCGCCGATGTCGGCCGAGGCAACGGTGGTGCGCAACTACATCGACACGTTGGTCGGTCTGCCGTGGCGCAAGAAGAGCAAGGTCAACAACGACCTGTCGAACGCCGAGCAGGTGCTGGATCAAGACCACTATGGCCTGGAGAAGGTCAAGGAACGCATCCTTGAGTACCTCGCAGTGCAGCAGCGCGTCGACAAGCTGAAGGCGCCGATCCTCTGCCTCGTGGGGCCGCCGGGTGTCGGTAAGACCTCGCTCGGGCAGTCGGTGGCACGTGCAACGAACCGCAAGTTCGTGCGCATGGCGCTGGGTGGCGTGCGTGATGAGGCTGAGATTCGCGGTCACCGTCGTACCTACATCGGGTCGATGCCGGGCAAGATCCTGCAGAGCCTGACGAAGGTCGGCGTGCGCAACCCGCTGTTCCTGCTCGACGAAATCGACAAGATGGGCGCGGATTTCCGCGGCGACCCGTCGTCTGCTTTGCTCGAAGTGCTGGACCCGGAACAGAACCACACGTTCCAGGACCACTACATCGAGGTGGACTTCGATCTGTCGGACGTGATGTTCGTAGCGACGTCGAACTCGCTGAACATTCCGGCACCGCTGCTGGACCGGATGGAAGTGATTCGCCTGTCGGGCTACACGGAAGACGAAAAGGTCAACATCGCCCGCCGCTACTTGCTGCCCAAGCAGATCAAGAACAATGGTCTGAAGGACGGCGAGATCGAGGTGACCGAAGCCGCGCTGCGCGACATCATCCGCTACTACACGCGGGAAGCTGGCGTGCGTTCGCTGGAGCGCGAGGTCTCGAAGATCTGCCGCAAGGTCGTCAAGCAACTGCTGCTGAAGAAGGAAGCCAATACGTCCGTGAAGGTCGATTCGGAGAACCTGGACAAATTCCTTGGCGTGCGTCGTTTCGACTTTGGTCTGGCCGGCAAGGAAGACCAAGTCGGCCAAGTGACCGGTTTGGCATGGACCGAAGTGGGCGGCGATCTGCTGACCATCGAAGCCGCGCTGATGCCGGGCAAGGGCAACATCACCCGCACGGGTTCGCTGGGCGACGTGATGAAGGAGTCGGTCGAGGCTGCGCGCTCGGTGGTGCGTTCGCGTTCGGCGCGCCTGGGTATCAAGGATGAGATGTTCGAGAAGCGCGATATCCACATCCACGTGCCCGAAGGTGCGACGCCCAAGGACGGCCCGTCTGCGGGTATTGCGATGACGACGGCGCTAGTGTCTGTGCTGACCGGTATTCCGGTGCGCGCTGACGTGGCGATGACCGGCGAAATTACCCTGCGCGGTGAAGTGCTGCCGATTGGCGGCTTGAAGGAAAAGCTGCTGGCAGCACACCGCGGCGGCATCAAGCTGGCGCTGATTCCGGAAGAGAATGTCAAGGACTTGGCGGACATTCCGGACAACGTGAAGAACAGCATCGAGATTCAGCCGGTGCGCTGGATCGACAAGGTGCTGGAACTCGCGCTGGTGCGCAAGCCGGAGCCGCTGCCGGAAGAAGAAGCCAAGCCGGCACCCGCCAAGGGCGACGACGGCAAGTCGCAGGAAATGGTGCATCACTGACACCGTAGCCTGCCAAGGTTGAAGAAGGGCCCGACATGTTCGGGCCCTTTTTCTTTGCGCAGGCTGCGACGTGTGGCACACAGTTCTTCGCCTTGACACGTCGATTGGCGGCCACTTTAATGAATCCACACTAGCGGGTGTTCGGGGAGGTGGAACGATGAACAAGACAGATCTCATCGACCATGTGGCGGCGCAAACTGACATGTCAAAAGCCGCGGCGGGGCGCGCCATCGACGCGCTGATCGACGGCATCAAAGATGCGTTGTGCGAAGGTGGGTCGGTCACGCTGGTCGGCTTCGGTACGTTTCTCGTCGGCAAGCGGTCTTCGCGTAATGGGCGCAATCCGCGTACGGGGGCGGCCATCACGATCGAAGGCGGCAAGGTTGCGAAATTCAAACCTGGCAAAGCGCTGAAAGATGCGCTAAACTAGCGGGCTTTGGTGCTCGTGACTGACAACACGGGCGCCGGACAGTCCGGCTCACGCCGGCAGTACGAACGGGTGCTTAGCTCAGTTGGTAGAGCAGCGCCCTTACAAGGCGCGGGTCGGGAGTTCGAGCCTCTCAGCACCCACCATCGTTCGTATTGCCGCTCCAGCGTCGGATGGTCCGACCCAATTTGGAGCGGTAGTTCAGTCGGTTAGAATACCGGCCTGTCACGCCGGGGGTCGCGGGTTCGAGTCCCGTCCGCTCCGCCAAATCCTGTGCAAAGGCCCGATTCGTTCGGGCCTTTGTCTTTTCAGCGGCGAATGCGTTGCAGGTCATGCTTGCACGCTGTGCCGCGATTGTCCGGAATGTCGGCGGCACCTGATAGAATCGCCGGATTTTCCATCTTCCATTCACCTCCGGTCCAGCATGCTTGATTTCGTACGTACGCATCGGCGCTTGATGTTTCTGGTGCTGCTGATTCTGGTGTTCCCTTCGTTCGTGTTCTTCGGCGTGCAGAGCTATTCGAGCTTCATGGACAGCTCGCATGACGCGGCCAAGGTCGACGGCAAGGTCATCTCCACCAACGAAGTCGACGCGCGCGTGCGCGAGCAGACAGAGCGTCTGCGCCAGATGCTTGGTGCGCAATATGATCCGCGCCAGTTCGAAGGTCCGCAGATGCGCCGCGATGTGCTCGACGGCATCATCCAGCAACGCGTCTTGGCCAATGAGGTTGTGCGTGCAAACCTGACCATCTCGAACGAGAAGATTCGCGACACGATCCTGCAGATTCCGGCCGTGGCAGCGCTGCGCAAGCCGGATGGCTCGTTCGATCAGGAAGCCTACGTCCGCCTGCTTTCCGCGCAAAACATGACGCCCGAGCAGTTGGAAGGCAATCTGCGTTTTGAGCTGTCGCAGCAACAGATTCCGCAATCGATCGTGTCGTCGGCGTTCGTGCCGAAGTCGCTGGTGGAGCGACTGATCCAGGTACGCGATCAGCAACGCGAAGTGCAGGCGCTGCTGTTCAAGCCGGCTGACTACACTGCAAAGGTCAACCCGGACGACAAGGCGATTCAGGCTTATTACGACGCGCACCAGCAGGAGTTCTCCGTGCCGGAGCAGGTCAAGGCCGAGTATGTCGTGTTCTCGGGCGAAGACATGATGAAGCAGATCCCGGTCACGCCTGAGCAGATCAAGGAGTACTACGACCAGAACGCTGCGCGCTTCAAGACACAGGAAGAACGCCGCGCCGCGCACATCCTGATCAAGCTGCCCGACAACGCCAAGCCTGCCGACAAGGAAGCCGCCAAGAAGAAGGCCGAGGAAGTCCTTGCCGAGGTGCGCAAGAACCCCGCGAGCTTTGCCGAGTTGGCCAAGAAGTACTCGGGCGATCCGGGTTCGGCTGCGCAGGGCGGCGAACTGGGCTTCCTGGGCAAGGGCGCGACCGTGCCTCCGTTCGAGAACGCTTTGTTTGCGCTCAAGCAGCCGGGCGACATCAGCGATGTGGTCCAAAGCGATTTCGGTTTCCACATCATCAAGCTGGAAGAAGTGAAGGGCGGCGGCGTGCAGCCGCTGGAAGCCGTCAAGCCGGAGCTTGAACGCGAACTGCGTACGCAACTCGCCAACAAGAAGTATTCGGAGCTGGCTGATGCGTTTTCCAACACAGTGGAAGACCAGTCCGACAGCCTGAAGCCGGTGGCTGACAAGCTCAAGCTGCAGATTCAGACGGCCGACAACGTGACCCGCACGCCGAGCCCGGCGCAGTCCGGCAGCCCGATCGGCAATGACAAGGTGCTCAAGGCGCTGTTTGCAGATGACGTGATCAAGAACCACCGCAATACGGCCGCCATCCAGGTTGGTCCGACCACGCTGGTCGCGGCGCGTGCGGCGGAGTATCGTCCCGCCACGGTCAAGAAGCTGGCCGACGTGCGTGAGCAGGTCAAGGCTAAGGTGATCGCCGAGCAAGCGGCTGCGCTGGCCAAGAAGGCTGGCGAAGAGAAGCTGGCCGCAGTGAAGCAGAGCAACAGCGCCGATGGCTTCAGCGCAGCACAGACGGTCTCGCGCCAGCAGGCACAGGGCACGTCGCCCGCTGCACTGACGGCAATCTTGCGTGCTGATGCGACCAAGCTTCCGGTCACCATCGGCGTGGACCTGGGTGCCCAAGGCTACGCGCTGTATCGCATCAACAAGGTGCTGCCGCCAGCCAACGTGGACGAGGCGCGCCGCGCTGCCGATGCTCAGCAACTGGCTCAGGCCGCTGGCCAGACTGAGTTCAATGCCTACTACGAAGCACTGAAAGCGCGCTCGAAGGTGAAGATCAACAGTAACGTGATTGACGCCAGCAAACCTGCCAATACGGCAGAGGACTGATACGGCACGCTGCGAGTAGCCTGACGAAAAAGCCCCCTCGATGTTGAGGGGGCTTTTTCTTTGCGTACTTTCTTTGGGGGGGGGGGCGACTAGTCCAGCGGCTTGCCGATGCGGGCGAGGCGCGGCATGTACCAGTGGTCCGGATCGAATGAGAGTGCCACGTGGGAAGCGCGGGCAATCAGGTTCTTGCGCGGCACGAGGCCGAAATAACGCGAGTCTCGGCTGTTGTCGCGGTTGTCGCCCAGCATCAGGTAGTGGTCTTGAGGGACGGTAATAGGGCCGAAGCTGCGCAATGCTCGCACTTCCGGCAAGACCATCACCGTGTGCTCGCGACCGGGCAGCGCTTCGGACCAGAGTTCGTGCGGCAGCGTCGCCGTCGCTTGGGGCAGCGCTCCGGGCGCGACGTCCGGCAATGGGGTATAGGCGATGCGCTGGTGATTGATGTAGAGCGCTTCGCCGCGCATTTCAACGACATCGCCAGGTAGACCGATCAGCCGCTTGACGAGCTTCGTGCCATCTTCCGGCGAGGAGAAGACGACAACATCACCACGTTGAGGCTCGCTGCCGCGTTTGAGCCAGACGGTGGTGGCCGGTACGCGCACACCGTAAGCTAACCGGTTCATCAGGATGTAGTCGCCCTCGATGAGGGTGGGGTTCATTGAGCCGCTGGGCACGACTGCCCAGTCGGCAATGCAGGCGCGGAAGGCAAAGAGCAACGACATGCCGACCAGGAACCGCTTGTTGTCGCGCGCTGCACGCAGCCCGTTTGCCAGAAGCTTCATGGTGTCCGCCCGTGTGAGATGTGGCCGCGCATGCGACTCAGGAACCCAATGCGCCTGTTGGCGCAAGTCGGCGCGGCAGAATTGTCATCTTCCGACACGGGCTTTGAGAAGAGGTTCCAGTTTGGGCCACACGTTATCGAGCATCGTCGGTTGCGCTGCGGCAATGGGGTGGATGCGGTCTTCCTGGAACCAATCTGGTCGCTGTGCAACGCCATCAAGCAGGAATGGCACGAGCGGCAGCTTGTACTGCTGCGCCAGCTTGCCGAACATGGCGAAGAAGCGCTCGCTGTAATCCGGGCCGTAATTGGGCGGGATGCGCATGCCCACCAGCAGCACCTTCGCGCCTGCCGCTTGCGAGGCTTCGATCATCGCCTTCATGTTGCCCTCGCTGGACGCAAGCGAGAGGCCGCGCAGCGCATCGTTGCCGCCCAGTTCGAGAATCACGACAGAGGGCTTTTCGCGTGCCAGCACGGCGGGCAAGCGTGAGCGGCCGCCGGCCGTGGTGTCGCCGCTGATGCTCGCATTGGCGACGCTATAATCGGGCTTCCGTTCTTTGAGGCGCTTGTCGAGCAACGCGACCCAGCCTGTGCCTTGCGCAAGGCCGTATCCCGCCGACAGGCTGTCACCCAGCACCACCACGCGATGCGATGCCGGCGCGCCTTGTGCTGCAGCCGTCTGCGCGAGTGGCAGCATGCCGAACACTGCGCAGCCAAACGCTGCTACAAGTGACTTCACGCTGCGTCTTCTACTACCTACCAGTCCAATCATGTCGTCTTCCGCTACCTGGGTGATTGAAGTCGATTCGCTGCACAAGACTGTGCGCGATGCCACCGGTGAGTTGCCTATTCTGAGCGATGTTGCCTTCCGTGTGGAAAGGGGCGAGACATTGGCGATTGTTGGCGCTTCCGGTTCGGGAAAATCGACGCTGCTTGGGTTGCTCGCAGGCCTGGACTTGCCGACGTCGGGTTCGGTCAAGCTGCTGGGCAACGACCTGTTCAAGTTGGATGAAGATGGCCGTGCGGCGGTGCGTGGCAGCCACGTGGGCTTTGTCTTCCAATCCTTCCAGCTGCTGCCCCATCTGACGGCACTTGAAAACGTGATGCTGCCGTTGGAGTTGCGTGGCGATGTCAGCACCGCCGAAATGCGCCGTCGCGCCACGGTTCTGCTGGAGCGCGTTGGCCTGGGGGCACGGCTGTCGCACTATCCCAAGACGCTGTCCGGTGGCGAGCAGCAGCGCGTGGCCCTGGCACGCGCGTTCGTGACCGAGCCCGCCATTCTCTTTGCCGATGAACCGACGGGCAGTCTCGACACCGCCACGGGCGAGGCCGTAATCGCGCTGATGTTTGAGCTCAACCGCAGTGCCGGCTCCACGCTGGTGCTGGTTACGCACGACCGCTCCGTTGCGGCGCGTTGCAGCCGTATTCTCACCATCGAAGCCGGGCATCTCGTCGGCGACGAGACCGTCACCGAACTCTGAACGTTTGCGTCAGAGCGCGGCTTTGGCGCGGCGGATCAGCGCCGCCGTCGACGCATCGTGCGCCACAGAGGCGGGCGCACCTTCCAGCTCTGCCTGGATCGGCTTGGCGAGCTTCTTGCCAAGCTCCACGCCCCATTGATCGAACGAGTTGATGTTCCACACCGCACCCTGCACGAAGGTGCGGTGCTCGGCGCAGGCGATGAGTGCCCCGAAGGACGCGGCGTCGAGCCGTTCCATCAGGATGGTCGTGCTCGGACGATTGCCTTCGAACACCATGTGTGGCACCAGCGCTTCGTCGGTGACGCCGCCGGCGCGGACTTCATCGGCGGTGCGGCCGAGCAGGAGCGCCTCGCCCTGTGCGAAGCAATTGGCGAGCAGCTTGGCGTGGTGGCCGGGCAGGCTGCGCACCGGCTCCAGCGTGGTGATGAAATCCACCGGCACGATCTGCGAGCCTTGGTGGATCAGCTGGAAATACGCATGCTGTCCGTTGGTACCAGCCGTGCCCCATACGATGGGACCGGTGTCGGTATCGATGGCTGCGCCGGTACGCTGCACGGATTTGCCGTTGCTCTCCATCTCGAGCTGTTGCATGAAGTCGGTCAGCAGCTCCAGTGGCGCGCAGTACGGCACGGTACAGGCACTCGCCGCGTCGAAGAAGCCGCGATACCAGACCGACAACATCCCGAGAATGAGCGGTAAGTTTTCGCGCGGCGCGGCTGTGGCGAAGTGACGGTCCATCGCGCGCGCGCCGTCGAGCATCGCTTCAAATTGCCGCGGCCCGATCGCCAGCACGATCGACAGGCCCACCGCCGACCACAGCGAGAACCGCCCGCCAACCCAATCCCAGAACGTGAACATGTTGTCCGGGTCGATGCCGAACTGGACGACCGCCTCGCGGTTGGTAGAGACGGCGACAAAGTGGTGCTTGAGCTGGCTTTCCGCCACGCCATGCTCGACAAACCAGCGGCGCATGCTGTGCGCGTTGGCCATTGTCTCGAGCGTGGTGAACGTCTTGGAGCAGACGATGGCGAGCGTGGTGTCCGGGTTCAGATGGTCGAGCGTTTCGGCCAAGTCCGTGCCGTCGACGTTGGAGACGAAATGCACGCGCACCTGCGGCACGGCAAGGTGGTCGAGTGCGCGGCACACCATGCGCGGGCCGAGGTCAGAACCGCCGATGCCGATATTGACGATGTCCGTGATGCGCTGGCCGGAATGGCCCGTCCACGCGCCGCTATGCACGCGGTTGGCGAAGTCGTGCATCTGGGCCCGCACGCGCAGCACTTCGGGCATGACGGGCTCGCCGTCTGCGCGATAGTCGTCTTCCGCTTGTCCGCGCAGGGCCATGTGCAAGACAGAGCGATGCTCGGTGTTGTTGATCCGGTCGCCGTGCAGCATGGCATCGCGCAGCGTGAGCACGCCGGTCTCGTCGGCCAGTTGCAGCAGCAGGGCGAGCGTCTCAGGGGTGATGCGGTTTTTCGAGTAGTCGACCGTCAGGCCTGCCGCTTCCAGCGTGAAGGCGCGTACCCGTTCCTCGGCGTCCGGCGCGGCAAACCAGTTGCGCATATGCGTCGCGCGAATCGATTCAGCATGTTGCGTCAGGGACTGCCAGGCGGGTAGGGCTGTGGGCATACGGGCGGGATGTGACGTGAGATTGGTGCGGGAAAACGAATGCGCAGTATAACGGCGCTGTATGACGGCTTTCTATCGGCGAACGTCCGACGCCAGCAGGGCGTTGAGCGCACGTCGTGCCGGCGCGCATAGCTCGCTGGCGTGCAAGCCGATGGGGCCGACACCCGCCTGGACAAGATCGTCAGCAGCGCGACCATGCAGCCACACGGCCGCGAGTGCGGCTTCGCGCGCACCCATGCCTTGCGCAAGCAATGCGCCGATCATGCCGGTCAGCACATCGCCTGTCCCACCAGTGGCGAGTCCGCCGTTGCCGGTGGGATTGACGGCCGGCGAGATGCCCGGCGCCGCAATGACCGTGCCCGAGCCCTTGAGCGCGACCACCGCGCCCGTCCGATTGACAAGCGCCTTGGCGGCGGCCAGCCGATCGCGCTGCACGGCGTGCGCATCGGTATGCAACAGGCGCGCAGCTTCCAGCGGATGCGGTGTTAGCACCAGAGGGACACCGCTTCCGGCCAATTGCGTGAGGCGCGCGAGCAGGGCCGGCGTTTTCGCAAATAGGTTGAGTGCATCGGCATCGAACACGGCGGGCGTGCGCGCCGAGAGCAGGCGGTCCAGCAGATGGTCGAGCGCGACTTCTGACTCTTTGCCGGTACCCATGCCGGGGCCCACCGCCAGCGCCTGCATGCCGCCCAGGTCGAGGGCACCCCAGGTGTGCAGCATCAATTCAGGTTGCGCGGGATCGACACGCGGTGCATCGGTGGCAAGCGAGACCACGTGCACCTTGCCCGCGCCCAGATAGAGCGCTCCGCGGGCCGACAGCAGCGGCGCTCCGACCATACCGGCCGCGCCGCCCACGATTGCCGCACTGCCGTACGTGCCTTTGTGGCCGTTATGCCGGCGGGGTGGCACGTGCGCGAGCCAGCGTGACGGCGTGTTGACGCATGCGTCCGCTTCGATCACGCCGTCATAAGCGGGCTGCGCGGCTTGCAGGTCGGCCAGCGCAATGTCGCCGGAGGCATCGCGGCCATCGCCCGTCAGCAAGCCCGGCTTGACGGCGAGAAAGGTGATGGTGGCGCGCGCCTGGATAACGGGCGAATCTGAGGCGGGCGGCTGGCCCGTATCGCCGTTCAAGCCCGAGGGAATGTCCAGTGCGTACACCGGCAGGCCGCTGGCGTTGATGGTGTCGACCAGCGCCGCATGCAATCCCGTCAGCGGCCGGGCGAGTCCAATACCAAAGAGGCCATCGACGATGGCTGAGGTGGCCGCCGGCACGGAAGCCGTCGCGTGCAAACGTTCGATCGGGACATTGGCGGCACAAGCCTCCGTCCAGGCGCGGCGCGCATCGTCGGGCAGCTTGGCGGGGTCTGCGGCAAGCCACACCGTGACGGCGCGCCCGGCCAGATGCAGTACCGTCGCCGCAACGAGTGCATCGCCGCCGTTGTTGCCTGGGCCGGCAACGAGCAACACGTGCCCATGTGGCGCGCGCGTCTGTAGCCAATCGGCGGCAGCTTCGCCCGCGCGCGCCATCAGGGTGAAAGGTTCGAGGGATCGGTAAGCCGCCGCTTCCAGTGCGCGGATGCCGGCCGTGCCGAAGAGCAGGTCGGCGCCGGTGTGTGCGGCCAGGGCACCGTCGATCAGGATTTCGCGCCAAGCGGGGTGTGAGGACATGGCAACTACGCTTTCCACTGTGCAGACATGACGATCTATTCTCTTACAATAGCCCGCGTTTCTGGTCCTTTCCCAGCCCGTTGCAATGTCCAAATCGCCGACCACCCCGAAAGCTGATCTGCCGCAATCCGCAGCCAATGAAGACGCAGGCAAGGGCGGGCCGATCGTGTCTTCGTCGCATCTGGTGTCGGCGCGCAGCCCGGAGCTGTCGGAGTTCGAGTTTGCGCTCAACACCGCCTACAACGCCTACAACCGCTGGTGCGTGCGCTGCATGGCAGCCGCCGGCGTGCGCGACCTGACCTTCCTCGATGTGCTGGTGGTGCACCACGTCAACCACCGCGGCCGCGCCAAGCGTCTGGCCGACATCTGCTTCGTGCTCAACGTGGAAGACACCCACCTTGTGACGTATTCCCTCAAGAAGCTGCAGGGAATGGAACTGGTGGAGGGCACGCGCAACGGCAAGGAAGTCACGTACACCACCACCGAAGCCGGAGAAAAGGCCTGCGCCCGCTACCGCGAGATCCGCGAGCAGTGCCTGACCAGCAATATTTCGCCCAGCGGCGAGGAAAATGCCGAGATTGGCGAGCTGGCGCGCCTGCTGCGGGTGCTGACGGGCCTGTACGAGCAGGCCGCACGGTCCGCCACGTCGCTGTAAAACGGGCGTTTGCAGTCGGTTGCAGCCGAGGCAGCGCCATTTTCGGCCGATTTGAGGGTCGGTAACGAGGGCAGGGCAAGGTACAATAGCGGTTTCCCCGCGCACGCCGGGAACTCCTCCTTCCAGCTACTGCCTGCCTTGCCCACCATGGCGCATTTCTCGTGCTTTCCCGGCGCTCTCGCGCTGTCCGCCTTCCGTCAGCAACGCCTGCTTTCCACCCTCAAGCGCATCGATCCCGATATCGATGCCGTCAGTGCCCAATACCTGCATTTCGTGGCCGCCGACACGCCGCTGTCGGCCGATGAATCTGCCCGTGTGCAAGCGCTGCTGACCTACGGTTCGCCCGCTCCGGCCGATGTCGAGGGCGACCGCTTTGTGGTCATCCCGCGCTTCGGCACGATCTCGCCTTGGGCCAGCAAGGCGACGGAAATTGCCCGCCACTGCGCACTGCCGCAAATTCACCGCATCGAGCGCGGCGTGGAATTTACCGTCACGTGCAAGAAGGGCCTCATCCGCAGCCTGACCGGTGCCGCCAAGCACCTGGACGACGCCACCCGCGCCGCCGTGGCCGAGCACTTGCACGACCGCATGACGGAAACCGTGATCGACACGCGCGAAGCCGGCTATGGCCTGTTCGACGTGTTGCCCGCTAAAGCATTGCGCTTTGTGGACATTGGCGGCGGCCATGATGCTGGACGTCGTGCGCTGGAAGCCGCCAACGTCGAGATGGGCCTGGCCCTGTCCGATGATGAAATCGACTACCTGGTCGACGCCTACCGCAAGCTCGAACGTAACCCGACCGACGTCGAGCTGATGATGTTCGCGCAGGCCAACAGCGAGCACTGCCGCCACAAGATCTTCAACGCCGACTGGACCATCGACGGCCAGACGCAGGACAAGTCGCTCTTCGCGATGATCCGCAACACGCACCAGCTCGCGCCGCAGGGCACGATCGTCGCGTATTCGGACAACGCCGCCGTGATGGAAGGCGGCATGGCCGAGCGCTGGTTCCCGCACGCAGGCACGGAAGGCACGACGGGCGTGCCGCAATACGGCCGCCGCGAAGCGCTCACGCACACGCTGATGAAGGTGGAGACGCACAACCACCCGACCGCCATCTCGCCGTTCCCGGGCGCGTCGACCGGCGCCGGCGGTGAAATCCGCGACGAAGGTGCAACGGGCCGCGGCGCCAAGCCCAAGGCGGGCTTGACCGGCTTTACCGTGTCGAACCTGCTGCTGCCGGAAGCGGTGCAATCGTGGGAAAACGCCCGCGATACGGCGCAGCCCGTGGCACACCGCAACCCGAATGAAGCCGCACCTGGCCCGGTCGGCAAGCCTGACCGCATCGCCTCGCCGCTGCAGATCATGATCGAAGGTCCGATCGGCGGTGCTGCGTTCAACAACGAATTCGGTCGTCCCAACCTGGGCGGCTATTTCCGCGTCTACGAGCAGAACGTTGGCGGCACCGTGCGCGGCTATCACAAACCGATCATGATTGCTGGCGGCATCGGCAATATCGACGCTGGGCACACGCACAAGCACGGCCTGCCGGCCGGTACGCTGCTGATCCAGCTGGGCGGCCCCGGCATGCGCATCGGCATGGGCGGCGGCGCTGCCAGCTCGATGGCCACTGGCACCAATACCGCTGACCTGGACTTTGATTCGGTCCAACGCGGCAACCCCGAAATGCAGCGCCGCGCGCAGGAAGTCATCAACGCGTGCTGGGCACTGGGCGAAGACAACCCGATTCTGTCGATCCACGACGTGGGCGCGGGCGGCATCTCCAACGCTTTCCCGGAAATCGTCGACGGCGCCGAGAAGGGCGCGCGCTTCGACCTGCGCCAGGTGCATTTGGAAGAATCCGGCCTCAGCCCGGCAGAAATCTGGTGCAACGAATCGCAAGAGCGCTACACGTTGGCGATTGCCCCCGGCGATTTCCCGCGCTTCCAGGCCATGTGCGAGCGCGAGCGCGCGCCGTTCTCGGTGGTCGGTTTCGCCACGGATGAACAGCAACTGCAAGTCGTCGACAGCGACACTGCACCCGATGTCGCAGAGCACTTCCCCGTCAACATGCCGATGGACGTGCTGCTCGGCAAGCCGCCGCGCATGCACCGTGACGTGCACCGCGTCGCGCAGGAATTCCCGGAAGTCGATGTCACCGGCCTGGACCTGGAAGTCGTCGCGCGCGACGTGCTGCGCCACCCGACCGTTGCCAGCAAGTCGTTCCTCATCACCATTGGCGACCGCACCGTTGGCGGCCTGAACACGCGCGACCAGATGGTCGGCCCGTGGCAGGTGCCGGTGGCCGACGTGGCCGTCACCACGCTGGACTACAAAGGCTACGCCGGCGAGGCGATGACGATGGGCGAGCGTACGCCGCTGGCCGTCATCAACGCGCCCGCATCGGGCCGCATGGCCATCGGCGAGTCCATCACGAACATCGCCGCTGCACCCATCGACTCGCTCACGCAACTGAAGCTGTCGG
Organism: Ralstonia chuxiongensis; assembly: GCF_024158925.1. Lineage (NCBI taxonomy): Bacteria > Pseudomonadati > Pseudomonadota > Betaproteobacteria > Burkholderiales > Burkholderiaceae > Ralstonia > Ralstonia chuxiongensis. The sequence continues at coordinate 149,211 of NZ_JAMYWC010000005.1, read as the reverse complement.
CCAACTGGATGGCCGCCTGCGGCGTGAACGGTGAAGACGCCCGCTTGTACGACACCGTCAAGGCCGTCGGCATGGAGCTGTGCCCGGCGCTGGGCATCAGCATTCCGGTGGGCAAGGACTCGTTGTCGATGCGCACCAAGTGGGAAGACGAGGGCGCTGCCAAGGAAGTCGTGGCGCCCGTGTCGCTCATCGTCTCGGCGTTCGCGCCGGTGACGGACGTGCGCAAGACGCTCACGCCGCAGCTCAAGCAGGTTGAATCGGCCAACGCGCCGGCCGACACCACGCTGATCCTGATCGACCTGGGCCGCGGCAAGAACCGCATGGGCGGCAGCATCCTGGCGCAGGTCACGGAGCAGATCGGCAACAGCGTGCCCGACGTGGACGACGCCGAAGACCTCAAGCGCTTCTTTGCTGCCATCCAGCAACTGAACGCGAGCGGCTCGCTGCTGGCGTACCACGACCGATCGGACGGCGGCCTGTGGGCGACTGTCTGCGAAATGGCGTTTGCGGGCCACTGCGGCGTGTCGATCAACGTCGACATGCTCACGCTGGACGACGCAGCCGACCATGGCGACGCCAAGAACTGGGCGCAGCAAGTCTCCGGCCGCCGTGCCGACCTGACGCTGCGTGCGCTGTTTGCCGAAGAGCTTGGCGCCGTCATCCAGGTGCCCCTGGCTCAGCGCGACGCTGTGTTCGCGGTGCTGCGCGAGCACGGCCTGGCCGGCTGCAGCCACGTGATTGGCGCGCCCAACGCCAACGACCACATCGAAATCTGGCGCGACGCCAAGAAGGTGTTCAGCGCGCAGCGCACGGAACTGCAACGCACGTGGACGGACGTCTCCTGGCGCATCGCCAGCCTGCGCGACAACCCCGAGTGCACGCAGAGCGAGTACGACCGCATTCTCGACGCGCAAGACCCGGGCATCTCGCCCAAGCTCACGTTCGACATTGCGGAAGACGTGGCCGCACCGTTCATCGCCACGGGTGCCCGCCCGCGCATGGCGATCCTGCGCGAGCAGGGCGTGAACTCGCAGATCGAAATGGCCTACGCGATGGACAAGGCCGGGTTCGACACTTACGACGTCCACATGAGCGATCTGCTGGCAGGCCGCACCACGCTCGCCGGCTTCAAGGGCTTCGTCGCCTGCGGCGGCTTCAGCTACGGCGACGTGCTGGGCGCGGGTGAAGGCTGGGCGAAGACGATTCTCTTCAACAGCATGCTGGCCGAGCAGTTTGCGGCGTTCTTCAACCGCGCCGATTCGATCGCCCTTGGCGTGTGCAACGGCTGCCAGATGATGGCGAACCTCGCCCCGATCATCCCGGGCGCCGGCGCATGGCCGAAGTTCACGCGTAACCAGTCGGAGCAGTACGAAGGCCGGCTGGTGACCGTGCAGGTCGAAGCATCCCCGTCGATCTTCTACGCGGGCATGGAAGGCAGCCGCATTCCCATCGTGGTTGCGCACGGCGAAGGCTATGCCGATTTCTCGCAGCAGGGCGACATTGGCAAGGTGGCCGTTGGCCTGCGCTACGTCGACAACCGCGGCGAAGTCACGCAGACGTATCCGCTGAACCCGAACGGATCGCCGCAGGGCATTGCCTCGGTGACGACGCATGACGGCCGTTTCACCGCGCTGATGCCGCACCCGGAACGCGTATTCCGTGCCGTGCAGATGAGCTGGCATCCGAAGGAATGGGAAACCGCCGGCGACGGCAGCAGCCCGTGGATGCGGATGTTCCGCAATGCGCGGAAGTGGATGGGCTGACCTGTCTGCTGCACCAGAAAAAAACGCGCCGGGGTGACTCGGCGCGTTTTTTTTTGCCCTTGGCGAGGGCAGCAGACCTGGCACAGCAGGGCTTACCAATGGCCAGGGCAATATTTCCTAGGCAAGTGTTATATTTCGCGCGCATGCGCCCCCATCAATAAGTCGAAAAAAGACGGTATCCACCGGACGGCGCGCCAGAGAACAACAAACAAAAATGGGTCGATTGCGCCGCGGTCCTGCCTCTCAGTGGCCAGCGCCCGACCCATGGGTCTATGCAACGAGGGGTCAACATGAACCGGGTCTATCGGCTGGTCTGGAGCCGCACCTTGCGTGCTCCGCAAGTGGTATCCGAACTTACGAGGGCGTCGCACGGGGGCGTTGACGCCAGCCACGACACGGCGCCCGCGCGTCGGCGCGCATCCATCATTTCAATCGGGGTGTCACTCGGTCTGGCCGGCGCGGCGCTGCCGGGTTGGGCCGCGACCTGTTCGTCGAGCACGATCGCAAACTGCAGCGCTGCTGGCGGTAACGGTATCCCGAACCGCAGCGGCAATGGTGGCAGCGGCAACGGCGGTGGCGGCGGTGGGTCCGCTCTGGGTGGCGGCACCTCCACCGTCCAGGTTCCGGGCGGGCCGACTTCCGGCGGAACGGGCGGTACTGGTGCCGCGAACGACAGTGGCCAAGGCGGCCCCGGAGGAGCCCCCGATGTGGTGCTCGCTGGTGATGCCGTGATCAACGCGAACGCGCAGGGCGGGGCTGGCCAGGGCTTCGATGGATTCAATTTCGCGGGGGGCGGCGGAGGCGGAGGCGCCGGCGTGTATTCCACCGGCACCAGCGTCACTGTCAACGGCGGCGTGACCGTGCAAGGCGGAACCGGCGGAAATGGCGGTGCCGGCACATCGGGGTCGGCCTCCAACGGCGGTGGCGGCGGCGGTGGCGGCGCAGCGTTTGTCATGGTGACGCCGGCTGCCGACGTGAACAACCAAGGCACGCTGGTGGGCGGCAATGGCGGTAACGGAGGTGGCGGCGGAAACCCGGGCGGCGGAGGCGGAGGCGGCGACGGTTTGCTGACCTTGGGTTCCGGCACTCAGGTGACCAACATTGGGACGATCGTGGGCGGTGTAGGCGGTGCCAGTGGTGGCGGCGGCAGCACGGCCGGGACCAGCGGCGCGGGCGTCAATCTGGCTGCCGGGTTCAACGTGCTTTCCAACGTCGGCACGATCACTGGCGGGGCCGGCAATGGCGGTGCCGCGGGCGCGGGCGTCATTTCCAACGGTGACGTCATCGTCAATGGCGGCACCATCAGCGGTGGGCTGTACAGCGACGGTGTCACGCGGGCGGCTGCCATCCAGTTCAACGGGGCGAACAACACGCTGCAACTGCTGACGGGTTCCAACATCATCGGCAACCTCGACGTGGCGGCGGGGGCAGCAGCCAAGATCACGGCTGGCAGTGCAGGCCTTGCGCTGTCCAACAACGTCACGCTGGGCGACGCCACGTCGCGCGTCACGCTCGATGCGACCACGACGAACCTCGTGGTGTCTGGCGTCATCTCGGGCGCGGGCAGTGCGGCCGTTACCGGCAGCCGAACGATCACGCTGACAGGCAATAACACCTATACGGGCGCTACCACCATCACCACTGGCACGCTCGCGCTGTCCGGTGCCGGAAGCATTGCGGCGTCCTCGGGCGTGGTCAACAACGGCACCTTCGATATCTCTGCGACGACGTCTGGCGCCACCATCAGTGCGCTGACAGGCTCCGGCGCAGTCGCCCTGGGTGGTCAGACGCTGACCTTGTCCAACGCCGCCGGCACGTTCAGCGGCGTTATCGGCGGCGCAGGTGGGCTGACGGTGGCGGGTGGCACGCAAACGCTGTCGAACACAAACGTCTTTACCGGCGCAACGACCATCAACGCGGGCACGCTAGCACTATCGGGTGCAGGCAGCATTGCGACCTCCGGCGGGGTGGTCAACAACGGCACGTTTGATATTTCTGGGACGACGTCCGGCGCCACCATCAGCACCCTGACGGGCTCTGGTGCAGTCGTGCTGGGCGGCCGGACGCTGACTTTGGCGAATGCGGTCGGGACGTTCAGCGGTGCGATCGGCGGTACGGGCGGCCTCACTGTTAGCGGCGGAACACAAACGCTGTCGGGCGCGAACAGATTTGCTGGTGCGACGACGATCAACGCCGGCACGCTGGCGCTCTCGGGTGCCGGCAGCATTGCCGCGTCCTCGGGCGTGGTCAACAACGGCACGTTCGATATCTCGGCGACGACCTCGGGCGCTACCATCAACGCCCTGACAGGCACGGGCGCCGTCGCCCTGGGTGGCCAGACGCTGACCTTGGCGAATGCAGCGGGTACGTTCAGTGGCGCGATCGGCGGGACGGGCGGCCTCACGGTCGGCGGTGGCACGCAAACGCTGTCGGCAGCGAATGGGTTCTCCGGGGCAACAACCATCAATGCAGGGACACTCGCGCTGTCAGGTGCCGGCAGCATTGCTGCGTCCTCGGGCGTGGTCAACACCGGCACGTTTGACATCTCCGGTACGACGTCCGGCGCAACCATCAATGCCCTGACGGGCTCCGGCGCAGTCGCCCTGGGCGGCCGGACGTTGACCTTGGCGAATGCCTCTGGCACGTTCAGTGGCGCCATTGGCGGTACGGGCGGCCTCACGCTGGATGGCGGCACACAAACGCTGTCCGGCGTGAATACGTATAGCGGGGCCACGACCGTCAACGCCGGCACGCTGGCGTTGTCGGGTGCTGGCCGCCTGGCGTCGGTTACGACCGTCGCGCTCGCAGGGGCAACGTCGGCACTCGATCTGTCTGCTGGTGTGAACCAGACCGTGGCGCATCTCTCCGGCGTCACGGGTAGCCGCGTGGTGCTGGGCGGCGCGCTCACGCTGGCTGACGACTCATCCCAAACCTTCAGCGGCAGCCTGAGCGGCAACGGCTCGTTGATCAAGCAGGGCACGGGCACGCTCACGCTCAATGGCGTTAGCAGCGGCTTCGCCGGGTCGACCACGGTAGCGGGCGGCACGCTGGCGGTCGGCGATGCGGCAAACGCCAGCGCCGTGCTTGGCGGCAATGTCCTGGTGAACGCGCTTGGCACCCTGCGCGGCCATGGCACGGTTTCCGGCGATATCAGCAGCAGCGGGGTGGTCGCGCCGGGCGGCTCCATCGGAACGCTCTCAGTGGGCGGCAATTACACGCAAGGCTCGACTGGTGCGCTCGCCATCGAAGTCAGCCCGACGGAGGCATCGCAACTGCGTGTGGGCGGTGCTGCAGCGCTTGGCGGCTCGCTCGCCATCATGTTCGATCCGGGTACCTATACCGCCCGCCGCTACACCGTCCTGAGCGCAGCCAGTGGCCTGACAGGGCGCTTCGCAAACGTCAGCACAGCAACGGCGGGAGCCAACCTCGGCACGCTGCAGACATCGGTGGACTACGGAACGAATACGGTCGACGTGCTGCTCGCTGAAGCAACAGGGCCCGGCACCCCCGGCAGCCCGACCGTCGTGGCGCCAACAAAGACCTCCATCTATACGGCGCTGGGTACGACAGCACTGCTGCAGGCACAGGGCGTCAACTCAACGCTGCTCGGCCGGTTGTTGGGGCCGCAGGATGCCCCGGGCGGCTCCAACGATGTGTGGGTCACGGCCAGCGGTTCCAGCACAAAGGTGGGCGGTACGGGCAATGCGCCGGGCTTCCTCACGCACGCCTATGGCTTCCTCGCGGGCGCGGAGGGCCGCCTTGGCGCTGCCACCGTGGGCGCGGCGGGCGGCTACACGCACACCACACTGGGCGAAGACACCACCGGCGCATCGGGCGCCATCGACACCCTGCGCGTTGCGCTTTACGGGGCGCAGCCGATGGGCGCCGTCAACCTCTCGGCCACGGTCGGCTACGGGCTCGATTTCTTCTCGCAGAAGCGGCCGTTTGGCAGCGTTGGTACTGCCGAGGGCGATCATCTGGCGCACGAATTCACCGCCGCCACGCAAGCCAGCTTGCCGATGGAAGCAGGCGGCATCCGGCTCGCGCCGCATGTGGGCCTCCGATATGCCTACGTGCGCGGCAGCGGCTTCGGCGAGAACGGCGCCAACGGCCAGAACCTACAAGTCGGCCCGGACAGCGCGCACAGTCTCCAACCGTATGTGGGCGTCACGCTCGACAAGGCGTTCGGCGATGCCGTGCGCCCCGTCAACGTGCAACTTCGCGTGGGCTACGCGCACGAGCTGATGAACGCCGGCCGCGTCGTCCAGGTCCAGAGCCAGGACGGCACCGTGTTCGCCGCCCCTGGCACCGACCTGCCGCGTTCGTTCCTGACCACTGGGGCGAGCGTCACGCTGCAGGCTGCCAAGGCAACCACGGTGTCCTTGGGCGTTGATGCCACCATCAACACGAGCCATGTGTCTGCGCAGTCCGCCTACGTGCGGGTCAACCACAGGTTCTGACGGAACAGGGCGTGCCGATGCGCACGCTGCGCCGATCGACGAATAACGCGCCAGGGCAACTCGGCGCGTTTTTTTTGCTGAACCACGCGTGTCCGGCATGTTGACCTGCATCAATGGCAAAAACGGCCTGACGCCTAGATTTCCGTAGAGAGGGCGCTGTAGCAGCCAAAGCCGGCAGAGCAACAGAGCAGCAGAACGCGGGGCGCATCCATGGAGACGCAAATGAAGACGATTCGCACACTTGCTTCCACGCTTGTCGTGGCCGGCCTAACGGTTGCTGCAGGAAGCATCCACGCGCAGACGCTCGAGAAGATCGCGGCGGCAGACAAGATCACGGTTGGCTATCGTGAAGCGGCGGTTCCGTTCAGCTACTTGCTAGGCCCGAACAAGGCCGTGGGATTCTCCGTCGATCTGACGCAAGCCATCGTCGACGATGTGCGCGCCCGGTTGAAAAAGCCGTCTCTCCAGGTCGACGCGATTCCGGTCACTGGCACGAACCGGATTCCGTTGCTGGTCAATGGCACTTACGACCTCGAATGCGGATCGACCACCAACACCAGCGCGCGGGGCAAGGAGGTGGCCTTCTCCATCAACTTCTTCTACGCGGGAACGCGCCTTTTGACCAAGCGCGATTCGGGCATCAAGAACTACACGGACTTGGCGAACAAGACCGTCGCCAGCACTGCAGGCAGCACGAACGAAAAAGTGCTGAAGAAATTTGCCGTCGACCACAACATCGACGTCCAGATCATCTCCGGCAAGGACTATGCAGACGGGCTGAAGCTGGTCGAAACCGGCCGAGCGTCGGCATTGGCGCTGGATGACGTGCTGCTATACGGCCTGCGTGCCAATTCTGCGAATCCGGCGGCGCTGGAAGTTGTGGCGGAAACCCTGCAGGTTGAGCCGTACGCCTGCATGGTCCGCAAGGACGACCCCGCCTTCAAGCGGCTCGTGGATGCAACCATCAAACGCCTCATGAAATCCGGCGAATTCACAGCGCTGTACAAGAAATGGTTCGAGTCGCCCATCCCACCCGCCGGTGCAAACCTCGACATGCCGATGAGCGACGCGCTGCGCGCCAATCTGAAGAAGCGCAGCGACAAACCGGCACAGTGACTATCGCCCGCTCGATGCCGTTTCCAGGTACGGCGCCAACAGCTCTGCCATCCAGTTCATGAACACCTGCGCCCGCACCGGCAGATTCCGCCGGTTCGGGTACACCAGTGACACCGGCATCGGCGGCGGCCGAAAGTCGGGCATCACCTCCACCAGCGTGCCGTCCGCAATCGCCGATGACAGCCCCGCATACACCGGTGCCTGGATCATCCCCAGCCCCGCGCGGCACGCCGCGTCGTAGCTCTCCGCCGAGCTGACGGTCACCGCGCCCTTCATCGGGCGGAACGCGGAGCGGCCATCCACCGTGTATTCCCACCCCGGCGACTTCGTGCCTAACGTCTGCACGTAATGGACGATGCGATGGTGGTCGAGGTCTTCGAGCGTTTTCGGCATGCCATAGCGTGCGATGTAACTGGGGCTCGCGCAGTTGACCTGATGCAGCTGGCCGAGCGGGCGCGCGATGAGGCTGCTGTCGGTCAGGTTGCCGATGCGCAATACGCAGTCGAAGCCTTCACGCACTGGGTCCACGCGGCGGTCGGTGCTGGAGAGTTCGATTTCCAGCTCAGGGTGCGCGTCGAGCAGCGCGGGCAGGGCGGGAATGACGATGCGGCGTGCGACACCGACGGGCATGTCGACGCGCAACCGGCCGCGCAGCGCCTGCGGGCTCTGGCGGAACATCGTCTGCAGCTCGTCCATGTCGGCCAGCAGGTCCTGGCAGCGCTCGTAAAAGGTCTGGCCGTCTTGCGTGAGCTGTACCTTGCGGGTGGTCCGGTGCAGCAGCCGCGTGCCGAGCATCGTCTCCAGCTGCTGCACCGCCACCGAGGCGGCCGGCTTGGGAATACTCAGCGCTTCCGCCGCACGCGTGAAGCTGGCAAGTTCAGCCACGCGCACAAAAATCTGCATGGCTTCGAGTCGGTTGGTGGACATGGCGGACGGGTGGATTGTTATCTGTGGGCAAACACAGCGATAGGATAAGCGAGATTTATTCTTTGTTTGTCGCCCAATACCATGCTCTCACGGTGTTCGACACCCATCCCAAACCCAACCGGAGAGCAGACATGACACAGACCCACACCCCCATCGCGATCATCACCGGCGGCAGCCGCGGCCTTGGCAAGAACATGGTGCAGAAGCTGGCCCAGCGCGGCACCGACGTCATCTTTACGTACCGCAGCAACCGTGCTGAAGCCGATGCCCTCGTCGCTGAACTGACTGCCCAGGGCCGCCGCGCCGCCGCCTTGCAGCTCGACGCCGGCAAGATCGCAACGTTCCCCGCCTTTGCTGATGCCGTGCGTGGTGTGCTGGCGCAGTGGAAGGCCGAGCGCTTCGACTTCCTGGTCAACAACGCTGGCGTTGGCGTGCATGCCGCGGTGGCGGAAACCACCGAAGCCCAGTTCGACGAACTGATGAACGTGCACTTCAAAGGCGTGTTCTTCCTCACGCAGATCCTGCTGCCGCTCATGGCCGACGGCGGCCGCATCGTCAATATCTCGTCGGGGCTGGCGCGTTTTGCGATGCCGGGCTACGGCGCGTATGCGGCGATGAAGGGCGCGGTGGAGGTGCTCACGCGTTATCTGGCCAAGGAACTCGGGCCGCGCGGCATTGCCGTGAACGTGGTGGCACCGGGCGCAATCGAGACGGACTTTGGCGGCGGTGCAGTGCGCGACAACGTGAGCCTCAATGCGATGGTGGCTTCCAATACGGCGCTGGGGCGCGCGGGCGTGCCGGATGACATTGGCGGCGTGGTGGCCTCGCTGCTGTCGCCGGATAACCGGTGGATCAATGCGCAGCGCATCGAGGCTTCGGGCGGGATGTTCCTGTAAGCGGCGCGCCTCCCCGCGCATGGGGTTCAGAACGCCAACTGTGGAGTTCTGAACTCCATGCGTCGAGCTCTGAGCTCGGGACGTCGAGCAAAAAGCTCCATGCGTCGAGCTCCGAGCTCGGGACGCCGAGCAAAAAGCTCCGTGTGTCGAGCTCCGAGCTTGGGGCGCCGAGCAAAAAGCTCCATGCGTCGAGCTCTGAGCTCGGGACGCCGAGCAAAAAGCTCCGCGTGTTGAGTTCGGAATTGGGAGCTTGGGGGCTTGATGCTTGACGCGGCGGTTCATCGCCTGTTTCACCCCCTGCCGGGGGCGACTCACTTTCTTTGTCTTGCCAAAGAAAGTAAGCAAAGAAAGGCGCGCCCGAGATGGCGACTTCCCCTTGGATTTTTGTAACCGGGCGGAGACGGGGAAAACTCGCTGCGCTCAGACAGTTCCCCGTCTTTCTTCCGCCCGCTTACAAAAATCCAAGGCGCCATCAAGGGCAGGAACGTCAACGGCCACACCGTCGGTGTGCTGACCTGAGTGGCTCTGGATTGTGTTGTTGTTGCTGGCTTTGCTTCGCGTGGTGTTGTTGGTGCCTGCTGCACTGGTGATCGATGGTTTGGCCTTTGACTTTCCTGCCCTATGCGGCGCCTTGAATTTCTGTTGCAAGGAGGAAAAAGGAAGGGAAACTGTTTGAGCGCAGCGAGTTTTTCCCTTCCCCTCCTTGCGACATAAATTCAAGGAATCTGTCGCCGCTTCGGGCGCGCCTTTCTTTGCTTACTTTCTTTGGCAAGACAAAGAAAGTGAGTCAGCCCCGGCAGGGGATGAAACAGGGGATGCACCACAAGAAACAAACGCCGGCCAGAAGCCCAAACAACCAAAAACCGAAAAAAACTTACGCCACCGCCTTAGCCGCAGCCCGCCCCCGCAGCCACTCAAACGTCAGCAGCAGACCCGTCGAGAACACAATCAGAATCGTCGCCAGCGCCGCAATCGTCGGCGAGATGTTCTCGCGAATACCGGTGAACATCTGACGCGGCAGCGTCACCTGATCCGCCCCCGCAAGGAAGAGCGTGACCACCACTTCATCAAACGAAGTGGCAAACGCAAACAGCGCCCCGGAAATCACGCCCGGTGCAATCACCGGCAGGGTGATGCGGAAGAACGTCATGACCGGGTTGGCGCCCAGCGACAGGCTCGCCCGCACGAGGTTGTGGTTGAACCCTTGCAGCGTCGCCAGCACCGTCGTCACCACAAACGGCACGCCCAGCGCCGCATGCGCGAGGATCAGCCCGATATACGTGTTGGCCAGGCCCAGCGGCGCGAAGAACAGATACATGCCCACGCCGACCACCACCACCGGCACGATCATCGGCGACACCAGCACTGCCATCAGCAAGCCCTTGCCACGGAAGTCGGCCTTGTTTAGACCAATGGCGGCCAGCGTGCCGAGCACCGTTGCGACGATCGTGGCGGCGGGCGCGACGATGAAGCTGTTCTTGGCGGCCATACGCCACTCATCCGACGTGACGAGGTTTTGATACCAGCGCAGCGAATAGCTCGGGATCGGGTACGAGAGGAACGTGCTCGACGAGAACGACAGCGGCACGATCACCAGCACCGGCAGCACAAGATAGAGCAACGTCAGCACAGCCAGGCCGCGCAGCGTGAAGTACCAGATGCGCTCAGTGAGCGAGGTGTGCGGGGCAAACATCGGTTTGGCGAGTTTCATGGTCGATGTTCTCCGTTAGCCGACACGAACCTTGGGCCGCGTAAAGCGCCCGTACACCGCGTACAGCACGAGCGTGGCCAGCAAGAGCAGGGCGCCCAGCGCGCAGGCCATGCCCCAGTTGATGGTGACGTTGGTGAAGTAGGCCACGTAATAGCTGACCATCTGATCGTTCGGGCCGCCCAATAGCGCCGGCGTGATGTAGTAGCCCAGCGCGAGGATGAATACCAGCAGCGCACCGGCGCCGATGCCCGGATACGTCTGCGGCACATACACACGCCAGAACGCGGCAAACGGATGGCTGCCCAGCGACACCGCAGCGCGCTGGTATGTGGGCGGAATCGACTTCATCACGCTGTACAGCGGCAGGATCATGAACGGCAGCAGGATGTGCGTCATCGAGATGTACACGCCCACGCGGTTGAACAGCAGCGCAAGCGGCTCCTTGATGATGCCGAGGTCCATCAGCCCGTGGTTGATGAGGCCTTCGGTCTGCAGCAGCACGATCCAAGCCGCCACGCGCACGAGGATGGACGTCCAGAACGGGATCAGCACCATCACCATGACCAGATTGGCACGGCGCTCCGGCAGCGAGGCGATCCAGTACGACAGCGGGTAGCCCAGCAGCAGTGCGAACAACGTGACCATCGCGCTGATGACGAAGGTGCGGATGAACACCGTCACGTAGATCTGCTCGTCGGGGTCGGTCGCTTCAATATGGCCGAAGGCATCTTGCCGGTGGTCCAGCGCGGCCAGCAGATAGAACGGCGACGTGCGGCTGCTGTTCTTGGCGATGGCCTGCCAGTACGTGACATCGCCCCAGCGGTCGTCGAGTTCGAGGAGCTTGGCGCGGGTCTGGCCGGGCGTCAGCGTCAATGCCTTGCCTTGGTCATCAGCCAGCGGCATGGCGCGCGCCGTCTTGGCGACCAGCGAGCGGAAGCCCGGAATTTCAGTGTTGAGGCGGCGAGCCAGTGCGCCCATCGCTTCACCTTCGCTCACGATCGTGAGGTCTGCGGCAAGCGCGGCGTAGGCGGCGTCGGCCGGCGGGCTCTTGCGGTCCCAGTCTTTGAGGGCGATGACCGTCTTGGGCAGCGCATCGGCCACCTCGGGGTTCTGCACGGCGCGCGTGAGCAGGGCGCCGATCGGCACGACAAAGATGAGCAGCAGGAAGATGGCGAGCGGCGCCACCAGCGCCAGCGCCATGGCACGCCTGCGCGCCTCAGCGCTCTTCAACTCGCGTTTGAGTTTGGCCGTCGAATCAGGAACCGATTCAGCCGCGATCGTCATGGTGTTCAATGCTGCCTCGCCATCGCTACGGGAATTCGTCCGCGCGGTTGCCTTGCCAAGCCGGCAGGGCACCGCGCGGTCACTGCGTTACACCGCTATGCGGTTACTTCGAAGCCCACGAGGCGAAGCGCTGTTCCAGCTCGTCGCCGTGGTCGGTCCAGAATTGCAGGTTCTGCAGCACGGCGTTCTTGGCGTTCTCCGGCGAGTTCGGCATGTTGGCCTGCGTCTTCGCGTCGAGCGCCTTGATGGCCGCTACGTTGGCCGGGCCGTAGGCGATGTGCTTGGCGTACTCCTGCTGCGGTTTCTGCGACAGCGTGTAAGCGATGTACTGCTCGGCCAGCGCCTTGTTGGGCGTGCCCTTGGGGATGGCCCAGTAGTCCAGGTCGTAGATGCTGCCGTTCCAGACCACCTTCAGGTTCTTGCCTTCGCGCTGGGCGGCGTCGATGCGGCCGTTGAACGCGGTGGACATCACCACGTCACCCGCCACCAGGAACTGCGGCGGCTGCGCGCCAGCTTCCCACCACTGGATGTTCGCCTTGAGCTGGTCGAGCTTCTTGAACGCGCGGTTCTGGCCGTCCTTGGTGGCGAGCACCTTGTAGACGTCCTTGACCGGCACGCCGTCAGCCATCAGCGCGAATTCCAGGTTGCCGCGCGCACCCTTGCGCATGCCGCGCTTGCCCGGGAATTTCTTCACGTCCCAGAAATCGGCCCAGCCGGTGGGGGCAGTCTTGAGCTTGTCGGCGTTGTACGCCATCGCGGTCGACCACACGAAGAAGCCCACGCCGCAGGCGCTCGGCGATTCGGGGATCAGATCGCTCTTCTTGGCGATCTTGCTCCAGTCGAGCTTCTCGAACAGGCCTTCATCGCAGCCGCGGCCGATGTCGCCCGATTCGACTTCCACCACGTCCCAGTTGACGTGCTTGGCTTCGACCATGGCCTTGATCTTGGCCTGCTCGCCGTTGTACTCGACCACGGTGACCTTGTTGCCGGTCTGCGCCTCAAACGGCTTGTTGAAGGCGGCCTTCTGCGCGTCGCCATTGGCGCCGCCGAAGTTGACGACGGTGATTTCCGCAGCATGCGCGCCGAATGCAATGGCGAACGCGCCGGCAAGCATGCTCAAACGCGTCTTTGCGATGTGTTTCATTCCTGGCTCCTCTTATTGGCGTGTGGGTACAACGTGTGGTCTTGGCATGCGGGCAGGGTTGCCCGCGTGCGTCATGCAAAAACGCGCAGGTGTTCGGGTGCGAACTCAAGCTGGATCGGTGCTCCCGGCGCGAAGCCTTCGAGCGCGCGCGTGCCCAGCGGCACCTTCACGAAACATTCAGGCTGATCAGGCAGGGCGCAGCGCATGCGCACGTGGTCGCCAAAGTAGACAAGGCCGCGTGTCTGGCCCAGCAGCGCATTGCCGGCAGCAGAGGTGCCCTCGGTCAGGCGCATGCGCTCGGGGCGGATGCAGCCGGTGGCGGTGGCGCCCACATTGGCGCCGGCGATATTGCGGCCCATGATGCGGGCGCCGTCGTTCAGTTGCAGTTCGCAGTAGTCGCCTTCGACGCGGGTGACGGTGCCGCGCAGCGTGTTGCTGTCGCCGATGAAGTTGGCGACGAACTCGTTGCAGGGGCGTTCGTAGAGGCTATCTACCGTGTCGAGCTGCTGCACGATGCCCTTGTCGAACACGGCCACGCGGTCGGACATGGTGAGCGCTTCGCCCTGATCGTGCGTCACGTAGACGAAGGTCACGCCGAGTTTTTCGTGCAGGGATTTCAGCTCGTACTGCATGTGTTCACGCAGTTGCTTGTCGAGTGCGCCCAGCGGTTCGTCCATCAGCACGAGCTTGGGTTCGAACACCAGCGCGCGCGCCAGTGCAATGCGCTGCTGCTGGCCGCCCGAGAGCTGCGCCGGGTAGCGCTTGGCAAAGCCTTCCATACGGACCATCTGCAGGGCCTTGTGCACGCGGTCTGCACGCTCGCTGGCGGGGATCTTGCGCACCGTCAGCGGGTATTCCACGTTCTGCGCCACCGTCAGGTGCGGAAACAGCGCGTAGTTCTGGAACACCATGCCGATGTTGCGCTTGTGCGGCGGCACGTTGTTGAGCAGGGCGCCTTCCAGGCGGATCTCGCCGCCGGTCGGAAATTCGAACCCGGCCAGCATCATCAGGCACGTGGTCTTGCCCGAGCCGGAGGGGCCGAGCAGGGTCAGGAACTCACCCTGGTAGATGTCCAGGTCCAGATGCTTGACCACGAGGGTCTCGCCGTCATACGTCTTGCGTACACCGCGAAAGCTGACGATCACGTCGTCGGTCTTCATTGCTGCCTCCTGCCGTTCTCCGATCCTTTCGGGTCGGTCAACATGCCGTGTTGTGACGAATTGTTGATGGACTATAGCGGCTCATTGTTCTGCAAAGTGGACCCAATCCTGGTTATTTGATGGAGCCATTTTTGGCGGCACCTCACGCGCGGCCTACGGGCGTGCGGCCCGTGGCACCACAATAGGGAAAACCCCGGATGCCTTGCCCGAGCAAGCTCGGCGGCCGATCGTGCAGTCGTGGCGACGTGTTTGAGTTTAGGTCGTATGCCAGCCCACGTGCGGCGGGCATAACAGAGCGCGGATGGAACCAATTTTGGCGGAACAGCGGGCCGCTCGGGGCGCGTGAAAATGGTGCGCCGCGTCGTCACGCAAATGGTGCACGGCGTTGGGGAGGTGTGTGGAGCGCTAGGAAGACAATGTTGTCGTGCAGCAACCTGCGTTCAGGCGGCCGGCTCTTCAGCCAATGCCAGCGCCAGGTAGACGCTTACGGTCAGGCCCCCACCGGGCGTTTCCGACAGCGCGACCGTGCCGCCGTGCAGGCGAGCGATCTCGCGCACGATCGCCAAACCCAGCCCGCTGCCGTCGTGGCCTTCCGATGCCGCACCGCGATAGAAGCGGCCGAATACCGCATCGCGCTCGGGCACGGCAATGCCGGGGCCATCGTCTTCCACTTGCAGCACGGCCTGCTCGCCGAGCATCGCCATCGCCTGCCGTTTGACTCGCAGCGTGACGCGCGCCCCATTTCCGGCGTAGAGGATGGCGTTGTCGAGCAGGTTGCCGATCAGTTCCTGCAGCCATTGCGGCTCGCCGGCCACCGTCACGGGTTCGCCCTCAAAGCCGAGATCGACGCCGGACTTGCGCGCGACGGGCGCCAGTTCCAGCGCGACATCCCCGGCCAGCGTGTCGAGGCGCAGCGGCTGGAGTTGCGGTGCGTAGCCGCTGTCGGTCTCCAGGCGGGACAGCGACAGCAGTTGCTGCACGCCCCTCGCAGCCTCCCGCACGGTGCCGTGCAGCGGCTCAAGATGGCGGCGGATGCGGTCTCCATCGGGTTCGCGCAGCGCGAGTTCAGACTGTGCCTGGATCACGGCCAGCGGCGTCTTCAATTGATGTGCGGCATCGGCAAAGAAGCGCTTGCGGGCGTGGACCATGCGCAGCAGGCGCGCCACATACTGATTGATGGCCTCGACCAGCGGAGCGACTTCCGCCGGCAAGCCCTGCTGCGGTAGCGGGGCAAGCTCATCGGTGCCGCGTCCGGCAACGGTCTCGCTCAGTTGGCGCAGCGGTCGCAGACCCCGCCTGATACCCAGCCAGACAATGCCGACCGCCAGCACCACCAGCAGGCCCTCTTGCTGGAGCGAGCCCGCCAGGATCTCGTGCGCCAGCGCCTCGCGCGGCTCCAGGGTCTCGCCTACCAATAGCCACACGAGCTGAATCTGGGCAGACTGGGCGTCGCGCACCGGCACGGCCTGCGCGGCCAGGCGCACGGGCATGCCCTGGAATTGGCTGTCGTAAAAGACGGAGCGATATGGCGCCGGCCGCCGCCCGGTTGGCATGGGCAGGTCGTCATAACCGGTCAGCGTCTTGCCGTTGGCATCGGTCAGGCGATAGAAGACGCTGCTGCCGGTTTCCGATTGGAGAACGTCCAGCGCGAGGTAAGGCAAGTCGATGGCGAACTGCTTGTCGCGAAGGCGCACGCCCTCGCGCATGGCCTTGAGCGACGCTTCGAGCGTACGGTCGAACGCGGCGTTTGCAGCCGTCATGGCCCGCGCATACGTGAGCCACGCGTCGAGCGCGAGCAGCCCCATGAGCGGTAGCAGCAGCCAGAACGAAAGCTGCCGGCGCAGGGTGGGCGGGCTCATCGGCCTGCGTTCGCCGGCGTGCTGGGCGTGGCTTCCAGCAGATAGCCGAGCCCGCGCAGCATGACGATGGCCACGCCGCTGCCGTCGAGCTTCTTGCGCAGGCGGTGCACGTAGATCTCGATGGCATCGGCGTTGACCGATTCATTGATGCTGAAGATTTTTTCCGAGATGGCGGCTTTGTTGACAGCGCGGCCATCGCGCAGCATCAGCACCTCGAGCACGGCACGCTCGCGACCGGTGAGGGCGAGCAGTTCGCCATGAAGCGTGAAGGCGCCGCTGATGCCGTCGTAGTGCAGCGGGCCGCATTGCAGCTGCGTGCTTTCGTGGCCGTGGCTGCGTCGGATGAGCGCTCGGGCGCGGGCCTCCACTTCGGTCAGGTCGAACGGTTTCGCAAGGTAATCGTCAGCCCCGAGGTTCAGGCCGCGCACGCGCTCTTCCACGGCGCCGTGTGCGGTCAGGATCATCACCGGCAGCGGGTTCTTGCGCGCGCGCAGGCGGCGCAGCACTTCCAGCCCGTCCATGCGCGGCAGACCAATGTCGAGAATGGCGAGCGCGTAGTCCTGCGTGGTGAGCAGCAAGTCGGCCGCGTGGCCGTCATGCACGCAATCGACCGTGAAGCCGGCCTGGCTCAGGGCTTCTTCCAGCGTGCTGGCCAGCTTCAGGTTGTCTTCCACCAACAGGATGCGCATATCGGACGTCTCTCAATCAGCCGCAGAGGAATACAGACATCGCCGCATGTTTTGAAGCTAGGGAAACCCCCGAGAACGCCGCGACACACTGCGCCAATTTCCCGCCAATCGAAAGTGAACTGAAAGTGCGCCCCTCATACGATCCGTCCCGCCCAAAGCCCCTGTGACTGGGGCTCTTGCGCAAGGACAACGAATAAGGGAGACCTGATGAACAAGACTTCGATGGCGCTGGCAGTGGTTGCGCTTGCCACCGCCACCACGGCCGGCACGGCCGCCGCACAATCCTCCAACGTGACCCTGTACGGGATCATGGATTCGGGTATCGAGTATGTGAACCACGCCGGCCCGAACGGCGGCAGCGCCACGCGCCTCGTCTCGGGCGGCAAGAACACGTCGCGCTGGGGCATGCGCGGCACGGAAGACCTGGGCGGTGGCTTGAAGGCCCTGTTCAACCTGGAAAGCGGCATCGCCATCGACACCGGCAAGCTCGACACCGACAACACGCTGTTCGACCGCCGCGCCGTGGTCGGTCTGGCTGGCGGTTTCGGGCAGGTGGTGGCAGGTCGCACGTTCACGACCACGTACGACTTCATGCTGCCGTACGACCCGATGGGCTACGCGCCGAACTACTCGTGGGCCACGTCGTCCACGGCAACGGGCGATCGCAAGGACGGCCTGTTCTCGCGCGCCTCCAACGCCGTGCGCTATGACGGCAAGTTTGGCGGTCTGAAGCTGGGTGCCACCGTGGGCTTTGGCGAGGCGGCCGGCAACTTCAAGAGCAGCTCCAAGTACGACCTGGGCGTCGGCTACAGCGTGGGCGGCTTCTCGGCCGCAGTCACGTGGGATCGTCAGAACGGCGCAGGCACGAGCACCACGCCGGCAGACACGACCGATTACATCCAGGGCATTCACGCTGGTGCCAGCTACGACTTCGGTGCACTGAAGCTGTTTGCGGGCTATCGCAACTACAAGCGCGCCTTTACCACGGCCGCCGCCAGCCTGCGCAGCGATATGTACTGGGCGGGCGCCAGCTACGACGTAACGCCGGCCTTCACGCTGTACGGCGCGGTGTACAAGCAGAACATCAAGGACGGCACGGATGCCGATCCGATCCTGTTCTCTGTGCGCGGCCAGTACGCGCTGTCCAAGCGCACCACGGCGTACCTGTCTGCCGGTTATGCCAAGGCCAAGAACGGCCAGAACGTGAGCCTGTCGCGCGACGTGATCGGCTACGCCAACAACCAGGTTGGCGTGACGATGGGCCTGCAGCACCGCTTCTGATCGGCCGATCGACCGATCGCTGTAACGAACACGGGCACCTTCGGGTGCCCGTTTTGTTGGATCGGCGCGCTGTTCAGCAGGCTATCAGTCGAGCGCCGGGCGGGATTTCAGCATCCGCCGCACGTCTTTGAAATCGTCAAAGGCGGCAAGGTCTTGCTCGATATTGCGGACGTGTTGGCGGAGCGTAGCAATGTCGATGTCGAGCTTTTGCAAAACGGCGTCCGGCGGCAGCGCCCCGAACTGCTGATACCCGTACGTGTACCGAAACGTCGTCTCGACGCGATGGATTTGCCGGTCCAGCTCGCGCACCTGGTCTTTCAGGATCTGGTTGTAATGCGTCAGCCGCGCTTCGCTGATGTGGTTGATTGAACGCTGGTCGATGTGTTCAAGCTCAAGCTGCAACTCCAGCAGTTGCAGGAGGTTGTTCTTGTCGTAAGCCTCGTTGACGCGCTGCATGAGCCGGGTCTTCCGGTCCCGCTCCTGCGGATCGGTTTCCCGGTCGGGGTGCAGGGCGCTGGCGAGCTTGCGATAGACCTCGCGGATGGACAGGCTGATCTTCGCCTGTTCGTCTTCTTCCCGTGCTTCTGCGGTAAGTTGCTTGGGAGATTTCTGCCGGGCGGCCCGGCGGGCTTCACGCTTGCTTGCGGCGGCGGCCTTTTTCTCGGCGCGTTGCTCCATGTGAGCGCGGGCACGTTGCAGCAGCGCTTCCTCTGAATGGTCATCCGCGTCGTCGCCCAGGTCGACGCCGAGTGCCGCTTCCAGCCTCGACTTCATCTCTGCGGCTTGCAGCGCGGCTTCGCGGTCGAAGTCTGTGTCGCTGTATTTGTTGTAAAGCGCCTTGAGGCTGGTGTCTTCATCAATCAGATCGCGCGCCAGATCGACGATGAGGGCGGATATCTTGCGGCGCTCGGCTTTGGTAAAGCCGTCGTGCTCATAGACCTGGTCGAGGCTGCGCACAAGGCGGATCTGCAGCTCGGCGCGGGTTCGCTCCAGCGGCAGGAACTCGCTGGCATATCGACGCTGGAACTGAACGGTGGCCGCCTCCCAATCAGCCAGCCGCTTACGCCGATTCTCAATTTGCTTGATCAGCGCGTTGAATGCTCTCTGGCCCTTCGACAGCGTTGGCGCGTCGTCCGCGTGCTGATTGGGCGCAATGCTGATGGCTGGGCGGTGTGCCTTGGTCATGGAGCGGAAATGTCGCGGGCTCCGCTAAGGGAGCCCGGGCTGTGTGTCATGTGGCGGTGGTGCCGATTCTGAGCGCCGCAGTGGCACTCAGAAACAGGATCAGTCGAGCAACAGCGCGTCGTCGTCCACCTTGGCGCCGCGCGTTTCCTCGAACTTCTGCAGCAGGTGCGGCACGTCCAGGCCGCGGCGTTCCTCGCCTTGCACGTCGAGGATCACGTTGCCCTGATGCAGCATTACCGTGCGATCGCCGTAGTCGAGCGCCTGGCGCATGGAGTGCGTCACCATCATCGTCGTCAGCTTGCTTTCCGAGACGATCTTGGCGGTCAGCTCCAGCACGAAGGCGGCCGTTTTTGGGTCCAGCGCGGCGGTGTGCTCGTCCAGCAGCAGGATGCGCGACGGCTGCAGCGATGCCATCAGCAGACTTACGGCCTGGCGCTGGCCGCCGGAGAGCAGACCAATGCGGTCGGTCAGGCGGTTTTCGAGGCCCAAGTCCAGCCGACGCAGTTGCTCGCGGAAGATCTCGCGCCACTTGCGGTTGGTCGCGAACTTGAAACCACGACGCTGGCCGCGGCACATGGCCAGCGACATGTTCTCTTCGATGGTCAGGTTTTCGCAGGTGCCGGCCATCGGGTCCTGGAACACGCGGGCGACCTTGTCGGCGCGTTGCCACGCGGTCTTGCGCGTGACGTCTTCGCCGTCGATGGTGATGCTACCCGAACCGACGATGTAGTCACCGCTGATGGAGTTCAGGAACGTCGACTTGCCGGCGCCGTTCGAGCCGATCACGGCCACGAACTGGCCTGACGGGATCTCTAGCGACAGACCGCGCAGCGCGCGCGTCTCGATGGGCGTGCCGGGGTTGAAGGTGAGAGTGAGTCCTTGTGCGCTCAGCATGTCAGTTCCCCTTGGTAGCGGTCTTGGCGAACTTGCCGAACACCTTGCGGCGCACACCGGGCAGCACGAGGGCGATCACCACCAGCGCGGCGGTCACCATGTTCAGATCCTGCGCCTGCAGGCCAATGAAATCGCTGTTGAGCGCCAGGGCGATGAAGAAGCGATACAGGATCGCGCCGACCACCACGGCCAGCGTGGTCAGCACCAGGCGGCGTGCCGGCAGCACGGTCTCGCCGATGATGACGGCGGCCAGGCCGATCACGATGGTGCCGATACCCATCGACACATCGGCGCCGCCTTGCGTTTGCGCGTAAAGCGCGCCGGCGAGGGCCACCAGTGCGTTCGACAGCGCCATGCCGGCCAGAGTGGCAGCGCCGGTGGCGATGCCCTGGGCGCGCGCCATGCGCGGGTTGGCACCCGTGGCGCGCAGCGACAAGCCGATCTGCGTCGAGAAGAACCAGTCCACCAGCAGCTTGACGATCACCACGACCACACCCAGCAGCACGGGGCGGAACACGTAGTCGGGCATCCAGTCCGGCTGCAGCAGCGAGAAGACCGTCGGCTCGGAAATGAGCGGCACGTTGGGCTTGCCCATGATGCGCAGGTTGACCGAGTACAGCGCGATCATCATCAGGATACTGGCGAGCAGGTCCATGATTTTCAGGCGCACGTTGAGCCAGCCCGTGATGAAGCCGGCAGCGGCACCGGCCAGCGTGCCACCCAGCGTCGACATGAATGGATCGTGTCCGCCGGCGATGAGCGTGGCCGCCACAGCCCCGCCCATCGGGAAGCTGCCGTCGACAGTGAGGTCAGGGAAGTTGAGGATGCGGAAGGAGATCAGCACCCCGAGCGCCACGAGACTGAAGATCAGACCGATCTCCAGGGCGCCGAGCAATGAAAACAGTGACATGACAGAGTAGGGCGCGGTCGTTGGATACCGGCCTGTATGCAATGAACGGGGACGCTTGTGGGTAGCAGCGTAAGCGCCCGGCCATTATGCGGCGGATAGCCACGTTGCGGCGCGGGCAGCCAGACCCGCGCCAGGCCGGCTCCGTCAGGCGGAGGCCGACCCGGCGCCTTGCGAGTTACTTGATGACTTCCTTGGCGTCTTTCAGCAGGTCCGCCGACAGCGTTACGCCTTGCTTCTTGGCCGCGCCTTCGTTCACGAACAGCTCCAGGTCGGTGCTGCCGGCCGATGCAATCGCGCCCGGCTTCTCACCCTTCAGGATGCGGGCGACGACCTTGCCGGTCTGCTGGCCCAGCTTGTAGTAGTTGATGCCCAGCGCGGCGATGGCGCCACGCTTCACGCTGTCAGTGTCGCCGGCAACCAGCGGAATCTTCGCTTCGTTGGCTACCTTCACCAGCGATTCGTACGCCGACACCACGTTGTTGTCGGTGTTCGTGTAGATCACGTCGACCTTGCCGATCAGGTTCTTGGCGGCCGGGGCGATATCCACGGTACGCGGTGCAGCCGATTCGACCAGCGTCATGCCTTGCGCCGACAGCAGTTTCTTCAGCTCAGTGACGACCACGACCGAGTTCGCTTCGCCCGGGTTGTAGACCATGCCGATACGCTTGGCATTCGGCACCACACGCTTGATCAGGGCGATCTGCTTGTCCAGCGGCAGCTTGTCAGACACGCCGGTCACGTTGGTGCCGGTCGGCGCCCAGCTCTTGACCAGTTGCGCGGCAACCGGATCGGTCACGCCCGAATACACAACGGGGATCGACTTGGTGGCAGCCACAACAGCCTGCGCCGACGGGGTAGCGATGGCGACGATGGCGTCCGGCTTGTCGCCGATGAACTTGCGGGCGATCTGCGCGGCGGTGGCAGTGCTGCCTTGTGCGCTCTGGTATTCCCACTTCAGGTTCTTGCCTGCGTCAAAACCTTCGGCCTTGAGTTGTTCCTTGGCGCCGTCGCGGATGGCGTCGAGCGCCGGGTGCTCAACGATCGCGAGCACTTCGACCGACTTGGTGGCCTGGGCCAGTGCCGGCGCGGCTTGCAGCAGTGCCATCGGAATGGCAGCAAGCGCGGCAATGCGGAAGGCGTGCTTGAACGTGGACATAAGGATCTCCTGTTTCCTTTTGGGTGGTTTCGCTCTGGCGGCGAGCGGGATATGCCCGTGCCGGCGTGGTTGGTTTTTCAGACTCTCTTGATTCTTGAGTGCACCGAAGCAGTGCAATGCCGGCGCACGTGGGCGCACATTATGGGACAAATCGCAATGCTTTTCAGCAAACACTTCAAAAGAACTCGGTGGGCAGAAGGGGGATTCCGGTTGCGTGCGATGCAACGCAGCCATCAAATCAAAAAGGGGCACGAGGCCCCTTTTTTCACTGCCCCAACGGGCTGCTGCTTACTGGATCTTCGCTTTTTCGCGCAGGTCTTTCAGCATCGCCTGGAACTTGCTACGTTGCCAGTTCTGGTCGCCCATCATCATCTCAAGCAGTTGCGGCTTGACGTCTTCGTACGACGGGATCTTTGCGTCGCGCGTGTCGTCCAGGCGGATCACGTGCCAGCCGAATTGCGTCTTGACCGGCGTCTGCGTGATCTGGCCCTTCTTCAGGCCGGTAAGAGCTGCCGAGAATTCCGGCACGTAGGTGCCCGGGTTCGCCCAGTCCAGATCGCCGCCGTTGGCGCCCGATCCCTTGTCCTTCGATTGCGCCTTGGCGATGTCTTCAAACTTCGCGCCGGCCTTCAGCTTGGCAATGATGGCCTTTGCGTCGGCTTCCTTGTCCACCAGGATGTGATGGGCGTGGTATTCCTTGCCGTTGCCGAACTGCGCCTTGATCTTTTCGTACTGCTTGTGCAGTTCGTCTTCGGTGGCGGGGCTGTTCTTGACGTAGTCCTCGAACTCGGCGGCCACGAGCACGTTCAGGCGGGCCGATGCCAGCTGTTCCTGAATGTCGTCGCGCTCCAGCAGACCGCGCTTGGCGGCGTCCTGCTCGATCAGTTCACGGTCGACCAGCATGTCGCGGGCCTTGGCACGCAGCTCGGGCGATTCGGGCTGGCCCGACTTCTTGATCAGCGCGTCCACCTTGGCGCTCGGGATGGCTTTGCCGTTGACCACCGCGGCATTTTGCGCCATGGCCGGAGCAACGGTCGCAGCAAAGGCAACAGCCAGCAGGCTGGCAGTGAGGCTGGAAATCTTCATGGGATTGCGTTCGAGGGAAGGACGAGTGAGCGTGGAATGCGCTTACGTGTTTTCTTCGGGAGTGACCGCGCGGATCGCCAGCGCATGGATTGCCGCCGGCCACAGCGTGTGCAGCGCATCATACACCATGCGATGACGCGCCAAACGGTTCTTGCCAGCAAAGGCAGGGCTGACAATTTCGACGTTGTAATGTCCGCCGCCGGAGGCCGCGCCGGCGTGTCCGGCGTGCTTGGCACTGTCGTCTTCTACGACGAGGTGGACGGGCAGGAATGCCTCGCGCAGGAGGCGTTCGATTTCACGCGGGTCGGCGGCCATCAGCGGTCGTCTCCGATGTTGGCGTCGTTGGCCGCGTTGGCAGGGCGCTCTTGCATATGGCGCGCCAGCCAGACACTTTGCACGAGGATGAACACCACCATCAGCCCCATCGACCCGAACAGCTTGAAGTTGACCCACACGTCGGTGTCGAAGTTGTAGGCCACGTAGAGGTTCAGGCAGCCCATGGCGAGGAAGAACAGGGCCCACACGAGGTTCAGGCGGCCCCACATCGACTCGGGCAGCGATACCTGCTGCTCCATCATGGCGCGGATGAGGTTCTTGCGAACGAACACCACGCTGCCCAGCAACACAACGCCAAACAGCCAGTACAGCACCGTCGGCTTCCACTTGATGAAGGTTTCGTTGTGGAAGATGAGCGTCGCGCCGCCAAACACGCCGATGATGAGCAGCGACAGCCACTGCATGGCGTCGACCTTGCGGTGCTTGAACCACACCCAGGCGATCTGCAGCACGGTGGCGACCATTGCGACGGTGGTCGCCACATAAATACCGGCCACCTTGAAGGCAGCAAAGAACAGGATGACCGGGAACAGATCGAACAGGAATTTCATGCGGGAACGCGCTTAGGTGGGCAGGTGCGGAAGATCAAGCGCCGAATTTTAGCGCAGCCGAGTTGATGCAATACCGCAAGCCGGTGGGTGCGGGGCCATCTTCGAACACGTGGCCGAGGTGCGCGCCGCAGTTCTTGCACTGCACTTCGATGCGCAGCATGCCGTGCGAGCGGTCGGTTTTCTCGGCGATCACCTCGCCGTTGATGGGCTGGAAATAGCTCGGCCAGCCGCAGCCAGCATCAAACTTGGTCGACGATTCAAACAGCGGCGTGCCGCAGCAGACGCAGTTGTAGACGCCCCGGTCCCAGTGGTCCCAGTACTTGCCTGTGAAGGGCCGTTCGGTGGCGGCTTCGCGGGTGACGCGGTATTCGATGTCGGAGAGTTGGTCGCGCCATTCGGCGTCGGATTTCGTGACGGTCATGGTGATGAGACTCCTTGTTGGATTCGGCAACCGCGCAATGGAAGCGATCGGGCGGCTGACGTTGTTTGTCGTGCTGTTGCGGCAATCCTGACAGGCGCGGATTAGAGCATGGTGTCAGTTCCGGCGCATCACGCCTGCCCGCATGTCGGCATGCTGGATCACGACGAGCAGCTCACTTCCAGTGATGACGCCCAATCGGGCGCAGGCTGCGCGTAGTGCTCGAAGCCGGGGTGATCGTCAAACGGGCGGGCCAGCACGGCGCGCAGGTTTTCGACTTCGGAGAAATCCTTTTCCTTGGCGCGGCGGATGGCGATTTCAGCCAGGTGGTTGCGCAGCACGTACTTCGGGTTGACGCGGTGCATGGCTGCTGCGCGCTGGTCGTCGGATTGCGGCTCGGCTTGCAGGCGCTGGCGATAGGCGGCCAGCCACGCGTCTGCGGCTGCGCGATCGAAGAAGAAATCGCGCACGGTGCGCGCTTCTGCCGCGGCGGGCGTGTCGTCGCGGCGCACCTCGGCAAGGTGGCGGAAGAACAACGTGTAATCGGTGCGCTGTGTGTGCAGCAGCTTGAACAGGTCGCCGAAGAGAGCCTCGTCCGCGTCCTGTGCGGTGGAGAGCCCGAGCTTGGCGCGATAACGTGCGTAGAAGGCTGCGCCGTACACGTCGCGGTAGGTCAGCAGCACGTTTTGCGCGGCGTCGATGGCGGGTTGAGCTTGTGCTTCGTCGCTCAAGTTGACGAAAACGTCGGGATCTTCGCCAAACAGCGGCAGCAACGCCTGCGCGAGGCAGAAGAGGTTCCAGTAGCCGATCTGTGGCTGCTGGGCGTAGGCGTAACGGCCGCCGGTGTCGGAGTGGTTGCAGATGTGGTTGGCGTTGAAGCCATCCAGGAAGCCGAACGGGCCGTAGTCGAGCGTGAGGCCGAGGATCGACATGTTGTCGGTGTTCATCACGCCGTGGCAGAAGCCAACGGCTTGCCAGTCGGCCATCAGTTCAGCGGTGCGGCGGGCGAGTTCACGCAGCAGGGCCAGATACGGTTGCGGCTCGCTGCGGCAGGCGGGGTAGAAACGGTCGACGACGTAATCGGCAAGTGCGCGCAGCTGGGGCAGTTGTTCGCTCGCCGCAAAGTGCTCGAAGTGGCCAAAGCGCACGAACGACGGTGCGAGGCGCGTGACAACGGCGGCGGTTTCGATCTCTTCGCGGCGAACGGGGGCGTCAGCGCCGGTCACGCACAGGGCGCGGGTGGTTGGAATCCCAAGGCCGGCCATGGCTTCCGAGCACAAAAATTCGCGGATAGACGAGCGCAGCACCGCCCGCCCGTCACCCATGCGCGAATACGGCGTACGGCCGGCACCTTTGAGCTGGACTTCGCAGGGGCCATCGACGGTCTGCAGCTCGGCCAGCAACAGGGCGCGGCCATCGCCCAACTGCCCGGCCCACACGCCGAACTGGTGGCCCGAATACACGGTGGCGAACGGATCGCTCCAGGGGGCGACGGCGTTCCCGGTAAAGACGGCCAGCCCGGCGGGGGTGTCAAGTTCTGCTCGCGCAAGGCCGAGCGACGCTGCGGCGTCCGGCGAGAAGCCCACCAGATAGGGCTGGCCAATCGGTCCGGAAGGCATGGGCATCGGCGGCAGGCGCGTCAGAAAGCGTTCGCCCAGCGCGGAAAAACCGGGGGCTGCGGTGGGACGGCCACGCCAGTCGAAAGAGCTCGCAAGGGAATCGTCAGGCAAGGCGGTGGGGGAGGCAGTCATGGGATGGGGCGGCAGGGCATGCGGCGGATAGCACAGGAAACGGCGCAAAAACAGTGCCGAACCTTCAAATGTTGTGCGCTTTGCAGCGCAGCAAAATACGCTTTACGTAGGGGAAAACGCCATGTTGAGACGCAGCAACGCTATCGCGTATTGTACTTGCGAGTAAAGAAAGCTGCAGCCTGCGAACCCTTGCACCACAACGATTCACAGGGTTTTTCAGATGGCCGGGTAAACATGGGGGCCGATGTGGCAGCGCACAACAATATCCCGTTGACGTACTTGACGATCACGGGAACAATCGGCCAAAAAATAGAACGGTTGTTCAGTTTTTTCTAGGAGACACCATGGCCCTGATGGGACAAATGATGAGCGCCCCTTTGCTCATCTCGACCATCATCGAACACGCCGCGCGCAATTCCGGTTCGACTGAAGTCGTGTCGCGCCGCGTCGAGGGCGATATCCATCGCACCACGTACCGGCAAGTGCGAGACCGCTGCAAGCAACTGGCAAATGCGCTGGCCGCACTCGGTGTGCAGCCCGGCGAGCGTGTCGGTACGCTGGCTTGGAACGGCTATCGCCACCTTGAGATTTATTACGGCGTGTCTGGCTCGGGTTCCGTATGCCACACCATCAATCCGCGGCTGTTTCCGGACCAGATCGCCTACATCGTCAATCACGCTGACGACCAGTACGTCTTCTTCGACCTGACGTTCGTGCCGCTCATCGAGGGCATTGCACCGCATTGCCCGAACGTGAAGGGCTGGGTGGCGATGACCGATCGCGCGCATATGCCCACCTCCAGCGTGCCGATGCTCTGCTATGAAGAGCTGCTGGATGCGCAGAGCGCCGACTACACCTGGCCGCAATTCGACGAGAACACCGCAGCCGGCCTGTGCTACACGTCGGGCACCACGGGCAACCCGAAGGGCGCGTTGTATTCGCATCGATCGACGGTGCTGCATTCGTATGCGTCTGCGTTGCCGGATGCGCTTGGGTGTTCGGCGCAGGACGTGATCCTGCCGGTGGTGCCGATGTTCCACGTCAATGCGTGGGGGCTGCCGTATTCGGTGCCGCTGGTGGGCGCCAAGCTGGTCTTCCCCGGCCCAAAATTGGACGGCGCTTCGCTGTACGAGCTGTTCGAGCAGGAGAAGGTGACGTTCTCTGCCGGCGTGCCGACCGTGTGGCTCGGCCTGTTGCAACACGTGCAGATCAACAAGCTTCAATTCTCGACGTTCCGCAAGACCGTGATTGGCGGTTCGGCTGCGCCGCCGGCCATGATTCGCACGCTCAAGGAACTGGACGTGGAAGTCATCCACGCGTGGGGCATGACCGAGATGTCACCGCTGGGCACCACGTGCAAGCTGATGGGCAAGCATGCTGACCTGTCGGATGAGGCCAAGCAGCACGTGCTCGAGCGCCAGGGTCGCGCCATCTACGGCGTCGAAATGAAGATCGTCGATGCTGAAGGTCAAGAGCTGCCGTGGGACGGCAAGGCCTTCGGCGATCTCTACGTGCGCGGGCCGTGGACGATCCAGAGCTATTACCGCAACGACAAGTCGCCGCTGGTCGACGGCTGGTTCCCGACGGGCGACGTGGCGAACATCGATGCCGACGGCTACATGCAGATCACCGATCGCAGCAAGGACGTGATCAAGTCAGGCGGCGAATGGATTTCGTCCATCGATGTGGAAAACGTGGCCGCCGCGCACCCCGGCGTGCACATGGCCGCGTGCATCGCGTGCCATCACCCGAAGTGGGACGAACGCCCGCTGCTTGTGGTGATGAAGAAGCCCGGTGTGGAACTCACGCGCGAGGAGATGCTCAAGTTCTTCGAAGGCAAGGTCGCCAAGTGGTGGATTCCAGATGACGTGGTGTTCGTCACCGAGATTCCGCTCACGGCCACCGGCAAGATGCAGAAGCTGAAGCTGCGCGAGCAGTTCAAGGATTATCAGTTCCCCGCTGTACAGGCTTAGCGACATATAGAAACCGCCGCCCGTGCATGGGTCACCCCGGCACGAGGACGGCGGACGTAAGACAACCGGATCAGGGCCGGCCGCCGCGCGACAGACACGTCGACGCGGTGGAATGAAGCCCGGGCGCGTTGCAACCTGGAGACGCAAGCAGCCGCACGCCCACCAGTGGCACGCGGAGAGTGACTCGCCGGCGGCTCCACCACATGAAGGAGACACGCATGACGAAGTTCCGTCCGTTGGTTGTGGCTGTTGCATGTGTTGCGGCAATCGGTGGGGCAGTCCTGCCCACTGCATCGTCCGCCGCCGAAACCGTGAAGATCGCCTGGATCGATCCGTTGTCCGGCCTGATGGGCGCGCTGGGCCAGAACCAGTTGCGCAGTTGGCAGTACATCGCCGATCTCGCCACGCAGAAGAACTGGGCCGGCGACGGCACAAAGTTCGAAGTGGTGGGCTTTGACAACAAGCTCTCGCCGCAGGAAAGCCTGACGGCCCTCAAGCAGGTGGCCGATCAGGGCATCCATTACATCGTGCAGGGCAACGGCTCGAGCGTCGGCATGGCGCTGGAAGACGCCGTGGCCAAGTACAACGAGCGTAATCCGGGTAAGGAAATCGTCTACCTGAACTACGCTGCGGTGGACCCGGACATGACGAACAGCAAGTGCAATTACTGGCACTTCCGCCTGGACGCCAACTCCGACATGAAGATGGAAGCGCTGACCAGCTTCCTGGCGAAAGATCCGAAGGTCAAGAAGGTCTACCTGATCAACCAGAATTATTCGTTCGGTCATCAGGTAGCGCGTGCGGCCAAGGAATACCTCAAGCGCAAGCGTCCGGACATCGAGATCGTGGGTGAAGACCTGCACCCGCTGGCGCAGGTGAAGGACTTTTCGCCGTACGTGTCGAAGATCAAGTCGTCGGGGGCCGATACCGTTATCACCGGCAACTGGGGCAGCGACCTGGCGCTGCTGATCAAGGCCGGCAAGGACGCGGGCCTGAACGCGAACTTCTATACGTACTACGCCTCGACCACGGGCGTGCCGACAGCGATGGGCTCGGCAGGCGCAGATCACGTGAAATACGTGGGCTACTGGAACGTCAACAACGACGGCTACAAGGGCGCCGATATCGTCGAGGGCTACAAGAAGAAGTACAACGACGATTACTACCTCATGGCCTCGTATACCGGCATCGCCATGCTGGCCAAGGCCATCAAGCAGACCAAGTCCATCGAGCCTGCCAAGGTTGCCAAGGCCTTTGAAGGCATGAAGGTCGACAGCCTGAACGGCACCTTCGAGATGCGCGCGTCTGACCATCAGGGCCAGCAACCGCTCTACATCGCCACCTGGGAAAAAACCAACGGCAAGAACGTCAAGTTCGACCAGGAGAACACCGGCTACGGCTGGAAGACCGACGCTGTGCTCGACCAGTACGTCGCGTCGCAGCCGACCTCCTGCCAGATGAAGCGTCCGCAGTAAGGCCGCGGGTGGTGTGCCGAAGGGCTGCCCGATGCTATCGTGCAGCGATGTTTTAAACGGAGTCCATGGGCCACGCATTGATGCGTGCGTCCCATGCTCCGCCGAATCTGCTGGAAGGGCTGCAGCGTGGAATTTCTAGTCATTAATCTCTTGAATGGCATCAGCTACGGGCTGCTGCTGTTCATGTTGTCTTCGGGCCTGACGCTGATCTTTAGCATGATGGGCGTTCTCAATTTTGCGCATGCCAGCTTCTACATGCTGGGCGCGTATTTCGCCTATGTCGTCAGCGGTTATCTGGGCTTCTGGGCCGCGCTGATCGTGGCGCCGCTGCTCGTGGGTGCGCTTGGCGCCGTGGTCGAGCGCTACGGGCTGCGCACGGTGCACCGTTATGGCCACGTCGCCGAACTGCTGTTTACCTTCGGTCTGGCCTATCTGATTGAAGAAGGCGTGAAGCTGGTGTGGGGCCTGCCCGCCGTGGCGTACCGCGTGCCGGACGCACTGGACGGCCCGCTGTTCACGCTGTTCACCTCGTCGTTCCCCAAGTACCGCGCCTTCATGATGCTGGTGTCGCTGCTGATGCTGGTGGGCATCTTCCTGCTGCTCACACGCACGCGTATCGGGCTTGTCATTCAGGCCGCGCTCACGCATCCGGACATGGTGGAAGCGCTGGGCCACAACGTGCCGCGCGTGTTCATGCTGGTGTTCGGCGGCGGCTGTGCGCTGGCTGGGCTGGCGGGCGTGATTGGCGGCAATGCTTTCGTGACCGAGCCATCGATGGCGGCGGCGGTGGGCTCCATCGTCTTCGTGGTGGCGGTCGTGGGCGGCATGGGGTCGCTGGTGGGCGCGTTCATCGCGTCGCTGCTGATCGGTTGCATCCAGACCTTTGCCGTCACGCTTGATATCTCAGTAACCAGCGTGCTGGAGAACATCGGCGTCACGCTCAATCCGGACGTGCCGCTCATCTCTGTCTGGAACCTGACGATTGCGCAAGTCGCACCGGTGCTGCCGTATCTGCTGCTGGTGCTGATGCTGATCTTCCGCCCGCGTGGGCTGATGGGTACGCGGGAGAGCTAAATGGAACGCACCATGCACCAACAAGCGCAACAACAAGCCGCGCTGCCGGCCAACGATCGAGCGCGGACGATGAAATTCAAGCCGGTCAATCTTGCCCGCTGGCTACTCTGGAGTGTCACCGCGCTGGTGATGATCGTGCTGCCGCTTATCTGGCCGCAGGGCTTTGCCATCACGCTGCTCTCGCAGATGGGCATCATGATCATCTTCGCGCTCTCGTACAACATGCTGCTTGGCCAGTCCGGCATGTTGTCGTTCGGGCACGCGGTGTACGCCGGCCTGGGCGCCTTCATGGCTGTGCACGTGCTCAACAAGATCGGCGCCATGCAGACGCTGGGCATCGGCGGACCGCTCGCCGTTGCGCTATTGCCCATTGCTGGCGGCCTGGGCGGCGCGCTGTTCGGCGTGATCTTCGGCTACGTCACCACCAAGAAGGCCGGCACGACGTTCGCCATGATCACGCTCGGTATCGGCGAGATGGTGTTTGCCAGTGCGCTGATGTTTCCGGACTTCTTTGGTGGCGAGGGCGGTGTCTCCACCAACCGCAGCATTGGCGATGCGCTGTTTGGCGTGACGTTCGGGCCTGGGCGCCAGGTGTATTACCTGATTGCCGCGTGGTGCCTGATTTCGATGGCGCTGATGTATGCGTGGACGCAGACGCCGCTGGGCCGCATCGCCAACGCCGTGCGCGACAACCCCGAGCGCGTTGAGTTCATCGGCTACAACACGCAGCGTGTGCGCTTTCTGGTGGTGATTCTGTCTGCGTTCTTCGCGGGCATTGCCGGCGCGCTGTCGTGCATCAACTTTGAGATCGTGACCGCGGAGAACGTGTCGGCCGTGCGTTCGGGCTCGGTGCTGCTGGCGGCCTTCATTGGCGGCATGGGCAGCTTCTTCGGGCCGATCATCGGCGCGGTGCTCACGGTGTTCTTTACCGTGGCGCTGTCGGGCATCACCAAGGCTTGGCTGCTGTACCTCGGTTTGTTCTTTGTGCTGATGGTCATGTACGCGCCGGGCGGCATTGCCAGCCTTCTGGTCATGCACCTGCCGATCATGCGGCGCGGCAAGCTCAAGACGCTGCTGCCGGCTTATGGCGTGGCGATCGTGCCGGCTGTCATTCTGCTGGTTGCGTTGATCTCCACCGTGGAAATGATCTACGCCGTGCAGGACGACGCCTCGGGTGGCGTGGCCACGCTGTTTGGCCTGTCTGTCGAACCGAATACCTTCAAGCCGTGGATCGTTACCGCCGTGCTGTGGCTGGTGGGCGCCTTCGGCCTGCGTGCCGCGGCTGGCAAGCTGCGCACCGCTTGGGACAACGCATTGCAGGAGCCGCAACCATGAGCCAACCGATATCTGGGCCGACCGCTGCGCTCGAGTTGCGCGATGTTCGCAAGCGCTTTGGCGCAACTGAAATCATTCGAGGGGTCAATCTCACCATCGGCAAGGGTGAGCGCCATGCGCTCATCGGCCCGAACGGCGCCGGCAAGTCGACCACGTTCAACCTGATCTCGGGCCGCTTCCCGGCCAGCTCGGGAAGCGTGCGCCTGAACGGAGAAGAGATCAGCGGCCTGGCGCCGTTCGAGATCAACCGCAAGGGCCTGTCGCGCAGCTTCCAGATCACCAACATCTTTCATCGGTTGTCGGTGTTCGAGAACCTGCGCTGCGCGGTGCTCTGGTCGCTCGGCTACAAGTATTCGTTCTGGCACAAACTGGCCGAGCTGCGTGACGCACGCGAGCGCGCTGAAGAAGTGCTCGAGCAGATCGGCATGACGCACCGGCGAGACGCTGCCGCGGGCATGCTGACCTACGCCGAGCAACGGGCGCTGGAAATCGGCGTCACCATTGCGGGCGGTGCCGACGTGATCCTGCTGGATGAGCCGACCGCCGGCATGAGCCGCTCCGAATCCGACCACGCGGTGGACCTCATCCGCAAAGTCACGGTCGGCAAGACGCTGGTGATGGTCGAGCACGACATGAGCGTTGTGTTTGGCTTGGCCGACCGCATCTCGGTGCTCGTCTATGGCGAAGTAATTGCCACCGACACGCCCGAAGCCATTCGCAATAACCGCCGCGTGAAAGAGGCCTACCTCGGCACCACGCTGGACGAACCTGCAGGAGCGCATTGATGGCAACAAATACTCCAATGTTGGAGGTGCGCGACCTGCACGCGTACTACGGCAAGAGCCACATCCTGCACGGCGTCGACATGCACGTAGGCGAGGGCGAGATCGTTGCGCTACTCGGGCGCAATGGGGTGGGGCGTTCGACCCTGGCCAAATCCATCATGGGCATGGTCCGGCACGAAGGCGAAATCCTGCTGCGCGGCAAGAGCGTGAGCGGCCTGCGAACCTTTGAAGTGGCGCACAAGGGCATCGGCTATGTGCCCGAGAACCGAGACATCTTCCCCACGCTGACTGTCCGGCAGAACCTGCTGCTTGGTGAGAAACGCAACCCGAGTCAGCCCAAGCCGCGCTGGCAGGTGGAAGACATGTATCAGATGTTCCCGCGTTTGAAGGAGCGGGAGAACACGGCTGCAGGTGTGCTGTCGGGCGGCGAGCAGCAGATGCTGACGCTGTGCCGCACGCTGATGGGTGACCCCGATTTCATCATCATCGACGAGCCGACCGAAGGTCTTGCGCCGCTGATCGTGACGCTTGTTGGCGAGTACCTGAAGACGCTCAAGGAGCGGGGGATTTCCGTCCTGCTGGTGGAGCAGAAGCTGGCCATTGCCCTGGACATTTCACAACGCGTCTATGTGATGGGGCACGGGCAGATTGTGTTTGAGGGAACGCCCCAGCAGTTGAAAGCGGATGCGAAAGTCCGGCAGGAGTGGTTGGAGGTTTGATCGCAGCTCTCTGATTCGCGTTCGACAGAAAGCCCGCATGGATGATGACCGTGCGGGCTTTTTTCTTTTGTCGATGAGCCGTCGTCAGTTGAAAATTTCTCCTTGAAGCTGGCGCGGCCGCTCGCTAAGAATCGAATGGGCCGTGAATTGGAAATGGCCTGATTCACTCCAATGCGGTCAATCTGTCGACGCTGCGATCAGTCGGGCCGTAATCGCAAGTTGCTGCGCCTCGGCTGGGGCGCAGCAAACGCGTTACTGTTTGACGTACCGCAACCGCCCGCGCTCACCATCGACGAGCGCGCCATCCTCCCCCTGCACAAGCATCATGTGCAGTGGCGAGCGACTGGCAGATTCCGGCAGCGCCAGATCGATACGGATCGAGCGTGCGGCCGGGTCGAGCGCTGCGATATCCACCGCGTGCCAGCGTTCGCCTGAAGGCAGTGGCAGGAACACCGACAGTGCCTTCAGCTTGCCCGGTGCGATAGGCGCAGTCACGCTGTTGGGTTCGGCCAAACTGAAGCCTTTTCCAGACTCAGCCCTGTAGTCAGCTTCCGCTGACGACATGGCCACCTCGACCTTGACGGGGCGGTCTTTCACGTAGACGCGAACCGTCAGCAGATCGGCAGGGTCGTCAGGGGCCGTTTGCGCGCTTACGCCGGCAATGACCGAGATGGGCTCGATGGGCGGCGTATCGAGATAGACGCGTTTGCCGTCGCTGCGCCACGCGCCCTGCGCGAGGATGTCGACCGCGCCATAGCTCATCACGTAGTCAAAGCGGCCGTCTTTGGACAATTGCAGTTCGCCGCCGACTTCACGCACGCCTTGCAGGTAATAGTGGCCGGGCAAGCGGACCACCGTGCCTTGCTTGCCAGTTTCTTTGGCGCTCGGTCGCGTTGTTGCTGGCGTGGCGCAGGCCACCTGCTTGAGCGTTACGCCAGCATTCTTCAGGGTCGTGGAGAACGCTGGGGTGGTATGACAAGCCAGTGTGGTGCTGAAGGATTGGCCAGCCGGCGCGGAGGCTTTGTCAAAGTGGGCGTTGTGTTTCGCCAGCAAGGCCAGCATGTTCGGCTGTCCGGTTTCCAGTGCGACCCAGGCCGCGCTGCGGCCATTTGCGTCGGCGGCATCCGGGCTGGCGCCGGCTGCCAACAGTGCGTCGGCCAGCTCTGTGCGGCCCAGGCGGATCGCGGTGTTCAATGCCGTCGAGCCATCGCGAAGCGTCGCGTTTAGATCCGCACCGGACGCCTTGAGTTGCCGGAGCACATCCACCACGGTGTCGTGCCGGGCCACGGCCAATTGCTGCTCGTTCAACAGACCGAGTACAACGCGCTGCGACAGCGGAACGGCACCTCGCACACACGCATTGCGTGTGCCGGTGAAACCCGCTTCGCGCAGCGCGGCGAAGTAGCCGGGCGTGTCCAGCAAGATGCCTTCGGCACCCGAGAGCAGGCAGGCGTCAGCGGGTGGCTGGCCGTTGGCCTGACTGATGCGACGGAGCGCGGCTGCGTCGCCCGATAGCAGCGCGGCGTTCAACAGCGCATACTCAGCAGGCGCCGTGGGCAGGCGCGGGTCATCCAGCTTGGCGCCTGCCCGTTGCAGACGCTCCAGCATGGCATCGTCCTTCCGTGCGATGACCTGGAACAAGGTGCTCGCACCGTCTGGTGTCAGCCCTAAGGGGTCTGCGCCCTTGGCCAGCAACTGCTCGACGATGGTGTTCTGACCTAGAGAGATCGCCAACTGCAAGGGTGGCGTGTCGGCGCCGGAGTCGCCATATCCCTGGTCCTTCTGCGTTGCGCGGGCCACCGGATTGACTGGCACGCCGGCGTCGATCAGATACGCTGCCAGTGCCTCATCCCGGTTCTCTACGGCATGCAGGATCGCGCTCGAATCCAAGGTCTTCAGGTCTGCCCCCGCGCTTGCCAGTTGGCGCAGCATCTCAACGCTGTGTTTGGAGCGTTTCGCCAAGACGGCATTGACCGGCGAATGCGCGCGGTCGCGCAACAACGTCTTCAGGGCTTCCGGTTTGGATGCGGCCAACAACTGGCGCAGTATGGAAGGGTCGTCGGCTTCCACCGCGATCTTCAGCGCAGACTCCGAGCTGTACTTGCGCTGGAAGAGGGGGTCGGCGCCTGCGGCCAGCAGCACTGTCACAGCCTCGGGGTGATGAGCC
Source organism: Ralstonia chuxiongensis (assembly GCF_024158925.1). NCBI lineage: Bacteria > Pseudomonadati > Pseudomonadota > Betaproteobacteria > Burkholderiales > Burkholderiaceae > Ralstonia > Ralstonia chuxiongensis. Next base: position 113,106 of record NZ_JAMYWC010000005.1, on the reverse strand, counting down.
TGCATGGCATTCAACAGCGGCGTACGGCCGTACTCGTCGGCGGTATTGCCGTCGACCGGCGCGCCCAGCGCCAGCAGACGCTTCAAGGTTGTGATATCGCCCTCGCTGGCAGCCTGGTTCAGGATGGGGTCGTTGCTCGCCTCGACTTTGACGAACGAGCCCTCGACGCGCTCAGACTTTTGGTCAAACGGCATGTCCTTGCGCAGTAGCTGCCGCGCGATGTCCGGATAGCCTCCAGCCAACGCCGCTTGCGCGGCATCCAGCCAGGCATCGCGTTCGCGCGTGGCGCCATACGCTGTGTTGGGGACCATGCGAGGGCCCAGGTCCATGAGCACCGGCAACGCACCCGTATTGCCGGTGTAGGCGGCCATGATCAGCGCGTTCAGACCTTCTTCGCCGGCCGGCTTGGTGCCGGTTGCGGCAAGCGCCTGCAGCGGTTCAGAGCCTTCGGTCATCTCCACGAAGCGCATCCACGCCAGAAAGTCGGCAGCTGGCCGGACGCGGCCCTCCTTGTCCTTCAGCAGGCTGAGCATTTCTGCATTTGGGTGCTCGTCTATTGACAGGTAAGGCCGCGTGGCACCAGCCCTGAACAGCGCTAGTACCATGCGCGTCATGGTCGCTCGATCCACCAGACGGGGCAGATACGTCATGCGTACGGCGAATTCGAAGTCGCGGCTCAGCAGGAATTCGAGCGGCTTGCGGTAGTCGTCATTTCGCTGATCGGGCTTGGCACCTGCGGCCAGCAGCATGTCCATGATCTGTGGCGTGCCATAGAGCATGGTCAGATGCAGAGACGGCCGGCGCGACTCATAGGTCATGTCATCGAGCGCCGGATGGGTCGCCAACAACGCGGCCAGCATGCGCGTGCGCGCGGGCAATAGCGCTTGCCAGCCTTGGCGGAGACGCGCCGCTTCTTCCGGCGCCATGTCCCAGTAGGTCTGTTCTTTGGAGCGTAGATCGTGCGGCGGCATCAGCAAGGCATGCAGCAGCGGCATGCCTTTCAATGCGTAATCGCCAGGGTGGTCCACCTGCGCCAACGCGGCCGAGAACGCCGCTTCATCACTGGTCTCGACGGCGGTGAACAGCGCGATTGTCTGCGGCGTGTCGGCAGCCTTGTATTCCCGGAAGATGGATTCGCAGGCGCATTGGCTTTGCTGCGCGGGCGCTGTGGCCTTCGCGGCGGCAGGGGCGGGCTGAGCTGCTGTTGCGGTCAGCGCGATAGCGGAAAGCAGGGATGCCACGAGAATCTTCGGTGGCATCGCAGGCAGTTTGCGCTTCGAAATGAGCGGCATAGGGCGGTCTGTTCAGAATTGGGCGCAAGCGTTCAGCCAGCCTTCCTATCGAAAACCAAACCGTCGCTTCTTTTGCCGATGAACGATCTTAAGGATTCCCAGCGCCGGCTAGGTAACGCTTTGATCATCTTTCCGAACGGAACGCCCCGTCAGGCAGGGCTGTGGGCGTTTAGCTGTTGCGTTTGAGATGCTCCACGCTGAACTGCATCTCCGAGTACTTCACGAACCGCGTCCTGAATTTCCAGCGATAAGCCAGCCAGATCGCCACAAACAGGATCACGCCACAGTACGTTGCGATGAAGGCGCCAAAATTATCGACGGGTGCAAACAGCGCTTTGGTGTTCTGCCCAAGAATGATCACCACGCATAGGATCGCCACCATGATTGGCCCGAACGGGAAGAACGGAGACCGATACGCCAGTTGCTCCACGGAATGTCCCTGGCTCGTGAACCCCTTGCGGAACCGGTAGTGCGCCAGCGCAATGCCGAACCACGCGATGAAGCACGTTACCGCAGATGTATTCAGCAGCCACAGGTAGACCACTTGGTCGCCAAACAATGAACTGAAGAAGCAAAGCGCGCCAACGGCGGATGTGGCCAGCAGCGCGCGGTGCGGCACGCCGTTGGTCGACACCTTGGCAAACCAGCGCGGCGCCTGGCCTTCGAGCGACAGGTCGTACAGAATCCGCGTCGACACATAGAGGCTCGACGTGCCGGACGACAGCAGCGCGGTCAGCACCACCGCATTCATCATCCCGGCGGCAAACGCGAGACCCGCATGCTGGAACACCAGCGCAAATGGGCTGACGCCGACGTCCGTCGCTTCATTGCGCAGCAGGTTCGGGTCGGTGTACGGCAGCAGCACGCCGATGATCAGGATCGCCAGCACATAGAACAGCAAAATGCGCCAGAACGTCTGGCGGATGGCGCGCGGGATCGTGCGGGAGGGGTTCTCCGCCTCGCCGGCGGCAACGCCAATGGTTTCGACGCCCTGGAACGAGAACCCGGCAATCATCGCCACACCGACCATGGCCGGTACACCGCCCACGAACGGCGCATCGCCCACGGTGAAGTTCTGCCAACCCGACTGCGGCCCGCCGTGCATGATGCCGCAGATCATCGCCAAGCCGATCAGCAGGAACACGATGATCGTCACCACCTTGATCATCGAGAACCAGTATTCCGCCTCACCAAAGCCGCGCACGGAGAATGCGTTGAGGCCAAACATGAGCAGCAGGAACGCGGCGCTCCACATCATGCCCGACACGCCCGGAAACCAGTACTTCATCACCAGCTGCGCGGCGGCCAGCTCCACAGCCACGGACACGGCCAGCGCAAACCAATAGTTCCACCCGAGGGCAAAGCCGAAGCCTTCTTCCACATACAAGCGGCTGTAAGTTACGAACGAGCCTGAGACGGGTAGATGCACCGCCAGCTCGCCAAGACTCGTCATCAGGCAATAGACCATTACGCCGATGAGCGTGTAGGTCAGCAGTGCGCCGCCGGGGCCAGCCTGCGCAATGGATGCGCCGGACGCGACGAACAGCCCCGTGCCGATGGCTCCGCCCAGGACGATCATCATCAGGTGGCGCGAGCGCAGGCGTCGGCGCAGTTCGGATTGGGCTTCGAGGCCGGTGGGGGTGATGGATGTGTGCATAGCCGGTGGCGCCGGAGCGGGCGTCCCAATGAAAACGCCCGCCGGATGCTGCGCAAACGGCTGGCGGAGCGGGTGTGATTACTGCGTAGAGTTCGCGACGGTTGGCAATTCAGGGCCGGGGTCTTGGCCGGCCAGCGAATCGCGCAGCACGGGCGGGCGCGGGAAGTGCATGTCCTGGTAACGGACAATGCCGCCGCCACGCACGAGCCGGTAGCCGATCCAGATCAGGAAGAACACCGGGATGCCGATATACGTGGCGATCACCGCCGGCCAATCAACGGTGCCTGTGGTGAACGCCTGGTAGTTCTGGCCGAGCGTGATGACCAGGCACAGCCCAAACGCGAACAACGGGCCATATGGGAAGAACTTGGAGCGATACGGCAACTGCGCCGGATCATGCCCTTGCGCCACGAGCCCCTTGCGGAAGCGGTAGTGGCTGATGGCAATGCCAAGCCATGCCACGAAGCCGGTCATGCCCGAGGTGTTCAGCAGCCACAAGTAGACCGTCTTGTCGCCATACAACGAACTCAGGAAGCAGAGCGCGCCGACGGCGGTCGTGGCCAGCAGCGCATTGCGCGGCACACCGTTCCGCGTGAGTTGCGCAAAGATGCGCGGTGCGCGGCCCTCGGTGGCCAGGTTGTAGAGCATCCGCGTGGACGCATACATGCCCGAGTTGCCCGCCGACAGCACAGCCGTCAGGATCACCGCGTTCATCAGGCCTGCGGCAAACGCCAGGCCTGCGTGCTTGAAGACGAGCGTGAAGGGGCTCACGCCAATGTTCGTCACTTCCGTCGACAGCAGATTCGGATCGGTGTACGGCACCAGCACGCCGATGATGAAGATCGCCAGCACGTAGAACAGCAGGATCCGCCAGAACACCTGCTTGACCGCACGCGGAATGGTGCGCGCCGGGTCGGCCGATTCGCCGGCCGCCACGCCAATCAGCTCCGTCCCCTGGAACGAGAACCCCGCGATCATCGCCACGCCGATCATCGCCGGCAGCCCGCCCACGAACGGCGCATCACCCATCGTCAGGTTCTGCAGGCCCGATTGCGGACCACCCTTCAGAATCCCGAAGATCATCGCCAGGCCAATGCCGATAAAAAGGATGACGGTGACGACCTTGATGAGTGCGAACCAGTATTCCGCCTCGCCAAAACCGCGCACCGAGATGGCGTTGAGCAGGAACATGATGGCGAGAAACACAGCGCTCCACAGCACGCCCGGCACATCGGGGAACCAGTAATGCATGACGAGCTGCGCGGCCGCCAGCTCAACGGCAATCGTCACGGCCCAGTTGTACCAATAGTTCCAGCCAAGCGCGAAGCCGAAGCCTTCGTCCACATAAAGGGCGCCGTAGGTGGCAAACGACCCGGAAACCGGCATGTAGGCGGCAAGCTCGCCCAGGCTGGTCATCAGGAAATAGACCATTGCCCCGATGAGGATATAGGCGGCGAGCGCGCCTCCGGGGCCTGCCTGCGAGACCGACGCGCCCGAGGCCACGAAAAGCCCGGTGCCGATCGACCCGCCGATGGCGATCATGGTGAGATGGCGCGCGCGCAAGGTGCGGCGCAAGCCCGGCGTCTCTGAGGACGGGGTAGCGTGTTCTGACATGGATACAGAGTGGTCGATTTTGCTCGGATCGCGAATCAAATCGACGAAATGTGACGAGACGTCCCCGCGCCTGGTAGGCGCCCGGCGAACGAAATGCGCGACTCTATCAAAACCGTCACGTAGCGGGCAAAAAATCCATGCTGCAGCACACGCGTTTGAACCCTGCCGGGGCGTGCCGCATCGCCCGCCAGACGGCGCCGTGCAGCGCAAAAATAAAAATTGAACGACCGTGCTATTTTGTGTATTCTGTGTCGAGTCGCGGCCTTACCGCGCGTTAAAAAAACGATAGTTGAGAGACAGTTCAACCGCGAGGCACGGTGCGCCTGATCTGCCGGCCCTCGCATCACCAAAGGAACCAGCATGACTGCGGAGTACAAGGTCCAGGACGGCGTTGCCGTCATCACGCTCAGCAACCCCCCCGTCAACGGCCTTGGCCACTCCACGCGCCTGGGTATTGTCGAAGGCATGGTCAAAGCTGGCGACGACGCCAACGTCAAGGCCATCGTGATCACCGGTGCGGGCAAAGCCTTCTCGGGCGGCGCCGATATCCGCGAATTCAATACGCCCAAGGCGACGCAAGAGCCGACGCTGCACGCCGTCATCAAAGCCGTTGAGTCGAGCAACAAGCCGGTCGTGGCGGCCATCCATTCGGTGGCAATGGGTGGCGGGCTGGAACTGGCGATGGGCTGTCACTACCGTGTGGCCGCACCGGGCGCGCAGATCGCGCTGCCGGAAGTGAAGCTGGGCATCCTGCCGGGCGCAGGCGGCACGCAGCGTCTGCCGCGCGCCATCGGCCTGGAGCCGGCCTTGAACATGATTGTGTCCGGCAACGCCATTCCGTCGGAAAAGCTGGCCAAGAGTGGCCTGTTCGACCAGATGATCGAAGGCGACCTGATGGCCGGCGCCATCGATTTCGCCCTGAAGGCCGCTGCCGAAGGCAAGCTCCCCAAGCTGCGCGATCGCAAAGTCGAGCACGACAACCCGCAAGGTTTCCTGCAATTCGCGCGCAACACCGTGGCCGCGGTTGCCAAGAACTTCCCGGCGCCGGGCAAGTGCGTCGACGCTGTGCAGGCCGCAGTGGAAAAGCGCTTTGACGACGGCATCAAGTTCGAGCGCGACTTGTTCATCGAACTGGTGAATACGTCGGAATCGCGCGCGCTGCGCCACGCTTTCTTTGGCGAACGCGCTGCGAGCAAGATCCCCGATGTGCCGGAAGACACGCAGGTGCGCAAGGTGGAGAAGGTTGCCGTGATCGGCGCCGGCACGATGGGTGGCGGTATCTCGATGAACTTCCTGAACGCAGGCATTCCGGTCACGATGCTGGAAACCAAGCAGGAAGCGTTGGACCGCGGCGTCGCCACCATCCGCAAGAACTACGAGAACAGCGCCAAGAAGGGCAAGCTCACGCAAGAGAAGGTCGAGCAGCGCATGGCCCTGCTGACCCCGACGCTTTCCTACGACGACATCAAGGACGCCGACCTCGTCATCGAAGCCGTGTTCGAAGAAATGGGCGTCAAGGAAGTCGTGTTCAAGAAGCTGGACGAAGTCGTCAAGCAGGGTGCGATCCTGGCGTCGAACACGTCCACGCTGGATGTCGACAAGATCGCCAGCTTCACCAAGCGCCCGCAAGACGTGGTCGGCATGCACTTCTTCAGCCCGGCCAACGTGATGAAGCTGCTGGAAGTCGTTCGCGGCAAAGAGACCGCCAAGGACGTGCTGGCCACCGTCATGAAGCTGGCCAAGGCCATCAAGAAGACGGCCGTCGTGTCCGGCGTGTGTGACGGCTTCATCGGCAACCGCATGATCGAGCAATACAGCCGCCAGGCCGGCTATCTGCTCGACGAAGGCGCGCTGCCCGAGCAGGTCGACAAGGCCATCGAGAAGTTCGGCTTTGCGATGGGCCCGTTCCGCATGGGCGACCTGGCCGGCAACGACATCGGCTGGGCTATCCGCAAGCGCCGCGCCGTGGACAAGCCGGACATCGTCTATTCGAAGACCGCCGATCTGCTGTGCGAGATGGGCCGCTTTGGCCAGAAGACCGGCGGCGGCTGGTACGACTACAAGGCGGGCGACCGCAAGCCGTATCCGAACCAGCAGGTCAACGACATGATCGTCCAGCATTCGAAGGATCTGGGCATCACGCGCCGCAAGATTTCGGACGAGGAAATCGTCGAGCGTCTGGTGTTTGCGCTGGTCAACGAAGGCGCAAAGATCCTGGAAGAGGGCATTGCCTCCAAGGCGTCGGACATCGACATGGTCTACCTGACCGGCTACGGCTTCCCGCTGTTCCGCGGCGGCCCGATGCTCTACGCAGACACCGTCGGCCTGTACAACGTCGCGCAAACCATGCACCGCTACAGCAAGGGTTACCACGGCGAAGCCTGGAAGGTCGCGCCGCTGCTGCAGAAGCTGGCCGACGAAGGCAAGGGCTTCAACGGCTGATGCGCGGCTAACGCACCAAGCAACTAAGCAACCGCCATGCAACTCACGCCCACCGATTGCCTGCTGATCATCGACGTGCAGAACGACTTTCTGCCCGGCGGCGCGCTGGCCGTGCCGGAAGGCGATCAGGTTATCCCGGTCGTCAACCAGCTCTCCAGGGCATTCGGGCGCGTGGTGCTGACGCAGGACTGGCACCCACACGAGCACGTGTCGTTCGCAGCCAACCATGCGGGAACGCAGCCATTCGGCACGATCGAGCTGCCTTACGGTCAGCAAGTGCTGTGGCCAGTGCACTGCGTGCAGAACAGCGCAGGCGCCGCGCTGGCTGACGACCTGGACGTGCCGCACGCGCAGTTGATCGTCCGCAAGGGCTATCACCCGCACATCGACAGCTACTCCGCATTCTTTGAAGCGGATCGCAAGACGCTGACCGGCCTGCTGGGCTATCTGCGCGAGCTTGGAATCAAGCGCGTGTTCTGCGTTGGGCTTGCCACGGATTTTTGCGTGGCGTGGTCAGCACTGGATGCACGTGCCGCCGGGCTGGAAGTTGCCGTCATCGAGGATGCGTGCCGCGCGATCGACCTGAACGGGTCGCTCGCGCAGGCGTGGCAGCACATGACGGAGGCGGGCATCGCGCGGTTGCAGTCGCCGGACGTTTTGAACACCTTGTCTTGAACGGATAACGGAATACATCGGGCGCTGCCGAAGCTGCGCCCGCCACCAGATACGAGGAGCAACACCATGACCGAAGCAGTCATCGTTTCCACCGCACGTACCGGCCTGGCCAAGAGCTGGAAGGGCGCCTTCAACATGACGCACGGCGCTACGCTGGGCGGCCACGCTGTTCAGCACGCCATTGAGCGCGCCAAGATCGAGCCGGGCGAAGTGGAAGACATCCTGATGGGTTGCGCGAACCCGGAAGGTGCAACGGGCGCCAACATTGCGCGCCAGATCGCCCTCCGTGCCGGCTGCCCTGTGACCGTGCCGGGCGCAACCGTCAACCGCTTCTGCTCGTCGGGCTTGCAGACCATCGCCATGGCCGCGCAGCGCGTGATTGCCGATGAAGGCGACATTTTCGTGGCGGGCGGTGTCGAATCCATCTCGTGTGTGCAGCAGGAGATGAACCGCCACATGATGACCGAAGGCTGGCTCACCAAGCACAAGCCGGAAATCTACTGGAACATGCTCCAGACCGCCGAGAACGTCGCCAAGCGCTACAACATCGCCAAGGACCGCATGGACGAGTACGGCGTGCAAAGCCAGCAGCGCGCCGCCGCCGCTGCTGCTGCCGGCAAGTTCAACGACGAAATTGTCCCGATGACGACGGTGATGGGCGTGGCCGATGCCAAGACCGGCCAGCTCATGACGCGCGAAGTCACGATCTCCGCCGACGAAGGGATTCGCCCCGACACGACGCTTGAGGGTGTGGCAAAAATTCGCTCCGCAGTGCCGGGCGGCGTGGTCACTGCTGGCAATGCCAGCCAGTTCTCCGACGGCGCATCCGCCGCTGTGGTGATGAATGGCAAGGTGGCTGCCGCCAAGGGCCTGCAGCCGCTGGGCGTGTTCCGCGGCTTTGCCGTGGCAGGTTGCGAGCCGGATGAAATGGGTATCGGCCCGGTGTTTGCCGTGCCCAAGCTGCTGAAGAAAGCCGGCTTGAAGGTTGACGACATCGGCCTGTGGGAACTGAACGAAGCATTTGCCGTGCAGGTGCTGTACTGCGCAGACAAGCTGGGCATTCCGATGGACCGTCTGAACGTCAACGGCGGCGCCATCGCCGTGGGCCACCCGTATGGCGTGTCGGGTGCACGCCTGGTCGGCCACGCGCTGATCGAAGGCAAGCGCCGCGGCGTCAAGTACGTGGTCGTGACCATGTGCATCGGCGGCGGCCAAGGCGCAGCCGGCCTGTTCGAGGTGCTCTAAACAGACAGGCTCCCGCATGAAAACGGGAGCCTGTTTTGTTTGTGCCAGAGCTGGCTTGATCGCCAGCCCATGCACCCAGACGGTTTGGCCGTTGCTGTTCTTGCCCTTGATGGCGCCTTGAATTTCTGTAAGCGGGCGGAAAAAAGAAGGACCGCTGTCTGAGCGCAGCGAGTTTCGGTCCTTCTCCGCCCGGTTACGGAAATTCAAGGAATCTTTCGCCATCTCGGGCGCGCCTTTCTTTGCTTACTTTCTTTGGCAAGACAAAGAAAGTAAGTCGGCCCCGGCAGGGGACGAAACACAGGATGCACCAACATCATGTCCTCGAAACTGCTATCCCGCCGCGACCTCAGCTTCCTGCTCTACGAATGGCTCAACGTCGAATCGCTCACGCGCATTCCGCGTTACGCAGACCACTCCCGCGAAACCTTCGACGCCGCGCTCGACACGTGCGAGCGCATCGCAACGGACCTGTTCGCCCCGCATAACAAGAAAAACGACCAGGAAGAACCGCACTTCGACGGCACCAAGGTCCACATCATTCCCGAGGTCAAGGCAGCGTTGGACGCCTTCAACAAAGCGGGCCTGATGGCTGCCGGGCAGGACTTTGAACGCGGCGGCATGCAACTGCCCACCGTGGTCGAAAAAGCCGGATTCGGCTTCTTCAAGGCCGCCAACGTCGGCACCAGCTCATACCCGTTCCTCACCATCGGCAACGCGAATCTGCTGCTCGCGCACGGCACGCCCGCGCAAATCGAGACCTTCGTGCAGCCCGAGATGGAAGGCCGCTTCTACGGCACGATGTGCCTGTCGGAGCCGCAGGCAGGCTCGTCGCTGTCGGACATCGTCACGCGGGCCGAATACGAAGGCGAGTCGCCACTTGGCGCGCAATACCGTCTGACCGGCAACAAGATGTGGATCTCCGCTGGTGAACACGAATTGTCGGAGAACATTGTCCACCTCGTGCTGGCGAAGATCCCTGGCCCGGACGGCAAGCTGATTCCCGGTGTGAAGGGCATTTCGCTCTTCATCGTGCCGAAGTTCCTCGTCAATGCCGATGGCTCGCTCGGTGAGCGCAATGACGTGGTGCTGGCCGGCCTGAACCACAAGATGGGCTATCGCGGCACGACCAACTGCCTGCTGAACTTTGGCGAGGGCACGCAGTTTCGCCCGAAAGGTGCAGACGGCCAGCCGCGCGCCGGCGCCATCGGTTACCTCGTCGGCGAGCCGCACAAAGGCCTCGCGTGCATGTTCCACATGATGAACGAGGCGCGCATCGGCGTTGGCATGGGCGCAACGATGCTCGGCTACACGGGTTATCTGCATGCGGTGGACTACGCGCGCAATCGTCCGCAGGGCCGTCCGGTCGGGCCGTCGGGCAAGGATGCAGCGTCTGCGCAAATCCGTATCGTCGATCACGCTGATGTGCGTCGCATGCTGCTGGCGCAGAAGGCGTACGTGGAAGGCGCGCTGGGCCTGAACCTGTATTGCGCCAAGCTCGTCGACGAAGAGCGTGGCGAAACCGATGCGGCCAAGCGCGCAAAGCTCGGCCTGCTGCTCGACATCCTCACGCCGATTGCCAAGAGCTGGCCGTCGCAGTGGTGCCTGGAAGCCAACAGCCTGGCAATCCAGGTGCACGGTGGTTACGGCTACACGCGCGAATACAACGTCGAGCAGTTCTACCGCGACAACCGCCTGAACCCGATCCACGAGGGCACGCACGGTATCCAGGGCCTGGACCTGCTGGGCCGCAAGGTCGTGATGCAGGACGGGGCAGCCTTCGCCGCGCTGGGTGAGCGCGTGCAGGCCACCGTCGGCCGCGCGTTGGAAACCGACGATGAAACGCTGGTCGGCTACGGCCGCGCGCTCGGCATGGCCACACAGAAATTGGCCAAGGTCACGCAAACGCTGTGGGCCGCTGGCGACCCGCGCGTAACGCTGGCGAACTCCTCGGTCTATCTGGAAGCGTTCGGCCATGTCGTCATCGCGTGGATCTGGCTGGAGCAGGCACTGGCCTCAGCCAAGGCCCTGCCAAACGCGCAGGGCGAAGACGCTGACTTCTATCGCGGCAAGCTGCAGGCCGCGCGCTATTTCTTCCAGTGGGAACTGCCGAAGATCGACCCGCAGATCGCACTGCTGGGCTCGCTCGACACCACAACGCTGGACATGCAGGACGCTTGGTTCTAACTACGATAACGACACAGGAGACACCATGGGTACGCTCAAGCATCTGTTTGATCTTTCCGGCAAGACGGCGCTGATCACCGGCGGCTCACGCGGGCTCGGCCTGCAGATTGCCGAAGCGCTAGGCGAGCAGGGCGCGCGCATTGTTCTGTCTGCCCGCAAGGCCGATGAACTGAAGGAAGCGCAGGCGCATCTGAAGTCGCTCGGCATCGAAGCGGACTGGATTGCCGCCGACGGCGCTATCGAAGCCGACATCCAGCGCTTGGCCGACGAGGCGCTGGCCAAGCTCGGCCATGTCGACATCCTCGTCAACAACGCGGGCGCAACGTGGGGCTCGCCGGCGGAAGATCACCCGGTCGAAGCCTGGGACAAGGTGATGAACCTGAACATCCGCGGCCTGTTCCTGCTCACGCAGCAGATCGGCAAGCGCTCGATGATCCCGCGCAAGTACGGAAAGATCGTCAACGTGGCATCGATTGCAGGCCTGAAGGGCAATCCGCCCGGCTCGCTCGATACGATTGCCTACAACACCAGCAAGGGTGCGGTGGTCAACTTCACGCGCGCGCTTGCCGGCGAGTGGGGCGAGCACAACATCACCGTCAACGCGATTGCGCCGGGCTTCTTCCCGTCGAAGATGACGCGTGGCTCGCTGGAAAAGCTCGGTGTGGACAAGCTGGCCGAGCGCTCGCCTCTGCATCGCATTGGCGACGATGAAGACCTCAAGGGTGTGGCCGCGCTGTTCGCGTCGGATGCCTCCAAGCACATCACCGGCCAGATCCTCGCCGTCGACGGTGGCGTGAGCGTGGTCTAATTTCGGCTGCTTCTCACTCTTTCTGACGCAGCATGAACGCAGACAACAACGGTTTTCCGATCGACATTCCTTTCCTGAAGCTTCTCGGCATGCGCTGCCTGAAGGTGGCCGACGGCGAGGGCGGGGTCGAACTCGCCCTCGAAGCGCAGCACATGAACAGCTGGGAAATGGCCCACGGCGGTGTGACCATGACGATGCTCGACGTCGCCATGGCCATGGCCGGGCGCTCGGCCGACGTGCATGGCCGCGGCGTGGTGACAATCGAGATGAAGACGGCGTTCATGCAGCCCGGGCGCGGCACCCTCAAGGCGAGCGCGCGTTGCGTGCATCAGTCCACCACCATGGCGTTTTGCGAAGGCGAGGTGCGCGACGCAGATGACAAGCTGGTCGCGCGCAGTTCAGGCACCTTCAAGTTCGTCAAGCGTATGCCGCCGCCGCGCACCCCCGAACCCGGCGCGGACGGCTGACCAGACAACACCGCAGTTGCAGTACCCAGTTGCACGCCGGACAGCGTCCGACACACAAAAAGAGCAACCACGGAGACAAGCATGCAACACCCTGCGCGGCGGACGGCGTCTGCCCTTGCCATCACTCTGCTTTGCTGCACCGGACTGACCATGACCCTGGAAGGATGCGCCTCCAACCCCGCGCCGGCCGACGCACCGGCAGCCAGTGCATCGACCGCCGTGCAGCCGCCGCCGGCGCCCAATCCGCCGATGCAGAAGCCGCTCACGGCCGACGAATCTGATCCGAACAAGATGGGCTGGATGCAAGGCTTCCCGCCGCCGCCCGATCGCATCATCCGCTTTGATCTGGCGGGCAACATGTTCCCGCGCACGCGCTATGGCTACAGCCACGTGCGCGAGTTTGTGCCGACGCGCGTGGTGTGGCACGGCGACGGTCCCGTCAGCAAGCTGCCACGCGCAGAGCGTGACATCAGCGGCGTGCTGTTCACCGATCCGAACGGCACGCGCCGTACGTTTGCCGAAGCGCTCAAGCTGACCTACACCGACGGCATCCTCGTCATGCACAAAGGCAAGGTGGTGTACGAGCGCTACTTTGGTGCGCTCGATGCGCATACGCAGCACATCGCCATGTCGGTCACGAAATCGTTTGTCGGCACTCTGGCCGCCATGCTGGTGGCCGACGGCAAGCTCGATCCGGCCGCGCCTGTTACGCAGTACGTGCCGGAACTGAAGGACACCGCCTACGGCGACGCCACCGTGCGCCAGGTCATGGACATGACCGTGGGCGTGCATTACTCCGAAAACTATGCCGACCCGAACGCCGATGTCTGGGCGTACGCCCGCGCCGGCGGCATGCTGCCGCGTCCGGCCGGCTACAAAGGCCCCGACAATTTCTACGATTACCTGACGACGCTGCGCAAGGAAGGCGAGCACGACGCGGAGTTTTCGTACAAGACCGTCAACGCTGAAACGCTGGCGTGGATCGTGCGCCGTGCGTCAAACAAGTCGCTGGCGGCGCTGCTGTCCGAGCGCATCTGGCAACCGATGGGTGCACAGGACGACGCGTACTTCTCGGTCGACAGCATCGGTACCGAATCGGGCGGCGGCGGGTTGAACACCACGCTGCGCGATCTGGCACGCTTTGGCGAGTTGATCCGCAACGACGGCCGCTTCAACGGCAAGCAGATCCTGCCCAAGAGCGTGATCGAAGACATCCGCCGCGGTGGCGACCCGGCCAAGTTTGCCAAGGCAGGCTACACGACGCTGCCCGGCTATTCGTATCGCAACATGTGGTGGGTTTCGAGCAACGACCACCACACGTTCGAAGCGCGCGGCATCCATGGCCAGCGCATCTATATTGATCCGGTGGCCCAGATGACGATCGTGCGCTATGCCTCGCACCCGATCGCAGCCAATGCTGCCAACGATCCGGTCACGCACCGCGCATATGCGGCGCTGGCCGAGTATTTCATGCAACACAAGTAACAACCCGACCCAACACCGATATCCGATATTCAGGAGCGTTTTTTTATGTCGAAGACCTATCAGCGCATCGTTCTGGCTTCGCGCCCGCAAGGGGCCGTGACGCCCGACAACTTCCGCCTGGAGACGGTGGAGATTCCGGAACTGCAGGACGGCCAGGTGCTGGTGCGCAACCATTTCCTCTCGCTCGATCCGTACATGCGCGGCCGCATGAACGACAGCAAGTCGTATGCGCAGCCGCAGCCGCTTGATGAAGTGATGATCGGCGGCACCGTTGGCGTGGTGGAAGCGTCCAAGAACCCGTCGTTTGCCGTGGGCGACAACGTCGTCGGCATGTTCGGCTGGCAAGAAGTGGGCGTGTCGGACGGCCGCGGCATTCAGAAGGTGGATACGCGCCACATTCCGCTGTCGGCGTATCTCGGCTCGGTCGGTATGCCGGGCGTGACGGCGTGGTATGGCCTGAACAAGATCATGCTGCCCAAGCCCGGCCAGACCGTGGCGGTGAGTGCTGCTTCCGGCGCAGTGGGCAGCGTGGTGGGGCAGCTTGCCAAGCTCAAGGGCTGCCGCGCTGTGGGCTTTGCCGGCGGCAAGGACAAGTGCGATTACGTGGTCAACGAGCTGGGCTTTGATGCCTGCATCGACTACAAGGCCGCCAAGGACCCGAAGGAGCTGTACAAGATGCTCAAAGAGGCCACGCCCGATGGCATCGACTCGTACTTCGAGAACGTCGGTGGCTCGATCCTGGATGCCGTGCTGTCGCGCATGAACGCATTCGGCCGCATCGCTATGTGCGGCATGATCGCCGGCTACGATGGCCAGCCGCTGCCGCTGCAGAACCCGCAATTGATCCTGGTGTCGCGCCTGACCATCGAGGGCTTCATCGTCTCCGAACACATGGACGTATGGCCGGAAGCACTGCGCGAACTGGGCGGTTTCGTGGCGCAAGGCAAGCTGAAGTTCCGCGAGAGCGTGGCAGAGGGCTTGGCGAGCGCACCGGAAGCGTTCATGGGCCTGCTCAAGGGCAAGAACTTCGGCAAGCAACTCGTCAAGCTGGTTTGAGTTGAGCCGCACGCGGACTGTCAATCGCTTGACAGTCCGCCGGGCGAGGGCCGTCACAGAATGGCCCCACCCACAACAAACGCGTGAAGGAGACACCATGAACGCACCTGAAACCACGCAAGCCAAGCGGCCCGACAGCATGGCCGCCAGCCTCAGCCCCGAGGCAGCTGCCCGCTATCGCAACCTGCCGCGTCCGCCGCAATTTGCCACCGTGGCCGAAGAGCGCCTGCACCGCAAACAGCGCCTGGCTGCAGCGTTCCGCTTGTTCTCGAAATTCGGTTTCGACGAAGGCGTGGCCGGGCACATCACGGCGCGCGATCCGGAACACCAGGACAGCTTCTGGGTGAACCCGTTCGGTGTGCATTTCAGCCAGGTAACGGTGTCGAACCTCATCCGCTGCGATCACCATGGCAACGTGGTTGAAGGCGATTACCCGGTCAACGCCGCAGCGTTTGCGATTCACTCGCGCGTGCATCAGGCACGACCGGATGCCGTCGCCGCTGCGCACTCGCACAGCACATATGGGCGCGCGTGGTCGACGCTCGGCCGCAAGCTCGATCCGCTCACGCAGGACGTGTGTGCGTTCTACGAAGACCACGCGCTGTATGACGATTTCGGCGGCGTGGTGGTCGAGCTGGACGAAGGCCAGCGCATTGCAGAAGCACTCGGCGACAACAAGGCCGCCATCCTGCAGAACCACGGCCTGCTGACGGTCGGCAAGACGGTCGACGAAGCAGCATGGTGGTTCATCACGATGGAGCGCTCCTGCCAGGTGCAGTTGCTGGCCGAAGGCGCCGCTGCGCGCACTGGCGACGCACCGCGCACGATTTCCGATGCCGCTGCCCGTCAGGCGTATTCCATCGTCGGGTCGGCGCAGGCGGGGTGGTTCCAGTTCCAGCCGCTGTACGCGCGCATCGTTAAAGAACAACCCGATCTGCTCGACTGATCGGCATTGCAAATCCCTGGAGCACGCATGACGGACTTGATCCTGCATCACTACGCCACCTCGCCGTTTTCTGAGAAGGTGCGCTTGATCCTTGGCTACAAGGACCAGCCGTGGAAGTCCGTCACGGTGCCTGTGATCCTGCCCAAGCCGGATGTGATGCCGCTTACCGGCGGCTACCGGCGCACGCCGTTCCTGCAGATCGGCGCGGACATCTATTGCGATACCGCGCTGATCGCGCAGATGCTGGAGTCGATTCATCCCGCACCGACGCTGTATCCCGCAGACCATGCCGCAGCGGTGTTTTCGATGGCGCAGTGGGCCGATACGACGCTGTTCTGGGCCACCGCAACTTTCGTGACGCAGCCGGCGGGCTTCCAGAGCTTGTTCGGTGATGCACCGGAAGCCTTCGTCAAAGCCTTCGTGGAAGACCGCAAGGCAATGCGCGTGGGCGGCACTGGCTTGCGCACGCCGCTGCCGGAAGCCACCTCCACGCTGCAGGTGTTCCTCGCGCAACTGGAGCGGCAGTTTGCAACAGGCGAACGCATCTTCCTGTTTGGCGAGCAGCCCACCGTGGCCGATTTTTCCGTCTACCACTGCCTATGGTTCATCCGCCGTGCAACGGCGGTGGCCGGCATTCTTGACGCGCACCCGGAAGTCGTCGCATGGATGCATCGCGTTGCGGCGTTCGGTCACTCGCAAGCGCAACCGATGACGCCTGCCGAAGCACTGGACATTGCCAAGGCCGCCACACCACGCGCGTTGACTGAAACGAATGCCACCTTCGACGACAGCCACGGCCTGCCCAAAGGCACGCGCGTCACGGTGGCCGCGGTTGACTACGGCGTCGATCCTGTCGAAGGGGACCTCGTGGTCTCCACACGCGACAGTGTCGGCGTGCTGCGCGAAGACCCGCGCGTCGGCCAGGTGGTGGTGCATTTTCCGCGCGTCGGTTATGCCGTGCGCAAGGTTGAGGCGGCAGGCTGACACGGCTTGGCCATCTCGATCGCCTTTCCTATTACAACGACATCAGTGAGACACGTATGAAGCAATTCGCAGGCGGTGTGGCCGTCATCACGGGCGGTGCGTCGGGTTTCGGCAAGGAGTTCGCCAAGATCGGTGCCGGGTTGGGCATGAAGCTGGTGCTGGCCGATATCCAGCAGGATGCGCTGGATGCCGCCGTGGCCGAGTTCTTGGCGCAGGGCGTGGACGTGATTGGCCTGCGCGTCGACGTGTCGAAGGTGGAAGAAGTGCAGGCGCTGGCCGATGCGGCCATCAAGGCGTTCGGTAAAGTGAATCTGCTGTTCAACAATGCCGGCGTGGGCGCCGGTGGCCTCATCTGGGAGAACACCGAGCGCGACTGGGATTGGGTGCTCGGCGTGAACCTGCACGGCGTCATCCACGGTGTACGCATCTTCACGCCGCTGATGCTGGAGGCCGCCAAGAAAGATCCGTCATACGAGGGCCATATCGTCAATACGGCGTCGATGGCGGGGCTGCTGAATGCGCCGGCCATGGGCATCTATAACGTGTCCAAGCACGCGGTGGTGGCGCTGTCCGAATCGCTGTATCAAGACTTGAGCCTGGTGACCGAGCAGATCCATTGCTCGGTGCTATGCCCGTACTTTGTGCCGACCGGCATTACGCAGTCTGATCGCAACCGCCCGCAGGATCTGGCCAACACGGCACCGCCCACAAAGTCGCAGTTGGTTTCACGAGCCATGTCGGAAAAGGCTGTCAGTTCCGGCAAGGTCACCGCCGAGCAGGTCGGCCAGATGACCTTCGACGCGATCCGCAACGCGGGCTTCTATATCTACTCGCACCCGCATGCGCTGGCGCCTGTGCAACATCGCTTTGAAGACATCATCTCGCAGCGCAATCCGTCTGATCCGTTTGAAGGCAAGCCAGACGTGCGTGCGCGTCTGGTCGATGCGCTGCGCGGGTAATTCCACCTCTACGACTGCCACTACTCCGAGATCGCCATGAACACTGCAACGGCTGCCGCCATCACGGAATCGCAATTCGCCGATCTGCCCAACGGCACGCGGCTGCATTACGCCAGCGCCGGCAAACGTGGCGCGCCGCTGATGCTGTTCGTTCACGGCTTTCCGGAGTTCTGGTACGAGTGGGAAGCGCAGCTTGCTGCATTTGGCGACACGCACTTTGCCGTTGCGCCCGACATGCGCGGCTACAACCTGTCGAGCAAGCCGGCGGTGGTGGATGCGTATCGTCCGAAGTTCCTGGTGCAGGATCTGACGCAGTTCATCACGGCGCTGGGCTACGAGCGTGCCATCGTGGTGGCGCACGACTGGGGCGGGGCGATCTGCTGGAACCTTGCCATCCAGCATCCGGAGGTGGTCGAGCGGTTGGTGATCGTCAATTCGCCGCATCCGTGGGTGTTTGCGAATGCGCTGCTGAGCGATCCGGCGCAGCAGGCTTCATCGGCGTATATGAACTGGTTGCGCCAGCCGGGTTCGGAAGATGCGCTGGCCGCCAACGACTTTGAAAAGCTCGAAGGTTTCTTTCACGGCATGGGGCAGCCGGTGGCGGAATGGTTCACGCCCGAGGTGCGAGCGCGCTATCACGCTGCCTGGAGCCAGCCGGGCGAGGGCGGCTCCCACGGCCTGACCGGTGGCGTGAACTACTACCGCGCTTCACCGTTGCATCCGCCTACCGAGGGCGTTGCGCCGTTGCGCATTGACCAGATGCCACCCGAGGCGTTTGTCGTGAAGGAGCCCACGCTAGTGATCTGGGGCGAGATGGACATGGCGCTGCCGAAAAGCCTGCTCAATGGGCTGGAGCGCTTCATTCCCGACATGCGCCTGGAGCGCATTCCCGACGGCACGCACTGGGTCGTGCACGAACAACCGGAGCGCATTACCGCGCTGATCCGGTCGTTCGTTTCCTGAGCGCCTGCGTTAGTTACATCGACTCCGCCAGCATGCGGCGGTAGTCGTCCGCCGTGGCGATGCGCGGGTTGGTCTTGTGGCAGTGGTCGAGCAGGGCGCCTTCCACCACATGTTCCAGCGCATCTTCCGGCACGCCCATCTGGCGCAGGCCCGTTGGCAGGCCGAGGCGCGCCGTCAGGTCATGCACCGCCTGGGCGAGGTCCGCGCCGGCCGGAAGATTCATCACGCGGCGCATGCGCGCGTAGCGGTTGTCTCGCACCACCGTCTCGGCCGTCTCGTTGAAGCGCAGCACCGCCGGCAGCACCACCGCGTTGAGCGTGCCGTGGTGCAGCCCCGTTTTGCCATTGACCTTGACGCCGCCCAGCGGGTGCGACAACGAGTGCACGCACCCCAGGCCTTTTTGGAACGCCATCGCACCCTGCATTGATGCGCTCATCATGTTCAGCCGCGCATCGCGGTCAGCGCCATCGCGCGTGGCGCGCTCGATGTTGGCCCACGCACGCTCGAGGCCATCCAGCGCAATGCCGTCCGCAGGCGGGTTGAACGCGGGTGCGAGAAAGGTTTCGATGCAATGCGCAATCGCATCCATGCCGGTGGCGGCCGTCAACGCAGGCGGCAGACCCAGCGTCAGCTCGGCATCGCAGATGGCTGACTTGGGCAGCAGGTGCCACGAGTGGAAACCAAGCTTGCGGCCGTCTTCCAGGATGATGATCGCGCCGCGCGCCACCTCGCTGCCGGTGCCGGCCGTGGTGGGGATCGCAATCAGCGGTGCCGCCGCTTCGGTGATCTTCGTGCTGCCGCCCTCGATGGTCGCGTAGGTGGTGAGCGGCTCCGGGTGCGTGGCCGCAATCGCAATCCCCTTGGCCAAATCGATCGACGAACCACCGCCGATGGCGATCAGCCCGTCGCAACCGGCGTCTTTGTATTGCGCGGTGGCCTTGAGCACCATCGCCTCGGTCGGGTTGGAAGGCGTCTCGTCGAACACGGTGACGGGCAGGCCGCCCGTGGCGTCAATCGCGCGCTGTGCCAGTCCGGCGGCAGCCACGCCTTTGTCGGTCACGATCATCGGCCGGCGGACGCCGACGCGTGCGCATTCGCTTTTCAGTTCGTTGACGGTGCCAAAACCAAGGTGAACATGGGTGAGGTAGAAGATGAGGGCCATGCTGTCTCCGGATGGTGATTGTCGGCGTCGCCCGTCTTGCCGTGCGGGCGTGGTTCAATGGATACTCCGATGATAGCCAAATTAGAACGATCGTTCAGTTCCCGCCCTCATGCAGCACCCGTCTCTCGACTCGCACGTCGCCCAGTTACTCGATCTGGTTGCGCGTGCCAAGCGTCCGCCGCTGAATGCACTTGACCCCGCCGACGCCAAGATCGCCTACGAAAAGAGCAGTCCTATTGTCGATATCCCGCCCATCCCGCTGGAAGCCGTGCACGACCTGACGGTAACGGCGCGCGATGGCCATGTCATTCCCATTCGCACATACGCGGCGCGCGAGGCCAGCTGGGCAGATCCATTGCCGCTGCTAGTGTATTTCCATGGCGGCGGTTTTACCGTGGGCAGCATCAAGACGCACGACCAGCTTTGCCGGTCGCTGGCGGCCAAATCGGGCGCGATGGTGTTGTCGGTGGATTACCGGCTTGGGCCGGAGTGGAAATTTCCAACCGCAGCGAACGACGCATTCGACGTGCTGCAATGGGTGTTCGATGAAGCCGCCACCATCGGCGCCGACCCGGCACGCATCGCTTTCGGCGGCGACAGCGCGGGCGGAACGCTGGCCGCAGTGACTGCCATCGAGGCACGCAACCGCGGCCTGGCGCCGGTGCTGCAACTGCTGATCTATCCGGGCACCACCGCGCGTGAATCCACGCCGTCGCACCGCGAGTTTGCCGAGGGCTACCTGCTCACGCAGGAGATGATCCACTGGTTCTTCTCCCAATACCTGCGCAGCGACGCTGACCGCGACGACTGGCGTTTTGCCCCGCTGGATGCCGGTGGCCACGGCGCAGACGTCACCGGCGTGTGCCCCGCGTGGATTGCCGTGGCGGGCTTCGACCCAATCCGTGACGCAGGCATCGGCTACGCCAACAAGCTGCGCGCGGCAGAGGTGCCGGTCGAGCTGAAACTGTACGAAGGCATGATTCACGACTTCTTCAAGATCGGGCGCTTCGTGCCGGCCGTCGAAGACGCGCACCGCGACGCCGCCAACGCGCTACGCCGCGCCTTCGGCACCGAGACCGAATCCCCCTGACGAAAGCACAAAAGGAGACCGCATGGCGATCGAGGATTTCCGCCACAGCACGCCCCTGCGCGTGCGCTGGGCCGAAGTCGATGCGCAGAGCATCGTCTTCAACGGCCACTACCTGCTGTACGCCGATGTCTGCATCACCGAATACTGGCGCAGCATCGGCGTGCGGTATCCGGTGGATGTGGTCGACACCTTTGGCGTGGATTTCTACGTGGTCAAATCCACGCTCGAATATCATGCCTCCGCGCGCTTTGACGATGAGCTGGACCTGCGCTGCCGTGTGGCGCGTCTGGGCCGCTCCAGCATGCGCTTTATCATCGAGATGTATCGCGCAGACGAGCATCTCGTCACCGGCGAAGTCATCTACGTGTGTGCAGACCCTGCCACGCAGACCTCCGCGCCGATTCCCGATACGCTGCGCGAACGCATCCTTAACTTTGAAGTTCTGAAGCCTGAAGTGTGAGAATTGAGCATGACTGCCCCTGAATCTGTCCGCCCGCTTGCCGGTGTTGAAGTCGACCGCTGGGACGCCGTGCGCGAAGAAGCCCGCGCCATCCGCTACGACGTGTTTGTCACCGAACAAGGCGTGCCCGTTGAACTGGAATGGGACGAGTGGGATGACCAGTGCTGGCACGCGCTGGCACACGACACGGCCGGGCGCGCTGTCGCCACGGGCCGCCTGCTGCCCGATGGCCATATCGGCCGGATGGCGGTGCGCAAGGAGGCGCGCGGCACGGGCGTTGGCGCGCGTGTGCTGGAAGCCTTGATCGACAAGGCGCAGTCGCTGGGTTACCCCGAGCTGATCCTGAACGCGCAGACCCACGCCATGCCGTTTTACACGCGCGCGGGCTTTACGGCCGAGGGCGAGGAGTTTGAAGAGGCCGGCATTCCGCACCGGACCATGCGCCGCGTGCTTACACGTTGATATCCTGGGCGGCCCTCGCAATGGCTGCGATGGCCACCTGCGCTGCCGGCGACGCGGTTCTGCCGTGCAGCCGCACAATCCCCGTCGTGGATGGCGGCGATAACCAACCCTTCACCGCCAGCCGCATCAGCGCGCCGGTTTCCAATTCCTCCCGCACGGCTGCATCCGTGGCGCCGAGCACGGTGTCCGTCGTGAGCGCCACCGTCTTCAATACGCCGTAGTTGTCGCACTCCAGCGCGATGCTGGCCTCCTGACCTGCCGGCAGGCCAAGCAGCATCGCCAGCTCCACCTTTGAAGGGCTCAGGAGTTTCGGTACGGCAATGCCGTATTCCCAGACTTCACGCAGCGTGTGCGTGCGCGCTGCAAGGGGGTGGCCGGCCCGCACGTAGAGGTGAGGGGGCTGGCCGCCAATCAATTGGATATCGAGCGCGGCGTCTTTCGGCATGTCGCGCACATCGGCGGCGAAGAACTCGATGTTCTCGCTGCGCAGGCTCTCCAGCAGTTGCACCCAATTGCCGACCTCCATGCGCAGTGCGACTTGGGGATGCTGCTGACGCAATTCCTGCAGTGCCTGGGGCATGAGCGTCGCCGTCAGCAGCGGGCCGACACCGAAGGCCGTGTCGCCAAGTTGGCTGTCGCGATACAGATCAACGTCGCGTTGCAGGCAGCGTGCCTCGAACAGCAGGCGCCGCGCGCGTTCGATGACGAATTCGCCGGCCGGTGTGGGACGCACGTCGCCGGTTTCGCGATCGAACAGGCGGATGCCGAGATCGTCTTCAACCGCGCGGATGCTCCGGCTGAATGCAGGCTGGCTCAGATGCACCGCTTGCGCGGCACGCGCGAAGTGCAGCGTGTCGGCAAGGGCAACGACATGACTCAGGCGGCGCAAATCCATAGCGTTGCGTTCTGTGCATTAAATAGATGCTCATTATGCATTGGACGCATTGGATGGGCACTCCTAGGCTTGTCTCCACAACAAAAGCGAGGAGACACCGATGAGTTCACACATGGAGCACGCGCTGATCGTCGCCTGCATCCTTGGATTTGCCGTCATGGAGCTCGTGACGCGGCGCTACCACGGCAACGTGCGCGGCCGCGCAACCGCCAACGATGCCTGGCTCGAGGTGCTGATGTTCATCAGCCTCGTCGCCGTCACCCAGCCGATCGCGCTTTTGGGAAGCAACGCCCTGTGCAAGTGGCTCATTCCGGCGCAGCACAACGCGTGGGTGGATCTGCCTTGGTGGGCGATGACTGGGCTGCTGCTCATCGGCGACGACCTCACGCAATACCTCTGGCACCGTGCTTCGCACACGCCGCTGCTTTGGCCGTTGCACCGCGCGCATCACAGCGCGTCGTACATGAGCGTGCGCATTACGTACCGCAACAACTTTTTCTACTACCTGATGATGCCGGGGCTGTGGATCGGCGGTGTGGCCGTGTATCTGGGCTTTGGGCCCGTCTATGCGGCGTATCTGGTCGTCAAGCTGGCCGTCATTGTTGGCGCACATTGCGCCTGGCCGTGGGATGCGCCGCTGTATCGCATCCGCGCGCTGCGCCCGTTGATGTGGGTGATGGAGCGGACGATTTCCACGCCCGCCACGCACTGGGCGCACCACGCGCTCACAAACGCCGATGGCATCGGTCACTACAAGGGCAACTTCGGCAATCTGCTGTTTTTCTGGGATGTGCTGTTTGGCACGGCGCATATCACGCGCAAATATCCCGCAAAGATTGGCTTGCAGGATGACGTGCTGTTCGGCGCGGAACCCTGGACGGCGCAGATGTTCTACCCGCTGGTGCAGTCCAAGCGCGAACATTCGGCGTTGCGCCCGGGCGGCGCGGCCATCACCGAAATGGAAATGGCAAACGATCAGGCCGCGAACGCCAAGCAGGAAGCAGCCTGAGCGGCCAGCGCTTACGTATCGGCGTGCGTGACGGTGTCGAGCACGCCGAGGTAGCGCGTCTCGCCGATCTGGCCTTCCGCGTCGAAGCGGCGCTCGGTCACGTCAAAGCAGCCGTCGTGACGGATACGCACGATCGTGCTGGCGCGCGTGCCATAGCGCGGCGAGCGGATGAAAGCGGCAGAAAGCAGCTTCTCCCACTCCGGCGCCACGCCCGTGGCGGGTAGGGAGGCGGTCGGCGCTTCACGCGTTTCCGACAGCAGATCGAGATAGCGCGCCACATCCAGCGCATTGCCGTGCCGGCCCGTATCTGCGGCCAGGGCCTCGGCAAAGGCAGCCATGCGATGCCGCACCTTGAACCACGGCGTATCGAGCAGTGCGTTGGACAGCCCGTAGAGGCCCGGCGCGAGCTTGCGCGGTGCTTCGGCGCGGTTGCTCGTCCACCAGAGTTCGTCGCGTGTAGCGGTCAGCAGGTTGTAGCCGTTGTATGCACGGTCGCGAGCGGTGAGGCTATCGAGATAGGCGGGCACCGACATATCGTCCGCCGTCAGGAAATTCGAGACGAGTTCCCCCCGCGAGCGTGCATCGGGCCGGCGCTCGGACGGCGCACGGTAATTCGTCAGCGCGGCAAAGCGGCCGTCGCGCGTCATGCCCATCCACGTACCCGCGTGACCGACCACCTGGGCCATGTCACGCCCGGCCAGCACGTTGGGCGCGTCGCTCCACCACGCAAGCGGCGCGGCAGGGCGGTCATAGAATTCGTCCCGGTTGGCGGCCACCACCAGTGCGTAGTCGGGGTGGGCGTGCCAGGCCGTGAGAATCAAACACATGAGCACTTCCTTTGAACATGCCGCGCAATGAACGGCCAAGGGCCAATGTGACGACCTGTGTTGCGCGGGCTTCGGCCAAGCATAGCAGCCTGCCGAATTTTTGCGATGACGATTGCGGCAGGGCGCCGTCAGCTGTTTTCTAGATCGACAAACAGCTCTGCGTGGCGTTCACCCGCGACGAATTCACGCGGGCCGCCGGTTTCCCACAGAGCCGCCAGCGTGGCAGCAAATGCGGGCGGGACATCGTTGTAGGACTCCATCCACGTGGCCTGGCCGTCGCGTGTTTCCGGACGGCGCATCAACGCGCCCGCCACGCCCGTCGCTTCTTCCACGGTATCGAGCCAACGTTGCCACCGCGGTAGCGCAGCGGCGGCGTCATGCTCGGCGATGCGGAAGTAGACGAACAGGTGGTCGGCCATGATGGAGTCCGGTGTCAGGCGTTTTCTGAAACGGGAATGACGTACGGCAGGTTTTGCAACGTCAGCTCCGGCCCATCCGGTGTGGCCAGGTGGATGACGGTGTCGAGCGCGTCCAGCTTCAGCTCGACCAGCAGATCGGTGCCGCCATCCGGCGCCATGGCTGCGTTGACCACCATGCCACAAGGTTGGTTCGGATCGGTTGCGCTGTAGACCTCGGCGCCGGCCGACGTGGGGGCATTCACGTGCGCACGCTGCATGCGCCGCTTGAGCGTGCCGCGATACTGGCTGCGCGCCACGATTTCCTGCCCCGGGTAGCAGCCCTTGCGGAAATCGACGCCGCCCAGCAGCTCCAGGTTGACCATCTGCGGGACGAACTGTTCTTGCGTGGACAGGGTGATGTGCGGCACACCTGCTTGCAGGCTCAGCCAATCCCACACTTCGGTGCCCACCAGCGACAGGCGCGACGACAGCGTCTTCCAGGCGTCCTGGAAGTGCTCGGCATGGACCATCCACTGATAGCGGGGGCGTCCGTCAGCATCCGGCAGGCGGACAACCGCGCCGAACTGCTGGCCCACCGTGGCGGGCTGCTGCGCCACCGCGTTGACGGCGTCCGGTTCAGGCAGCACGGCACCGGCCTCGCGCAGCGCTTCCGCCGCATCCGGCCCGGCGACGCCGATGGCGATGAACTCATCCATCGGGCGCAGCTTGGCCTTGGCGCGCAGCACGAACATCGACAGGCGCTTGGTCAACGCCGGAGCGATCGCCTTGTCTGTCTGCAGCACGATCGTATCGGCCTGACGCCACACCAGCAGCGTGGCAAGCAGCCGTCCCTTGGGCGAGCAATAGCCGGCCAGGCGCGCTTGGTTCAAACCAAGGCCTGTAACGGCGTTGGTGAGCTGGTTATGCAGGAACTCGGCCGCATCGGCGCCTTCGACGGCGATGCGCGCAAGATCGGTCGGTGCGCAGAGCACGCTGCCGCGCGTGGCGGCGTCAAATTGCACGTCGAGCGGGGGAAAGCTCAGCGTATCGACAAAATCGTGGAAGACATCGTTCATGGTGTGCGGGGCCGCCTTAGATTGACCGGTATTATATTGGGCTGTCTAACGGGCAGCTTGTGCCCTATCTATCCATTTCAAGAGTGCGGAAATCGCCGGGGTCAGCCGGCTCCGCACGCAGATTCACAACAGAATGTTCTCTTTTCTCAAACGCTTGATCCTGCTGGCGATCCTGATTGTGCTGGCAGCAGCAGGCGGTGTGGTGTGGTGGGCCCAGCAACCGGTGAGCCTGTCGGCCTCGCCGCTGGAGGTGGTGATCAAACCGAACTCGAGCGTGATCTCGGTCGGCAAGCAGCTAGCCAATGCCGGCGTCGGCGTGCAGCCGCAGTTGTTTTCGGTGCTGGCGCGCGCCACGGGCAACGCCAAGAGCCTCAAAGCCGGCGGTTATGCGCTGGAAACCGGCGCAACGCCCATGTCCATTCTCGACAAGATGGCGCGTGGCGAGGTGACGCATTACGTCGTTACCGTCATCGAGGGCTGGTCGATGCGGCAGATGCGGGCAGTGGTTGACGCAGAACCTGCGCTCAAGCACGACACGGCCGGCATGTCCGACGCAGACCTGATGCGCAAGATTGGCGCGCCCGAAACCAATCCGGAAGGCCTGTTCTTTCCCGATACCTACCTTTTTGCGCGCGGCAGCAGCGATGTGGAGTTGTACCGCCACGCCTACCAGGCAATGCAGAAGCGCCTGAATGACGCCTGGGCGAAACGCTCGCTGGATCTGCCCTACAAGACGCCGTACGAAGCGCTGACCATGGCTTCCATCATCGAGAAGGAGACCGGCCAGAAGCTGGAGCGCTCGATGATTGCCGCCGTGTTCGTCAACCGGCTGCGAAAGAACATGCTGCTGCAGACCGATCCGACAGTCATCTATGGCCTTGGTGCCAGCTTTGACGGCAATTTGCGCAAGCGCGACTTGCAGACCGACACGCCGTACAACACCTACACGCGGACCGGCCTGCCGCCCACGCCGATCGCGCTGCCGGGCATGGCGTCGCTGCAGGCGGCGCTGAACCCGGCACCGTCGGATGCACTGTATTTCGTGGCGCGCGGCGACGGCAGCAGCCAGTTTTCGACCAACCTGACGGACCACAACCGGGCCGTCAACAAATATCAGCGCGGCCAACCATGACCGGCAAGTTCATCACATTCGAAGGGATCGACGGCGCGGGCAAGAGCACGCACCTCGCGTGGTTTGCCCAGCAGCTGCAGGCGAAGCTCGCTCCCCAGGGCAAAAAGTTGGTTGTCACCCGTGAGCCGGGCGGCACGCCGCTGGGTGAGCGACTGCGCGAAGTGCTGCTGCATGAGCGCATGCACCTGGAAACTGAAGCACTGCTGATGTTCGCCGGCCGTCGCGAGCACATCGCCGAGGTGATTCAGCCCGCGCTGGACGCTGGCGACTGGGTCATTTCCGACCGTTTCACCGATGCCACATTCGCCTATCAGGGCGGGGGCAGGGGCTTGGCGATCGACCGGCTGGAGGCGTTGGAGCGCTGGGTGCAGCAAGACCTGCAGCCGACCAAGACCATCCTGTTCGATCTTGCCCCCGAGATTGCCGCCGCGCGCTTGGCCGATGCCCGGACGCCAGACAAGTTCGAAGCCGAGTCCGCGCAGTTCTTCCTGCGCACGCGTGCCGAATACCTGCGCCGCGCGGCAGCCGAGCCGGATCGATTTGTCGTGCTCAATGCCAACCGGGAGCGAACCGATATCCAGAAAGACTTAGAGAATCTGCTTGCAACGCTCTGATTTTGCAGGCAATTTCGGATACGGAAATAATGGTTTCACGACTAGTTTTTGCATCAATAATCTGACGCAACCCATTGATTCATGATGCTTTATCCCTGGCAATCCGCTGACTGGACCCGCCTGCAAGCCATGCGGGCCAAGTTGCCGCACGCGATCCTGCTCAACGGCCAGGCCGGCACCGGCAAACGCGATTTCGCCATGCATTTCGCGCAAGGCCTGTTGTGCGATACGCCCATCGCAGACGGCCAACCCTGCGGTACGTGCGCGGCCTGCAACTGGTTTGCGCAGGGCAACCATCCGGATTTCCACCTCGTGCGCCCTGAAGCGATGGAAGACGCGCCCGAGACGGAGAAAGACGCCGACGGCAAGAAAAAGGCGCCGAGCAAAATCATCCGCATGGAGCAGGTCCGTAACCTGATCGAAGGCGTGGGGGTTGGTACGCACCGGGCCGGGTTGCGGGTGGTTGTGCTGTATCCGCTCGACGCGTTGCAGACTGAGGGCGCCAACGCGCTGCTCAAGACGCTGGAGGAGCCGCCGCAGAACACCGTGTTCCTGCTGGTGACGGATCGAATCGACCGTATCCTGCCGACCATCCTGTCGCGCTGCAGACAGTTTCCGCTGCAGCCGCCGCAGCCCGAGGCTGCGCGCCAGTGGCTGGAGCAACAAGGCGTGCCCCATGCGCAAAGCCTGCTGGCGGAGTTCGGCAATGCGCCGCTGGCCGCGCTGGCGGCCGCCGAGTCCGAGGACCGCCCGCTACTGCAATTTTTGCTCGAACAGCTTGCCCAGGGCGCGAAGCTGGACGCGCTGGCCACGGCTGATCATTTACAAAAATTGTCGGTCCCGGCCGTTCTCAGTACCATGCACCGGTGGGTCTATGACCTGATGGCGGCGCGGCTGGCGGGGCGTCCGCGCTACTTTCCGGCGCAGCGCGATGCGTTGCAACGTTGCGCAAACACCATCCCGCTGGATCGCCTGGAACGTTTCGCGCGTGCCTTGCCACAACGGCGCCGCACCGAGCAACATCCGCTGGCGGCAAGGCTCGTCATCGAGAGCCTTTTGCTGGATTACCGGCAGCTCTTTCCGACTGCCTGAACCCGAACCCCGCACCTGAACGTTTGCACTCTCTGGACACCCTGTGAGCACTGCACCTCTTCGTACGCCCGGCACTCCTGTCACCCCTGGCACGCCCACTGCGGCCGGCACGGCTCCGGGCGCGCCGACCCGCCCGGGCATCGTCTCGCTAGCCATCAAGGATGAAGCCGGCCTGCATGCCGCGTATATGCCGTTCCTGAAGAACGGCGGTATCTTCGTGCCCACGCAGCGTCCTTATCGGATTGGCGAGGAGGTTTTCCTCGTGCTGTCGCTGCTGGATCGCCCGCAGAAGTATCAGGTGGCCGGCAAGGTGGCCTGGATCACCCCGGTGGGCACCCCCGCCAAGACGCCGGGCATTGGCGTGCATCTTGGCGAAGACGAGCAGTGCCGTGTGCTGCGTCGCGTGATCGAGGAGCTGCTCGGCAAGCAGATCAACTCGCAGCGCCCGACACAAACCCTCTGATTTCTTCCTGATACGGCGCATCAAGTTTGTGCCGTAACTCTCTGATTATTCGATGTTTGTCGATTCCCACTGCCACATCAATTTCCCCGACTTGCGCGCGCGCCTGCCCGAGCTGCTGACACGCATGCGGGAAAACCGTGTCACCCACGCGCTGTGCATTTCCGTCACGCTGGAAGATTTCCCGAGCGTGCTCGAGATCGCCGAGCAGGAGCCGAACGTGTACGCCACCGTGGGCGTGCACCCCGATGCCGAAGCGGACGTTGAAGAAGGCAGATCCATTGAAGAGCCCACGCTTGAGCGTCTGCTGACGCTCGCTGATCACCCGCGCGTGGTCGGCATCGGCGAGACCGGGCTCGACTATTACCGCCTGGGCGACCGTACCGTGGCCGACATGGAATGGCAGCGCGATCGCTTTCGCACGCATATTCGCGCGTCGAAGCAGACCGGGAAGCCGCTGGTGATCCACACTCGCTCGTCGGCTGAGGACACTCTGGCCATCATGCGCGAAGAGGGCGCCGAGGCCGCAGGCGGCGTCATGCATTGCTTTACTGAGACCTGGGACGTGGCCAAGGCCGCGCTGGACCTGGGTTTCTATATCTCCTTCTCGGGCATCGTGACGTTCAAGAACGCGGTGGACCTGCAGGAAACCGCCAAGAAGGTGCCGCTGGACCGCATGCTGATCGAGACCGACTCGCCGTACCTTGCGCCGGTGCCGTTCCGCGGCAAGACGAACGAGCCGGCGTATGTGCGCCACGTGGGCGAATTCCTGGCGACGCTGCGTGGCGAACCGCTGGAGCGAATCGCTGGCGTTACCACCGATAACTTCTTCAATCTATTCAATGCGATACCGCGATAACTTGAAGCAAACAATGAACAAAATCGCATTGGCTGGCGCGTTGACGATGGCGTTGTCGGGTGCTGCACTCGCCACGCCGCAGGACGATCTTCGCAACGCCGTCGAGTACAACCGCCCGGCGCTGGTGCAAAAGTACATTGCGCAGGGCATCGACCCAAACCTGAAGACGCGCGATGGCACGCCGCTGCTGGTGGATGCGCTGAAGGACAAGAACCTCGAGGTGGCCGAGGCGCTCATTCGCGCCAAGAACATCGATTTCGAGCGCACCAACGCCGCCGGCGAAAACGCGCTGATGATGGCCGCCTACCAGGGCCTGCTGCCCATGGTGAAGCTGATGGTGGAAACGTACGACGTGGAGGTCAACAAGACCGGCTGGACCGCGCTGCATTACGCCGCCACCAACGGATACGACGACATTGTCAAATACCTGCTCGACCACGCGGCCTATATCGATGCAGAAAGCCCCAACGCGACCACGCCGCTGATGATGGCAGCCATGGGCGGGCACATCACGACCGTCAAGCTGCTGCTGGATGAAGGCGCCGACATGAACCTGCGCAACCAGCAGAAGATGGACGTGATCGACTTCGCCAAGCGGTATCACCAGGATGAAATTGCAGCGGGGCTGGAGTCGCGCCGGCGCAAGCTGGCGGAACAGGCGGGCAAGCCTGCTCCGGTGGCGGCGCCCCCGGCGGCTGTCCCTCAGCCCGCCAAGGCAAGCGCGCCGGATGCACCCACGCCGATGCCGGCAGCCAAACGGGATGCAACGGCCCCCAGCCCGGCTGGCAAAGATACGATCGGCACCCCAACCAATATGCTGTTTGACAGCAACCGCTAGGCGCGGCCCAAACGGCGCGGCAATGGTGCCGCAGTGCCGGATGTGATGCTCATCACGCCCGCCGCGCCAGCCGCACCCCGGTGAACTGCCACCGCTGGTGCGGATAGAAGAAGTTGCGATACGTCGCCCGCAGATGCCCTTCGGGCGACACACATGATCCGCCGCGCAGCACCATCTGGCTGCACATGAACTTGCCGTTGTATTCGCCCACGGCCCCTTCGGCCGGCTCAAAGCCCGGGTAGGGACCATAAGGGCTGGCGGTCCATTCCCACACATCACCGAACAGTTGACGCAGGCTGCCGGCCTCGGCGATGCCGTGGTCGGGCAACGGACGTAGCGCGCCCCGTCCGGCGAAGTTGCCTTGCACGGGCAGCCCTTCTGCGGCGTGCTCCCATTCGGCTTCAGTCGGGAGGCGGGCGCCAGCCCAGCGGGCGTAGGCGTCGGCCTCATAAAAGCTGACGTGCGTGACGGGCGCATCCAGATCCACCGGCTGTAGGCCGTGCAGCGACATCTGCTGCCAACCTTCTGCCTCGTCCTTGCCGGTGTGCCAGTAAAGCGGGGCGTCAATGCCTTCGCGCTGCACCCATGCCCAGCCGTCGGACAGCCACAGGGTGGGCTGCCGATAACCGCCGTCCTGCATGAAGGCGAGCCACTCGCGGTTGGTCACAGGATGCGTGGCCAATGCATAGGGCTCCAGCCAGACCGTGTGGCGCGGACCTTCGCAATCGAACATGAACTCGGTGTCGGTTCCTGTATCGGTTTTGCCGATCTGTACGGCACCGCCCTGGAAGCTGACCCAGCCCGGTTGTGCGGGAGCCGCGTGCACGCGTGGGGGCAGTGCGTCGGCATAGGCCGGGCATAGCGGGTTCTGCGCAAACAGGTGGAGCAGATCGGTCAGCAGCAACTCCTGATGCTGCTGCTCGTGGTGCAGGCCGAGTGTCACTAGGCGGGCGAGGTCATCGGATACGCCGTCGGCCAGCAAGCGCTGCATGGCCCTATCGACATGGGCGCGATAGGTACGCACCTCATCGAGCGTGGGGCGGGTGAGCATGCCTCGGCGCGGGCGCGGGTGCCGCGCGCCCACGGTCTCGTAGTACGAATTGAACAGGTAGCGGTAGCGCGCATCCGGCGAACGATAGCCCGGTACGTTCGGGCCCAGGATGAACTCTTCGAAAAACCACGTCGTATGGGCCAGATGCCATTTGGCGGGGCTGGCGTCGTCCATGGATTGGACCGTGGCGTCGGCGTCGGACAGCGGCGCGGCCAAGGCGAGGGATTGGGCACGGACTACGCCGTAATGCTGCGTCAGCGCGGGCAGGGCGGTGGTCGGCACATCAAAAACGGGCGATACGCGCATGGGGTCTCCAGGGCAGGCACCGAGAACAGCACAGCAGCAACTGGGCCATGCCGTTGCGGGCGCATTGGCGCACGTCGGTTGCGCATTTTCGTAAGAAGCATATGCGAGCTTTGTAACTTTGCCATGCACAACACTGGCGATGCTGCATTGCGGCGACGCCTGCACTGCAGCATCGATTGTCATGAAATAGTCACTGCGCACACCTAGGATGTAAACGTTTACAAATTCCAGGGGCACGCAGTGGGCAGCAGCATCAAGGACGTGGCGACGCATGCCGGCATTTCGATTGCCACGGTGTCGCGAGCGGTCAACACGCCGGAGCGGGTGAGTGCCTCGACGCTGGCCCGGGTGCAGGCCGCCATGGACGCGCTGCACTATCGCCCGAACGCGCTGGGCCGCCAGTTGCGCGCCGAGCGTACAGGCCTGCTGGGCGTGGTGCTGCCGTCGCTGGCCAACCCCGTGTTTGCCGAATGCATGCAGGGCATCGAGGAAGCCGCGTCCATCACGGGCCAGCGCGTGATGCTCATGACGACGGCCTACGACCGCGAGCGTGAAGCTCGCGCCATCGAGACCATGCTTGAGCAACGCGTCGACGGCCTGATCCTGACCGTGGCCGATGCCGCAGCCAATCCGCATCTCGATCGCCTCGACGCAGAGCACGTGCCTTACGTGCTGGTCTACAACGACACGGTGGGTCAGGCGCGCATTCCTGCCCGCTGCTGCATCACCGTCGACAACCGAGCCGCGGCGCGCGACGCCATTCGCGCTTTGCTCGCGCAGGGGCACCGTCAGATCCGCATGCTCACTGGCACGCTGGCGGCATCGGACCGTGCGGCGCTGCGCCACGACGGCTACCGCGAAGCGCTGGAAGCGGCCGACATTGCGCCGCAGCCGCCCGTCGAAATTGATTTCAATGCCGATGCCATGCTGCCCGCCGAGCTGGCCCGCCTGCTGGCGCCGCCACGGCCTACCGCCATTTTCTGCAGCAACGACCGCCTTGCGCTGCTCACCATCCGCTCGCTGCGCGAGATGGGCCTGCGCGTGCCCGAAGACGTGAGTGTGGTCGGCTTCGATGGCCTGGCGATGGGGCAGTGGCTTTCGCCCACGCTTGCGACGGTGGCGCAGCCGCATCGCCGGATCGGCACCGACGCGGCCATGGCACTGGCCCGCCGCATCGCTGGCGAGGTCGTGCCCTCGATTACGTTGCCGCATCGCCTACTGGCGGGCGGCACGCTGGCCCGTGCGCCGGCTGAAGCGTCTCTCTCCGTTATTTCTTCCCTCACGTCTGATACGCAAGGAGCGTCTCGATGAAACGTCTCGTTCAATGGCTGCGCGCGTGCGGCCTCGTGGCTGCCGGCGCATTCGCCCTGGCTGCGCCGGTGCAGGCTCAGCCTGCCGGCCAGCAGGTCGCCATCTGCTACAACTGCCCGCCCGAATGGGCTGACTGGGCCAGCCAGATCAAGGCCATCAAAGAAAAGACCGGCATCACCGTGCCGTTCGACAACAAGAATTCCGGCCAGGCCATCGCGCAGATGCTGGCCGAGAAGGGGCACCCCGTGGCTGACGTCGCCTACCTGGGCATCACGTCCGCGTATCAGGCCAAGGAAAAGGGCCTGGTCGCCAACTACAAGCCCAAGCATTGGGAAGACATTCCGGCCGGCATGAAAGACCCGGATGGCGCATTTTTCTCGATCCACTCCGGCACGCTGGGCTTCTTCGTCAACAAGGACGCATTGGAAGGCAAGCCCGTGCCGCGCTCCTGGAAAGACCTGCTCAAGCCCGAATACAAAGGCATGGTCGGCTACCTGGACCCGAGCAGTGCCTTCGTCGGCTACGTGGGCGCCGTGGCGGTCAACCAGGCGCTGGGCGGCACGCTCGACAACTTCAGCCCCGCCATCGAGTGGTTCAAGCAGTTGAAGAAGAACGCGCCGATCGTGCCGAAGCAGACGGCCTACGCACGCGTCGTGGCAGGCGAAATCCCCATCCTGCTCGACTATGACTTCAACGCCTACCGCGCCAAGTACAAGGATCACGCCAACGTGGAATTCGTGATTCCGCAGGAAGGCACGATCGCCGTGCCGTACGTGATGAGCCTGACCGCCGGTGCGCCGCATGCCGAGAACGCCAAGAAGGTGCTGGATTTCGTGCTGTCGGACGAAGGCCAGACGCTGTGGGCCAACGCCTACCTGCGCCCGGTGCGCGCCAACGCGATGAGCAAGGAAGCCGCCTCGCGCTTCCTGCCCGCCAGCGAATACGCCCGCGCAAAGACGGTCGACTTCAACAAGATGGCAGCCGGCCAGCAGGCATTTGGCACGCGCTACCTGAACGAGGTCCGCTGAGCATGAGCACCGTCACCCGAACCACCTTGCCCGACGATGCGGTATTGCCCGCACGGTGGCGGGTGGCGTTGCTGGCGCCGGCCGTCGCACTGTTTTGCGCGTTCTGGCTGCTGCCGATGGCGGCGCTGCTGCGTGTGAGCGGCAGCGATGGCCTGATCGCCACATACACGGCCGCGCTGACCACGTCGCGCTATCTGGGCAGCTTGTTCTCGACGGTGGTGCTGTCGGCGGCGGTCACGCTGGCGACGCTCGTCCTCTCGACCATCGCCGGGCTGTTCCTGGTGCGTCACAACGTGCCGGGCAAACGGATGATTACCGCCATGCTGACGTTTCCGCTGGCGTTTCCAGGCGTGGTGGTCGGCTTCATGGTGATTCTGCTGGCGGGCCGCCAAGGCCTGCTGGGCGACGTCACGCACAAGCTCATCGGCGAGAAATGGGTCTTCGCCTATTCCATCGGTGGGTTGTTTCTCGGCTACCTGTATTTCTCGATTCCGCGCGTGGTGCTGACGGTCATGGCAGCGGCAGAGAAGCTCGATCGTTCATTGGAAGAAGCGGCGCGCTCGCTGGGCGCATCGTCGTGGCAGGTCACGCGTGACGTGCTCGTGCCGGGCCTGGCGCCAGCGCTTATCGCCTCCGGCGCCATCTGTTTTGCCACGTCGATGGGCGCATTCGGCACGGCCTTCACGCTTGCCACCGACATCGACGTCTTGCCGATGACGATCTATACCGAGTTCACGCTCAACGCGGGTATTGCGATGGCGGCAGCGCTGTCAGTGGTGCTGGGCGTGGTGACGTGGCTGGTGCTGGCGATTGCACGCACGGCCGCCGGCGGACAAGCGGGGGCGGCGGCATGAAACGCGCCTTGTCTGCTGCGCAGTGGATCATCACGCTACTGCTCTGCCTCTTTCTGATCGTCCCGGTCGTCCTGTCGATGGCCGTGGGCCTGACGCGCAACTACATTCGCGGATTCAAGAGTGGCTGGACGCTCGATTGGGTCGCCCAGGTCTGGGATATGTATCAGGCGTCGATCTGGATGTCGCTGCTGGTGGCGCTGTGCACGCTGGTGATCGTACTCGCGGCCGGTGTGCCGGCCGGTTATGTGCTGGCGCGCCGCCAGAGCCGCACGAGCCGCCTGATCGAAGAATTCCTGACGCTGCCCGTGGCGCTGCCGGGGCTGGCCACGGCGCTCGGGCTCATCGTGGCGTACGGCGGCTTTGGTGGCTTTCGCGAGAGCTTGTGGTTCATCGTCGTCGGCCACGTGGTGTTCACGCTGCCGTTCATGGTGCGCTCGGTCGCAGCCGTGGCTGCTGGCCAGAACCTCAAGACGCTGGAGGAGGGCGCCGCCAGCCTGGGCGCGTCGTTCTGGCAGCGCTTTCGCACCATCGTGCTGCCCAACGTGCAGCCCGGCATCCTGGCCGGCGCGTTGACGGTGGTGACGCTCTCGGTGGGCGAATTCAACCTCACCTGGATGCTGCACACACCAGAAACCAAGACCCTGCCGGTCGGCCTGGCCGATACCTATGCGTCGATGCGCCTGGAGATTGCCAGCGCCTACACGCTGATCTTCTTCGTCATGATCGTGCCGCTGCTGGTGCTGATGCAGCGCTTTGGCGGCCTGCGAGTGAACAACGGAAAGGCTTCCTGATGAGTACCGAATCCCTACACCTCGCGCCCGTGCCAATTCGGCTGCGCGGCTGCGGAAAACACTTCGGCGGCCAGCGCGTGCTGGAGTCGATGGACCTCGACATCGCTGCCGGGGAGACCGTCGTGCTGCTCGGCCCCTCGGGCTGCGGCAAGACCACCACGCTGCGCATCGTCGCCGGGCTGGAAGCGCCCGATGCTGGCGGCACCGTGCAATTCGGCGACGAAGACGTCACCGCACGCCCGATCGAGCGCCGCCGCGTCGGCATGGTGTTCCAGAGCTACGCGCTGTTTCCCAACCTGAGCGTGCGCGGCAATGTGGAATACGGCCTGCGCATCCAGCGCCGGCAGAACGGCTTGTCTGACATGCAGATCAGCGCCCGGGCGAACACGCTGCTGGAGATGATGCACCTCGCGCCGTACGCAGACCGCGGTGTGGATCAGCTCTCCGGCGGGCAGCGCCAACGTGTGGCACTGGCGCGCGCGCTGGCGCCCGAGCCGCGTGTGCTGCTGCTTGATGAACCGCTCACAGCGCTCGACGCCAAGCTGCGTGAATCCGTGCGCGCAGAGATGGACCGCCTGCTGCGCAGCCTCGGCATCACGACCATCTACGTGACGCACGACCAGGAAGAGGCGATGGCGCTAGCGGATCGCATTGTCGTCATGGAAGCCGGTCGCATTGCGCAGATCGGCACGCCGCGCGAAATCTACTTCCAGCCGGCAAACCGGCACGTGGCGGATTTCATCGGGATCATGAACCGCCTTGACGGCACACGGCAGGATGGCGCGTTCGTCTGCGCGGGTGGCCGCGTCGTCGTGCCGGCTGGCGAAGGCAACGCCGTGTTTTTCCGCCCCGAAGATGCTGTGCTGGCCGACCCGGCCGAGGCGGCGCTGAAGGGCACGGTCGAATCGGCGGTGTTTCTCGGTTTCCGCACCCGCGTGCGCGTGGCGGGCGTGTCGGCCATGCCGCTGTTCATCGACGTGCCCGGCCGCCAGCAGTTTGCGCCGGGCCATGCGGTCGGCTTCGATGTTCCGGCAGACCGCCTTCTGACCCTGCAAGCCTGACGCCGATGCATTTCCTGCAACTCACCGATCTTCATATCAAGCGCCCGGGGCGACTGGCGTATCGGCGCGTGGATTCAGCGGCCTATTTGGCACGCTGCGTGGCGCATATCCTGGCGCAGCCGGCGAAACCGGACGCCATCGTGCTGACCGGCGATCTTGTGGATGCCGGCGCGCCTGAGGAGTACGCCCATCTGCGCGCCGTGCTGGCGCCCCTCGATGCAGCTGGCATCCGCATGCTGCCGGTGCTGGGCAACCACGATGGCCGGGATGCTGCGCGCGAAGCGTTTGCCGATTGGCTCGCGCCCATTCCGGCCGATGTGCAGGACACGCGCGCGTTCCAATACTGGACCGACATTGGCGACGTGCGCCTGATCGCGCTCGATACGCTGGACACCGGCCATCCGGGCGGCCGCCTGGGCGTACAGCGCCTGGATTGGCTGGCCGAAGCGCTGGCACGCGAGACGCAACGCCCGACCGTTATCGCGATGCATCACCCGCCGTTCGCCACGGGCATCGGCCACATGGACGTGCAATCGCTCGCCGAGGAAGACATCCCGGCCTTTGCGCAGATCGTGCGTGCCGCCGGCAACGTTGAGCGCATCATCTGCGGCCATCTGCATCGCTCCATTGACGTGCGCTTTGCCGGCACGGTGGCATCGACATGCCCGTCACCCGCGCACCAGGTGGCGCTGGATCTCGACCCCGACGCGCCGCCCGGTTTCGTTATGGAGCCGCCCGCGTACAAGGTCCACGCCTGGGTGCCGGGCCAAGGCCTGGTGAGCCATCTCGCGTACGTGGGCGAGTTCGACGGCCCGCACCCGTTCTTTGAGGCGGATGGGCGGCTGATCGACTAAGCCGCTTCCACGGCGGCAGCGGTCATACGAGCGACCAACGCATCGACATCGTTTTCGGCCGATGCAATCGACGCGC
Organism: Ralstonia chuxiongensis; assembly: GCF_024158925.1. Taxonomy (NCBI): domain Bacteria; kingdom Pseudomonadati; phylum Pseudomonadota; class Betaproteobacteria; order Burkholderiales; family Burkholderiaceae; genus Ralstonia; species Ralstonia chuxiongensis. The sequence continues at coordinate 74,623 of NZ_JAMYWC010000005.1, read as the reverse complement.
GCAGTCGGTCGTCCGCAAACTCGTCGTATTCGATGGCCACCGATGCCACATCCGTGATGCCGATGTAGCCGAATGCCGTTGCGACGCCGCCTTCCACGTGGTTCATGTGGGCGATGCGCTGGCCAGGGCCGTAACCGAAATCGCCACGCGAGCTGACGATGACCAGGCGCTTGTTCATGCCGGCCAGCAGCGGCCAATAGGGCTCGCCGGTGCGGCTGCGGTCGAAGCCGAACGTGCGGCCCACACGCACGATATTGTCGATGTACGCCTTGAACTGCGCGGGCATGCCGAAGTTGTACATCGGCACGCCGGCCACGATCACGTCGGCGGCAAGCAACTCGTCGATCAGCGCATCGCTTTGCGCAAGGCGATCGTGCATCCAGGGCTCGCGCTGCGCGGGCGGCGTGAATGCGGCATGCACCCAGCGGCCATCCACGGGCGACGGCGGTTCGGCGCCGATGTCGCGATAGACGACCTGCGCATGGGGCGCATGCTCAAGCCAGCGCTGCACGAAGCGCGCAGAAAGCCGACGTGTGTGGGAACCGTGGCGTGAAGTCTCGGAGCTGCCCGGCCGGGCGCTTGAGTCGAGGTGCAGGAGGCGGGTCGGAGAGGTCATTTGCGCATCCGTTTTGAGTTGAGTGGAGGTGTGGCCACTCTACGAACCGCGCTGCACCGCGACAAACGAGTTGTTTTGCGTGCCACAGTTGAGATGGATTCATCCATACCGCCCACGCGGGAAAAACGCTCATGACACAATCCCGCGCATGCGAAAACTGCCACCCCTGAGCGCGCTGCGCGCCTTTGAAGCCACCGCGCGCCACCTCAGCATGAAGCGCGCTGCCGATGAGCTGTCGGTCACGCCCACGGCTGTCAGCCACCAGGTCCGCCGCCTGGAAGACGCGCTGGGCGTTGCGCTGTTCGAGCGCCACGTACGTGCGCTGCGCCTGTCAGCCGCCGGCGAGCAGTTGTATCCTGTGCTCAATACCGGCTTTGACGCGTTTGCGCGGGCGGTCGATGCCATTCGCGGCCCGCAAGCGCAACCGAGCCGCCAGCGCGTCACGCTTACCGCGCCGATGGGACTTGCCGCGCGCTGGCTGGTGCCGCGGCTGGGTGAATTCGCGACGCAGCATCCGGAGGTGGATCTGCGCATTCATGCGTCTGACACCGTGGTCGACCTGCACGGCGGCAGCGCAGACCTTGCGGTGCGCTATGGCGATACGCCCGCCACAAGTAACGGACTCATCAGCGAACATCTTTTTGGCGATGCCTATGCGCCGGTCTGCCATCCGGGCCTGAACGTCCGGTCGCATGACGATCTGGCGCGCGTGCCGCTCATCCACTCCGAATGGCAGCGCACGCTGCCGCAGCCGATTGGCTGGCCGATGTGGGCACGCGCCGCCGGTATCGAGCACACGCTCAAGACCGACACGGGCATCGTGCTGTCCGACGACGGGCACGCCATGTCGGCGGCAATGGCCGGGCAGGGCGTGATCCTGGCGAACCTGCCGCTGGTGCGCGATGCGCTGGAGGCTGGCGCGCTCGTCCAGCCGTTCGCAGCGCCCGTGATTCAGCGCTATGCCTTCTGGACCGTGGCGCCATCTGCGCGGCTTGAAGACGCCGCCGTGCGCTCTGTGTGGGATTGGCTATGCGCGTGCCGCGAAAGCACGGCACGCGTGCATCGCTCAAGGCAATAGCGGCGACGTCGTACGCGCTGGCGCGAACGCTTCGTGCCACGCAGCGGCAAGCTGCAGCAGCGCAAACTCCGAGCGCGGCGGGGCAATGACCTGCAAGCCCAGCGGCAGGCCGTCGGCGGTGAAGCCCGATGGCAGGCTTGCGGCCGGCACACCCGCCAGCGTGGCGCCAATCACGACTTCCATCCAGCGGTGATACGTGTCCATGGCGCGGCCGGCTACCGTCTTGGGCCAGTGTTCTTCCGCGGGGAAGGGCGCAACTTGCGTGCAAGGCAGGACAAGAAAATCGTACTGTGCGAACTGCCCCAGCAGCGTCTGATACCAGCTTGCGCGCGTGGCAATGGCGCGGTTGATGTCGATGGCGGTACGGCTGCGTCCGTGCTCGATTTCCCAGATGGCTTCGGGCTTGAGCAAGTCACGCGTGGCTGCGTTGGCGTAGAGGAGCCCCAGGTTGCCGGATACGCTCAGCGCGCGCAGCGTGCACCAGCATTCCCATAGCGCATCCATGGCGAAGAAAGGCCGTACGGTTTCGACATGGCAGCCCAGCGTTTCGAACGTGTCGAGCGCCTGCTCGTTGACGGCTAGCACTTCGCGGTCGACAGCAAGGTAGCCGCCAAAATCGCCCAGCCAGCCAATGCGCGCTTGCCGGAAATCACGGTGAAGCGGCTGCATGAAGCACGCCGGATCGTCACCCAGTGACAGCGGCGCACGCGGGTCGTAACCGGCCTGCGTGGCCAGCAACCAAGCGAGGTCTTGCGGATTGCGCGCCATCGGGCCTTCGGTGCCCAGTTGCTGGAAGAACACGTCGCCGGTGGGGCCGTAGGGCACGCGACCGAGGCTGGGGCGCAGGCCGTAGATGTGGTTCCAGGCAGCCGGGTTGCGCAGCGAGCCCATCATGTCGCTGCCGTCGGCCACGGGCAGCATGTTCAGCGCCAGCGCAACGGCTGTGCCACCGCTGCTGCCGCCGGCCGAGCGCTCGGGGTTCCAGGCGTTGCGTGTGATGCCGTACACACGGTTGTAGGTGTGCGAACCGAGGCCGAACTCCGGCGTGTTCGTCTTGCCGATCAGTACGGTACCCTGGCGGCGGATGCGCTCGACGACGATGCTGTCGTGTGTCGGCACATTGCGCGCCATGGCAAGACTGCCCATCGCCGTCACCATGCCGGCGGCGGCCGCAAGATCCTTGGGCGCTTGCGGAAAGCCATGCATCCACCCGCCAGACAAGCCCTGCGAGAGCAGCACATCCCGCTCGCGTGCCTGGTCGATGGTCGATTCGGCATCGATGCGGGCCACGACGGCATTCACCACCGGGTTATGGCGATCGATCTGCGCGAGGAACGCTTCCATGACTTCCACGCACGACACATCGCGCGCGTGGATGCGCCGGGACAGCTCAATCGCGCTCCATTGCACGATCTCTTCGTTGGCGACCGCAGGTGTGGCTGCTTGGCTCAGATTGGCTTGCATGGCTTGACTCGAAGTTCACTTCACGCGCTCAGGTAGGTCTGCGCCAGACGCACCCACGCGGCTGCGCCCAGCGGCAACACCTGGTCGTTGAAATCGTAGCCGGGGTTGTGCACCATGCAGCCGCCGAATTCACCTTCGCCATTGCCGAGGATCAGGTAGCAGCCGGGCACCTCGTTCAGCATCCAGGCAAAGTCCTCGCTGCCGTTGAGCCCCTTGGGCGCCTGCGTGACGACGTTGGCCGCGCCCACCAGTTCGGTGCAGACCTGCTGCGCCAGTTGGGTCTCCGCCTCGGTATTGACCATGGGTGGCGTCAATTGACGATAGTCGATCTGCGCCTCGACGCCATGGGCTTGTGCCGTCAGGCTGACGATCTCGCGGATGCGCATTTCCACCAGCGCGCGCGTTTCCGGCCGCGCCGCGCGCACGTTTAGACCGATCGTCACCGATTCGGGAATCACGTTGTGCGTGGCGCCGCCGCGAATGAAACCGACCGACACCACCGCCGTGTCGTCGGGGGCCACGTTGCGTGCGACCACGGTCTGCAACGCGGTGATGATGGCGGCCGATGCGGCAATCGGGTCACGCGCACGATGCGGCATCGCGCCGTGCCCGCCCATGCCCTTGATGGTGACGTCGGCCACGTCGGAAGACAGGCTCACCGGCCCCGGCAGCACGCGGAAGCTGCCGGCCGGGACGCCAGGCATGTTGTGCAAGGCATAGACGGCATCGCACGGGAAGCGCTCGAACAGCCCATCTTCGATCATGGCGCGCGCACCGCACAGGTTTTCCTCGTCGGGCTGGAAGATGAGGTTGAGCGTGCCGTCAAAATCGCGGCTCTCGGCCAGCGCTTTGGCCGCTGCGAGCAGGATCGCGGTGTGCCCGTCGTGGCCGCACGCGTGCATCTTGCCGTGGTTGCGGCTGGCGTAGGGCAGGCCGGTCGCCTCAACGATGGGCAGGGCGTCCATGTCCGCACGAATGCCGAGGCGGCGCGTGCCGTTGCCGAGCTTCAACTGCCCCACCACGCCGCTCTTGCCGATGCCCGCATGCACCTCGTAGCCCCAGCCTTTGAGCAGATCGGCCACCAAGGTGCTGGTCGCGCCCACCTCGAAGCCGAGTTCGGGCTGCGCGTGAATCTGGCGGCGGATGTTGACGAACGTTTCCGCATCGATATGAACGGGCGGCAGCAGATGCGGCAGCAGTTGGAACGGCGTGAGCGTGGGCGCTTTGGTCATGTCGGGCTCCGGGGTTGGCGGTGGGAATTTGGATCAATGAGTTTCGCGCGCTTCGCGCAAGCTCAGCACGGTCAGCAGCGTGATGGCGCTGCACGCCATCATGTAGAAAGCAGGGGAGAGCGGATTGCCGGTGCGGGCCAGCAGCCAGGTCACGACAAACTGGCACGAACCGCCAAACACCGTCACGCCAATCGCATAGATGACCGACAGGCCGCTGGCGCGCACCTTGACGGGCAGCAGTTCCATCATCATGAGCAGCATCGGCGTGGTGCCGAGGTACAGCGTGCCTGTGAGCAATGCCGACAGCGCCAGCACCAGCGGCACGCTCGGGTAATGCGTCATCAGCCAGAAGGCCGGATAGAGCGCCACCACGGTGACCAGCGTTGCGCCCACCACCAGCGGCTTGCGGCGTGGCAGGCGATCGGCCAGCCAACCCGAGAGTAGCGATGCGCCAAAGCTTGTCACCCCCGTCACACAACCGGCAAGCAGCGACAGCGAGGGTGGCAGGTGCAGCTCACGAATCATGTAGGTCGGCATGAAATAGATGACCAGATACGTGCCGACCGTCCCGCCGATGATCGTGAGCACGCCCTTGATGACCAGCCCGCCGTGATCGCGGAACAAGGTGCCGAGCGGGCTCGGTGCATGCGCTTCGGCGGTGTGCGTTTCATCGAGGTGCGAGCGGATATACAGGCCCACCGGCGCAATCAGCAGACCGAGGAAGAACGGCACACGCCAGCCCCAGCTCTGCAGCGCTTCCGGCGACAGGCTGCCGTACAGAATGGCTGCAGTGAGCGCGCCGCACAGGGCTGCAAGGCCCTGGCTGCCCAACTGCCAGCTCACGCGAAAGCCGCGCCCGCGAATACCGCCGGATTCCATCAGCATCGCAGTCGATGCACCGATTTCACCGCCCAGCGAGAAACCCTGCAGCAACCGTCCGGCCAGAATGACCAGCGGACCGAACAGGCCCGCCGTGGCGTACGTAGGCGCTACCGCCAGGCACAGCGTGCCGATGACCATCAACCCGATCGTCAACGTCATCGCGGCCTTGCGCCCGTGGCGGTCTGCGTAGTTGCCGATCACGAAGCCGCCCAGCGGCCGCATCACAAAGCCGATACCGAACGTTGCCACCGCCAGCAGCAGCGAGCCATACGCGCTGTCGGACGGAAAGAACAGCTTGCCGATCATCAGCGCGAAGAAGCTGTAGACCGTGAAGTCGTACATCTCCAGCGCATTGCCGATCGAGCACGCGGCAATCAGTCGTGCCTGGCCGACAGGCTTGGACACAGCAGCGACCGATGCGGTCAAGGGCGGCTGCAGGGTGGCGTCATTCATGAGGGTCTCCATCCGGGGTATTGGTAAGAGGGCTTCTACGAACCCTTGGCGCTTGCAGTATTCCGCCAAGCCGCGGTCCGGAAAAAATCGTAAATATTCATCCCGATAACTAAATAGAATCACCGTCATAACCAGCCTGTATCCGCTATCAGGGAAAGCCCGTGAAGGCGTGAGGCTGGGCGCACACAAAATCGTGTGCGCAAAGAGGAAGGAGAAACCCCGTGAAGCTGCACCAGTTGCGCATCCTGCTTGCCGTGGCACAGCACGGCAGCATCCACGAGGCCTCGCGCGGGCTGCATATCTCGCAGCCGGCGTTATCCAAGGCGATTGCGGAGCTGGAACGGGAGCTTGGCGTCACGCTGCTGTCGCGCTCGGTGCGCGGCGTCAGCCTGACGGCGTACGGGATGGCGCTCGTCAAACGGGCCAGCGTGGTCGAGCAGGAGTTGCGTCACGCGCTGGAAGACATCGAATCCATCCGCGGCCATGCGGAGGCTGAGCTCAATATCGGCTTCACTGCCGTGGCGTCAAGCGGGCCGCTGCCGGATGCAATGGCGGCGCTGCGCAAGCGGTTTCCGAATGTCGCGCTACGCGGTTTCGAACAGCGTCCGCAGCAGATTCTGGAAGGACTGCGCGAAGGGCGGCTCGATATCGGATTGATCTCCAGCAACAGCGGCCCCGGCACGGGGAGTTTTCAGTGGGAGCCGCTGTTTTCGGTGCCGATGCGCCTGGCGGTGCGCCCGGGCCATCCACTACGCCGCGTGCGCCGGCTGCGCCCGCTGCTGGATGCCGATTGGCTCGTGCTCGACCCATTGGAAGACCCGGGCAGCCCGATGGCGAGTCTGATGCGGCTGCATCGTCTCGAAATACCTCGCCGGATCGTGCAAAGCGCGTCGAATCTGCTGGGGCTGCAATTGGCCACAAAGACAGACGTCGTCAGCATGTGGTCGGAATTTGTCTTCAGCGGCACCGGCGGGCCACTGCGCATGGTTCCGGGCTCGCTCGAAGTCTTGCCGATGGAAGACGAACTGCCGGATTTCAACGTCTACATGGTCTACCGTTCGGCCGACCTGATGACGCATGTGTGCGCGGAATTCAGCAAGGAGATTCGGCATGCAGCGCAGGGCTATCGCCATCGCTGAACATCACGCGTCGAGTTCGGCGCCTTCCGCGCGCATGGCCCCGGGCGGCAGCCCGACCACCCGCTTGAATGCGCGGCTAAACGCAGCGAGAGACCCGTAGCCGAGCCGGTATGCAACGGCTTCAATCGCTTCGCGGTCACGCGTAATCCATTGCGCAGCGAGCCGCATCCGCAGCTCGGTCAGATAGCGCACGGGCGTCATTCCGGTGGCTGCGAGGAAGCGCTCGGCAAACACTGAACGCGAAACGCCCGCTTGCGCCGCCAGCTCCGCGACGCTCCAGTTGCGCCCGGGGTCTCGATGCAGCGCGACGATCGCGCGACCAAGTTTCGGCTCGCGCAGCGCCTGCACCCAGCCCGTCGCGTCGCCGCAACCGCATTCCACCCAGCCTCGCACGATGAAAGCCGCCACCACGTCCGCCAGCCGCGCGAGGATGCCCGCAAAACCTGCGCGCTCCGAGCACGATTCACGTTCCATCGCATCAAGCATCGGGCGGATTTCCGGATAGCGCGCGAGCAGGGTGCCGACGTGCATGAATTCGGGCATGGTGCCCACAAGGGGCTGCATGCCGCCCAGATCCAGCTCCATGCAGGCGCTGAAAATGAGCGCATCATCCTGCGCCGATTCCGTACCGGCGCCAACCGACGCCACCGTGTCGCAGATCTTCGCGGCTTCAAAGCCGGCGATCTCGCGGCACGGTGCATCCGGATCGGACAGCAGGGCGTGCGGGGTGCCCTGTGGCAGCAGCACTGCATCGCCAGCCTCAAGTTGCATCGTTGTGCCCGACGCGTCGCGCAGCAGAACCGGCCCGCGCCCAACGAAGTGGAATTGCGCACGGCCCGGCGCCTCGCCAAAGCTCAGCCCGAAGGGCCGCGCTACATGGATACGGCGGTACTGGACGCCGCTCAGCCGCATGCCCAGCAGCAGCTCGCTGACAAGGTCGTGCACGTCGGGCAGGGCAGATGGCGGAGGTGAGGGCATCTCAAAATCCGGACGATTGATCAACAAGGCCGGATTGTATGCCATAGACCGTCCGGCGATCGGGCCCTACCATGCGGCCTTATTGGTACTTTCCCTGATCTTTTTCTACGGACCGACGCATGAATCCCGGAATCTCCACGGCCGCTTCAATCGCGGCTCCACGTGAACCCGCCTGGGGCGCTGTTTTTGCGATGGCGCTGGGCGTGTTCGGGCTCGTCACGGCCGAATTCCTGCCCGCAAGCCTGCTGACGCCCATGGCGGAAAGCCTCGGCGTGACCGAAGGCGTGGCAGGACAGGCCGTCACGGCCACCGCAACGGTTGCGCTGGTCACCAGCTTGCTGACCGCCGCCGTCACGCGTTCCATCGACCGGCGGCGCGTGCTGCTCGCATTTTCGGTGCTGCTCGTGGCATCCAACCTGGCGGTGGCGTTCGCGACGAATCTGACGACGATTCTGATCGGCCGCGTGGTGCTTGGCATTGCGCTGGGCGGCTTCTGGACCATGGCCACCGCTACCGCAATGCGGCTCGTGCCCGCCGCGATGGTGCCGCGGGCGCTGTCGATCATCTTCAGCGGCGTGGCCGTCGCAACGATTGCCGCTGCGCCGCTGGGCAGCTACTTCGGCCATTTGATCGGCTGGCGCAATGTGTTCCTGGCGGCAGCCGGGCTGGGCGTGATCGCATTCGTGTCGCAGGTCGCGACATTGCCATCAATGACGCCAAGTGGCACGACGCGCCTGCGCACGCTGATCGACGTGTTGCGCCGCCCGAGCGTCGGCATCGGGATGTTCGCCACGATCCTGGTGTTCACCGGGCACTTTGCGTTTTTCACGTACCTGCGGCCGTTCCTCGAACAGGTTGCGGGCGTTGGCGTGAACGGGCTGTCGGCGATCCTGCTGGGCTATGGCATTGCCAACTTCGTCGGCACATCGCTCGCCGGCCGTGTGCTGGAACACCGGCTGCGGCCAATGCTGATCGCGATGCCTGCGCTGATGGTTGTGCTCGGCATCGCGCTTGTGGCGCTGGGCCGCGCGCCGGTCATCGATGCCGTGCTCATCGCCGTGTGGGGCATGGCGTTTGGCGGCGTGCCGGTGGCGTGGTCGACATGGGTCACGCGCACCGTGCCTGATGAAGCCGAAAGCGCGGGTGGCCTGATCGTCGCGGCTGTGCAGCTTGCAATTGCAACCGGTGCGGCAGCGGGCGGCGTGGTGTTCGACGCAAACGGCGCGGCGGGTGTTTTCATTGGCGCGGCCGTGGTACTGGCCATTGCTGTTGCGACGATCGTGACGGGCGTACCCAAGCGCCTGGAGGTGGTCCCGGCAATGGCTGAGTGACTGAGTGACATGGTGAGATGCGCGCCGCTGGGCTGATCGGCTATGGGCTGAGTCGGCCCAGTGCGTGCCATCTATATTTCTCATAATTTGCATTATGTTAAATGAATGATCGACCGGCATCCACCGGTCTCACCTCGCACCCACTAAGCCTTCTTCAAAAACTCCGGCTTGAGCAGATAGCTCACACCATCAATCTTGCAGTCGATCGGATGGTCACCCGGGACCAGCCGGATGTTCTTCACCTTGGTGCCCGCCTTGAGCGTGCCCGAGCCACCCTTGAGTTTCAGATCCTTCACTAGCGTTGCAGAATCGCCCGCATTCAGCGGGTTGCCGTTGGCGTCCTTGATGACCGCCTCCGCCTCAACTTCTTCTTGCTGCGCCGACGGATTCCATTCGTGCGCGCAATCCGGGCAGATATAGAGATCGCCGTCCTGGTAGGTGTTTTCGGAGGCGCATTGTGGACAGGCAGGAATCGTAGACATATCGTGTGGCATGAAGCGGCTGAATTGGGGCCCGCACTATACCAGCCGGAACCTCCTGGATGGTTTGACCCTTGTCACGCCGATATGCGCCGCGCCAGCAAGAAAACGGGCCCCCTCGCCAACGGGGCCCGTTTCCATCTCGCTTTTGAGGGCGTCCGGTGCGACGCCCTCAAGGCTGCCGTGCTCAGTTGCCGAACAGGCTCTCCAGCGCGCTGATCGTCGTTGAAAGGGTCGCGGAAACCGTACCCGTTTTCCCGGCATCGATCGCAAGCGCCACATCGCCCGTGGAGGCAAAGGATGCGCTCGCCTGATCCTCCGTGGTGGCAAACGCTACGGAGCCGGCGCTCGGTACGCCCGAGGCGCCCACGACCAACGGTGACGTCGTGGTCAGCAGCAGGTTTTCGTTGCCCGCGGCCGTTGTGAAATTCAGGTTGCCGGAAAGCTTCACCTCATCGGTAAAGGTCAGCAGCGAAAGCGCATCATCCAGACGCCAGCCTGCCAGCATGATGGAATCCTGGACGCCATTGATGTTGCGGTTCACGGTTGCGTCATTGGACGTCGCAATGTATTTCAGCGTGCTGTCGGGCTGCGGAATCGATTTGGAAATCGTCATTGTTCCATTGAATGTCATTGAGGCCGTACCTGCCTGCGCACTGAGATTATTTGCGGTGACGGCCGCGACAAACGAAAAATCCTGCAGGTTTGCTGTCGGGCCCGATGCTGCGTTGATGACAAATGACATTCCGCCATTAAGCGTCGTCAATAACGTTGCGCCGGCAAGTTCAATATTCTGCTGGCAATTCGCGAACGTCATGCTGGCGGTATCGCCTGCCGAGATGCTGCCCGAACCATCGCGATCGTCGAATGTAATAAATGCGGTGCCTCCGCCCGTGCAGTTGGACGAGAAGCTCCCAGGGCCCGCCTGGCTGCCCGCAGCAATGACGGAGAAGAGGCTGATCGCGTAGAGGCTGTACGTATCGCGAGAACCAAAGTACGTATAGGCGGCAGCGGTCCGCGCATTCACGTGACCGTTGGCAGGGTCCGCCAGCCGGATGGAGGAAGGTTGCTGCGGCACGGGGAGAACGGCACCGCCCTCATCATCGCCGCCCCCACACGCGGCCAAAGCCGCTGCCATTGCAGTGATCAGCGCTGTCTGCAGCAATATCTTCATGGCGAACTCCTTAATTTTTTTAACGAAGATTAAGCAATCCATGCTAGAGACATCAGCTTATGCACCGTGGATTTCATTGCATTTGATGATTAAAACTTCATTGATCCACCGCAACACAAAATTCACCTGAAAATAATCTGCAAAAGCAGAATCTGCTTACACTTTCAATTCAATCCATTCATTGAATATCCGACTTTTTTTCGCTTGACCGCCCTCGCCTCTGCGCGTCATTGCCTTCGCTTTTTCGCGGACATCGCCGCTCGTTCAATTTGTGGGCAATCCGTCAAGTGCGCGACAGGCGCCGGTCTTCGTTCTATGATCCAGCCTTCAACGACCGTTGCTGAACAGGAGAACCACCATGGGCGAAGCCAAACGACGCGGCTCACAGGCCGACCGCATTTCTCAGGCGCACGCCCGGTTGGACGCGCTGCGCCCTGAGAAACTGGTCTGCGGCGCCTGCCAAACCGCCTTTACCGAATTCGAGGGGATGGAGCCGCGCGACATGCCCGGCATCCACGCCATTTTTGGCGGCGAATGCCCGAACTGCGGCGAGAGCGTGATCTCGTTCAACGGTGAGCCCGAAGCCGTGGCCGCCGCCATGCTGGCGTACCAGGACGCCATGGAAGACGCCAAGCTCGGCGCGCAGACGCAGGAGGGCAAACACATGCCCTACGTCGACGAAGAAGACAAGCCCACGCAACACTGAAGCCGCCATGCAGAACACGCCAACGCGCCGCTACCGCCACTACAAGGGCGGCGAATACGAATGGCTGTGCGAGGCCACGTACGAGCCCGATCCTGCCATCAAGATGACGGTCTATCGCGCCGCCAACGGCACGATCTGGACGCGTCCGTCAACGATGTTCCACGAGATGGTTGAAGTTGACGGCCGCCAGGTGCCGCGCTTTTCGCTGATGGACTGAATGCCAACCGAAACCATCTCGTTGCGAGCGGGCCTGCGGGCCCGTTTTACGTATTGGCGCGACCGTAGCGGCGCCTGGGCCGCGCGCCATGGCCAATTGGCTGCTGGGCTGCATGAGTTTGTCGTCTTCGGCATCAAACAGGCGTGGGCATGCCTGTTCGGCGGGCTGATGGTCGCCCTGCTGATCGGCACGCATTTCTGGTATCCAGCCAACGCACCGATTGCCCGTTACGACGCCCTGACGATTGCCGCGGTCATCATTCAGATTGCCTTGCTCTGGCTGAGGCTGGAGACGTGGGACGAAGCCAAGGTGATCTTGATGTTCCATGTGGCCGGTACGGGCATGGAGGTGTTCAAGACTGCGGTCGGTTCGTGGATTTATCCCGAGGCGTCGGTGCTGCGCATCGGCGGCGTACCGCTGTTCACGGGCTTCATGTATGCCTCGGTGGGTAGCTATATCGCGCGGGCGTGGCGCGAGTTCGACCTGCGCTTCTCGCAGCACCCGCCGTTGGCCGTGACGGCCCTGCTCTCGCTGGGCATCTACGCGAACTTCTTCCTGCACCACTATTGGTGGGATCTGCGCTACGTACTGATGGCGCTGATTGCGGTGGCATTCCGGCGCTGCTGGATCCATTTCCGCATCGATCGCGTCCACCGGCGCATGCCGTTCCTGCTGGGCTTCACGCTTGTGGCGCTCTTCATCTGGCTCGCAGAAAACATCGGCACGTTCACGCGCACGTGGCTCTATCCAAACCAGTTGCAAGGCTGGGAGATGGTGTCCATCGCCAAGCTCGGCGCCTGGTTCCTCCTGACCATCATGAGCTACGTGATGGTTACGCTGGTCAACCCGCCGCGGCCCGTTTCTGACGCTTGAACCAGGCATGCTCGCCCGGCGCCCAGTCGCGGAGTTCGAAGGTGATGCGCACGCGGCGCGAGAGCTGCAGGTAGACGCCGCACGTTAGCGTCAGTGCCGCTGCAACGGCGACTCCGTCGATAAAGGTGGAGCGTGCTCCTGGAATGCCGCCCGCCATCAGCATGAGCCCGATCAGTGGCGGCAGCAGCGCCATGTGCACGAGCATGGCCGGCCGGAACGCGCTGTCGTGCGTGGTAGCCAGTACCAGGACCGTCACGCAGGAGATCAGATAAAGCAGCGTGGTCAGGTTGATCGCCCCGCTGCCCGGCGCGTTGGCATCAAACAGATCGGCCCCGGCCAGTTGCAGCGCATCCATCGACAACCCCTGCCAGAACACCCACGTTGGCCCGGCGATGGCAATGGCCAGCACCCACGGCAGCCATCCGGCGATGCCGTACAGCGGATGTTGTCCCGCTGCAATCGGGTCGATGTCGACCCAGCGATGCGTCAGCATGATGCACCCCCAACAATGCGCCCCCGTTCTGATGACGGTTGCTTTCGGCAAGCGCCGGCGGCGTCTGCCTCCCCTGCTTTCTAGCTTAGGTCGCTGCGCAAAGCTCGCAATGCGGGAGGAACCCTGAGCGCACAATCGGATTGCGCTACCTCAACTGCCGGTCAGCTATCGGCGGAACAGTCGCGGGCGGTCCGGATCGTAGAGCGGGTCGGGCGTGATCTGCGTGAGCTGCAATACACCGGCGGGGTCGAAGTAGAAATGCATCAGCGACGGCCAGACGTCGTCCGCTTTGAAACGGTATGACCAGACCAGGCGGTCCATGCGCGGGAAATACGCGGTTTCGACTGGCTGGCCAAAATGCCGCAGCACGTCATCTCGGGTCCAGACACCGATCTTGGCCTGGGCAAACTCGAGGCTGCTCAGCACTTGCTTGAAGGCGACGAGCTTTCCGCTGGCATCAAAGTCGGCCGCGTAGGTGAACTGGCCGTACGGTTTGGTCGGATAGAGCCAGCGGGTGCCGCCATCGAGCGGATAGGTTTCGCGCGGGGGCCCAAACTGCGCCTGCACCGCGGGCTCGTCCGCGCCCACCAGGCGTTGGCCCTTGGTGACCGGGGATTCCAATGCCGCACATCCCGCCGTTGCCGCAACCACAATCGCTACCGCCGCCCAACGCATTGCGCGCATGACAACCGCCCTCGCCAAACTGAGTGAAGCCGGTAGTTTACCGCCGCGCGTCAGCTCAACGCGCGAGTAGCGGCGTGATATCGAGGTGCGTTGCGGCAATGCGCGCATCGGCGTGTGGCAATCGCGGGATCGTGCCCAGATGCGGTGCGTTGATCCAGCGGCGCAAGGTGGCGACGTTGTCGTCAAGCCCTGCCATGGCCGAGTCGACCACGTTACCGACCCAGCCTGCCAGATGCAGGCCGCGTGCGGCAATCGCCTCGGCGGTGAGCGCGGCGTGGTTCAGGCAGCCCAGGCGCAAACCGACAACCAGCACCACCGGCAAGCCTAGCGCCACAGCCAACTCTGCGGTATCAAAGTCGTCCGACAGCGGCACCCGGAAACCTCCGACGCCCTCCACCACGACGGCATCCGCCAACGATCTGGCGTGCGCAAACGCATCGAGAATCGGCGGCAGCGTGATCGTCACGCCTTCGCGCGCTGCGGCCAAATGCGGAGACATCGGCGCGTCGAGCAGCCATGGGCACACGGTATCGAGCGGCAGATCGACTGACGCAGCGGCCCGCAGTTGCTCGACGTCTTCATTGGTACGCGTGGGCGCGCCCGCCAGCGTGCCGGCAGCAATCGGCTTGAGGCCTGCGGCGCGGTAGCCAGTGTCAGCCAGCTTGGTCAGCAATGTCGCGCTGACCAGCGTCTTGCCGATCTCCGTATCCGTGCCGGTGACAAAGCAATCGAAGCGCGCGGGCATCTCAGGCTGCCTTGGCCGGCTGCAACGATTGGCCGGCCGCTTCCAGCGCCTGGGCAAGACGTTCGATGTCCGCATCGGTATGTGCGGCCGACAGCGTGATGCGCAGGCGCGCCGTACCCGCTGGCACCGTCGGCGGGCGAATGGCGGCGATGCGGATGCCTTCGCGCTCGAGCGCAGCGGCCAACTCCAATGCGGGTGCGTTCTCGCCAATCACGATCGGCTGGATGGCCGTGGGCGATGGCATCCATTGCCAGCCGAAGCGCGCGGCCAAACGCTGTGCATGCGCACTCCACACGGCGATATGGCGATCGAGGCGCGCGCGACGTTCAGCGCCCTCCTTGCCTGCGATCAGATCCAATGCTGCCTCCACTGCACACGCAATGCCCGGCGGCGTGGCTGTTGTGAAGATGTACGTGCGCGCGCGCTGGACCAGCCAGTCGATCACCAGTTGGTGCGCGACGATGGCCGCGCCCGATCCACCAGCGGCCTTGCCGAAGGTGCCGACATAGATGAGGCGTTTCGAGCGCAGCCCGAAATGCGACAGCACGCCCGAACCTTTTTCGCCGAGCACGCCCAAGCCGTGCGCGTCGTCGACGATCAGCCAGGCATCGTAGCGTTCGGCCAGCGCGAGCAGTTCGGGCAGCGGCGCGATGTCGCCGTCCATGCTGAACACGCCGTCAGTGACGATCAGCTTGTTGCGGCTGGTGCTCGCGACCAGAAGGGCTTCCAACGCAGCCACGTCGACGTGCGGATAGACCTTCACGGGCGCCCGCGACAACCGCGCGCCGTCGATGAGCGAGGCGTGGTTCAGCGCATCAGAAAAGATCGTGCATTCCTCCGCCGGGCGGATGCCGCCGGCCTGCGCCATGGCGCTCACCACGGCCAGATTGGCCATGTAGCCGGTGCAGAAGAACAGCGCGTCTGCCTCGGGAATGTGTTCGGCTTGCAGCGCCGCCATGCGTGCTTCCAGCCGCGCGTGCGCGATCGAATGACCGCTGACCAGATGCGATGCGCCGCTGCCGAAGCCATATTGCTGCGTGCCGTGCGTCACCGCCTCGGCCAAGGCGGGATGCGCTGCCAGGCCCAGATAATCGTTGCCGCAAAAGCCGAGAATGTCGCGCGGTTCGCCACCGGACACGCTGATGCGCTGGCTGCGGTCCGTCGGGCTGTACGCGGTGCGGCGCACGCGGCGCAGGTGTGCGGCGTCGATGGCGTCCAGGCCTGCCTGCAGGTCGTCAAGCAATCGCATAGGTGTGTCCTTCTGTTTCGCCCGTAACTTGGGCCAGCGTGTCTTCAAGCGTCTGCAGCGTGCGTTCGACCAGCAGGTCGGTCTCTTCGTCGCTCAGCACATAAGGCGGCAGCAGATAAACGGTGTTGCCGATGGGGCGCAGCAGCAGCCCCTGCGTGCGTGCCGTCAACGCAAAGCGCTCGGCAAAACGGGCGCCGGCCACTTCGGGGTGCACGTCGAACGCGGTGATCATCCCCGTCTGCCGCAGATGGGCAAAACGCGCATCGTGCGAGAGCGGCGCCAGCCCCTGGGCGATGCGCGCGGCGGTCACGCGATTGCGCGCAAAGACGTCTTCTTCAGCAAACAGATCGAGCGTGGCCAGTGCCGCACGGCATGCCAGCGGGTTGCCTGTGTATGAATGCGAATGGAGGAAGCTGCGCACCGGTGCATCGTCGTTGAAGGCGTCATAGATGGCGTCTCGCGACAGCACGATCGATAGCGGCAGATAGCCGCCGCTGATGCCCTTCGACAAACACAGCAGGTCCGGCCACACGCCAGCCTGCTCGCACGCGAAGAACGTACCGGTGCGACCGCAGCCCACGGCAATCTCGTCCGCAATCCAGTGCACGCCAAACTCATCGCACAGCGCGCGCACGCCGCGCAGATAGCTCACGTCGTGCATGGCCATGCCGGCGGCACACTGCACCAGCGGCTCGATGATGACGGCGGCGATGGTGCCAGCGTTGGTGCTCAGGCAATCGCGCAGCGCGGCCAACGCGCGTTCGGCCACGTCGGCGGCGGTCTCGCCCGGGCCGGCTAGACGCGCGTCCGGCGATGGCACCCGGTGCGATTGCAGAATCAGCGGGTCATACGCATCGCGGAAGATCGCGACGTCGGTCACGCCCAGCGCGCCGAGCGTTTCACCGTGGTAGCCGTGTTCCAGGCAGACGAAACGGCTGCGCGCGCCCTGCCCTGCATTGCGATGGGCGTGGAAGCTCATCTTGAGGGCGATTTCCACGGCAGAAGCGCCGTCGGAGCCGAAGAAGCTGTGGCCCAGCACACCGCCCGTCAGGTCGATGAGGCGCTCGGCCAACTCCACCGCCGGCCGATGCGTGGCGCCCGCCAACATGACGTGCTCCAGTGAATCGAGCTGGGTCTTCAGCGCCGCATTGATGTGCGGATTCGCATGGCCGAAGAGGTTGACCCACCAGGAGCTGGTGCCGTCCAAGTAGCGCTTGCCATCAAAGTCGATCAGCCACGGCCCCTGACCGCGTGCGATCGGCAGCGGCGGCATGGCATCGAGCCGCGCATTTTGAGTGCACGGATGCCAGACGGCCGCGCGGCTGCGCGCCTGCCACGCCGTATTGGCGCTGGGCGCGCCGTCAGCCGGCACCGGGATTGGGGGATACGCCATACGAGGCCTCCTCGAAACAGAAGCGGGGGATTCGGCGGCGTATGGTAGAGGGCATGTTGATCAAACAACAAGCCCGCATGTTTGACTAAATTGACGACACGAAAGCCGACAAAGAGTGAAGAAGCGCACTTCTTCGGCGGACATTCAACGTCCTGCGGGGAACTTGTCGTTAAAAAATCTTTTCCGTGGCAATGAAAAGCGTCTTAAAAATCACATGAAGCAGAGATCCATCAAGCCGACTCAGAAGTTGCGCTAGGGAACAGGAGGGTCTGACGGATTATTTACTTTGAGTGATATTCAGAATGGACTGCACGTTTGCGTTGCGTCATTGCTCTGTCCTAGGGATAACCCTATACTCGGGAAAACCCTAGATAACGCAACGAGAGAAAGAGAGAAAACATCATGATCCAGCAAGCCTATTACACCCCGAAGTTCGCCGGCCAAGCTCAAGTGCAGGCCGCCCGTCGCCCATCGCTGCTGCGCGCAGTGGTCAATTTCTTCCGCAACGGTTGGGATGACAACCTGGTGTACGCAGAAGTGGTTGGCAAGTCGGGTTCGTACCTGGGCTGAACGTCGCGGCCGAATGTTCGGCCATACCGCAAAGGCACGAAAAAAAACGGCGCATTGGCGCCGTTTTTGTTTTGGGGCGTTTCACGCGCACCTAGCCTAAATCCCCGCCGCCCACCGGCAACACCGTCCCGGTGATGTACGAGGCCTCGTCCGAAGCCAGGAACAGGATCGCTCGCACCTGCTCGTCGATCGTTCCATAGCGGTGCATCAGGCTGCTAGCGATGGTCTGGTCAACGATGCCCTGGTACCAGACGGCTTCCTGCTCCGACATGGGCGCCGTGTTGCGCGGAATCTTCCGCGGCGGCGCTTCGGTGCCACCCGTGGCGACCGCGTTGACGCGGATGTTGTCCTGCGCATGCTCCAACGCCATGCTAGCCGTGAGCGCATTCACGCCACCCTTGGCCGCCGAATACGGAATCCGGTAGATGCCGCGCGTGGCAACCGATGACACGTTCACGATCACGCCCTGCCGGCGCTCCACCATGTGCGGCAGCACAGCGCGGCAGCACCACAGCGTGGGAAACAATGAGCGGCGTATCTCCGCCTCGATCTGCGCTTCTTCATAGTGCTGATACGGTTTTGCCCAGATCGTGCCGCCGACGTTGTTGATCAGTGCGTCAATGTGGCCGAAGGCATCGAGTGCGGCCTGCACGGCATGCTGAGCGCCAGCGTAGGTTTCCAGATCGGCCGTAGTGGCGTGGGCCTGGCCACCCGCTGCGGTAATCTCGGCCTGCACCTCGTAGACCAGCTCTGCTCGATCCACCAGCAGCACCTGGGCGCCCTCTTCTGCCAGCGCCAATGCCACGCCACGCCCGATACCTTGGGCCGCGCCCGTCACGACGACGGTCTTACCTGAGAATCGTTGCATGCTCATGCCGCCTTCGCCTCCGGTACTGCATTGGGCGTGAATTTCTCGTAGTAGAAGCTGCTGGGCTTCACGCCCTCGTCGTCAAAGTACTTGCGCACGGCGTCGACCATCGGCGGCGGCCCGCACAGATAGACATCCACGTCGCCATCGTTCAGGGCGTTGGCGGGCACGTGCTGCGTCACCCAACCCTTGCGCGGATGATTCGACGCTGCGTCGGCCACGACGGTGGCGTAGGTGAAGTTCGGCAACCGCGCCGCATAGGCTTCAAGCGCATCGACCTGCACCAGGTCGAGGTCACGGGTCACGCCATAAATGAGATGCACCTTCTGCTGCGAATTGGTGCGTGCCAGCACCTCAAGCATCGACAGGAACGGCGCGAGACCCGTGCCGCCCGCAAGGAACAACAGCGGCCGCTGCACATTGCGCAGATAGAAGCTGCCCAGCGGCCCCTGCAGATCGAGCTTGTCGCCTGGCTGCGCGGTTTCCAGCCAACGGCTCATCACGCCACCGGGAATCTTCTTGATCAGGAAGCTGATCTTCGATTCTCCGGGGGCGGATGAGAACGAATACGAGCGGTGCTGCCCGCTGCCCGGCACGCCGATGTTGACGTACTGGCCAGGGAGAAACACCGGCGCAGTAGCGTCCACGTCCAGTTCCAGCACGACGGCTGCGTCGTTATGCAACTCGACTTTCGACACCGTTGTCCCGAAGCTGCTCTGACCAGTCTTACAGCTGGTCGACGTGGTGGGCACCGCGATCACGCAATCGCTTTGCGGCACCATCTGGCACGTCAGGACGAGGCCCGTGTTCTTCTCGTCTTCGGTCAGGGCGTCGTCAATGTAATCGTCGCCAAGGTCGTAGCTTCCGCTCTCCGCGCGGCACTTGCAGGTTCCGCACACACCATCGGAGCAATCCATGGGCAGGTTGATCTTGGCGCGGAAGGCGGCATCGAGCACCTTCTCGCCCGCTTTGCAATCGATGAAACGGGTCACCCCGTCCTCGAAGTTCAATGCGACTGTGAAACTGGACATGGAAAACCTCGCTGCCTTGGATACGGATGTGCAAATCAGACGTGATAGACGTCGAGCACCTGCCGGATGTAGTCGTTCTTCAGGACGATCTTCTTTGATGCGATCAGGAAACCATCGCCGGCGCGGCGCAGGGTGACGAACATCGTGCCGAAGAAGTGATCGGTGGTTTTGTACCGATGGCTGAGCGTGTGAAAGTTGTAGCGCACGTCGACTTCATCGCCGCGTTCGGCCACAACTTCGACGTTGGCGACGGTGTGACTGGTTCTCGGCTCCGGCGTTGAAGCGCCGCTGCGTTCGGTCTTGATACGGAAGACGCGATCCTCCAACCCGCAGCGATTGGCGTAGTACATCAACGAGATCTGGCTCTGCGGGTCGTCGGTCAACTGGTCGTCGTCATCCCATGCGGGCATCCAGTACGTGACGTCTTCTGCGTAGCATTCGAGCCACGCGTCCCACTGGCGGTCGTCAAGCAGTCGCGCCTCACGGTACAAGGCGGCGCAAATGTTCTGGTAATCCGCGCTCATGCCGGCACCCCTTCGCATTCCTGCTTGAGCGCCTCGCGCATGACGTGCACCCAATATTCGTGCTGGCAGACGAACAGGCCTTCGTCTTCACTGCGCTCGCCCGAGATGAGCGGCTTCAATCCCATCCTGGTTGCGTTCTCATCGGGGCCGTGAATCCACAGCGGTGCCCCGCGCGACAGGTCGTTCCACAGCGCGGTAGTGCCGGCATATCCGTTCTGGCAGGCGCGGAATTCCTCCAGGTCATCGGCGGTGCCCATGCCGGTGACGTTGAAGAAATCCTCGTACTGGCGGATGCGCGTGGCACGGTCGGTTGCGCTCTCACCCTTTGGCGCGAAACAGAAGATCGAGACCTCGGTCTTGTCGACGCTGATCGGCCGGACCACGCGAATCTGCGTGCTGAACTGATCCATCAGGAACACGTTCGGATACAGGCACAGGTTGCGGGTCTGGTTGACGATGAAGTCTGTCTGGATTTCGCCCACGCGCGCCTTGATTTCGTCACGGTGCGCATAGACGGGCCGCACCTCCGGATTCATTGTCTTGGTCCACAAGAGGATGTGGCCATGCTCGAACCCGTAGACGCCCGCCACCGACTTGCTCCAGCTGTTCGCATCCACCGCCTGGGTACCGCCTTCCTTGCGCCGCCCCATCGTTGCGGCGTAGTTCCAGTGCACGGTGCTCACGTGGTAGCCGTCGCAGCCGTTCTCCATCTGCATCTTCCAGTTGCCGTCATAGACGTAGGAAGAATTGCCGCGCAGCACTTCCAGGCCATCGGGCGACTGATCGACGATCTGGTCGATGATCACCCGCGCTTCGCCAAGGTAGGTCTCCAGCGGCTGCACGTCGGCATTGAGGCTGCCGAACAGGAAACCACGATAGTTCTGGAACCGCGCCACCTTCTTCAGGTCATGCGAGGCATGCGTGTTGAACTGCACCGGATACTCGGTGGTCTTCTCATCCTTCACCTTGAGCAGCTTGCCGGTGTTGGAAAACGTCCAGCCGTGGAACGGGCACGTGAAGCTGCCCTTGTTGCCATGCTTGCGGCGACACAGCATCGCGCCCTTGTGCGCGCACGCGTTGATGACCGCATGCAGCTCCCCGGTCTTGTCGCGGGTGATGACGATCGGCTGGCGACCGATCCACGTGGTGTAGTAATCGTTGTTGTTCGGAATCTGGCTTTCGTGCGCCAGATACACCCAGTTGTTCTCGAAGATGTGCTTCATCTCCAGCTCGAACAGATCCGGGTTGGTGAAGATGTCGCGGCGGCAGCGGAAAATGCCGGCCTCTTCGTCATCCACCACGGCGGTTGACAGCAGTTGGTCCAGTTCGCTGGCTTTATCAATCAGGGCGGACATGGTCTTCTCCACGTTGAGGCACTCGGCCTCAAGCCTCGGCCGAAGCGCGCAGGCGATTCACGCGCTGGTTGTCCTTGCCCTGAACCAGCGGCGTCAGGGCAATATTGAATTCAATGTCTTTGTACGCATCGGCCTTCAGGGCGAGCGCGGCACCACCGGTTTTTTCCACCACGTGCGGAATCAGTTCTTCGCGTGTGGCATAGGCAAAGTCGTCCCAGATCAGCGGATCGCCTTCGATGTTGAATTGCGTCGTCAGCTTGCGGTGGCCTTTGCTCGTGACGAAGAAGTGCACATGCGCAGGCCGGTTGCCGTGGCGGGCAAGCCCGTTCAGCAGTTGCTGCGTGGCACCTTGCGGCGGGCAGCCGTAGCCCACCGGCATCAGCGTGCGGAATTCATATTTGCCATCGGCGCCGGTCCTGACCGCGCCGCGCAGGTTGAACGGGCTTTGCGCACCGGTCGGATCGAAATGCGAATAGAAGCCGTTCGAGTTCGCATGCCAGCATTCGACCACCGCGCCAGCCACCGGCTTGCCGTCGGCACCGGTCACCGTGCCGTGAATGATCAGCGGGCCCGCAGCCGGATCCGGGTCGATATCGATCCTGGACACGCCATCGCGCACCGTCGTGCCCGCTACGTACAAGGGGCCCTCAATCGTGCGCGGCGTACCGCCGTTGATGCCAAGCGCCTCGTCCGCAGCGTCCATGCGGATATCGAGATACTTCTCCAGGCCAACGCCTGCCGCCAGCAATGCGGCCTCCCCGTCCTGGCCGAGCTTGTTCAGGTAGTTGATGCCCGCCCAGACTTCATCGGGCGTGATGTCGAGGTCGTCGATGGCCTTGAACAGATCGGCCAGCAAACGATGGGTGATCTGCTTCAGGCGGGCATCGCCCTCCTTGCCATCCAGATTGGTGGCGGCCTTCAGCAGGTCCTGTACTTCTTTCGTTTGGAATACGCGCGCGTTCATGATGGGTGTCTCCACGTGGTTTTCTGGGGGGAATGTCTCAGGCGGGATCTCAATCGTCCGTGCCGTGAACTGACGAGGGGTGACGGCACATCGGTGTCACCGAAATCTCCATGTACGGAAACAGCGGCAGCGCCGTCAGGATGTCGTGCAGTTCGGCATTGCTCTGCACGTCGAAGACGCTGTAGTTCGCGTACTCGCCAACCAGGCGCCAGATGTGGCGCCACTTGCCGCTGCGCTGCAGATCTTGCGAGTAGGCTTTCTCGCGCGCCTTGATCTCGTTGGCGACATCGGCGGGCATGTCGGCCGGCAGGCGGACATCCATGCGAACGTGGAACAGCATCGTGGGCTCCTTGGTGGGGTGTCTTGGTCTGGTTGTTCTTATTGGCGGCGCAGGCGCGCCAGCTTGTCGCGGTCAATCTGGATGCCCAGGCCGGGGCCGGTGGGCACCTGCAACATGAAGTCGCGGTACTGCAGCGGCTCGGTCAGCAGTTCTTGCGTAAGCAACAAGGGGCCGAACAGCTCGGTACCGAACTGCAGCTCGCCAAAGGTGGAAAACACGTGGGCGGAGGCTGCCGTGCCAACGGCGCCTTCGAGCATCGTTCCGCCGTACAGGCCGATGCCCGCAAGCTGCGCGATGGCGGCGACTTGCATGGCCGGCACAAGGCCGCCGGATTGCGCGATCTTTACTGCGAAGACGTCGGCGCTTGCAGAGCAGGCCAACTCAAATGCGTCCAGCGGACCATGCAGCGCTTCGTCGGCCATCATCGGCACGGCGAACTGGCGAGCGAGGCGTTCCAGCGCGGCGCGGTTCTCGGCACGCACCGGTTGTTCGATCAAGTCGATGCCGCCGGCCTGCAACGCGGCGATGCCGTTGGCGGCGTCAAGCTCGCTCCAGGCCTGGTTGACGTCCACGCGCACGCTCACGGCGTCGCCCAGGGCGCGCTTGATGGCCAGCACGTGGGCAACATCGTCTGCCACAGGGCGCAGGCCGATCTTCAGTTTGAAGATGCGGTGGCGGCGCTCAGCCAGCATCGCCTCTGCCTCGGCAATGTCCTTCTTGGTGTCGCCACTGGCGAGCGTCCAGGCCACCGGCAGCGCATCACGCAGCCGGCCGCCCAGCAGCTCCGACAGCGGTACGCCAAGCCGGCGGGCCTGCGCATCCAGCAGCGCCGTTTCCAGCGCGCACTTGGCAAAGCGGTTGCCCTGGATGGTCTTTCGCACCTTTGCCATGGCAGCCGCCACATTGCGGGCCTCCATGCCGATCAGCAGCGGCGCGATGTGCGTGTCGATGTTGACCTTGATGCTCTCGGGGCTTTCTTCGCCGTAGTTGAGCCCGCCAATGGTGGTGGCCTCGCCCCAACCTTCGATGCCGTCTTCGCAGCACACATGCACGAGGACGAGCGTCTGCGTATGCATGGTGGCGACGGACAGTTTGTGCGGACGGATGGTGGGCACATCCACTAGAATGGCCTCGATCGAGCGAATCATGTTTTCCAGGTATCAGAAGAACTGCTATCAACGTGGAATCCAGATTACGCAACGCGATTTATTGCGTCCAACACCGATTTAGTATCAGTTTCATACCCATCAGGTATAAAAAATGGAGCTGCGCCACCTTCGCTACTTCGTTGCCGTCGCTGAAGAGCTGAACTTCACGCGTGCCGCTGAACGGCTGCACATCGCGCAGCCGCCGCTCTCGAGGCAGATCCAGCAGTTGGAAGAGGAAATCGGCGTGCTGCTGTTCGAGCGCGGCAGCCGCCCGCTCAAGCTCACCGAAGCCGGCCGCTTTTTCCACGCGCACGCGCGGCAGTTGCTCGCGCAAACGGCAGAACTTGCGTCGATGACGCAGCGCGTGGGTCAGATCGAGCGGCGCATGTCCGTCGGCTTCGTGGCGTCGACGCTGTATGGGATGCTGCCGAAGGTCATCCGGCGCTTTCGGGCGGAATACCCGATGGTCGATCTGACCATGCACGAGATGACCACCATGGACCAGATCCAGGCGCTCAAAGATGGCCGCATCGACGTCGGGTTCGGCCGCATCCGCTATGAAGACCCGAACGTGCGGCGCATCCTCCTGCGCGATGAGCGATTGATCGTCGCGCTGCCGTCAGGCCATGCCCTGCTGGACGGCAGAACGACGGTATCCCTGCGCGACCTTGTCGGCGACACGCTCATCATCTACCCGCGCGCGCCGCGCCCGAGCTATGCGGACCAGGTGCTCGCCCTCTTCCACGACCGCGCGCTCGAACCCAGCAAGATCTACGAGGCACGGGAATTGCAAATTGCGCTGGGGTTGGTTGCTGCAGGCGAAGGTATATCGGTGGTGCCGCGTAGCGTGGCGGGCTTGCGGCGAGAAGATGTCTGCTACATGGAACTCGACGATCCGCAATTGGTCTCCCCCATTATCTTCAGCACGCGCCTGCTCGACGAGTCTGAAGACATCCAGGCCATGCTGGCGCTGACGTATCGGTTGTATGACGAGCAGAAGATCCCGTATTACGCGCCCTCGTAAGGCTTGCAATGGCAGCACCAAAGTTACAAGCCGCTGGACACGACGGCCGCATGGGCTAGATTGAAGCAAGGCGCCCGTCCGCCTGCGATTGGAGCGCAAGCGAGTGAAAAGAATACGCCGCCCCATCATCATCAAGTTGGCCCTCTTCGTGGCGCTGCTGCTTGCGATGGCCGCCTTGCTTGTCGCTCACGAATTCCGCACCTCCGCCTGGCAAGCCCGCTACTTCGCGCATCTGGCGAAATCGCAAACCTTTCCCGTCAAGCCGGGGCCAAACAATTCGGCCCGCTACCCGAACTCCGGCCCTTACGACCAGCGGCTCGGTTATCACGACCTCCCCACGTTTCTAGACCGCCTGCGCTCGCGCGGCTACATCGTCGCTCAGCAGGCCGTGCCATCCAACGAGATGGTCGCGCGAATGGACAGCGGCATGAATCCGCCCTATCGCGAGAAAGACCAAGCGGGGCTGGAATTGCTGGACGACGATGGCCGACCGATCTACAGCGTGCGGCACCCCGAACGTGTGTATGACAGTTTCGCGTCGGTGCCGCCGCTGCTCGTCAACTCGCTGCTCGCCATCGAAAACCGAACGCTGTTGCAGACCGAATACCCCAAGCGCAACCCGGCCGTGGAGTGGTCACGCCTGGCGCGCGCCGTGTGGGACCGCGCCCTGCACGCCGTCAACCCGGCGCATGAATCGCCCGGCGGCAGCACGCTTGCCACGCAAATCGAGAAGTACCGTCACTCCCCCGAAGGCCGCACCGATTCCCCCAGCGAAAAGCTGCGTCAAATGTTTTCAGCATCCGCGCGCGCTTACCTGAACGGGGAAGACACCACAGTCACGCGCCACCAGCTCGCCGTCGATT
Organism: Ralstonia chuxiongensis; assembly: GCF_024158925.1. NCBI lineage: Bacteria > Pseudomonadati > Pseudomonadota > Betaproteobacteria > Burkholderiales > Burkholderiaceae > Ralstonia > Ralstonia chuxiongensis. The sequence continues at coordinate 48,750 of NZ_JAMYWC010000005.1, read as the reverse complement.
ATCTGAACACCGTACCGCTGGGCGCGCGCGCCGGGTTTGGCGAGATCCAGGGGATTGGCGATGCGCTGTGGGTCTGGTACGGACGCGACTTTGCGCAGGTGAATGGGTTGCTCTCGGCCAACTCCGCTGCGCCGCTGGCAGACCGTGCGCTGGCGTACAAGGAGGCGTTGAGCCTGCTCGTATCGCAGCGGCGGCCGTCGTATTACCTTGAGAACCTCGATGAACTCGAAACACTGACCAACGCCTACCTGCGCGTGTTGGCCGTGACCGGCGTGATTCCGCCGGCGCTGCGCGATGCGGCGATCGCGCAATCGCTCAAGCAACAGGCCCTGAACACACGCGTGCCGCCTCCGCCAATTGAGCACAAAGGCACAAACGCGGTGCGCGTCAACCTGGCGGGCATGCTCGGCATCTCGCGCATGTATGCGCTTGACCGGCTCGACCTGACCGCCAGCAGCACGCTCGATGCGCCGTTGCAGCGCGATATCTCCACTGAGCTGCGCAAACTGCGCGACCCGGCACAAGCCAAGGCTGCCGGCCTCGTCGGCGACATGATGCTGGAGCGCGGCGACCCGCGCGGCGTGACTTACAGCTTCACGCTCTATGAACGGGCGCCGGGCGGCAACCGCGTGCTGGTGCAGGCCGACACGTTCGACAAGCCGTTCGACATCAACGAAGGCGTCAAGCTGGATCTGGGCTCGACGGCCAAGCTGCGCACACTTGTGACGTATCTCCAGATCGTGGCCGAGCTGCACAAGCGCTATGCCGACCAGCCTGCGGCGGCGCTGCGCAAAATCAACATCCCAGTGCAGAACCCGATCGAGCGCTGGGCGGTGGACTACCTCGCCCACACGCAAGACCGGTCGCTCGAGGCAATGCTCGATGCGTCGATGGAGCGCAAGTACTCCGGCAACGCTGGCGAATGGTTTGCCACCGGCGGCGGCATGCAGAGCTTCGAGAACTTCGAGAAATGGGAAGGCACGCAGAACTTCACGGTGCGTGAGGGGCTCAAGCACTCCGTCAATCTCGTGTTCGTACGGATCATGCGCGACATCTCGCGCTACTTTCAGCACCAATTGCCCAACGCCGGCGCCGAGGCGTTGACCAACCCCGATTCCCCGCAGCGGCAGGTCTACCTGCAACGCTTTGCCGACCGCGAAGGCAAGCTGTTCATGGGGCGGTTCTACGCAAAGTACAAGGGCAAGACCGACCAGGAGCGCGAAGCCATCCTGGTGCAAAGCACACGTGCCACACCGGTGCGCTTGGCCACGATCTACCGCAGCATCGACCCGGAAGCCGGCCCGGGCAAGCTCGCAGCGTTCATCCGCAGCTACCTGCCGGGCGCAAAGCTGGATGAGGCCGAACTCACCAATCTGTACGAGAAGTATTCCGTCCAACGTTTCGACCTGGCCGACCGCGGCTACATCGCACGGCTGCATCCGCTGGAACTCTGGCTGGTGGCCTACCTGCGAACTCATCCGCAAGCCACGCTCACGCAGGTGAACGAGGCAAGCGCCGATGAGCGCTTGTCCGTCTACAAATGGCTGCTGCAATCGCACCGCAAGGCCGCGCAAGACAAGCGCATCAAACAGATGTTGGAGATTGAAGCGTTCCAGCAGATTCACGCCATGTGGAAGCGGCTGGGATATCCATTTGAATCGCTGGTGCCGTCATACGGCACGGCCATCGGCGCATCGGCAGACCGGCCGGCATCGCTGGCGGAGCTGATGGGCATCATCGAAAACGACGGCATTCGCCTGCCTAGCGTACGCATCGACCGCCTGCGCTTCGCCGCCGACACGCCGTACGAAGTGATGCTCTGCCGCGACCCCAGCGCTGGAGAACGTGTGCTGCCGCCCGAAATTCCGCCTTTGGTCAAGTCAGCGCTGGCCGGCGTCGTCGAAGGCGGCACCGCCAAGCGGATCTCCGGAACGTTCGTTCAGAAGGATGGCAAACCCATCGCCATCGGCGGTAAAACCGGCACCGGCGACAATCGCTTCAAAACCTTCAGCCGCGGCGGCGGCCTCATCTCTGAGCGAGTCGTCAGCCGCTCCGGCGCGTTTGTCTTCTATTTGGGAGACCGCTACTTCGGCACCGTCGTCGCATATGTAGCCGGCGCCGACGCTGCCAAGTACAAATTCACCAGCGCACTGACGGTGCAAGTGCTAAAAGTCCTGGCGCCCACGCTGATGAACCACCTGAACCTGCAAGACGAGGCGCCAGCCTTCAACTGCAAGGTGCCGCAGGCCATGGCGCCGGAACAAAAGCTGGATTGACCCTCACCGCAACGACCGCTGCAACCAAATCGCCCCCGCGCAAACCAACGCCACCACCGCGCCCCAGGCAAACAAATCTCCCACAGCCAACAACGTCGCCTGCCGGTCAATCTCGGCGGAGATGCGAATCAACTCAGCGCCCTGCAACGGATGCGGCCACTGCCAAGCAGGCGTCAGCGCGCTTACGTGCCCGACCAGGTCGGTGCGATGCTGCGCCTGTCCGCGCTGCAGTAACAGCGTGGCTCCCATCGTCCCAAACGCCTGCGCCCAAGCCCGCATGATTCCCTTGAACTGGTAGGCATGGCCGAAATCCTTGGCCGGCAAATCCACGTAAGAGAGTCCCGCCACCTGGATCACCACAAACATCCCCACCATGCCTTCGATCATGAACCCCGGCACCACTGCCGCCACCGAAGCCCCCGGCATGGCCACACGCGACATCCACAGCAGCGCAGTCGCCATCAGCACAAAGCCAATGGAAATCAGCACGCGCTTGGTCGGCAGCAGGTTCGTCAACTGAAAGTTCAGGATGCCCAGCACCACCGTTACCAAGCCGCCCAGGCTCATCAACTGGGCGGTGGTCTCGTAACGGAAGCCCAAACCGTTCTGCAGCAGGCTCGACGAGAGAAACCCCCAGGCGCTCGCAAACATGTAATAGATGGCGTAGAACACCATGCCCATCAGGAAACGCCGCTGCAACGTCGCCCGCAAATCGACCCACGGCACGGGATGGCCCGTCTGGCGAATGCCAACCCAGATGATGAGCGTCACCACCGCAATGATCGGCACCACTTGCGCGGGCGAACCATCGGGGTGAATGAAGCGGGCCTGCTGGAAGCCATGCAGCGCAATCAGCGCCGCCAGCCCGAACGCGATGGCCGAGGGCCAGTCGAGCGACGCGAAATCGCCCTTGCGCTCGTGCATCTTTGGGTGCGGATAGAACGCCGCCACGAGCCCGCACACCACCACCGCCACCAGCAACTGCGCGACGAAGATGGCGCGCCAGCCAAATTGCTCCGTGAGCGCCGCCGACAGCATCGGTGACACGCAACTCAGCCCGAAGATGCCGTAGATCATGCCCTTCATCATCGTGCGGCGTTCGTGCGCGGGGCTGTGCTGCACAAAGATGCGCGAGGTGGACAGCATCGGCCCGCCGCCAAACCCCTGCACCGCCCGGCCGACGATCAGCATCGTGCCGCCCTCGGCAGCCGCGCACATCAGCGTGCCGACGATGAAAACAAGCAGCGACAGCAGCGTGTGCTTCCGGTACGTCATGTGATCGGCCAGCCGGCCCATCACCAGAATCGCCAGGCTGGCCGCTGCCGCATACGCCGTCACGGCCCACAGATACACATCTTGTGACGCCAGCACCCCGCCTTCGATATGCGGCCCGGCAATCGAGAACATCAGGTTGGACATGTAGTCCACGCCCGTCGCCAAGCCAATCACCATGCCCACCATGCGCAATTCCATCCGGCTGCCGACGGTCGATGCGGCGGCCGGTTTGCGCGGTGCGGGCGGCGGAGAAACCGTGTGGTCTGTGCTTGGCGTGTTCATGCAGGGATGGTAATTTGCCTCGAAACCGGCGGAAATCGCCTGCTAACAAATTCATTGTTCAACTATGCGAACGACGGACTGGAACGACTGGGACACTTTCTGCACCGTGGCCACGCTCGGCAGCTTCACGCGCGCGGCCGATCGGCTGGGGTTGCCCAAGTCGTCGGTCAGCACAGCGGTGTCGCGGCTGGAAGGCAAGATGGGCGTGCGCCTTTTCGAGCGCAGCACGCGCCGCCTGCGCCTGACCGATGCCGGAGAAGCCCTATTGCGCGACGCCGGCCCATTGTTCCAGCGGCTGCGCGAAGTTTCGGAAGATGCCGCAGCGACGTTCCAGTCACCCGCGGGCACCTTGCGCATTGCCATGCCATACGAATTTGCCGCCAAGCAGCTCGCCGAGGTGGTGCTGGAAGTCATGCGCGAGCACACCGGCTTGCGCATCGAGGTGGATGTCGCGCCGCGCCAGATCGACCCGCTCGCCCAGGGCTACGACATCATGCTGACCGTGCCGCGCGGCCCGTTGCCCGATTCCGGCCTCGTCGCCCAGCGCGTCTTTGACTTGCGGCGCGCCGTGGTCGTCGCCCCGCAGCTGCTGGAGCGTCTTGGGCCGCTCACCCACCCAGACCAGCTCGCCGATTGGCCCTGCCTCGGTACCTCAAACGAAGCCGAATGGCAGTTCCGCACGCCCGGCGGCGAGACGATCAACCTGCCGCTGGACTTCCGCATGCGCACCGCCAACAGCGAGTTGCGCATGCAGGCCGCGATTGCGGGTCTGGGTGTCGCTCGCATCACCTCCGTGTTTGCTACCGACCTGATCGCTTCAGGCGCGCTTCAGGAAGTGCTGACGGATTTCCAATCCCCGCCGATGCGCGTGTATGCCGTATTTCCAGGCCGCCGCCTGATGCCCGCCAAGGTCAAGGTCTTCATGGACGCCCTGCACCGCCGCATAGAGCATTCCCGCCAACACACCGACATGCGGCCCACCTTTGTCGACGAAGCTGCCGCTTCCTGGCCGCCTGAGTCGCTGCTCTGACTTTCAATCTTCCCTTTTTATCTACGCAAAGCCATGCGCCCGTTCACCAAACTCCCCGTTTTGATTGCCGCGCTCGCTCTGAGCACCGTTGGCTGTTCCCGCGCCGAAGATATCGGCAGCGTCAGCACCAATTTCCGCATCACGGGCTCTGACAAGATCGTCATCGAAGCCTTTGACGATCCGCTCGTGCAGGGCGTGACCTGCTACGTCTCGCGGGCCCGCACCGGCGGCATCAAGGGCACGCTGGGCGTGGCCGAAGACGTGAGCGAAGCCGCCGTGGCCTGCCGCCAAGTCGGTGACATCAGCTTCGTCAAGCCCCTGCCGCAGCAGGACGACATGTTCACGCAGCGCCTGTCGCTCGTCTTCAAGACGCTGCACGTGGTGCGCACGGTCGATCGCAAGCGCAATGTGTTGGTCTATCTGACGTATTCAGACAAGGTCATTTCAGGCAGCCCGAAGAACAGCGTGACGGCGGTGCCGATTCCGGCCAGCCAACCCATTCCGGTCAAGTGAGACGCAAGGCGTATAGAAAGCGGTGACCGCACCACATTGGTGCGGCGCAACGCCAGCGTGGTGGCCGAGCAACGATAGACGGCGCAAAAGGGGTGCATACGTAAGCCTACGTATGGTGCATTGCGTCATCTGATGTATGATCAGGGTATTCCCTAACCGGGATTTCCCTAAGAGGCCAATCATGCAAAACACGAACGACCTGAAGCTGACCGATCAACTCGAACGCGAACTGATCGAGCGCGAAATGTCCGAAGGTATCTACTACTATCGTCGTCCGAGCGGCCAATCGTTCTCGTTCGCCCAGTTCTTCTCGGCAATCGCGAACCTGTTCGGCACGCACCGCACCGCCAAGGCCTAACCCGCCACGCTATTGTTGATGGGCGTGTGCCCAGGTTAGCTGTATGCAGCAATCGCAGTTTCAGTAGCACCGTGCGCCGGCCGTGTGTCATCACACCCGCCGCCACACCCGCCAGGTCATGACCGCCTGGTGCCAATCGAGGGCCGGATTCCGGCCCTTTGTCATTTCTGCGGCATTTGTTTGCTTTGTCTGCGTGCCGCAGCATCGCCCTTTTTCCTCCGACCAGCTCACCGCGCTGCGGTTGTCTTCTGGTTCGCCTGTGCTTTACTGAGTAGAGCCGCGACCACCGATATCGAGACCACGCGCGCATCTTCGCAGCAACGAAGGCGCACAGCATGGCACCCGGCGCCCATCCCCCAAGGAGACTCCCATGGCGATCAGCCTCAAGCTGTCGGTCAACGGTGCGCCTGTCACCGTCAGTGTCGAACCCCATACCCTGCTAGTCCAATTGCTGCGCGAAAACTTGCGCCTGACCGGCACGCACGTCGGCTGCGATACGGCGCAATGCGGCGCCTGCACCGTGCATATGAATGGGCGCGCGGTGAAGTCCTGCAACATCCTGGCCGTGCAGGCGGACGGCGCCGAGGTGACCACCATCGAAGGCCTGTCGAAGGACGGCACACTGCACCCGATGCAGGAAGCCTTTCGCCAATGCCACGGCCTGCAATGCGGCTTCTGTACACCGGGCATGGTGATGGCCGCCACGGCGCTGGTTGCACAACACCCGCATCCCGATGAACACACGGTGCGTGAGCAGCTCGACGGAAATCTTTGCCGCTGCACGGGTTATCACAACATCGTGCGGGCCGTGATGCACGGTGCCGAAGCCATGGCTGAAGCTGAGGGCGACGATGCCTCTCTGCAAAGCCTGGCCGCAGCGCGCGCCCACGCCGCCTGACCCGAGCGAGGAGACCACCATGAACGCTCCCGCAGAACCCAACAGCCACCTGATCGGTGCGTCCGTCAAACGCAAGGAAGATTTCCGCTTCCTGACAGGCGCCGGACAGTACACGGACGATGTCGTCCAGGCCCACCAGTCGTACGCGGTATTCCTGCGCTCGCCGTATGCACATGCGCGCATCAAACACATCAATGCGGATGCCGCACGCAACCATCCGGGCGTGCTGGCCGTCCTCACCGGCGACGACCTGGCCGCCGACAAGGTGAACGGCCTGCCGTGCGGCTGGCTCATCCACAGCATTGACGGCACGCCGATGAAGGAGCCGCCCCACCCCGTGCTCGCGCAAGGCAAGGTGCGCCACGTGGGTGATCAGGTCGCGCTGGTGGTGGCTGAATCGGTGAAGATCGCCAAGGACGCCGTCGAGATGATCGACGTGGAATACGACGAACTGCCCGCCGTGGTCAACACTGCCACCGCAGATGCCGCCGGCACCGCCGTCCACGACGACGTGCCCAACAACACCTGCTACACCTGGGGGCACGGCGACAAGGCCGCCACCGACGCGGCGTTTGCCAAGGCCGCGCACGTGACGCACCTCGACATCGTCAACAACCGGCTGATTCCGAACGCCATCGAGCCGCGCGCCGTCAATGCCAGCTATTCGCGCCAGGACGACAGCTACACGCTTTACGTCGCCAACCAGAACCCGCACGTGGAGCGCCTGCTGATGTCGGCGTTCGTGCTGGGCCTGACCGAAGCCAAGGTGCGCGTGATTGCGCCGGATGTGGGCGGCGGGTTCGGCTCGAAGATCTTCCTGTACCCGGAAGACGTCGCGCTTACGTGGGCATCGAAGAAGGTCGGCCGGCCGATCAAGTGGACGGCCGAGCGCTCCGAATCCTTCCTGACCGACGCGCATGGCCGCGACCACGTTACGCATGCAGAACTGGCGCTCGACGCACAGGGCAATTTCCTCGCCATGCGCGTGCATACGACGGCCAACATGGGTGCGTATCTGTCGACGTTTGCCAGCAGCGTGCCAACCATCCTGTATGCGACGTTGCTTGCGGGCCAGTACAAGACGCCAGCCATCTATGCCGAGGTGAAAGCGGTATTCACAAACACCGCGCCCGTCGATGCGTATCGTGGCGCCGGCCGGCCTGAGGCGACGTATGTCGTCGAACGCCTCGTTGAAACTGCCGCGCGCGAGTTGCAAGTTGACCCGGCTGAGCTGCGCCGCCGCAACTTCATCCGCACCTTCCCCTATGCCACGCCGGTGGGGCTGACGTATGACACCGGCGACTACGAGCCGTGCCTGGACCGCGCCATCGAACTGGCCGATGTGAAGGGCTTTGCGGCCCGACGCGATGCCTCGCGCGCCAAGGGGCGGCTGCGCGGCATGGGTTATTCCTGCTACATCGAAGCGTGCGGACTGGCGCCGTCGAACATCGCGGGGGCCCTTGGCGCGCGGGCTGGTCTGTTTGAAGCCGGCGAAATTCGTGTGCACCCGACGGGCTCCGTCACGGTCTTCACCGGCTCGCACAGCCACGGCCAGGGCCACGAGACGACGTTCGCGCAAGTGGTGGCCGATCGGCTGGGCGTGCCCATCGACAACATCGAGATCGTGCACGGTGACACCGGGCGCATCCCGTTCGGTATGGGCACGTATGGCTCGCGTTCGATTGCCGTGGGCGGCTCCGCCATCATGAAGGCACTCGACAAGATCGAGGCCAAGGCCAAGAAAATCGCCGCGCATCTGCTGGAGGCGTCGGCGGAGGACATCGAGTTCAAGGATGGCGTCTTCTGCGTGGCCGGCACCGATCGCACCAAGACCTTTGGCGAAGTCGCGCTCACCGCATACGTGCCGCACAACTACCCGCTCGACAAGCTCGAACCTGGGCTGGACGAAAACGCCTTCTACGACCCGACCAACTTCACCTACCCGGCCGGCGCGTACATCTGCGAAGTGGAGGTCGATCCTGATACCGGCGAAGTCCACATCGACCGCTTCGTCGCGGTGGACGATTTCGGCAACATCATCAATCCGATGATCGTCGAGGGTCAGGTACACGGCGGGCTTGGCCAGGGGATCGGACAGGCGCTGATGGAAGCGTGCGTGTACGACGAGAACGGCCAGTTGCTGACCGGCTCGTACATGGACTACGCCATGCCGCGCGCAGACAACCTGCCCAGCTTTACGGTGGAAACCGCCAAGGGCACGCCGTGCACGCACAACCCGCTGGGCGTTAAAGGTTGCGGCGAAGCCGGCGCGATCGGCTCGCCGCCGGCGCTGATCAACGCCATCGTCGACGCGCTGGCGCCGCTGGGCGTGAAGGACATCCAGATGCCAGCAACGCCGCATCGTGTCTGGCAAACCATTCAAGCGGCCAAGGCCTAGGCAGAGGAGCCCACCATGTACGATTTCGAGTACCAGAAAGCCACCGACGCCCAGACCGCCGTCACCGCGCTGAAGACGCACTCCGACGCCAAGTACCTTGGCGGCGGCCAGAGCCTGCTGGCCGCGATGAAACTGCGGTTGGCACAGCCGTCTACGCTGGTGGATGTCACGCGCATTCCGGGCATGTCCGGCATTCGCACGCAGCCCGGTGTGATTACGGTGGGTGCAGCCACACGCCATGCCGATGTGGCAGACAACGCGGACATCGCTCGCATGCTGCCCGCGCTGGGGGAACTGGCCGGCGGCATCGGCGACCGACAAGTGCGCGCGATGGGCACGCTCGGCGGCTCGCTCGCCAACAACGATCCGGCGGCGTGCTACCCGGCCGCTGTGCTGGGCCTGAACGCCACCGTCGTCACTGAGCGGCGCAACATCGCGGCGGACGATTTCTTCCTCGGCATGTATGAGACCGCGCTGGCTGCGGACGAACTCATCACCGAGGTGCAGTTTCCGGTGCCGGACCAGGCGGCCTACGTGAAATTCCGCAACCCCGCGTCGCGCTTTGCGCTGGTGGGCGTGTTCATCAGCCGCAAGGGCAACAATGTGCGGGTGGCGGTCACGGGCGCGGCGCCGTGCGTGTTCCGTTGCACGCCGTTGGAGCAGGCGCTGGCAGCCAGCTTTACCGCAGAAGCCGCTCGCAAGGTGGTGGTGCCGGCCGATGATCTGGTGGGCGATCTGCATGCCTCGCCGGAATATCGGGCGCACCTCATTCCGGTATTGACGGCGCGTGCGGTTGAGCAGGCGTTGGCGCACCACCATTGAGCGCACGCCCAAGGAACGGCATGCCGGTCGATTCCATCGACGACTGCATCGCGCAACTTCAGGGCCAGGGCTATTTCGCCAGCCGTGAGCTGGCCACGGCCTTGTTCCTCGCGTTGCGCATGCAGCGGCCGCTGTTTCTCGAAGGCGAGCCCGGCGTCGGCAAGACCGAGCTGGCGAAGGCGGCAGCCGGGCTGCTCGGCACGTCGCTGCTGCGGCTGCAGTGTTACGAAGGGCTCGACACCGCCAGCGCGCTCTATGAATGGGATTACCCGCGCCAGATCATGGCGCTGCGCCTGGCCGAGGCCGCCGGTGAGAAGCCGCGCGCCGACACGCTCTATCGCGACGAATTCCTCCTCAAGCGCCCGTTGCTGCAGGCGCTGCTACCCGACCCGCTCCATCCCGAGACACCGCGCGTTCTCCTGATCGACGAGATCGACCGCGCGGATGAACCCTTCGAGGCGTTTTTGCTGGAGCTGCTGTCGGACTTCCAGGTGTCGATTCCTGAATTTGGCACGGTGCGCGCGCAGGTGATTCCGCTGGTCATCATGACGTCCAACCGCACGCGCGAGGTGCACGACGCGCTCAAGCGGCGCTGCCTGTATCAATGGATCGGCTACCCCGATAAGGCACGAGAGCTGCAGATCGTGGCGCAGCGTGCGCCCGAGACCTCTGCCCGCCTGCAGCAGCGCGCGGTCGATTTCGTGCACCGCCTGCGCGGCATCGACTTGTTCAAGGCGCCGGGCATTGCCGAAGCCATCGACTGGTGCCGCGCATTGGCGGCGCTCAACGTGACCGAGCTTGATCCGCAGTCCGTGCAGGACACGCTGGGCGTGCTGCTCAAGTATCAGGACGACCTGGCGCGCGTCGATACGCAAACCATCGAGCAACTGCTGGCCGCGCCCGCGCTGCCGGAGTAAGGCATGCAAGCGACCGTGCCGATGCAGCTCCCGATGCTGGCGCGCAACGTGACGCATTTCGTGCGGCTGCTGCGCAACGCCGGCATGCCGCTGGCGCCCTCGCGCGCCGTGGATGCCATCGAAGCCCTGAGCCATATCGACATCGGCCGCCGCGACGACGTAAAGGCCGCGCTGTCTGCCCTGCTCGTCTCGCATCCCGACGAACGCACGCTGTTCGATGCCGCCTTCAACGTGTTCTGGCGCGATCCGGACTGGGAAGGCAAGCTGCGCGCGCTGTTGCTGCCCAAGGTGCGTGGCGGCATTCCCGCAGCGCGCAGCAACCGCCTGGCCGATGCCCTGCGCGCGCAGCCGTCGACCAACCTTCCGCCGGGCCCGAAGCCAGATGGCGAACGCCATGACATCGTGGCGCCGCTGGCGTTTTCTGCAAACGAGGCCCTGCGCACGCGTGACTTCGACACGCTCAACGCTGCGGAATGGCGCACGCTACAACACATGATCCGCCGCCGGCGCGTGCATCTGGCGCAGGAGCGTACGCGCCGGCTCAAAGCAGCCTCGCGCGGGCGCCATCCAGACCTGCGTGCCACCGCCCGCCAGGCCGTGCGCGCCGGCGGCGAATGGACCGGCTGGAAATACCGCCAGCCCGTCGATCGCACACCGCCGCTGGTGCTGCTGCTCGACATCTCGGGATCGATGAGCCGCTATTCGCGCGCCGTGCTGTATTACTGCCACGCGCTGGTGCAATCGCGCGAGCGCATCCAGGCCTTCCTGTTCGGCACGCGGCTGACGAACGTCTCGCGGCAGCTGCGCGAGCGTGATCCGGATGTCGCCGTGCAAGCCATCGCGCAGCTTGTGCCGGATTGGTCGGGCGGCACGCGCATCGGCACAGCGCTGGCAGAGTTCAATCGCCAATGGGCGCGCCGCACGCTGTCCGGCCGTGCCACCGTGCTGCTCGTGACGGACGGGCTCGACCATGAGCATATCGACCTGCTCGACACCGAGATGGCGCGTCTCGCGCGCTTTGCCCATCGCATCGTCTGGCTCAACCCGCTGCTGCGCTTTGCCGGTTTTGAGCCGCGGGCACGTGGCGTGCGGGCCATCCTGCCGCATGTCAATGTGATGGTGCCGGCGCACCATTTCGACAGCCTGGCTGCGCTGGAGCACGAATTGGCGCATGCTCGCCGCACGCGCAACCCCCGCCACCCAACCCCAGCCCGATCGACCGCGCCATGGAACTGACCCAGACCCATCTCTTGCCCGTGCCACTCCAGACCGCCTGGGATGCGCTGAACGACCCAGCGGTGCTGCAACGTTGCATTCCCGGCTGCGAGAGCATCACCGCCGCCGAAGGAGCGGCCAACCCCGCCTACGACGTCGCTATGACCGCCGCCGTCGGGCCCGTCAAGGCGCGCTTCAAGGGGCGCATGGAACTGGTCGATGTGGCGCCGCCGCGCAGCTACACGCTGCATTTCGACGGCCAGGGCGGCGCGGCCGGCTTCGGCAAAGGCAGCGCGCAGGTGCAACTCACGCCCGAAGGCCCCACGGTCACGCGGCTTTCTTACACCGCGACCGCGCAGGTGGGCGGCAAGCTTGCGCAAGTCGGCTCGCGGCTCATCGACGGTGCTGCACGCAAGCTGGCCGACGAGTTCTTCCAGCGTTTTGCGGCCGAATTCGGCCCCGCAGATACGGCCGGCGCCGACGGACAGGCCGCGCCGCCCGTTGACGGCATGCCGGCCACGCAGGCAATTCCCGACCTCGCGGCCGGCCAACTGCAGGCTCATGGCGCACCGCCGGGCGCCGCCCCCAACGTCAGCCCGGCGCTGCAGCCGCGTAACCCATGGCCGTGGATCATCGTGGCGTTGGTGGCCGTGGCGGCCGCCTACCTGTTTTTGCACCACGGGGCATAATCGGTGCATTCCCCGCAACAGACACACAGCGCGCGAAAGCGCCGCTAACGCATCATGGACAGCGTCGATCTTGAAGTCTTGAAAACCAGCGTGCGCTGGCTGAAACAGGGGCGGCGCGTGCTGCTCGTCACGGTGGTCAAAACGTGGGGTTCGTCGCCGCGGCCCGAAGGCGCAATGCTCGCGCTGCGCGATGACGGCGTGGTCATCGGCTCGGTTTCAGGCGGCTGCATTGAAGATGACCTCATCGACCGCGTGCGCCGTGAAGGCCTGCATTACACCAAGCCCGAAGCCGTCAAATACGGCATCAGCGCTGAAGAAGCGCACCGCTTTGGCCTGCCCTGCGGCGGCACGCTGCAACTCGTGCTTGAGCCCCTGAACGCCTCCAGCGGGATCGAAGCCTTGCTGCGCGCCGTGGAGGCCGGTCAGCTCGTCGCGCGTACGCTCGACATGGCGACCGGCGCCTCGACGCTGCAGCACGCCACCGTCACCGATGGCCTGCAATTTGACGAAGCGCGCCTCGTGACGATTCACGGGCCGCGCTACCGGATGCTCGTCATCGGCGCGGGACAGCTCTCGCGCTACCTGTGCCAGATCGCCGTGGGGCTGGACTACCAGGTCACCGTCTGCGACCCGCGCGAGGAATACAGCGAAGAGTGGTCGATCCCTGGCGTGGCCATGGTCCGCACCATGCCCGACGATACGGTGATGGCCATGAAGCTCGACGAGCGCTGCGCCGTCATCGCCCTCACGCACGATCCCAAGCTCGACGACCTCGCGCTCATGGAAGCGCTCAAGACGCCCGCCTTCTACGTTGGCGCGCTGGGCAGCCGCCGCAACAACGCCAACCGCCGGGAGCGGCTCAAGGAATTCGACCTGAGCGATGCCGAGCTGGCGCGCCTGCATGGGCCGGTCGGCATTTACATCGGCAGCCGCACGCCGCCGGAAATCGCCATCTCGATCCTGGCCGAAGTGACGGCCGCCAAGAACGGCGTATCGCTGCCGACCATCCTGCAAGTTGAAGGCGCCAAAGCCGCGCGCGAGATTGCCGCCAATGCCACGTCGAGCTGCGCAGTGCCGCAAACTTGAGTCAACCCTCTGATGGAATGGGGTGCTGAAAGGCACCTGAAAGGTTACATTCTTATAAATCGCTGATTGTGCGCAGGTTTCGGCCGCATCGCGTCACGCGAATCTTGCGGCCCGCGAACCCCGTTTCGTGTGCGCGGCTTCATCTGGCACGACTTGCCCCTCCCTGCCTCGAGCGTGCTGCCGATACGCGCCTCGCCGGTGCGGCAGCGGCAGTGTTGTTTGCAAGCGGGTTGGTCGCCCGTTTTGCCACCCAAGGGATTCAAGTTTTCTCGCATGAGTATTTTGCTAACCGGTGCGACCGGTTTCGTAGGCGGCGCCATTGCCGCCAATCTGGCAGCCAAAGGTTTGCTGGCCGACACACGCTTTGCCGTGCGCGGCGACACGCCCGCAGAAGGGTTGGCGCGGCTGCGCAGCAACCTGCGCCGCTTCGAGTTTGCACAGGGCACGCTGGAGGGCATTAAGGAATCGCAGATCGTGCCGTTCGACCTGCGCGAAGCCGGTGCCGCCAAGCTGGGCGATCCGGAAATCATCATCAACTGCGCGGCGCTGGCAACGTTCTCGAACCACCCGTCGCTGTGGGAAACCAACGTGGAGGGCGTGCTGGCGCTGGGCCGACTGGCGGCGCAGGGCAAACGCCTGAAGCGATTCCTGCAGATCGGCACGGCCATGTCGTGCGGCCAGTTGGCGGATCGCCATGTCAGCGAAAGCTGGGATGTCCCCCCGCTGGAGCAGCACGCGGTGCCTTACACGTATTCCAAGGGCATGGCCGAGCTGAAGCTTCGCGAAGACGTGCCCGAACTGCCGTTGGTGGTGGTGCGGCCGTCCATCGTGGTGGGTCATAGCACGCTGGGTTGCGAGCCCTCGGGCAGTATTTTCTGGATGCTGCGCATGGTGGCGCTGCTGGAGACATTCAGCTGCCGCTTGTCCGACCGCGTCGACATCCTGCCCGTGGACGACTGCGCCGAGGCCATCGTGCAGTTGTCGACCAAGCCCACGCTGGCGCACGACCTGTATCACATCAGCGCCGGCGACGCGAACTCCGAGCGCATCGAAACGCTGTACCCGCGCTTCAAGCGTTGCAAGACGCCGGAAGAAGATGCCCAGGCGCTGGCCGGCTACGTGTATCAGGAAAAAATCGCCGAGAAAGCTTTGGCGCGTAAATTCCTGAGCCTGACGGGCGACGGCAATGTGCGACTGGTCGCGCGCTGCATCCACCTGTATGCCAAGTTCGCCAGCATGAGCTACGTGTTCGACAACACGCGGCTGGTGCAGGAGACCGGTTTTCAGCCGCGCTCCCTGCTCGCTTACCTCGACCGCTGCCTGGAGACGTCGGACGCCGTGCCGATCCCCGAGCAGATGCAGTGGGACTATAAGTAGCCGTCCGGCCTCCTCGGCTCGCACGGCGTGTCATGGCGCCGTGCTATAACCATCGGCGCCCTTCACCAAGACTCCGGTCACCACAACAAGGAGCCGCCGATGACGCTGCAAGCCCTCGTCCATCTCAATGTCGCCACGCTGGTGGATTCGTTCGTGAGCCTTGCCTCGGCCTTTGCGCTTGGGTCGCTGATCGGCTTCGAGCGGCAGGTCAGACAGCGGACTGCTGGGCTGCGCACCAACGCGCTGGTGGCGGTGGCGGCATCGGCATTCGTCGACATGGCCGCGCAGATCGGCACCGCATCGGACACCACGCGCGTGATCGCCTATGTGGTGTCGGGCGTCGGCTTTCTGGGTGCCGGCACCATCATGAAGGAAGGCCTGAACGTGCGCGGCCTGAACACCGCCGCCACGCTGTGGGGCTCGGCGGCTGTGGGTGCGGCAGCAGGCTCCGACCTTGTTGGCCAGGCCATTCTGATTACGCTGTTCGTGCTGGCCTCCAACATCCTGCTGCGGCCCGTGGTGGACCGCATCAACCGCACGCCGCTGGACAATCAGGCCAGCGAAGTCACGTACACGATGTGTGTCATCTCCACCAGCGAGCGCCAGAAAGAAGCCCTGGCCGATCTGGAACGCCTGCTTGAAGAGGCTCGCTACCCCGTCAGCGACCTGTCAGTCGAGCCCTTTGGCGACGACCACGTAGAAATTGAAGCGATGCTGATGTCGACCGCCGTGAATGCGGCCGAGCTGGACCGCATCGTTGCGTCGCTGCAATCGCAGCCGCACGTGGCCCAGGCGTTCTGGAATCCGAGTACGACGGAATAAGCGGGTCGACGCGCCGGTCAAAGCTCCTGGCTCGCCGCCAGCGCAAAGATCTTCGCCCAACGTTTTGCTTCCTGGCGATTGCGCATCGGGATCGCCCAATCTGCCTGCGCCTGATGCTTCAGACGCAGCGCCAAAGCCCAGGCACCTTCGCGTTCAACCGCATCAGCGCCGGCAATATCGGCGAAGAGAAAGCGCGCGCTTTGCCCGTGCAACCGCAGCGTCCCGCGTTTCTGTTCGGCGTCAACGGCGACCTGGCCCCAGCTTGCGCTGAGCGACACAATCCGCTGCCCTTTCACACTCACGCCATGGACGGCGCGGTAACGTCGGATGAAGGTGATGACTGCCCCGGCCAGCAGCGCAACGGCAAGCAGCACCGCCGCGCTGCCCGACAACGCGCCGTAAGCCGCGGCAACGCCTGCATACAGCCGGACTGCACCGTAGATCAGCAGACCAACCAGCGCGAGCGCGGCAATGATGAACGGCATGAAGCGACTCCTTGAATGGGCCAGTCGGTTATATCAACCGAAACCGCGTTCAAGGCAAGTCTTAAGTCTTTAGCGGGCCCCGTGCATCGACGGGGCGAATATCAGGCGAGGCGGAATGCGGCGATGGCGGCGTTCAAGGCTTGGGCCTGCTCCTCCAGCGATTCAGCCGCTGCGGCAGCCTGCTCCACCAGCGCTGCGTTCTGCTGCGTGGCTTCGTCCATCAGCGTGACGGCCTTGTTGACCTGTTCGATGCCGGAGCTTTGCTCGTTCGAGGCGGCGGCAATTTCGCCCATGATGTCGGTCACGCGGCGGATGGACGACACGATGTCTTCCATCGTGCTGCCTGCACGTTCGGCCAACGCGCTGCCTGTCTCGACCTTTGAGAGCGACGCCTCGATCATTTCCTTGATTTCCTTCGCGGCCGCGGCGCTGCGCTGAGCGAGGTTGCGCACCTCACCGGCCACCACCGCAAAGCCACGGCCTTGCTCGCCGGCACGGGCGGCTTCCACGGCGGCATTGAGCGCAAGAATGTTGGTCTGGAATGCAATGCCGTCAATCACGCCGATGATCTCTGACACCGTGCGCGACGACGCGCTGATCTCGCGCATGGTCGCCACCACGTCGGTCACCACGGCACCGCCCTGGCTCGCGACTTCCGATGCGCTGTCGGCCAGTTGGCTGGCCTGGCGGGCGTTGTCCGCGTTCTGACGCACGATGGAGGTCATCTCTTCCATGCTGGAAGCGGTTTCTTCCAGCGAGCTGGCCTGCTCTTCCGTGCGTTGCGACAGGTCTGCATTGCCCGCGGCAATCTGCTTGGTGGCGGCGCCGATGGATTCGGAGCCCGTGCGCACGCGGCGCACCGTGTCGGTCAGCGCGGCCTGCATGCGGGCCAAGCCCTCCAGCAGCCGGCCCATTTCATCCCTGCGGTCGATGCGCACCGGCTGCGTGAGGTCGCCAGCGGCAATGCGGTCGAACTGGGCCAGCGCGGCGTTCAGCGGTTCCACAATCGCACGCAGCAACGACCAGGCGCACCAAAGCGCCACCACCAGCGCGACGAGAATGGCCGCCGTCACGATCACGCGAAAACGCGCGTAGGCTTCCTGGGATTCGTCGAAATTGGCCTTGGAAAAGCCGAGCTGCTTCTTGCTCAATGCCAGGCTTTTGTCGTTGGAATCGCGGAAGGCGTTGGACACGCGCTTTTCCATGATGCCATCGGCCGTCGCACGGTCGCCCGTGCGCAGCGCCTTGATGATGTCCCGCAGGCTGGCCGCTGCGGCCTCACGCGTGGTGGCAACTTCCTTGGCCAGGCGATCCTCTTCTTCGCTGCGGGGCAGCGTCAGGTATTTCTTCCACGCTTCATCCGAGCGTGCGATCAGCTCTTCGGTACGATCAAGCAACTTCATCGCGCCCTTGTCGTTCGGATACAGCATGGCCTTGTCGAGGGCCGTGCGTGCGCGCGTAAGGCTCAAATCGGATTCGCCGAGCGCGAGCGCAGACGGAAACTGATTGGTGAAGGTTTCCTCGTGCGCATGGTTGGCGGCGCGCAGGCCGAGCAGGCCTGCCACGCCAATCAGCAAGGCAAGCAGAAACAGAATCGAAACCGAAAGCACCAGGCGGGTGCGGATGGTCAGGCGAGCAGACATGGGCGCGGCAAGAGTGGCGTGCGCGGCTCTTCACGCGGGCGCGACCATCGCGCCGGGCGGCCGGCTACCTCAGCACTATCGGCCACGCCCCCTTTAACTTAAGGGCGAAGAGGCGAATGCATCACTAAAGCCCGCCCTTCCCGTCATTGATAGTCGAGCCGCAGCGAGATCGCGCCCTTTACCGTACCGGGGGTGACTGCGGCGTCGGTCTGGATATACGACGCCTGCATCGGGATCATGTATGAACCGCCAGTCGCCTTATCGTAATCGTCCACCTTGATCGACGTCCCGAATTTGGCCGCGAGCCCGTCACGGCCGGTAAGGCGAATCTTCACACCCTTTGCGGTTGAATCGGTGCCAAGCGGCAGTACGCCGGGCGCATCCGCCACACCGCCCATTGGCTCAAGCGTGTATCCGACCCGGTTGTATCCCTTCGGGCAGCCGTTGACCTTGATATTGAAGTCACGCACTCCGGCTGTTGAACCGATACCTTCCAATCTCCGTCCGACGGTGGGCGGTAGTTCTACCGTCTGACTTGGCACCGAACATGTTCCTTCGATTCTGGTCAGTGTGGCGTCATTGATGAGAAATTGGGCAATAACAGTGTCATTGGGTTTCGACATTGCTCTCATGTAGAGCGTGAAGTGAATTTTGCGGCTCGTTGTGCTGGTAGTGACGTCGCCGTCGTTTCTGAACAACTGCACTTCCATGGGGCTGGAAAATTTGATCGAGGGGCTCGAACTCGTAAATACTTCTTGAGGCTTTCCATTAACAAGAACACGCATGCTCAAGCCTATTAACTTTGTGCCAACCTCAGATCCAGTCAGTATCTCGCGCCCCCCAGCGCTGAGCATGTGGAAACTATACAATTCGCAATGGACCTCACCACAGAGTTGCGTAGGCGTATAAAAGCGCCTCGCCACAACCGTTCCTTCGGCCATGCCACCTGGGAGTGCATATGAGCCGGAAAATGCGACAAGATCGACAGCCTCGGCGCGCGACATCATGGCCAAACCTAAAATTGCAAACGCCGTGGCTCTCAACATTTGCGTGCGGCGCTTACTCAATCGTTTCACAATCGTTGATCTCCAAAACATAATTTCGTTCTGATGGTTTGGTTTTCTGCGCAACTATTTTTGCGCCAACCTTGATAGAAATTCAGTGTGCATCTCGGTGATTGCGCAATGCTTTGCCAGAGTCTTCCGCTGTCGGATGAATGCACGACCAAGGTGGGACTCTGAATGTTCTGGAATGCCACGAAAATAGGAGAATTCCTATAAGAACAAAAACTGGGTCAAGGCCAAAGTTGGCGTGAAAATCGAGAATTGCTCGGCTGACATCTGTCGCGCAGCGGCAAGGGAGCACGGCGTCGAGCGCATTGGAGATGCGCTGATCGCCTGGATCGGTACGCTGGGAACGGGGTTCCGACGCTGTTCTTGCTTTGCAGCGACAACGTACCAACTCCGATCACACGGCCCCGGTACGGGTTTTTGAATCACTGGAGCCAGCCTTTCTCGGGCAATCAGATCATTGATAGTCCAGCCGTACCGAGATCGCACCCTTTACCGAGCCTGGGGTGACCGCGGCTTCGGTCTGGAGGTATGAGGCCTGCATCGGGATCGCGTATGAACCGCCGGTCGTCTTGCTGTAATCGTCCACCTTGATTGACGTGCCGAATTTGGCTGCAACGCCGTCACGGTCGGTAAGGCGAATCTTCACGCCCGTTGCAGTTGAATCAGTGCCAAGCGGCAGTACGCCGGGCGCATCCGCCACACCGCCCATTGGCTCAAGCGTGTATCCGACGCGGTTGTATCCCTTCGGGCAACTATTGATCTTGATCTGGAACTCACGGGTTCCAAATGTTGAACCGAGACCGCCCACATTCCTCACAATGGTTGGCGGCAACTGCACCGTCTGGGTTGGCACGGAACACGTTCCTTCAATTCTGGTGAGTGTGGAATCACCAAGGCTGAAGTAGTTAATGATCTCGGTGTTGTCCGTCATTGTTTTCGTGAAAAACCAAGAGTGAACCAACTCTTTCGCCGTGCTACTTTTGATTTCCACGTATGGATCTTTAACCAACTGCACTTCAACAGGCGTGGAAAATATGACCGGCTGGTCTTTCCACTTATCGATCAATGTTTGAGGTTTTCCATTCACGATGACCCGCATAGCCAATCCGGTTAGCCTTGTGGAAACTGTCGTGGCAGGCAGGCCGACATCGACCGCTCCCATGGTAATCAGTTTGAATTGATGCAGTCTGCATTTGGTCTCACCGCAGAGTTGCGTAGGCGTATAAGAGCGCCTCGCGACGACTGTCCCCGTAGCGAGACTGCCCGGAAGCGCATACGAGCCGGTAAATGCGGTAAAGTAAGCCGCAGCCACGTCGGCCGGCACCATAGTCAAACCCAACGCGATGAGCGCCGTGGCTCTCACCATTTGCGTGCGGCGCTGAATCAACCCTTTCCCAATCATCGATCTCCAAAGCCTCATTTCAGTTTTTTCCTACTGAGTTTTCTGCGCAAATACGCGCTGTGGGGTGAAATTCTCAGTGTTGAGAAATGTCACGCATATAGGAGCGCTCCTAAAAACCGAAAAGTATTTGGAGATCGCAGGATGAGCACCGGCAGGCCGCGTGCGCGCGCAACGTGCACGCCGCGCGGGAGATGCGGTCTGGAAAGAAGAAAGCTGGAAAAGGGGCTGCGGTGTCACTCCACGAACGACACCGAGAAGCGTGCGGGCAGGACGCCGACACACAATGCCGGACCAAGCCGCATGCGCATACGCAGCGGCTGGCCATCAGTGAAATGGTAGTGAGACGCCGAGCTACGTCAGGGAGAGGGAAAAGGCGACAAGCCTGAACCTGCCGCCGTCACATCACCCGTCGTACGAATACGCGCGCCGATGCCGCACCGCCTCGGCGAGTATGTCGAGCACGGGCTCAGTCTGCGTCCAGCTCAGGCACGCGTCGGTGATCGACACGCCGTACTTGAGCGGCACGCCCGGTTTCAGGTCTTGGCGGCCCGCTTCGAGATTGCTTTCCACCATCACGCCGACGATCCGGCGCTCCCCCTGCGACAGTTGCCGCGCGAGATCCTGCGCCACGTCGATCTGCCGTTCATGCGATTTGTTCGAATTCGCGTGCGAGCAGTCGACCATCACCTGTTCGCGCAACTTCGCCGCACGCAGCGCCGCGCAGGTCGCCTCGATGTGCGCGCTGTCGTAGTTCGGCCCGCTCTTGCCGCCGCGCAGGATCACGTGCGCGTCGTCGTTGCCGCGTGTCTCGAAAATCGCGGCCATGCCCATCTTTGTCATGCCCATGAACGCATGGCTGGCGCGCGCCGCGATGATCGCGTCGGACGCAACCTGCACGCCGCCGTCGGTGCCGTTCTTGAAGCCGATCGGGCAGCTCAGGCCCGACGCAAGCTGTCGATGGCTCTGGCTTTCTGTCGTGCGCGCGCCGATCGCGCCCCATGCGATGAGGTCGGCGATGTATTGCGGGCTCAGCAGGTCGAGGAATTCCGTCGCTGCGGGCAGACCGAGCGCGTTGACGTCGAGCAGGAGTTGCCGCGCAGCGCGCAGCCCTTCATTGATGCGGAAGCTGCCGTCCAGGCGCGGGTCGTTGATGTAACCCTTCCAGCCGACCGTCGTGCGCGGCTTCTCAAAGTAGACGCGCATCACGATCAGCAGGTCGTCCTTCAGTGCATCGGCCGCAGCCTTGAGGCGGCGCGCGTAATCGAGCGCCTGGTCGTGATCGTGGATCGAGCACGGGCCGACGATGAGCAGCAGCCTGTCGTCGCGGCCGTGCAGGATGTTGCTGATGGCCCGGCGGGTGTCTTCGACAAGCGTCTGCGTATCGGCAGGCACCGGCAGCTCATCCAGCAGCAGCGCCGGGGAAATAAGCGGACGCACCGCGCCAATGCGGGTGTCGTCGATGCGCGTCGTGTCTTGCGTCGCGTCGGCGATGCCCACCTCGCGATCATGTGAGGGGTTGTCGAGGTTTTTCATTGCAATCTCAGAGGGATTTCAAATAGTAGTCACGGGCCCGACGTCAACGGCGCGCCATCGCGCACTTACACCGCGCATTTAAGCGGACTTGCCACCGCGCGCCTGCCGATAATCTTCAGCAAACTCAGCCCATTGCTTGAGCGACACGTCTTTGCCATGCGCCGCCAGCTTCAACGCCGATTTGCGCCACGCTGTGCCAGCCGCGTAGTCCTGCACCTTTTCGACGAGATCGGTGCCGTGTCGGCCACAGCCGCGCAAATGACACCACGCTGCTACGCGCGCCATGGTCTGCAGCGCATCGTCCAGGTTGGCGACAACGTTCTTGCCCGAGCCTAGTGCGACGCGGTCGGCGGTCGGTTGCAGGCTTTTGACGACATACGATTTCGGCTTTTCGCCCTTGGCTCCGTAGACGACGCCGCGCAGCAGTGCGGGCGAAATGGCCTGCGAAACGCGCTGGATATCGACCACGCGCCCGGCCTCGCTACGCCAAGGGGCTACGCTGCAGGCGTCGCCCAGCACATCGTCCCAGACACTTGGGATGGAGAGCTTGATGTCGATCAGGCGCAGCGTGGTGGGGTCGTTTTCGGGGCGAGCGAGCACGGAATAGCGCTCAAGCCCGAGACTGCCTGTGCCGGCAATCCGCCGCGCGACGTCGATGGCAATGAAACGCTGGCCGCTACCCTGCTGGCCGTAGGCCTCGAGAATGCGGCGCGCGCGGCGGGCCTCTTCCTTGCTTGCCCGTAAAGTGCGTCGGCCGTCAATGCGCAGGGTGACTTGGTTGCCGTTGCGCTCGGTGCGGTCAGCCAGGTACGCCGCCCGGTTACGCTTGCGCAGGCCCCGCAGCAGATTGCGCACGATGCCCGTGGCGGTGGCCCGCTCGACCCAGCGCGGCTTGCCGTCAACCAGCGCGGCCGCATACGTGTCGAGAAAGCGCCGGCACAGGTTGTGAGCGTCTTCATCGGCCAGCTTCCAGCTAAAGGACGCCACCAGCAGGCTCGACAGCACGCGCACCAGGTCGACTGTGAACGGCGCGGCCAGTGCCTCGTCAAAGTCGTTCATGTCGAAGTAGACGAGACCGTTGTCGCCCTTGAAGCTGCCGAAGTTTTCAAGGTGCAGGTCACCGCAGACGAGCGTGCGGGGCGCGTCGTGCAGCAAGGCGGCATCGGCCAGCGACGCGGCATACAGGTTGTTGGTGCCGCGAAAGAATGAAAACGGGTCAGCGGCGATGGCATCCAGCTTTCGGGTGAGTCTTTCGGGATCACGCCCGGCGTTGTATTCAAGCAGGATGCGGGTGCTGTCATGCATGGTCACGGCCTCGTTGAAGTGCTTGGAGTGGAGTGCAATGCCCTCAAAAATCGAAGATTACGCGTTGATTGGCGATTGCGAAACCGCGGCACTGGTTTCGCGCGACGGGTCCATCGATTGGCTGTGCTGGCCGCGGTTCGATTCGGGCGCGTGTTTTGCCGCGCTCCTTGGCACGCCGGACCACGGACGATGGCGCATCGCGCCACAAGGCGAGGCTCGCGCCACGCGCCGGCGCTACCTGTCTGGCACGCTCGTGCTGGAAACCATATTCGAGACCGACACCGGTTCCGCCAGCGTGACCGACCTGATGACCGCCCGTCTGCCGGGCACCGCCGGCGCCCGGGACGACACCTCGGACCTCATCCGTATCGTCCGGGGGCTCTCCGGCACCGTCGACATGCGCATGGACCTCACGCTGCGCTTCGACTACGGCGCGTCGATACCGTGGGTCAGCCGCGTGTCCGAAGTCACGGGGGCGCCGGCTGACGGCCCGTGCGACATGGCCGATTGCGTGCTCCGGGCCGTGGCCGGCCCCAACATGACGACGCTGCGCACCCCAGCCCCGATCCGTGGCGAGAACCTCTCCACCGTCGCGAATTTCACCGTACGCGAAGGTGAAGCGGTGCCATTTGTGCTCACACATTCGCCGTCGCATCTGCCATTGCCGGCATCGATCGACGCGCTTGAAGCCCAGGTTGACATCGAGGCGCGCTGGCGAGCGTGGTCTGGCCGCTGCCACGGTGCCGGCCAATGGACAGAAGCCGTCGAACGCTCGCTCATCACGCTCAAGGCACTGACGTATCACCGCACCGGCGGCGTCGTGGCCGCGCCCACAACGTCGCTACCTGAGCAGCTCGGCGGCGTGCGTAACTGGGATTACCGCTACTGCTGGCTGCGCGACGCCACCCTCACACTGCTCGCGCTCATGAACGCCGGCTTTTATGACGAGGCGCGCAGCTGGCGCGAGTGGCTCGAACGTGCTATTGCCGGCAGCCCCGCCCAGGTGCAGATCATGTACGGCATTGCCGGTGAACGCCGCCTGGGCGAATGGACCGTTCCGTGGCTGCCCGGTTACGAGGGTGCGCAGCCCGTGCGCGTGGGCAACGCGGCCGCGATGCAGCTCCAGCTCGATGTGTACGGCGAACTGATGGACGCCCTCTTCATCGCCCGTAAAGGCGGCCTGGATGGCGACGAAGCCTCGTGGCGCCTGCAGGTCGCGCTGATGACACATCTGGAAAGCGTCTGGCAAACGCCCGACGAAGGCATCTGGGAGATCCGCGGGCCCTCGCGCCATTTCACGCATTCCAAGGTCATGGCATGGGTGGCGTTCGACCGCGCCGTCAAAACCATCGAGCAATTCAACGTGGACGGCCCGGTAGAGCGCTGGCGCGCGGTGCGCGATCGCATCCACGCGGAGGTCTGCGCACACGGCTACAACGCCACGCGCGGCTGCTTCGTGCAGAGCTACGGTGGCGATGAGCTGGACGCCGCGCTTCTGATGCTGCCTCTCGTCGGTTTTCTGCCGGCATCCGACCCGCGCATCCGGGGCACGGTCAAGGCCATCGAAGAAGACCTGCTGGTCGATGGCCTCGTGCGCCGTTACCGCACCGAAGCCGTGACCGACGGCCTGCCCCAGGGTGAAGGCGTATTCCTCGCCTGCAGCTTCTGGTACGTCGACAACCTCGTCCTGCAAGGCCGCCAGAACGAGGCTCGCGCGCTCTTCACCAAGCTGCTGGCTTTGCGCAATGACGTCGGCCTGCTCGCCGAAGAATACGACCCCCGCGTGAAACGGCTCGTTGGCAACTTCCCGCAAGCGTTTTCGCATATCGCGCTCGTGAATTCAGCATTGGCGCTATCTGCCGCGGCCGATCATGTCAGCCAGCGCACTGGCAACCCGGCGCGCAGCTGACGACCGGCCGAAGCCGGTAAAATAGCGGCTATGACCGAATCGACCGCATTCAGCCCCATGCCAGACGACGCAACCAGTGCTTCCGACAGCACCCTGCTGGGCCGCCCAGACAGTCCCTGCATCGGCATCTGCTCAACGCTCTTCGATGAAGTCTGCCAAGGCTGCGGACGCACGCAGCTTGAGGTCAGCAACTGGGTGTTCATGACGGACGAAGAACGCAACACGGTCTGGACCCGCATCCTTGCCGAAGGCACGGCCCAGGGCTATAACCCAGATGGCAGTCGCAAGTAGGCGCAAGCGTCAAACGCAAAAAACCCGGCCGAAGCCGGGTTTTTCATTGGTGCGGCACGCCCAGCCGATCAGGCCGTCTTCGCAGGATTGAGCTGCATCGCCTTGTACTCCAGGAACTCCTCCAGCCCGTACTTGCCGTTCTCGCGCCCGTGGCCGGACTGCTTGTAGCCACCAAACGGCGCCTGCATGTTGAACGGCCCGCCGTTGATGTTGACCTGCCCCGTGCGGATGCGCCGCGCCACGCGAATCGCCCGCGCCTCGTCGCCCGACCACACACCGCCGCCCAGACCGTAGATGCTGTCGTTGGCAATGCGGACGGCCTCTTCCTCGTCGTCGTAGCAGATCACAGTGAGCACGGGGCCGAAGATTTCCTCGCGCGCCACGGTGTCAGTCGTCTTGACGTTGCCAAGTACCGTCGGCTTGACGAAGAAACCGGTGGACAGGCCTTCCGGCGTGTCGGCTCCACCGGTAATGAGTTCTGCGCCCTCTTCCAGACCCTTGCGGATGTAACCCAGCACGCGATCGCGCTGCACGGCAGAAATGAGCGGCCCGAGGCGCGTGTTTTCCTGCGCCGGATCGCCCGGCACGTACGCGGCGGCAAACTGCGCGGCCAGCGCCTTCACCTCTTCATACTTCGCGCGCGGCACCAGCATGCGCGTGTGCGCCGAGCACGTTTGCCCAGAGTTCAGGAAACACGCCGACAGCGTGCCCTTGACCGCCGATGCCAAGTCCGCATCATCCAGGATCACCGATGCCGACTTGCCGCCCAACTCCAGCGCCACGCGCTTGACCGACTGCGATGCCAGTTCCGCCACACGCTTGCCTGCACGCGTTGAGCCCGTGAACGACACCATGTCGACATCCGGATCACTGGCGAGCACCTCGCCCACCACCGGGCCATAGCCGGTGACAAGGTTGAACACGCCCGGCGGCAGACCGGCTTCTTCAATGACTTCCGCCAGCACGAAGGCATTGAGCGGCGCCACTTCCGACGGCTTGAGCACCACCGTGCATCCCGCTGCCAACGCGGGTGCGACCTTCAGCGTGATCTGGTTCAGCGGGTAGTTCCATGGCGTGATGGCGCCCACCACACCCACCGGCTCGCGCACCACCAGCGAGTTGCCAACGTGCTCTTCAAATTCGAACGTGCTGAGCAGCTTGGCGAAATTGCCCCAGTTATAGACCGGGCCGCCCACCTGGATGGCACGCGCCAGCTTGATCGGCATGCCGACTTCGCCGGCAATCAACTGCGCCAGCTCTTCGCTGCGGGCCTGCAGGCCGTCGGCAATCTTCTGGATGTATTCGGCGCGCTTGGCAACGGGCGTGGCAGCCCAGTCATCAAATGCGGCGCGCGCCGCTGCCACGGCGGCTTCCGCATCGGCCGCGCTGCCTTCGGGAATGGTTCCCATGACGGCTTCGGTGGCCGAATGAATCACTTCAATGACGCCCTTGCCCTGCGGCGCCACCCACTTGCCATTGATGAAAAGCTTGTCGCGTTGCTGCATCGTTGGTCGTCTCGCTCTGGTGGATGCGCGATTTGCGCGTTGTGCTATCCGGGTTGCGACTGAGGCCCACGTCGCCCCCGGGCGGTTATGATCGGTCTATTGTAGAGCCAGCAGAGCGCGCGCTGCAGACGCGCCGGCCGAGGGAGACAGCATGACCACCACCATCTACCAGAAGACCGAAAAAGGTCAGGACGAGATCCGCACACGTGCGAATCACCTCGACCAGCGTCACCGCGCGGTCCTTCTGATGATCAACGGCGAAAAAACCTGCGACGACATCCTCGTCCAGCTGCAACCTCTGGGCATGACGCAAGCCGTGTTCGACGAGCTCGAGAACGCCGGATATATCCGCACGCACGTGCCCGGGGCCGCTACCGTGAAGGCGGCATCGGCCACCGCCTCTGCGGCAACTGCAGAGGCGGCGACCCCCGCATCTGCAGCGACTTCTAAAGAGCCGGCCGCCGAAGGCTATCAACGCCTCTACCGCTTCTATACCGAAACCATCAGCCGGTATCTCGGCCTGCGCGGCTATCTGCTTGAGATGAAAGTGGAGAAAGCGGGCAACATCACCGAACTCGTCGCCCTGCGCGACACGCTCAAGGCCGCGCTCAGCAAAACGCGCGGCGAGCCCGAGACCAGCAACGTGATCGCCCAGCTGGATCTGCTGATCGACGAGGCGAAAGGCTGACAGCGACGTATCCGGGCGAGCATGAAAGGCGGTCGCGTTAGCCGCCTTTTTTTTGAGCGCCGTTGAATGCGAGCGTCCACCAGATCTTGAGGTCACCGCGTCGCGGAATGGGAAAACTTCATTACCATGGCGAATCCCATTCGCGTGCTTCATGGCTGAGGACCGCCCATGCCCATCGATATCCGAGCCCTTCGTTACTTCGTCGAAACCGCGCGGCTGCAGAGCTTCACCCAAGCGGCGAGTTCGCTCTCGGTGACACAATCCACCATCAGCAAGATGGTGCGTCAGCTGGAAAACGAGGTTGGGCAGCCGCTGCTGATCCGGGAAGGCAGGCAGGTGCGGCTTACCGACGTGGGCCGTGTCGTGTACGCGCGCGGCCAGGAAACGCTCGGTGTGGTGCACAGGCTGACGCTTGAAGTCGCCGACCTGTCTTCGCTTGGACGGGGCGAACTCACGGTCGGCATCCCGCCGATGGTGAACCTGTTCTTCTCGCCCGTCGTAAGCGCATTTCGGCAGCGTTATCCCAACCTGGCGCTGAACCTGGCCGAATACGGCGGCAAAACTGTGGAACAGCAGGTAGCCAACGGCGAACTGGAGGTCGGCGCCACGGTTCTGCCCGGCGACAGCGGCCTCGAACTCGCTACGCGGCAGTTTGCAAAGTATCCGATCTGGGTGGTGGGACCGCGCAAAGCGAAATGGGCCAAGGGCAAGACCGTCAGCCTCTCGGCGCTGCGTGACGAACCGCTGCTGTTGCTGGCTGAGGATTTCTCCCTCACGCGCAAGCTGCGGCAGGCCTTTCTTGAAACCCGCATCGAGCCGCACATCGCTGCGCAGAGCGGGCACTGGGAATTCCTCGCCTCGATGGCGGCAGCGGGCCTGGGCACGACTTTTTTGCCACAGCCGCTGGTGGCCAATCTTGCGAACCGTGACAAGCTGGCTGTGGCGCGCTTGACCGCTCCCGACATGGAATGGGCGCTCGCGCACCTGTGGTCGCCGGGCCGCTATCTTTCCCACGCCGCTCGTGCGTGGCTCGCGACGTGCGAGGAAGTGCTGGGCGCCTGAGCAGCGGCGCCCACGCTTCAAGCGCTGAGAGCGGGTTCCAGGGGCTGGCTCTCATCCATAGAATCTGCCGGGGCCATCGAGCCCTGATCGCGGAAGCGCACATGCCAAGCCAGCGCCTCTTCCAGCAGATGCGGGGTATGCCCGCCGCGCCGCTGCGCGCGCACAACGTAGTCGCGCAGCAGCTCGCGGTAGCGAGGATCAGCGCAGTTGCCGATGATCTGGACAGCACGCTCGCGCGGCGCCAGCCCCCGCAGATCGGCCAACCCGTGTTCGGTGACGATGATGTCCACGTCGTGCTCGGTGTGGTCCACATGCGAGACCATCGGAACGATGCTCGAAATATCGCCGTCCTTGGCCAACGACTTGGTTACAAAGACAGACAGATGTGCGTTGCGCGCAAAGTCGCCCGAGCCGCCGATGCCGTTCATCATGTGTGTGCCGCCCACGTGCGTCGAATTGACGTTGCCGTAGATGTCGCATTCCAGCGCGGTATTGATGGTGATCAGACCCAGCCGGCGGATCACTTCCGGGTGGTTGCTGATCTCCTGCGGCCGCAGAACCACGCGCGTCTTGTAGCGCTCGAGTTCCGTCAGGAACCGCTTGTAGACCGGGCGCGAAAGCGTGATCGATGAAGCCGACGCAAACGCCAGCTTGCCCGAGTCGAGCAGCTCGATGGAGCTGTCCTGCAAGACCTCGGAGTACATCTTGAGGTCATGGAACGGCGAGTCGATAAAGCCATGCAGGACCGCGTTGGAGATCGTTCCGATACCCGCCTGCAGCGGCTGCAGCGTGGGCGAAAGACGGCCCGTGCGCACCTCGCGCGCCAGAAACGCATTCAGATGCCCGGCAATGGCGTTGGTCTCCACATCGGGCGGCAACACGTTGGATGGGCTGTCATCCTGCCCCGTAATGACGATGGCCGCGATCTTGCGCGGATCAATCGGGATATACGGCAGGCCGATGCGCTGCTCCGGTGCAATGAGCGGAATCGGCTGACGATGGGGCCGCTGCACCGGGAAGAAGATATCGTGCAGCCCTTCCAGATTGGCGGGCATGTTCAGGTTGATCTCGACAATCACCTGCTTCGCCAGCACCGCAAAACTTGCGGAATTCCCCACCGACGTGGTCGGCACGATGCCGCCGTTCTCGGTGATGGCCGTGGCTTCGACAACCGCCACATCCAGCGGTGCAATCTGCCGCGAACGTAGTTGCTCCACGGTTTCCGACAAGTGCTGGTCAATGAACATGACCTCGCCTGCGTTGATCTTGCGCCGCAGCGTGGCATCGGCCTGGAACGGCAAGCGGCGAGCAATCACATCGGCTTCGGCCAACACCTTGTCGATGTCGTTGCCCAGCGATGCACCGGTCATCAAGGTAATGCGCAGCGGCTCGTGCGCGGCACGCCGGGCCAGGGCAAACGGCACGGCCTTGCAGTCGCCTGCACGGGTGAAACCGCTCATGCCGACCGTCATGCCATCGCGGATCAGGGCTGCGGCTTCGTCCGCAGACACCACTTTGTCCAGCAGGGATTGCAACCGAATGCGGCCGCCGATATCAGAGGTCATTTCGTCTCCTGGGTACTTCGCCGGGCCTGCGTTTGGCGCTTCTTGGTGTGACGCGCGGCGCCTGATCCGCAGCTCTCGGCTTGTTCACTGTGATATGCAGCCCCAGTGTAGCGACGGCAATGAATTCTGATGGCGATAAAAAATCATGGAATCCAGTCGGTTTTTTCATAGATGACCGACCTTGGTGGCGCGTCTGCCGCTTGCGGTGAAAACCAAAAGCAAGGGGCCGCACATAGGCGGCCCCCTGATTACGGCAAAGAATCGATGCTCACCCTGCGCGGCATCAAAGCTGATGCGTAGTCCTCGCTCGGCTGCACGGCGGTCAGTGCTCCGGGAAACGCGCGAGCTTGGCGGTATTTTTCGGCACCGGATACTGCGCCACGTTCATTTCCATGGCGAGCAGCGTGTAGTAACCGCAGATACCGGTCATGTCTACGATGCCCTTATTGCCGAACCGCTTTTCCGCCCTGGCATAGGTCCCGTCGGCCACGCGCTTGTTGCGGATCAGTTCGGTCGTGAAGTCATAGACGATCTCCTCGTCATCACTCATCCCGGTGGGGCGGCGGCCATCGGCAATCGCATCGGCAATACTGGGCTTGATGCCCGCCTTCAGGGCGATCGGATGGTGCACGTACCACTCGTAATCCTGGCTCCACTCCCGCGCAGTGATGAGGATGACCAATTCGCTCAGCGTGTTGCCGATGGCGGAGTGATATCGCAGATAGTCGCCCATGGCCCGGGTCTGGCTCATCACCTCCGGGCTATGCATCAGGGGCTCGAACGGCCCGAATACAGGCACCTTGCGCGCAGCCTGAAAGTCTTGCGCTGCCTTGGCCTGTTCGACGTCGTATTTGTCCGGCGGAATGGTTGGCAGGCGCTCGGCAGCGTGTGCAGACGTCATCAGCACCAGTGCGGCTGTCGACAGCAATGTCAGTACGTTTTTCAACGTGAGTCTCCTCATATGTTTTGATTGTTCTTTGCTGGCGCTGAACGCAACGGCAGGGATGCAGGTGCGGCGTTCGGCCAAGGCATTCTGGGATCGGGAGGAGGTACTGTCAACGCAGCCTTGGCGAGCGGCACGCGAAGCGCCGATCAAGATCGGACAACGCGTGTTCGCCTTGCAAAGCCGGCCGAAAAAAAAAGAGGCCGCACATCGGCGGCCCCTTGATCACGTCAGAGGATCAGCGCTCAGACTTCGACGCCCTGGCTCTGCAGGTATTCGTCGTAGGTGCCAAGGTAATCGGTCAGCGTGCCGTCCGGGCGCACTTCGATTACGCGCGTGGCCAGGGCGCTAATCAACTCGCGGTCATGCGACACGAAGATCAACGTGCCTTCGTACTTGTCCAGCGCGATCTGCAGCGACTCAATGGATTCCATGTCCATGTGGTTGGTCGGCTCGTCGAGTGCCAGAACGTTGTGACGGCCCAGCATCAGCTTGCCCCAGATCATGCGGCCCTTCTCGCCACCGGAAAGCACCTTCACGCTCTTCTTGATGTCGTCAGCCGAGAACAGCAGGCGGCCCATCGTGCCACGCAGCGATTGGTCATCGTCACCGGCTTGCGTCCACTGGCTCATCCAGTCCATCAGGTCGCGGTCTTCGGGGAATTCTTCGTAGGTGTCTTGCGGCATGTAGCCGACATTGGCGTTCTCGGCCCACTTGACGGCGCCACCGTCGACCTCGATGCCGCGCTGTACGCCGGTCTTCACGGCGCCGTTCAGCAGGCAGCGCAGCAGCGTGGTCTTGCCCGCACCGTTCTCACCGATGATGGCAATCCGCTCGCCCGCGCGCACGGCCATGGTCAGGCCATCGAAAATCTTGCGGTCGTACGTCTTGCGTGCATTATCGGTTTCCACCGCCAGGTTGTGCAGCTTCTTCTCCA
Source organism: Ralstonia chuxiongensis (assembly GCF_024158925.1). NCBI lineage: Bacteria > Pseudomonadati > Pseudomonadota > Betaproteobacteria > Burkholderiales > Burkholderiaceae > Ralstonia > Ralstonia chuxiongensis. Next base: position 16,451 of record NZ_JAMYWC010000005.1, on the reverse strand, counting down.
TCTCGAAACGGACGAAGGGGTTCTGGCGCGACGACGGCTTGATGTCTTCCACCTTGATCTTGTCGATCATCTTCAGGCGCGACGTGGCCTGGCGAGCCTTGGACTTGTTGGCCGAGAAGCGGCGCACGAAGTCCTGCAGGTCGGAGATGCGTTCCTTGGCCCGCGCGTTGGCGGCCTGCAGGCGTTCACGCGCCTGCATGGAGGCTTCCATGTAGTCGTCGTAATTGCCCGGGTAGACCTTGAGCGTGCCGTAGTCCATGTCGGCCATGTGCGTGCAGACCGAGTTCAGGAAGTGGCGATCGTGGGAAATGATGATCATGGTGGAATTGCGCTCGTTGAGCACCGATTCCAGCCAGCGGATCGTGTTGATGTCGAGGTTGTTGGTCGGCTCGTCCAGCAGCAGCACGTCCGGGTTCGAGAACAGCGCCTGCGCCAGCAGCACACGCAGCTTCCAACCGGGAGCAACGTCTCTCATCGGGCCCTGATGCTGGCTGGTCGAGATGCCGACGCCCATCAGCAGTTCACCCGCACGCGCTTCGGCGGTGTAGCCGTCGTATTCGGCGTACTTGGCCTCCAGGTCGGCGGCCTTCATGTAATCGTCGTCGGTCGCTTCCGGGTTGGCGTAGATGGCATCGCGCTCCTGCGCGGCGGCCCACATTTCGGTGTGGCCCATCATCACCACGTCCAGCACGCGCATGTCTTCATAGGCGAACTGGTCCTGACGCAGCTTGCCCAAGCGCACGCCCGGCTCCAGCATCACGTTTCCGCCGCTCGGCTCCAGATCGCCGCCCAGGATCTTCATGAAGGTCGACTTGCCACAGCCGTTGGCGCCGATCAGGCCATAGCGATTGCCCTCGCCAAACTTGACCGAGATGTTCTCGAACAAGGGCTTGGGCCCGAACTGCATGGTGATGTTGGCGGTGGAAAGCACGTGGAAACCTTGATTTGGAAAGCAGTGATCTGACGCGGCAAGCACTTAGCCGTTCGCCATTTGGGGAACCGGAGATTTTACCACCCGGACGTGACCGGGATGGCCGGGGGCTATGCCTTCAGTGTCGGATACCCCGACAAGTGCAGCGTAAAGCCCGTGGCGTCGACATCCAGATTGGCCTGTGCGCCAATCGGCAGCGTCGCCTTGGTCGGGCAATGGCCGAACGGCAAGCCTGTGACGACCGGAATCGACAGGCGTTCGGCCAGGTAATCGCGCATGGCGTCGAAATCGTAGCCGGCGTCGTACGACGTGGTGCGATAGCCGGAGAAGTCGCCCAGCACCAGCGCCTGCTGCGTCTCCAGCACGCCGGCTTGCTGTAACTGCAGCAGCATGCGTTCCACGCGGTACGGATGTTCGTTGATGTCTTCAACAAACAGGACGCCGTCGCGGATATCCGGCAGATACGGCGTGCCGATGAGGCTGCACAGCATGGCCAGGTTGCCGCCCCAGAGCGTGCCAGCGTAGCGGCCAGGCCGTGCGCAACCATTCGGTTGCGGCACATCCACGCGCAACGCATAGGTCGGGCTGCGCAAAATGCCCCAGAAGTGCTCGACCATGAATGGGTCGATGTTTTCCAGCCCGAAGTCCGAACACACGTGCGGGCCGGCAAACGTTACGCCGCCCGTGGCCGCCAGGTACGCCAGCGAGAACACGGTGAAATCGCTGTGGCCCACAATGATGGCGTCCGTCGCCTGCGCGCGACGACCGATGTCGATGAAGTCGATATGGTCCAGCAAGCGCGTGAGGCCGTAACCGCCGCGGATGGCCATGGCGATTTCCTGGTCAGTACCCGTGCCGATCTGGTGCAGGTCAGCCAACCGCGCAAGTTCGCCACCGGCAAAACGCTGATGCTGCCGGCTCAGGCATTCAAGGTTGACGACCGTGCAGCCCTGCGCTTCCAACGCCGCCACGCCGCGCTCGGCAATGGCCGCATCGTTCGGATAACCGGAAGGCGCAATCAGGCGGACAGTGGTCATGTGGCGGATTCGTCGGGTTCGGTGGACGCCAGGCGTGCGGCCTTCTGGCTCGCGCGGCGCTCGGCAAAAAATGCGCGCAGCATGTCGCCGCATTCCTGCGCGAGCACGCTGCCGGCGATGGTGGTCTGGTGGTTCAGCCGCGTCTCGGCAAACAGGTCGAGGATGCTGCCGGCGGCACCCGTTTTGGGGTCGGGCGCGCCATACACGACGCGCGCCACGCGGGCATGCAGCATGGCGCCGGCGCACATCACGCACGGCTCCAGCGTCACGAAGACTTCGCAATCGGGCAGGCGATAGTTGCCGAGGTTCTCTGCGGCCTGGCGCAGGGCGCGCATCTCGGCATGCGCGGATGGGTCATGCGTGCCAATCGGGGCGTTGTAGCCGACGCCGACGATTTCGTTGCCACGCACGACCACGGCTCCCACTGGCACCTCGCCCTGCCCCCACGCGAACTTGGCCTGTACGAGCGCCTGCTGCATCCAGTAGCCGTCGCGCTCATGGGCGGACATGTCGGCGGGCGGGGTGAGGACATGCGGTGTGGTCATGCGATCCGGCGCTGTCGAATCAATCCTGCTCGTGCGGGCGCGCGAGTTTCACGTCGGCCCAGCAATTCGGGGTTTCGTACAGCACGAGCTTGGACAGGCGCAGATGGTGCCCAAATGTGTTGCGAAACACCGGCTCGAGAATGTCGAACGCAATCTGCGCGAGGTTCTCGACGGTGGGCACGTCGTTCAGCACGACGGTCTTATGACCGCCTTCCATATCGTTCAGGAACTCGACCAGCTTGGTATCGCCGCGATAGACGAGGAAGGCGTGGTCCCACAGATCGACGAGGTGCTTGTTAGCGAGCTGCTTGACGTCGCCGAAGTCGAGGATCATGCCGTCGTCGGCAGCCTTGTCGTTGTGCAGGACTTCGCCGGTGAGCGTGAGTTCGAGCTGGTAGCGATGCCCATGCAGATTGCGGCACTGGCCGGCATGGCTCGGGATGCGGTGGCCGGCATCGAATTCGAGCCGGCGCGTGATGGAAACGGTCTTGGTCATGGAACAAGGTGGCGGCAGCAGGCGCCGCGAAACGGCTGGAACCGGCAGAAAACCGGAGACAAAGTGCTGCGGCCCGCCTTAGCGGATGCCCAGCATCTTATGGGTTTGCAGCGACAGGCGCCAGCGCGGTCGGCGCTGGCACAGCTCAACGGCGAGCGCCGTATTCTGCCGGGCAAGCGGGCCGTCCATGGCCTGCAGGAAGAAATGCTGGAAATCCAGCCGTTCGTATGCGTCGAGGTCCTGTCCGTCTTGCGGAATCACCACCTTCAGCTCGTCGCCGCGCGTGACAACGAGTTCGGAGCCCATCTTGGGGCTCACGCACACCCAGTCGATGCCCTCCGGCACGGCGATGGTGCCGTTGGTCTCGATGGCGATTTCGAAGCCGCGTGCGTGCAGCGCGTCGATCAGAGGCTTGTCGAGTTGCAGCAGCGGCTCGCCGCCGGTACAGATGACGAGCGGCTTGCCGCCCGCGGCGTTGGCCGGCCATTCGGCGGCAACGGTATCGGCGAGTGCGTTGGCAGTGGCGTATTTGCCGCCTTGTGTGCCGTCCGTACCGACGAAGTCGGTGTCACAGAATTGGCAGACGGCAGTAGCGCGATCGGCTTCGCGCCCACTCCAGAGATTGCAGCCGGCAAAGCGGCAGAAGACAGCTGCACGGCCGGTGTTGGCACCTTCGCCTTGCAGCGTGTAGAAAATTTCCTTAACGGCGTAAGTCATGTCTGAACGGTGGCATTCACAGGAGAACGCCGCAAAATCGACGTCATTCCCGCGCAAACCGTACCAGTGCCCACTAGTGATTAACCCGACATTGTTTCACAAATTGGGCTGTTACGCCGCTCTACCCGCAGAAGGACGCCAGCGTCACAAAGGAAAAAGCGCCCTCTGGCGTCAGCCATGTCGCAAAAATGAAGGCGCCGCCGGCCGCCGCCAGCGCCCATGCCGCCCATCGTTTCAGTCGCGCGTTCATGCCGGTTGCGCCAGCGGCGTGCGCGCGAGTTGGCGATCATCGATCGGCCAATGCAGCAGCGCGGCCACCACGCCGAGCGCCATCGCACCAAACCAGATCGCGTCGTAAGAATGCAGGTGGTCGTACACCACGCCGCCCAACCACACGCCCAGGAACGCGCCAATCTGGTGGCCAAGGAACACGAAGCCGAACAGCGTGCCGATATAGCGCACCCCAAACACCTGCGACAGCAGCCCGTTCGTCAGCGGCACCGTGCCCAGCCACAACAAGCCCATCACGATGGCAAACGCATACAACGTTGCCTGCGACAGCGGCAGCAGGATGAACAGCGCAATCGCCGCCGTGCGAATCAGGTACAGCAACGACAGCAGATACTTGCGCCGGAACAGCCCGCCCAACGCGCCGCAGTAATACGTGCCGACGATGTTGGCGGCAGCGATCAGCGCCAGCGCGACCATGCCGTGTCGGCCGGTGAGCCCTTTGTCGAGCAGGTACGCCGGCATGTGCGCACCGATAAAGGCGAGCTGGAATCCGCACGTCAGAAAACCGAGATTCAGCAGCCAGAATCCGCGGTGGGCAAAGGCCTCGCGAATGGCCGAACCCATGCTCTGGTGCGCTTCCTGTGCGGCAGCAGTAGACGTTTTTTCGCGCAACGGCGCGGCAAGCGGCAAGAAGATGGCCATGACCACCGCCATGACCACAAGCGCCGTCACCCAGCCGACCGTGCTCAACAAGCCCTGTGCGGTCGGCACCATCACGAACTGGCCGACACCGCCCACCGCACCGGCCACGCCCAGCGCCCAGCTGCGCCGCTCAGGCGGCGTCAATCGGCTGATTGCGCCATACACCACGCCGAACGACGTGCCTGACAACCCGAGCCCGATCAGCCCGCCCGCCGACAGCGTGAAGCTCAGCGGCGTATTCGCATGTGCCATCAGCAGCAAACCAAGCGCATACACCACGATGCCCGCGACTACCACTTTGGCGGCCCCGTAGCGGTCGGCCAGCATGCCCGCAAATGGCTGTGCCGCGCCCCAGATGAGGTTTTGCAACGCGATCGCCAGGCCAAAGGTTTCGCGTGTCCAGCCGTGCCCCATGGTGATCGGCACGAGGAAGAGGCCTTGCACGTGGCGGATGCCCAGCGCAAGGCCGATCACCGCCCCGCCGGCCAGTACCGGCAACCAGGGCGATTGGGTGAGAGATTTCGATGTCATGAGCGTTTTTTCTCCGGTGTGAGTGACATTCCCACTTCGCAAGCGTGCTGAATATGCATTTGGCTGGAATGTCGCTTGATGGCTTATTAAACTTCGCCATATCCGGGTTCTCAACTGACCTTTGAGAACGCCTTGCATGAGGAAAACGCATGTCGACTCCCCTGGTTCGGTTGGCCTCCCTGGACTTGCTGCGCGGTTTCGTGGCGGTGGGCAGGCGCATGAGCATCACGCTCGCGGCCGATGATCTGTGCCTGACGCAATCCGCCGTGAGCCGGCAGGTGTCGGCGCTGGAAGAGGCGCTGGGTGTGAAGCTGCTGGTGCGCGGGCACCGTTCGATCGCGTTTACGCCCGAGGGTGAACGCCTGTTCCGCAGCGCCGACAGTGCCGTGCAGCAGTTGCAGGACGCCATTGGCGCCATCCGCGTGGCGGCCGAACGTCGGCCGGTGACGATCACGGCGAGCATCGGCGTCACAGGCTTGTGGTTGCTGCCGCGCTTGGCGCGCTTCCAACTGCAGTACCCCGACATCGACGTGCGCGTAGCCACCAACAATCGCCTCGTCGACCTGAGGAACCAAGGCATCGAACTCGCCATCCGGTATTGCCCACCGGGCGATGCACCGCCCGGCGCCATCCGGCTGTTTGGGGAGACCGTTGCACCGGTCGCGCATCCGTCGCTGGGGCTGCGCTCGCTGGATTCCGCCGAGGCGCTTGGCGGCCTGACGCTGCTCGACTTTGACGACCGTGACCTGCGCCGCCCGTGGCTCCAGTGGACAGACTGGCTCGCTGCAGCGGGCTGGAGCCACGCCAAACCGCGCACCGTCCTGCGCTTCAACCAGCACGACCAGATCATCCATGCGGCGGTGGCCGGCCAGGGGATCGCGCTCGGGCGCCTGGAACTGATCGCCCCGCTGCTGGCCGACGGCCGCTTGGTCACCGTACCGACCATTGCGCCTGGGGTGCGCAACACGCATGCGTATTGGCTGATCCAATCCGAGCCGAACCCGCGCCGCGACGTGCGCGATGTGGCCGCGTGGATCTGCTCGGAAGCGACAACCCAGGCCACGCATGCGCCGGGCGCATCCGAACTTGCGTGACACGCCGCGCAATTTCGCCCAGGACCGCGACATCCACACGCCCAAGGCTTTGGCCAAAGAACTGACGGCGCTCGGCTTGCCTGCCGACGCGATCCTCGCGCAGGCGCAGTCCGACGCCAGCAAGCCGCGCCTGCGCGAGCAAACGCACGCCGCGCAGATTCGTGGCATCTTTGGCGCTCCCACGTTCTTTGTCAGCGACGCGATGTTCTGGGGCAATGACCGCCTGGACGATGCGCTCGCCTGTGCCGCAGCATTGCAGTCCTGCCCCCCTCCACTTCACACCGGATAGCCCATGCCGACCCAGATCGAAAAAGCCCACGCCTTCCGCGCGCTGCACGAACGCAGCGGCACCTTCGTGATCCCCAACCCGTGGGACCGGGGCTCGGCCCGGCTGCTGGCATCGCTCGGCTTCGAGGCATTGACCAGCACCAGCGCAGGCTTCGCGTTTTCGCGCGGGCTGCCGGACTATGGCGTGGGCCGCGACACCATCCTCGCGCATGTGGCCGATTTGGCCGCCGCCACGGATGTGCCCATGGCTGCCGATCTGGAAAACGGCTTTGGCGACGCCCCGGAAACCGTGGCGGAGACGATCCGTCTGGCAGGCGCCACCGGCATCGTCGGCGGCTCGATTGAAGACGCCACGGGCCGCGCTGATGCGCCCATCTATTCGCTGGAAGCTTCGGTGGAACGCGTGCGTGCCGCGGTGGAGGCTGCACGCTCTCTGCCGTTTCCGTTCACGCTGACCGCGCGCGCTGAAAACCACCTGCACGGCCGCAACGACCTGGCCGATACGATCCGCCGCCTGCAAGCCTTCCAGGACGCTGGCGCCGACGTGCTCTACGCTCCGGGCCTGAAAACGCGCGACGAGATTGCCACGGTGCTGCGCGAGATCGATCGCCCGCTCAATGTGCTGATGGGCTTTGCCGACGGCAACCTGAGCGTGGCCGAGTTGACTGAATTGGGCGTCAAGCGCATCAGTGTGGGCGCCACGTTGATGCGCGTGGCCATGGGCGCGTTCCAGCGTGCGGCGGAAGAACTGCGTACCGCCGGCACGTTCAACTTTGCACGCGATGCCGCCAGCGGGGCCCATCTCAACAGCCTCTTTGCGCCGTTCGCCTGACCCGCGCGACCAAGCCAACGCAACCCGCCATGCCATCCTCCCCAACCGATGTAAAGCCGCCCGGCGGCCTGCGCCAGATTCCCGCCGGCATCTGGGTGCTCGGCTGCGTCAGCCTGCTGATGGACATCGCTTCCGAGATGATCCACAGCCTGCTGCCGCTGTTCATGGTGTCGGTGCTGGGGGCAAGCGCCTTGTCGGTCGGCTTGATCGAAGGTCTGGGGGAATCGACGGCGCTCATCGTCAAGATCTTCTCCGGCACGCTGAGCGACTACCTCGGCAGGCGCAAGGGCCTAGCGGCGTTCGGCTATGCGCTGGGGGCGCTGTCCAAGCCGCTGTTCGCCATGGCGCCCACGGCCGGCGTTGTGCTGACAGCGCGCCTGGTGGACCGTCTCGGCAAAGGCATCCGCGGGGCGCCGCGCGATGCGCTGGTCGCCGACATTGCCCCGCCTGCGCTGCGCGGCGCGGCCTTCGGGTTGCGGCAAGCGCTCGATACCGTGGGCGCGTTTCTGGGGCCACTTCTGGCCGTCGGGCTGATGCTGCTGTGGGCTGATGATTTTCGCGCCGTGTTCTGGGTGGCCGTCGTGCCGGCGCTGTTGTCAGTAGCGCTGCTGATGTTTGGCCTGCGCGAGCCCGAGACCCACAACGGCGCGCGCCGCACCAACCCCATCCGCCGCGACAACCTCCAGCGGCTGAACGGCGCGTACTGGTGGGTGGTGATGATCGGCGCGGTCTTCACCCTGGCACGCTTTTCCGAGGCCTTCCTGGTCCTGCGTGCACAGCAAGGCGGCATTCCCGTCGCGCTGGTGCCGCTGGTCATGGTGGCAATGAACGTCGTCTATGCGCTGGCGGCGTATCCGTTCGGCAAGCTCTCAGACCGCATGAGCCATACGAAGCTGCTGGCGCTCGGGCTGGTGGTGTTGATTGCCGCCGATGTGGTGCTTGGTCTATCCGCTCACTGGAGCGTGGTCGTCGTGGGCGTGGCGTTGTGGGGCGTGCATATGGGCATCACGCAAGGCTTGCTGGCGACCATGATCGCCGATACTGCACCGGCCGATTTGCGTGGCACCGCATACGGCATGTTCAACCTGGTAAGTGGGCTGGCCATGTTGGCCGCCAGCGTTCTGGCCGGGCTGCTGTGGGACAAGCTGGGCGCAGCCGCAACGTTTCACGCGGGAGCGGTGTTCTGCGTGCTGGCGTTGGGGCTGCTGGCAATACGAGGAAAGTCTTCCGGGCCGATCACGTGACTCCCGTGACGTTCGGCTGCACCTTGAACCAGCCCACCAGAAAATCCAGCATGGCCCGCAGCGCCGCCGGCATCTGCCTGCGCGAGCTGTACACGCCGTGAATGCCCAGCGCCTGGGGCGCGTGCTCAGGCAACAGGCGCACGAGTTGCCCGCTGGCGATCATCGGCGCGGCAGCAAACACCGGCTGTAAAGCAATGCCCGCGCCCTCTCGTGCCGCTGTCAGCAACACCATCGACTCATTCGCACTCAAATTGCCACCCACTGGCACGTCCGACGGGGCGCCCGTCTTCGCATCCGTGAACTTCCACAGGCTTTTGCCAAAGTACGAATACGTCAGGCAGTTGTGAATAGCCAGATCCTCCACGCGGCGCGGTGTGCCATGCGCGGCCAGGTACGACGGTGCCGCCACCACGACGGACTCACACGTGCCCAGCGGCCGCGCAATCAGGTTCGGGTCAAGATCGTTGGTAATGCGCACGGCCAGGTCGATGCGCTCTTCCACAAGATTGATGGTGCGGTTGTCGACCACCAGATCGACGGCCGTGTGCGGATAGCGCCGCAGGTAGGCCGTCACCGCCGTGCTCAACGTCTGCTGCGCCAGGGATTGCGCACAGGCAATGCGTAGGAGCCCGCGCGGCGTATCGGCTTCGGGGCCATCCGCCACAGCCATCTGTGAGGCGATTTCCAGCATCTGGCGGCAGCGCGCGAGCGTCGCTTCACCGGCGGGCGTCAGGCCGATGCGGCGCGTGGTTCGGTGCAGCAGCCGCGCGCCGGACCACGCCTCCATCTGCGCCAGATAACGCGTGACCATCGCGCGCGACATGTCGAGCCCTTCTGCGGCGGCGCTCAGGCTGCCGCGATCGACGATCGCCACAAATACTTCGGCTGACGTGATGCGATCCATATTTGATCGATTGGCGAAACAAATATGCGCATCTTAGGTGGTTTTTTGATCGAATCAAGCAACCTAAAGTGGCGACATTGCTGCAACCACATGCAACTGGAGAAAACAATGCCCCTGCTTCGCACCTTGCTTGCCGCCGCCCTTGCCACCGCCGGCCTGATTGCCCACGCTGCCGCACCGGCGCCGCTGCATCTTGAGGTCTACAACCCGGGCGACAAAGGCATCTTCCCCGTGTCGTCGGAAATCATCACCGGTGCACATGAGGCCATCCTGATCGACGCGCAATTCCAGCGCAGCGACGCAGAAGCGCTCGTGCAGAAACTCAAGGCCAGCGGCAAGACGCTCACCACCGTCTATATCAGCCATAGCGATCCGGATTATTACTTCGGGCTGGATGTCATCCGCGCGGCATTCCCGAAGGCGAAGATCGTGGCCACGCCGCAAACGGTGGCTGCCATCAAAGCATCGATGGACGGCAAGCTGGCCTACTGGGGCCCGATCCTTAAAGACAATGCGCCCAAGATGCTCGTGCTGCCCGAGGCGCTGCGCGCCGACCGCCTGACGCTGGAGGGCCGCGCCATCGAGATCAAAGGCCTGAACGGCCCGAATCCGGCACGCACGTATCTGTGGATTCCGTCGATCAAGACCGTGGCCGGCGGCGTGGTGGTCTTCAATGGCGGTCACGTATGGGTGGCCGACACGCAAACGCGCGAATCGCGCCTGGGCTGGCTGCAGACGCTCGACAGCATCACGGCGCTCAAGCCGACGACGGTGGTGCCGGGCCACTTCACCGGGGCGATGCCCAAGGGGCTGGAGGCGGTGCGCTTTACGGCGGATTACCTGAAGACCTTCGAAGTACAGGCCGCCAAGGCCGACAACTCGGCAGAGCTGGTCAAGGCGATGAAGACCGCGTACCCGACGCTGGCCGGCGATGCATCGCTGGACTTGAGCGCCAAGGTCATCAAGGGCGAAATGAAGTGGCCGCAGTAAATCGGCCGGTCACCTGGAAAACAACATGACGACGCTGCATTACATCTACGACCCGCTATGCGGCTGGTGCTACGGCGCCGCGCCGCTCGTGCAAGCCGCGCGAAACGTGCCGGGCTTGACGATCACCTGCCACGGCGGCGGCATGCTTGCCGGCCCCAACCGCCGCGCAGTAACGCCTCAGTGGCGCGACTACGTGATGCCGCACGACCACCGCATTGCAGAGTTGACTGGCCAGCCCTTTGGCGAGCCCTACTTTGAAGGCTTGTTGCGCGACACCACTGCCACGATGGATTCGGAGCCGCCCATTACTGCCGTGCTCGCCGCGCAAGCGCTTGGCGGCCGCGGGCTGGACATGATCCACCGCATCCAGCGCGCGCATTACGAAGAAGGCCGACGCATTGCCGACGTGCCTGTATTACGCGAGCTGGCAGCGGAGATCGGCCTATCGGCCGAAGCATTCGATGCGGAATACGCGCAGCAAGCCGGCGGCCCGACGCAGAAGCACATCGCACAAAGCCGGCAGTGGCTCGATCGTGTTGGCGGTCAGGGTTTTCCGACGTTTGCGCTGGAAGATGCGCAAGGCAAGCTTGGCATCATCGATATCGGCCCGTGGCTTGGTAACCCGGAGCACTGGGCGCAAGCGCTAACCCAGCACATCGGCGCGTCTTCCCCGGCCCCGAAGATCGAAGCTGATGGCCCCGTCTGCGGGCCGGACGGCTGCGCGTAACGGCGTGGCGCTCAGCCCTTGAGCGGCCAGCGGGCAAGTTCGTCGTAGCGCGTCTTGCCCAGCCAGCTATGGATGAGAACGAACTCGCGCACCGTCCACGTGATGGGCTCGATTGCCTTTGGCGCAAAGCCGCCGCGGTCATACAGCAGCGTGATGTGAGGTTTGAACGCCCCACGCGGCGCCGGCACGGCGGCATGTTGGAGCGCTTCGCCCAGCGCCGCCTGAAACGCCGTCAAACCGGCCACACCTTCATCGCCCAAGAGAACAAACGGCCGGTGATCTCGCCGGCCATGAAAGCTCACCACTTGGTTGAACGTGGCATCGAATGCCGGCAAGGCCAGGCTGTCTGCCGCTGCGCGCACGCGCGTCACGATATCGTCAGGCGGCAGATGAACGAAATCGCCCAGATGATGCAGCGTGACATGCAGACGCTCGGTGCGCAGCGCCTTGCCTTTGAAACCCACCACGGGCCGCAATTGGTCGATCAGGCGTGCAATGCGCCCTGCGGTCTCCACGTCGGGCTTGATTGCCAGAAACAGGCGATGTGCGGGCAATTGCGGGGTGGCTTCGAATCCGGGAAGAGTGAGCTGGGTCACGGCAGGGTCGTCAAACGCCGGTTGGCGATTCACCCATTATCGACGCCCGCATGACGTCTCGCTGAAAGTCCTGCTGAGCGCATCAAAAGCAACGCCCGGCGGTGACAACCTGCCGGGCGAAGTCTTTCCAGATGTGATGCAGCGATCAGATGTCGAAGAACACCGTCTCGGCGCCGCCATCCGGCGTGTCTTGCAGGCGCACGTCGAAGGTGTAGACCACCTCGCCGTTACGCTCGCTGCGCTGGGCAATCAGCGTCTTGCGGCGCACTTCCCACTCAATGCCGTTCAGCACCGGGTCCGCACCATTGGCCGCGGCCTCATCGCTGAAGTACACGCGGGTATGCAGGCCGAGGTTGATGCCGCGTGCAAACAGGATCATGCAGATGTGCGGTGCCTGCGTCGACGCGCTGCGGCCAGCCACCGCGCCCGGCTTGATGGTGTCGAAACGATAGACGCCCGTATCGAAATCCGCGCCGGCGCGCCCCCAACCACGGAATGCCGGGTCGACGGCTTTGTCTTGCCGGTCTGCTGGATGCGCGTATTTGCCGTCGGCGTTGGCTTGCCAGATCTCGATCAGCACATCACGCACGAGCGAGCCCGAGCCGTCGTAGACCCGGCCTTCCAGCGCGATGCGTTCGCCGCGCGTGGCGGGCGTGGTCAGTACGCTGCCGAATTCCTTGTCGTAGATGTCGAAGCCAGCCTGGCGCGGTGCAAGGCCGATGTGCACATACGGGCCGCCTGTCTGCGAAGCGGTTTCGTTGAAATGCGCGAACGGAGGCGTTGTCGTCATGGCCGTTGCCTGGGCACGTTCGAGCGATTCACGCAGTGTGGTCGTGGTCATCACTTGGCTCCTTGCAGTGCGGGCACGGCGTTCTCGAAATGCGTGGCACGGCGGCCGCGCAGCGTGATGTCGAAGCGATAGCAGCGGCTGTCGAGCGGCACGTGGTTTGCCGTGTCGTGCAGCGCGATCAGGCCCCGCACCTGCTCTTCGCTGGGGATGGTTTTGATGATGGGGCACTGCGCGATCATCGGATCGCCCTCGAAGTACATCTGCGTGATCAGGCGTTGCGCCCAGCCATCGCCGGAGAGCGAGTAATGGATGTGCGACGGGCGCCAATCGTTGATGCGGTTACGCCACGGATACGGGCCGGGCTTGATGGTGCGATAGACGTAGTAGCCGTTGGCATCCGTCAGCATGCGGCCGCAGCCGCCGAAGTTCGGGTCGATCGGCGCGATGTACTGGTCTTTCCTGTGGCGGTAGCGCCCACCGGCGTTGGCCTGCCACACCTCCACCAGCGCGTTCGGCACGGGGCGGCCGAACTCGTCGCGCACGTAGCCGTGGACGATGATGCGCTCGCCGATCGGCAGGCCTTCCTTGGCGTAGTTGAGGATGAGGTCGTTGTCGAGCGCGCCCAGGTCGTCGGCGTGGAACACCGGGGAGGTGGTCTCCGACAGCGTATTGAGCGTGGAGATGAGCGCGTTGCGCGGCGAGCGCAGCACGCTGGTCTTGTAGCCGGGGGTCAGTGCGGGCGGATGCTGCGCGGTGTCACGCTGGGCGAATTCGCCGGTGCCGGAAAGCGGCAAGGTCATGGGGCGTCTCCTTATGGAACTTATGAAATCGTGGGAAGACTGTATCGCCGCCAAAAAGTGAAGTAAATTGACTTCTTATCGGAAAATCGATAACTCCAAGTTATGGAAAGAGTGATTTCGGCCGACCTGCCATCCCGCATCCGTTTTCGCCATCTGAGCTGCTTTGTCGCCATCGCGCAGGAGCGCAACCTGCGGCGCGCTGCCGAGCGGCTGCATTTGAGCCAGCCGGCGGTATCGAAAACGCTGGGTGAGCTTGAAGCCCTGGCCGGTGTGCAACTTGTTGAGCGCGGCCGCCAAGGTGCACGGCTCACCGCTGCCGGCGAGCAATTCCTCCGGCACGCCGTGGGCGTGACGCAGGCGCTTGATTCGGCCACTGCCGCGCTGATGGGGTCGACGGATGCTTCCGCGCCAGTCGTGCATGTGGGCGCCCTGCCGACGGTGGCGAGCAGCCTGCTGCCCCAGGCGATCGCACATCTGCACGCGCAGCGCCCGCATGCCGGCGTGCGCTTGCGTACCGGCACCAATGTCGAACTGCTGACCGCGCTCAAGGCCGGCGAACTCGACTTCATCGTCGGGCGCATGGCCGAGCCGGATCGCATGCAGGGGCTGTCGTTCGAACTGCTATATGCCGAGCCGCTGGCGCTGGTCGTGCGGCCCGGGCATCCGCTGTTGACGCAGCCCGGCGCATCGGCCTCGTTGCAGGCGGTGCTGGATTACCCGCTGGTGATCGCCATGCCAGGAACGGTGCCGCGCCATCACACCGAGGCGCTGTTCCAGACGCACGGGTTGCGCTTGCCCGCGGGAGTGACGGAAACGCTTTCGGTGTCCGTCGCACGCTTGCTGGCGTGTCGATCCAACGCGGTGTGGATCACGCCCGAGCGCTCCGCCGCCGACGACCTTGCGCACGGGCAACTTGCCCGTCTGGACATCACCACGTCCAGCACCAAAGAGCCCGTCGGCCTGCTGCGCAGAAGCGACGCCACGCCAAGCGAACTGGCCAGCGCGTTCATGGAACTGCTGACCGAACTGGCGCAAGCGCCCTACTGAGCCGCCGCCCAAAAAAAATGCCGACCCCATGGCCGGCATTCTTTCTTTCGAGGCGCAGATCAACGGTGCGCCATCTCCACGTCATCCGCAGCATCGAAGACACTGCGATCGGTCTGTCCGAGCAATTGGCTGGTGATCGTTCCAGCAGTCATCGAGCCATTGACGTTGAGCGCGGTACGGCCCATGTCGATCAGGGGCTCGATGGAAATCAGCAGCGCCACGAGCGTCACCGGCAAGCCCATGGCCGGCAGCACGATCAATGCCGCGAAAGTGGCGCCACCGCCCACACCTGCCACGCCAACCGAGCTGAGGGTGACGATTGCCACCAGCGTTGCAATCCACACCGGATCGAACGGGTTGATGCCGACGGTGGGCGCCACCATGACTGCCAGCATGGCCGGATACAAGCCCGCGCAGCCGTTCTGGCCAATGGTGGTGCCAAACGAGGCGGCGAAGCTGGCGATCGACTCCGGCACGCCGATGCGCCGCGTCTGCGCCTCGATGCTCAGCGGAATGGTGGCTGCACTCGATCGGCTCGTGAACGCGAAAGACAGCGCCGGCCAGACCTTGCGGAAGAAGCGAAGCGGATTGATGCCGTTGAGCGTAAGCAGCACGGCATGCACGCCAAACATGATCGCCAGGCCCAGGTAAGACGCCACCACGAAACCGCCTAGCTTGATGATGTCCTGCACGTTGGACACAGCCACCACGTTCGTCATGAGCGCGAGCACGCCATAAGGCGTCAGGCGAATGACAAGCCGCACGAGCTTCATCACCCAGGCCTGCGCGGTGTCGATGGCGGTCAGCACGCGCTCGCCTTTCACAGCATCATCCTTGAGCAGGTTCAACGCCGCCACACCCAAGAACGCCGCAAAGATCACCACGCCGATGATGGACGTCGGCTTGGCGCCGGTCAGCTCGGCAAACGGGTTCTTCGGGATAAAGGACTGCACCAACTGCGGCACCGAGAGGTCTGCCACCTTGCCGACATAGCTGTCCTGGATGGCAGTCAGCCGGGCGGTTTCCTGCGCGCCTTGCACCAGACCTTGCGCAGTCAGCCCAAACAGGTGGGTGACGAACACTCCGACCAGCGCGGAAATCAACGTCGTAAGCAGCAGCGTGCCGATCGTTAGCACGCTGATCTTGCCCAGCGACGCCGTGCTGTTGAGCTTGGCCACCGAGTTCAGCACCGACACCAGCACGAGCGGCATGACGATCATCTGCAGCAGCTGGATATAGCCGCCGCCAACGATGCTGAACCAGGAGATCGACTGCTTGAGTGTCGCGCTGTCGTCGCCATAGATGAGGTGCAGCGCCAGGCCGAAAACGATGCCCAGCACCATGCCAAGCAGCACACGTTTGGCCAGACTCCAGCTCGCGTTCACGCGACCCAGAGCGAACAGGAGGACGACAAAAGTCGTGATATTCAGTGAGAGCGGAAGGTTCATGTTCCTTTGTGTCGCACGTTGCGCTCGAAATCGAGCCGGAATCTTACGCCTGTTGCACAAAGGCTGCCCGAGCACGGATCGCCTCACAAATGCCAACCAATCCGCCGCACAACCAGCACAGGATTCGCTTTACGGCCGAAGCGCTTCCACACGCCGTGATGAAAAATGCTCCAACCCGGGCGCTCGCCACCCCCATTTCCCCCGCACAAGAATGGCTTTCCGAGAACGAAAAAAAACCCGCACAAGTGCGGGCTGACAAGGAGCCGAGCGATCAGGAGGTCACGCTCAGTCAGAACGAGTGAACGATACCGGTGTACGCACCCAGCTGGTTCTTACCCACCGCCGGGTTGTTGTTGGTTGCTTCCACCGAAAAATTGGCGGTAGCGCTGTTCTGCACCGTGCCGACGCTCGCGTACAGCATCGTGCGCTTGGACAGGTTGTAGTTCGCGCCCGCCATGAACAGGTTGGCGTTGCCGCCGCCGTGGTTCACGTTGACGCGAT
>NZ_JAMYWC010000004.1:0-761489 GCF_024158925.1 Ralstonia chuxiongensis | reverse complement strand
AACGATCGGCGGCACGTACACCATCGGCAAGGCGAAGCTGTTTGCCGCGTATGAAAACCTGTCTGCGCCGGATGCGGCTGCGGGCGCCCCGACCAAGGCCAATCATTACTGGCTGGGCATCAACTACGAAGTCACACCGGCGCTGACGCTGATCGGCGCGGCCTATCGCGTCAACGTGAACCACGGCGGCGGCAACGCCAACCTGTTCATGGCGGGCGCGAACTACAACCTGTCCAAGCGCACGATGCTGTACGCGAGCGTCGGCACGGTGCAGAACAGCGCTACCGCCAACTTCTCGGTGGAAGCAACCAACAACAACCCGGCGGTGGGTAAGAACCAGCTGGGTGCGTACACCGGTATCGTCCACTCGTTCTAAAAAACCGCTCATGATCCTGTTGCGCGCCCCGAACTCGACTGTGCGACGTTGCCGCTTCCCAACGATGTCTTCATGGGTGGCGGCGCTTTCCAAGTCAACCTCGGGCCGCTCGCCGCGGATCATGAAAGGGTTTTAACCCCGGGCCCGTCCCACGTCACACCACGCAATGCCACGCATGAACATCCTCACCATCGATACCGGTACCACCAACACACGCGTCACGGTCTGGCGCGATGACGTTGCGCTCTGCCAGGCTGCGCGCCAGGTTGGCGTGCGCGACACCGCCATCACCGGCAACCGGACGACGCTGCAGCGCGGCGTGCAGGACACCATTGAAGCTGCGCTGCAGAAGGCTGGTTTCGGTATGAGCCAGGTCGACTTGGTACTGGCGTCCGGCATGATCACCTCCAACGTCGGCCTGCACGAAGTACCGCACCTGGTGGCGCCGGCTGGCCTGCGCGACCTCGCTGCGGGGATGGTGCAGGCGACCATCCCCGAAGTGTGCGCCCAGCCAATCTGGTTTGTGCCGGGCGTACGCAATCCGGTGGACAACCTCGGCCTGCACAACATCGAGTCTATGGACATGATGCGCGGCGAAGAAGTCGAGACCATGGGTTTGGTTTCGCGCCTCGGCATCACAGAGCCGGCGGTGATCGTGCTGCCGGGTTCGCACTCGAAGTTCGTGCATCTCGACGCGGACCAGCGCATCACCGGTTGTGTGACGACGCTGGCCGGCGAGCTGCTGCACGTGATCACGCACAACACCATCCTGGCCGACGCGCTGGACTCCGACTTTGCTACCGAGGTCGATCCGGAAATGCTGCTGTCCGGCGCGCGCAGCGCCAGCAGCATCGGATTGGGGCGCGCCTGCTTCATGGTGCGCACGCTGGGTCAGTTCACGATCTACGAGCGCAATGCACGGGCCAACTTCCTGCTGGGCGCGGTGCTGGGCGCGGATCTGCTCACGCTCAAGAACAGCAGCGCGATCCGCATGAACCCGGGCACACAGTTCGTCATCACGGGCAAGCCGCTGCTGCGCGAAGCGCTGGCCGTGCTGGTGTCGGACGACGATTTCTTCTCAGGCAAGGTCACCGTTACGAGCAGTGAACAGCAGGAACACCTGGCCGGCAGCGGCGCGATCGCCATCGCACGCGAGCGCGGTCTGGTCAAAACCTTGAAGGTGGCGTAAGCCCGGCGCCCACGCCATCCCATCTTTCATCCAACGCACAACAGATGCCGCAAAGACGGCATCGCAAGGAGACAACATGCAACAACAACGACGCGGGACATTCAAGGCCATTGCGGCCGCCACGCTGTTCGCCATGGCCGGCGGCCTTTCGGTGTTTGCCCATGCAGCCGATGACGTGAAGATCGGCTTCCTGGTCAAGCAGCCCGAAGAGCCGTGGTTCCAGGACGAATGGAAGTTCGCAGACCAGGCTGCCAAGGAAAAGGGCTTCAAGCTGGTGAAGATCGGCGTGCCCAGCGGCGGCGAAGTGCTGACTGCCATCGACAACCTGGGCGCGCAGCATGCGCAGGGCTTCGTGATCTGCGTGCCCGACGTGAAGCTCGGACCTGCAGTCGTGGCCAAGGCCAAGCAGAACAACCTCAAGCTGATGACGGTGGATGACCGCTTGGTCGACGGCAGCGGCAAGCCGATCGCGTCGGTGCCGCACATGGGCATCTCGGCCACGAAGATCGGCGAACAAGTGGGCGACGCCATCGCGCAGGAGATGAAAAAGCGCGGCTGGAATCTGTCGGAAGTTGGCGCCATCCGCATTGCGTATGACCAATTGCCGACGGCCAAGGAGCGCACCGACGGTGCAGTCGCCGCGCTCACCAAGGCGGGCTTCCCGGCTGCCAACGTGCTGACCAGCCCACAGGCCAAGACGGATACCGAAGCCGCGTTCAACGCCGCCAACATCACCTTGACCAAGAACCCCAAGTTCAAGCACTGGATTGCCTTCGGCCTGAATGACGAAGCCGTGCTGGGGGCCGTGCGTGCAGCGGAAGGCCACGGCCTGAAGCCGGCAGACATCATCGGTGTGGGCATCGGCGGCAGCCAGTCGGCGCTCAACGAGTTTGCCAAGCCCGAGAAGACCGGTTTCTTCGGCACCGTGTTGATCAGCCCGAAGCGCCATGGCTATGAAACCTCGCTCAACATGTACGAGTGGATCAAGAACAACAAGGCACCGGACCCGCTCATCCTGACCAGCGGCCGCCTGATGACCCGCGACAACGAGAAGCAAGTCCGCCAGGAAATGGGTTTGTGATCTTGCGGATAACGTTGTTGAAGGAGACTTGCCATGTCGGCGTTTCTTGAGTTTCGTGGCATCAGCAAGGTGTTTCCGGGTGTGCGGGCGCTGTCCGATGTGTCGTTCGGCATCGAATGCGGCCGCGTGCACGGCTTGCTGGGCGAGAACGGCGCGGGCAAGTCGACGCTGTTGAAGATCCTGGGCGGCGACTATCAGCCCGATGGTGGGCAGATCGTCGTCGAGGGAAAGCCGACGACGTTCCCGACCACGCGGGCGGCACTGGATGCCGGCATTGCCGTCATCCACCAGGAGCTGCAGACGGTGCCCGAACTGACGGTGATGGACAACCTGCTGCTCGGCCACCTGCCGGCCAGCGGCGGGTTCATCCGCCAGCGCGAGGCGATGGCCTGGACGCGTGAACAGCTCGGCCGCATCGGCGTCGATCTGGACCCGCGCGCCAAGCTGAAACACCTGTCGATCGGGCAGCGCCAGATGGTCGAGATCTGCAAGGCGATCCTGCGCGATGCGCGTGTGATTGCGCTGGACGAGCCGACGAGTTCGCTGTCGATCCGCGAGACCGACATCCTGTTCCGCCTCGTGAAAGACCTGCGCGCGCAGGGCCGTGCGCTGATCTACATCTCGCACCGGCTCGACGAGATTTTCGAGTTGTGCGATGGCTGCACGATCTTCCGCGACGGCCGCAAGGTGGCGGATTTCCCATCGATGGCCAACGTTACGCGCGACGAGCTGGTCGCGCAGATGGTCGGTCGCCAGATCGACGACATCTTCGATTACCGCGCGCGCCCGCTGGGCGACGTGCGCTTGCAGGTGGATGGCCTGACGGGCCCGAAGCTGGCTGAGCCGGCAAGCCTGTCCGTGCGCCGTGGCGAGATCGTCGGCCTGTTCGGGCTGGTGGGCGCGGGGCGGTCGGAACTGGCGCGGTTGATCTACGGAGCCGATCGCAAGACGGCCGGGAGCCTCACACTCGACGGCGCGCCGATCCGCATCCGCGATGTGGCCGATGCCATCCGCCAGGGCATCGTGCTGTGCCCGGAAGACCGCAAGGAAGAGGGCATCATCGGCTGCCGCTCGGTGTCGGAAAACATCAACATCAGTTGCCGGCGCAACCAGCGCCGCTTCGGCCTGTTCGTCAATGACAAGCAGGAGACGAAGACGGCTGACCACTACATCACGCGCCTGCGCATCAAGACGCCAAACCGCGAGCAGCCGATCCGCCTGCTGTCGGGCGGCAACCAGCAGAAGGTCATCCTGGCGCGCTGGCTGGCCGAAGACGACATGCGTGTGCTGATCATCGACGAGCCCACGCGTGGCATCGACGTCGGTGCCAAGAACGAGATCTACCAGGTGCTGTACGAGCTGGCCGAACGTGGCGTGGCCGTGCTGATGATTTCCAGCGAATTGCCGGAAATCCTCGGCGTCGCCGATCGCGTGCTCGTAATGAGCGAAGGTCGCATCGCCGGCGAACTGCCGCGCGAGCAGGCCAATGAGCAGGCCGTGCTCAAGCTCGCCCTGCGCCCTGAATCTGCGCCGCTGCCGTCTGCGCCCATGCCGCCGTTGGCCGCCTGAGAACCCCGGAGTCCAAGATGTCCCAGTCTCAACCCTTGCAACATTCCGATGCGCTCGCCGCATCGGCACGCTCTGCCATGAACAAGACGCGCCTACTCCGCTTGTTGGACGATTTCAGCCTGCCGCTGATCTTCGCCATTCTGTTTGCCGCGCTGTCGTTTTCGGTCGAGTACTTCTTCTCGTGGCAGAACATGGTGGGCCTTGCGCTCTCCGTCTCGCAGATCGGCATGGTCGCCTGCACGATGATGTTCTGTCTGGCGTCGCGTGATTTCGACCTGTCGATCGGCTCCACGGTGGCGTTTGCCGGCGTGCTGTGCGCGATGATCATCAACGCCACCGGCAGCATCGCACTTGGCATCGGCGGGAGCCTGGTGGCGGGCGCGATCATCGGTGGCGTCAACGGTTTCGTGATCGCCAAGCTGAGGATCAACGCGCTCATCACCACGCTGGCCACGATGGAAATCGTGCGCGGCCTCGCCTTCATTGCCTCGCATGGGCAGGCGGTGGGCGTGTCCGACATGGACTTCTTCGACCTGGGCAACACCATCGTCTTTGGCGTGCCGACGCCGGTGTGGGTGGCGGGGCTGTGCTTCGTGGTGTTTGGCGTGCTGCTCAACAAGACAATCTACGGCCGCAATACGCTGGCGATTGGCGGCAACCCGGAAGCGGCGCGGCTGGCGGGCGTGAACGTCAACATGACGCGCATCGTCATCTTCCTGATCCAGGGCGTCGTTGCTGCGCTGGCGGGCGTGATTCTGGCGGCGCGCATTACCAGCGGCCAGCCGAATGCGGCGCAAGGCTTTGAGCTGAACGTGATCTCGGCCTGTGTGCTGGGCGGCGTGTCGCTGCTGGGCGGCCGCGCTACGATCAGCGGGGTGCTGGTCGGCGTGCTGATCATGGGCACCGTGCAGAACGCGATGAACCTGCTGAATATCGACGCGTTTTACCAGTACCTCGTGCGCGGCGCGATTCTGCTGGCAGCGGTGCTGGTCGACCAGTTGAAGAACCGCGGCGGCCGTGAGTGAGGCTGCGCACATGACAACCGCAACCACGCTCTCTGATCTGCGCTGCACGCTGGGCGAAGGCATCGTCTGGGACGACGCCCAGCGCCTGCTCTGGTGGACCGACATCCAGGAATCGCTGCTGTGGCAGCACGATCCGGCGACGGGGCAGGAGCGCCAATGGCCGTTGCCGCAACGCGTGGGCTCTTTTGTGCTGACGGACGAGCCCGGTGTGCTGATCCTGGGCCTTGCCAAGAACATCGCCCGCTTCGACACGCGCACCGGCACGCTTACGCTGCTGGCCGAGGTTGAGCCCGACAACCCGACCACGCGCGTCAACGATGGCCGCGCCGATCGCTCCGGCAACTACGTCTTCGGCACCATGCACGAAGGCGGCCCCGAACCCACCGGCAGTTTTTATCGCTTCACGCCGATGGGCGCGCTGCAGCGTCTGGCGCTGCCCCACATCGCCATCGCCAACAGCATCGCCTTCAGCCCTGACGGCGAGACCATGTATTGGTGCGATACGCACAGCCGTCGCATCCACGCATGCGATTACGACGGGCAGACGGGCGCAGTCGCCAATATTCGCGTCTTCGCCGATCTGCGCGACCAGGATGCCGAGGGTGCCCACAAAGGCTCGCCCGATGGCTCGACCGTCGACGCAGACGGCTGCCTGTGGAATGCAGAGTGGGGCGGCAACCGGCTGACGCGGTACGCACCGGACGGGCGCGTGCTGGCGCGCATGTCCGTGCCGGCATCGCAGCCCACGTGCCCCGCATTTGGCGGCGCGGCACTCGATACGCTGTATCTGACGACGGCGCGCGACGGTTTGTCGGCGCACCGCCTGGCAGAAGACGTGAACGCCGGCGCGACCCTACAGCTGGCCGTACCCAACGTACGAGGATTGCCGGAGGGCCGGTTCGGCCATGCCTACGTTGCGGCTTGAAAACGGCGTGCTACGCGCCGAGGTGCTGCCCGAGGCGGGTGGCGGGTTGCTGCGTTTCGATCTGCTGCGCGATGGCGATGTCACAGCCATCTTTCGGCCGGGCGAAGCAGACGCTGCACTGCGCGATCCGAGAACGCTGGCTTGCTATTCGCTGGTGCCCTGGTCCAACCGTATCGGTGGCGGGCGTTTCGCGTTTCAGGGACAGACCATCGAAGTGCCGCGAACGCGTGACGACGAACCGTATCCGCTGCATGGTCACGGCTGGTTGATGCCGTGGCATGCCGTGTCGCAAACGGATACGTCCGTTGAACTCGCTGCGGTGGTCGAGCAGGGGCGCCCGTTCCGCTATCAGGCGGTGCAGCGCTACACGTTGATGGGGAACACGTTGCGGATCGTGCTGACGGTACGCAACGAAGGTGCGCCGCTGCCATTCGGGCTTGGCGTGCATCCGTTCTTTCCGCGCACGCCCGATGTTCGGTTGCGCGCTGGCGCAACGGCCATGTGGCAATCCGCGCCGGACTATCTGCCGACGGACCTGCGGGGGCTATCTGCGGATGCAGACTTTCGCAAGCTCGGGAAGCTGGAGGCCAGCGCCGCCATCAATCACAGCTTTGAAGGCTGGGATGGCCGTGCGGAGATCGTCTGGCCCAGCCGCCGCATGTCCGTGCAAATCACCGCCGACACGTCGCGCTATGTGCTGTACACACCGGTCGCGTACGACTTCTTCTGCTTTGAGCCGGTTGACCACGCGATCAACGCACACAACCTGCCTGGCTTGCCACAAGACCACGGCCTGACCATTCTCGGCACCGGCCAGAGCCTGCAGCGCAACTATCAATTCACCGTGAATGGTTTTGACGCATGACCGCTTCTCCGATGTCTTTTCCGCCGCGTCTCGCAGGCAAGGTCGCCCTGGTGACGGGCGCCACGCAAGGCATTGGCGGTGCGATTGCCAAGCTGTTCGCGCAGCACGGCGCACGTGTGATCGTCAACACGCTGGTGCGTGACGAGCGCGCCGAGGCCTTCGCCGCCGAAATTGGCAACAGCGTCGGCAACGACGACAACATCCTCCTCGTACAAGCCGACGTGCGCGACCGTGCGCAGATCGATGCGATGGTCGCTGCCGGCGTCGAGCGCTTTGGCGGCATCGACGTGCTGGTCAACAACGCCGGCATCAACGTGTTTGCCGATCCGCTCAAGTTGAGCGAGGACGATTGGGCGCGCTGCCTTTCCGTCGATCTGGAAGGCGCGTGGCACTGCGCGCGTGCCGTGCTGCCGCACATGCTGGCGCGCGGGGCGGGCAGCATCGTCAACATCGCGTCGGTGCATGGGCACAAGATCATTCCCGGCGCGTTTCCGTATCCGGTGGCCAAGCATGGGCTGATCGGGCTCACGCGGGCGCTGGGCATCGAATATGCGGCGCGCGGTATCCGCGTCAATTCGATCTCGCCGGGGCTGATCCTCACGCCAATTGCCGAAGCCGGCTTTGCCGCCGCACCTGACCCCGAAGCCGAACGCCGCCGCCAGGCCGAGCTGCTGCCGTGCAAGCGCATCGGCGAACCCGAAGAGGTGGCCTACACCGCGCTGTTCCTCGCCTCCGACGAGGCGCGCTTCATCAACGCGACCGACATCCTGATCGATGGCGGCCGCTCGCAGCTTTATCACGAATGACCTGGACAACCCACCTTCCGCTGATCGCCATCCTGCGCGGCATCCGCCCCGACGAGGTGCTCGCGCACACGCAGGCGCTCGTCGATGCCGGCTTCGATGCCATCGAAATTCCGCTGAACTCGCCCGACTGGGCGCAGAGCGTGCAGCTTGCCGCACGTGCTTTTGGCGACCGCGCGCTGATCGGCGCGGGCACCGTGCTGCGCCCCGAAGACGTTGACCTGATGGTCGCGGCCGGCGGCAAGCTCGTCGTGACGCCCAATACGAATGCAGACGTGATCCGCGCCGCAGCCGCACGCAAGCTCGTCACCTGCATCGGCTGCATGACCGCCACCGAAGCGTTTGCCGCGCTCGATGCGGGCGCGCAGGCACTGAAGATTTTCCCGGCCGGCGCGCTCGGGCCTGCCTACGTGCGCGCGCTCAAGGCCGTGCTGCCACCGGAGGTGCCGGTGTTTGCCGTTGGCAGCATCACGCCGGAGAACCTCGCCGATTACCTTGCCGCCGGCTGCATCGGCGCAGGCCTCGGCAGCGACCTGTATCGCCCAGGCCAGCCCGTCGAGCGCACCGCCGAACGCGCGCGCGCCTTCGTCACCGCCTATCGCACCGCCCAATCCGACCGCACCTGAACGCACCATCGATTCGATCCATGAAAATCACCCGCCTGACCACGTACCGCCTGCCTCCGCGCTGGATGTTCCTGAAAGTCGAGACCGACGATGGCGTCACCGGCTGGGGCGAGCCCGTCATTGAAGGCCGTGCGCGCACGGTGGAAGCGGCGGTGCACGAGCTGTCCGACTACCTCATCGGCCAAGACCCGAGCCGCATCAACGACCTCTGGCAGACCATGTACCGCGCCGGTTTCTACCGTGGCGGCCCGATCCTGATGAGCGCCATTGCCGGCATTGACCAGGCGTTGTGGGACATCAAGGGCAAGGTGCTGGGCGTGCCGGTATACGAACTGCTCGGCGGTCTCGTGCGCGACAAGATGCGCACCTACAGCTGGGTTGGCGGCGACCGCCCGGCCGACGTGATTGCCGGCATGAAGGCGCTGCAGGCCGGTGGCTTTGATCACTTCAAGCTCAACGGCTGCGAAGAGATGGGCATCATCGACACGTCCCGCGCCGTCGACGCGGCGGTCGCCAAGGTCGCAGAGATTCGCTCGGCATTCGGCAACACCGTCGAATTCGGGCTCGATTTCCACGGCCGCGTTTCTGCGCCGATGGCCAAGGTGCTGATCAAGGAGCTGGAGCCGTATCGCCCGCTCTTTATCGAGGAACCGGTGCTGGCCGAGCAGGCTGAAACCTATGCCCGCCTGGCCGCCCACACCCATCTGCCCATTGCCGCCGGCGAGCGCATGTTCTCGCGCTTCGACTTCAAGCGCGTGCTGGAAGCGGGCGGGGTATCGATTCTGCAGCCGGACCTGTCTCACGCCGGCGGCATTACTGAGTGCGTGAAGATCGCCGCAATGGCCGAGGCTTACGATGTGGCCTTGGCGCCGCATTGCCCGCTGGGCCCCATCGCCCTGGCGGCCTGCCTGCACGTCGATTTCGTGAGCTGGAACGCCACGTTGCAGGAACAGAGCATGGGCATCCATTACAACAAAGGCGCCGAACTGCTCGATTACGTGCGGAACAAGGCCGATTTTGCGTTGGACGGCGGCTATATCCGCCCGCCGCGCCTGCCTGGCTTGGGCGTGGATATTGACGAGGCGCTGGTCATCGAACGCAGCAAGGAAGCTCCCGACTGGCGCAACCCAGTGTGGCGCCACGCCGACGGTTCTGTGGCGGAGTGGTAAGCCGGGCGGGGGAGGGGACGTCGTAGCACGTTTTACTGACCGCGATCACCCCAGCCGGGTCATCCCCGTCTGGTAAAATCGCGGTTTTCCCGCCTATCTCCTGCCGCAGGTTCGCATGACCGCCCCCGCCCTCCACTCGAATACCACCCAGCCTACCCAGTTGATGGCCAGCGCCATTCGCGTGCTTGCCATGGACGCCGTCCAGCAAGCCAATTCGGGCCACCCCGGCGCGCCGATGGGCATGGCGGATATCGCCGTGGCACTGTGGAGCCGCCACCTGCGCCACAACCCGCTGAACCCGCGCTGGCCTGATCGCGACCGCTTCGTGCTGTCCAACGGCCACGGCTCGATGCTGATCTACGCGCTGCTGCACCTGACCGGCTACGACCTGCCGATGTCGGAGCTGAAGAACTTCCGCCAGCTGCACAGCAAGACCGCCGGCCACCCGGAATACGGCATCACCCCGGGCGTGGAAACGACCACCGGCCCGCTCGGCCAAGGCATCACCAACGCCGTCGGCATGGCGCTGGCCGAGCGCCTGCTGGGCCAGGAGTTCAACCGCCCGGGTTTCGACATCGTCAACCACCACACCTATGTCTTCCTGGGCGACGGCTGCCTGATGGAAGGCATCAGCCACGAGGCTTGCTCGCTGGCCGGCACGCTCAAGCTGAACAAGCTGATCGCGCTGTGGGATGACAACGGCATCTCGATCGACGGCGACGTTGTCCACTGGTTCAACGACGACACCCCGAAGCGCTTCGAAGCGTACGGCTGGAACGTGATCCGCGCCGTGGATGGCCACAGCGTTGACGCCGTTGACGCCGCCATTGCCGAAGCCAAGAAGTCGGACAAGCCGACCCTGATCTGCTGCCGCACGCTCATCGGCAAGGGCGCGCCCAACAAGGAAGGCGGTCACGATGTGCACGGCGCCCCGCTGGGCGGCGTTGAAATCGCTGCCGCGCGCGAAGCGCTGGCCTGGCCGCACGCCCCGTTTGAGGTGCCGCAAGCCGTGTACGACGCGTGGGATGCCAAGGGTCAGGGCCATGCATTGGAAAAGGCCTGGAACGCGCTGTTCGATGCGTATTCCGAGCGCCACCCGGCCGAAGCCGAGCAGTTCGAGCGCCGCATGCGTGGCGAACTGCCGGAAGCCTTCGACAAGGCGGTCGCCGAGTTCATCGAGAAGTGCGAACTCAAGGCTGAAACCATCGCCACCCGCAAGGCCAGCCAGAACACGCTCGAAGCCTATGGCCCGGTGCTGGGCGAGCTGCTTGGCGGTTCGGCCGACCTGACAGGCTCGAACCTGACCAACTGGAGCGGCAGCAAGGCCGTGCGTGTGGATGCCTGGGGCAACCACATCAATTACGGTGTGCGCGAGTTCGGCATGAGCGCCATCATGAACGGCATCGCGCTGCACGGCGGCTACATTCCGTACGGCGGTACGTTCCTGACGTTCTCCGACTACAGCCGCAACGCGCTGCGCATGGCAGCGCTGATGAAAATCCGCTCGATCTTCGTGTTCACCCACGATTCCATCGGCCTGGGCGAAGACGGCCCGACGCACCAATCCATCGAGCACGTTGCCAGCCTGCGCCTCATCCCGAACATGGATGTCTGGCGCACCGCCGACACCACCGAAACCGCCGTCGCCTGGGCCGCTGCCATCCAGCGCCAGAACGGCCCAAGCTGCCTGATCTTCAGCCGCCAGAACCTGCCGTTCCAGGCGCGCAACCCGGCCACGCGCGAAGCCATCGCTCGCGGCGGCTACGTGCTGCGCGATGCCGCCAACGGTAAGCCGGACGTGGTGATCATCGCCACCGGCTCGGAAGTTGGCCTGGCGGTGGGTGCAGCGGATCAGCTTGCCGCCGAGGGTATCCATGCGCGCGTGGTGTCGGTGCCTGCCACGACCGTGTTCGACAAGCAGGATTCCGCCTACAAGGCGAGCGTGCTGCCGGCCGGCGTGCCGCGCATCGCCGTGGAAGCGGGCGTGACCGATTTCTGGTGGAAGTACCAAGTACAAGCCGTGGTCGGTATCGACACGTTCGGTGAATCGGCCCCGGCGGGCGTGCTGTTCAAGCACTTCGGCTTCACGGTCGAGAACGTGGTGAACACCGCCAAGAGCGTCATTGCTTAACTGAATTTGCGTACGCGGCACCCACGAGGTGCCGCGCTGGTTTTTATCGCACCGTCGATTTCTTTTCTGCTATCAGGAGACTGACCATGACCATCAAGATCGGCATCAATGGCTTCGGCCGCATCGGACGCATGGTGTTCCGCGCCGCCGCCGCCAACTTCAAGGACATCGAAGTCGTTGCCATCAACGACCTGCTCGAGCCCGACTACCTGGCGTACATGCTCAAGTACGACTCGGTGCACGGCCGCTTCGACGGTGAAGTGTCTGTCGACGGCAACACCCTCGTCGTCAACGGCAAGAAGATCCGCCTGACCGCCGTGAAGGATCCGTCTGAGCTGAAGTGGGGCGAAGTCGGCGCCGACGTGGTGATCGAATCGACCGGCATCTTCCTGACCAAGGAAGGCGCGCAGAAGCACATCGACGCGGGCGCCAAGAAGGTGATCATGTCGGCCCCGTCCAAGGACGACACCCCGATGTTCGTGTACGGCGTTAACCACGAAACGTACAAGGGCGAGGCGATCATCTCCAACGCTTCGTGCACGACCAACTGCCTGGCACCGGTTGCCAAGGTGCTGAACGACAAGTGGGGCATCAAGCGCGGCCTGATGACGACCGTGCACGCTGCCACCGCCACGCAGAAGACCGTTGACGGCCCGTCCAACAAGGACTGGCGCGGCGGCCGCGGCATCCTGGAAAACATCATCCCGTCGTCCACCGGCGCCGCCAAGGCCGTGGGCGTGGTGATCCCGCAACTGAACAAGAAGCTGACCGGCATGTCGTTCCGTGTGCCGACCTCGGACGTGTCGGTCGTTGACCTGACCGTCGAGCTGGAAAGCGCTGCCACGTACGCTGAAATCTGCGCCGAAATGAAGGCACAAAGCGAAGGCGCGCTGAAGGGCGTGCTGGGCTACACCGAAGACAAGGTCGTCGCTACGGATTTCCGCGGCGATGCACGCACCTCGATCTTCGACGCCGAAGCCGGCATCGCACTCGATGGCACCTTCATCAAGGTCGTGAGCTGGTACGACAACGAGTGGGGCTACTCGAACAAGTGCCTGGAAATGGCGCGCGTGGTAGGCAAGTAATCCCGATCAACGGGACAGACGAACGCGCCTTCGGGCGCGTTTTTCATAGGCGAGCAAAGCGGAGCAGCCGTCACAGCCACGCGTCACTCGGCACACGCTCGATCCCGGTTTGTTAAGAACTGAAAAGAAACGTTTGCGGATGGGCAAGTTTCGAATTCGCGCCACAGGAATTCGCTTTGAAAATCGGGTTGCAGTCCGTACACTGAACAATTACTACATTGTGATGTGGCGGGCTTTTGTGCCGCATCCGACCCATTGCCTCGGCAATGGTTGCCTTTCCAGTTTTCCAACGTGTTCGAGCCAAGGCGTCCCATGGTCAACGTCGATACCAAGCTGCTGGTGATTTTTGTTGAGCTGCTCAGCAAGCGCAACGCCACCTACGTGGCTGAAAAGATGCACATGACCGCACCGGCTGTCTCGCATTCGCTGGGCCGTCTACGCGAAATTTTCGACGATCCCCTCTTCATCCGTGTTCCGCATGGCCTGACACCCACGCCCAAGGCGCTGGAGCTGGGTCCCAAGGTGCGTGAGATGCTCGACTTGTGGGCCGCCATCAACGAAGGCGACATCGCCACGTTTGACCCGGCCGAGGCGACCGGCACGTTCAACGTCAGCTTTGCAGGCACGCTGGGCGATGCGCTGTTCGATCGCTTCCTGTTGCGCATCAAGCGACTGGCGCCGGCATTGCAGGTGCGCCTGACCGAGTCATCCTCGTGGGAAGCCGACGTGGCCGCCATGCGCGCCAACGAGCTGGATCTGGCGTTCTCACCGTTCCCCACGCGCCATCCCGAGATCATGGAAGAGGTCGTGACCTCGTTCAACATGTGGGTCTGCGCACGCAAGGACCACCCGATCCTCGGGGAACGTTGCACGCTCGAGCAATATCTCGATTGCGAGCATATCTTCATCGCGCAAGGCAGCCCAGGCAGTCGCGTCGCGCCGTCGCTCATTCCGCTGGACTACGCCTTGCAGCAGCGCGGCCTCAAGCGCAACTCGACCATGACCGTGCATAGCTGGCGCACACAGGGCGAAGTGGCTGCCCAGACCGACATGATCTTCACGGTCAACTCGCTGATGAAGGATATGGTCTGCAAGACGTACGACCTGAACGCGTTTCCGTTGCCGGCTGAGCTTGAAACCGTGCTGGGCCTGAACATGCTGTGGCACCGCAGCCGCAACACGCATCCAATGTTGGTGTGGGCGCGTCAGCTCTTCAAGCAGGTTGTGGCCGAATACACCGGGCAGGCGTCGGGCGCTCCGGCCCATCCGCCCGTGCAGGCCAATGAGCACGGCAAGGCCGAGAAAGGCGGCCAGGGCGACGCAGAAAAGGAGGGCGAGACGCGGTTGTCCGTCTGACATCCGCCATCTCGCCGCTCCAATGAAAAACGGCCGCAGACGATGCGGCCGTTTTCTTTTGGATAACGCTTCAGCGCTTTGGCCGGTGCGGGCAGGCCTCCTTCGAGCAATTGCCGTAGAGCGACAGCGCGTGCTCCTGCAGCGCAAAGCCGCGCGCACGGGCAATGCTCTGCTGGCGCTGCTCGATCTCGGCATCGAAAAATTCTTCCACGCGGCCGCAATCGAGGCACACCAGGTGATCGTGGTGTTTGCCTTCGTTGAGTTCGTAGATCGCCTTGCCGGATTCGAAGTTGTTGCGTGACAGCAGCCCCGCCTGTTCGAACTGCGTCAGCACGCGATAGACCGTGGCCAAGCCAATGTCCATGTGCTCGGCGAGCAGGATGCGGTACACGTCTTCGGCGCTCATGTGGCGCTCTTCGCTGGTCTGAAAGATCTCGAGGATCTTCAACCGCGGCACCGTGGCTTTCAGACCGATGTTCTTGAGGTCTGCAGGACTCGGCATGCGCCAGGCTCCCTAGAGTACAATGTTCGGATTCCAATCATAAGGGTTTTGGCGGCAAAAGTCCTATTGACGGGCCTGCACGATGTGCCTGGCCCTCGCCGATTCCTCCCGTACCGGCATGTCCGGAACCGTTTGAAGGCCGATCGCTCATGACCTTTTCCTTTGCGCGCAGTCCTGTCCGTTTTGCCCACGTCGCCCGTCGCGGCGGTCTGTTGGTGGGTGCCATGCTCGCTGCGTCGGCGTTGCTGGCCGGATGCGGCACCTATGACAGCACCACGCGCAAGATCGCCAATGCCATCACGCCGTATCGCATCGATATCGTGCAAGGCAATTTCGTTTCGCGCGAACAAGCGGCGCAACTCAAGGAAGGCATGACGCGCGACCAAGTGCGCTTCGTACTCGGCACGCCACTGTTGACGGATATGTTCCATGCCAACCGCTGGGACTACATCTTCTCATTCAAGCGTGGCAACACGGCCGTTGTGCAGGAACGCAAGCTGACCGTGTGGTTTGACGGCGATCGCCTGGCCAAGTGGGTGGGCGCCGATGAACTGCCGTCCGAATCGGAGCTGATCTCCGAGATCGATGGCATCAAGCGCCCGAAGAAGGATGCCGCGCAAGCCGCTGCTGCTGCGGGTGCCGCACCGGCAGCGCGCGCGCCGTCGATTCCGTCGGCTGAAGCAGCTGACCGTGTGCAGTCGACCACCGGCTCCAAAAACAGTGTTGACGTGACGTTGCCGGAGCGCCGCACTGGTGGTGGCGGTACCGACACCAGCGTTCCGCCGCCGGCCACCACGTCGCCCTGAACGCCCAGAGGCGCGCGTAGCCGGAGCATCGGCACACCATCTTCGAGCGAGCGGCGGACGGGTTCCGCCGCTTGTGCGTTTTACAGACCGCTTTCTCTTTTGCAGCTTTTCGCTTCCACCGACATGAAAATTGCGATTGCAGGCGCCTCGGGCCGCATGGGCCAGATGCTGATCGACACTGTACTGCGCACGCCGGGCGTGATGCTGGGCGCCGCGCTGGACCGCACCGGCAGCGACGCCGTGGGACAGGATGCCGGCGTCAAGCTCGGCAAGACCACCGGCGTGATTGTGACCGACGACGTGCGCGCGGGGCTCTCGCAGGCCGACGTGCTGATCGATTTCACGCGTCCTGACGCAACGCTCAATCACCTGAATGTGGCGCGTGAGCTGGGAACTGCCGTGGTGATCGGCACGACCGGTTTCACGGCCGAGCAGAAGGCCAGCTTCAAGACCTACGGTGAGTCGATCGGCGTGGTCTGGGCGCCAAACATGAGCGTGGGCGTGAATGCGACCTTCAAACTGATCGAAGTCGCCGCCAAGATCCTGGCGCAGGGCTATGACGTCGAGATCATCGAGGCGCATCACAAGCACAAGATCGACGCGCCGTCGGGCACCGCGCTCAAGATGGGCGAGATCGTGGCCGAGGCACAGGGCACCAAGCTGGCCGATCGTGCGGTGTATGCCCGCGAAGGCGAGACCGGGCCGCGGGAGCTGGGCACCATCGGCTTTGCCACCGTGCGCGGCGGCGACATTGTGGGTGACCACACCGTGCTGTTTGCCGGCGATGGCGAGCGCATCGAGATCACGCATCGCTCCAACACGCGCCAGTCGTATGCCGAAGGCGCCGTGCGCGCTGCGGTGTACGTGGCCGGCAAGAAAGGCTTGTACGACATGAACGACGTGCTCGGCCTGTAAATCAGGCGGGCAGGAAAGGGCGCCGGCAGGCCTGTCCGGCGCCCTTTTTCTCCGCTCGCGATCGCCCTGATGGGGCGGGTGGCGACGGTATAATCGGGCCTTTTCCGTTATTCAATCCGGCTGCGCGCGTAGGTGGCGCGGCTGCAATCGCCCGGGGCACCTCGGACGACCCATCACCATGCAAGACAAATACTCCCCGTCTGAAGTCGAACAGCAAGCGCAGCAACACTGGCAGGCCCTGGACGCCTACCGGGTGACCGAACACGCGCGCGCTGCTGACGGCTCGGACAAGCCCAAGTTCTACGCCTGCTCGATGCTGCCGTATCCGTCGGGCAAGCTGCACATGGGCCACGTGCGCAACTACACGATCAACGACGTGATGACGCGTCAGCTGCGCATGAAGGGGTACAACGTGCTGATGCCGATGGGCTGGGACGCCTTCGGCATGCCGGCGGAAAACGCGGCGCTCAACAACGGCGTGGCACCGGCTGCATGGACGTACGACAACATCGCTTACATGAAGAAGCAGATGCAGTCGATGGGTCTGGCGATCGACTGGTCGCGGGAAGTGGCGACCTGCAGCCCCGACTACTACCGCTGGAACCAATGGCTGTTCCTGAAGATGCTCGAAAAGGGCATCGCCTACCGCAAGACCGGCACCGTCAATTGGGACCCGGTCGACCAGACCGTGCTCGCCAACGAGCAGGTGATCGACGGGCGCGGCTGGCGCTCGGGCGCGGTGGTGGAAAAGCGCGAGATCCCGATGTACTACCTGGGCATCACGAAGTATGCGCAGGAGCTCCTCTCCGACCTCGACCCCTTGGGCTGGCCGGAGCGCGTCAAGCTCATGCAGCAGAACTGGATCGGCAAGAGTGAGGGTGTGCGTTTTGCGTTCCCGCACAACATTTCCGGGGATGACGGCAAGCTGATCAACGACGGCAAGCTGTATGTCTTCACCACGCGCGCCGACACCGTCATGGGCGTGACCTTCTGCGCCGTGGCCGCCGAGCACCCGATCGCTACGCACGCCGCGCAGACCAACCCGGCACTCGCCGCGTTCATCGAAGAGTGCAAGCACGGCAGCGTCATGGAAGCCGACATGGCAACCATGGAAAAGAAGGGCATGCCGACGGGCCTGACCGTCACACACCCGCTCACGGGTGAATCCGTGCCGGTGTGGGTCGGCAACTACGTGCTGATGACCTACGGCGACGGCGCCGTGATGGGTGTGCCCGCACACGACGAGCGCGATTTTGCCTTCGCCAACAAGTACAGCCTGCCCATCAAGCAGGTCATCGACGTGAAGGGTCAGCCGTACGACACGACCACCTGGGCCGAGTGGTATGGCGACAAGGAACACGGCGTGCTGTTCCACAGCGGCAAGTACGATGGCCTGAACTATCAGCAGGCCGTCGACGCCGTATCCGCTGACCTGGCCACCAAGGGCCTTGGCGAGAAGAAGACCACCTGGCGCCTGCGCGACTGGGGCATCTCGCGCCAGCGCTACTGGGGCACGCCGATCCCGCTGATCCATTGCGAGAGCTGCGGCGTCGTGCCGGTGCCCGAGCAGGATCTGCCGGTGCGCCTGCCCGAAGACCTCGTTCCGGATGGCACAGGCAACCCGCTCGCCAAGGACCCCCGCTTCCTGGAGTGCACGTGCCCGTCGTGCGGCAAGCCCGCGCGCCGCGAGACCGACACGATGGATACGTTCATCGACTCGTGCTGGTACTACATGCGCTATACGTGCCCGGACGGCGCCAGCATGGTCGACGCCCGCAACGATTACTGGATGCCGATGGATCAGTACATCGGCGGCATCGAGCACGCGATTTTGCACCTGCTGTACGCGCGCTTCTGGACCAAGGTCATGCGTGACCTGGGCCTGGTCAAGTTCGACGAGCCGTTCACCAACCTGCTCACGCAGGGCATGGTGCTCAACGAGACTTACTACCGCGAAGATGCATCGGGCAAGAAGCAGTGGATCAACCCGGCCGATGTTGACGTGCAGACCGACGAACGCGGCCGCCCGGTGGGTGCCACGCTCAAAGCCGATGGCCAGCCGGTGGTGATTGGCGGCGTGGAGAAGATGTCGAAGTCGAAGAACAACGGCATTGACCCGCAAGCGCTGATCGACCAATACGGTGCCGACACGGCGCGCTTGTTCACGATGTTCGCAGCGCCGCCCGAGCAACAGCTCGAGTGGAACGATGCTGGTGTGGAAGGCGCCTCGCGCTTCCTGCGCCGTCTGTGGAACTTTGGCGTGGCGCATGCTGACGCAATTCGCGCTGGTCACGGTAATGGCGTCGTGGCCGGTGCAACGGATGCCGATCGCGCGCTGCGCCGCGAGCTGTACACCGTGCTCAAGCAAGCGAACTACGACTACGAGCGTCTGCAGTACAACACCGTCGTCTCGGCGACGATGAAGATGCTCAACGCGTTGGAAGGCGCCAAGGACGCGGGCGCCGATGCGCGCCGCGAAGGCTTGGGGCTGTTGCTGCGCGTGCTGTATCCGGTGGTGCCGCACATCACGCACGTGCTGTGGAAGGAACTGGGCTACGCCGGCGCGTATGGCGACTTGCTCGACGCCCCGTGGCCGCAGGTCGACGAAGGTGCGCTGGTGCAGAGTGAGATCGAACTCGTGCTGCAGGTCAACGGCAAGGTGCGCGGCAGCATCGTCGTGCCGGCCGATGCCGACCGCGCCGCCATCGAAGCGATTGCCGCCAAGGATGAGGCGGTCCAGAAGTTTGCTGAAGGCAAGCCGCCCAAGAAGATCATCGTGGTGCCGGGCCGTCTGGTGAACGTGGTGGCCTGATCGGCCATCCCACTCAAGGAACGCATGGTTATGTCGTTGTCCCGAGGTTTGTCCCGCCGCCGCTTTGGTCGCTCTGTCCTTGCCTTGGCGATCGCGCTGCCTGCGCTGTCTGCCTGCGGTTTTCACATGCGGGGCAATACCGACTTCGCGTTCAAGCGGCTGTACATCAATCTGCCGCAGAACTCGCAGATGCGCGCGCAGTTGCGCCGGCTGATCGACAACGGCTCCGACACCGTCATCGTGTCGGACAAGAAAGACGCCGATGCGCTGCTCGACGTGCTGGCCGAAGACCGCGTGAAGACCATCTCGTCGCTCACGCCGCAAGGTGTGGTGCGCGAATACCGCATTACGTATCGCTTCCGCTTCCAGCTGCGCGATGCGCACGACAACCTGCTGATCCCGCCGTCGGAAATCACGCAGTTCCGCGATCTTTCGTACAACGAGACGCAGGTGCTCGCCAAGGATTACGAAGAAGCGGCGCTCTACCGCGACATGCAGGGCGATACGATCAACCAGCTTGTGCGGCGTCTGGCCGCTGTGAAGCTGCCGTCGTAAGCGGCGGATCAGGGCAAGGTTTGCCATGCAATTGCGGCTCGATGCGCTCGAAGGTCATCTGAAGCAGGCCACCACCAAGGGGCTCGCGCCGCTGTACGTTGTGCACGGCGACGAGCACCTGCTCGCACTGGAAGCTGTTGATGCACTGCGCCAGGCCGCACGCGCGCAGGGCTTTACCGAGCGCGAGGTGATGAGCGTCGAGCGCGGTTTCTCGTGGTCGCGCGTGACCGAGGCGCAGCAGTCGATGTCGCTGTTCGGGGATCGCAAGATCGTCGAATTGCGTATTCCGTCCGGCAAGCCCGGCAAGGATGGCGGCGAGGCACTGCGCGCATTGGCTGCGGGTACGCCGTCCGGGCCGGCCACCGACACCCTCACATTGATCACGCTGCCGCGTCTGGACTTTGCGACCGCCAAATCTGCGTGGTTCGCGGCGCTGGAAGGCGCGGGCGTGTCGATCAAGATCGATTCGGTGGACCGCACCAAGCTGCCCGGCTGGATTGGCGAGCGCCTGGCACGCCAGCAGCAGCGTGTGGAGCCTGGCGAGCCCGGCCGGCGCGCACTGCAGTTCATTGCCGACCGTGTGGAAGGTAACCTGCTGGCCGCGCATCAGGAAATCCAGAAGCTTGGTCTGCTGCATCCGCCGGGCGTATTGACGTTCGACGATGTGCACGATGCGGTGCTCAACGTGGCGCGCTACGACGTGTTCAAGCTGTCTGAAGCCATGCTGGCGGGCGATGTGCCGCGGCTGGTCCGCATGCTCGAAGGCCTGCGGGGCGAGGGCGAAGCCACGGTCTTGGTCCTCTGGACGTTGACCGAAGAAATTCGCGTATTATCAAAAATCGCCTCGGGCGCGGCCCAGGGCAAGCCGGTGGCGTCCATGCTGCGGGAGCTTCGGGTCTGGGGCCCGCGCGAGCGGCTGGTGCCGCAGGCGGCGCAGCGGCTGTCGCAGCGCGAGCTGGAAGGTGCGCTCTCGATGGCTGCCAAGCTGGATCGGCAGGTCAAGGGATTGCGCGAACCATCGCTTCCGGCTGAACCATGGGATGGCCTGCTGCAACTGGCGATGCGCATCGCGCGGCCGGGCAGCCTCCCGGTGCCGGCCTGATCCGCGCCATCGGCGCAAGCCTCCGAATTGTCCTCACACTGAATTTGCCGGCAGCTCGCCGGTCGCGATCATCATGAAGCAGCTCGACGTGAACGAATACATGGCCCTGGTCGGCCGTCAGGCGCGCTCCGCCTCGCGCGGCATGGCACGTGCCGGCACCGCGCAAAAGAACCGCGCGCTGTTGCATATTGCAGCCGCCGTCCGTCGCGATGCCGCCAAACTCAAAGAGATCAACGCACGCGACGTCGAGCGCGCCCGCGCCAACGGCCAGGATGCTGCCTTCATCGACCGCCTCACGCTGACCGACCGCGCCATCGATACCATGGCCGCAGGCCTGGAGCAAATCGCCGCGCTGCCCGATCCCATCGGCGAGATCAGCAACATGAAGTTCCGCCCGACCGGCATCCAGGTCGGCCAGATGCGCGTGCCGCTTGGCGTGATCGGCATCATCTATGAGTCGCGTCCGAACGTGACGGTGGATGCCGCGGCGTTGTGCATAAAGTCAGGCAACGCGACCATTCTGCGCGGCGGCTCCGAGGCGATCGAATCAAACGGCGCGCTAGCGGCGCTCATCGAGGAAGGGTTGGCCGATGCGGGCTTGCCTGCCAACGCCGTACAGGTTGTGGCCACCACGGATCGCGCGGCGGTCGGCAAGCTCATCACCATGACGGAGTATGTCGATGTGATCGTGCCGCGCGGCGGCAAGAGCCTGATCGCGCGCCTGATCGAAGAAGCCCGGGTGCCGATGATCAAGCACCTGGACGGCATCTGTCACGTCTACATCGACGCCGATGCCGACATCGAAAAGGCCGTGCGTGTGTGCGACAACGCCAAGACGCAGCGCTATGCGCCGTGCAACACGATGGAGACGCTGCTCGTGTCGCGCGATGTGGCTGCGCGGGCGTTGCCGCCGCTGGCGAAGATCTATCAGGACAAGGGTGTGGAACTGCGCGTGTGCCCGGCCACGCGTGCCACGCTGGAAGCCGCCGGCTTCGGCAATCTGAAGGATGCCGTTGAGGCGGACTGGCACACCGAATATCTGGCGCCGATCCTGTCGATCCGCACCGTTGACGGCCTGGATGCCGCCATCGAGCACATCAACACCTACGGCTCCGCGCATACCGATTCCATCATCACCGAGAACTATTCGACCGGCATGCGCTTCCTGCGCGAGGTCGATTCGGCCAGCGTGATGATCAACGCCTCCACGCGGTTTGCCGATGGCTTCGAGTACGGCCTTGGCGCCGAAATCGGCATCTCCAACGACAAGCTGCACGCGCGTGGACCAGTCGGGCTGGAGGGGCTGACTTCGCTGAAGTACGTCGTGTTCGGGCACGGCGAGATTCGCGCCTGATATCGCTTGTTGCACGTTGAGCGCCGCCAAGAGCGGCGCGCGATGTGTTTACCGTTCGCGCTTCACCATTCACGGGACTGTTCGCATGCTCTGGGTCAAAGCCTTTCACATCGTATTCATTGCGTCTTGGTTTGCCGGGCTGTTCTATCTGCCGCGCATCTTCGTCAACCTTGCGATGGAAACCGAGCGTGCAGCCATCACGCGCCTGCTGATCATGGCGCGCAAGCTGTTTCGCTTCACGACCATGCTGGCGATTGTCGCGATCCTGCTTGGGCTGTGGCTGTTCCTGGGATATCGCATCGGGCTGTATCCGCCCAATGGTTGGATGCACGCGAAGCTCGCGCTGGTGCTCGTGACGATCGGATATCACCACGGTTGTGGCGTGCTGCTGCGCAAGTTCGAGGCGGGCACCAACAAACGTTCCCACAAGTTCTACCGCTGGTTCAATGAACTGCCGGTGCTGTTGTTGCTGGCGATTACGATCCTGGTGGTCGTCAAGCCGTTCTGAGGCCACTGCAAAAGGATTCTGACGGACCAACCCCTCCTTGCCGTACGACTTGTACTGTCTGCGTCGGCGTTGAACCGTCAGAACCGCTTCGCTTCATTTTGCAGTGATCTCTAACTATTTTGTCTTCCGATGGCAACTGCTTACTTCGCGCCATGCCCCCGTGGGCTAGAACAGGCGCTGGCCGATGAACTGGCCGAAATCGCCATCCGTCCGGAGGTGGATGAGCTGGCCGCGTTCGAGGTGGGCCGCACCGTGCCGGGTGGCGTGCACTTCTTCGGCACGCAGGGTGCGGCGTATGCCGTCAACCTGCACAGCCGCATCGCCAGCCGCGTGCTGATGCGCCTCGGCTCGCGCGGTTATCGCTCGGAAGACGACATCTACGCGCTGGCCGCTGCGCAGCGCTGGGAAGACTATTTCACGCCCGACGAGATGATTCGCGTGGATGTGACCGCGCACAAATCGCCGTTGCAGAGCCTGAAGTTTGTCGGCCTGCGCGTGAAGGACGGGGTGTGTGACCGCTTCCGCCAGCGCATGGGCGCGCGGCCCAGCGTTGACGCCGTCTCGCCGGACGTGCGCATCTACGCGTACCTGACCGAGACCGACTGCACGATCTACCTCGACACCACCGGCGAGCCGCTCTTCAAGCGCGGCTGGCGCCAGGAAAAGGGCGAGGCCCCGCTGAAGGAAAACCTTGCCGCCGGCATTCTGCGCCTGACGGGCTGGACGGGTGCCCACGGCATGCCGTTCTACGATCCGATGTGCGGCAGCGGCACATTCCTCGTTGAAGCTGCGCAACGCGCGCTTGGCATTGCGCCGGGCGGCCAGCGCGCCTTCGCCTGCGAGTGGTTGCAGGACCACGACGCCAAATGCTTCAAGCGCCTGCGCGAAGCCGCCGCCGATGCTGCCGCCGCCTCCATGCGCCGTGCGCCGCCGCTGGTGGCTGGCGCCGACATTTCCACCGACATGCTTGCCTATGCCGCCGCCAACTGGCAGCGTGCCGGTCTGCCTGGCGAGCCTGTGCTCAAGCAAGTCGACGCGCGCTTCGGCAAGCCGCCATTCGAGACCGCCGGTGTGTTGCTGATGAATCCCCCATACGGCGAGCGCATTGTGGTGCGTGGTGCACATGGTTCGCGCCGCCGCCGGCCGGAAGGCGAGGGTGAGGAAGACGGCACCGTGTTCGAGCGCGCCAGCCGCGCCATGGGCGCCCCGCGCGACGATGGCCGCCGTCCGATGCGTGAGCTGCGTCAGCCCGAGCCGCCGCCGCCGATCGACCCCGAGGAAGAGGCCGCCGCCAACGAATTTGCGCAAGCCTTTGCCGGCACGCTCAAGCGCGACTTCGCCGGCTGGAAGGCGTTCGTCTTTACCGGCGATCTCTCGATGCCGCGTCGGATGCGACTGAAGGAATCGCAGCGCACGCCGCTCTACAACGGCAACATCGAATGCCGTCTGTTCCGCTTCGACATGGTGAAGGGCGGCATGCGCGATCGGCCCGAGCGGCCCGCACAGGGCGATGCTTCAAACGGCAACGCCGACGCATAAGCATCGGCGTTTGTGACAACTGTGGGCCTGCTTCAGGCGGCCTGCAAATCCTGGAAATGCTCCATCCACGCCGCGAGTTGATCCGGCGTGAGCTGCGTCTGGTTGTCGAGCAGGCGCAGCTTGACCGTCGCACCATCGCGCTCGGCCGTGAGCGACCAACCCTTGCCATCGAGCCACAGCAGGAACGCCAGCCACTTGGCATGCGATTCCGACACCTTGTGCGTGGACGCCGCCTCCAGGAATTCCGTCAGCGCGGTGAGATCCACTACCGCCGCCGCATCGCTGCCTGACGGCGAGACCTTGCCGTCAAGCACCTCGGCCAGCACTTCCAACGCCTGCGCCGCGGGCTTGCTGTCAAAGCGCGATGACAGGTCCACATATGCCTGCCGCACTGCGTGGCTGAACTCGCCGGTACGCAGGCTTTCTTCGCCGATCAGCTCGGTGTAATCCTTCATCGCCCAGTCGGGCTGTGCCAGCGATTGCAGACCCACGGCGGCGGCGGCACGCAGGTAATCGTTGACGGCGCTGAACGACGACAGCCCCGACACCGCGAGGTACAGCGTCTGCAGCGCACCGATGCGATGCGTAAGCGTCTGGCTCTGGCGCACGGTCATCTTCTCGCGCAGCAGCGCGTCACGCTCGCGACGCAGATCGGAGAATTCCAATGCCTGCTTCAGTTCCACACGTAGCGCGGTGATGTCC
This sequence comes from Ralstonia chuxiongensis, assembly GCF_024158925.1. Lineage (NCBI taxonomy): Bacteria > Pseudomonadati > Pseudomonadota > Betaproteobacteria > Burkholderiales > Burkholderiaceae > Ralstonia > Ralstonia chuxiongensis. Next base: position 736,494 of record NZ_JAMYWC010000004.1, on the reverse strand, counting down.
CACGGCTTCTTGATGTAGCGGTGAATCTGCCCCTGGTTGACTGCCTCAACCGTGTCTTCGATTTCGGAGTAGGCGGTAGTCAGGATGCGCACGAGGTGCGGGTAGCGCTCGCGCGCGTAGCGCAGCAACTCGTTGCCGAGTTCACCAGGCATGCGCTGGTCTGACACGAGCACACCCAGCGTGGCGGCGTGCTGGTCGAGCATGCGCTTGCCTTCTTCGACCGAGGTGGCGGTGACGACCGGCGCCAGTGAACCGATGGCACGGCCGAAGTAAGTCAGCGCCAATGTCTCGTCGTCCACGTACAGGATCTTGGGCTCGTTGCCCCCGGGATTGGTCATCCGTCACTCCTCATAGCAATTGCAGTCGATACGGCAAACGCGCGGATCACGTGCGGCCTGGTTCGTAAGTCTTGTGGTCTTGTCATGGGAACGTCAGAGTCACGCGCGTGCCTGCGCTGGGTGCGGAATCAATCGCAATCGCTCCCCCGAACGATTGCATGATCCGCGTACAAAAAATCATGCCCATGCCGTTGCCGCCTTCTTCGGCGCGCGTCGTCACGGGGTCGATGGTCAGCCGCGCGAGAACGTCAGGCGCGATACCGGGGCCGTTGTCCTCGATCCGGATCATGTGCTGGGCGTTGCAGGCGTCAGGCAGACGGCTGGCGACGATTTCAAGCTTCGGTGCATTGGTGTGCCGCAGCGCCTGCAACGCGTTGCTCGTGAGCGACGAGAGCACGAGCATCACGCAGTTGGGCAGCGTCTGGATCGGAAAATCGTCTTCCACGCGGTACGACACCCATTCGCGCTGCGCGTTCGTGAACGGGTATGTGTCGAACAACGAGCGGATCAGCCCGCCCGCGCTGTTGGGCGTGGCGGCTGTGCCGGGCTTGCCGTAGGTGTTGCGCACCGAATTCAGAAACGTGGCGATCACCGAGAGGCAGTAGCGCGCGTTGTCCTGCACGCGATCGGCCGCGCGCCCGATTTCGGGAAGGGCCCCGGGCGTGGGCTCGGTCTGGTCCACGCGCATGCGGATGCCGCGTGCAAAGTTCGAGATGGCGGCCAGCGGGGTGTTCAGCTCGTGCGCAAGAAAAGCCAGCGTTTCGTCGATTGCCATGAGGCGCTGGGTACGCAAGAGGCGGTCCTGGCGCAGAACCAGTGCCTCTTGCAGCGAGCGCCGCACGTCTTCGGGCTGATAGGGCTTCTCCAGGATCTTGAACACGCGCCCGGTGTTCACGGCCTGGATCAGCAGGTCCTTGTCGGCATACGCGGTGACGAGGATGGTGGCGATGTCGCCGTATTCCGCATCGATGAAGCGCAGCAGCTCGGTGCCGTCGCCGCCCGGCATGCGGAAGTCCGTAAGTACCACGCTGATGCGCTCGTGCGAATCGCGTAGCACAGTCTTGGCCTCTTCGACGCTGTTGGCCGTCAGCACAGCGTAGCCGGCGCCGATCGTGCGCGCGAACCATTTGCAGGCTTGCGCTTCGTCGTCGACGTAGAGGATGGTGACGGTGTCCGGCGTGGTGTCCATGATGCGTCTACTCCGAGCGCGGCAGATCGAACGTGAAGCGCGCCCATTCGCCTTCCTGGCTCGTCACGGCCAGGGTGCCGCCATGACGCTGGATGACGCTGTAGCTGATCGACAGGCCGAGGCCCAGGCCCTTGCCGACATCGCGCGTGGTGAAGAACGGCTCGAACACGCGCGACAGGTTTTTCTCTGAGATGCCAGGGCCGTTATCAGTCACCACCACGTGGAGACGGTTGTCGATCCATTCGGCGGCAATCTCGATGCGTGGGTTCTCGCGCTGCACCTTTTGCATGGCAAGCGCCGCGTTCGACAACAGGTTGATCAGCACACCGATGATGGCCGCCTCATCGCCGCGCACGAGCGTGTCCGGCGGCAGTTTGCGTTCGAGGGTCACACCGCGCAACTCGTGGCTGGTCAGGCGGATGGCGGAGTCAATGGCCTTTTCTGCCAGGAACGGCGCATTTGCCTCGCCTTTCTCAGGGCTGCGGTAGGCGAAGGTTTTCAGGTCCGACACGATGTGCTGCACACGCTGCATGCCTTCCTTGGCATCGGTCAGGCATTCGAGCAGCATCGGGCTGCCCTTGGCGGTGGGGTCTTCCTGCGCCACAGCAATCGCCATCAGGCAGAAGTTGACCGGGTTGTTGATCTCATGCAACAGGCCTGCCGACAGCGTGCCGATGGCGGCCATCTTTTCCTGCTGCAGAAGCTGGCCCTTGATGTCGGTGAGGTCCTGATTGGTCCGCGCGAGCTGCTCGTTCTTCTGCGCAACTTCTTCCTTGAGCCGGAAAAGCTGGAAGCGCCCGCGCTCATTGAAGTACGTGTACAGCGTGCTCGTCGCAATCGAGAACAGGATGAACAGCGAATGCACGATGAAGATTTCGCGCGACTGGATGCCGCCCGGATGCAACGTGCACGCGATCACCCAGAAGATATACGTGCAGGTGCCGAACAGCACGGCTTGCAGAAAGCCGATCGGCATCACCATGCCCACCGCGTAGATCGCCAGGTTCAGCCCCGAGTAATACGGAGAACTGGCGCCCTCGGTGTCGTAGATCATCCACGAGATCATGATCTGCGGACAGATCAACCAGAAGAACGTCAGGCTCTGCACATGCTCTTCGCCCCAGCGCGTATAGAGCACAAGCAGGGCGCCGAACATGATGAGCGAGGTGATGACGCGCAGCGAGGCAAACAGCCAGAGCTTGTCCACATACATGCCGTAGTCCAGCCCGACGCCTGCCAGTACCAGCACGATGCCGGTCACGGCCGCCATGCGGCTGAAGACGAGCCGGAACTGCTTCAGCTCGGCCTGGTATCCGCGATGTGTAATGGGCTCCATGCGTGTTCCTGGGCAGCGGATTAAGCGGCGGATGTGGCAAGCCCGGCCACGCTGGCCTGGGCGAATACGTTGACGCCGGTCACGTCGGTATAAACACGCACGTCGTGCGAGCCTTCGGGCAGCAGCTCGGTCATCAGCGGTTCATCGCGATAGACGAGGTACCACTCCAGCACGTGTTCCATCACGAACCGCATCGGGTTGTTGCCGTGCACGTTGGTCGCGAGGATGGCGCCGCCCCGGCGCGTACGCGAAGCAAAGTAGGCGAGCAGGCGCTGGCAGACTTTGTTGGAGAGATAGTCGAACAGGCCTGCGCAATAGACCGCATCGCAATCGCCGGCTTGCGGGCTGTCGGCCGTGATGCGGCGCTTGAGCAGCTGATGCACCGATTCATGCACGAAATCGACGGTGACGGTCTTGCGCGCACGGTCCATCGCACGGCGCATCTGCTCGCGGGTGTAGTCGAGCGTTTCTTCGCTGAAGTCCACCAGTTCGAACGACAGCAACGTTGGTTCCGGATGCTGCTGAATGAAGCGCTGAATTTCCACCGCCGGCCCGCAGCCCACGTTGAGCACCTTGAACGTTCGGCCCGCCGCCTTGGCTTGCGCGGCCAGATCGCTCAGATACTGCACAAGAATGTCGATGCGGTTGCGGTGTGCCTCGGCCACATCGGTGCGCAGGAAGGCGGCGTTGACGATCTGGAAGTACGTGTTCGGACCTTCTCGCGGGTCTGAGAGGATCTGGTTGACCATCTCGTAATCGCCCGCGTAGCCCAGCGGCTTGGTGTACGTGCGATAGATGAACGGCGCGCGCAACAGCAGCGGATGCAGCGCGGCTTGCGCGAACGTGCGGTGCGCCGGCGCAAGCTCAGCCTCGACCTTGCCTGCCTCCGACTCCAGCCCGTCCATGTAGCCCTTGAGCTTGAGCATGATCGGCTCGGCCAGCTCCTGAAAGACATCCATGCGCAGCTTGTTGTCTTCGCGCGGCAATGTCTTCGACAGATCCACCTGTTCTACCCAGCGCGATACCTCGGCCAGGAACGCACGCATCTCGTTGACGACGATCTGATAGTCGCGATGGATGCGGAAGCGTTCCTGCCATTCCTGCACGAACGTTCGCGCTTCTTCGCCCACGGAGGCCGGCGTGTCGGCCACTTCCGATAGCTCGCGCCATTCGTCGATCAGCGTGAGCGAGACGACGGCGGTCAGGCCCGTGTTCACCAGGCTGATCACCACGGCCTTGCCAAGATAGGCTTGCCGCGTCCCCATCTTGATCGCGAGTTCGGACAGCACCTCGCTTACCTGCACGATCGAGTACGGGTTGTAGATCTCCATCACCAGGGCACGCCGCTGAAGCGTGATGATGGTGCCGCGGACCTGCTGACCCTGTGAGTTACGGAAGCTGACCGCGGGATCGATTTGGTTGGGTGAGTACACGGTGCGAATTTGCCGGAGACTTCAGGGAAAACGTCTGCCAAGCGGGACGCTCACTCCAACAACCGTGCACCCGGGGTCGCACCGCGAATCCGGGCACCGCGAATACGACGCGCCCCGCCGACACTGCCGGGCATGCCGCCGCATCAGTCGTGAAAGCGTGTTTGAAGCCGTCCGCTGGCCGTGCGCAATACGCGCCAGCCCGGGCGTCTCTCGCCCAAACCCGCTCCGAGAAGATCGGGGAAGATGATCGACTGCAGCCGGCGCCGTCAGTATTGCTACCGCGGCACCTCTACTGCCGGCCGATCAACAGCGTGGCAACGGGAATCGTGCAACCGTGAACCATGACCAGATTGGAACGATGCACTCCCCTGACATCCGCAACGCGCGCTGCTTGAACGCGCGGCCCGCTGCTGCATCCCAAATCGTCCCTCAAGGAGAATCCCGCACAGTAATGAACTTGGGGCGCCGCTTTGAATGTTGCATGTCGGTACCCTCGTTCGCCATGATGCCGCAGCTATGCCACGCACGCATCAGGGCGATTCAGCCGGGCCATGCTCTGACGTCATGGCTGCCGAATGATGCAATCGATTGTACTTGCCGAATGTGACCCACACAATGCGGAAACCCGCAGGGCAGAGCAAAGCGGAAACACCGCCTCAGCGTGATTTGCGGCCGGTGAGCGCGTCCGGATCCTGCTTGTAGTTGGTGAGGAATTGGGTGTAGCTGTAGACCTGTGCCGGCAGCAGATGGCTGGGCATGTCGAACAGCGCGTAGTAGTACGGTTCGCGCCCCTGGCAAACCTCTGCGGGCAGGCAATATTGTTCCCACTCCACACAGGCCGGGGTGTACATGCCATCGCCAGGCCAGAAGAATGGGACGATCTGCTTGTCGTGCAAGCCCTTGAGCAGCGCATCGGGCGCGTTGTACGCCTCGGCGTTCTCCAAGTGCGTGAGCATGCTCGCGTTGGTCTCGATGACCATGAGCGTGGCGCGCCCGTCGGCCGTGAGCAGCAGCACGCCGGCGGGGTGCGGATACAGGTAGTACTCGATGAAACGGTAGCGCGTGGACAGCTCGCGCACGAGCCGTGTGATCGCAGGGTCCGACAGGAAACTGAACGAATGGCGCGACAGCAGATCGCGCAATGTGCTCGACAGGTTGCTGAAATAGCGGACCTGCAGTGCTTCGATTTCCACACTGAGCCGCTCCGCCATCGCCGGATGGTCTTTCTTGATGTAGCGGTCGATCAGGCCGTCGTTGAAACCTTGCACGGCGATGTTCTCGTCGGCCATGCCCGTGAGCAGGATCGTCATGCACGGCAGATCTTTGAGCTTGGCGCAGAACTCCAGCCCGTTCATGCGCGGCATGGAGTAATCCACCACGATGACCGAGGGCTGCAGGAAGCGGTTGACTTCGTGGATCTGGCGATAGACACGGTCGACGTCGAGCTGGATGGTGCGGCGCTCGGTCGAGAACGTCAGGTCATCGTGCGTGACGCGCACCGGCAGGAAACCCGGCATGCGAAGCGAATGCCACTGGCGCAGCCACGCCAGCGCCTCTTCCGGATCATTGAAGGCCAACAGTGCGCGCGATGGGTCCATCTGGAACCCGAGGCTTTCCACGAACGATTGGCTGTCGTCGACCACCACCGTCAGGGTGGGGTGGAAATAGACCGGCAGGGCGCTGTCCTGTTGCATACGTCGGGAGGAATCGGAAGAGGGCCGGGTGCAGCGCACGGCCGGTGTGGCCGACGCTGCCCGTTTGCACTACGTTACTGCCTGCCGCCGCCGGGAGCAAGCGGAACCCGTCTGACCTGACGGCGCGTTGACGGCCGTCAGTGCCCCGCCTTACTCGACAGATTTCACCATGTCTTCGACGACCTTCTTGGCGTCGCCAAACACCATCATCGTTTTGTCCATGTAAAACAGCTCGTTATCGAGCCCGGCGTAGCCGGCGTTCATCGAGCGCTTGTTCACGATGATCGTCTTGGCCTTGTAGGCCTCCAGAATCGGCATGCCGGCAATGGGCGACTTCGGATCGTTCTTGGCCGCCGGGTTGACCACGTCGTTGGCGCCCAGCACCAGCACCACGTCGGCTTGGCCAAACTCACCGTTGATGTCTTCCATTTCAAACACCTGGTCGTACGGCACTTCGGCTTCGGCCAACAGCACGTTCATGTGGCCCGGCATGCGGCCCGCGACCGGGTGGATCGCGTATTTGACGGTGACGCCCTTGTCCGACAGCTTTTCTGTCAGTTCCTTCAGGGCGTGCTGCGCGCGCGCCACCGCCAGGCCGTAGCCGGGGACGATGATGACCGTTTCGGCGTTGCCCATGAGGAAGGCCGCATCATCCGGCGAGCCCGATTTGACCGGGCGCTGCTGCCCGCCACCACTCGCTGCGGCTCCGGCGGAAGCCTCGGAGCCGAAGCCGCCCAGGATCACGTTGAAGAACGACCGGTTCATCGCCTTGCACATGATGTAAGACAGAATGGCACCGGATGAACCGACCAGCGAGCCTGCAATGATCAGCATTGGGTTGTTGAGCGAGAAGCCGATGCCCGCCGCTGCCCAGCCCGAATACGAGTTCAGCATCGACACCACCACCGGCATGTCGGCGCCGCCGATCGGAATGATGATCAGCACGCCCAGCACAAAGGCGATGGCCGTCATGATGACGAACGGCAGCCAGCTTTGGCTCAGGAAGAACAGGATGCCGAAGCCGAGCATGGCCACCGCCAGCAGCAAGTTCAGCATGTGCTGGCCGGCAAACTGCACCGGCGCGCCCTGGAACAGGCGGAACTTATACTTGCCCGACAGCTTGCCGAAGGCGATCACCGAGCCGGAGAACGTGATGGCGCCCACAAACGTGCCGATGAACAGTTCTACGCGGTTGCCCAGGGGCAGCACGTTGTCGCCGGCCATCGTGATGCCGAACGCCGACGGCTCGGCCACGGCGGCCACGGCAATGCACACCGCCGCCAGACCGATCAGCGAGTGCATGGCGGCCACCAGCTCGGGCATCTTGGTCATTTCGACCGTGCGCGCCACATAGGCGCCGATGCCGCCGCCAAGCACCAGGCCCGCGAAGATCAGGATGAAACCCGTGGATGCGCCGCTCTCGGTGCCGGCAAACATCTCGGCCTTGAGCTTGTAGATGAGCGCGATGGTCGTGACGGCGGCGATCGCCATGCCCGTCATGCCGAACGCGTTGCCGCGCCGCGCCGTGGTCGGATGCGAAAGCCCCTTGAGCGCCTGGATGAAGCACACCGATGCCAGCAGGTACAGCAGAGTGACGAGGTTCATGCTCATTGCTTGGCTCCCTCGGACTGACCGCCCTTGGCCTTCGGCTCTTTCTTCTTGAACATCTCCAGCATGCGCTGGGTGACCAGGAAGCCGCCAAACACGTTGACCGCCGCCAGTGCCACCGCCACCACGCCCATCGTGCGGCCCACGCCCGTCTGCGTCAGGCCGGCCGCCAGCATCGCGCCGACGATGATGATGGCCGAGATGGCATTCGTCACGGCCATCAGCGGCGTATGCAGCGCCGGCGTGACCGTCCAGACCACGTGGTAGCCGACGTAGATCGCCAGCACGAAGATGATCAGGTTGATCACCGTGTGATTGACCAGCTCCATGAGTGCTCCTCCTCGCTTCTTGGTCGATGTGCGAAGCGGCCCTGTCAAGCAGACACGGGCCGCCTGGCGCGTCAGGTTTCCTTGATGGCCTTGATCTTGTTGCCCTCGCCCAGCAGTACGACCTTGGGCTTGTAGGCGGCGACTTCCTCTTCGTTCATCGGCGCGTAGGTGCAGATGATCAGCAGGTCGCCCACGTGGGCGCGGCGGGCAGCGGCACCGTTGAGCGAGATTTCGCCCGAACCGCGCTTGCCCTTGATGATGTAGGTCGAGAAGCGTTCGCCGTTGTTGACGTTGTACAGCTCGATCTTCTCGTATTCGCGCATGTCCGCGGCGTCGAGGAGATCCTCGTCGATGCCGCAGGAGCCTTCGTAGTCAAGATCGGCCTGGGTGACCGTCGCGCGGTGCAGCTTGGCGCGAAGCATGTTGCGTTGCATGAAGCTTTCCTTGAAACAAAAATGAAATCGCCACTGGCGACCAGGCCGGGTTTCTATCCCCGCCGGGCCGCCGTCTCCGTTCTTATTTGGCGGCGCTCGTGGCTGCGGGAGCGCGCACCACCTGGCCGGCCTGACTGAGCAGGCAGGCGGCCACGATGTCGTCTTCGCGGTTGATGTTCAGGCCACCATCCTTGTCGATGATCAGCTTGAGGAAATCGAGCACGTTGCGGGCGTAGAGGGCAGAGGCGTCAGCCGCCACCATTGACGCGAGGTTGGTGTAGCCCACCAGCGTGACGCCATGCTTGACGACGACGCGGTCGGCTTCGGTGAGCGGGCAGTTGCCGCCTTGCGCCGCCGCCAGATCGACGACGACCGAGCCCGGCTTCATCGCCTGCACGGTGGCTTCGGACAGCAGCGTCGGCGCGCGGCGGCCCGGGATCAGCGCGGTGGTGATGACGATGTCGGCCTGGCTTGCGCGCGTGTGTACGAGTTCAGCCTGGCGGCGCATCCAGTCGGGCGGCATCGGGCGGGCATAGCCGCCGACGCCCTGGGCGATTTCGCGCTCTTCGTCGGTCAGGAACGGCACGTCGAGAAACTTGGCGCCCAGCGATTCGATCTGCTCCTTCACGGCCGGGCGCACGTCAGAGGCTTCGATCACGGCGCCCAGGCGCTTGGCGGTGGCAATCGCCTGCAAGCCCGCCACACCGGCGCCCAAGATCAGCACGCGCGCGGCTTTTACCGTGCCGGCGGCCGTCATCAGCATCGGCATGAAGCGCTGATAATGGTTGGCTGCCACCATCACGGCCTTGTAGCCGGCGATGTTGGCCTGCGAAGAGAGCACGTCCATGCTCTGCGCGCGAGTGGTGCGCGGTGCCGCTTCCAGCGCGAACGCGGTGACGTTGGCGGCGGCAAGGCGGGCCGTATTTTCGTCATCAAACGGGTTGAGCATGCCGACAAGCACCGCGCCCGGCTGCATCTGCGCCAGTTCGGCCGCTTCCGGCGAGCGCACCTTCAGCACGATCTGCGCGCCGAGCGCTTCGGCCGCGGTGCCGATCTTGGCGCCGGCAGCCACGTAAGCGTCGTCGGGCTGGGCGGCGGCTACGCCGGCACCCGATTGGACCGTCACCTGATGGCCAAGCGCCACGTACTTTTTCACCGTTTCCGGGGTCGCGGCAACGCGCGTCTCGTCCGCCCGCGTCTCCTGCGGGATGCCGATGTGCATCGTGTTCTCTCCTCGCTGATTATGTTTAGGATGCGCGCGAAGTGAACGAAGGCGCGCTGGATCAGGATCGACGTGCAGCTTACCCGAACTTTTTGGCGCACGGACGCTCGTCGAGTGGCATGTCGAATATCCGAACCGACATGGAATGCGGGTCGATCCTGCGCAAACGTGTGCTCAATTGCTCACAATAAAGGGGCGGGGCGATATGCGTCTGCTCCAACGCCCTGGGCAAGCGTGGAAGGCGGCCTCCAGCTACAATAACGCCTTGTTTTTGTTGCCTTTTTGCCATGAACCAAGCTGTCCGCTGGAAACCCAGCGTTACCGTCGCCGCCGTCATTGAACAAGATGGGCGCTTTCTGCTGGTTGAGGAGCACACCGATGTCGGCTTGCGCCTGAACCAGCCTGCCGGCCATCTCGACCCGGACGAAAGCCTGGTCGACGCAGTCGCGCGTGAGGCAATGGAAGAAACCGCGTACAGCTTTGTGCCGACCGCCTTCCTGGGCTGCTACATGGCGCAGTTCCAACCGCCGCAGGGGGATCCGATCACCTATGTGCGGATGGCATTTACCGGCGAGCTTGGCCCCCAAGACCCGCGTCGCACGCTGGACGACGGCATCGTCCGCACTGTGTGGATGACGCCGGATGAAATCCGCGCCAGCCGCGAACGGCATCGCAGCCCGTTGCTGCTCGCCTGCGTCGAAGATTACCTGGCTGGCAAGCGCTATCCGCTCGACATCATCCATACGCACGCCAGCGTGTACGGGTTCGGAGCGCAGCCATGAGCAAGAAGCGCATCGTCGTCGGGATGTCCGGCGGGGTGGATTCGTCCGTCACCGCGTGGCTGCTTAAACAGCAGGGCTATGACGTCGTCGGCCTGTTCATGAAGAACTGGGAAGACGATGACGACAGCGAGTACTGCTCGACCCGGCAGGACTGGATCGACGTGGTATCGGTGGCGGACCTGATTGGCGTGGACGTGGAAGCCGTCAACTTTGCCGCCGAGTACAAGGACCGCGTCTTTGCGGACTTTCTGCGCGAATATTCGGCCGGTCGCACGCCCAATCCCGACGTGTTGTGCAACGCCGAGATCAAGTTCAAAGCCTTCCTCGATCACGCGATGGCCCTGGGTGCCGACACGATCGCGACCGGGCACTATGCCCGCGTGCGCGAGGTCGATGGCCGCTTCGAGCTGCTCAAGGCGTTCGATCACACGAAAGACCAAAGCTATTTCCTGCACCGGCTGAACCAGGCACAGCTCTCGCGCACGCTCTTCCCGCTGGGCGAGATGCCGAAGACGAAGGTGCGCGAGATCGCCGCCGAAATTGGGCTGCCGAACGCCAAGAAGAAGGATTCCACCGGCATCTGCTTCATTGGCGAGCGGCCGTTCCGCGATTTTCTCAACCGCTACCTGCCGACCAAGCCCGGCCCGATCAAAACGCCCGACGGCAAGACCATCGGCGAGCACATTGGCCTGGCGTTCTACACGCTGGGGCAGCGCAAGGGCATCGGCATTGGCGGCAGCCGCGACGGCAACGGCGATGCCTGGTACGTGGCCCGCAAGGACATGGCGGCCAACACGTTGTATGTGGTGCAGGGTCACGATCACCCGTGGCTGCTGGCGCACACCGTGCACGCTGATGATCTGAGCTGGGTGGCCGGTCAGGCACCCGCCGAAGGCACCCATCTTGGCGCCAAGACGCGTTACCGCCAGGCGGATGCGCCTTGCACGGTCGAGCGCGCCGCAGATGGCGCGCTCACGCTGACCTTCCCTGAGGCGCAGCGGGCTGTCACGCCAGGCCAATCCGCCGTGCTGTATGACGGTGAAATCTGCCTGGGTGGCGGCATTATTTCGTCCGCTGAACCCGCTGTCGTGGAAAAGGCGGTCGCCTGATCGGTTTTTGCAACACTGCGTTGTGTCGGCTGCGGCTGTTGCGGCACTCGTTTAAGCTTGCGCCCTGATTTGTCTCCACACAGGGTTGGTCATGCTGCCACGTCGCTACTGGGCCTTTGCGGGCGTTGTGCTGTTGTTTGCCGTCACCGCGGGGTTTGCGATAGCGGGGCGTCTGCATTGGGTGTGTGCGGTCATCCCGGGCATGTTCGTCATCCTCGGCGTGCACGACATCACGCAGACGCGCCATTCGGTGCTGCGCAACTACCCGCTCTGGGGCCATTTCCGCTTCCTGTTCGAATTCATTCGCCCGGAAATCCGCCAGTACTTCGTTGAAGACGACACCGACGAAAAGCCGTTCTCGCGCGCCCAGCGCAGCATCGTTTATCAGCGCGCCAAGGGAGAAGTCGATAGCCGCCCGTTCGGCACCGAAGTCGATGTGAAGGTGCCGGGGCACGAGTGGATCGGCCACTCGCTGGCGCCCACACGCATTGCCTCGTCGGACTTTCGCGTGATGGTGGGCGAGGGCCGCGCCAAGCCGTATTCCATGTCGGTGTTCAACATCTCGGCGATGAGCTTTGGGGCGCTGTCGGGCAATGCCATTCGCGCGCTCAACCGCGGTGCGAAGCTCGGCAACTTCATCCATGACACGGGTGAGGGTTCGATCTCGCCGTATCACCGCGAGGAAGGCGGCGACCTGATCTGGGAAGTGGCGTCTGGCTACTTCGGCTGCCGCGACGCGAACGGCCGCTTCGATCCGGACCGCTTTGCCGAGCAGGCGCGCAGCCCGCAGGTGAAAATGATTGAGGTGAAGCTGTCGCAGGGTGCCAAGCCGGGGCACGGTGGCGTCCTGCCTGCCGCCAAGGTGACGCCCGAGATTGCCGCCACGCGTGGCATTCAGATCGGCAAAGACTGTATTTCGCCGGCCGCGCACTCGGAGTTCAGCACGCCACTGGGGCTGCTGCAGTTCGTGGATCGGCTGCGCACGCTATCCGGCGGTAAGCCCACTGGTTTCAAGCTCTGCATCGGGCATCCGTGGGAGTTCTTCGGCATCGTCAAGGCGATGCTGGAGTCGGGCATCCTGCCGGACTTCATCGTCGTTGACGGCGCGGAGGGTGGCACGGGTGCGGCGCCGCTCGAATTTACGGACCACGTCGGCACGCCGCTCCAGGAAGGGCTGCTGCTGGTGCACAACACGCTGGTGGGCGCCAACCTGCGCGACAAGATCAAGATTGGCGCGTCAGGCAAGATCGTCACGGCGTTTGACGTGGCGCGCACGCTGGCAATGGGTGCCGACTGGTGCAACGCTGCGCGCGGCTTCATGTTTGCGCTGGGCTGCATCCAGGCGCAGAAGTGCCACACCGACCGCTGCCCGACCGGCGTAGCAACACAAGACCCATCTCGGCAGAAGGCGCTCGTCGTGCCCGACAAGGCGGAGCGCGTGCATCAATATCACGCGCACACCTTGCATGCGCTGCTGGAACTGACGCAGGCGGCTGGCTTGCAGCATCCGGCGGATTTTCGCGCGCACCACATCGTGCGGCGCGTGTCGGGCAACGAGGTGCAGTTGCTCTCCGCGCTGCTCAAGTACCTGGAACCCGGCGACCTGCTGGCCGGGCGGTACCGCTATCAACTCTATGAGCGCTACTGGCCGATGGCCCAGGCCGAACGGTTTGATCCGGTGGCCGTGTAACGCTCGTGAGTTTCAGTTGTTACTGCGGCTGGGTTTCCATGAAACTCGGCCGCTTCTCGATGCGCGTGTAGAACGAAGCGAGATTGGCGTGACGTTCGCGCCAATCGATCTGCGGCTGGCGGAAATCCAGGTAGGCAAGCGCGCAGCCGACGGCGATGTCGGCCAGCGTCAGGTGATTGCCGTTGCACCAAGTCTTGTCAGCCAGGCCTTGCGACATGGCTTGCAGCGCCTGATCGATCTTGTGGGTCTGGCGCGCGAGCCACGTTTCGCTGCGCTGTTCCGGCGTGCGCTGCGTATGTTCGATGCGCAGCATGAGCGCGGCGTCGAGCAGGCCGTCGGCCAGCGCCTCCCAGCAGCGCACTTCCACGCGTTCACGGCTCGAAGGCGGAATGAGGCGCGCCACCGGCGACAGCGTATCGGCGTATTCGGCAATCACGCGCGAGTCGAATAGGGCGCCGCCGTCGTCCATCACCAGGCAGGGCACCTTGCCCAGCGGGTTGAACTGGTGGATCTGCGTACCTGCGCTCCACACGTCTTCCAGCACGAACTGGTAGTCGATTTTCTTTTCAGCCAGGACGACGCGCACCTTGCGGGTGTACGGGCTGGCATGCGATCCGATCAGTTTCATAGGCGTGTCATGTTGGAGGCGGAAGTATAGCTGCGCACTTTCCCGAGTGCGCTGCGCGGCGCCCGAACCCAACTCAACCAAACGGAGGCTTGCTTTAGGCCGGATTGGCCATGAAAGACAGGTGCCGGGTGGTAAAATCGCGGGCTCGCTTGGGTGCGCGTATGCACCTTGGTTCAACGCGCAACGCCCCGTCCGGGTTGTCCGGATTGAGATTCCCTTCACATTTTTCCCCGCCTGCCATGTCGTCGCTTTCTGCCCTGACCGCTCTGTCTCCCATCGATGGCCGCTACGCTGCCAAGGCCGATCCGCTGCGCGAGTGGCTGTCGGAAGCCGCTTTCATGCGCAACCGCGTGAAGGTGGAGGTGCACTGGCTGATCGCCCTGTCGCAGGCCGGCCTGGCCGAGATTCCGCGTTTCTCGGCTGCTGCCGAAGGTGCATTGTTGGCGCTGGTCGAGAACTTTGCCGAGGCAGACGCCGCCCGGATCAAAGAGATTGAAGCCGTCACCAATCATGACGTGAAGGCCGTCGAATACTGGATGAAGGAGCGCGTGAAGGGCAACGCCGAGCTGGAAGCCGCCAGCGAGTTCATCCACTTCGCCTGCACGTCGGAAGATATCAACAACACCTCGCACGGGATGATGCTCAAGGGCGCGCGCGACACCGTGATCGTGCCGACGCTGCGCCGCGTGCAGGCTCGCCTGGTGGAACTTGCCCACGCCAACGCCGACGTGCCGATGCTGTCGCGCACGCACGGCCAGCCGGCAAGCCCGACCACGCTGGGCAAGGAAATGGCCAACGTGGCCGCCCGCCTGGACCGCGCCATCCGCCGCATCGAAGCCGTTGAACTGCTGGGCAAGATGAACGGTGCCGTGGGCAACTATAATGCGCACCTGTCGGCATATCCGTCGCTGGACTGGGAAGCCTTCTCGAAGGACGTGATCGAGACCCGCCTGGGCCTGACGTTCAACCCGTACACCATCCAGATCGAACCGCACGACTACATGGCCGAGCTGTTCGACGCCGTGGCACGCGCCAACACGATCATCCTGGATCTGGATCGCGACGTCTGGGGCTACATCTCGCAGGGCTACTTCAAGCAGAAGACCAAGGCCGGCGAGATTGGCTCGTCGACCATGCCGCACAAGGTCAACCCGATCGACTTCGAAAATTCGGAAGGCAACGTCGGCCTGGCCAACGCGGTGCTGCGTCATCTGTCGGAAAAGCTGCCCGTGTCGCGCTGGCAGCGCGACCTCACGGATTCGACCGTGCTGCGCAACATCGGCGTGGCGTTCGGCTACAGCCTGCTCGCGTACGACGCCTGCCTGCGCGGCCTGGGCAAGCTGGAAACCAACCCGGCACGCTTGGCCGAAGACCTCGACGCCTGCTGGGAAGTGCTGGCCGAGCCGGTGCAGACCGTGATGCGCCGCTACGGCATCGCCAATCCGTACGAGCAGCTCAAGGAACTGACGCGCGGCAAGGGCATCTCGCGCGACGCGCTGCGTGAATTCATCGGTACGCTCGCGATTCCCGAAGACGCCCGTAAGTTGCTGCTGGACATGACGCCCGGCAGCTACATCGGCAAGGCAGAAGAACTGGCACGCCGTATCGCCTGATTGTTTCAAAAATTTGGTGGTGCCGTGTGAAGAACGGCCCGCTCTCGAATTCGGGGGCGGGCCGTTTTGCTTTGTAGCTTCCGAAGAAGCTTTTGCCCGGCCGCTCCCATTGACATGCCTAGTCAATCAAAAAATTTGAATTTCTCGATGAACTTAAGGCGGCCTTGGCCGGTCGGATCGCGCAAATAATGCACAATCGTTTGGCGCCGTGGTCATACCCACAGGCGCCGCCTACTGAGCGCTCCAAAACACCGAGGGAACCGATGTCACAAGCCGCCCACTCGAATTTCGCCACGCGCGGCGCCGCTGACCATGGCGCCTATGCCAAGCCCGCGATTGCGATGCACTGGATCGTCGCTCTGCTGATCTTCACGGCCTTCGGGCTCGGTCTGTACATGACCGATATCCCGGGCTTTACGCCAACCAAGCTGAAGCTGTTCTCGTATCACAAGTGGATCGGCATCACGGTGCTGATCTTTGCGGTGCTCCGTGTGCTGTGGCGCCTGACGCACCCCGCCCCGGGGCCCGTGCCGGGCATGCCAAAGTGGCAGCACGCCGCCGCGGAAGCCGCGCACGTCGGGCTGTATCTGCTGATTCTTGCTGTGCCGTTGACGGGTTATCTGCTGAGCGTAGCAGCCGGCGTCAAGGTCGTCTATCTCGGCCTGTGGGAACTGCCGATGCCGTTCGACAAGAGCGATGCGCTGAAAGACATCTTCAGCATGGCGCACGAATGGCTGAACTGGACCATGGCGGCCATCGTCGTGCTGCACATCCTGGCTGCGCTCAAGCACCACGTCGTCGATCGTGACGGCACGCTGCGCCGCATGGCGCCTTTCCTCCGCTGATTTCCAAACACGCCGGTGCACGATGTGTGCCGGCGCTCTGCCTTTCCATCCTGACCAAGACTGCGGGCATGGCCCGGCCTGACTGAAGGAGTCTGATGATGAAACGTTTTGTGCGCCCCCGCGCCATTGCCCTGGTTGCTACCGGCGCGCTGTCGATCGCTGCCGTATCGGTATCGGCCAGCGCCCAGGTTGATGCCGCCAAGAGCAGCGTCACCGCCACCGGCAAGCAGCTTGGCGTGCCGATGGATATCAAATTCGGCAAGTTCGACGCCGCCGTCAATTACAACCCGGCCAATGTGGCTGCCTCGACGGCGAAGGTCGACATCGACGTGACGAGCGTTGACGTCGGCAGCAAGGAATACAACGACGAACTGAAGAAGAAGGATTGGTTCGACACTGCCAAGTATCCGAAGGCAACGTTCGTGTCGTCCGCATTCAAGCCCGGCGCGGGTGGCAAGGTGGATGTGGTCGGCAAGCTGACCATCAAGGGCGTCACGCAGGACGTGACGGCACCCGTGACGTTCAAGCAGGAAGGCGCCAATCAGATCTTCGAAGGCGCGCTGCCGGTCAAGCGCAACGTATTCAAGGTGGGTGACGGTGAGTGGAAGGACACGTCGGTTGTCTCGGACGACGTGACGATCAAGTTCCGCGTTGTCATCGCCAAGAAGTAACCAGAAGTCTCAATCTAACGATTTTCGGCCCCCGTGTGCCGCTTTTATTCCGCAGGAGTTCTCATGAAATTGCGTACCCTCGTTGCCGCACTGTCGGCCGTTGCTGCCACTGCCGCCTTTGCTGCACCGGCCACGTACCAGCTGGATCCGAGCCACACCTACCCGAGCTTCGAAGCTGACCACATGGGCGGTCTGTCGAAGTGGCGCGGCAAGTTCGAGAAGTCCAGCGGCACCGTGACGCTGGATCGCGCCGCCAAGACTGGCAGCATCGACGTGACCGTGCAAACCGACAGCATCGATTTCGGTCTCGCCAAGATGAACGAGCACGCCAAAAGCGCCGAGATTTTCGACGTGGCCAAGTACCCGACCGCCACGTTCAAGGGCAACTTCACGAAGTTCAAGGGCGACGTGCCGACCGAAGCCGACGGCCAGTTGACGCTGCACGGCGTGACCAAGCCGGCCAAGCTGGAAATCGACGCGTTCAAGTGCATGCAGCATCCGATGCTCAAGCGTGAAGTCTGCGGCGCCGATGCCGAGATGAAGTTCAAGCGCGACGACTTCGGCGTCGACTACGGCAAGGCTTACGGTTTCAACATGGAAACCAAGCTGAAGATCCAGGTGGAAGGCATCAAGCAAGACGCCAGCGTGGCGCAGCAATAAGCCTGGCAAACGCCACAGCCAAAAAAAGCCCCGCAGTTGCGGGGCTTTTTTGTTGCCCGAAGAATAAGTCCTCCGGGCAGGGCGGAGCGGTCTCTTCAGACCTGCGCGCCGAAGTTAGGATCGTCTTCTTTCGGGCCACCGGCCTTCTTCTCAGACTTGACCAAGTCTTCGCGCTTGACGCCCAGCCACATGCACAGCGCAGCAGCCACAAACACCGACGAGTAGATGCCGAACAGAATACCGATCGTCAGGGCCAGAGCGAAGTAGTGCAGCGTCGGGCCGCCGAATACCAGCATCGACACCACCATCATTTCGGTCGAACCGTGGGTGATGATCGTGCGCGAGATGGTGCTGGTAATCGCGTGATCGATCACCTCGTGCGTGTTCATCTTGCGGTACTTGCGGAACGCTTCGCGGATCCGGTCGAAAATCACCACGGATTCGTTGACCGAATAGCCGAGCACCGCCAGCACCCCCGCCAGCACCGACAGCGAAAATTCCCACTGGAAGAAGGCGAAGAAGCCCAGGATGATCACGACGTCGTGCAGGTTGGCGATCACACCCGCCACGGCAAACTTCCATTCGAAGCGGATCGACAGGTAGATCACGATGCCGATCACCACGAACAGCAGCGCCAGCAGGCCGTCGGTGGCGAGTTCCTTGCCGACCTGCGGGCCGACGAACTCAACGCGCTGCAGCTTGGCGTCAGGGTTGACGGCGTTCAGGGCCGTCATCACCTGCTGGCTTTGCACGGCCGAGGCGATAGGCTTGCCGTCCGGACCGTTCTTGAGCGGCAGGCGGATCATCACGTCGCGCGAGGTGCCGAAGTTCTGCACCTGCGCATCGGCATAGCCGAGCTTCTCAACGTCGCCGCGGATCTTCGGCAGATCGGCGGCCTGGGTGTAAGCGACTTCCATCACCGTACCGCCAGTGAACTCCACCGACAGGTGCAGGCCCTTGTGGAACAGGAAGAAGACAGCGGCGATAAACGTCAGGAACGACAGCGCGTTGAGAATCAACGCGTGCTTCATGAACGGAATGTCGCGGCGGATGCGGAAAAACTCCATGGTCTGCCCTTTGTGGCAACCGCCCCTGTTGTGCTGGGGCGGTGCCGGTTATGCGAGATTCGTTGTGGGTGGCGTGATTACTTGGCGGGCGATTGCGTGTTCGTATTGCCCGGTTTCCACACCTGCCCGATCGCGACGCTCTGCAGCTTCTTCTTGCGGCCGTACCAGAGATTCACGAGACCGCGGTTGAAGAACACCGCCGAGAACATGGACGTGCCGATCCCCAGGCAGTGCACGATGGCGAAGCCGCGTACCGGGCCCGAACCAAAGGCAATCAGGGCCAGACCGGCGATGAGCGTGGTCACGTTCGAATCGAGGATGGTTGCCCAGGCGCGGTCAAAACCGGCGGCGATGGCCATCTGAGCCGATGCGCCGCTGCGCAGCTCTTCACGCACGCGTTCGTTGATGAGCACGTTGGCGTCAATGGCCATACCGAGCGCCAGCGCGATTGCCGCGATACCCGGCAGCGTGAGCGTGGCCTGCAGCATGGAGAGCAGGGCGATCAGCAGGAACACGTTGACGCCCAGGGCTGCCACCGAGAACGCACCGAACAGCATGTAGTACAGCACCATGAACACCGAGATGGCGAGGAAGCCGTACAGCGCTGAATCGAAGCCCTTCTTGATGTTGTCGGCACCCAGCGACGGGCCGATGGTGCGCTCTTCGATGATCTCCATAGGTGCCGCCAGCGAGCCTGCGCGCAGCAGCAGCGCCAGATCGGAAGCCGCCTCGGTCGAGCCCATGCCAGTGATCTGGAAGCGCGAGCCCAGTTCTGACTGGATGGTCGCCACCGTCAGCACTTCGCCCTTGCCCTTTTCAAAGAGCACGATGCCCATGCGCTTGCCGATGTTGTCACGCGAGACATCGCGCAGCATGCGGCCGCCCTGGCCGTCGAGCGTGATGTCGACCGACGAGTTGTGGTTCTGGTCAAAGCCGGCCGAAGCACTGGTGATGCGGTCACCGGTGAAGATCACCTGCTTTTGCAGCAGCACCGGGGCACTGCGGCCTTGCGTGAACAGTTCGTCGCCCAGCGGCACCGGATCGCCGGCACGCGGCACGAGCGGCGCGCTTGGATCGGCCAGGCGCGCTTCCAGTGTGGCGGTGCGGCCAATGATGTCCTTGGCCTTGGCCGTGTCCTGCACGCCCGGCAGTTGCACGACGATGCGGTCCGGACCCTGCTGCTGGATCACCGGTTCAGCCACGCCCAGTTCATTCACCCGGTTATGCAGCGTGACGATGTTCTGCTTGACCGCGTTGTCCTGCACTTCCTTCATCGCAGCGGCGGTGAAGGTACCGGTGAGCGTGGCGCCGTCGGCGCTCTTGTCCACGGTGTAGGCCAGTTCGCGGGTCGAATCGGCCAGCAGCGCACGGGCGCGGTCGGCCTCGTCCGGGGTGCTGAACTTGATCGTGATCGTGTTGTTGTTGCGGTCGATGCCGCTGTGGCGGATGCCCTTGTCACGCAACTGCGTGCGGATGTCGCCGGCCAGCGAATCGAGCTTCTTCGTCACCGCGCCGTTCATGTCGACCTGCAGCAGGAAGTGCACGCCACCGCGCAAATCGAGGCCCAGGAACATCGGCTTGGCAAAGAATGGCGCGCCACTCAACCAGCGCGGCGAGCCCGGCAGCAGGTTCAGCGCCACGATGAAGGTCGGATCGGTTTGATCGGTATTCAGGCCGCGGGCCAGGACGTCCTTGGCCTTGAGTTGCGTGTCGGTGTCGGCAAAGCGGACGCGCACGCTGGCGGAAGTGCCGTTGTTGTCAAAGAACACGCCGTCAGGCTGAATGCTGGCCGCGGCCAGCAGGCTTTCGACCTGCTTTTGCACGTTCAGGTCGACCTTGACGGTGGCCTTGCCCGAAGACACCTGCACAGCAGGTGCCTCACCGAAGAAGTTCGGCAGCGTATAGAGGAACCCAATGGCAAGCGCCACCAGGATCACAATGTATTTCCAGAGCGGATAGCGATTCATCTTGGAATGCAGAGAGGCGACGCCGAGGGCGCGGGCGCGGGCGCGGATTCTTAGAATAGGCGCTGCCTGGGGTTCCGGCGCCAGCGCAATCGTGCGCGGCGCCGGGATGGGCCGATTTACAGTGCCTTGAGCGTGCCCTTGGGCAGCACGGTCGTCACGGCGCTCTTCTGAACGGTGATTTCGGTGTTGGCAGCGATTTCCACGGTGACATACTGCTCAGCCACCTTGCTAACCTTGCCCAGAATGCCACCGGCGGTGACGACTTCGTCGCCCTTGGCCAAGGCTTCGAGCATCGCCTTGGTTTCTTTCTGGCGCTTCATTTGCGGGCGGATCATGATGAACCACAGCACCACGAACATCAGGATGATGGGCAGGAAGCTCATCAGGCCACCCGCGGCACCACCAACAGCCGGTGCAGTTTGCGCGTAAGCGTCGGAAATCAGGAACACGTCAGAACTCCGTAATGGTTCGTCAATCGGTCAAAAATCGGACCCGACATTCTACCATTGCGGTGCCGCGGAAAATGGGCGCGCCTGGCGCCCTGTTGAGCCGGGTTACAGCGCCCCGCGCGCGCGGTCTGCAGCAAAGCGCGCCTGGAATGCAGCAAAGCCGTGCGACTCGATGGCGGTGCGCATCTCGGCCATCAATTCCAGGTAGTAATACAGGTTGTGGATGGTGTTCAGGCGGGCCCCAAGGATTTCGCCGACGCGCTGCAGGTGGTGCAGATAAGCGCGCGAGAAATTGCTGCAGGTGTAGCAGCCGCAGGTCTCGTCCAGCGGACGCGGATCGTTGCGGTGTACCGCGTTCTTGATCTTGATGTCGCCAAAGCGGGTGAAGAGCCAGCCGTTGCGCGCGTTGCGGGTCGGCATCACGCAGTCGAACATGTCGATGCCGCTGGCAACGCCCGCCACCAGATCTTCCGGTGTGCCGACGCCCATCAGGTAATGCGGCTTGTTGGCAGGCAGACGCGGCGCCACATGCTGCAGCACGCGCATCATGTCTTCCTTGGGCTCCCCGACCGACAGGCCGCCGATGGCGTAGCCGCCGAAACCTTCGCCGCCTGCATCGGCGTCAATCGCTTGCAAACCGGCGAGCGATTCATCACGCAGGTTCTCGAACATGCCGCCCTGGACAATGGCGAACAGCGCGTTCGGATTCTTCTCGCGCTCGAATTCGTTGCGCGAGCGTTGGGCCCAGCGCAGGCTCATACGCATCGAAGCGGCGGCTTCGGCCTCGGTTGCGGGGCGATCGCCAATCTTGTACGGCGTGCATTCGTCGAACTGCATGACGATGTCCGAGTTCAGCCGGCGCTGGATCTGCATCGAGATCTCGGGCGACAGGAACAGCTTGTCGCCATTGATGGGCGATGCAAATGTCACACCTTCTTCGGTGATCTTGCGTAGATCGCCCAGCGAAAACACCTGAAAACCGCCGGAATCGGTCAGGATGGGCTTGTCCCAGCCATTGAAGCCGTGCAGGCCCTTGTGCGCGTCCATCACCTCCAGCCCCGGGCGCAGCCACAGGTGGAACGTGTTGCCCAGGATGATCTGCGCGCCGATGTCCTTCAGCTCCGCCGGCGACATCGCCTTGACCGCGCCATAGGTGCCCACCGGCATGAAGATGGGCGTTTCGACCACGCCGTGGTTCAGGGTCATGCGGCCGCGTCGGGCGAGGCCATCGGTGGTGAGCAGTTCGTACTTGAGCATGGTCAGAGCGATTGGGGTTCGCCGGGTTCGGAGGGAGCGCGCGTCAGCAGCATGGCGTCGCCGTAACTGAAGAAGCGGTAGCGCTGGGCGATGGCGTGCTGGTAGGCGCCTCGGATGGCGCTCATGCCGGCAAATGCCGATACCAGCATTAGCAACGTCGATTTAGGCAGGTGGAAGTTGGTCACCAGCAGGTCGACAGCGCGGAACCGGTAGCCGGGGGTGATGAAAATGTCGGTCTCGCCGCTGCAGGCATTGAGCGTGCCGTCTGGCTGCGCGGCCGATTCAAGCGCGCGCATCGAGGTGGTGCCCACCGCGATCACGCGGCCGCCGGCCGCCCGTGTGGCGCGGATCGCTTCGGCCAGTTCGGGCGTGATTTCGTACCACTCGCTGTGCATGCGGTGCTCGGCGATGTTTTCCACGCGCACCGGCTGGAACGTGCCCGCACCCACGTGCAGCGTGAGAAAGCCGCGCTGGATGCCCATGGCGTCCAGCTTGGCGAACAGCGCATCGTCGAAATGCAGGCCCGCCGTGGGGGCCGCGACGGCGCCCGGGTTGCGTGCATACACGGTCTGGTAGCGCGTCTCGTCAAAGCTGTCGGGGTCGTGCTCGATGTAGGGCGGCAGCGGCAGGCGGCCGTATTGCTCGATCAGATCCAGCGCCGGCTGCGGGAAACGCAACGTAAAGAACGGCTCGGCGCGGGGGCCGACCGTCACGTCAAAGGCGTCGGCCAGGCGAAGTGTGGTGCCCTCGACGGGCGACTTGCTGGAGCGGATTTGCGCCAACACGGTGTGCTCGTCCAGCAGGCGCTCGACGAGCACCTCCACCTTGCCGCCACTGGCCTTGTGGCCGAAAAAGCGTGCCTTGATGACCCGCGTGTCGTTGAAGACGAGCAGGTCGCCGGGGCGCAGGTAGTCGACCAGATCGGCAAACTGGCGGTCTTCAAAATGTACGGCATCTTCCGCACGGCACACGGCCAGCAGGCGGCTCGCGGTGCGGTCGGGCAGGGCGGTTTGTGCGATCAGCTCGGGCGGCAGATCGAAGTCGAAATCGGACAGCGTCAGCATGAAAAGTGGCGCAGACGTGGATTGCGCCAAGTGATGGTGGCGGGCGCCGGTACAATCGGGCGACTCGCAAAGTTCGCCATTGTAAACGCCCTGTGCCGCCTCGCGCCCGTTCCGCCACTGATGCTGCTCCTATGCCCGACGCTGATACTGCGCCGGCGCCGAAGCCAAAACGCGCAGCCCCGGCAGACAAGCCAGCCAAGGCAGCAGCCAAGACCGCCCGCCCGGCGGACAAACTGGCCAAGCTCGGCCTGCACCGCGACGTCGATCTCGTCTTGCATCTGCCGATGCGCTACGAGGACGAAACCACGCTCCTGACCATTGCCGAAGCCACGGCGCGGGCTAATACCGGCTGGGCCGCGCAGGTGGAGGGCACGGTCACGCGCAACGAAGTGGCATTCCGGCCGCGCCGGCAACTCGTCGTGCATATCGCCGATGACTCGGGCGAGCTGGTTCTGCGTTTTCTCAATTTCTACGGCAGCCAAGTCAAGCAGATGGCCGAAGGCGTGCGCCTGCGTGTGCGCGGCGAAGTGCGCGGTGGCTTCTTCGGGGCCGAGATGGTGCACCCGACCGTGCGCGCCGTGGCGGAGGATGAACCGCTGCCCGACCGCCTGACACCGGTGTATCCGAGCACGGCCGGTGTGGCGCAGGCCTATCTGCGCAAGGCGATCCTGAACGCGCTCACACGCACGCCGCTGCCGGAAACGTTGCCGCACAGCCTCATCACCGGGCCGCTCGCGCCGCTCAAGCTGATGACGCCGGCCGACGCCGTGCGCCTGCTGCATCAACCGACGCCCGATGTCGACGAGCACAGCCTCGTCGAGCGCACGCACCCGGCATGGCTGCGCATCAAGTTTGATGAACTGCTGTCGCAGCAGCTGTCGCTCAAGCGTGCGCAGGCCGCGCGCCGCATGCGTAATGCGCCCATCCTGCGCGACAGCGGCAAGGATGGGCTGCTCGCGCGCTTCATGAATGCGCTGCCGTTCAAGCTGACCGGCGCGCAGGCTCGCGTATGGGAAGAGATCCGCGCCGACCTTGCGCACCCGTACCCGATGCAGCGATTGCTGCAGGGCGACGTGGGCAGCGGCAAGACCGTCATTGCCGCGCTGGCAGCATGCCAGGCCATCGATGCCGGCTGGCAGGCTGCACTGATGGCGCCAACCGAACTGCTGGCCGAGCAGCATTACCGCAAGCTTTCTGCCTGGCTGGAGCCGCTGGGCGTGGACATCGTCTGGCTGGCGGGCAGCCTCAAGCGCAAGCAGAAGGACGAGGCGGCCGCGCGCGTGGCGGCCGGCACGGCGCAACTCGTAATCGGCACGCACGCGCTGATCCAGGATGCGGTCACGTTCGCGCGGCTCGGCCTGGCCGTGGTGGATGAGCAGCATCGCTTTGGTGTGGCACAGCGGCTTGCCCTGCGCGGCAAGGCGAGCAATGGCGATGCTCCCGCTGCCGCCAACGCCCAAGTGCCGCACCAACTGATGATGTCCGCCACGCCGATCCCGCGCACGCTGGCGATGACGTATTACGCCGATCTCGACGTCTCTGCCATCGACGAATTGCCGCCCGGCCGCACGCCCATCGTCACTCGCCTGGTGAACGATGCGCGCCGCGACGAAGTCATCGAACGCATCTACGCTGCCGCACGCGAAGGTCGGCAGGTCTATTGGGTTTGCCCGCTGATCGAAGAGAGCGAAGCGCTGCAGCTGCAGACCGCCGTCGAAACCTTCGAGACGCTTTCCCAGAGCCTGGAAGGTTTGAAGGTGGGCCTCGTGCACGGACGTCTGCCATCCGCCGAGAAGGCCGCCGTGATGAGCGCCTTCGCCGGCGGCGAGCTGCACGTGCTGGTGGCCACCACCGTCATTGAAGTCGGTGTGGATGTGCCCAATGCCTCGTTGATGGTGATCGAGCACGCCGAGCGCTTTGGCCTTGCGCAGCTGCATCAACTACGCGGGCGGGTGGGCCGCGGAACGGCGGAATCGGTATGCGTGCTGCTGTATCAGGCGCCTCTGTCGCCGACGGCCAAGCAGCGTCTGCAGACCATGCGCGAAACCACCGATGGTTTCGAAATCGCCCGGCGCGATCTGGAGATCCGTGGCCCCGGCGAATTTCTCGGCGCGCGGCAGTCGGGCGAAGCGATGCTGCGCTTTGCCGATCTGAACCACGATGCTTGGCTCGTCGAATTTGCCCAAGGAGCGGCGGACGACATGCTCGCCCGCTTTCCTGAAGCCGTCGATACGCATCTCAAGCGCTGGCTGGGCGAGCGCGAGCACTACCTGCGCGTCTAAGGCCGGCGGCGCACGGTTTTTTAGTGCGCCAACTGCGCCTGCTTGCGCAAGCGCTTGGCCGTGTACATCGCACGATCGGCCTGATCGAGCAGGGCGGTGATCTCCGTCAACTGAACGTTTTCTTCGTTGGATATCAGTTCTTAGGTTTAGCCGACGGTCGGTTCCAGCCGTATCAGCGTGATCTCCGACGGCGCGCCGAACCGCTTGGGCGGGCCCCAATATCCCGTGCCACGGCTGGTGTAGATCCACAGGCGCCCCAGCTTGTGCAAGCCAGCCGTAAAAGGCTGCTGCAGTGGAACAAATAGGCTCCACGGCCAGAACTGGCCGCCATGGGTGTGCCCGGACAGTTGCAGGTCGAAGCCGGCCTCCGCTGCGGCCGGGGCGCTGCGCGGTTGATGCGCGAGGAGAATGGTGGGCGTCACGCCGGGCGGCGACCCAGCCAGCGCCCGGGTTGGATCGCTCGCGTGTGTAGCGTCGAACTTGCCCGCACTGAAATCGGTCACGCCCGCGATCACCAGCGGCGCGCCGTTATGTTCAAGCACCGCATGCTCGTTCATCAACACGCGCATGCCGAGCCGCTCGAACTCCGACACCCAGGGGCCGACCCCTGAGTAGTACTCGTGATTGCCCGTCACCGCAAAAACGCCGTGCCGAGCCGACATGCCGGCCAGCGGTGCGATATGCGGACGCAGCACGTCAACCTCGCCGTCCACCAGATCGCCCGTCACGGCGACGACGTCCGGTTGCAGCGCATTGAGCCGCTCGACCACGCCCGTCACATACGCACGCTTGATGGTGGGCCCGACGTGCAGATCAGTGATTTGCGCAATGGTGAAGCCGTGCAGCGCGGCAGGCAGATCCGCAATGGGCACCGTCACCCGGGCGACGCGGGGGATGCGGCGCGCGTTGACATAGCCGATCAAGGTCACCAGCAAGGTGAGGGCGACGACGAGCAGGGCCGAGTCGTGGCGATAGGCCTGCGGCAGCACGATGAGCGCCACGTCGCGCAGCAGCGTCAACACCAGCAGAGACGAGAACAGGCCCATCAGCAACGCGCCAAACCAGGTCACGCGATCCGCCAGCGAGATGGGGCGGATCACGAAGCGCGCAGCCATCCCAGTGGGAATCATCACCGTCGATACGAGCAGGAAGATGACGCCTGCAGCCCAGCCTGCGCCGTTCCAGCCCAGATCCGGCAGTAGCCGCCATCCGATGTAGAGATGCAGCGCTGCCATGAGCGCCACTGTCGTTGCCAGAAAGCGGCGTCTGCCGCGGGGCAGGGATCGGCTGCCGTTAGGTTCGTCACTCATGTTGGGGCGGCTCCTTTTTTGTCTCGGTGGGGCGTATCCCCGGAAGATGGGGTGGATGGCAGCGTTGTCAATGCCGGGGCCGTCGTTCGAACACCAAGCAATATTGCACGTCCCTTGGTAAAATCTATCGACATCCCCAAGCCGATTGATCGTCATGACGCTCACTGAACTCAAATACATCGTCGCCGTAGCGCGGGAACGCCACTTTGGGCGTGCCGCCGAGGCCTGCTTCGTCTCGCAACCGACGCTGTCGGTCGCCATCAAGAAGCTGGAAGACGAACTGGCCGTGCAGATTTTCGAGCGCGGCGCATCGGAAGTGAGCGTCACGCCCGTGGGCGAGCAGATCGTCACACAGGCGCAGCGCGTGCTTGAACAGACGATGGCGATCCGCGAGATCGCCAAGCAGGGGATGGACCCGCTGGCCGGGCCGCTGCGCCTGGGGGTGATCTACACGATCGGGCCGTATCTGCTTCCCGCGCTCGTCAAGCAGATGATCGACACCGTCCCGCAGATGCCGCTGATGCTGCAGGAGAACTTCACCGTGCGACTTGTGGAGCTGCTCAAGCAGGGCGAGATCGACTGCGCCATCATGGCCGAGCCGTTTCCCGAAGCCGGCCTGATGACGGCGCCGCTGTACGACGAACCCTTTGTCGTGGCGGTGCCGCGCGGTCACGAGTTGGCCAAGGCGTCGTCGGTGGACCCGGAAGCGCTCAAGCAGCAGACCATGCTGCTGCTCGGCAACGGGCATTGCTTCCGCGACCATGTGCTCGGGGTGTGCCCGGAGCTGTCGCGCTTCTCGCAGAACGCGGACGGTATTCAGAAGACGTTCGAAGGTTCGTCCCTGGAAACGATCCGCCATATGGTCGCCAGCGGCGTGGGCATTACGGTGCTGCCGCGCACGTCGGTGCCGAGCATGCAGCCTGCCGCCACCGATCTGCTGAGTTACGTGCCGTTCCAGGAGCCTGTGCCTGACCGCCGCGTTGTTCTGGCCTGGCGCAAGAGTTTCACCCGCATTGCCGCGATCGAAGCGGTGGCCAAGGCGGTCGCGCAATGCGAACTGCCCGGCATCAAGTTGTTGCCGCCCACCCCGCTGATTCACTGATCCTCTTAGATATCCGTTGGCCGTCATCCCATGGCGGCCATAGCGCACGCCTAACTGATAGATAAAAACAATCAAATATAAGTATCGATAGTGCAATGGTAGACTGTTTTCCATGGTGAGCGCATCGCTCACTGCCCAATCACCGTGGAGCCCGTCATGTCCCTGCCGCTTGCCTCGAACACCGTCGCGACCGTGCTGGAATGGCTCGCTGCCTATGGTGAATCGCACTGACCTGATGAATGCATGAAGCTGCCCGCGCTTGTCGTGCGGGCATCAGGAACGCGTGTGGTTGCAAGGAGAAAAAGCATGGCAATGGTGCGGATGTTTGTTTCGGAATGGCAGGGGTTTGCGGGCACCGTGCGCGCGTCGCAGGCAGAGGTGCCGATGCTGTTCGGCATGCCCGGTAGTGCGGCCGGGGGCCTCGGCACGCGCGCTGCAGAATCCGCCCGCCTTCAACGCAAGTGGGTGCGCAAGCAGATCGGTCTAACCATCGTGACTGCCGGCGCTATGATCGTGCTCCTGCACGGTATGGTGCAGCTCATGGTCTGATGACCGGCCTGATGCTCGGTTGCCATCCGCTGTGCGTTTCGTCATAGGACGATGCGACGATCGGAACTTGCTGCGCGAGCGGCAACCGAAAGAAGGCTCGAAGCACGCGTGGCCCGACGCTGAATCAAGGCAAGGGCATCGCGTTTTTGCACACCACTTCATAGGGGAATCCAGATGGCAAAGAAGAACAACGGCGCGACTGCCGCAGCCCAGATCAACATCGGCATCGCTGACAAGGATCGCAAGAAGATCGCAGAAGGCCTGTCGCGCCTGCTGGCCGATACCTACTCGCTGTATCTGAAGACGCATTACTTCCACTGGAACGTCACCGGCCCGATGTTCAACACGCTGCATCTGATGTTCGAGACGCAGTACAACGAACTGTGGAATGCCGTCGACCCGGTGGCTGAGCGTATTCGCGCCTTGGGCTATCCCGCGCCGGGCTCGTATTCGGAGTTCGCCAAGCTGTCGTCGATTCCGGAATCGAAGGGCATTCCCGAGGCGATGGACATGGTGCGCGAGCTGGTAGCCGGCCACGAAGCCGTGACGCGCACCGCTCGCAGCCTGTTTCCGGATGTCGACAAGGCCGCCGACGAACCGACCGCCGACTTGCTGACGCAACGCATGGACATCCACGAGAAGACCGCGTGGATGCTGCGCTCGCTACTGGCTTAAGGCTGGCTTGACGGCCGTTCGCCACGTTTGCGACAGGCGTTTCGACAGCAGCGAATTGCGTCCCTCCCGCGAGCCCGTTGTGTTGCGGGTGGGACAGCATCAACCCCATGACCTAAACGAGAGAATCATGACGACTGAAGCCAAATGCCCGTTTTCCGGCCATGCTCCCGCTGCTTCGCACGCCTTCGGTGGCGGTACGGCCAATAAGGACTGGTGGCCCAATCAACTGCGCGTTGATCTGCTGAACCAGCATTCCGAGAAGTCGGATCCGCTCGGGCCGAAGTTCGACTACCGCAAGTCATTCAATGCGATCGACTACGACGCCCTCAAGGCCGATTTGCGCCGCCTGATGACGGATTCGCAAGACTGGTGGCCGGCAGACTTCGGACACTATGGCCCGCAGTTCATCCGCATGGCATGGCACGCCGCCGGCACGTACCGCACGGGTGATGGTCGTGGCGGCGCAGGGCGCGGCCAGCAACGATTCGCACCGCTCAACTCTTGGCCCGACAACGTCAACATCGACAAGTCGCGCCGCTTGCTGTGGCCGATCAAGCAGAAGTACGGCCAGGCAATCTCGTGGGCCGACCTGCTGATCCTGACCGGCAACGTGGCACTCGAAACCATGGGCTTCCGCACCTTCGGCTTTGCCGCGGGCCGTGAAGACACCTGGGAACCGGACAACGATGTGTACTGGGGCAGCGAGACCACCTGGCTCGCGCCCACCAACAACCCCAATAGCCGCTACTCGGGCGACCGCAATCTTGCGAACCCGCTGGCCGCCGTGCAAATGGGCCTGATCTATGTGAACCCGGAAGGCCCGGACGGCAACGGCGATCCACTGGCTGCTGCACGCGACATCCGCGACACCTTCGCCCGCATGGCGATGGATGACGAAGAAACCGTCGCGCTGATTGCCGGTGGCCACACCTTTGGCAAGACGCACGGCGCGGGCGCGGCGAGCCACGTTGGCGCCGATGTCGAAGCGGCTCCGCTGGAAGCGCAAGGCCTGGGCTGGGCGAGCACGTTCGGCACCGGCAAGGGCGCCGACGCCATCACCAGCGGGCTGGAAGTCACCTGGACGCAGACCCCTGCGCAATGGAGCAATTTCTTCTTCGAGAACCTGTTCAAGTACGAATGGGTGCAGGAGAAGAGCCCGGCCGGCGCGCTGCAGTGGGTGGCCAAGGACGCCGAGGCGATCATTCCGGGCCCGACGCCCGATTCGCCCAAGCGCCGCCCGACGATGCTGACGACCGACCTGTCGCTGCGTTTCGATCCGGCGTACGAAAAGATCTCGCGTCGCTTCCTCAACAACCCGCAGGCGTTTGCCGAAGCCTTTGCCCGCGCCTGGTTCAAGCTCACGCACCGTGATCTCGGTCCGAAGTCGCGCTACCTCGGCCCCGAAGTGCCGCGCGAAGACCTGATCTGGCAAGACCCGCTTCCGGCTGCCACGCACAAGCCGACCGATGCCGATATCGCCGACCTCAAAGCGAAGATTGCTGCTTCCGGTCTGTCGGCCTCCGAACTGGTTGCGGTGGCCTGGGCGTCTGCCTCGACCTTCCGCGGTTCGGACAAGCGCGGCGGTGCCAACGGTGCGCGCATTCGCCTGGCACCGCAGAAGGATTGGGCGGTCAACCAGCCGGTGGCCGGCACGCTGGCCAAGTTGGAGGAGATTCAGCGCGCCTCCGGCAAGGCTTCGCTGGCTGATGTGATCGTGCTCGCGGGCAGCGTCGGTATTGAAATGGCTGCCAAGGCGGCTGGCACGACGATCACCGTGCCGTTCACGCCGGGCCGCGTCGATGCGACGGCCGAGCAGACCGACGCCGCCTCGTTCGCGCCGCTCGAACCGGTGGCCGACGGCTTCCGCAACTACCAGAAAGCCGACTACGCGATGCCGGCCGAGGTGCTGCTGCTCGACAAGGCCCAGTTGCTGACGCTGACCGCACCTGAGCTGACCGTGCTGATCGGTGGCCTGCGCGCCATCAACATCAATGCGGATGGCAGCCAGCACGGCGTATTTACCGCCACACCAGGCGCGCTGACCAACGATTTCTTCGTCAACCTGCTCGACATGGGTACCGAATGGAAGGCCGCAGGTGATATCTACGAGGGCGTTGACCGCAAGACGGGTCAGCTCAAGTGGACCGGCACACGCGTCGATCTGGTGTTCGGCTCGAATTCCATCCTGCGTGCGCTGGCCGAGGTGTTTGGCAGCGCCGACGGTAAGGAGCGCTTCATCAGCGAGTTCGTTGCCGCTTGGGTCAAGGTGATGAATCTCGACCGGTTCGATTTGGCCGCCGCCTAAGCTGCTTTCGGCGGGACTAAAATGGCGCCTTGCCTCGTGCAGGCGCCATTTTTCTTTGGTGATTTCCATGCAATCGTCCGCCGCCCAACCCAGCCGCTTCGTGCTCTATGCGCGCCTGATGCGCATGGACAAACCGATCGGCACGCTGCTGCTGCTGTGGCCGACGCTGTGGGCGCTATGGATGGCCGCTGATGGCCATCCGCCGGTGTCGCTGGTGGTGATTTTCACGGTCGGCACATTCCTGATGCGCTCGGCTGGCTGCGCCGTCAACGACTGGGCGGATCGCGACTTTGACAAACACGTCAAACGCACCAAGGAGCGGCCGCTCACCGCTGGCCTGATCGCCCCGTGGGAAGCGCTGGCGGTTGCGGCGGTGCTGTCGCTCATCGCCTTCATGCTGATCCTGCCGCTCAATGCGCTGACCAAATGGATGTCGGTGGCGGCCATCATGATTGCCGGCACGTATCCGTTCTTCAAGCGGTTCTTCGCGATTCCGCAGGCGTACCTGGGTATTGCGTTCGGGTTTGGGATCCCGATGGCGTACGCAGCGGTGCAGGATCAGGTGCCTGCGCTGGCGTGGTTGATGCTTGCCGGCAATGTGTTCTGGGCCGTTGCCTACGACACCGCATACGCGATGGTCGATCGCGATGACGATCTGCTCATCGGCATCAAAACGTCGGCCATTACGTTCGGACGCTACGACGTGGCGGCGATCATGCTGTGCTACGTCGGTTTCTTCGGGATCATGGCCTGGGCCGGCCACGTGATGGCGCTAGGCCTGGCGTATTGGATCGGGTTTGCTGCTGCGGTGGCGTTGTCGCTTTGGTATTACCCGATGCTGCAAACGCGGGATCGGATGAAGTGCTTTTTTGTTTTCCGGCATAACAATTGGCTGGGGGCTTGTTTGTTTGCTGGTGTGGCGGGGGCGTATTTGCTGCGCTAGGGCGTTGCTGGTCCATCCCGCGATTCATACTCAGCCGGGGATGGACCGACAGGTTCAATCCCGCCCAAACTCCTCCCCCATCTCCTTACCGCGTGCCGCCGCAGCATGCATCGCACGCACAAAGGCAGCCTTAATATCAGCCCCCTCCATTGAAGTGAGCGCCGCATAGGTCGTCCCACCTTTGGATGTCACGCGCTCGCGCAGCACCTCAACCGGCTCAGGCGATTGGCCTGCCAGCGTGGCCGCGCCAACAAATGTTTCGACCGCCAGCGTGCGGCCATCCTCCGCGGACAGCCCCAACTCCTGCGCCGCCTGCTGCATCGCTTCGATGAAATAGAACACGTACGCCGGGCCGCTGCCCGAGATGGCAGTCACCGCGTCAATCTGCGCTTCGGCTGGCACCCAAACGCTCTTGCCGACAGCATTGGCGATGGCGCTGGCGGTCGCGCGATCGGCGTCGGACAAGCCAGCGTTGGCGGCCAGGCCCGTCATACCCAGGCCAGAAAGCGCCGGCGTATTCGGCATGGCCCGCACGATACGCGCATGGCCATTCAGCCAGCGCGACAGATCCTGAATCCGGATGCCCGCCGCCACCGACAGCACCAGGCTGTCACCCAGATGCGGGGCGAGTTGCGCGCAGACCTCACGCATCTGCTGCGGCTTGACTGCCAGGACGATCACGTCGCGGTCGGCCAGTTCTGCGCCGGGGGCGGCAGCGGTGCGGGCGCCCCAGGTTTGTTCGGCGCGGCTGCGGGCAGGCTCGGTTGGATCCACCACCACGATGTTGGCGCCGTGCGCGCCCTTGGCAATCAGGCCGCCGATGAGGGCCGCCGCCATGTTGCCGCCGCCGATGAAGCCGAGTTTCAGAGTGTCGAGCATGAGAGTGGTGGTGTGAAAGAAAACAGGAATTCAGGCGTTTGCATACTGCCGCGCCCCGAAGATGGCGCTGCCGACGCGCACAATGGTGGCGCCTTCGGCAATCGCGTCTTCCAGGTCGGCGGACATGCCCATCGATAAGGTATCGAGCGGGATGCCGGCCTCGCGCAGCCGACCTGCCAGGGCGCGCAGATCGGCGAACGGCTTGCGCTGCGCGGCAGGGTCTTCGCTCGGCTCAGGCACGGCCATCAGGCCGCGCAATTGCAGGCGGGGCAGCGCCGAGACGGCTTGTGCCACGGCAAGCACTTCATCGAAATCTGGCATCAGACCATGTTTGCTGGCCTGGCGGCTGATGTTGATCTCAAGACAGATCTGCAGCGGCGGCAAGGTGTCGGGGCGCTGGGCCGAGAGGCGCTCGGCAATCTTGAGGCGGTCGACGCTGTGTACCCAGTCAAACTGTTCGGCCACGGCGCGCGTCTTGTTGCTCTGCAGGGGGCCGATGAAGTGCCAGTGGATCGGGTCGGGGCCCGTGCGCAGGTCGGCCAGCGCGTCGATCTTGGCGATGCCTTCCTGCACGTAGTTTTCGCCGAAGAGGCGTTGCCCTGCAGCATGTGCGGCGCGTACGGCATCGGCGTCGAACGTCTTCGAAACGGCCAGCAATGTGACACCCGCAGCATCGCGCGAAGCCAGTGTGCAGGCCGTTGTGATCCGTTGACGCACGGCTTGCAAGTTGGCGGCGATTACAGACATAATCCGGCGACGTTTGTTACAAATAAACAAGGTTCCGGCACGTCAAATCAACGGCTCGGAGCGCGTCTGGAGGCGCCATTGCGACGCCCGGGCGACATAAAAAAGTCGGGGGTCATTATAAGATGGACATCGCGCAGCTTCTGGCGTTTTCCGCCAAGAACAAAGCGTCGGACTTGCACCTGTCGGCCGGATTGCCGCCGATGATCCGGATCCACGGCGACATGCGCCGGATCAACGTGCCACCGCTCACGCACCAAGATGTGCACTCCATGGTGTACGACATCATGAGCGACGGGCAGCGCAAGGTCTACGAAGAAAACCTGGAAGTCGACTTCTCGTTTGAGATCCCGGGGCTCTCGCGTTTCCGGGTCAACGCGTTCAATCAGAACCGCGGCGCTTCAGCCGTGTTCCGGACGATTCCGTCGAAGGTGCTCTCGCTGGATGACCTGAAGGCGCCGGCGGTGTTTGCGGACTTGGCGATGAAGCCGCGCGGCCTGGTGCTCGTTACGGGCCCGACCGGTTCGGGCAAGTCGACGACGCTTGCCGCGATGGTCAATCACCGCAACGAAAACGACATGGGCCACATCCTCACGGTGGAGGACCCGATCGAATTCGTGCACGAATCGAAGAAAAGCCTGATCAACCAGCGCGAGCTTGGCCCGCATACGCACTCGTTCGCCAATGCGCTGAAGTCGGCACTGCGTGAAGATCCGGACGTGGTGCTGGTCGGCGAATTGCGTGACCTTGAGACCATTCGCCTTGCGCTCACCGCCGCAGAGACCGGTCACTTGGTGTTTGGCACGCTGCACACTAGCTCGGCCGCCAAGACCATCGACCGGGTCGTTGACGTGTTTCCGTCAGACGAGAAGGAGATGGTCCGGACCATGCTTTCCGAATCGCTGGAGGCGGTGATCTCGCAGACGCTGCTCAAGACGCGCGATGGTTCGGGCCGGATTGCCGCCCACGAAATCATGATTGCCACGCCGGCCATCCGTCACTTGATCCGCGAGAACAAGATCTCGCAGATGTACTCGATGATGCAGACCAGCAGCGGCATGGGCATGCAGACGCTCGACCAGTGCCTGTCTGAGCTGATCAAGCGCTCGGCGATCAACTACGCAGACGCGCGCGCCATCGCCAAGAACCCGGACGCGTTCGCGAACTGATACGCGAACTGATGCGCTGACCCACACGTCAGCGCGCTTTCCAATTCTCTTCAGGAGGGGCACGCCATGCTGGACCGCGAAGCCGCCACCAAATACATCCACGAACTCTTGCAGTTGATGGTGAACAGCCGTGGCTCGGACTTGTTCATCACGTCGGAATTTCCGCCCGCAATCAAGGTGGACGGCAAGGTCACGCCGATTTCGCAGCAGCCGCTGAATGCCGTGCAGGCCGTCGGTCTGGTCAAGTCGATCATGAACGAGAAGCAGCTGCGCGAGTACGAAGACAGCTCGGAATGCAACTTCGCCATCACAGCGCCGGGCGCGGGGCGTTTCCGCGTGTCGGCGTTCATGCAGCAGGGCCGCGCCGGCATGGTGCTGCGGACCATCAACACGAAGATCCCGACGCTGGGTGAGCTGGATTTGCCGCCGATCCTGAACGAGATCGTGATGAGCAAGCGCGGGCTGGTGATCGTGGTGGGCGCCACGGGTTCGGGCAAGTCGACCTCGCTGGCGGCGATGGTGGGCTATCGCAACGCGAATTCGTATGGCCACATCATCACCATTGAAGATCCGGTGGAATACGTGCACACGCACCAGAACTGCGTGGTGACGCAGCGTGAAGTGGGCGTGGATACCGAGTCTTGGCACGTGGCGCTGAAGAACACGCTGCGCCAGGCGCCGGATGTGATCCTGATCGGCGAAATCCGGGACCGCGACACGATGGAATACGCCATCCAGTATGCGGAGACCGGTCACCTGTGCCTCGCCACGCTGCACGCCAACAGCTCAAACCAGGCCATTGACCGGATCATCAACTTCTTCCCCGAAGAGAAGCGTCAGCAGCTGCTGATCGACTTGTCGCTGAACCTGCGCGCGATGATCGCGCAACGCCTGTTGCCGCGTCAGGGTAGGAAGGGGCGCGTGCCGGCAGTCGAAATCATGCTGGCCACCCCGCTGGTGCAAGACCTCATCTTCAAGGGCGAGGTGCACGAGCTGAAGGAGGTCATGAAGAAATCCCGCGAGCAGGGGATGATCTCGTTCGACCAGGCGCTGTTCGATCTGTACGAGGAAAACAAGATCACCTACGAGGATGCGCTGCGCAATGCGGACTCCCTCAACGATCTGCGCCTGCAGATCAAGCTGCACAGCAAGCGCGGCGGGCAGACAGATCTATCTGCCGGCACTGAACATCTCAACGTCGTGTGATGTGTCGAAAGCGCTACACCATTTGAGGTAATTTGCGGCGCACAACGTTTGCGCCGCTCGGAAGGCCACCCGGGCCTCATGATCTTTCCTTAATATTTGCTGAGAATTGCCGTTTAAGCGGTGAGCGGGCCTGCCAAGTCATCGGCGGGCGCGCATCAAAACGATAAAAGCAACAGCAAATCCGGGTGGGTAAAAACGTGGCAAGCAAGCCGAGGTGTCAGCGCGCGCGGGCGGCGCGGGGCTTTACGCTGATTGAGCTCATGATCACAGTGGCCATTGTCGGCATCCTGGCGATCATTGCTTATCCCAGCTACGTCCAGTACATCGTCCGCTCCAATCGGGCAGCGGCGGAATCCTTCATGCAGGAAGTGGCGTCCGCGCAGGAGCGCTTCCTGCTCGATAACCGTGCCTATGCGTCGAATCTGGCCACGTTGCAATACGCCAGCAACGTGCCGGCCAACGTCTCGCCAAACTACACCTTCACGTTGAGCGCCAGCAGTGTGCCGCCGTCTTATCAGCTGGCGGCGAATCCGCAGGGCTCGCAGCAGGTAAACGACACCGCCTGCGGCACGCTCACCCTGACGAATACGGGTGCCAAGGCGGCGTCCACTGGCGCCACGAACTGCTGGAAGTGAGGCGAGCCATGAATATCCTGCGCAAGCCCATTCAAGGTTTCACGCTGACCGAGCTGATGGTCACGCTGGCCGTGCTCGCCATTCTCGTGACGATTGCCGTGCCTTCGTTCTCGGGAATGATTGCGACGCAGGCCACGCGCAATGCGTCGTTCGATCTGTCGTCCGCCGTGTCGTTGGCGCGTGCGGAGGCGGTCAAGCAGAACGCCATCGCCACCGTTTCAACCTCCAGCAACTGGGCGACCGGCTGGACGCTGACGGTCGGCACGCCCGCCACGGTGATCCGCACATTCGGCCCGTACAGCGGGGTGACCATCGCGGCGAGCAACGGCAATACGCTGTCGTTCGGCAACGATGGCCGACCGACTGCAGGCGGCGTCACGTTCCAGGTCACGCCGACGAGCGCGTCGCAATCGGTCTCGTCAAGTTGCGTACAGGTGGGCGGCACCGGCCGCGTCGCCGTGGTTTCGGGGACGTGCTCATGAGCGCCATCGCACATTTGTCACATCGCCGGTTACGCAAGGCCGGGCAGCGTGGGTCGACCCTGATCGAGATCCTGATTTCGGTCGTGATCCTGCTGGTGGCGCTGCTGGGCGCGGCCGGAATGATGGTCCGCTCGAACCAGTCCGAGATGGAGTCCTACCAGCGCGTGCAGGCCCTGACGCTGTTGCAGGACATGGCTGCGCGGCTCAATGCCAACCGCCAGGTGGCCTCGTGCTACGCCGTGGCCGGTGCGATCACCACGGCCGGCACGGGCGGTGTCTCGGCACCCAGTTGCACGACTGGCACGGCCGCGCAGCAAGCCACTGTCACCACCGATCTCGCGGCTTGGAACAATGCGCTGCTCGGTAATACGGAGACTGCCGCCAGCGGCACCGTTGCGCTGGGCGCCATGATCGGCGCGCGCGGCTGTATCGAGGCCGTCGACACGGTCAACCAGATCTATCGCGTGACCGTCGCATGGCAAGGCATGGTGCAGACCGTGGCGCCGGCGCTGCCTTGCGGCAGCGGCAGCGGTAATTACGGTAACGACGCCTATCGGCGTGCCATTAGCGTGCAGGTGCGCATGGGGGTGCTGTCATGACGCCGAACCGCACGTTGCGTCGTCTGCAGCGCGGGATGTCGCTGGTCGAACTGATGGTCGGCATGACGCTGGGGCTGTTGCTGCTGACCGCGTTGGCAAGCCTGTATGCGTCCACCTCGCAATCGCGCGTGCAGCTGGGCAACAGCGCCACGCAGATCGAGAACGGCCGCTATGCGCTCGACATCATCAGCCAGGAAGTCGCGCTCGGAGGCTTCCTTGGCGATCTGAATCTGCTGGGAACCTCAGCGCTGGCCACGCCCGATGTGTGCGCAAGCGCCACCAACGCACTTGGCTTTACCAACAGCCCTGCGACGGTGCCCGTTGCCATCTACGGCTATGCCGCCAATACGAACCCGGCAACGTGTTTGCCGAACCTGTCGCCCAATTCGGAAATCCTGGTGGTGCGCCGCGTGTCAACCGCGGCCGTGTTGCCCAGCGCGATCGTTGCTGGTCAGACCTACCTGCAGGATTCGTTCTGCAGTACGGACACCGCCCCCTTTGTCTTCAGCAGCAACAGCGCGGACTTCGTGTTGAAAGACAAAACCTGTACAAATGCTGCCCCGGTGCGCCAAGTCAGCGTGCGAGCGTTCTACCTTGCCACGTGCGACCGCTGCGGCACCGGCGGCGACAGCATTCCCACGCTCAAGATGGTCGAGTTTTCCAATGGCGCGCTGCAGCCGCCCAACTCAATCGCCCAGGGCATCGACGACGTGCATTTCGCCTATGGCGTAGACATGGACGGCAACGGTTCACCCGATTGCTATGTCGCCAATCCGGGCATCGACAACAGCGCCGCGTGCACCAATGTGGCCGGCTACAACTGGACCGCATCCGCTGCGACGAACTGGAGCAACGTGACCGCCGTGCGCATCAATGTGCTTGCGCGAACGCTGGGCGTGTCGCCGGGCTGGACGGACACGCGGTCCTACGACATGGGCCGCGGCACGCTCTCCGCCCCTTTCAACGATGGCTATAAGCGACACGTCTATGCGGAACTCGCACGCGTCGCCAATGTAGCCGGCCCACGGGAGTAGCCATGCGGCGCTTATCGGTTCGCCAATCGGCACGTCAGTCGGGTGTGACGCTTGTTGTCACGCTGATTTTTCTGGCGATCTTCATGGGCATCGTCGTGATGATGATGAACTCGGGCGTGATCAACACCAAGATCGCCGCCAACCAGCAATACG
The DNA here is from genome assembly GCF_024158925.1 of Ralstonia chuxiongensis. Taxonomy (NCBI): domain Bacteria; kingdom Pseudomonadati; phylum Pseudomonadota; class Betaproteobacteria; order Burkholderiales; family Burkholderiaceae; genus Ralstonia; species Ralstonia chuxiongensis. The sequence continues at coordinate 697,042 of NZ_JAMYWC010000004.1, read as the reverse complement.
GCCTGGAAGCGCGCAGCGCCGCGCAGCAGGGCATTGAGCAGGTCATCAGCGTGGATTTCACCTCGAACCCGGTCGCCACCAACGTGCCGGTGGACGTGAACGGCGATGGCAAGACGGACTACACCGCGCAGGTTGCCGCGCCTACGTGCGTGGCAACCAAACCGATCGCCAACACGCAATTGACCACTGATACGACCAGCCCCAACTTCGCCGCCGACTCGTCCTGCTTCGGCGGCGTGAACAACAACTCCGACACCGGCATCCTGACCGCCGCCGGTACACCGGGTGGCATGTCGAATTGCAGTGCGACGCAATGGGATGTTGCCGCCACCGTCAACGATGCCAACGGCACGGCCGTGAACACCACGCTGCATCAGGGCGTCGCGGTTCGCGTGCTGACCGGCGCGGCGTGTCCGTAAGCCAACGCGCAAAGCCAGGAAGAACCCATATGCGCTCATTTGCTCAACGATTTGCGTTTGTCGCCACGGCACTTGCGCTGTCAGGCGCTCAACCCGCTAGTGCTGAAGACATCGATTTGTATACGGGGCTGCAGCAGAACGCCGGCAAGCCCAATGTAGTGATCATCTTTGACGATGGCGCCAACTCTGACGCCAACGCGTCGTTCACATGTTCTGCGACGGGGTTGACGGTGGCCAACCCGAGCAAAAGCTCGGGAGCCGAGCAGTGCGCTCTGTACGGTGCCGCACAGTCGATTGCCAACAATCCTTCGCTGCTGGGCAACGTCAATCTTGGTCTGATGATGTTTGACCCGAAAAGTCCGGGCGGCCTGTTCAGGTTTCCGACGGCGAACCCGAAGTCATCGCAGACACTGCAGTTGATGGACAGCACGGGCGTGAACAGCCTGCTGTCGTACCTGCAAAACCAGTTTCCCGGCGATCTGAACGGCAATAACGTCCAGACCTCCGGCGCAATGCAAGAGGCCTGGTCGTTCTATGCCGGCTACAAGAACACCGGTGTGACGGGGTTGTCAGGCACGAAGTACACGTCGCCCATCACGAACCCCTGCCAGCGCAATTTCGTCATCTACATTGGCAACGCCACCAACAGCGGTCACCCGGCTGAAAGTGACACGCAGATGCTGGCGGCGCTACAGGCGGCGGTGCCCACGCCCACGGCTGCACAGACGACGCAAATCGCCATCAACAGCAAGTACGCGTCCAACTGGGGGGACGAGTGGGCACGCTACATGTACCAGAGCGATCTGCAAGGAACGGCCAACACTGCCAATCCGCAGAACGTCATTACCTACGCCATCACGGTGACGGACGGCAAGAATCAGGACTACGTCACCTTCGACAACAGCATGGCCACCAACGGTGGCGGCAAAGCCTACACCGTGCAGCTTGGCGACGTGGCGGGCCTGCAGGATGCACTGCTGTCGATCCTCAATGAAATCCAGGCGGTCAATAGCGTGTTCGCGTCGGTCAGCTTGCCGGCGGCCGTCAACGCGCAGGGCCAGTTCCTGAATCAGGTGTATATCGGCATGTTCCGCCCTGACGCGACGGCGACACCGCGCTGGATGGGCAATCTCAAGCAGTATCAGGTGGGCTACGACGCCAACGGCAGCCTGCAGCTGCTGGATTCCGTTGGCAACGCGGCGCTTAGCAACGCAGGCACGGGTTTCATGTCCCCCAACGCGATCAGCTTCTGGACGGCCGATCCGCCGCTGTCGTTCGGCTCAAGTGGCTATGGCAGCAGCCTGGCCAACTGGCCGAGCAAGGGCTTCTGGCAAAACAGCCCTTCCAGCAAGGGATGGGCATTCGACTCCCCAGACGGGGAAGTTGTAGAGAAGGGAGGGGCCGGCGAAATGCTGCGCGCCCAGTTCCTCACGAGCCAGACTGGCCGTACGCTACTGACTTGCAATGGTGCAGGCACCTGCCCGACCAGCACGGCCATGCCGACATTCGATACGGCCAACACATGGCTGGCGGGCAACTCGGGGCTGAACGCCATCAATTCCTACAACGGTACGAACGGCGCCCCCACTATCACTTCGAGCGAGCAGACCAACTTCATCAACTGGGTACGCGGGCGCGATGTGTACGCGCTGGATAACTCCAAGGTTGCTGGACAAGAGGCCGAAACCGGCCCCGGCTCGCCGGTGACGATCCGCCCGTCGATCCATGGTGACGTGTTGCACTCCCGACCGGTGGTTATCAACTACGGCGGTACTACCGGCATCGTGGTGTTTTACGGTGCCAACGATGGTGTCTTCCATGCGATCAATGGCAACCAGTCGACTGGTATCAACGGCGTGCGCCCTGGCGGCGAGCTCTGGGGTTTCATCCCACCGGAGTTCATTGGCAAGCTGAGCCGGCTTTATGCCAATTCGCCGGAGGTGAAATTGTCCACCACGCCGAATGGCATCACGCCGACGCCAACGCCGCGCGATGACTTCTTCGATGGCAGCACCACCGTCATGCAGGACCAACGCAACGCGACCAGCCCGCGCACCATCATCTATCTGACCGCACGACGTGGCGGCAGCTTGATCTATGCGCTGGACGTGTCGGACCCGCTCAATCCGCGCTATCTCTGGTCGCGCAGTAACAGTGACATTCCCGAACTTGGCCAGACGTGGTCCAAGCCGCGCCTGATGCGTGTGGCCGGTTACGCCAACCCTGTGCTGATCATGGGCGCCGGCTACGATGCGTCTTCCGAAGATAGCGACCCCGCGCCCGGCACCGACACCATGGGGCGCGGCATCATCGTGCTTGATGCCTACAGCGGCGTGCCGGTGTGGAGCGCTTTGGCCAACTGCACCGGTGTGGCCGGCGTGTGTGTGAAGAACACCAGCCTCACGCGTTCGATCGCCTCCGACGTCACGGCGGTCGATCGCACAGGCAGCGGCTACATCCAGATGGCCTACGTGGGCGATCTGGGCGGCAACATTTGGCGTGTGGATTTCCAGAGTGCATCTGGCAATACGCCCGCCAACTGGGCGCTGACGCAGTTTGCGTCACTGGGCGGAGCGGCCAACACCAACAACGCGCGCAAGTTCTTCTATGCGGCCGATGTGGTCCCCACAGCGGCGTTCAACGCCGTCTTGGCAGGCACGGGCGATCGCGAGCACCCGCTCTATTCGGCTTCTACAACGCCGGGCACCGCTTACAACGTGGTCAACCGCTTTTACATGCTGAAGGACCCGAATCTCGGTCCTGTGCCGGCGGGATGGGTGCCGTTGACGGAAGCCAACCTCGTTGATTCCACTTCGACGGCGTACAGCGGGACGGGCTCGGGCTTCTACATCACGCTGCCGAATCCAGGCGAGAAGGTCGTGAACGCCCCCCTCACGGTGGCAGGCTACACCACGTTCGGAACCAATACCCCGGCGGTTCCATCTGCCGGTGCGTGTTACCCGAACTTGGGCATCGCACGCACGTATTCAGTCAGCTTCCTGACGGGCACCGGCCAGAACCCGAATCGTTCGGTGGTGCTGGATGGCGGCGGCTTCCCGCCCTCGTCGGTCTATGGCGTAGTGCTGGTGAACAACGGCAATGGCGGTACGACGCCAGTGCCGGTGTGCTTCGGCTGCGGCAATCAGACGGGCACCGGTGGAGGCGGCTCCGCGCTGGCCCCCGTCCAAGTGACACCTAAGGGCCTCGGCAAACGCAAGCGCACATTCTGGTTCTCCGACACCGACAAGCATTGACCCGCATCGCCCCTCAACGGCCCGCCCAGCGCGGGCCCTTACAATTCCGGACAGATGCCGGAGCACCCCGTTCCCGCAACCATCCGGAGAGTAGCCATGAGTGACGTCTACGCATTCGAGGCCGATTCGTTGACCGGCCAGCGCGTGCCGCTGTCGCAGTACAAAGGCAAGGTCCTGCTGATCGTGAACACGGCGAGCAAGTGCGGATTCACGCCGCAATACGCCGGTCTGGAGGCGGTGTACAAGCGGCTGCATGAGAAAGGCCTCGAGGTGCTCGGCTTTCCGTGCAACCAGTTCGGCAAGCAGGAGCCGGGCGGCGAAGACGAAATCGGCGCGTTCTGCGAGAAAAACTACGGCGTCTCGTTTCCGATGTTCGGCAAGATCGACGTGAATGGCTCGAACGCGCATCCGCTCTACAAGTGGCTGACCTCGGAAAAGCCCGGCGTGCTCGGTATCGGAGCGGTCAAATGGAACTTCACCAAGTTTCTGCTGCGCCGTGACGGCACGGTCTACAAGCGCTACGCGCCCATGACCAAGCCGGAAGAGATCGCCGACGATATTGAGCGGCTGCTGGCGGAGCCGGATCCCGCCTGAGGTTGCGTCAGTCCGACGACCCCCGGACCTTGCGCATGAAATCCGCCAGCGAGCGCTCGGCGGACTCGGCAAAGTGGCGCTCCAGAATGTCGACCTTCACGCAGCGGTCAAGGCGGAAGGTGCGGTAGTCCTGTCGGTGCTCGCACCAGGCGGCCACCAGCCAGACTTGTCCCCAGAAGAACAGGCCGAGCGGCTGGATGCAGCGCTCGGTCAACTGGCCTTGCGCGTCTCGGTAGGAGAGTCGCGCAACGGCGTGGCGGCCAAGCGCCGCATGCAGCGTGTCAAAGACCTGCTTGACCTCGCTGCCCATGCCGTAACCGGGCGCAAAGATGCGTGTGGTCTCGGCTTCGTTGCGGCGCTCTGCGGGCAGGGCGCCCATCAGTTTTTCCAGTGCCGCTTCCACCGAGTCAGCCATGGTGCCGCCGCCCCATGCCTTGATCATCCGCGCACCGGCCACTAGGGCTTCGACTTCATCGGCGGTGAACATGAGCGGCGCGAGGTCGAAGCCGGCGCGCATGCGGTAGCCGATACCGGCTTCGCCTTCGATCGGCACGCCCGAGACAGACAGGTCGCGGATGTCGCGATACACCGTGCGCTCGGACACGCCGAGGCGCTCGGCCAGCATGGCCGCCGTGGTCAAACGGCGGCCTCGCAGGATCTGGGCAATCTGGAACAGGCGGTCGGCGCGGCGGGTCATGCGCGGCATTGTAGTGGCCTTCGGCCCGGGTGCAATGCGCGCCATATCCCCTACGCGCCGAAGGGCGTCAGCTCACGTTGCGGGTGGATTTCGACCACATCGACCTGTTCGCCACGGCGCAGCATGCGCTTGCCCAGTCGCGGGAAGTCGGCAATCTCGATATTCAGATGTTCGCCACCGCACAGATAGACGAGGTCTTCCTTGCCGCAGTTGCGCAGGTGGTGCGCGATGCCCGTGGGGAACGCCATGAAATCACCGGCGCGCACGGTGAACATGCTGTCTGCGATTTCAGCCTGCGCTTCGCCCGAGAGGATGTAGATCCATTCCTCTTCGCGCTGGTGCGAGTGGTAGACGAATGACTCCTTGCCCGGCGGCACGCGCGCGAAATTCACGCCGGTGCGCTTGAGCCCAAGCAGCCGGCCCATCATGGTGCCGTGAATTTCCGACAGGCTGTTCCAGGGGTGAGAAAACGACTGCGTGCGCGCGGTGATATCCGCGGCACGCATGAGATACGGGGATTGGCTCGGCATGGTGTTCTTCTCTATCTCGTAGTAAAGGCCGGCGCCCGCGCACCGGCCTCGGGGGCGTCACTGCTGTAGCAGGTACGCCTGGGTCTTGGCGTCCGGCTCGTGCAGGCCGACGCGGTTGCCTTCGGTGTCGACGATGTGGGCGATGCGGCCCATGTGGTCCGGCAGCGCCATCGGGCCGAATACGCATTGGCCACCACTGCCGTTCACGCGTTCGAGCACGGCATCCAGGTTCGGTGCGTTCAGGTAGACCACGCTGCCCTTGTCGGACGGCGCAAAGCCTTCGCCCTTGACCAGCGCACCGTGGATGGTCGTCTCACCGGCCGGAAACACGCCCATGGTCAGATCGCCCATGTCTTCCTGCTTAAGCTGCGTGTCGAAGACGTTCTCGTAAAACTTCACCGCGCGCGGGAAATCGTTGGCGGGGATTTCAAACCAGTTGATCACGCTTGCCATGTTGTCGCTCCGGTTGATGAGGCAGGCGGTTGGGGGAACCTGTCTCGTTAAGGTGGAGCGATTCTGGCGGGGGGCTCCTGACAGCGTTCTGTCAGGAGCATTCAGGAGGATTGCGCAGCGTGTTGCAAGTTGCCCAGGCAGTGAAGGCTGGGCGGAGGGGGAAAACAGTTCAGTGCGGAATCCAGCCCGCCAGCAGCGGCACCAGCACCGCTGTCAGCACGCCATTCAGGCCCATGCCCAGCGCGGAGAACGCACCCGCCTCTGGATTGACCTGAAACGCGCGCGCCGTACCAATGCCATGCGCCGCAATGCCGGTAGCAAAGCCACGCACGCTGTACTCGCGCACGCGCAGCAGGTTCAGCAGCCGCGTCGTGGTGGTCGCACCAACAATGCCGGTAATGAGCACCAGCACCGCCGTAATGGTCGGTGCACCGCCGATCTTTTCCGAAATGCCCATGGCGATCGGGATCGTCACCGATTTCGGCGCCATGGAGCGTAGCGTTTCGGGCGATGCGCCCAGCAGCCATGCGATGCCCACGGCTGACACCACCGCCACCACCGAGCCCGCCAGCAGCCCACCCATCAGCGGCAGCGCGTGGCGGCGCAGCTTCGCCCATTGCTGGAATAGCGGTACGGCCAGCGCAACGGTGGCCGGGCCCAGCAGGAAGTGCACGAACTGCGCGCCGTCGAAGTACGTCTTGTACGGCGTGCCCGTCAGCGTCAGGAGTGTGCCCAGGATGACGACCGCAATCAGCAGTGGATTGACCATCGGGTTGAAGCGGCTGCGTTCGTGCAGGCGCACGCCGATCAGGTAAGCGATGAGCGTGGCGGTCAGGCCCAGCAGCGGGCTGGCGGCCAGGTAGACCCAGAGTTGGTGCAGGTTGGGAGCCATCGCGTTCATGGGGCCAGCTCCTCGTTGCCTTCGCCGCTGTCACCCATGCGGCGCATCAGCGCGCGGGTGACGAGTGCACCGGCGGCGATCGATAGCCACGTCGACACGACGGTCGCCACCACGATCGGCAGCCATTCCTGGCCGATGCGGTTCAGTTGCGTCATGACGCCCACGCCGGCCGGCACGAACAGGATGGTCAGGTGCCGCAGCAACTCACTGACGGTGCCCTGCATGACTTCAAGCACGCGGCCCTTGTCCACCAGCAGGTAGATGACCAGCAGCACCATGCCGATCACCGGGCCGGGCACCGGCAGGTGCAGCGAATACGTGAGCAGCTCTCCTACCGACTGGAACGTCAGCAGGATCGCGAAGGTTTGCAGCATGGGGCCTCCGGGTAAAACGAAGCGCCAAGTATAGAACCCGGCTGCGTTCGTTTCAGGCCAGCATGCGGTCGACCAGCTCGATCCAGTGTTCAACCGGCGTGTCTGTGCCGCTCTGCAGATGCGTCACGCAGCCGATGTTGGCGGTGACGATGCGCTCGGGCTGCGTCGCTTGCAACTTGGCGAGCTTGTCGTCGCGCAGGCGGTAGGCCAATTCCGGTTGTAGCACCGAATACGTGCCCGCCGAGCCGCAGCACAGGTGGCTGTCGGCGCAGAGCTTGACGTCCACGCCCAGCGATGCGAGCAGCGTTTCGACCGCACCGCGAATCTGCTGACCGTGCTGGAGCGTGCAGGGCGGGTGCCACGCCACGCGCGGCCGTTGTGCTTCCGGTTTGGCCTTCTGCAGAAGCTGTGGCGAAAACGCCGGCAGCACCTCGCACAGGTCGCGCGTCATGGCGGACACGCGTGCCGCGCGCTCGGCATAGGCCGGGTCATCGCGCAGCAGGTGGCCGTATTCCTTGACCATCGCGCCACAGCCCGAGGCGGTCATGACGATGGCCTCGGCGCCGGCTTCGATATGCGGCCACCACGCATCGATGTTGGCGCGCATGTTGCCGAGGCCGCCCGCATGGTCGTTCATGTGATAGCGGATGGCGCCGCAGCAGCCCGCGCGGTCTGCGCTAATGAGCTGCACGCCCAGTTTGTCGAACACGCGCGCCGTGGCCGCATTGATGTTGGGCGACATGGCCGGTTGCACGCAGCCTTCGAGCAGCAGCATCTTGCGTGCGTGCGCGGTGCTTGGCCGCATGCCGGCGTGAGGCTGCTTGGCCGGAACCTTGTTGCGCAACACTTGCGGCAACATCGGCCGCACGGCCTGTCCGAGCTTGAGCGCGGAGCCGAACAGCGCCGGCCGTGTCAGCCCCTCGCGCAGTGCCCAGCGCACGGCGCGCTCGCCCAACGGGCGTGATTCACCTTTCGCGTCGAGCTGGTCATCGACAATCTTGCGGCCGATCTCCACCAGGCGCCCGTAGGTCACGCCGGACGGGCAGGTCGATTCGCAGTTGCGGCAGGTCAGGCAGCGGTCCAGGTGCAGACGCGTGGCCTCGCCGGCGGGTTGGCCTTCCAGGACCTGCTTCATTAGGTAGATGCGTCCGCGCGGGCCGTCCAACTCATCGCCGAGCAGTTGGTAGGTTGGGCAGGTGGCCGTGCAGAAACCGCAGTGCACGCACTTCTGCACGATGCTTTGGGCTTCTTCGCCCTGGGGGGTGTTGCGCAGGAACGCCGCGAGCGTGATTTGCATGATGGGGCTTGCGTTAGAAGTCGGCAGTCAGAACGCTGAATACAGACGGCCCGGGTTGAAGATGCCGTGCGGGTCGAAGCTGTCCTTCAGGCGCTTGTGCACGGCCATCAACGGCGCGGCGACGGGCGTGAAGATGTCGCTGGCGCGGTCGCCGTTGCGGAACAGCGTGGCGTGGCCACCGGCCTTGCTTGCTGCATTTCGGATGACGTCAGCCGAGGTGTTGGCGGTGTCGATCCACCAGCGCTGGCCGCCGCCCCATTCGACGAGTTGCTCGTCGGCCGAGGCATGACCGAGCGCCAGCGGCGGCGTGGCCGGGGGCAGGGCGATGCGCCACAGCGGCAGGCTGCCTTGCACGGCGCGCGCAAAAAATGCATGCGATTGCTCGCGCAGGTCGCGCCAGAACGCGGCGCCTTCTGCGTCGTCAACGCGCTCGCCGCCAAGCTTGGTAATGGCCGCGCGCACAGCCGCATCGGCGCCGCTCAAGCGTACCCACAGCGCACCGTCGATCCACGCAGACGCCGCGATCGGCAACGGCTGGCCGCCCCAGCGGTTCAAGGTATCGATGGCTTCGCCTTGTGCCAGGGCAAAGCGCAGCGTTGCATCGCAGAACGGTATCGGCAGCACCTTGAGCGACACCTGCACGATCAAGCCCAGCGTGCCAAGCGCGCCGGCCATCAAGCGCGAGACGTCGTAGCCGGCCACGTTCTTCATCACCTGGCCGCCGAAGTTGAGCATGTCGCCGCGGCCATCCATGACGACGGCGCCGAGCACGAAATCGCGCAGCGCGCCCACCGACTGCCGGCGCGGCCCGGACAGGCCGGATGAAAACGCACCGCCCACCGTTGCCTGTCGGCCATTCGCTGCAAAGTGCGGGGGTTCGAACGCCAGCATTTGCCGGTGCTCGGCCAGCGCGGCTTCGATCTCGACGAGCGGCGTGCCGCTGCGCGCCGTGATGACGAGTTCGGCGCAGTCGTAGTCGACGATGCCGGACCATTCGCGTGTGTCGAGCACCGTGCCGTGGGGTGCCGGTGCGCGGCCGTAGAAATCCTTGGTGCCGCCGCCACGCAGGGTAAGCGGCGTGCGGCTGTCGACGGCCTGGGCGATGGCGTCACGAAAGCGCGAGAGCGCGGGCGAAAGGGCGGTGTCTGGGGTGATTGGCATGTCGAACTTTCTGGCGGGCAGCTTACTGGCTGCCAGCTGTCTCCGTTGGAAGCAGTGGGAGCCGGGTGCCGCAGCGCTTGCAGAATGCGGCGTCTGTGTCGTGACGGTCGAGCGTGCAGCCGCTGCACGCGCGGGTCTGCGGTGGGGCGGCGGAGGCAGATCCTTCGCGCATGGTGTTCACCAGTTCCGCGCCGATGATCCCGGTCGGGAACGCGATGATGCTGTAGCCGAGGAGGATGGTGAGCGAGGTAATGAACTGGCCCAGCGGCGTGCGCGGCACAAGATCGCCGAAGCCCGTGGTGGTGAGCGTGACGACCGCCCAGTACATGCTGACCGGAATGCTGGTGAAGCCATGCTGCGGCCCCTCCACCACGTACATCACCGTGCCGAGGATGATGGTGATGATGAAGACGGTACCTAGGAACACGAAGATCTTGTGCCGCGCGTTCAACAGCGCACGCAGGAGGATCTGCGCCTCTTCAAAGTAGACCGTGATCTTCAGTATCCGGAAGATGCGCAGTAGACGCAGCAGCCGCACATCGAGCAGGTAGGCCAGTTCGGGCACAAAGATCGCCAGCCACGTCGGCAGGATCGAGATGAAATCGATGACGCCGTAAAAGCTGAGCACGTAACGCCAGGGTCTGCGCACCACGAGGATGCGCATGACGTATTCCGCCGTGAACAGCAGTGTGAAGAGCCACTCGAGCACCGTGAAGAGCGTGCCCGCGCGGCCGCTGACGCTCGGCAGGCTGTCGAGCATCACCACCAGCACGCTGGCGAGGATGGCGCCAAGCAGGGTCAGGTCGAACAGCCTGCCGGATCGTGTTTCGGCTTCAAAGATGATGGTGTACCAGCGCGCGCGCCAGCCGCTCTCGGGTTTGCCGAGATACTCGCCAAGGCGCGCATTGTGGGCGTGCCATCGGTTGCGGCTGGTGCGGGGCGGATTCCTCATGGCCGTCGCGTGCTCAGAAGCGGGGCAGGTCCGGATGCGGCAGCAGGCCGTTGCGCACGTGGAGCTTGCCGTATTCGGCGCAGCGCGCGAGCGTGGGGATGGCCTTGTCGGGGTTCAGCAGGCGCACCGGGTCGAAGGCCGTTTTCACGCGCAAAAAGGCGTCACGTTCTTCCGCCGAGAACTGCACGCACATCGAGCTGAGCTTTTCCACACCCACGCCGTGTTCGCCCGTCACGGTGCCACCGAGTTCGACGCAGGTCTCCAGAATGTCGGAGCCGAACAGTTCGGCGCGGTGCCACTCGTCCTGGTCTTCGCCGTTGAAGAGGATAAGCGGGTGCATGTTGCCGTCGCCCGCGTGGAACACGTTGATGCAGCGCAGGGCGTACTTCTGCTCCATCTGCTGGATACGCCGCAGCAGCGTGCCGATGTGCTTGCGCGGGATGGTGCCGTCCATGCAGTAATAGTCCGGCGAGATGCGGCCTGCCGCCGGGAAGGCGTTCTTGCGACCGCTCCAGAACTTCAGGCGCTCGGCTTCGCTTTGCGACACCTGGATGCGCGTGGCGCCCGAGGCGCGCAGCACTTCGCTCATGCGGGCGATTTCTTCGGCCACCTCTTCGGGCGTGCCGTCGGATTCGCACAGCAGGATGGCCGCCGCATCGAGGTCGTAGCCGGCGCAGACGAATTCCTCAACTGCGGCGGTGGCGGGCTTGTCCATCATTTCCAGCCCGGCCGGGATGATGCCCGCGGCAATCACGTCGGCCACGGCGTTGCCGCCGGATTCCACGTTGTCGAAGCTCGCCATGATCACCTGCGCCAACTGCGGCTTGGGGATCAGGCGCACGGTCACTTCCGTCACCACGGCCAGCATGCCTTCGGAGCCGATCACCGTTGCCAGCAGGTCCAGGCCGGGTGCGTCGGGCGCTTCGCTGCCGAACTCGACGACCTCGCCATCCATCATCACGGCGCGCACGCGCAGCACGTTGTGCACGGTCAGGCCGTATTTCAGGCAATGCACGCCGCCCGAGTTTTCATTGACGTTGCCGCCGATGGTGCAGGCAATCTGCGACGACGGATCGGGTGCGTAATACAGCCCGTGCGGGTTGGCGGCTTCCGAGATGGCGAGGTTGCGTACGCCCGGCTGCACGACCGCCGTACGCGTGTAAGGATCGACCTTGATGATGCGTTTGAACTTGGCCAGCGACAGCACCAGCCCGCCCGGCGTCGGCATCGCGCCGCCCGAGAGGCTCGTCCCGGCGCCGCGTGGCACCACGGGCACGCCCATGCGGTGGCACACGCGCAGGATTTCGACGACCTGCGCCTCGGTATCCGGCAGCACCACGGCCAGCGGCACCTGCCGGTAAGCGGCGAGGCCATCGCATTCATACGGGGTGGTGTCTTCGCGCTCCCAGAGCAGTGCGTCGTCGGACACGATCTGGGACAGCGCGGCGGTCAGCTCGGCCTGTAGGGCAGTCAGATCGCGGGCGGTGGCGGACAACGACGATGGCGCATTCATGGGGTGTCTCTCATGGTTCTGCCCGCCAGCGCTGGCCGGGGTGGGAGGCACTATAGCCCGGCCGCCGCGCCGCGCGGCGTGTTAAGGACTTTTGCTGCGATGAATTTGGCTCGCCGGGGTGGCCAATGTGGTTCATCGCGATGCAGCAAGGGTTCACTGTTCGTTCGCGGAGGTCCGACCTGCACGATCGAGCCTTCGACCATCGACGGTGGTGCTCAAACCATCGAGCTTCACACTAAAAGTTTCGAATCTGAGGTTCCTCTACCTCACGCGTGAGGCAAATAGAGTCGGCGTTGATGAAAAAAGCAGCAACGTCGGAGCAAAAAGGGCGGTGGGTCCGACCTCTGAGCTGCGATGTCGGACCTCCGAGGTCCGGCGTTGCTGCTTTTTGCATCAATGTCGATGGTCGAGAGGTCCAACGTCGATACTAAAAGTTTCGAATCCGGTGGTTTGAGGTGTAGCCGCGAGGCTCGACTGCCCACAACTGAACGGCTTACCAATCCAGCCCAAGCAACCAATCCACAAACTGCCGCGCCTCGGGCTTCATCGGCGCCTGTTCGCGCTGCACGATGTAATAAGCATGCGGCGACGTCGATTCGATGTCCAGTAGCCGCACGATCTGCCCCGAGCCCAGCCAGTTGCGCGCCATCGCCTGCCGCACCAGCGCAACGCCCTGGTTGGAGGCCACCGCTTCAAGCATCAGGCCGATGTCGTTGAACAGCGAGCCGGTGGCGGGTTCGGGCGCATCTAGCCCCGCCGCCTCAAACCAAGGGCGCCACGGCTCCAGCGGGCTGCGCAGCAGCGTGAGGTTCAGCAACTGCGACGCTTCGGTGATGGTGTTGCCGCTGATCTGCTCGAAGTAGCCGCGCCCGCACGCCGGGAACACCGGCTCGTTGAGCAGCAGCGTGGTCTTCAGGTCCGGATAGCGGCCGGTGCCGTAGCGGATCTCGACATCGGTGTCCTCGGCCTTCACGTCAAGGAACGGGATGGAGAGATGCAGTTCCAGATCAATGTGCGGGTACAGCGCGTTGAACTCCGGCAGACGCGGCACGAGGTGCTGGCGGCCAAACGTGGGCGGAATCGCCACGCGCAGCCGCGCGCGCTGCTTGCTGAATTCCGGCCGCGCCAGTTCGTGCAGCGTGTCGAGCGCGACTTGCACGCTGCGCAGGTAGCGCGTGCCCGCGGCCGTGAGCCTGAGCGCCGTGCCGGTGCGCACGAAGAGGTCTTCGCCCCACAGCTCTTCGAGGTTCTTGATGCGGTGCGATACCGCGCTGGGCGTGACAGAAAGCTCTTCGGCCGCACGCGCGAAGCTCGCATGGCGAGCCCCCGCCTCAAAGGCAATCAACAGATGCAGCGGAGGAACGCGCTTGAAGACGGAGGACATGCGGGCGGTCGCTGGTGGGTGAGTCGGTTACCGGTGGAAGATCTTGCCGGGGTTCAGGATGTGCTTCGGGTCCAGCGCCTGCTTGATGCTGCGCATCAGGTCGATCGCATCGTTGCCGTGTTCGGCGATGAGGAAGTCCATCTTGTGCAGGCCCACGCCATGCTCACCCGTGCAAGTGCCGTCCATGGCGATCGCACGCGCGACGATGCGCTGGTTGATGCGCTCGGCTTCTTCCAGTTCTTCCGGCTTGTTCGGATCGATGAGCAGCGCGACGTGGAAGTTGCCGTCGCCCACGTGGCCGACGATGGGAGCGGGCAGCTGCAGCGCGCTGGCGAGCAGGTCCTTCTCGGTTTCCACCACGCAGTCGGCCAGGCGCGAGATCGGCACGCATACGTCGGTGGTGACGGCGCGGCAGCCGGGCTTGAGCTGCAGGAACGCAAAGTAGGCGTTGTGCCGAGCGTTCCACAGGCGGCTGCGGTCTTCAGGGCGAGTTGCCCATTCGAAGCCTTGGCCCTTGTGTTCAGCGGCGATCTGCTGGACGGTCTCGGCCTGCTCCTGCACGCCGTGCTCGGAGCCATGAAACTCGAAGAACAACGTCGGCATTTCGGGCAGCGTGAGCTTGTCGTATTGGTTGATCGCGCGGATGGCGAGCGCGTCGACAAACTCCACGCGCGCAATGGGCACGCCCATCTGGATGGTGTCGATCACAGCGGACACCGCATCGCCCATGCTCGGGAAGGCGCACACGGCCGCGGACACGGCTTCGGGCTGCGGATACAGCTTCAGCGTGATCTCGGTGATGATGCCAAGCGTGCCTTCGCTGCCGATGAAGAGGCGCGTGAGGTCGTAGCCCGCCGACGATTTGCGTGCACGGTTGGCCGTCTTGATGATGCGGCCGTCAGCGGTGACCACCGTCAGGTTCAGCACGTTCTCGCGCATCGTGCCGTAACGCACGGCGTTGGTGCCGGACGCGCGCGTCGCGCACATGCCGCCGATGGACGCATCCGCGCCCGGGTCGATCGGGAAGAACAAACCGGTATCGCGAATCTCGGTATTGAGCTGCTTGCGCGTGACGCCCGGCTCGACCGTCACCGTCAGGTCTTGCGGGTGCACCGACAGCACGTGGTTCATCTGCGACAGGTCGAGGCTCACGCCGCCGGCCACGGCCAGGAGATGACCTTCGAGCGACGATCCGGCGCCATACGGGATCAGCGGAATCTCATGTTCAAAGCAGAGTTTGGCGACGGCGGCGACTTCCTCGGTGGTCTGCGCGAAGACGACGGCGTCGGGAAGCATCGGGTCGTAGGCGGATTCGTCGCGGCCGTGGTGGGCGCGCACGGCTTCGCTGGTGGAGATGTGGTCGGCGAAGCGGGTGCGCAGCGCGTCGAGCATCGCAGGCGGAATCGGCTTGCGGATGCACTGGGAGGGAGGGGCTGGGTGGTTCATGGCGTCTCGCGTGGGGCGGCGGTCTGAAGCCGGCTCGGGCTGTCATTCTAACGCCGGGGTCATGCCGCCCTTGCGATAATGGCGCCACCAACATTGACGCAATACAGGGAGACGCACCGTGGGCAACCGCCTATCCAAAATCGCTACCCGCACCGGCGACGACGGCACCACCGGCCTCGGCGACGGCAGCCGCACGGCCAAGGACAGCCTGCGTATCGCCGCCATCGGCGACGTCGACGAGCTGAACTCGCACATCGGCGTGCTGCTCACGCAAGCGCTGCCCGACGGCGTGCGCGCCGCGCTCACGGCCATCCAGCATGACCTGTTCGATCTGGGTGGCGAATTGTGCATTCCCGGCTACACGATGGTGACGACCGCGCACGTGCTGCGGCTCGACCAATGGCTGGCCGATTACAACGCCGATCTTCCCCGGCTGGCCGAATTCATCCTGCCCGGCGGCAGCCCCGCTGCGGCACAGGCGCATGTCTGCCGCACCGTCGCGCGCCGTGCCGAGCGCAGCATCGTCGCGCTGGGTCGCGCAGAGACCATCGGCGAGGCGCCGCGCCAATACGTCAATCGCCTGTCGGACCTGTTGTTCGTGCTGGCGCGCGTGCTCAATCGCGCAGACGGCGGCACGGACGTCCTGTGGAAGCGCGACGAGCACAAGCCGACCTGATCGCAGTCGGCGCCACAAAGAAACGGCCCGGCGAGGTTGCCACCTCGGCCGGGCCGTTTGCTTTGCGGCGCGTGGATCAGTTCACGCTGGTCGGCGTGGTCGTGCTTTGTGCCACGGCAGCCAAGCCCGCCAACTGCCCTGGCGCCGTAATGGTCAGCACTTGCGACGGCGTCGGCGCCGGGAAGCCAGCCTCGGTCAGCGCTTCCTTGATCGTGCGGTTGGTGTCGAAATAGACCTGCCAGTAGCTGTCGTTGTGCGTGTACGGGCGCACGGCCAGCACGGGCCCCACTAGGTTGAACTCCAGAATCTCCACATCGACGGCCGGATCGGTCAGCACGTTCGGAATGGCGGCAACCTTCTCCTTGAGCAGCGCGATGGCGGCGCGGTGGTCGGCGCTTCCGGCCAGTTGCGCCTTCAACTCGACGCGGCGGTAGGGGTTCAACGTGTAGTTCTGGATCGTGTCTGCGAAGATCTTGCCGTTGCCGACCATCGTGACCACGTTGTCGGGCGTGTTGATCGTCGTGGCAAACAGGCCGATCTCCTTGATCGTGCCCGTTACGCCGCCGGCCGTCACGAAGTCGCCCACCTTGAACGGCCGCAGCACGATCAGGAATGCGCCCGCCGCAAAGTTCGACAGCAGCCCCGACCACGCCATGCCGATCGCCACACCGGCTGCGGCAATCAGCGCCGCGAACGTCGTCGTCTGGATGCCGAAGTAGCCGAGGATGCCGATCACCAGCAGCACGTTCAGCGTGACGGTGATGATGGAGCCGACATAGCGCAGCACGGTCGGATCGACCTTCTGTCGGCTCAACGAGCCTTCCACCATGCGCACCGCCAGATTGATCAGCCAGCGGCCGACCACCCAGAAGACGATGGCCGCGAGGATCTTCATGCCGACGTCGGCGGCGTATTGCGCCACGATCGCCTGGTACTTGTTTGCGGTGTTGACGGCGGTGTCCGCCAGGGTGTCTGCCATGGATGCCTCCGGGAGAGCAGGGGGAATCCACCTACGATATGTCAAAGGCAACGCACTTGTGTGACTTTGATACGTTGCGCTCACATTTGTTATAGATCTGCGCGGTGATGCGCGCGCAAAGAAAAAGGACGCCCGCAGGCGTCCTTCCCAAATCACGCTGATGGCGTCTTAGTTGCCGCTGCCCGGCACCAGACGGCGCTTGCGCACGGCGTCAGCCAGCGTTTCCAGCACCTTCACCGAATCGTCCCAGCCGATGCAGGCGTCGGTCACGCTCTGGCCGTAGGCCAGGTCGGACACGGGCGTGCCTTGCACGTGGTCCTGGCGCCCGGCGTTGATGTGCGATTCGACCATCACCCCGACGATGCGGTTGTCGCCGGCAGCCATCTGGCGGCCGATGTCTTCGCACACCGGGATCTGGTTCTCGTGCTTCTTGCTGCTGTTGGCGTGCGAAGCGTCGATCATCAGGCGCGCGGCCAGGCCTGACTTGGAGATGGCGTCGCAGGCTTCCTGCACGCTGGCCGCGTCATAGTTGGGCGCTTTGCCGCCGCGCAGGATGATGTGGCAATCCTCGTTGCCGGCTGTCGACACGATGGCCGAGTGGCCGCCCTTGGTGACCGACAGGAAGTGGTGCGGCTGCGATGCGGCCTTGATGGCGTCCACGGCGATCTTCACGTTGCCGTCGGTACCGTTCTTGAAACCGACCGGGCACGACAGGCCGGAAGCCAGCTCGCGGTGCACCTGGCTTTCGGTCGTGCGCGCGCCGATTGCGCCCCAGCTCACCAGATCGGCGATGTACTGCGGGCTGATCACATCGAGGTATTCGGTGCCGGCGGGCAAGCCCAGCTCGTTGATGTTCATCAGCAGCTCGCGCGCGGTGCGCAGGCCGTCGTTGATCTTGAAGCTGCCGTCCATGTGCGGGTCGTTGATCAGACCCTTCCAGCCGACCGTGGTGCGCGGCTTCTCGAAGTACACACGCATCACGATTTCCAGCTCATTCTTGAAGCGCTCGCGCTGCTCAACGAGGCGGCGGGCGTAGTCCATCGCTGCCTTGGTGTCGTGAATCGAGCACGGGCCGATGATGACGATCAGGCGATCATCCATGCCGTGCAGGATGCGGTGCATCGCGTTCCGGCTCTGGTAGATCAGGTCGGACACGGTGTCGCTGCACGGGAATTCGCGGATCAGATGCGACGGTGGCGTCAGCTCTTTCAGTTCGCGAATGCGCAAATCATCGGTGTTCTTCGGCATGGAATGCTCCGGGGATGTGTCTTGAGTTCTATTGGAAACGTCTACTGTGTTCGGATCATGTTTCGCGTCGGTGCCGGGTGGGGCAGGTGACTGGGCGAAAAAAAAAACCGCCAGGGTCGCTGGCGGTTTTCGGTATCTGCTGGGTGCTTTATTTTTGCTGTAAGCGCCCCTCTCCTTCCGCCAGCGGTGCGAGATGCCAAAAGTAAAAGTAAAAAAACTTGGCGAAGGACATGAGAGGAAAACGCGTCGATGCAGGAAAAATTGTGGCGCAGAGGTGACTTGAAACTACTGCGCCGCACCAATCGAACCGTCTTTATAAACCCTTTCTTTGAGGGCCGCAAGCGCGGATTTTCCGGGCCTGCGGCGTCAAAACGACGGTTTCAGGGCAATCAGGCCGTGCCGCCCACCGTCATGTTCTCCATGCGCAGGGTCGGCTGACCGACGCCCACCGGCACGCTCTGGCCTTCCTTGCCGCACACGCCAATGCCCGAGTCGAGGCGCATGTCGTTGCCGATCATCGTCACGTGCTTGAGCGATTCAGGGCCGCTGCCGACCAGCGTTGCACCCTTGACCGGGGCGGTGATCTTGCCGTCTTCGATCAGGTAGGCCTCGCTGGCCGAGAACACGAACTTGCCGTTGGTGATGTCGACCTGACCGCCGCCGAAGTTGACCGCATACAGCCCCTTCTTGACGCTGGCGATGATCTCCTGCGGGTCCTTGTCGCCGCCGAGCATGTAGGTGTTGGTCATGCGCGGCATCGGCAGGGCGGCGTAGCTCTCGCGGCGGGCGTTGCCGGTTACGGGCATCTTCATCAGGCGCGCGTTGAGCGTGTCCTGCATGTAGCCCGTGAGGATGCCGTCTTCGATGAGCGTATTGCACTGCGTGGGGTTGCCCTCGTCGTCCAGGTTGAGCGAGCCGCGGCGGTTGGCAAGCGTGCCGTCATCCACCACGGTGACACCCTTGGCGGCCACGCGCTCGCCCATGCGGCCGGAGAACGCCGACGAACCCTTGCGGTTGAAGTCGCCTTCCAGGCCGTGGCCGATGGCCTCGTGCAACAGCACGCCGGGCCAGCCCGGGCCGAGCACCACGGTCATCGTGCCAGCCGGGGCCGGCTTGGCTTCCAGGTTGACGAGTGCGGAGGAGACTGCCTCGTCCACGTATTCGCGCAGCAGTTCGTCGGTGAAGTAGCCGTAGGCATAGCGGCCGCCGCCGCCGGAGCTACCCATTTCTCGGCGCCCGTTCTGCTCGGCGATGACGGTCACGGAGATGCGCACCAGCGGGCGCACATCCGCCGCGATCACGCCGTCGCTGCGCGCGACCAGCATGACGTCGTATTCACCGGCCAAGCCGGCCATCACCTGCACCACGCGGGGGTCTTTGGCGCGGGCAAGCTTTTCGATCCGCTCCAGCAGGGCAACCTTCTCTGACGCTGTCATCGAATCGAGCGGGTCGTTCGGCGCATACAGCGAGTGGCTGCCCGGGGTGGTGGCCAGGCTGTTCGCCACCTTCACGCGGCCGGCGCCGGCCTTGCCGATGGTGCGTGTGGCGCCGGCGGCCTGCATGAGCGCGGGCAGGCTTATGTCGTCGGAATAGGCAAACGCGGTGCGGTCGCCCGAGACGGCGCGCACGCCCACACCCTGGTCGATGCTGAAGCTGCCGGATTTGACAATGCCTTCTTCCAGGCTCCACGCCTCGTTACGGGTGTACTGGAAGTAGAGATCGGCATAGTTCACGCGGTGCGTGAAGATGTCGGCCAGCGCGCGCTGCAGGTGCGCTTCGTCAAGGCCGTACGGATCGAGCAGCACGCGGCGCGCGATGGACAGATTCTGGATGGCGATGTCGCCTGCGTTCATGATCGGTTCTCGCAAAAAAATTCGATTGGCTTACATCACGCGGTGCTTGAGCGCCGGCAGATCCCGGCGCACTTGTGCGATGCGGGCTGGGTCCATGTCGCCGATGGCAACGCCTTCGCCCTCAGGCACGGAGGCGATGACTTCGCCCCACGGGTCGACGAGCATTGAATGGCCCCAGGTGCGGCGGCCGTTTTCATGGCGCCCCCCCTGAGCGGCGGCGAGCACATAACACTGGTTCTCGATGGCGCGGGCACGCAGCAGGATTTCCCAGTGCGCGGCGCCCGTCACGTAGGTGAAGGCCGCCGGCATCAGAATCAAGTTCAGGTTGCCTTGCGACGCCAGCGCCCGGTACAGCTCTGGAAAACGCAGGTCGTAGCACACCGACATGCCCACGCGGCCGCACGGCGCATCGAAGGCTACGGGCGTGGCACCGGGCTCGATGGTACGGGCCTCGTCGTAGCGCTCTTCACCGCGCACGAAGTTGAACAGATGGATCTTGTCGTAGCGCGCGACACGCAATCCGGCCGGGTTGAATGCGAGGGACGTATTGCGCACGCGCTGTTCGTCTTCGCACCACATCGGCAACGTGCCGCCGACGAGCCACAGCTTGTGACGGCGCGCGGCATCGGCGAGGAAGGTCTGGATCGGGCCGTCTTCGTCGTCCTCGCGGATGGCGACCTTGTCGCTGTCCTTGCGGCCCATCATGCAGAAATATTCAGGCAGCAACGCGAGTTGCGCGCCCTGGGCGGCCGCCTCGGCAAGCAGCGCATCTGCGCGCGCCAAGTTGGCGTCCACGTCGATGGCCGTCACGGTCTGGATGGCGGCGACGCGAAAAGGTGCATCGAAAGGCGCATCCATGCCGGATGCGACGGGGGCCGGAGCAACGGTGGTCGAAGTCATGGCGCCTATTTTGCCGAGGTTTGCGATTGGCTGCCCGAATTACCGTTGGACGCGACTTTCTCGATCTTCGGATCCGCCCAGCTACCGGTCACGTGGTATTGCGTGACGAATGCCTTCGACAGCTGATCGCCCAGGACCAATTGCGCGGCCAGCGTGCCCAGCCCGAGGGCCGGATTGATGAACGCCGCCGCCAGCGAGGCCGACGTGGCGTCCACCTTGGGCGTGACCTTCACGCGTAGGTCCTGCGTTTCATCGAGGATGTTGGCCGAGCCCTGCATGGCCACCTGGAACTGCGGGCCCTTGACGGCGAAATCTTCGGTGTGGGCCACGCCGCTGGCGATGGTGCCGGTGGCCGCCACGCTCTCGAACGGCGTGCCGCGGCCTGTGGCGCTGCGCAAGTCGGTTGCGAAATGCAGCAGCCCCTGCAGGCTCAGCACGCCGGCCAGCTTGGCCAGGCCCGGATCGACCGGCAGGAACTGGCCGCGCTCCAGGTTCAGCGCCATGCGGCCATTGAGCGTGGGGTAGTCGATCGACATGGGCGAGCCACGCCAGACCACGCGGCCTTCGAGCTTGCCCTTGGCACCGTCGATCACCTTGGCGAAGCCCATCTTCTGCAGCAGGTCGCCGGTGTCGCGCAGATCAAGGTTGAAGTCCAGCAGCGTCCGGCGCTCGGGATCATCGCCACCACCGCGCAGGCGTCGCGGGATGCGCCACGTGCCATGCGCCGTCAGCGTGGCGGCGGGCTGCTCGATCTTCAGCGTCTCAAGCGTCCAGACGGGCGCGCCGTCGGTGATCTGATTGCGCGCCTTGATCTCCAGCTTGCCGAGCGCCTTGCCACGCAGGTCGAATTTGTCGGCAACGAGGTCGACCGATGGAATTTCCTGCGAGCTGCTGGCCAGCGATTCGGTGAGCGCAGTCTCTTCCTTCGCATCCGGGATGCTCATGCGCGACAGGCGCATCGTCAGCTCGCCGAAGGGCACAGCAGCACTCTCGGCGTGCCAGCGCGCGCTGCCCGCAATTTCGCGCGAATCAATGGTCGATTGCCAGTTGGGGCCGTCGCGCGTGGCATCGATGCGCACGGCGTTGAAGTCGCGGCCCAGGATGCGCAGCGTTTGCGCGCGGGCGCTCAGGTGGCTGGGCAGATATGCGCTATGGCCGTCAGAGGCGTTGGCGGCATTGGTGGCATTGGCCACGTGTTCGGCGGCAATCTGGCTGGCGCTCTTGTCTGCGGCGGGCGCGGCAAACACCTGGCGCCAGGCGTCGACGTCCAACTGATCCAGCGCCAGGTTGGCCTGCACGCCTTCCTGCGGCTGCGGCACGGGCTGCCGTACGCCGATGCCGCCTCGCAGCACCTCGACGCCGTTGCCCGTGTTGCGTTGTTCGTAGCGGGCGCTGACGATATTGCCGACCTGCAAAACGATTTCGTCGATGGCGTTGTTGGACGCCAGCGGCTGCATTTCGAAACGCACCGGCAGCGGCTGCCCGGCGGCCTTGTTGAGCGGTGCCGGCAGGCGCACCGTCATCGGCGTGAGGTCGGACTGCACCTGGATGAGCGGGCGATGCTGCTTGACGCTGATGGTCGCGCTGTACGGCGCGCTGCCCTCCAGCGAGCGGGCGACGGCGGCCACCGGGCTGTTCTCTGGCGTCGTCTCACGCAGCCCTTGCGCCGATGCGGTGCCCGCCACCTGGATGCGGATCGTGCCATCGGGCGCGGTGCCCCCCGTGGGGCGGATTTCGCCGCCGGCAAAGCGCGCGCGCAGGTTGTCGAAACCGATGCCTTTTTGCGTAAAGGTCAGCGCGCCGTTCACATCGGTGAGCGGTGGCGCCTGCGGAACAAGCGTGACGTCATTGCGTACGAACGTGACGCTGCCCTGGGCGCGCGTCGAATGCATCTCGTGTAGCGGCAGGTCCAGCTTGAGCGCCAGCGTGGCGTTGCCCTGGGCGCGCGCGTCCTTCGTGAAATGCCCGATCCACTGGCCGATGGGACTGGCCTCGACGTATTGCAGGAAGTTTTGCGTGGCGCCGTCGCCGCGACCATCGATGGTGAGCAGCGGGCTGTGGTCGCCCATGTCGGGCAGGCTGCCATTCACGTCCTGCAGATTCACGCCCATTACCTTGGCGCGCGCCACCTTGAACGCCAGGGATGCCCGATCGAAGATCACCGTGCCGTCGATGTTGGTGAACGCCGGCCAGTCGCCCGGGTGCGTGGGCACGCGGCCCGGCGGGTTGTGCGCGGCTTCAGGCGGCGCAGACTGGTACGTCACGTCCTGGATCGGCACTTCCACGCGGAAGACGCCCTTGTGCGGCGGCCGGAACGGGAAGTCGTGCAGATCGCCCGCCAGCGCGAAATCGACGTTGCTGGCCGTACCCGCTTGCAGCGCACCGCCCAGGTAGTCACGCAGATGCTGGCCGATCGACAGCGGCAGGTAGCGCGGCACCCGTGGAACGTTGGCGCGGTCCAGCGTGCCCTTCAGGTCGATGGTCCCGAGATGGCTGGTGTCTGGCGCGTGACGATAGCTGCCTGTGATGCGCGCCGACAGGTCGTCGTTGGAGAACGCAAGGTTGTCGCTGGTGACGACCAGTTCCTGCTTGCGATACGTCCAGTTGAACGTGCCTTGCAGCCGGTCCAGCGGCACGCGGGCGTCGGCAAAGGTGCCGGGCAGCAGCAGGGCGGTGTCGTTGGACTCAATGCGCAGCGTGCCCTTGTCGTTGGAGAAGACCGCGTTGCCGGAGATGTTTTCAACGCCGGGCACGGCTGGCTCGGGATGCTGGCCCGGCGGCACCGCGGGCAGCGCGCCGGGGCCGAACGACACCTGACGCATCGTGGCGCGGCCCGTGAAGTGCACGGGCGCCGGCGCATTTGGCCGCCAGCGGGAGACATCGCGCTGCCAGTTGATGTCGAGATCGTCGATGCGGCCGGATGGTTGCTTGGTACGCAGCGGTTCGAGCACGCGGGCGGGCAGCGGCAGCGCGGTGGCGATGTTGCGCAGGTCGGCCAAATCCAGTGTCGTGGCTTTGACTTGCAGGCTGCGCAGGGCATCGCGCGAGTCGAGCGCCCACCCCACGGTGACGTTGCGCAAGCCGCGCGGCGTGCCGGCCGGGTTGGTGGGCGCCTGGATGCCGGGGCCGGCCAGTTCGGGCACCGACGGCGGTTGGGCGGGCGGGTTCAGGGGCTGCCAGAGCAGCGTGTCGACGCGCAAGGTGTGCTCACCGCGCGCGTTGCGCTGATGCGTGGCCAGCGCCTGGAGGCTGCGCAGCTGCAGCGGGTCCAGATCCTTGCGGACCTGCAGATCGAGTTGCTGCCCTGTCAGCCGCGCCTGGCTGCGCGTGAATACGCCGTCGGCAAATTCCACCGAGCCGTCGGACGTGAGCGTGCCGCTTTTGGCGGCGGCCAGCACGGGAACATAGTGCTGCACGGAAGCCAACTGCAGCGTATCGACCTGCCAGGAAGCCTGGCCGTGCCAGTGGCGCCAATCGCCGGGGCGGGCCAGCAGATCGTGACGGAAATCGGCGTGCAGTTTGATGGGGCCGTTGAACAGCGTGGGCGAGGTGCCGCTGGCCTCCAGCCGGTGGCGCGTCGGGCCGCTGCGTAGCTGCACGCGCACATTGCCCAGTGCCACTTCGGGCAGCTTCTGCTGCTCGTCGAGCCAGCGGACGGCGCCTTGCTGGAAATCGATGTCGCCTTGGGAGAGGAGCTGGTCGAGGAAATCGCTGTCGCCGCCGGTGTTTGGGCCGAGCGGCATGCCCGCAACGAGCAAGGCGCCCTGCGCATTGCGCCGTACCAGCACGTCGGCCTGGCTGGCGTGCAGGGAGGCAAAGGTGATCTGCATGCGCAGCAACGAGCGCCAGGACAGCCGCGCCTGCACGTCCTGTACCGCGAAGGTGCGACGGCCTGCGGTGTCGTGCGCGTCGATGCGCTGGGCGCGGAAGGCCGGGTGCCAGCCCTCCCAGTAGGTCTCAAGCGAGCCGATGCCGACGGTGGCGTGCAGTGCGCTGGACGCCTCGCGCTCCATCCAGTCGCGCGCCAGGCTTGCGCGCGGCCACAGGATGAAGCGCACCGCCAGCATGCCCAGGACGGCCAGGACGGCCAGCGCCGCCGCCGTCTTCCAGAGCACGCGCCACAGCTTGCGCCAGATCGGGGCGCGTAAAACAGTCCCAATGCCCGTGCCGATCCGGCTGACGAATCGCACCAGCCACGCCCAGGCCGTGGGCCGGCCCACCCCGCGTGTGGACAGGGTGCTGGCGTGTCCACCATCGGACTTCGGCGATTCTGGGGGCTGGGACGGGCGAGGCATGATGCGGATTATCCGATATTCAGAAGGCGGCGCCATATTTGGAGTGAGGCGTCGCGCCTGCCCAGCGGCAAGCACGCCCGATGCCCGTGAACGTTGGTGATCACGGATTGCCCTGCGTATACCGGCACGCATTTCAGCGAGAATGGATGCTTCCGCCAATGCTCGATGCGTCCGCATGACTGATTCCGCCTTGTCCGCCCAGCCGTTTTTGCAAGCTCCGGCCCGCGCGCCGGAGGCTCCCGCTGCTGCACTGCCTTTTGCACTTGCGTATTCGCGCTATCTCCAGCGCCAAGCGCAAGCGCGCGAGGGCTGGGCCGAGCGCGTGCAGGCCGGCGCAGGGCAGCCGATTGACGTGGCGTGGCTGTCGGCGCGCTTTACCGAGCTGTTCGACACCAAGGCCGTGGAGGTCGAGACTGCGCTCAAGCGCGCCTTGCGCCTGCTGCGCAATGAAGTTTTCGGCACACTGGTTGAGCGTGATTTGTCCGGCGCCGCGACGCTCGATGAAGTCACGGGCACGATGACCGACCTGGCCGAGTTTGCAGTGCGCACGGCCATTTCCGTGATCGGCCAGGAACTGAGCGCGCTGCACGGCCAGCCGATCGCGCAATCCTCGGGCGAGGTGCAGGAACTGGTGGTGGTCGGCATGGGCAAGCTGGGCGGGCGCGAGTTGAACGTCTCGTCCGACATCGACCTGATTTTTCTCTACGACGATGACGGCGACACGCAGGGCGGCCCGCGCCCGCTTTCCAACCACGAATATTTCACGAAGCTTGGCCGGCGGCTGATCAACGCGCTGGCCGATGTGACGGAGGACGGCTACGTCTTTCGCGTCGACATGCGCCTGCGCCCGAACGGCGATGCGGGGCCGCTCGCGTGCAGCTTGGGCATGCTCGAGGAGTACTTCGTCGTGCAGGGCCGCGAGTGGGAGCGCTACGCCTGGATCAAGGGCCGCGTGATCACCGACCCGACCAGCCCGCATGCGGCCCGGGTCACTCAACAGTTGGAGCACGTGACGGGCCCGTTCGTCTTCCGGCGCTATCTCGATTACGGCGTGATCTCCGCCATTCGCGCGCTGCATGCGCAGATCCGCAACGAGGCCGCCAAGCGCAGCAATGGCGCCAACCAGCAGCGCGATAATGCGGGCCACCTGCAGGCGCGTTCGCCCAACATCAAGCTCGGGCGCGGCGGCATTCGCGAGATTGAATTCGTCGCGCAGGTGTTTCAGCTCATTCGCGGCGGGCAAGACTTCGGGCTGCGCGTGCGGCCCACGCTGGAGGTGCTGCGGGCGGCGTCAGAGCGCGGCCTGATCGATGCCGAAGCCGTGGCGCGGCTGACGGAGGCCTATCGCTTCCTGCGCCAGCTTGAACACCGCCTGCAGTACATCGAAGACGCGCAAACGCACAACCTGCCAGGCTCGCCGGAAGATCAGCTGCGCGTGGCACGCATGATGGGCTTTGACGATTATGTGGCGCTGGTCGCCAAGCTCGAGGCGTATCAAGACGAAGTCGCCCAGCATTTCGATCAGACCTTTTCCGACAAGCAGGACAGCCAGCCGCCGTGCGCCGCCGTCTGGCATGCGGACCTGCTCGACGATGAGCACACGGAGACCGCCCGCGCACAGCTCGCCGAACTCGGCTACGCAAATCCTGACAGCGTGCTGGAGCGGCTGCGCGCGACGCGCAATTCGCCGCGTTATCGCGCGTTGTCCGAAGTCAGTCGCCAGCGTTTTGACTTGCTGATCAACCGCGCGCTTGACCAGGCATCGCGGCAGACAGATGCCGATGTCACCATAGCGCGCTTTCTCGATTTCTTTGATGCGATCAGCCGGCGCTCGTCGTACCTGTCGCTGCTGAGCGAATATCCGCAGGCCATGGAGCGCGTGGCCCACACGCTGCATGCGTCGCGCTGGGCGGCGGACTATCTCACGCGCCATCCGCAACTGCTTGATGAGCTGCTCGACGTGGAAGCGCTGTCGGCCGAGCCCGATTGGCCCGCGTTCCGGGCGCGCGTGCGAGACCGTTTGCAGGCAGCGTCCGACCATGTCGAGATGCAGATGGACATCCTGCGCCAGGAGCACCATGCGGAAACCTTCCGGGTGTTGCTGCAGGACCTGCAAGGCATGCTGAGTGTCGAGCACATCAGCGACCGGCTTTCCGATCTGGCCGATGCCGTGCTGGACCTTACGCTTGAAACTGTCTGGCAGCAGGTTTCGACACGTCACCGCGAGGTGCCGCGCTTTGCCGTGGTTGCCTACGGGCGGCTCGGCGGCAAGGAACTCGGCTATGCGTCGGACCTCGACGTCATCTTCCTCTACGACGACGATGACGAACGCGCGCCCGATGTCTACGCGTCATTCGCGCGCAAGCTCATCACGTGGCTGACGAGCCATACCGCCGCAGGCATGCTGTTCGACGTCGATACGCGCTTGCGCCCGAACGGTGCCGCGGGTTTGATGGTCACGCACTTCGAAGCCTTCCGCCGTTATCAGATGCGCGAGGGCGACAACGCCGCGTGGGTGTGGGAGCACCAAGCGCTCACGCGTGCACGCTTCTGCGCGGGCGATACGGAAATCGGCGAGCGCTTCGAGGCGCTGCGCACCGCCGTATTGCGCCAGCAGCGCGAACCTGGCCCGCTGCGCGACGAGATCGTGGCGATGCGCGAGCGCGTGGCGGAAGGTCATGCGAATCCCACGGGGCTGTTTGATCTCAAGCACGATCGCGGAGGCATGGTCGATATCGAATTCACCGTGCAATTCCTGGTGCTTCTGCATAGCGCGGCGCATGCCGAGCTGACCCTCAACAAGGGAAACATCGCGCTACTGCGCATGGCTGGCGAACTCGGGTTGATTGACGCGACAGCAGCCGCGCAAGTGGCCGATGCCTATCGGGACTTCCGCGCGCGCCAGCACAAGTTGCGACTCGACGGGCAATCCGTTGCCCGCGTACCGGTCGACACTTGCGCGCGCGAGGCCGCTCACGTACGGGCGTTATGGGAGCAAGTGTTTGGGCCCGCGCAATGAGGGTGCATCGGCAAACGCTGCACACGTGGGGCGCGTGCGCCGGCGTGGCCGCGCTGTCGGCGGCGTTCTCGTTCGTGCCATGGCTGTATGCGGTCGGGCTGTATCAACGCCAGGCCGTGCGCGCAGGGCAGTGGTGGCGGCTCGTGACCGCCATGTGGGTGCATCTGGACCAATGGCATTGGTTGGCGGATGCGATGGCAGCGGCAGGGCTCATCTTGCTGCTCGCGCGCGTGTTGCGGCCGCATGTCATCGTTGGAGCGCTAGTGGCGTGCGGGGTGCTTGTGCAGATCGCACTGCTCAATCAGCCGACGGTGCAGTGGTACGGCGGGCTCTCCGGCGCGCTGCATGGCCTGGCGGCATGGGGCGGGCTGCGGCTGCTGAAGCCGTCCACGGACGGTGCCGAGGATCGCTTCTCACGCTGGATTGGCGTGGCGCTGTGCGCGGGCGTGCTGGTGAAGGTGTGGCTCGAACAGTCGTGGCTGTCGCCCATCGCCTATGACCCGCACTGGGGGTTTGGCGTGGTGCGTATCGCCCATGCCTTTGGCGCGGCCAGCGGGTTGCTGGTTTGGGTGTTGGGGGAGTGGCGCCATCGCAACAATCGGCTGCGTAGGTAAGCAGCGGAAAGCCCGACGGGACAAAGCGGGAGTGGGAAAAAGGCCCGCGCCCAATCAAGGCGCGGGCCGAAAGTACCGATAGGCTTACTTCACGCGACGCCGACGGCCGGCCAAGCCGGCGGCCAGCAGCAATACTGCGCCGCCCAGGCCGATAGCGCCGCCACCACCGCCGCCACCGCTGGACGTGGCCGTCGCAGGCGGGGTGGTGGTGCCGGTGCTCGCTGCTGCTGCAGTGACTGTCACGTTGGCGGTATCGGTGGCGGTCGCGCCGGTGTTACTCATCAGCGTTACCTTGAAGGCGTAGGTGCCCTCGGCCGATGGCGTGAAGGTAGCGGTGTAATTGCCGTTGCTATCGGGGCCGGCAGTGGTGAGGCTGACGGACGGCCCAGAAGTTTGCGCCCACTGCACGCTCGTAATGGTATTGACGAGGCCTGCATTGCCGGTTGCTGTGAGCGTGACCGCGTTGTTTGCGACCACTGTGCTTGCCGACGTCGATGCGTGCACAGTCGGATTGCCCTTCGCCAGCGCAACGGCGGCACCCGCATCCAGCATGCCGGCGCCGCAGACGCCCGTATGCGTCGCGCAGTATGTGCCCGCCGGGAATGGGCGAGCCGACTGCTGGAGGACGGTGGCAATCTGATCAGGCGTG
The DNA here is from genome assembly GCF_024158925.1 of Ralstonia chuxiongensis. Taxonomy (NCBI): domain Bacteria; kingdom Pseudomonadati; phylum Pseudomonadota; class Betaproteobacteria; order Burkholderiales; family Burkholderiaceae; genus Ralstonia; species Ralstonia chuxiongensis. Next base: position 667,834 of record NZ_JAMYWC010000004.1, on the reverse strand, counting down.
AGCGAGCTGTTGACCGACAGCATCAGCGCGGCGACGCCCGCCACATGTGGGGTGGCCATCGAGGTGCCGCCTTCAGCGGTGTAACTGTCTGTGGTGGCCGTGGTCGTGCCCATGTTCGTCACCGACGCAACCAGTGCCCCCAGACCGCTGACCGTCGAACCGTTGCCACCGCCGGGCGCACTCAGCGTCGTGCCTGTGCCGACGTTCGCATAACTGGCCCTGTCACCTTCGAAGGTATGCGCCGTGACAGCAATGGTCCCCGTGCAGTTGGCGGGAGTACCAATGGTCGTCGTGTTGCCTTCATTGCCAGTTGCCACCACGATGGCAGCGCCGCGGGCACGTGCGGCCGAGATGGCGTTTTGCGTGGGGGTATCGCAACTGCCGACGCCGCCCAGGCTCATGTTGACGACCTTGGCGGGGGCCGTATTGACCGTGCTGACGCCGGTAACGGTGCCGCCAGTTGCCCACGTCAGTGCATCGATGATGTCAGAGCTTGAACCGCCGCATTTGCCGAGCACGCGTGCCATCAACAGGCTGACGCCCGGGGCGATGCCGGCGACGCCTATGCTGTTGTGTTGCGCGACGAGCTGCCCGGTGACAAAGGTGCCGTGCCAGGAACTGTCGGACGTCGCGAGGCCGCCGCAGATTGTCGGATAGGTGGTGATATCCGTGCTGGTGACCCAGTCGCCCGGATCGGTCGGGTCGCTGCTGCGGCCGGCGCCGCCTTTGTTACTCACAACGGGGTTGGTGATGAAGTCGTAACCCTGGTTGATGTGCGCCCCAGACAAGTCGGGGTGACCGGGAAGAATGCCGGTATCCAGCACAGCAACGCTGACGCTGCTCGAACCTTTGGTCGTGTCCCAAGCGGTGGTCACGTTAGCGCCACCCACCGTTGTCGCCCCATTGGCGGGCACAATGCTACCGACCGTGACGACGTTGTTGACGGTGCCGGTCGTGGGGAGCAGGTTCCATTGGTATTGGAACAACGGATCGGACGGCGTGGAAGCCGCATGCCAGATCCGGTCTGGAGACACATATTCAAATTGGCCGCTGGCTTCCATGCGCTGGGCCACGGCCTGTGCGTCTGCTACCGACATGGTTTGCGGCAACGTGACCACATGAGCCCCGCCCGACATTGCGCGCTTGTACGTCATCGGCAACTGTGCAGCGGCCGACCAGCGTTGCACTGTCGCAACGTTCACGCGCGTTGCCGTCTCCGCGGATTGCAACTGGGATGTGCCGCCGCCGCTCTTTTCCTTGACGATCAACTGCGATACCCACTGCATTTGGGCGCCAACGTTTGCCGGTTGACCTACGGCGAACGCCGGGACAGCGTGATACGAGACCAGTCCGAGCGCGACGAGTGCGCGGACAATACCCCCCTGGGCAATCAATTTCATGTAATGAACCTGTTGTTGTAGAAAACGGAGGCGCAATTATCACAAGAATTGCGCGTTTCCCACCTTAAACAGGCTAACTGCGTTGTTTAGTAATTTTTATATCTGGCTGAAATCACACGTGCGGTACGTCAGTTGGCATAACCAGCCAGGAGGCGTGTACCGCGCAGCGTTGCACGCGAAAAGCGGAGGCGCCTTTTGGGAGGTGCGTACGCTTAATGCGCCTTCAGGCGACGGCGACCGCCAGCGATGCCAGCCGCCAACAGCAGCGCTGCGCCGACCAGCGGGATGGCCCCGCCGCCTCCGCCACCACCGCCGCTCGTACCCCCGGTCGATCCGCCCGACCCCGTGCCACTGCCCGCGCCTGCAGGGGCTGTGTTCTGGGCATAACTGACGGCACCGGCGGTATCCAGCAGGCCAGCGCCGCAGATGCCGGTGTTCACAGCGCAGAACGTGCCGCTCGGGTGCGGCCGCGCGGTCTGCTTCAGGCCAGCCAATACTTGCGCATTCGACAACTGTGGCTGCACGCTCAGCATGAGCGCGATGGTGGCGGCTGTTTCAGGTGTCGAAAAGCTCGTACCCGCCACCGATTTGACCGTGGGGTTGCCGACAGTCTGTGCACCATCGTTGGAGTCGGCCTGGATAACGGACACGGGCTCCGCACAAGTCGCCGGAGTCGTACTCGTCACGACCTTCGAGTTGCCGCAGCCCCCCCCTGGCGCGGACAACGCCACCTGCGGCCCCACGTTTGCGTAGCTGGCGTTCTCGCCGCTGTCGACGTGCGCGGTGACGGCGATGGCGCCAGCGCAATTGGCCGGTGCATCAACGGTCTGCGCGGCTTCATTGCCGGCGGCCGCCACCACGATGGCGCCGCGTGCGGCCAACTGATTCACCGCGTCCTGTTCTGCCGCAGAGCACTGCGTGGTGCTGCCCAGGCTCACGTTCACCACCCGTGCCGGGTTGGCGTTGGTCGGCACGCCAGATACGTTGATGCCGCCCGCCCACAACATGCCGTCTACCGTGTCGGACAGCAGCGCGCCGCATTTGCCCGACACGCGTACCGGCACGATCGGCGTGTTCCAGCCGACCCCTGCGATATCGACGGTGTTGTTTGTCTGGGCGGCGAGCACGCTGCTGACCTCAGTGCCGTGCCAGCTGCTATTGGCGATATCGCTGCTGGTGCAGCCCGAAATGTTTGCGACATCCGTGCTCGTTACGCCATCGCCTAGGTCATGCGCGTCCGTGCCGCGCCCGAAGGTGTTACCGGCGCGCGCCGGGTCCGAAATGAAGTTGTAGCCCGGCAGGATCTTGGCTGACAGGTCGGGATGATCGGTATAGCCGGTATCGACCACTGCCACCACGATGCCCGTTGAGCCCTGCGTGATGCTCCACGCCGCAGCCGCGTTAATACCGCCGGGCACGAGCGCCGGCGCGGCCAGGTTGTTCTGCGTGGCGAACAGCGGATCGTTCGGAATGGTGTTAGGCCGCAGGATGCGATCAGGCACCACATAGGCCACGCGGGCATCCTGCGCGATCTTGTTGACGGTGGCCTGGATGCTGGCGGCATCGGTCAGCCCTGTGCGCATGAGCTGCGCGTTGGTGCCCAGCGTGCGCTTGACCTGCAGCGTGCTGCCCGCCGCTTGCGCTACCGACAGCAACCGGTTGTTCGCCTCGCTGGCGGAGAGCGTCTTGCGCGTGCCGCTCGTGTCGTCGCGCCATTTGATGATCAGGTCACCGGTGTATTGCGGCGGCGGCGCGGCAGCTGTAGCGACCTGGCTGCCCATCACCCAGGCAAGACAGGCAAGGCCGGCGCCCGCGCGGAGCCAAGACTTCAACCGGAAGAGGGAGGGGGTCATCAGCGGGTGCTCCGTGGGGTCTCGTTGTAATGAGAAACGTCGTCAGGATGTGATCGTTGACATACCGTTACACAAAACCAAAGGTAGCACGCGACTTGTCCGCTTGGTGTGGCGGCGATGGCCGATCACGTTTGCGAGGGGAAAAAGGCCGGTTGTGAGTTGCTGCTGAAGCAGAATGCGGGCCTGGCGACGGAACGTGGAGCAGGAAACCGGACGCCACGCGGCGCCCGATCTTTCACAGTGTGGAGCGGTGTCGCGGTGGTTCAGCGTTGGATTTTCATGATGCGATCCGGGTCGGCCGAGGCGATGCCGGGCGTGCCGCGCAACGCCGTCACTGCGCCATCCAGCGTGGCCGATGCATCGCCCGAGCTAGCGCGCACCACCCAGAACCCGCCCGACATCGGACGTACCACCGCAAAGGCCAGGCGCGGCGTTGCGCGTGCACCGGCAGCATCCAGCACGCCTTGCACGGTGGAGGACGACGTGGTCGGCGTGCTTAGGCCAATGATGACGTCGCCCAGATTGTGTGCAGCCGACACGGAAGCTGGAGGCTGGGTGTTGGCCGAGGTCGGGTCCATGGCAGGCGGTTTTCCTGGGTCAATGGCCGGAACGGACTTGCACGCGGTCAGCAGGCACAGGCCGAGCGCTATCGCCAGCGCAGGCTTGGCGGACGACAGCAGGGATCGAGGGCGGGCAGCCGGTTGGATCGTGCGGGCCATGCGGGCCATGAAGTTCTCCTTGGATTCGGTAGAGGATGTTTGTCGCGTGTGCAGCCGGAACCTTCGTGCCAACCCTGGCAGCAATGGTTCCGGTATAGGCGATCACTGTGCCGCGCGGCGGGATTTCCGCGCTGCGGATTCCGGTGCCGATTGCGCACGGCCCGCGGCGAGCATCTCGTCTGCGTGGCGCCGCGTGGTGTCAGTGAGCGACGCGCCACCCAGCATGCGGGCGATCTCGTCCACGCGGGCCGTGGCGTCCAGCACCACGAGGTCGGACCGCGTGCTGCCGGCCACCGTCTGCTTGGCGACCTGAATGTGGTGATTGGCGAGCGCGGCCACTTGCGGCAGGTGAGTGACGCACAGCACTTGGCGGCGTATGCCCAGTTCGCGCAGGCGCCGGCCCACGACTTCCGCAACCGCACCGCCAATGCCGGAATCCACTTCGTCGAAGATGAGCGTGGGCGTCGGGCTGGCCTCGCTGGCAATCACCGAGATGGCCAGGCTGATCCGCGCCAGCTCGCCACCCGAGGCGACTTTCGCCAAAGGCCGCGGCGAAACGCCCGCATGCCCGGCGACGAGGAATTCGACTTGCTCCAGCCCCGCAGCGCCGCCGTGTTCCAGCGCGTGCAGCGCGATGTCGAAGCGCCCGCCGGCCATCGAGAGGCCTTGCATGGCGCCGGTCACCGCGTCGGCCAGCTCGCGCGCGGCCTTGGCGCGGTCGCGCGACAGCGATTGCGCGACCGTCATATACGCGGCGTGGGTTTGCGCTTCCTGGGCCTGCAGCGCATCAAGATCGGATGCAGCTTGCAGCGCGGCGAGTTGCGCCTGCCGTTCAGCCAGTTCAGCGGGCAGCGTTTCGGGGGCGACGCGGTATTTGCGCGCCATGGTGTGCAGCGCTTGCATGCGCGCGTCGACTTCGGCCAGTCGGTCCGGGTCCAGCTCCGCGCGATCGGCATAGCGGGCAAGCGTGTGCACGGCTTCCTGGATCTGCACCTCGGCCGGTTCCAGCGCGGCCAGCACATCAGCCAGCGCGGGGTCGATCTCGGCCAGTTCACGCAGCGTATGGAGCGTCGCGCCCAGCTGCGTAAGCACCGCGCCTTCCGATTCGGACAAACCATCCAGCGCCGCGCGCGTGCCTTCGATCAGGCTGGCGGCGTGCGACAGGCGGTGGTGCTCGGCCTGCACGTCTTCCCACTCACCCGGCTGGGGGCCAAGCTTCTGCAATTCGTTGACCTGCCATTCAATGCGCTCGCGTTCGAGCTGGACTTCGCGCGACTGCTGCTCGGCGGCTTCGCGCGCGCGCACCACGGCGTGCCATTCCCGGTAGCGTTCGCCGACCACGCGCACGGCACCTTCAAGGCCCGCGTGGGCGTCGAGCAGGCTGCGCTGCGCATCCGCCTTGAGCAGCAGTTGATGCGCGTGCTGGCCGTGGATGTCGACCAGTTGCTCACCCACTTCGCGCAGCTGCGCCAGCGTGACGGCCGCGCCGTTGATGAAGGCTTTGCTGCGACCTGCGGCATCGACCGTGCGGCGCAGCAGAATCACGCCTTCGTCGTCGTGCAGTTCATGCGCCTCGAGCCATGCGGCCACATGCGGATGCACGTCGAACTCGGCGGTGATGTCGGCACGTGGCGCGCCTTCGCGCACGACGGCGGCATCGGCGCGCTCGCCCAACGTGAGTGCAAGCGCATCGATCAGGATGGATTTGCCCGCGCCGGTCTCGCCCGTAAACACGGTAAAACCGTCGGCCAGATCGAGATCCAGCGCGTGAACGATGACGAAATCGCGGATGGTGAGGCTGCGCAGCATGTAAGAGGTGTTAGAGCCGGTTGTCTTCGGTCGGGTACTCGTGCCAGTGCAACTTCTTACGCAGCGTGGCGTAGTAGTTGTACCCGATCGGGTGCAGCAGCCGCACCGTGCGTTCCGAGCGGCGCACCACGATGCGGTCACCGGGTAGCAAGGACGTGAGCGACTGCATGTCGAAGTTGACGCTGGCATCGCGCCCGCTGGTGACCTGAATGACCACCTCCGCGTCTTGCGGAATGACGATCGGCCGGTTCGACAGCGAGTGCGGTGCGATAGGCACCAGAACCAGACCCGAGAGCGCCGGATGCAGGATCGGCCCGCCCGCGGACAGTGCATACGCCGTCGAGCCCGTGGGCGTGGAAACGATCAAGCCGTCCGAACGCTGGTTGTACATGAAGAAGCCGTCGACGGACACGGCCAGTTCCACCATGCCCGAGGTGCCCGAGCGGTTGACCACCACGTCGTTGAAGGCGAGGGCGGAGAAGATGACCTCGTCGTCGCGCACGACCTGGGCCTGCAGCAGCGTGCGGGTTTCGGCCTCGTAGCGGCCCGACAACATGTCGGGCAGCACGGTGTGCACGTCGTCGAACGGGATGTCGGTCATGAAGCCGAGCCGCCCGTGGTTGACGCCGATCACGGGGACGCTGGCACCGGCCAGGTGGCGCCCGATGCCGAGCAGCGTGCCGTCGCCGCCGAGCACGACGGCCACGTCGGCGTGGCGCGCCATCTCTTCGGGCGGCAGGGCAGGGTAATCCTGGACGCCGATGTTGAGCGCCGTGTCTCGCTCGAACACAATGTCATGCCCGCGCGCGGCAATGCACGACGCCAGTTCCATGAGCGGGCCGGCAATGTTGGCGGCCGAATACCGGCCGACCAGCGCAACGGTCTTGAAAGGCGAAACAGGCGAAGACGAGGCGGCGGGAGCTTGCGGGGCCACGGCGGACGGGGGAATCGACATGCGCGCATTACACCATATCGATATGACCGTCGCCACGTCAGCGCGTGTTTAGTGGAGAAACGCCGACATCACCCGTAGACGGGCGCCGATTTTGCGTAAAATTGAAAAATCATGGACAAGCGCGCCACCATCCTCCTCAAGACCCTGATCGAACGGTATATCGCCGAGGGCCAGCCTGTGGGCTCGCGCACCTTGTCGAAGTATTCTGGGCTCGACCTGTCGCCGGCCACCATCCGCAATGTGATGTCCGACCTGGAGGAGATGGGCTTCATCGCCAGTCCGCACACCTCGGCCGGGCGCGTGCCGACGCCGCGTGGCTACCGCCTCTTTGTCGATACGATGCTGACGGCCAGCCCGCTGGATGTGCTGAGCACGCACGACCGCATGGCGCAGCAGATGGTCGGCGCGATTGCAGAGCAGGTGCGCACGCAACTGGCGTCGCATGGCTCGGAATCGTCGCAGCGGGTGATTGCGGCGGCGGCGCAAACCTTGTCCAACCTCTCGCAGTTTGCCGGCATCGTGATGACGCCGCGACGCACGCATGCGTTCCGTCAGATCGAATTTCTGAGGCTGTCAGAGTCCCGCATCCTGCTGATCGTCGTCACGCCCGAAGGCGACGTGCAGAACCGCATCATCCATACCGATACGCCCTACACCCCGTCACAGCTGGTGGAAGCGGCCAATTACATCAACGCGCATTACGGCGGCCAGACGTTCGACGCGGTGCGCGAAAGCCTGCGCGGCGAGTTGTCTGCGCTGCAGGCCGACATGACCGCGCTGATGCAGGCGGCCGTGGAGGCGGGCAGCAGCGCGGCGTCGGAGGAAGAGCCGGTCGTCATCTCGGGCGAGCGCAAGCTGCTGGAGGTGGAAGACCTGTCTTCGTCCATGGACAAGCTGCGCCGGCTCTTTGCGGTGTTTGAGCAGAAGACTGGCCTGCTGCAACTGCTGGACGTATCGAGCCGTGCCGAGGGCGTGCAGATCTTCATCGGCGGCGAAAGCAGCCTTGTGCCGCACGAAGACATGGCCGTCATCACCGCGCCGTACGAGGTGGACGGCAAGATCGTTGGCACGCTGGGCGTGATCGGGCCGATGCGCATGGCGTATGAGCGCGTGATCCCGATCGTGGATATCACAGCCAAGCTGCTATCCAGCACACTCAGCCAGTACTGAAACAACGCCGCCAGTGGCGGGCGGAGTTGCCCGCCAATGTCTCAGGCTGAAAACTGCTCGAACGCCGCCAGCGCATGCGTGGCGTACATCATCGAAGGGCCGCCTCCCATATAGACGGCTGTTCCCAACACCTCTTCGAGTTCGGCGCGGGTTGTGCCAAGTTTGACCAACGCTTGGACATGGAAGCCGATGCAGTCGTCGCAGCGGCTGGCGATGGCGATTCCTAGCGCCACCAGCTCTCGGGTCTTTTTGCTCAGTGCGCCATCTTTTGTGCCGGCTGCCGCCAGTTGGCTGAATGCCGTCATCAACTCCGGCTGCGATTCGCGCAAGCTGCGCATGTGCGCAGACACATCTTTGACCACGCTTTTGAATTCGGGCATGCCGCTCATGACAGTGCTCTCCTGGGACGGGTGTGGAGTGAGGTAGCGGGCTGGGCATATCGCATAAGCCGCCGCGCATCCTTTTCGAGCATTCTCGTCCGCGCCCCGGAGCGAGGTCATGATGTAGCGCAACGAGGCGCTCAGAAGCTCCCTGTGAATTGATACCGCCCGCCCGGGTGCCACATGGTTGCCACCGAGGCGACCTGGCCCTGCGACAGCGTCTTCCGCCGCAGCATCAGGCAGGGCTCGCGCACATCCATGTGCAGCATTTCGGCGATCTCGCGCGGAGGCAGGCGGGCCTCGATGCCGTAATCCACACCCTGCAATGGGGCGGCACGCATCAGGTAGGCGTTTGGCGTGGTCTGTGTGAAGTCCTGCTCCATGTATTCAGGCGCCAACGCGGCGTTCACCCAACGGTCTTCCACCTGGATCGGCAGGTCATTTTCGAAATGCACGATCAGTGAATGGAAGAGCACGCGGCCCGTCGGCACGCCAAACGAAGCCGCCATCGCTTCGTTGGCACGGGCACGCTCCAACTTGTGCAGTTCGGCGCGGTGCCTGTGGCCGCGCGTTGCGATTTCCTCGGCGATGTTGCGGATGGCCACCAGCGTTGCCTGGAACTTCTGCTGCGCGACGAACGTTCCCAGGCCCTGCACACGCGTGAGGATCTGCTCGGCGGTCAACTCGCGCAGGGCGCGATTGACCGTCATGCGTGACACGCCAAACGTCTGCGCGAGCGTGGTCTCCCCCGGGATCATTTCGCCTTCTTGCCACTCGCCGCTGCGGATGCGCATGAGGATGTCTTCCTTGATGCGCTGGAAGGCGGGCGTGCTGGCGGACGGGTCGTGTGACATGGACGTGGCTTGCGGCGCGGTTTGGGCGGCCGATGTGATGGGCGGATGGCGGTCATCATCAGGGTTTGCTCTTAGCTTGTAAAGTTTTCTTGCCTAAGTTGTATATACAACATAAGATGCGCTCCATGACAAAGGAGTTCGCAGGAGACCTCACATGAATGCCCCGACCAACGCTGCCCACCTGACCAACGATCCGCGCTACGACGCCTCGCGTGAAATCCGCGCCCCCCGCGGCACTGAGCTGCATTGCAAGAGCTGGCTGACCGAAGCGGCTTACCGCATGCTCCAGAACAACCTCGACCCCGACGTGGCCGAAAACCCCAAGCACCTCGTCGTCTATGGCGGGATTGGCCGTGCCGCACGTGACTGGGCCTGCTTCGACAAGATCCTGGAAACGCTGCGCGAGCTGAACGATGACGAATCGCTGCTCGTGCAATCGGGCAAGCCGGTGGGCGTTTTCAAGACCCACCCGGATGCACCGCGCGTCTTGATCGCCAACTCCAATCTCGTGCCCAAGTGGGCGAACTGGGAACACTTCAACGAGCTGGATCGCAAGGGCCTGTTCATGTACGGCCAGATGACCGCTGGTAGCTGGATCTACATCGGCAGCCAAGGCATCGTGCAAGGCACGTACGAGACGTTTGCCGAGGCCGGTCGTCAACATTACGACGGCAAGCTGGCTGGCAAGTGGATCCTGACCGCCGGCCTGGGCGGCATGGGCGGCGCACAGCCGCTGGCCGCCACGCTGGCCGGTGCCGTGTCGTTGAACATCGAATGCCAGCAATCGAGCATCGATTTCCGCCTGCGTACGCGCTACCTGGACAAACAAGCCAAGGACATCGACGACGCATTCAATCTGATTCGCCACCATTGCGAGCGCGGCGAGGCCGTGTCCATCGGCCTGCTCGGCAATGCGGCGGAAATCCTGCCGGAGCTGGTCAAGCGTGCCCGCGCTGGCGGCTTGAAGCCGGATCTGGTGACTGACCAGACCTCGGCGCATGATCTGGTCAACGGCTACCTGCCGGTCGGCTGGACGGTCGAGCAATGGCGTGCTGCGCAACGCGATCCGTCGCAGCACGCCCGCCTGACCGATGAGGCCGCGAAGTCGTGCGCCGTGCACGTGCAGGCCATGCTCGACTTCCAGGCCATGGGCATCCCGACCGTCGACTACGGCAACAACATCCGCCAGGTCGCGTTCGACCAGGGCGTGAAGAAAGCCTTCGACTTCCCGGGCTTCGTGCCGGCCTACATTCGTCCGCTGTTCTGCGAGGGCAAGGGACCGTTCCGCTGGGTGGCGCTGTCCGGCGACCCGGAAGACATCTACAAGACCGACGCGAAGATCAAGGAACTCTTCCCGCACAACACGCACGTGCACCGCTGGCTCGACATGGCGCGTGACCGCATCGCCTTCCAGGGCCTGCCCGCCCGCATCTGCTGGCTCGGCCTGGGTGAGCGTCACCTGGCTGGCCTGGCCTTCAATGAGATGGTCAAGAACGGCGAACTGAAGGCGCCCGTCGTGATCGGCCGCGATCACCTCGACACCGGCTCCGTGGCGAGCCCCAACCGCGAAACCGAAGCCATGCGCGACGGCACCGACGCCGTGTCGGACTGGCCGCTGCTCAACGCGCTGCTGAACACAGCCGGCGGTGCGACGTGGGTGTCGCTGCACCACGGCGGCGGTGTCGGCATGGGCTATTCGCAGCATTCGGGCGTGGTGATCGTCGCCGACGGGACGGACGCTGCGGCAAAGCGTCTGGGCCGTGTGCTCGTCAACGATTCGGGCTCCGGCGTCATGCGCCATGCCGATGCCGGCTACGAAACCGCCATTGCCTGCGCCAAGCGCAACGGTTTGAATCTGCCGATGATCGGCTAAGTTAAAGACATCCCGCTCGTATTGCTATGAACACCATGACCACGCCCCCCATCCTCACACTGCAACCGGGCGAAATGTCCTTTGCAGATCTGCGTCGCGTATGGCTCGCCCCCACGCCTGTCGCCCTGTCCGGCGACTGCGCGGCCGCGATCGAGGCGTCGGCCGCCACCGTGCAGGCCATCGTCGCCAAGGGCGCGCCTGCCTATGGCATCAACACCGGATTCGGCCTGCTGGCCAAAACGCAGATCGCTACGCACGAACTGGAGCGCCTGCAACGCAATCTGATCCTGTCGCACGCCGTGGGCACGGGTCAAGACCTGAGCGATAACGTGGCGCGCCTCGTGCTGCTGATGAAGGCGGCCAGCCTCGCACGTGGCTATTCGGGCGTGCGCCGGGTCGTGATCGACACGCTGCTGGCGCTGCTGAACGCAGGCATCGTGCCGTGCATTCCGTCCAAGGGTTCGGTGGGCGCGTCGGGCGATCTGGCGCCACTCGCGCACATGACGCTGGCCCTGCTGGGCGAGGGCGACGTGCGTGTGAACGGCGTGCGCACTCCCGCGCGTGCCGCATTGGCCGCCGCCGGCATCGAGCCGATTGCGCTGGCCGCAAAGGAAGGCTTGGCGCTCATCAACGGCACGCAAGTGTCGACCGCGCTGGCACTCAACGGCCTGTTCCTGGCTGAGCGTCTGCTGCAAGCCGCCACCGTGTCGGGTGCGTTGTCGGTGGATGCCGCCAAGGGCAGCGATGCGCCGTTCGACCCGCGCGTGCACGCCGTGCGCGGTCAGCCTGGGCAGATTGCGACCGCCGCGGTGTATCGCAACCTGCTGGCCGGCAGTGCCATCCGCCAGTCGCACCTCGTGGGCGATAAGCGCGTGCAAGATCCGTACAGCCTGCGCTGCCAGCCGCAAGTCATGGGCGCGTGTTTTGACCTGATTCGTCAGGCTGGTGCCACGCTGCTCACCGAAGCCAACGCGGTGACTGACAACCCGCTGGTTTACGCCGACGCCGGTGAAGTGATTTCGGGTGGCAATTTCCACGCCGAGCCGGTGGCGTTTGCCGCCGACATGCTCGCGCTGGCAATTGCCGAGATCGGTGCGCTATCCGAGCGCCGCATCGCGTTGCTGATCGACTCCACGCTGTCGGGCCTGCCGCCGTTCCTGGTCGAGCAGCCGGGTCTGAACTCGGGCTTCATGATCGCGCACGTCACTGCGGCCGCGCTGGCATCGGAGAACAAGACGTTCGCCCACCCGGCCAGCGTCGACAGCCTGCCGACCTCCGCCAACCAGGAAGACCACGTCAGCATGGCCACCTTCGCCGGCCGCCGTCTGCAGGACATGGCAGAGAACACGGCCACCATCGTCGGCATCGAAGCGCTGGCGGCAGCGCAGGGCATCGACTTCCACAAGCCGCTGGCGACGTCCGATACGCTGCAGAAAGCGCATGGCTGCATCCGCGCGTGCGTGGCGTACTACGGTGAAGATCGCCTGTTCGCGCCCGACATCGAGGGCGCTCGCCGCCTCGTGCTCGACGGCGATCTGGGCGACTCGTGCCGCACCCATATCAGCGAACTTTCTCTCCGTTGACCATGCTTGCCCAAGCTGAATCGAACGTCTGGCAAGGCCGCGTCGACGCGGAGGAGGGCCCGCTGGGTTTGCGTTGGCACCAGACCGTGCGCCGCATCGATGCATCGACGCCGCTGGCCAACTCCGTCGCTCTGGCGGGGTTCGCTTGCGACGCGGGTGTCGCGCGCAACCACGGGCGGATCGGTGCACAAGCCGGCCCGGCTGCCATCCGCAAGATGCTCGCGAACTTGCCCGCGCGTGCCGGCCGTGTGGTCGTCGATGCGGGCGATGTGACCTGCCAGGGCGACGCGCTGGAAGAGGCGCAGAGCGAGTTGTCCGGTGTGCTCCACGATCTGCTCGACCGCGGCGCGTTTCCGATCGCGCTCGGCGGCGGGCATGAGATTGCATGGGCATCGTTTGACGGCTTGGCGCGGCATCTGGCGGCGAAATCCGACCAGCCTCCGCGTATCGGCATTCTCAACCTCGATGCGCATTTCGATCTGCGTGCGGGTGAGCGCGGCAGCTCGGGCACGCCCTTTCGCCAGATCGCCGAAGACTGCGCGCGGCGCGGCTGGCCGTTCCACTACGCCTGCCTGGGCGTGAGCACCTACGCCAACACCGAAGCGCTGTTCGCGCGTGCACGCCAGCTTGGCGTGCGCTGGATGCACGACGACGAGATGGACGTCATGCAACTCGCCCACGTGCTGAAGGTGGTCGAGGTGTTCTTGAGCCAGGTCGATCACGTCTATTTGACGATGTGCCTGGACGTGCTGCCGGCCGCTGTCGCCCCCGGCGTGAGCGCACCATCCGCGCGCGGCGTGGCGATGGATGTGATCGAGCCCATCGTCGATCGTGTGGTCAGCTCCGGCAAGCTACGGCTGGCGGATGTGGCGGAGCTGAACCCGTCGCTCGACATTGACAATCACACGGCACGTGTCGCTGCCCGCCTGGTTGCGCGGGTAGCGGACGGCATTGGCCTGCAAGGAACCGCTCATGGCTGATCTGGCCAACCCGCACTGGGATGCGCTCTGGACCAACGTCCACCTCGCCACGCTCGCCGCCGATGCTGACGGCTACGGCGAGGTCCGCGATGGTGCCATCGCCGTCAAGGATGGCCGCATTGCGTGGCTTGGCTACCGGGCCGATCTGCCCGTCAACGCCCGCGCGACACGCGAGCACGATGGCGGCGGCGCGTGGCTCACCCCGGGCCTGATCGATTGCCACACGCATCTGGTCTATGCCGGCAATCGCAGCAATGAATTCGAAGCGCGCCTGAACGGCGTTCCGTACGAAGAGATCGCGCGGTCGGGCGGGGGTATCCTGTCCACCGTCCGTGCCACGCGTGCGGCCAGCGAAGACGCATTGGCCGCAGTCAGCCTGCCGCGCCTGAACGCACTGCGCGCCGAAGGCGTTACCGCCGTCGAAATCAAATCCGGCTACGGCTTGGACCTGGACACCGAGCGTCGCATGCTGCGTGTTGCCCGCCGCTTCGGCCAGTCGTTGCCGGTGCGCGTGCGCACGACGTTCCTCGGCGCGCACGCGGTGCCGCCCGAATTTGCTGGCCGTGCGGATGACTACATCGACCACCTCTGCGCCGATGTGCTGCCCGCGCTTGCAGCAGAAGGTCTGGTCGATGCCGTCGACGCCTTTTGCGAAACCATTGGCTTCACGCCTGCACAAACGGCGCGCATGTTCGATGCCGCGCAGCGCCTGGGTCTGCCGGTCAAGCTGCACGCCGAGCAGCTCTCCGATCAGGGAGGCGCGGCATTAGTTGCACGCTATGGCGGCCTTTCCGCGGATCACCTCGAATGTCTGACCGACGCCGGCATCGCAGCCATGGCACGGGCCGGCACGGTGGCCGTGCTGCTGCCCGGCGCGTTCTACTGCCTGCGCGAAACGCGCCTGCCGCCGATGGCAGCGTTGCGTGCCGCTGGTGTGCCAATGGCCGTGTCGACCGACTGCAATCCAGGCACGTCGCCGCTGTCGTCCCTGCTGCTGGCGATGAACATGGCATGCACGCTGTTCCGCCTGACGCCTCTGGAAGCACTGACCGGCGCCACGCGTCACGCCGCCGCAGCGCTGGGTCTGTCCGGCACGTGCGGTGTGCTTGCCCCGGGCTGCGCGGCAGATTTCGCGCTCTGGCGCATCGACCGGCCTGCCGATCTGGCCTATGCGATGGGGCTCAACCCGTGTACCGGTGTGGTCAAGGATGGCGTGGTAACGGCGTAAGGCACACCCGATGACTCGGCTCGTATAATCGGCCGGTCTATCGCGAACCCGCGCCCATGCCTTTCTTGCCCGAACCCCTGTTCCAGCACGGTCAGCCCGATCGCACGGCGATCCTGCTCGTCAACCTCGGCACGCCCGACGGCACGTCGCCGCGCGAGGTGGGCCGCTACCTGCGTCAGTTCCTGTCCGACCCACGCGTGGTGGAGATTCCGCGCGCCGCGTGGTGGTTCATCCTCAACTTGCTGATCGTGCCGCTGCGTTCGCGGGCGTCGGCGCACAAGTACGAGAGCATCTGGCTGCGTGAGGCCAACAAGACGGGCTCGCCGCTACTCGTCTATAGCGAGCGCCAGGCGCATGCGCTGCAGCAGTTGCTGAACGCCCAGGGCCACGATGTGGTGGTCGCCTGCGCGATGCGTTATGGCAATCCGTCGATCCCGTCGGTCATGCAGGCGCTGCGCAAGCAGGGTGTCGAGCGCATCCTCGTGTTGCCGATGTATCCGCAGTATTCCGGCACCACCACTGCGACGGCCTTCGACGAGGTCTTCCGCGTGCTGGGTGAAATGCGCAATCAGCCCGAGTTGCGACTGGTCAAGCATTTCCACGATGACCCCGCTTATATCCATGCGCTGCACCAGCAGGTGGGCGCGTATTGGGCGCAGCATGGCGCGCCTGACTTTGCGCATGGCGACAAACTGGTGCTGTCGTTCCATGGCGTGCCGCGACGAACGCTGGAGTTGGGTGACCCTTACCACTGCGAATGCCTGAAGACCGGCCGCTTGCTGGGCGAAGCGCTTGGCCTGCAGCCGGGTCAGTACCTGGTCACCTTCCAGTCACGCTTTGGCCGCGCCGAATGGCTACAGCCATACGCCGCGCCCACTCTGGAAGAGCTCGGCCGCGTTGGCACCAACCGCGTCGATGTGTTCTGCCCGGGCTTCCCAGCCGATTGCCTGGAGACGCTGGAAGAGATCGCCATGGAAGGGCAGTCCACCTTCCGTGTCGCCGGTGGCAAGGAATTCCATTACATCCCGTGCCTGAATGACAGCGAAGCGTGGATCGCCGGCATTGCCGACATTGCGCTGGCGCATCTTCAGGGCTGGCCGCTCACGCTCACGCATCCGCATGTGCTGGAAGCCAGCCGCACACGTGCGCAGAGCAAGGGGGCCGCCGCATGAAGGTGAGCACCGACGCGGCCGATCGCGTGCGCATCGACAAATGGCTCTGGGCGGCGCGCTTCTTTAAGACACGGTCGCAGGCGACGGATGCGGTGGAGCGCGGTCGCGTGCAGATCAACGATCAGCCGGTTCGCCCCGCCAAGGATGTCAAAATTGGTGACCGCGTGCGAGTGCACGCGCATGAACAACAGTGGGAAGTAGAGGTGCTGGCGCTGGCCGAAGTACGCGGCCCAGCTTCCGTTGCACAAACGCTCTACGCCGAGACGGACACCAGTCGCTTAAAACGCGAAGAGAACGCCGACAAACGCCGGCTGTATCGGGAACCCGCCACACAAATTGCTGGCCGACCGACCAAGCGAGACCGGCGGCGAATCGACAAACTCGGCGGAGAGTGAGGTGTACCGAGCGAGTGTGTGCTAACTTAATACGCTCAAGCCGCGCGGCATCTGCTGCATCTGCGCTGGCTTGATGATGTAGTGCTTGAAGAATGCCTTGCCGCTACCGTACTCCGTATAACGCGGCGTGACGGCCCCAGACAGGCAAATGAACGTTGTGGCTGCGGTCAGGGTCAACAGCAGGAGCACGGTCAGAACGGGCAGCTTGTTATGCATGGTACGAACCCTCAAAGAAGCTCGCGCCCCCCAGTTTTTTCTTGCATCATAGGCGGCCAATAAAGGCGTCGCAATTGCCGTGCCGTTGCAGGCTGATGAAAGTTGTAACCCCATATTTCGTGATGCGCGGCGCACAGTTGCTGCGCATCCGGCGCCCTTGAAAAGCGCGCCAAATGCCCCATAACGGGGACAAATCTTTTGTAAAAATCCAGCGGATCGTCTTCCGGCACATGCCGTGCGTCGATCCTCTTTATCCAGCGCTATGAAACACACTCCGGACACCCCCTCGAACTCGGACATGCCAACGGACACCCAAGGCACCCAGCCAAACCAGTCGGCGACGGGCCAGGCGGCCCACGCTTATTCGAGCCAGGCTCAGCGCGCGAGCGCCGACGCCCAGGCTGTCGCCGGTGACGAAGCCGCCGTGGCAGAAGCCGTGGCCGACATGGACGTCGCTGAACTGCGCCGTCAGCTGGAAGCCGCTGAAGAAAAGGCGCGCCAGAATTATGAAAACTGGGCGCGCGCCACGGCCGAAGGCGAGAACATCCGCCGCCGTGGTCAGGACGACGTGGCGAAGGCCCACAAGTTCGCCATCGAAGGTTTTGCGGAATACCTGCTGCCGGTAATGGACAGCCTTCAGGCCGCTTTGGCCGACACATCGGGCGATGCCACCAAGCTGCGGGAGGGCGTTGAGCTTACGCTCAAGCAGCTCTACGCCGCGTTCGAGAAGGGACGTGTGACCGAACTGAACCCGGTGGGCGAAAAGTTTGATCCGCATCGTCATCAAGCCATCTCGATGGTGCCGGCCGATCAGGAAGCCAATACCGTGGTCGCTGTTCTACAGCGCGGCTACACGCTGGCCGACCGCGTGCTGCGCCCGGCTCTCGTGACGGTGGCGGCGCCCAAGTAAGCCGACGCCCCGTGATCCAGAACACAACCACTTCGCAATACGCCAACGGTGCGATACCGGTCGACAAGACCGCGTTCGCGGCGTTTGGCATGCGCGAAGTGAGCACCGAGACCTTCGACGCGGCCATTGCGGCGGCGGGCGATGCGCTCGTGTGCGTATTCTTCTGGGGCGTGGATTGCTTCAACTGCGAAATGGCCAAGAAAGCCATGCTCGCGCAACCGACCGCCGTGCGTGAGCTTGGGCTGAACTGGCTGCACGCCAACGTCTATGCACACCCTCAGCTGGGCCAGCGCTTTGGCCTGCACGGTATTCCGGTGTTCATGTTTTTCCATCGTGGCAAGAAGCTCGGCCGGGCGACCGGCTGGCATGGCCACGCGCAGTTTGCCGCTGCCGTTGCCAATGCGCGCAACAAGTTGGCCGGCAAGCCTCTCGTCTGAGGCGGCTACCATCATGACGTCGATGCCGGTGGCTGCGGCCTTTCTTCTCTCTTCGTCTTTCAGTGCTGTGCGCCCCAAGCGCGTGGCGCGCACTTCGCCGCGCGCCGCCCAGGCGATGAACGCGGCCATTGCCGCCGCCCGGCGGTTGTTCTAGTGCCCTTGCGGCACGTTGCCGCCGGGCTCTCTCTACTCCCCCCAGAAGTTTCAGCTTCGTATCACCGCCGGCCGGCCTATGCGCCCGCTGGTTTTCTTGCCGCTGCGTTGCATTGGCCCGGAAGGCCATCGGCAGCGGCTTTGCCTAGTGTTGAACATAGACCTGTAGGAGATCGTCATGTCCAAAGCAGCCACCATCTACCTGACCGAACTGGACCTCACCCGCCTGGAAAATGCCGCCACCCGCGCTGGCAGTAACTCGCCGCTGGCCGATCTGGTCGACGACCTGATTACCCGTGCCAACGTGGTGCCCGGCAACAAGATTCCCGCCGATGTGGTGACCATGAATTCGGTCGTGTGCGTGGTGGACGACGCCGGCGCAGAACAAGAGTGGACGCTCGTCTACCCGGAAGAGGCCAACGTGACGTCGGCCAAGCTGTCGGTGCTCTCGCCGATGGGCGCTGCGCTGCTGGGTGCGCGTGCGGGCAAGTCGGTCAAATACTCGGCGCCCAATGGTGCCGAGCGTTCCTTGCGCATCGACCGCGTCGCGTTCCAGCCCGAGTCCAGCGGCCAGCACACGCTCTAAGCCGGCTGCGTCCTATCGCGAGAGGCTGTATCCGACACGCAATTGCGAGCCCAGCTTGTGGTTGTAGTCGAGCAGGCTCTCGCCGTAGCCGGTGAAATACTGGATGAACAGGTAGCCAGCCGTGCCGGTAAAGATCCGGCTCATCGGATACGTCAATTGCGCGTCGACGCTGCCATAGGCCTTGCGGGTGCCCTTGCGCAGCGTGGCGGCCAATTCCCAGCCATTGGGCGCACCGTACGACACGCGGAAATCCCCAAAGCCGCGATAGTGCGCGATATCGGTGTTGCCGGTGCGCGTGAGGTAGGCGTAGAGCTTCGGCTCGAACTTCCAGTGGTAATCGTTCAGGTCGCCAAAGTGGAACGTCGGCCGTACGAAGACCGTGTTGATGGCGCGTGACGCATCGCCGTCGCGGCCGTTCGATTCGTGCTCGATGCCGCCCGCGAACGATAGCCGCGTGAGGGCGCCGCCACGGATGCCCGTATCGGGCCGGTAATAGAACACGCTCGGCCGGTAGTTCGTATCGCGGAACGGCGCAGATTCCTTGCCCACATCCCACAACGAGAACTGCGTATAACCGAAGTACACGTTATCCAGCAGCGCTGCCGATGCCGGGTTCTCAGGCTGAAAAATCCGAAATTTGAAGCTCAATTGGAACTTGGCGTTCAGGCCCCCGTGCGCGCCCACTGCGGCGAACATGGGTTCGTGGAAAGTCAGGCGCGCGGTGTCTTCGGGCGGACGCGATGCCTCGCCACTGCCAGCAACTGCCACGGGAGCGGGCGGGGTAGCCGTAGCAGTTGCACTGGCAGCGGGGGCGCTTGGGTTGGTGCCCAGCGCACCCCCGGGGCGGGTCGCTTCGGCGGCGGCGTTGCGGGCGGCGCCGGTGGGGGCGCCATCGGCAGCAATCTGCGGGGCGTCCGCGCCGCGCACGAGCGTCACCAGAACGGGCGCCGCATCGAGATCCGGCACATCGATCCGAACCGTACCGCGCAGCACCTCGGGCAGCGTGCCGGTGTAGGTGACGGTGCGGACTTGGCCCGGACGCAGGTGCAGGGTTTCAGCGCCGGCATTGTGTCGATCAAGAATCACTTCCACCGGGCCCTGCAGATCAGCGCTGGCCGTTACGCGCAGCTTGGCCGGCACGGCATAGCTGCGCTGGGCGGCATCGCCCGAAATAACCAGGGTCAGGGTGAAGGGCTGGTTGGCGTTGACGCGGCGGGAGGGCTGGAGCAGGGCAACGGCGGCATCGGCAGAGGGCACGGCGCATGCGGCAAGCAGGGCAGCGCCAAGAATGGATCGGAGAGGATGCAAAGGCATGGGCGCAAAAGCCGGGTTGGCGTCCGGCGAGTGGCAATGCGCGCAAGGGTACCACCCACGCCTTTTGTGCCCGGTTTGCGGCTCTGGGCGTTCAAAACACGCGTTTCTGCCTGGGAGCGCACGTTTTCGGGTGCTTTCCCAAGAAAAACCGGCCAAAATGCTCAACTTTTCAAAATTCGGCCTTGAAAAGCCGGACGGCACTCCCACATCCGATCCAAGTTTGTATTCAGTGCAGTCCTGACACCAGATTCGAGGAGCAAGAACATGGGCAAAATCATCGGTATCGACCTTGGTACCACCAACAGCTGCGTCTCCATCATGGAGGGCAACACCCCCAAGGTGATCGAGAACGCAGAAGGCGCTCGCACCACCCCGTCGATCATCGCCTACATGGAAGACGGCGAGATCCTGGTCGGTGCCCCGGCCAAGCGCCAGGCGGTGACCAACCCGAAGAACACGCTGTACGCCGTCAAGCGCCTGATCGGCCGCAAGTTTGAAGAGAAGGAAGTCCAGAAGGACATCGGCCTGATGCCGTACACCATCACCAAGGCCGACAACGGCGACGCCTGGGTGGAAGTGCGCGGCCAGAAGCTGGCCCCGCCGCAAATTTCGGCTGAAACCCTGCGCAAGATGAAGAAGACCGCCGAGGATTACCTGGGCGAGGAAGTGACCGAAGCCGTGATCACGGTGCCGGCATACTTCAACGATTCGCAGCGCCAGGCCACCAAGGATGCCGGCCGCATCGCCGGTCTGGACGTCAAGCGCATCATCAACGAGCCGACTGCGGCTGCGCTGGCTTTCGGCCTGGACAAGAACGAGAAGGGCGACCGCAAGATTGCCGTGTATGACCTCGGCGGCGGTACGTTCGACATCTCGATCATCGAGATTGCCGACGTGGACGGCGAGAAGCAGTTCGAAGTGCTGTCGACCAACGGCGATACGTTCTTGGGCGGCGAAGATTTCGACCAACGCATCATCGATTACATCATCGGCGAGTTCAAGAAGGAGCAGGGTGTCGATCTGTCGAAGGACGTGCTCGCGCTGCAGCGCCTGAAGGAAGCCGCTGAAAAGGCCAAGATCGAGTTGTCGAGCACGCAACAGACCGAAATCAACCTGCCGTACATCACGGCCGATGCTTCGGGCCCGAAGCACTTGAACCTGAAGATCACGCGCGCCAAGCTCGAAGCGCTGGTCGAAGACCTGATCGCCCGTACGATCGATCCGTGCCGCACCGCCATCAAGGATGCCGGCGTGAAGGTGTCGGACATCCACGACGTGATCCTGGTCGGCGGTATGACGCGTATGCCGAAGGTGCAGGAGAAGGTGAAGGAGTTCTTCGGCAAGGAAGCCCGCAAGGACGTGAACCCGGACGAGGCCGTTGCCGTGGGCGCCGCCATCCAGGGTCAGGTGCTGGGCGGCGACCGTACCGACGTGCTGCTGCTGGACGTGACGCCGCTGTCGCTGGGCATCGAAACGCTGGGTGGCGTGATGACCAAGATGATCGGCAAGAACACGACCATCCCGACCAAGTTCTCGCAGACGTTCTCGACCGCCGACGACAACCAGCCGGCCGTGACGATCAAGGTGTACCAGGGCGAGCGTGAGATGGCCTCCGGCAACAAGATGCTGGGCGAATTCAACCTTGAGGGGATTCCGCCGGCACCGCGCGGCACGCCGCAGATTGAAGTGTCGTTCGACATCGACGCCAACGGCATTCTGCACGTGGGCGCCAAGGACAAGGCGACCGGCAAGGAAAACAAGATCACGATCAAGGCAAGCTCCGGCCTGTCGGAAGCCGAGATCGAGCGCATGGTGAAGGACGCCGAGGCCAACGCCGAGGAAGACAAGAAGCTGCGCGAACTGGTCGACTCCCGTAACCAGGGTGAAGCGCTGGTGCACTCGACCAAGAAGGCACTGGGCGAGTACGGCGACAAGCTGGAAGCTGGCGAGAAGGACAAGATCGAAGCCGCGATCAAGGAACTTGAAGAGACCCTGAAGGGGACCGACAAGGCCGCGATTGACGCCAAGACCGAAGCGCTGGCAACCGCCTCGCAGAAGCTCGGCGAGAAGGTCTACGCCGACATGCAAGCCAAGGGCGAGGCCGGCGGTGCGGAACAAGCCGCTGCCGGTGCCCAGGCAGGCGCGCAGGCCGGACAAGGCGCACCGCACGACGATAACGTCGTCGACGCCGAGTTCAAGGAAGTGAACGACAAGAAGTAAGCCAACTCGTCCGCCAGGCGGACGTTGCGGTACGCCGGGCAGTGATCATCGGGTTGTGCGGGACGCACCTGATGTCACGCTCGGCTTTTTTGCTATTCGACACGCAGTAAAAACAGGCGACGACTGAAGCCACCATGGCAAAACGTGATTATTACGAAGTGCTCGGGGTGGGTAAGAACGCGAGCGACGACGAGATCAAGAAGGCTTATCGCAAGCTCGCGATGAAGTACCACCCGGACCGCAATCCGGACAGCAAGGAAGCGGAAGACAAGTTCAAGGAGGCCAAAGAGGCCTACGAGATGCTCTCCGACGCGGAGAAGAAGGCTGCCTACGACCAATACGGCCACGCGGGTGTCGACCCGAACATGGCCGGCGGCTTTGGCGCGGGCGGTGCAGGTTTTGGGGGCGGCTTTGCCGAGGCCTTTGGCGACATCTTTGGCGACATCTTTGGCCAGGCCCAGGGCCAGGGCGGACGCCGCGGTAGTGGCCCGCAGATGTATCGCGGCGCTGACCTGCGCTACAGCATGGAGATCACGCTGGAGCAGGCCGCGCATGGCTATGACACGCAGATCCGCGTGCCGCATTGGGACGAGTGCGACCACTGCCACGGTAAGGGCGCCGAGCCCGGCTCAAGCGTGGAGACCTGCCCAACGTGTCACGGCGCCGGTCAGGTGCGTGTGTCGCAGGGTTTCTTCACGATGCAGCAGACGTGCCCGAAGTGCCACGGCAGCGGCAAGTACATCCCCAAGCCGTGTACCAAGTGCCACGGCCAGGGCAAGCTGAAGAGCCAGAAGACGCTGGAAGTGAAGATTCCGGCCGGCATCGACGAAGGCATGCGCATCCGTTCGTCGGGCAACGGCGAGCCGGGTATCAATGGCGGCCCCCCGGGCGACCTGTATGTGGAAATCCACATCAAGCAGCACTCGGTGTTCGAGCGCGACGGCGATGATCTGCACTGTCAGATGCCGATCTCGTTTGCGACGGCAGCCATTGGCGGCGACATCGAAGTGCCGACGCTGGGCGGTCGCGCCTCGTTCACGGTGCCTGAAGGCACGCAGGCCGGCAAGACGTTCCGCCTGCGCGGCAAGGGCATCAAGGGCGTGCGTTCGGGCTATGCGGGCGATCTTTATGTACACATCAACATCGAGACGCCGGTCAAGCTGACGGAGCACCAGAAGGATCTGCTCAAACAGTTCGACAAGTCCGTGCATGAAGGCGGCTCGCGGCACAGCCCGCAAGAGCAGTCGTGGATGGACAAGGTGAAGAACTTCTTCTCCTCGTAAGAAACCTCGCAAAGCTACTGCGCGGCCCGATCTTGGCACTGTGATGCTCGCCGTATCGATGTACGGCCGCGCTTCTCGCGCCAACCTCGGGTCGCTCGCTACGCTTTTCTAGGCTTCTTAAACACCACCTTTTCGATCAGGGACATCGTCATGCAGTTGCCGGAAGTCGGCGCGCCGTTTGCGCTGCTGGACGATGCCACCTCGGGCGGCGCGCCGTGCTCGCGCTGGTACACCGGTTACGCCGGCGAGTTCTTCCGGCCGGCCGGCGTGCTGGATGGGCTGGATGACGATCTTCGTGCCGCCTGGCGCCAGGGTTTGCATGCTCTGATCGTTGCGCCGTATGAGTTTGGTGGGCCTCTGGTCGGCCTGCCGGCTTCCACCGAAATTTCTTCCTCATTGCCCGGCCACGATGGCCGCCTGCGCGTGCTGCTGTTTCGCATGATGCAGATGCTGTCGCCGGCAGAGGTCGATACGCTGTTCGACGCGTGGCCCGAAGCGACGGGCGCAGCGGGCCTGTTCGACTGTGCCGCCAGCGTCGATCACGCCACCTACACCGACGCCATCGCGCGCATCCACGACTGGATTGCGGCGGGCGATACCTACGAAGTCAACTACACGTACCGCCTGCGCATGACTGCGTTTGGCGCGCCGGCAGCGTTGTATCGGCGCCTGCGCGCGCGCCAGCCCGTGCCCTACGGCGCATTCATCGCGCTACCGGAGGGCGGTGCGATTCTGTCGTGTTCGCCGGAGCTGTTCTTTTCGCATCACGCGGGCCAGCTTGTCGCGCGGCCGATGAAAGGCACCGCGCCTGCCACCGGCAATGTCGAAGTCGACGAAGCCCGTGCCACTGCGCTGGCCGCCGACGAGAAGAACCGCGCCGAGAACCTGATGATCGTTGATCTGTTGCGCAACGATCTGGGCCGCCTCGCGCGTGCCGGTTCGGTGCGCGTGCCGATGCTGTTCGAGGTGACGCCGTTCGGCAGCGTGCTTCAGATGACGTCGACCGTGGAGGCCGAGATCCCGCCCGCCACCGGCCTTGCTGATTGCCTGCGTGCGCTGTTCCCGTGCGGCTCCATCACTGGGGCGCCCAAGCGGCGGACGATGGAGATCATCGAGACACTGGAGCCAGACCCGCGTGGCCTGTACACCGGCGCCATCGGCTGGATCGATGCGCCTGCCGACGATCGGGCGATGGGCGACGCATGCTTCTCGGTGGCGATCCGCACGCTGGTGCTCGGGCCGCCCGGCGCTGATGGCCTGCGCAGCGGCGAACTCGGCATCGGCTCCGGCATCGTGCACGACAGCCTCGCCGATGAGGAGTACGCGGAGTGCCAACTGAAGGCGCGTTTCGTGACGGCGCTCGATCCAGGGCTGTCATTGTTCGAGACGATGCGCGCGACGCGCGATGGTGTGGCGCTCCTGGATTGGCATCTGGCGCGGCTGGAGCGCTCTGCGGCCGCCTTCGGCTTCCCCGTCGATCGAACTGCGCTGGCGGATGACGTGGCGCGCATGTGCGCATCGCTGGAAGGTGAGGGCGCTTATCGCATGCGCTTATTGCTGACGCCGAATGGTACGGCGAACGTCTCAGCAGTGCCCCTGTCGCCGCTGCATGCAAGCTGGGATGCGCCAGTGCGTCTGCTCGTCGCGGCGCAACCGCGCGAGGTCGTGCACAGTCTGCCGACGCACAAGACCACGTTGCGCGCAGGCTATGACGCTGCCTGGCAAGCGGCCGAACGCGAAGGTGCATTCGATACCGTGTTCTTCAACGCCGATGGCACGTTGGCCGAAGGCGGGCGCAGCACGTTGCTGGTCAAGCTCGATGGTGCGTGGTGGACGCCGCCGCTGTCTGCGGGCGTCTTGCCGGGCGTGATGCGTGCCGTGCTGTTGAAAGACGCTTCACCGTGGCTTGATGGGCCGCTGCGGGAACGTTCGCTCACGCGCGCCGAGGTTGCCCGCGCCGAGGCCATCGCCGTATGCAACGCCCTACGCGGCGTGGTGCCCGCGCATTTCGAGCCGCCCCTGACCGTCGACGTGCTCTAGCTTCCAGCGGGCCACGCCGGGCAGGTTGATCAGTTCGCGGTCGTGACAGACCATCAGCAGCGTGCGGCCCTCTGCTGCCAGTTCTCCCACAAGTGCAATGACTTGCTCGCGCGCGGCGCCGTCCAGGTTCGAAGTCGGCTCGTCGAGCAGCAGGACGTCCGTGCGCAGCGCACGAGCCCGTGCCAGTGCGAGGCGTTGCGTCTCGCCACCGGACAGGCGTTCGGGCGGCACATCGACCACGTGCTGCAGGCCCGCCCAGCGGAGCGCATCCTCGACACGCGCAGCCAGCTCCGCATGCGTCACGCGATGCGGGCCCGTTGTGAGCCCATAGGCAAGATTCCCGCGTACCGAGGTGCGGAACAGATAGGGATGCTGGTGCACGTAGGTCAGCCGCGCGCGCAACTCGGCCGGGTACGGCGACAGCGCCTTCCGCCCTTGCCCCATATCGACGGTCGCGCCATTGGCGGGTGCAAGCCCGGCCAGCATGCGCAGCAGGGTCGTCTTGCCGACGCCGTTTGCGCCCGTGATGACTATCGCGTGTCCTGCCGACAGCGCAAGGCGCGGGATCTCGAACAGCACGCGCGCGCCGTGCTGGCAGCGCAAGCCTTCAAACACCATCGTCAGTTGCGACGTTGTATTCATGCGGCCACCTCCCGATCCGTCTTGAACGTCCGGTCTGGGTGGTGTCTGTGCTTACTGCGCATGCCCGCCCCCGCGATAGTTGCCGGCGCCCTGCAGCCAAGCCAACCCAAGGTTGACGAGCAGCGCCAGCATGATCAGCACGATGCCCAGCGCGATGCCCTGTGCGAACTCGCCCTTGCTGGTTTCCAGCGCAATCGCCGTGGTCATGGTGCGCGTGACGCCTTCGATGTTGCCACCGACCATCAGCGCCGAGCCCACCTCCGCGATCACGCGCCCGAAACCGGCTACCACGGCCGCCATCAAACCGAAGCGCAGTTCACGAAAGACGGTCAGCAGCAACCGGACGCGTCCGGCGCCAAGCACACGCGCTGTCTCGGCGAGGCGCGGGTCAGCGCGTTCAAGCGTCGTCAGTGCAAACGCGACGATCACCGGCAGGCCGAGCACTGCTTGCCCGAGGATCATCCCACCCTGCGTGAACAGCAGCCCGAAGCCGCCCAGCGGCCCCTGCCGCGAAAGCAGCAGATACAGCAGCAGCCCGATCAGCACCGTCGGAAACGACAGCGATGCCTGCGCCAGCACCACCAGCGCACGGCGCCCCATAAAACGGTGCATGGCGATGAGGTAGGCGATGAGCAGACCTGGGGGCCCCGCCAGCAGCAGCCCCGCAATCGCCACCTTCAACGACACCCAGACGATCAGCCACAACGCCGCATCGCCGCTGGCAAGCAGGGCGAAGGCGTCGACGGTGGCCGACCAGATTTCCATGCGGGGCCGCTCAGGCGAAGGTGTGTTCCGGGCCGGGGAAGGTGCCGTCCTTGACGGCCGCCACATAGGCAGCAACGGCGCCATCAATGGTGGTTTGCCCTTCCATGAAGTTGCGTACGAACTTGGGGCGATGGCCGGGGAACACGCCCAGCATGTCGTGCATCACGAGCACTTGGCCCGAGCACTCCAACCCGGCACCGATGCCGATGGTGGGAATGGCCAGCAGGCGCGTGACTTCACCGGCCAGCTCGGCCGGGATGGCTTCCATGACGACGAGCTGCGCGCCGGCATCCTGCACGGCCAGCGCATCGGCCTTCAGTTGCGCAGCCGCTTCATCGCCGCGCCCCTGCACTTTGAAGCCGCCAAACGCATGCACGGATTGCGGCGTCAGGCCGATGTGCGCACACACCGGAATGCTGCGTTCAACGAGGAACTTGATCGTAGGCGCGAGCCACACGCCGCCTTCGAGCTTGACCATCTGCGCACCGGCCTGCATCACGCGAACGGCGCTGTGGAAGGCTTGTTCGGGTGTGCCATACGTGCCGAACGGCAGGTCCGACACGAGCAGCGCTTTGTCGATGCCGCGCGACACGCATTCGGTGTGGTAGACGATGTGATCGAGCGTGACCGGCAGCGTGGTCTTCTGGCCCTGCATCACGTTGCCGAGCGAATCGCCGACGAGCAGCACGTCGGTGCCGTTGCGATCCATCAGGGCGGCGAAGCTGGAGTCGTAGGCCGTCAACATGGCGATGCGCTCGCCAGCGGCACGCATGGCCTGCAACGAAGTCACCGTGACGGCCTTGCGGTTCGATTCCTGGAGATAGCTCATGGGCTGAGACTCATTGGGGCATCGCGAGAGCCCACGCAGACCATGCGGTGCGTCGACTAGCGCGTTGCCAGCTTGATGAATTCCTTGGGCCCGCGCATCGCGTCGATGCGGGCGAGCAAGGTGCGGAAATCGTCGTCGTTGCCTGCGGGGTCGAAGGCAGCGGTGTCGACGATCATCGTCGGTGCGGCATCGTAATACAGAAACAGCTCGCCGTATGCGGCGCAGATGCGTCCAAGGTACTCGGCATCGATGCCTGTTTCGTAAGGAACGGCGCGACGGGCGACGCGCGGCAGCAGGTCTTCTGCGCGTGCTTGCAGGCAGATGACGAGATCGATGCGCTGTTGCGGCAGGGCCAGCGCATTGGCCATCGCGTCGTACAGCGCGAGTTCATCGGCCGGTAGCGTGAGTTGGGCGAACAGGCGGTCGCGTGGCAGGAAGCTGTCGGCGACGATGCGCTCACCGGCGAGCGTCGCCCTATGCCACGCCTTCAGGCGCTCGGCGCGTTGCAGCAGGAAACGCAGCTGCACCGGCAGCGCATAGCGCGCGGGGTCTTCGTAGAAGCGGGCGATGAAGGCGTTTTCGGCGGGCGTTTCGAACAACGTCGACGCACGCAGATGATCGGCCAGACGCTGGGCCAGCGCGGTCTTGCCCACGCCAATGGGCCCTTCGACAACGATACGGCGCAGGTGATCCAGTGCCATCGGCGGGTGGTTGTGCGTGGTGCGGATGATCAGGCGGCCGGCTGCTTGGCGCGCATGCACTGGCACATCGTGGTCTTTTCGATGCGCTGGTCGGCCACGCCGGGCAACAGTGCAGCCACGGCGCCAATGCCCGGAATCACGAGATCGGGCGCCAGTTCATGCAAGGGCAGCAGGGTAAATGCGCGTTGGCCAACGCGCGGGTGCGGCACCGTCAGCTCGGGTGAGGTGAGGACGTGGTCGCCGTAGAGCAGCAAGTCCAGGTCGAGCGTGCGCGGCGCATTGTGAAACGGGCGCTCGCGGCCGAACTGGTCTTCAATGTGGTGACAGATGCGGAGCAGTTGGTCGGCAGTGAAATGCGTATCGATGCGCACCACGGCATTGATGTAGTCATCGCCACTGGATTCCACGGGCGCGCTGCGATACAGGCTCGATTTGCCGGTGACGGTGATGCCGACCTGCTGTGCGAGGCAGACCACGGCGTCTTTCACTGCCTGGCGTGCGTCGCCCAGGTTGGCGCCGATGCCGATGTACGCCACTGTCTTCACGTTTCCTCCGAACTTCCCGGATTGACGTCAACGACTGTATCCGATTTTGCCGGACCACGTCGGCGACGCCGCCGCTTGCCTGGGCTGGCTGAGCCGGTATTTGCGGAGGCACTCGGGGCGTGCTTGGCTTGTGCCATGAGGGCTTCGCGGGCTTCGCCGTCACCGTTCTGGAAGTCGGTCCACCAGTCGGCGAGTTCTTGCGGCAATTCGCCCGAGGCGCAGCGCAGCGCGAGGAAGTCGTAGCCGGCACGGAAGCGCGGCAACTCCAGCAGCCGATACGGCATGCGGCCCGAGCGCTTTTCAAAGCGCGGTTGCATGCTCCAGATTTCCTTCATATCGGAGGTGAAGCGGCGCTGGATGGCGAGTTGCTCGGTCTGGCGATCGAGCACTTCATCCATGGCGGTGTGTAGCGCGGGGATCAGCGGCTCGCCGGCAGAGCGGCGGCGATTCCAGTGCTCGACCACGTGATGCCACAGCAGTGAGGCAAACAGGAAGCCGGGCGAGACCGGCTTGCCAGCCTTGACGCGATCGTCGGTGTTGTCGAGGGCGAGCTGCACGAAGCGCTGGCCCATCGGCTGCTCCAGCGCGACGTCCAGCAGCGGCAGCAGGCCGCTGTGCAGGCCCGCCTTGCGCAGTTCCTGCAGCGATGCCCAGGCATGGCCCGACATCAGCAGCTTCAACATCTCGTCGAACAGGCGGGCGGCCGGCACGTTATGGATCAGCGGGCCCAGCTCTGCGATGGGCGCGCGCGTGTCGGCGTCGATGTCAAAGCCGGTCTTGGCCGCGAAGCGCACCACGCGCAGCATGCGTACCGGATCTTCGCGGTAGCGGGTGTGCGGATCGCCGATCATGCGCAGCGTGCGTGCGCGCATGTCTTCCATGCCGTGATGGTAGTCATGCACGGTTTCGTCGGCAGGGTCGTAGTACATCGCGTTGACGGTGAAGTCGCGGCGGGTGGCGTCTTCGGCCTGGGTGCCCCAGACGTTGTCGCGCAGCACACGGCCGCTGGCGTCGATCGCATGCGTGTGGTGATCCAGCTCGGTGCGCTTGACGCGCTTGCCGGCGGGCACCTGCTCGGCGTCGACCGCGTCGACAAGCGCGCGGAAGGTTGAGACTTCGATGATTTCCTGATCGCGTCCGCCATAGAACGTGACGTGCACGATCTGGAAACGGCGTCCGATGATGCGCGAGCGGCGGAACAGCGCCTGTACCTGCTCGGGCGTGGCGTTGGTCGCCACATCAAAATCCTTCGGCTTGATGCCCAGCAGCAGGTCGCGCACGGCGCCGCCGACGATGAAGGCGCTATAGCCGGCTTCCTGCAGCGTGGATGTGACCTTGACCGCGTTGCGCGAGAGCAGCTTCGGATCGATACCGTGCTCGTCCACGCTCCACACACGCGCCTGACGCGGCACGCCACCGGCGGACTTGGTGCGCGCCTTGGCCGTTTTGGGTGCCTTGGGTGTACGGACTTTCCTGGCGGCGGGCGCTCCCGGTTCAGCCGGAGCGTGGGGCTCTGCGGAGGTCTTGCCCAGCAGGCGATTGATGAGTTTCTTGATCACGCCGCGCCTTGCTTAGAAGAGATCCATGATGCGCCAGTTGCGCGCGGCTGCCAGATTGCGCAGCGTATCGTCCGGGTTGGTGGCAACGGGGTCGGTCACTTCCTCCAACAGCGGCACGTCGTTGGCCGAATCGCTGTAGAAGGTGCTGTGCTCGAAATCGCTCCAGCCGCGGCCCATGTTGGCCAGCCATTCGTGCACGCGCGCGACCTTGCCCTCGCGAAAGCTCGGTGTGCCGGCCACGTCGCCGGTGAAAGCGCTGTCCGGCTTGCCGTCGGCGGTGGCCGGTTCGGTGGCGATGAGGTGGTCGATGCCAAAGGCCTCGGCAATCGGGCGGGTCACGAAGCTGTTGGTGGCGGTGACCACGCAACACAGGTCACCAGCGTCCAGGTGCTTGTAGACCAACGCTTGCGCCTGCGGCGTGATCTTCGGACGGATCACGTCGTGCATGAACTCGGCGTGCCACTGGGCGAGCGTGTCGCGCGGGTGGGCAGCCAGCGGTGCCAGGGCAAAGCGCAGAAACGCATGGATATCCAGCGTGCCGGCTTTGTAGTCGGCATAGAACTGATCGTTCTTGCGCTGGTATTCGGCTTCATCCACCACGCCGCGGCGGATGAGGAAACGTCCCCACTCGTGGTCGCTGTCGGTGGGGATGAGGGTGTGATCGAGGTCGAAGAGGGCCAGATTCATGGGGCGCGATTTTACCCGAACGTTACATCACCGGCCGCGCGAGCCCCCGGATTCACTTCATCAGCGCGAGCATGTCGCGCACGAGCGGCAGGGTGACGGCGCGCTTGCGGGCCAGCGAATAGGTGTCGAGGGCGTCCAGCAGGGCCATCAGACTCGGCATGTCGCGGTAGGAGTGCGTCACGAGCCACTGCGGCACATCAGCCGAAAGTTGCATGCCGCGTTCGCGGGCGGCTTGGCGCAGGGCTTCAACTTTGTCGGCGTCGGACAGTGGGCGCAGCCAGTAGACCAGGCCCCAGCCCAGGCGGGTGCGCAGGTCTTCACGCAGCGGCATCGCCATCGGCGCGGCGGCCCCGGAGATGGCGATGGCGGCATGCGGATGCGCGCGCACTTCATTGACGAGGTTGAACACGGCGATCTGCGCCCATTCGTCCAGCCGTTCGGCGTCGTCGATCGTCCAGACGGTGATGGTTGGGTCGAATTCGAAGGCTTCGGGCGGGGCGTCGGGTTCCAGCGTGCGGACTTCGTAGCCGCCAGCCTCGGTCTGGGCGCAGATGGCCTGCAGCAGGTGGCTGCGGCCGCTGCCTTCTTCGCCCCAGAGGTAGACCAGGCGGTCTGTGGCGGTACCGTCCACCACTTGCGGAATCAGGGCGCGCAGACGCAGCACCGCCTCTTCGTTGCCGGTGGCGACGAAGTTGTCGAAGGTCGGGGCGGGTGTCGCGCCGAGTTCGAGCGGGAGCTGTTCGGGTGTGGCCATGAAACTTGAAGTGGAGTCGCCGTACTTTTCAGTTGCCTTCAGTGGCTTTCAGTCCTGGTAGAGCCGGCTGCCTAGGTAAAGCTGCCGAATTTGCCGCAAACCGACCAGCAGCACAGCACTCATCGGTAGGGCGAGGAGGATACCGAAAAAACCGAACAATTGGCCAAAAGCCAGCAAGGCGAGGATGACCGCCAGCGGGTGCAGGCCGATGCGTTCGCCCACCAGACGCGGCGTCAGATAGAAGCTTTCCAAGAACTGGCCGATGCCGTACACCACGGCCACCGCCAGCAAGCCATAGAGGTTGCCGAACTGCAACAGTGCGGCAAGGATGGCCAACGTGAGCCCCACGCCAAAACCGATGTACGGAATGAACACTGCCAGCCCCGTGAAGATGCCCACCGGCAGCGCCACGTCAAAGCCGGCAAGCGTCAGCCCCGCCGAGTAGTACACCGCCAGCACCAGCATCACGATGATCTGGCCGCGCAGGTATTGGGAAAGCAGGCCATCGCTTTCGGCGGCCAGTTCGCGCGTTTTTGGCAGCCAGCGGCGCGGGACGGCACTTTCGACGCGGCGCATCAACATGTTCCAGTCCATCAGCAGGTAGAACATGACGATCGGCACCAGGAAAAAAATGCCCAGCACCTGGATGGCCGCCGACCCCGACACGCGCAGATAGGTCAGCACCCGGGCGACCACGTCGTCCGGGCTGGCGGCGAGCTGTTCCGTAAGCAGAGCGCGCAGGCCCGGAAAATCAAAGCTGACATGCAGACCCAATTCGTCCAGCTTGGGCGACAGAAACGCGTTGAGCTTGGCAAGCATCCCAGGCAATTGCTCGCGGATGGCCGGAATCTCCCGCTGCAGCACTGCCAGGATCAGCAACATCAGCGCCACGCCCACCACCGAGAGCACCAGAATCATCAAAAACACGCCCAGCACGCGCGGTACGCGATGGCGCTGCAGCCATTCCACGCCTGGGTGCAGGATGTACGACAGGATGAACGCGAAGACGAAGGGCGTCAGCGTGGGCGCCAGTGCCTTGAGCAGGGCCAGGAAGACAAGCGCCACGGCGATCCAGGCGAGCGTGCGCTTGGTTTCCTGCGACAGCACGGGGGCGTTCATGAGGGGCGGCGGTTCCGATAGCGGGGTGGATGAGTCGGAAAAGCGGCCATTGGGGTGGCCGCATCCGGTAAAATCGCGATTTTACTGGACCGGCGGGTCCGGTTTTTGTGACTTCCCGCCGCCGTCTCGCTTTCTTTCCCGGTTTTTTCAATTCAGACGACTGTATGAGCGCTTCCGAAACCCCATCCGCATCGACCGGCCTGTCTTACCGCGACGCGGGCGTCGACATCGAGGCGGGTGACGCCCTTGTCGACCGCATCAAGCCGTTTGCCAAGCGCACCATGCGCGAAGGCGTGCTGGGCGGCATCGGCGGCTTCGGCGCGCTGTTCGAGCTGTCCAAGAAGTATCAGGAGCCGGTGCTGGTGTCCGGCACCGACGGCGTGGGCACCAAGCTCAAGCTGGCCTTTGCGCTGAACCGCCACGACACGGTTGGCCAGGATCTGGTCGCCATGAGCGTGAACGACATCCTGGTGCAGGGCGCCGAGCCGCTGTTCTTCCTGGATTACTTCGCCTGCGGCAAGCTGGATGTCGACACCGCTGCCACCGTGGTCAAGGGCATCGCCCAGGGCTGTGAGCTGGCCGGCTGCGCGCTGATCGGCGGCGAAACCGCTGAAATGCCGAGCATGTATCCGGACGGCGAATACGACCTGGCCGGTTTTGCCGTCGGCGCGGTCGAAAAGCGCAAGATCATCGACGGCACGACCATTGCCGAGGGCGACGTGGTGCTGGGCCTGGCCTCGTCGGGTGCGCATTCGAACGGCTACTCGCTGGTGCGCAAGATCATTGAGGTGTCGCGCCCGGACCTGAACGCCGATTTCCACGGCCAGCGCCTGCAAGACGCCATCATGGCGCCGACGCGCATCTACGTGAAGCCGCTGCTGTCGCTGATCGACAAGCTGACCGTCAAGGGCATGGCGCACATCACCGGCGGTGGTTTGACCGAAAACGTGCCGCGCGTGCTGCAAGACAACCTGACCGCCGTGCTGCACAAGGACGCCTGGACGCTGCCGCCGCTGTTCCAGTGGCTGCAGAAGGCCGGCAACGTGGCCGATGATGAAATGCACCGCGTGTTCAACTGCGGCATCGGCATGGTGGTGATCGTGTCGGCGGCTGATGCACCGGTCGCCATCGCGCACCTGAAGGACGCGGGCGAGACGGTCTACCAGATCGGCGAAATCCGCGCACGCCAAGCCGGCGAAGCACAGACGATCGTGGTCTGACGCGAAGTTCGCGCCAACAAAAAACCGCCGAATACCTCGGCGGTTTTTTTATGCGCGTATCTTCTGGTGGGCGCTTATTTCAGCGGGACGTATTCGCCGCTGGCGGGGTCGTCCTTCTGGAGCGCGCCGGTGTTCTTGTCGATGAGCAGCGTGACCACGCGCGGTGCGGTGTTCGGGTCGCCGCCGCACGCGGGGGTGTGGTTTTCCCGCACTTCGACGCTGTTGTGCGTGTCATCGGCCCGGTCCACCATGAAGGACAGGCACTCCTGCGGCAGGGTGGTCAGCTTGTACTTTTCGATGGCGGCGCGGGCCAGATCGACGGCCTTGGCTTGTTCAGCCTCACTGACGGCGGGCGGCGCATTGGCCGCGTTGGATGCGCCGGGGGCGGAGGCCGCAGGCGTGGAAGCCGAAGCGGGCGCGGCAGGCTTGTGCGCGTCGTCGGAGCGGCCACAGCCCACCAGCGCCAGAGCGGTGAGCACGGCAAGCAGCAGGGGTTTGGTCATGATGTGCGGAGCGTGTCGGCGATGTTCAGCCCACGACTTTACCCGCAACTGGCGGATTTTTTCCATGCCGCATACGCCTGCGGCATGCACACCGCGCACGGCCGGTAGCCGGCGGCACGCGCGTCGGCTTCGTTCAGGAAGAACACGCGGTGGCGTACATAACCGCCGCGCTCGATGGCCCGGCGTGCTGCTGCGCAATCGAGCCGGCCATAGATGCGCGCACGCCGATGCCCGCCCAGCGTGCCGGGCGCGGCGCTCTCATAGGGCTGGCCGCTGGCGCCGATGAGGGTCCACGTTCTCACGTGGTTTCATGCGGCGGATTGCGCCTCGCGCTCCAGTAGCGCCAGCTTGCGTTCCACGCCCCAGCGATAGCCCGAGGTGTTGCCGTCTCGGCGGATCACGCGGTGGCACGGGATCGCCACCGCGATGTGATTGGCCGCACAGGCCTGCGCCACCGCGCGTACCGCCTTGGGTGCGCCGATGCGCGCGGCAATCTCGGCGTAGCTTGTGGTGCTGCCCGGCGGCACTTCACGCAGCGCTTGCCACACGCGTTCTTGGAACGCGGTGCCGCGCACATCCAACGGCAGCTCCAGCCCGATGGATGGCGCCTCGATCAGCCCCACCACCCGAGCCACGAGGTCCTCAAAGCCCGCGTCGCCACCGATGAATTCGGCCTTCCGGAACGTGTCTTGCAGATCGCGCACAAGGGCGTCGGGATCGTCGCCCATCAGGATCGCGCAGATGCCGCGATCGCTCTGCGCCACGAGAATCGAACCGAGCGAGCATTCGCCCACCGCGAAGCGGATCGTCGTCTGGGCGCCGCCTGCGCGGTAGCGGCTGGCCGTCATGCCGAGCACGTTGTCGGACGCCTCGTAGAAGCGGCTGCTAGCGTTGAACCCGGCGTCGTAGATGGCCTCGGTGACGGTGCTGCCGCGCTCCAGCTGCGCGCGCAGCTTGCGGGCACGATGCGCATCGGCGTAACCCTTGGGCGTGAGGCCCGTGACGCTCTTGAACAGGCGATGGAAGTGATACGGGCTCAGCCCCGCGTCTTGCGCGAGTGCGTCGAGCGTGGGCGGCGTGTCGGCTGCCTCGATGCGGCGGCAGGCCTGCGCGATGAGCGCGGTTTGCTGCGCGCGCGCGGTGGTCTGATCCGGGGCAGCGCGGCGGCTCGGACGGTAACCGGCGGCTTCTGCGTCGGCAGGTGAGTCGAAGAATTCGACGTTCTCGGGGCGCGGCAGGCGCGACGGGCTGCTCGGCTGGCAATACACGCCGGTGGTCTTTACCGCATAGACGAATTGCCCGTCGGCAGAGGCATCGCGCGCCAGCACGCGAGCCCAGCGCGGGTCGTGTGCAACGAGAGGGGTGTCCGATACGGGGCGAGCGGAGGTTTGCATGACGTCATCCAGTGGACTGCGATGACTGTACTGTAGGTACGTCCGTCTGGCTGGGCACTCCGGGTCTTGCGGTCAAATTCGATGCCTCGTTCGCGTCACCCGTCCTACGCGTTCACGAGCGTGAAGCGTTGGCAGGCACACGCCATAAATACCAGGCCGCGACGGTTCGATATGGGCTCCACGCAAGCCCGAGTTTTTCCATCTGCTTGCGCGTGGGCGTGGTGTCGAGCCGCTTCAGGCGGCGATAACCGTCGCGTACGCCGAAGTCATCCGCGGGCAGGATGTCGGAGCGCTCCAGCGTGTAGATGAGCAGCATTTCGACCGTCCACCGGCCTACCCCGCGCAGGGGCACCAGCCGATCGATGAGCGCTTCGTCTGACATGGTCTGCGCGTGTTCGCGCGTGGG
Organism: Ralstonia chuxiongensis; assembly: GCF_024158925.1. Taxonomy (NCBI): domain Bacteria; kingdom Pseudomonadati; phylum Pseudomonadota; class Betaproteobacteria; order Burkholderiales; family Burkholderiaceae; genus Ralstonia; species Ralstonia chuxiongensis. The sequence goes on along the minus strand of NZ_JAMYWC010000004.1, from coordinate 631,180 downwards.
GACGACGCCGTCGAGGGTGGCTTGTGCAATGCCGCGAATGGTCGCCAGTTTGGTCGCAGAGAAACCGCAGGCGCGCAGCGCTGCCTCGTCGGTGGCGAGCACCTGCTGCGGTGCGGGAAAAGCGGCAGCCGGATACAGCGCGAGGAAACGTCCGAGGATGGCGTCACCGGCCTTGGCGTGCAACTGCTGATAGGCGATCGCGCGGATCAGCGCTTCATAAGGTTCGCGCGCAGGCTTGGCGGTGTGGCGGCAGGGGCCGATGGCAGCAATATGGCGGGCCCAGTCTTCGTCCTGCGTGGCCAGGAATGTTGCGGCTTGCCGGTAGGCGCTTTCGGACAGGTCTGCGGCGATGGTCATGCGCTGATTTGCCGGTCAGCCGGCTTTGCGGAACGTGAGGTTGATGCGCTCGCTGCCCAGCAGCGTATGCGGATGGTCTTTGAGCGGCGCAACGCCGTGATAGCGCAGGCGATCCGGGCCACCCCAGACGACGACATCGCCGTGAAAAAGGGGAATGCGCTGCGCCTTGTCTGCGCGGCGATGTCCGCCAAACAGGAAGACCGCCGGCATGCCAAGCGACACGGAGACGATGGGCGCGCCGTAATCCTGTTCGTCCTTGTCCTGATGCAGCGACATGCGGGCGCCAGGCACATAGCGGTTGATGAGGCAGGCGTCTGGCGTGAAGGCGGGGAAGCCCGCTTCAGCGGCGGCGTTACGCGCTAGGCGCAGGAACACATCGGGCAGTGGCGGCCACGCGGCTCCCGTGAGCGGGTCGAGCGTGGAATAGCGGTAGCCGCGGCGGTCTGAGGTCCAGCCCAGCGTGCCGCTGTTGGTGAGCGCGACCGACATCTCGAAGCCGCCCGGCGTGACCATGTGACGAAACGCTGCCTGCTGCTCTATGGCATCCGCCGCCGCCAGAAGGGCCGGTGCATCCGCCAGCGCTAAGCCACGGAACACAAAGGCCGCCTCGCCGAGCGCGATGCGCGTGTCGTCGGCGGGTGCGTGGTCGGCAAACAGGTCCCCGGTCGTCATGGTGAGCTGGCTATAGCGCGTCGTGGAAGATGATGCCCACAGTATGCCGCTGGCCCGAGCGCAGGCGGCTCACGCCGTGGCGCATGTTCACGCGGTACGTGCCGCGCGTGCCTTGTACGGGGCGATGGTGCACCGCAAAGACCACTGCATCGCCTTTGCGCAGTGGCACCACCTCGGGCCGCGATTGCATCCGAGGGCGCTGCTCCGTCATGACGAACTCGCCGCCGGTGAAATCGACACCGGGTTCGGACAGCAGGATGGCCACCTGCAGCGGGAAGACGTGCTCGCCATAGAGGTCTTGGTGCAGGCAGTTGTAGTCGCCGGGGCCGTACTGCAGGATCAGCGGCGTGGGGCGCAACTGGCCGGCTTCGTGACAGCGGCGCAGGAAATCGGCGTGCTTGGCTGGATAGCGCACGTCGATGTCCATGACTTGGTTCCAGCGGTTGGCGATGGTCGCCAGTGGCGGGTAGAGCGACGTGCGCAACTGCGCGACCAGGTCCGGCAGCGGATACGCGAAGTATTGGTATTCACCGCGCCCGAAGCCATGGCGCTCCATCACCACGCGCGAGCGGTACAGGCGATCCTGCGGATACAGCGCGGCCAGGGCGTCGCACGCGTCATGCGTGAGCAGGCTGGGCAACACGGCGCTGCCGACCTCATTGAGGGCGTCCTCAACGGCATGCCAGTCGATGTCATCAAAATTGGGATGGCGCCCCGCGCTGACATGCGCGGCGGCAGTGGAAGGCGGCATATGCGCTCCGCTCGGAGATTCGATATGCCAAGCCTACGCTCACGGGAGTGCGCGCGGCACTCCGGAGCTTGCGGTCAAATTCAGGCCTGTGCGGCCAGGCTGGCGGGCATGGTCGTGGCGGCCAGCTTGGTCAGCGCGTCGCCGGTGGCGCGGCAGATGCGCCACTCGGGCAGCACATCCGCGCCCATGGCTTCGTAGAAAGCGATGGAGGGCGCGTTCCAATCGAGCACGCTCCATTCGAAGCGGCCACAGTCCCGCTCTTGCGCTAGACGCGCGAGGTGGATCAGGAGTGCCTTGCCGATGCCCAGGCCGCGGTATTCGGGCTCCACGAACAGGTCTTCCAGATACAGGCCCGGCTTGCACAGGAAGGTCGAGAAGTTGTGGAAGAACAGAGCAAAGCCCACGGCGCGGCCGTCGACTTCCGCCAGCACCGCCTCGCAATACGGGCGCGGCCCGAACAGCATCGTCGCCAGCGCGTCAGGCGTGGTCTGCACGAGGTGCGTGAGCTTTTCGTACTCGGCCAGCGCAGAGATCAGGCGCACGAGCGAGGCGCAGTCATCCGGTGTGGCAGGGCGCAGCGTGAAGCGGGTCGCTGTGGTGACGGTCATGGTGATTGCGATTCCAGTGAGGTTTGGACCAGGCGCGCGACCTGGTCGACGTAATCGGGCGCGAGGCAATCGACCACGTGCCGCTCGGGCGTGCTGCGCAGCCACGTGATCTGGCGCTTGCAGAGTTGGCGCGTGGCTGCGATGCCTTGCTCGCGCAGCGTCGCCATGTTGATTTCGCCTTCGAGGTAAGCCCACGCTTGGCGATACCCCACGCAGCGGATGGACGGCAGCGTGGGCGAAAGATCGCCCCGGCGGCGCAAGCGCTCCACCTCGTCGAGCAGGCCGCCGGCGAGCATCGCATCAAAGCGCTGCGCGATGCGCGCATGCAGAACGAGGCGGTCGGAGGGCTCCAGCGCGATCGTCAGATACGGCGCCGCTGCATCGTGCTGCTGGAACGCATTCGCGCCGACCTCGCGTGCGAGTAGGGCAGACATCGGCTGACCGGTCAGCCGATACAGTTCGAGCGCACGTTGGATGCGCTGCGAATCGGTCGCGTGCAATCGCGCAGCCGTCACCGGATCGACCAGTGCGAGCTTCGCGTGCAGCGCCGGCCAGCCATCGCGCGCCGCTTCGGCATCGATTTCCGCGCGGATGGCAGGATCGGCGCCGGGCAAATCGGAGAGGCCTTGCGTGAGCGCCTTGTAGTACAGCATCGTGCCGCCGACGATCAGCGGCAGCCGGCCGCGTGCGCGGATGGCGTCGATCAGCGCGCTCGCATCATTGGCAAACTGCGCGGCGGAATACGCATCGAGCGGATCAATGATGTCGATCAGGTGATGCGGCGCGATGGCCTGTTCTTCGGCACTGGGCTTGGCCGTGCCGATGTCCATGCCGCGATACACCAGCGCGGAATCCATGCTGATGATCTCGACCGGCCAGCGCTCGGCCAGCTTCAATGCGGCGGCGGTCTTGCCGGACGCCGTGGGCCCCAGCAGGCAAATCGCGCGCGGTGCGCTTGCAGCAGATGCGGTCATCGGTTACTGGCCGCGCAGGAACAGGCGATCCAGGTCCGCCACGGTCAACTGGATCCACGTCGGGCGGCCGTGGTTGCATTGGTCGGCGCGTTCGGTGGCTTCCATCTGGCGCAGCAGCGCGTTCATCTCGTCCAGGTTCAGGCGGCGGTTGGCGCGCACGGCAGAGTGGCACGCCAGCGTGGCGAGCAGCTCGTTCTGGCGTTCGGCCAGCACGCGCGAGCCACCGTAGGCCTGCAGATCGCGCAGCACGTCGCGCGCGAGCGCCTGCGCATCCGCCTTCTGCAGCAGCGTCGGCACCGATCGCACGGCCAGCGTGGTGGGCGACACGGCGGAGATGTCGAAGCCGAGCAGCGTAAGCGTGTCGCGGAATTCCTCTGCGGTGCCGATCTCCACCGGGCTTGCGGCAAACGTGACCGGAATCAGCAGCGGCTGCACTTCGACACGCTTGGTTTCGAGCGCGGCCTTGAGCTGTTCGTAGAGGATGCGCTCGTGCGCGGCATGCATGTCGACGAGCACCATGCCGCGCGTGTTCTGCGCCAGCACGTAGATGCCATGCAACTGGGCCACGGCAAAACCGAGCGGATGATCGTCGTCGTCATCGGCCTGTGGCGTTGCAGCCGGTTCTGCAACGGCGGCGGGCGCTTGGACAGTCGCGGTGCCGCCGTCGAATAACGTTGCGGCGCTCGGCACATCGGTCATCCACGCGGGGCGGCTCGCCGGCATGGGCGCGCTATCGCCGCGCATCATCGACAGGTATTCCGCACGCGGCTGCGCAATGCCGAGCGACGTCTGCCGCGCGGCCATCTGGTTGATCCAGCGCGTGGTGTTGTCAGCAGGCGAGGGCGCCGTCGTGACCCCAGCAATCTCGGGCGCATCGGCGATGTCGGTGCGCAGACTGTCGCCCTGTTCGCCGGCGTGGCGGGACAGGGCGCGTTGCACCGCGTGATAGACAAACTGGTGCACCGCGCGGCTGTCGCGGAAGCGCACCTCGATCTTGGACGGATGCACGTTCACGTCCACCGCTTCGGGCGGCAACTCCAGGCACAGCACGTAGGCGGGGAAACGGTCGCCGTGCAGCACGTCTTCATAGGCGCTGCGCACAGCGTGCGTGAGCAGGCGGTCGCGCACGAAGCGGCCGTTGACGTAGAAGAACTGATGATCAGCCCGGCCGCGCGAGGCGGTTGGCAGGCCGGCAAAGCCAAACAAACGCAGTTCGCCGGCAGATTCTTCGAAGGGCAATCGCGCACGGGCGAATTCGGTACCGAGTACGGCGGCGGTGCGCGAGTCTGCCTGCGTGGCGTTCCAATGCTCCAGCGGTTTCCCGTTGTGATGCACGGAGATGGCCACGTCCGGCCGCGCGAGCGCGGTGCGGCGGATCACCTCCATGCAGTGGCCCAGCTCGGTCTGCTCAGTCTTGAGGAATTTGCGGCGCGCCGGCGTGTTGAAGTACAGATGCTGCACATCAACCGTGGTGCCGACGCCGCCCGAAGCCGGCTGCGCCCGCCCGGTTTGCGCAATGATTTGCGTGGCGTGAGCGTCGTTGGCTGTGCGCGACGTGAGCGTCAGTTCCGCCACCGAGGCAATCGAAGCCAGCGCCTCGCCTCGAAACCCCAGCGTCGCCACCGATTCCAGCTCTTCCAGCGAGCCGATCTTGCTGGTCGCATGCCGCATCAGCGCGACGGGCAGTTCGCCCGCCGGAATGCCGCCGCCGTTGTCGGTGATGGCAATGCGCCGCACGCCGCCTTCCTCCAGCTTGATCTGAAGCTGCGTGGCGCCGGCATCCAGCGCGTTTTCCAGCAGCTCCTTGACCACGGATGCCGGCCGTTCGACCACCTCGCCGGCCGCGATCTGGCTGATCAGCTGGTCGGGAAGCGGGCGGATGGGGCGGCGGGAAGTCGAGGCGGAAGTCATCGCGGCATTATAAATGTCACGCCATGTGCGGCGCACCGACGCAAGCCCGGCAAGCGCAAGGGGAAAATTAATTGACATCCGGTATCATTCCCCGCTGCTCAATCGGGGGTTGGTTTGGATATCGTGATGCAACTGGTCGACATCGTTCTGCATGTCGACAAATCGTTGGGACTGCTCATTCAGCAGTACGGCGCGTGGGTCTACGTGCTGCTGTTCGCCATCGTCTTTGCCGAGACCGGCTTGGTGGTGCTGCCATTCCTGCCGGGCGACACGCTGCTCTTTATTGCTGGCGCCATGTGCGCCACGGGCCAGATGGACGCGTGGCTGCTCATCGTGCTGCTGGTGACTGCCGCGGTAACGGGCAATACCGTCAACTACTTCGTCGGTTCGTGGATCGGGCCCAAGGTATTCGACGGTCACATCCGCTTCCTTGATCACCAAGCGCTGCTTAGGACACACGCCTTCTACGAGCGCCATGGCGGCAAAATGCTGGTGATGGCACGCTTCATTCCGGTGGTGCGTACGTTCGCGCCGTTCGTGGCGGGCGTGTCGAAGATGACGTTCGCCAAATTCCAGCTGTTCAATATGATCGGCGCCGTGCTGTGGGTCGGCTTGTTGGTGCTGACCGGCGACCTGTTCGGTAACGTGCCGATCATCCGCGAGCACCTGAACACGATCGTGCTTATCGGCCTGGGCGCTGCAATCGTGCCGCTGGCGCTGGGCGGGCTATGGAAGCTTCTCAGGCGCCGTCGGGGCGCTGTGGCCCCGAAGTAGACGTCAATTCAAGTTCTTGCTCATGGCGCGCAGCGTTGGCATGCGCTCCTTGAGCTTGGCCGTGTCGGCTGCATCCGGCCGCGCGTCCACGTAGGCTTCCAGGTCTTCCAGCGCGGGTCGGAAGCATTCCAGGTTGGCGTAGGCCAACCCACGGTCGCGCACCTCCTCGATCGAATCGGGCAGCAGAATCACCAAGCGCTGCTGCACCGCCAGCAGGCGTTGCCAGCGCGATTCCTGCAGATAGATCGCCTTCAGATTGCGCAGCATGCGCGCGATGATCTCGCGGTGCGTGGCCACCTGCAGGAACACCCCGAGCGGCACCGTGTTCGGGTCTTCGATGCCTTCCTTCTCCAGGTACGGGTCGAGCATGTCCTGCAACTCTTCCTTCGACAACGTCTGGCCCGTCAGCGGATCGAGCACGACCTCGCCTGCAGGAATGCTCATGCGCACGAGGAAGTGGTTCGGAAAAGACACGCCCTTGAGGGGCAGGCCAATCTGCTGGCCGATCTCCATCAGCAGCACCGCCAACGAGATCGGAATGCCGCGCCGGCTTTGCAGTACGGTATTCAGATAGGAGTTCTCGGGATCGTAGTAATCGTTTGCATTGGGCCCGAAGCCCAGCTCGCGATAGAAAAACTGATTGAGCAGGCGCAGGCGCTGGATGGCCGGCGTGCCGTCGGCGATGCGGTTCTTGATCCGCGCGACGAGCACGTCGATGGCGGCCAACTCTGCCTGCAGGTCCAGATCCGGATACGCGTCCTGCGCAATTGACAGGGCGGTTTCTGTGAGTGGGATGCTGTCGTCGTCCGCGACCAGGGCCGAAAAATAATCGAGGACTTTAGTGGTCATCAGATGGCCTTTTTTCGGAACGTGGAAAACTTCAATCCGGTGAGCCACAGTGTACCGAAATAGACCACCGCGCACAGGACCAGGCTTGCCCCCAGCAGCGCGATGCGCACGAGCGGCTTGGCGCCCAATCCCACCCAATCAAAATTGTGCGCAAGCCACAGCAGCACGCCCGCCAGCAGCAGTACGGCCGACATCACCTGCGCGATGAACAGACCCCAGCCCGGCAGCGGGTGGTAATAGCCGCGACGACGCAGGCCGAAGAACAGCAGCGCCGCATTGATCGTCGCGCCAAAGCTGATCGACAGTGCCAGCCCCGCATGGCCGAAAATCGGCACGAAGATATAGTTGGACAGCTGCGTCGCCACGAGCACCACCAGCGCGATCTTCACCGGCGTGCGGATGTCCTGCCGCGCATAGAAGCCCGGCGCCAGGATCTTGATGACGATCAGCCCGACCAGCCCCACGCCGTACGACGTCAGCGCCTGGCGTGTCATCTCGACGTCCATGCCGGTGAATTTGCCGTAGTGAAACAGCGTGGCCGTGAGTGGCGCGCCAAACACGAACAGCCCCACCGCCGACGGCACTGCGAGCAGCACCGTCAGCCGCAGGCCCCAGTCGAGCAGCGACGAGTACTCTTCACGGTTGTTGTCGGCGCTTGCCTTCGACAGGCTTGGCAGCAGGATCGTCCCGAGCGCCACACCCAGCAGTGCGGTCGGGAATTCCATCAGCCGGTCTGCGTAGTTCAGCCACGACACGCTGCCCGTCGGCAGGCGCGATGCAATGTTGGTGTTGATGATCAGGCTGATCTGCGCGACCGACACCGACAGCGTGGCCGGCAGCATCTGCTTAAGCACGCGTCGCACGCCCGGGTGATGCCACGCCGCGCGCACGTTGAACGACACGCGCGGCAGCATGCCCACGCGGCGCAATGACGGAATCTGAATGGCCAGCTGCAGGATGCCGCCCACCATCACCGCATAGGCCTGCGCGTAGATAGGGGTATCAAGGTACGGCGCCACAAACACCGCTGCCACGATGAACGACAGGTTCAGCAGCACCGGCGTGAAAGCGGGCACCGCAAACTGCCGCCACGTATTCAGAATGCCCGACGCCAGCGCCACCAACGACACGAGCCCGATGTACGGAAACATCACGCGCGTCATGAAGATCGCCGAGATATAGGCTTGGTTCTCGTGCGCCTTGAAGCCCGTCGCGACAGCGGTGACGATCAACGGGGCACCGATCACGCCCAGCGCCGAGATGACCACCAGGAACCACGTCATCACCGTGGCCACCGAGTCGACCAATGCGCGTGTTTCGGTTTCCCCTTGGCGATTCTTGAATTCGCCCAGGATCGGCACGAACGCTTGGGAGAACGCGCCCTCCGCCGAAAGCCGGCGCAGCAGGTTCGGGATGCGGAAGGCGACGTTGAAGGCATCGGTGTACACCGATGCACCAAAGGCACGGGCGATCAGCGTCTCGCGAATGAGCCCCGTGATGCGCGAGAGCATCGTCAGGCCGCTGATCGTGGCGAGTGTTTTGAGGAGATTCAAGATGAATGCTTGGTTGGGCGCCGTCTGGGAGGCAAACACGGCGATGGCGGTCTGACCGACGGCGCCATGCGGGGTTCGCGCCCGGCGTGACTGACGTGACCGGAGGGCACAATTGCGGCCGTATTATAGGGACCGGCTCGTCATGCGCCCAAAAGTGCCGCAAAAGCCGCAAACTGCCGTCATCCGGGCGATTTCACAACAGGGTTTGCGTTGGGCGCGGAAGTCTGCGTATAATTGCCGTCTTTCACCAATTTGCGCGCTTCGGCCTTCCGTGTCTCCCGGGGCGCTTGCTACCGTTTCTTCAGGGATTTTTCCATGGCAAACACCGCACAAGCACGCAAGCGCGCACGCCAAGCCGTCGTTCAGAACGCTCACAACTCGGCTCTGCGCTCGCGTCTGCGTACCGCAATCAAGGGCGTCCGCAAGGCCGTGGCCGCTGGCGACAAGACTGCAGCCGCTGCTGCATTCAAGACCGCCCAAAGCACGATCGACAGCATCGCTGACAAGAAGATCGTCCACAAGAACAAGGCTGCACGCGCCAAGTCGCGTCTGTCCGCTGCCATCAAGGCAATGGCTGCCTAAGTTCGGGGTGATGCCGGCCTAGCCGGCATGGTGCGACACGCAACGTCGCGCTCCGACGATAAAAAAGCCCGTCTTTGGACGGGCTTTTTGCATTCTGCGCGCTCCCAATGTGCGAGGCGCCGAGTGGAGCGGCGTTCTTAGGGGATCAGGCTTTCGCGGGCGTGCCGCCTTCGGGCAGGATGCAGGCTTCCACGAGCTGCAGATTGTTGTCGTGCGCGAAGTTCAGCACGAAATCCAGGGCCTTGGGTTCGATGTCACGCAGGCGCTCGTCGACGAACACGCTGCGGATGCCGCCCGACATGACCGGGCGCACATAGGGGGAGTAGGTGAAGCGGGGATCTCCGGAATCACCGGCGGGTCGGAACTGCGCCATCACACCGCACAGCCGATCGGCCCAGTCGCTCGGGCGGAAGGTCTTTCCGTCGCGGGTGACGCCCTGGATAAAGAATTGGCGGGGGTTGGCTGCCATGGACTGCGTGGGGCTGTGGAGATTTGCAAACGACTTCGACCGTGCGGGTGCTGCAACGTTCGAGCGGGGTGCACTTGTGGTGCGGATGATGCGCCTGCCTGGTTGCCGATTCGTGAACCGGACGGGCCGGCTCGTTGTGCCGGTTTGCGGACGGTTGGAGCATCCGAGGCAGCCAGTATTATATCTTATATAAGACTTTCATCGGCCTTTCACCAGGGCCTTTATGGTAGCCGCCCGCGCAGGCGCGAAACTCGCCAAATGGGTGGCGATCCCGTATGATGGACTGAATCTTCAACAGGCAAGGCGGCTAGGGCGACGTGTCACGGGATGTTCCCGGTGCGTCATCTGCAGGCCGCCTTCGTTGTTTTATGAACCCACCAAGCTCGATCAAGCACTACCTGCAGTTCAAGGACTTTTCGCTGGAAGAGTACGAATACCTGCTGGACCGTTCCGCGATCCTCAAGGCCAAGTTCAAGAACTACGAAACGTGGCACCCGCTGCACGACCGCACGCTGGCTATGATCTTCGAGAAGAATTCCACGCGTACGCGCCTGTCGTTCGAAGCTGGCATTCACCAGCTTGGCGGCCACGCGGTCTTCCTGAACACGCGCGATTCCCAACTGGGGCGCGGTGAGCCGATCGAAGACGCCGCGCAGGTCATCTCGCGTATGACCGACATCATCATGATCCGCACCTTCGGGCAGGAGATCATCGAACGGTTTGCCGCGCATTCGCGCGTGCCTGTCATCAACGGGCTGACCAACGAATACCACCCGTGCCAGGTGCTGGCCGACATCTTCACCTTCATCGAGCAGCGGGGCCCCATCAAGGGCAAGACCGTCACGTGGGTGGGCGATGCCAACAACATGGCGTACACGTGGATCCAGGCGGCTGAGATTCTGGGTTTCCGCTTCCATTTTTCTGCACCGAAGGGCTATCAGCTTGATCCGGCCATGGTGGCCGATTCCGCTTTGCCGTTTGTGCACGTGTTCGAAAGCCCGCTCGAAGCCTGCGATGGCGCGCATCTGGTGACCACCGACGTGTGGACCAGCATGGGCTACGAAGCCGAGAACGAAGCGCGCAAGAAAGCCTTTGGCGACTGGATGGTCACCGAGGCGATGATGCAGCGCGCGCAACCCGATGCGCTGTTCATGCACTGCCTGCCCGCGCACCGCGGCGAGGAAGTCGAGGCAGCCGTCATCGACGGTAAGCAAAGCGTCGTGTGGGATGAGGCGGAAAACCGCCTGCACGTGCAGAAGGCGCTGATGGAATACCTGCTCTGCGGGCGCTATTGAGCCCAGCAGCCCAAGTCTGCAGTCATGAAAAAGGCCGCTCCGATTGACGTCGGAGCGGCCTTTTTGCTTTGACGCGGCAGGTAGTTACTTCTTGCCGCCGTCGAGTTGGGGCAGTGCGTTGGCGGTACCCAGCGACAGCAGGCCAGCCTTCGAATAGATGGCCAGCTTGTCGCGCGTGTCCATCAGGTCCAGGTTGCGCATGGTCAGTTGGCCGATGCGGTCGGCGGGGCTGAACGGTGCGTCTTCGACCTTCTCCATCGACAGACGCTCAGGTGCGTAGGTCAGGTTCGGCGATTCGGTGTTCAGGATCGAGTAGTCGTTGCCGCGACGCAGTTCCAGCGTGACGGTGCCGGTCACGGCGCGAGCGACCCAGCGCTGGGCAGTTTCGCGCAGCATGATCGCTTGCGGGTCGAACCAGCGGCCCTGGTACAGCAGACGGCCGAGGCGCAGGCCGTTGATGCGGTACTGCTCGATGGTGTCTTCGTTGTGGATGCCGGTCACCAGGCGTTCGTAGGCGATGTGCAGCAGCGCCATGCCCGGGGCTTCGTAGATGCCGCGGCTCTTGGCTTCGATGATGCGGTTCTCGATCTGATCGCTCATGCCCAGGCCGTGGCGGCCACCGATGCGATTCAGCTCCAGGAACATCTCCACCGGGTCGGCGATTTCGCGGCCGTTGACGGCGACCGGACGGCCTTCGTCGAAGGTGACCGACACTTCTTCCGCCTTGACCTCGACTTCCGGCTTCCAGAACGCCACGCCCATGATCGGGTTGACGATGCGGATGCCGCTGTTCAGGTGCTCCAGATCCTTGGCCTCGTGCGTGGCGCCCAGCATGTTGCTGTCCGTCGAGTAGGCCTTTTCGGCGCTCATCTTGTAGCCGAAACCTTCCTTGGTCATGAAGGCCGACATTTCGGCGCGGCCGCCCAGCTCGTCGATGAAGGCTTGGTCCAGCCACGGCTTGTAGATCTTCAGTGCCGGGTTGGTCAGCAGGCCGTAGCGGTAGAAGCGCTCGATGTCGTTGCCCTTGAAGGTCGAGCCGTCGCCCCAGATGTTGACGTCGTCTTCCTTCATGGCGGCGACCAGCATGGTGCCGGTCACGGCGCGGCCCAGCGGCGTGGTGTTGAAGTACGTGATGCCGCCGGTGCTGATGTGGAAGGCGCCGGCCTGGATGGCGGCAATGCCTTCATTGGCAAGTTGCGGGCGGCACTCGATCAGGCGGGCCTTCTCTGCACCGTACTCCATGGCCTTGCGCGGGATGGCATCGTAGTCTTCCTCGTCGGGCTGGCCGAGATTGGCGGTATAGGCGTACGGCAGGGCGCCTTTGTTCTTCATCCAGCGCAGCGCGGCGCTGGTGTCGAGACCGCCGGAGAAGGCAATGCCGACCTTCTGGCCGACGGGAACGTGTTGCAGGATGGTTTCCATACTCTTTCTCTTCAGATGATCGCTGCTGGCGCTTAGGCGCGCTTAGGCATAGTGGCAGATGTAGTGGTAGGCCTCGGTCACCCGAATGTCGAACTTCGAGTTGGCCGGAACCTGAAAGCTTTCGCCGGCGGCGGACGTCTTCCACTCATCGGTGCCGTCGAGCTTGTATTCGCACGAACCGCCCACGCACTCCATGATCTCGGCGGCGGCCGTGCCGAAGGTCAGCGTGGCCGGCAGCACCACACCCACGGACTTCTTGGTGCCGTCGGGCAGGGTAAAGCTGTGGCTGACGCACTTTCCGTCAAAGTACACATTGGCCTTGGTGGTCAGGCGGACGCCGTCAAAGGTTTCGGTGGTCATGAAATGGAACGCGAAAAGGGAGGTCGTAGGGTCAAACCTGCCATTTTAGGCCATTGGGTCGACCGCGGGTACGTCAGGCGAGGGTTGCCTGGGTCCAGACGGACGCGATGTGGCGCAAGGTGCTCAAGAAGCCCCTCCGCCGGGCCATTTACACCACCACGGGTTCGGGTTCGATGCGCACGCCAAAGCGCGCTTGAACCGCGTCCTGGATCTCACGCGCCAGCGTCATCAACTGGACCGCGCTGCCACCACCACGGTGCACCAGCACCAGCGCCTGCTTCTCATACACGCCCACAGCACCGCTCTGTCGCCCCTTGAAGCCGCATTGATCGATCAACCAGCCGGCGGCGAGCTTGTAGGTGCCGTCCGGCTGCGCATACCCGACCAGATTCGGGAAGCGCGCGGCCAGCGCATCGCGCGTAGCGGCATCGACGATAGGGTTCTTGAAGAAGCTGCCCGCGTTGCCGATCTCCGCCGGGTCGGGCAGCTTGCGGCGGCGGATGGTGACCACGGCATCGAAGATGTCCTGCGCCGTCGGGCTGGCGATGTTTTGCGCGGCCAGCTCGCGTGCGAGTTCGGCGTAGTGCGTGTCGGGCTGCCAGTTGAGTGGTAGGGCGAACGTGACCTCGGTGATGATGTAGCGATCGGCGCCGGCGCGTTTGAAGACGCTGTCGCGGTAGCCAAAGGCGCAATCGGCGGCGGTAAGGGTGACGAACTCGCCGGCGTGGCGGTCGTATGCGCGCAGGGAGTGGAAGCGGTCCTTGATCTCGACGCCGTATGCGCCGATGTTCTGGATGGGCGCCGCGCCCACCGTGCCGGGAATCAGTGCGAGGTTTTCCAGCCCAGGCAACCCATGGGAGACGGTGTGAGCCACCAGGCCGTGCCACGATTCGCCGCCGCCTGCGGTGACGGTGTGGACTTCGCGGCCGTCGACCGTGCTTTGGCCGGCGGCGATGCCCGGAATCTCCATCAGCAGCACGAGGCCTTCGAAATCGCGCGTGAGCACGACGTTGCTGCCACCACCCAGCACCAGCACAGGCAGGCCCTGCACGCGCGGGTCGGCCAGCGCCGCGGGAATGTCTTCCGGCGTGCGCACATGCACGGCGTAGCGGGCGGTGGCCTCAAAACGGAACGTGTTGTGCTGGCCTAGGGGATAATGCGTGTCGAGCAACGCCATGGCGCCAAATCTGCTGGGAAAGCCGAGATTATAGAAGCCATGGCACGCGCGGCACCCGCAGCGAGGCGCCGCAGCAACCCGAATTCAAGTCTGCAAGGAGAACACGATGCCGTCGTTTGACGTGGTATGCGAAGCCAACATGGTGGAAGTGAAGAACGCCGTGGAACAGGCCAACAAAGAGATTTCGACGCGATTCGACTTCAAGGGCTCGGACTCCCGGGTCGAGCACAGGGAGCAGGAACTGACCTTGTTTGCCGATGACGATTTCAAGATCGGCCAGGTGAACGATGTGCTGATGAACAAGCTCGCCAAGCGCAACGTCGACGTGCGCTTCCTTGATTACCAGGACAAGCAGAAGATCGGCGGCGACAAGATGAAGCAGGTCGTCAAGATCAAGAAGGGCGTCTCTGGCGACTTGGCCAAGAAGATCGTCAAGACGATCAAGGACAGCAAGATCAAGGTGCAGGCAAGCATTCAGGGCGATGCGGTGCGTGTGACCGGCGCCAAGCGGGATGACCTGCAAAGCGTGATCGCCATGCTGCGCAAGGACGTGAGCGACACGCCGCTGGATTTCAATAACTTCCGCGACTGAGCGCGTCGCGCTCGCAAGCAAAACGCCCCGCACGAGCGGGGCGTTTGCATTTGCGGTGGCAAAACTTCACTGCGACAGCTTGGTCACCTTCAGTGCCGGATCCGCGGCGATGGCGGCTTCCGAGAACGGCAGCCGGTTCCAGCGCTTCGCAGAGAACTCGCGCATCTGGTCGAACGCATGCGGCGATGCAGGATCGGTCGATTCACCGTAGGTCAGAAGCGCATCGGCAACCGGCCCCTGATCGTCGAACGTGACAGTCTGGATGTAGCTCGTGCCGAAATACACCTGCAAGCCCTTCGGTCCGATCGGCGTGCTTTGCAGCTTGTTCAGCACGCCTTCGTACTCCTCGCCGCCGTGCAGGGCGATGTCGCCGCCCGGCGCGTGTGCCGCCTGAACCGTGCCCAGCGGTGCGTCCAGCGCAAAGCCGGCCGTGCGGACGGCGCCCACGGCATCCTTCAACGCTTTGAACACGGCCGTGCGCACGGTTGCATCGCTCATGCGCAGGTTGCGCGGTGTGTGGATCGGATCAGCGGGGTTGAAGTCGACCGCGTAGACATGCGGGATGTCCTTGGCGCGCATCCAGAACTCGCGGAACAGGTGTGCAGCGCGAGCGTCGACGTTGTCCGTGAGGTTCCATTGCGCAAGGGCAGCGCAGCCGTCGCGCACATCGGCATCGGGGTTGGCCGTGGCTTTGCAGGCGGCCAGCAGATCGTCGCGCACGAGGTAGCCGGCGAGGTTGGCGTCGCGGAAGATCATCGCCTGCAGGTTCGGCAGGTTGACCTTGTTGCCGGGCAGCCCGTCGGTGCCGGCGAGGCGGCGCTCGATCTCGATGAGGCCGACGCGGGTGCGCAGGCGTTGCGGCACGTCGGTCGAGCCCATCACCGGCGAGAAGCCCGTCAGTTTCTGCGCCGGATTGCTCAGCCACGAGCTGTCGTTGCTGTTGGCGACGTAGTCATCGCGCTCCAGCACCGGCATGCGTGCGGGCGCCGCCAGGCCTGGCACGGGCGATGCCGGATCGACCTGCCAGTTGCACGCACTGCGTGAGCCGTCGAGCAGCACCAATCCCGCGCCCTTGAAGAGCTTGTCGGCCAGCGGAGACGGCGCGCAACGCTTGAGCGTTTCAGCCGACACATCCGGCGTGGTCGACACGTCGGCAAACAGCGCACGGCCGTTGCGGTCGGTGGCAATCGTGTTGACCCAGGGAATGCCGAGATTGCTGATGGCTTGCCGGATGCCTGCCACGTCCTTGGCCTGTGCGATATGCAGCCACGTATCGATGGAGCGCGTGTTGTTGCGATTGGCGTCGCGCAGCGTGTAGGCCTTCTGCGAGGTCCACGGCATGCCGCCGGCGGGCATCGACAGCACGGGGCCGTACACCGTGTTGTAGAAGGTGTGCGTGCGACGCTCGATGCGGCCGTCCGGCAGCTTCACGTCAAAGGCCACCGTGCGCGTGGTCATCTTGTGCGGCTTGCCGTCGATCAGGTAGGTGGTCGGATCGCCCTGGGCAAGCTTCAGTTCGAACAGCGTGAAGCGGCGGCCGGTTGAGACGGTGTGCGTCCATGCCACGTCTTTGTTGAAGCCGATGCTGACGACCGGGAAGGCGGCAATCGACGCGCCCATCACGTCCAGCTTGCCGGGCACGGTCAGGTGGACTTGATAGAAGCGGTTGGTGGTCGTCCAGGGAAAGTGCGGGTTGCCGAGCAGCACGCCGCGGCCGTTGTCCGTGGCGGCCTTGCCGAAGGCCCAACCGTTGGAGCCGATCGGCATGTCGCGCAGTTGCAGGTCGCGGTCGAGTGCGGCGGTGTCGACGGCATGCGGTGCAATGACGGCGGAGGCAGGCGCGCCGCCCGGCGGCTGCGCCGTGACGATGCTCGCCAGCATGGCGCCTGCGCTGGCCTGGATGGCCTTTTCTTCGCCCATCAGCATCATGTCGGCCATCGTGAGGGGGCGCACCCATTCGGCATTGCGGCAGGCCGCAGGGCGGTTGGCGGCCGGCGTGTCTTTCAGATAGCGGTTGTAGCCCGCGATGTAACCGCGCAGCAGCTCGCGCGCTTCAGGCGACATTTGCGCATAGCCAGCGCGCAGGCCAGCTTCATCAAACGCACTCTTGAAGAAGGCATCTGCTTGCGTATTGGGCACCGGCTTGAACGACACCACGACGGTGCCGTCCGGCCCGAATGTCTTCGAGCGCTCGCCGTTGACGGTGACGACCTGATCGGCGAGCAGGCACACGTTGTCCTGCGCATAGGCATAGGCCATGCCGAAGCCGAGGCTGGCGTAATCGTTGGCGCGGACGTGCGGAATGCCGAAGCGGGTGCGGCTGATTTCGGCCGAAAGGCCGGTGTCCGAAGGCGTGGCCCAGCCGCTGTCTGTGCCGGCGCAGCCGGCCAGCGCCGCAAGCGCGGCCATGGCGAGCGTGCCGCGCAGTGCGAATCCCTGCATGAATTGCTGCATCGTGCGTTGTCTCCTGATGTCGGTGTTGTTATGGGCGGTTGCGTCTGTGCGCAGCCACCGTCGCATCGTCAATCGGGTGATTCAGATTCGGAAGAGGTATTCCCGCCAGAGTTGGGGTCAATATCGCCACGCAGATTGCCCCTGGCGCCTATACTCGGGCATGCCAACAATCGACCTGCTGACCTTTCCCGACGCCGCTTTCTCAACGCTGGCGACCGCTGCCGACACGCTCGGCGTGGCCAATGCGCTGGCTTCCATGCAAGCCGGCAAGCGGGCCAATGCCGCCAAGACGCCGGTGTTCGGCTGGCGCCTCATCGCGCGGGACCCAGCTCGTTGGCAGGCTGCGGCAGAAACGCTCGCGTGCCCTTGTGACGCATTACCGGAAGATGGCACGCAGCTTGGTGATGCGTTGATCGTCCCCCCGCTGCATTTCGATCACATCGGCACGCTGGAGCAGCGTCTGGCGTTGCTGGAAGTGGAGCGCGCCACGATCCGCCGTTATCTGGATGCGGGGCGGCTGGTGGCGTCGTCCTTCACAGGTGTGGCGATGCTGGCTGACGTGCTGCCCGCCGGCCAACGGTTGACGGTGACATGGCTCATCGCAGGTTGGGTGCAGGGCTACTTTCCGCATCTGAAAGCCGCGCCAGCGCAGGCTATCGTCAGCAGCGGCAACGTCATCACAGCGCGGGCGATGGAGCATGGCGTGGCGCTCATGCATCGCGTGGTCGCGCGGCTGGCTGATGCGCGGCTTGCGCGCACGCTGGGCAATACGGTGCTCGACCACCCCTCCCGCGGCGAGGCCATCGGCATCTGGCTGCGCAGCAAACCGGCTATCCGCGACAGCGTCGTGCTGCGCGCGCGCCGTTACCTGCAACAGCATCTGCACGAACCGTTTGATCTGGGGAAGCTTGCCGCCGTCGCCTCAACCAGCGAGCGGACGCTGCTGCGGCATTTCACGAAAACGGTGGGGATGTCGCCGTTGCAATTGCTGCACCGGCTGCGCGTGGAGCGCGCGTGCCACTTACTGGAAGTCAGCACGCTGAGCCTGACGACGATTGCCGAGCAGTGCGGCTATCAGGACATGTCCGCCTTCCGGCGGTTGATCCGGCGGCACACGGGCCGGCCGCCGGGGGAACATCGGCGCGCGCATTCGGTGCGCGCCGAGCTGCGCAATTAGGCGGCTTTTTTCTTCTCGCCGATGCGGCTTTCCTTGCCGGCCAGCAGCTTGGCGATATTGGCGCGGTGGCGCGCGATGAGCAGCACCGCCATCAGCGCAACCGCCCCGGCAATCCAGTCGAAGCCATTCATCAGCACGTAGAAGAACGGTGCGAACACCGCCGACACCAGCGCCGCCAGCGACGAATAACGGAAGAACACGGCGATGATGAGCCACGTAGCCAGCGTTGCCAGCCCAAGCCACACGTTCAGCGCCAGGAGAATGCCCGCCGCCGTGGCGACGCCCTTGCCGCCCGCAAAGCGATGGAACACTGGATACAGGTGACCTAGGAACACGGCGATCACCACCAGCGCGATGCCGGTCTCATCTACGCCAAAGCGCGGCGCCAGGAATAGCGCCAGCCACACCGCCAGCCAGCCCTTGGCCGCATCGCCGAGCAGCGTGAGGATGGCTGCCTTCTTGTTGCCCGATCGCAGCACGTTGGTGGCGCCGGGGTTGCCCGAGCCGTAGGTGCGCGGGTCTGCCAGACCCATGGCGCGGCTCACCACCACGGCAAACGAAATCGAGCCGATCAGGTAGGCGGCTACGGCAAAAATGACGGTTGCGACGACTGGTGACATATGGAATGTGAGAAATCAGGCTGCGGGATTGTAGCGTGGCCGCAAGCGTGCCCCAGCGGCGGCATTCGTTTCAATCGGGGTTTGCACAATCGACGGGCTGCGCGTTCAGCACCGACGTCAGCACGCTGGGCGCCAGGCTCACCAGAAAGCCGCGCCGCCCACCGTTGATGTAGATGCGCTCCAGCTCCAGCACGCTCGCCTCCACGTACACCGGCATCGCCTTACGCACGCCAAACGGCGATGTGCCACCGACGAGGTAGCCGCTATGCCGCTGCGCAACCTCGGGCTTGCACGGCTGCACGTTCTTGCGGCCGGTTTGCCGCGCGAGGTTCTTGGTCGAGACCGAGCAATCGCCGTGCATCAGCACGATCAGCGGCTTGGCGTGCTCGTCTTCCATGACGAGCGTCTTGACGACGGCGTGTTCGTCCACGCCAAGTTGGCGGGATGACTCGGTGGTGCCGCCCTTGTCGACGTAGTCGTAGGTGTGTTCGGTAAAGGCCACGCCATGTGCCTTGAGGTATTGTGTGGCGGGCGTCTCGGAAACGTGCTTGGACTTGCTCATACGGGGCAGGGAAGAACGATCGCTATCCGCGCGGATGGTGCTGCGCGTGCAGCGTGCGCAGCCGCTCGCGCGCGACGTGGGTGTAGATCTGCGTGGTGGAAATATCCGCGTGGCCGAGCAGCATCTGCACGACACGCAAGTCTGCGCCGTGGTTGAGCAGGTGCGTGGCAAACGCATGCCGCAATGTGTGCGGCGACAGCGGCGCGTGGATATCGGCGAGCAGCGCATAGCGCTTGATGAGATACCAGAAGGCCTGGCGCGTCATGCCGTCGCCGCGCGCGGTGACGAACAGCGCGTCCGCCGTGCGCTCGCCGAGCAGCGCCGTGCGGCCATCGCGTAAATAACGCCGCAGCCAGTCGCCCGCTTCGGCGCCAAACGGCACCAGACGATCCTTGCCGCCTTTGCCGCCAACTACGCGCACCACACCTTCGTTCAGGCCGACTTCCACCGTTTTCAGCGCGACGATTTCCGACACGCGCAGCCCGCTCGCATACATCAGCTCGATCATCGCGCGGTCGCGCAGGCCGAGCGGCGTGTCGACATCCGGCGCGTTGATGAGCGCTTCGACTTGCGTTTCGGACAGCGTCTTCGGAAAGCGCGGCGGCTGCTTGGCGGTCGGTAGCAGGCGCGACGGATCGGTGCTCACCACATGCTCGCGCAACGCCCATTGAAAGAAACGCTTGAACACCGTACGGCGCCGGTTGGCGGACGATGCGCGGCTCTCGGCATGGCGTGCGGCAAAGTAATCCGCCAGGTCACCGTCTTCGGTTTCGGCGATGGACTTGCTGCGCTCGGCCAGCCAGTGCGCGTAGAGCGTCAGGTCGCGCCGGTACGCATCGAGCGTATTGCGAGCGAGGCCATCTTCCAGCCACAGCGCGTCGCAAAAGCGCTGGATAGCATCTGCGCTTTGTGGCGGCTGGGCCGGCGCTTCGGCGTCTTTCTGTGCGGCCTTTCTCATATCAGCATCACGCCTTCGTGGCGCAGCAGCCAGTGCTTGATGTTCAACAGGTAGCCATCCGTGTGATGCGAAAACCCGCCGATGCCGGACGTACTCACCACGCGGTGGCACGGAATGAGGATCGGGAACCAGTTGTCGCCGCACGCCTGCCCGACCGCGCGCGGCACGCTGCCGATCTGTTGCGCGATGGTGCCGTAAGTGATGACGCTGCCGCACGGGATGGCGCTGATGGCCTGCCACACGCGGCGCTGAAAATCGGTGCCGGCGGGCGCGAGCGGGATA
The DNA here is from genome assembly GCF_024158925.1 of Ralstonia chuxiongensis. NCBI lineage: Bacteria > Pseudomonadati > Pseudomonadota > Betaproteobacteria > Burkholderiales > Burkholderiaceae > Ralstonia > Ralstonia chuxiongensis. Next base: position 610,781 of record NZ_JAMYWC010000004.1, on the reverse strand, counting down.
TCGAAGGTCGCGCGGGGATTGTCGTAGTACGCGTCGAGCTGGCGGGCCAGCCTGGCGATCAACGCGTCTGATGAATCGACGAGGGGCGTGCTATCGGGCAGGTAAACGAGTTCACGCAGGGCGCCGTCGGCCACGCGCACGCCCAGCTTGCCGAAGGGCGCTTCCAGAACGGCGTCGAAAGGGGATGGCATGACAGGGGCCGGCGCAAAAAACAATCTTGCGAATCTAGCACAGGCCCCTGGGCGGGCCGCGCTACTGATCCAGCTTGATGTTCTGCTGCTTGACCAGCGTGCGCATCTTGTCGAATTCGCGCTTGATCTCGGCCGTATATTGCTGAGGCGTATTGCCGACGGGCTCGGCACCGGCACCGCGGAATCGATCGACCAGGCCCGGATCTTTCAGTGCCTTGACCGAAGCTTCGTTGAGCTTGCGGATGATGTCGTCCGGCGTGCCGGCCGGTGCGACGAGTCCGTACCACGCCGGGTCATTTGCGTCCTTCAGGCCGACTTCGGCAAAGGTGGGCACGTCCGGCAGGCTATCGATGCGCTTATTCCACGCCACCACGATCGGCCGCAACTTGCCACCCTTGATGAACTGCATGGACGAGGGCAGGTTGTCGACCATGATCGGCACCTGGTTGGCCAGCACGTCGTTCAATGCCGGCCCTGCGCCGCGATACGGCACATGGACCATCTGTGTTTTGGTCAGCACCTTGAACTCTTCGCCCAGCATGTGGCCGATACCGCAGGTGCCCGACGTCGCGAACGAATATTTGCCGGGGTTCGCCGTCAACGCTGCGACAAATTCCTTGTAGTTCTTGGCCGGAAAGGTCGGGTTGACCGCAATCACGTTGGCCACGGTGGCCAGGTTGGTGATCGGCTTGAAGTCCTTGAGCGGGTCGTACGAAAGCTTCGGGTTGCACGCCGGGTTGACAGCATGCGTAGAGACGGTGGCGATGCCGATCGTGTAGCCATCCGGCACAGCCTTGGCGATGGCATCGGCGCCGATTGAACCGCCGCCGCCGCCCTTGTTTTCCACCACCACGGGCTGGCCCAGCACTTTGGCAAGCTGATCGGCCACGCCTCGCCCCACGATGTCCGTCGTGCCGCCCGGCGGAAACGGAATGATCAGCTTGAGCGGCTTGGCGGGGTAGTTGTCGGCCAGCGCCGGCCCGCATAACAGCGTTCCAGCGACTGCGATCAGGCTGGCGATCAGTCGTCCCTTGGTCATCGTCATCCTCCTTGTGGCTTGGTGTGCGTTCTGCGTTCTTGTGGGGAAACTGCTGAATAGCACAACCGCAAACGCCAACCACACGGCAACCGGGGAAACCCTGAAAAGCCAATCGTCAGATTGTCAGGTTCCGAGCAGCCCGCTTTTCAGATCGCGGTCGACCGGGCTGTTGCCGATGAAGATGCTGAGCACAGCCTGGTAGAAGTCTTCGCCGGGGATGGCTTTGGTGCGCGCCACGCCATTGATGCTGATGGTGGTGCCGGCATCGGGCGCGTAGTCGAAGTTGATGGTGTCGCCACGCTTGGTGGAGCCGATCTGGCGCATCGCGTCTTCCAACTGCGTCAGACGGTCGGCCAGCCTCTGCATTTGAATTTCTGTTTGGTTGCGGTGGATGCCGTCGTTCAGCGCGCGGATGAACGTATCGGCGCCCACATCACGCAGCGGGTGGATCTGCAGCCGCTTCGGCCCCTTCATGCCGAGGATGACCGCCGCGTTCTTCGCACGCTCGGGCAGGTACAAGCCTGCGACATAGCCCTTGATGACAAACACTGAACGCAGGCCCGTGCCATTGAGCAGCAGTTCGCGGCCGGCCACACGTGCGGCGTCGTCGAACGGCACACCCTCGACGTTCACCGTTGCCCATGCCGGGCTCGCGCACGCGACGCAGAGCATCGCGCCCATGACGCCGCCGCGCCACGCGCGTGCCATCCTGGATGAACGGGCACGCGCAGCAACCTGCAATGCGCAACGGAGATGAACAAGAGCGGAAAACATCGAAATGGGCGGTTTGAGATTAAGCCGCCATTTTCCCGATATTTTATTTGCAAACAATTAGTGTCTGCCCTGATGCGCAAGCGTTTGCGTACTAGGCGGTATAAGGCCTCGCTGGCGTGAGCGTTAAGCAGGTATTCGCGGTTTTGTGCTACACGCACTTTGTTGGATTTTTAAACCAATCGGCGTGGCAACTTGGAAAGGCAGATTAAAGGCGCATCACAGTCCTGATGCGTTGGCGTGCCTAACCCGAGCGAGCGCTCACGTCGTCTGTGCCAGCGCCCAGGCCACGTGTTCCCGCACGAGTTCCGAGGCGTCATCGGCGCGTGCTTTCAAGGCGGTAATCAGTTGCGCGCGCGTGGTATTCGGCAGCGGGGCGCGCAGTGCGTTGCCGATCGCCACGGCAATGTTGCGCAGCCAGCGCTCGTGCCCGATGCGGCGGATCGGACTGCCTTCCAGTCGCTGGTTGAATTCGGCGTCGGTCCAGTTGAACAGATCAGCCAGCGTGGCCGCGTCCAAGCCGTTGCGCACGTCAAAGTCAGGCAGGTTGGCCGGCACTGCAAACTTATTCCACGGGCAGATGAGCTGGCAGTCGTCGCAGCCATAGACGCGGTTGCCCATCGCCGGGCGCAGCTCGACCGGGATGCTGCCCTTGTGCTCGATGGTCAGGTACGAGATGCAACGGCGTGCGTCCACCGTGTATGGCGCGACGATGGCCTGCGTAGGGCACACGTCGATGCAGCGCGTGCAGTTGCCGCAGTGGGGCTCCACGGGCGGATCAGCGGGAAACGGCAGGTCGACGAGGATTTCGCCGAGAAAGAACATCGAGCCCGCATCGCGGTCCAGCAACAGCGTGTGTTTGCCGCGCCAGCCCAGGCCGCCGTTGGTCGCCAGTGCGACTTCCAGCACCGGCGCCGAATCGGTGAACACGCGAAAGCCGTACGGCCCCACGGCGCCAGCAATCTTTTCTGCCAGCTTCTGCAGCCGCTGGCGCAGCACCTTGTGATAGTCGCGGCCACGTGCGTAGAGCGAGATCGTGGCGTCTTCGGGGCGGCGCAGACGATCCCACTCGATGGTGCGCCAGTCGCTGCCGGCCATTCGCGGATCGTCCAGATGTGGCAGATACGGCATCCGCGCGACGATGGCGCGTACCGTTCCGGCAACAAGTTCGGCCGGGCGTGCGCGGAGCATGCCATGGTTCGCCATATAATCCATGTCACCGTGAAACCCCTGCGCAAGCCACGTCTGGAGCCCTTCTTCAGCGTGCGACAGGTCGACATCGGCGATGCGGATTGCATCGAAGCCGAGTTCGGCACCCCAGGAGCGGATCTGCGCCACAAGCGCGTGCATGCCGGCCTCATCGGCTGGCAAGCGTGCATCCAGGTTCGTTTCGGGTGATGACGTGGGGGTGGCGGACATGCCTAAATTGTACGCAATGCCCACCGTGCTCCCTGCTGACGCGCCTTCTGGTCTTACCCCTCCGCTCACCGAGCGCACGCTTTCGCTTGTCGATGAAGCGGCCACGTCGGCCTTTGGCGCGGCGCTGGCGCAGGCCGTGCTGGCACTCGGTCCGCGGCCCGTGCAAGTGCAACTCTCGGGCGATCTGGGCGCGGGCAAGACGACGCTCTCGCGCGCCATTCTGCGCGGCCTCGGACATACCGGGCGCGTGCGCAGCCCCACCTATACGCTGGTCGAGCCGTACGACGTTGCCGGAACTACGGGCACGCAAAAGGTCTATCACTTCGACCTGTACCGCTTTGCCGATCCCGAAGAATGGACTGATGCCGGGTTCCGCGATTGCTTTGCCGAACCCGCGCTGTGCCTGGTCGAATGGCCCGAGAAGGCCCAGGCGCTGCTCGGCACGCCCGATCTGCACATCGCTTTATCGGTCGACGTTGTGCACGAAACCTACGATGACGGCGTTGAGCATGCACCGCGCCTTGCACGTCTGAGCGCACGCACGCAGACCGGCCTTCAACTTTTACAGTCGTTGCAACACCTGTTCCCATGCTGATCAAGCATCTGCCGACCGACCAACCGGATGATCCGAACCTGCCGAGCCAGGCCCGCCGCCAATGGCTCACGCGCATGGCGAAGGCCGGCGCAGGCACGGTCATCCTGACCCTGGTGGGCCCGCAGATTGCGCGTGGCGCCAACATCGTCGCCGTGCGCGTGTGGCCCGCCCAGGATTACACGCGCGTGACCATCGAGTCCGACGTCGCGCTCAAGGCTACGCATCAGCTCATCAAGGATCCGGATCGCCTGATGGTCGACATCGACGGGCTGGACCTGAACCCGACGTTGCGCGAGCTGGTTGCCAAGATCGCGCCGAACGATCCGTACATCCGCCAGGTGCGCGTAGGCCAGAACCGGCCGAGCGTCGTGCGCCTGGTGTTTGACCTGAAGGAAAGCGTCAACCCGCAGGTGTTCACGCTGCTGCCGATTGCGGGCTATCGCAACCGGCTCGTCTTCGATCTGTATCCGACCAACCCGCCCGACCCGCTGATGCAGCTCGTGCAGGCCACCGAGGGCAAGCAGGAGCGCTTTGCTGCGTCGGGCGGCACGCCGATGCCGTCGCCGTCGGATGACGATGACCCCATCGCCGCACTGGCACGCCGCAGCAGCGGCGGCAGCCCGACCAGGCCGCCGATCGAAGAGCCGCACCTCCCGGCGCTTGCCAACCGCACGCCGCCGCGCAAGGTGCCGCCGGCGACCTCTACGAATCCTCCGTCGACGCTCGCCAACGCGCCGAACACGCCGCCGCTGGAGATCATCCCCGAGCAACCCGTGCCGCGCGCGCCGTCGAGCGGCCCGCGCATGCGTCGCCTGCTCACGGTCGCCATCGACCCCGGCCATGGCGGCGAAGACCCGGGCGCCACGGGCGGTGCCGGCACGCACGAGAAAGACGTGGTGCTGTCGATCGCTCGCATGCTCAAAGCCAAGATCGACGCCCAGCCCAACATGCGCGCCATGATGACGCGCGATTCCGACTACTTCGTCCCGCTGGGCGTGCGCGTGCAGAAGGCGCGCCGTGTGCAGGCGGATCTGTTCGTCTCCATCCATGCCGATGCGTTTCTCTCGCCGGAAGCGCGCGGGGCATCGGTGTTCGTGCTGTCCGATCGTGGTGCATCGAGCGCGCAGGCCAAGTGGCTCGCCAACAAGGAAAACGCTGCCGACATGATTGGCGGCGCGAATCTGGGCTCGAAAGACGCGCAGGTCACGCGCGTGCTGCTGGACTTGTCGACCACCGCGCAGATCACCGACAGCATGAAGGTCGGCAAGGCGGTGCTGGACCAGATCGGCGGCATCAACCGGCTGCACAAGGGGCAGGTCGAGCAGGCGGGATTTGCCGTGCTCAAGGCGCCGGATATTCCGTCGATCCTGGTCGAGACGGCGTTCATCTCCAACCCGGAAGAAGAAGCCAAGCTCAACGATCTGGGCCACCAGAACCAGCTTGCCGACGCCATCCTGCGCGGCATTCGGGCCTACTTTGCCAAGAACCCGCCGTTATCGCGCAACCCGGGCGTCTGACGCATGACGACGCTCGTGCTGCGCGAAGGCGGTGCGTCTGACGCCAGCACCATCGCCGACATCCACACGCGAAGCTGGCAGAGCGCGTATCGCGGGCTCGGCATCCTGTCCGATGCGTATCTCGACGACGTGGCCAACGCTGAGATGCGGGCCAAGTGGCATGAACGCATGACTGCACCCGTGGCAGGGCAATGCGTGTGGTGTGCCGAACTGGACGGCGAAACCATTGGTTTTCTCTGCACCCTGCGTGAAGACGGCACGCCTTGGGGTGCGCTCGTCGACAACCTGCATCTGCTGCCGGCGTCACGCGGCCATGGCGTCGGCAAGCGCCTGATGGGCGAAGCGGCACGCTGGGCCGCAGCTCAGGGCATTACACAATTGCATCTGCTGGTGTACGAGGCGAACACCGCCGCGATCGGCTTTTACGAAGCGCTGGGCGGTGTGCCGGTCAGCCGGGATTGGCTGGAGACTGCCGATGGCGGGCACGCTTGGGTGCGCACCTACCATTGGCGGGAAGCGGAACTCGCTGGTTTGATGGGCTTGCGCTGATCAAGCCGGGCGGCTGGCCGGGGCGCCTGCGCCTGCCTCCGCATGGGCAACGCGATCCGCATACCTGCGCGCCAGCGTCGAGCACACGATCAACTGCAACTGGTGATAGATCATCAGCGGCAGCACGATCAGACCCAGCGCGGGGTTGCCGGCAAACAGGATCTTCGCCATCGGCACGCCGTTCGCCAGGCTCTTCTTCGAGCCGCAGAACACGGCGGTGATCTCGTCGGCCAGATTGAAGCCCGCGCGCCGCGACAGCCATGTCGTCGCACCGAGCACAACGAACAGCAGCGCGCCGCTCATGACGGCCACCGCCACGATGGTCTCCCACGGATACTTCGACCACACACCAGCGTGCGTCGAATCTGCAAACGAGTTGAACACGATCAGCAGGATGACCGCGCGGTCGACCTTGTTGATGATCGGCTTGTGTTTGTTGATGAAGCCGCCGAGCACCGGGCGCAGCAACTGGCCCAGCACGAACGGCAGTAAGAGTTGTTCGGCCACGCCCAGCAGCGCCTTGCCGACTGAGAGGTCCGCGCCCGAGGCCTGGATCACGAAGCTCATCAGCAGCGGCGTGGCAATCATGCCGATCAACCCTGAAATGGTCGCGTTGAAGATGGCGGCCGGCACGTTGCCCTTGGCCATTGCCGTCATCGCCACCGACGACGAAACCGTGGATGGCAGCGCGCACAGATAGAACACGCCCAGCAGCAGCTCAGCCGGAATGAACGGCTTGCACGCAAACAGGATGACCGCGCCGATCAGCGGAAACAGGATGAATGTGCAGCTCTGCACGAACAGATGCAGGCGCCAGTTGCGGGCGCCTTCCACGATTTTCTCGCGCGAGAGCGCCGCGCCGTGCAGGAAGAACACCAGCGACACGCCGACGATGGTGACAATGTCGAGCCGCAGCGGACCGTCGCTCGCGCCAAGCGCGGGGAAGAACAGGGCCAGCGCGACCATCACCAGCATGGCGCGAATGAACCCATCGATATGGGACAACAACGGAGACAGAAGCGGAATCTTCATGTGCGTGCGCAGTCACCGTTACGTAACGGCGCGGGTTGGATGGCGGGATAGGCGCTATTGCACAACATCCCCATCTAGAATACAAATGCATTGATCGAATCAATTCATACGTCGTCAGCATGAATGTGACCCTGCGCCAATTGCGTGTCTTTCTCGCCGTGGCACGTGCGCACAGCTTCAGCCGCGCGGGCGACACCATCGGCCTGACACAGCCGGCCGTGAGCCGCTCGATCTCGGAGCTGGAAGGCGAACTGGGTTTGAAGCTGCTCGATCGCACTACCCGCGAAGTCGTGCTGACGGAAGTGGGGCGCTCGCTGGCGACGGCGCTTGACCGCCTCGTCGCTGATCTGGACGACACGTTGCAACAGGCGCGTCAGGTGGGCGAGCAGCGGCGGGGGCGCGTGGTGGTGGCGTCCAGCCCAACGGTGTCGACCCGATTGATGCCGGTGTACGTGGCAGAGTGCGCAGTGCGCTATCCGGATATCCGCATGATCGTGCGTGACTCCGTGCAGGTCGACACGCTGCAATTGATCCGCACAGGCGGAGCAGATTTCGGTGTGGTGGTGGAGCCGCTCGATACCGAGGGCCTATGGACCGAGCCGCTGCTGATCGATCCGTTCTGCCTCGTCTGTCGCAAGGATCATCCATTCGCGCAACGCAGCAGCGTGCGCTGGAAAGATCTGCATCGCACGGCGGTCGTCCTGCTCGACCATGCTTCGGGCAGCCGACCGCTCATCGACCGCATCTTCCTGCGCCACGGCGTTCAACCTGATGTCGCGCAGGAGATGGGCCACAGCAGCGCGGTTTTCGGCATGGTGGAAGCGGGTATCGGCGCAGGCGTGGTGCCGTCGCTGTCGTTGCCGCTACCGTCGTCGTCGCCCTTGGTGGCGGTGCCGCTGTCGCCAAAGGAAACGCGCGCCATCGTGCTGGCGCGTCGGCAGGATCGCTCGCTCTCGCCGGCGGCCGAGGCGGCGTGGCAGATGATTCGCCGGATGGCGCTGCCAGCCACCTCGTGACCTGACCGCCGCGCTTATTTCGGCTGCATGCGGATGGCGCCATCCAGGCGGATGGTTTCGCCATTGAGCATCGGGTTCTCGACGATCGCGCGCGCGAGCTGCGCATACTCCGCCGGCTTACCGAGGCGCGGCGGGAACGGCACCATCTTGCCCAGTGCGTCCTGCACTTCGGCCGGCATGCCGAGCAGCATCGGCGTCTCGAAAATACCGGGGGCAATCGTCATCACGCGGATACCGTCGCGCGACAGGTCACGTGCAATCGCCAGCGTCATCGCCACCACGCCGCCCTTGGACGCCGCGTAGGCCGCCTGGCCAATCTGCCCGTCAAACGCTGCAACCGATGCCGTGTTGATGATCACGCCGCGCTCGCCGCCGGCGTTGGGCGTGTTACCGGCCATGGCCGTCGCGGCCAGGCGGATCATGTTGAACGTGCCGATCAGATTGATGTTGATGACACGTGCGAACTGGTCCAGCGGATGCGGCCCCGTCTTGCCCACCGTGCGCGATGCCGTGGCGATACCCGCGCAGTTCACCAGCCCGCGCAGCGTGCCCAGCGATGTGGCGGCTTCCACAACGGCTTGCCCGTCCGCTTCGGATGTGACGTCGCAGCGCACGAAGCGGCCGCCCAGTTCCTGAGCCAGTGCGGTGCCGGCGGCCTCATTCAGGTCCGCAATCACCACCTTGCCGCCGGCTTCCGCCAACGTACGTGCCGTGCCTGCGCCCAGTCCCGACGCGCCGCCGGTGACGATGAATACCTGATCGCGAATCTCCATGCCGTGTCTCCTCGTTTGTGGATTGCGAGTTACTTGACGTTTACGTCAACGTCATATGGTAGCGCGAAGCGGCCGGCGATCGCGCAAAAAAAACGGCGCCTCATGATCGAGGCGCCGTTTTTCCTGGCGAGTGTTTGCGGGTGCGCTTAGTCCTGCAGGGCACCGAACACGCGGGCCGTGATTTCGTCCACGTTGCCCACGCCGCTGATCTTGCGGTACTTCGGAGGGGCAACCTTGGCGGCGCCATTGCCGTTGGCGGCCCACTGCGAGTAGTAGTCCACCAGCGGACGCGTCTGGTTCTCGTACACGTCCAGGCGCTTGCGCACGGTTTCTTCCTTGTCGTCATCGCGCTGGATCAGCGCTTCGCCGGTTTCGTCGTCCACGCCTTCGGTCTTGGGCGGGTTGTACTTGATGTGGTACGTGCGGCCCGATGCCACGTGCACGCGACGACCGCTCATGCGCTCGATGATGGCGTCGAACGGCACGTCGATTTCCAGCACGTAGTCGATTGCTACGGCGGCATCTTTCATGGCTTCCGCTTGCGGAATGGTGCGCGGGAAGCCGTCGAACAGGTAGCCGTTCTTGCAGTCAGGCTGCTGCAGGCGGTCTTGTACGAGGCCGATGATGATGTCGTCCGACACCAGGCCGCCGGCATCCATCACCTTCTTCGCTTCGATACCCAGCGGGGTACCTGCCTTGACGGCCGCGCGCAGCATGTCGCCGGTGGAGATCTGCGGAATGCCGAACTTTTCGCAGATGAATTTGGCTTGCGTACCTTTGCCGGCGCCGGGCGCGCCCAACAGAATCAACCGCATGGTGACGAGTTCCTCAAGTTTTCGAATCCTGTCGCGCTGTCAGGCTCTATGAAGCGCGTTGGGAATCGGTCCGAGAGGGCGGATTCCCAATACGCCTGGTGATCAAGCCATGGCGACGCAATCGACGCAAACAGGCAGCCTAGCGGGCGAAGTTGACGCCAGCCTTACCGGACTCTGGGGAATCAGGCGTCCGCCGGACGGCGGCACCCATGGCTCGATTTGTCTCCCTGTCGCCGCTGTGGCGCCTGCGTGGGCGTCGTCATGCGGCTTGTCGTCCTTGCGATTATGCCATGGCGGGGCCGGGGTTTTGGCAGCCCCGCGCGCAAAGTTCAGAGAAATAGCGGCTTCAGGGGCCGTCCTGGGTCAGCAGTTCAGCCCAGGCAGCGCGCACTCGGGCGAGGTCTTCGGGGGTATCGACACCGGCAGCGGGGGCGTCATTCGTGGTCAGCACGGCAATGCGCTCACCGTGCCACATGGCGCGTAGCTGCTCCAACTGCTCGGTTTGTTCGAGGGGGGTAGCGGCCAATTGGGGGAAGCGGCGCAGGAATCCGGCACGGTACGCGTAGATGCCGATATGGCGCAGCACGGGCATGGCCGGCAGCGGGCGCTCCGCAGCGGACTGCGCCATGACGGCGGGCGTCCAGGTGTCGCGCGCCCAGGGAAGCGGCGCCCGCGAGAACAGCAGTGCGCGCTCGGCAGCGTCCAGCACGACCTTGACGACGTTCGGGTTGAAGACGTCGGCCGGGTCGTGGATGGGGTGGGCAGCGGTGGCGATGGCGCAGTCGGGGTGATCGCGCAGGTGCGCGGCCACGTTGTCGATCAGCGTCGGCGCGATCAGCGGTTCGTCGCCTTGCACGTTGACGACGATGGCGTCGTCGGGAAGGCCGAGCACGGTGGCCACTTCGGCCAGACGGTCGGTGCCGGAGGCGTGGTCAGCGCGCGTGAGCACGGCTTCCACGTGATGCTGCATGCAGGCGTCGGCGACCGACGCTGCATCGGTGGCGACCACCACGCGCGCGGCCGACGACTGATGCGCGCGTTCAGCCACGCGCACCACCATCGGCTTGCCGTCGATATCGGCCAGCGGTTTGTTGGGCAGCCGCGTGGACGCCAGCCGCGCGGGAATGACAGCGATGAACGGCGCGTGCGACATGGCGGCGACCTTCGTATCAGGCCGGGTCGACCGGCGTGCCTTCCACGGTCTGGCGCGCTTCGTCAGCCAGCATGACCGGGATCCCGTCGCGGATGGGGTAGGCCAGCTTGTCGACGTGGCAGATGAGTTCGTTGTTGGCGCGGTCGTGTTGCAGCGTGCCCTTGCACAACGGGCAGACGAGGATTTCCAGCAGGCGATTGTCCATGGCGGTAGAGGCTCCGTGGCGGCCGCCCAAACGGTAGGGCGGCGCGCCGGTACTGCGGATGGGGTGGCGTTATTGTGCGCTTGCCTTGAGCGTTGCGCGATCGGCCAGGGCGCGTACGCGCTGGCAGACCTGTTCGACCAGCGCGGGGTCGACCACCGGTGTGGTCGGCACCACCCAGATGCGCGGGTCGTCGAGATGGCCGCATTTTACGGCATCCTTTTCGGTGATCAGGATGACTTCGGCGTGGCTGTCGGTGAACGGGTTGTCGGCGAAATCGTAGTGGTCGGGCAGCGGCAGCGTGCTCGGCTTGAGGCCGGCGGCACGCAGCGAAGCGAAGAAGCGCTCGGGGTTGCCGATGCCGGCCGCGGCCAGCAATTGCCCGCCTTCGACGCGTGCGAACTGGGCCAGCGGGCGGCGCAGCGCCGGGTCGGCCAGGTTGTAGGCGTCCTGCAGCTCGAGGTGCATGCCGAAGACGTCCGGGCGGTCGGGCGTGGCACGGTAGTTCGGATCGTTGATGAGCGTGGCGTCACGGCGGCGCGTCATCGGCTCGCGCAGCGGGCCGGCGGGCAGCAGGAAGCCGTTGCCTCCCATGCGCGTGTCGAACACGATGATTTCGATATCGCGGCGCAGGCGATAGTGCTGCAGGCCGTCGTCGCAGACGATCACGTTGCAGCCCGGGTGCGAGGCCAGCAGCGTCTGCGCGCACAGCACGCGATCAGGGAAGACCCACACCGGCAGATCGGTGGCGCGCGCGATGAGCAGCGGTTCGTCGCCGACGTCTTCTGCGCGGGAGTGTTCGCGCACAGGGCGCGGATGCTTCAGTTGTGCACCGTAGCCGCGCGAGACGATGCCCGGCCGCAGGCCGGCTTCAGCCAATGCCGACGCCAGCGCAATCACGGCGGGCGTCTTGCCGGCCCCGCCCACCGTCACGTTGCCGATCACCACCACCGGCATCGGCAGCCGTACTGAGCGCAGCACGCCAGTGCGGAACAGCAGCCGGCGCAAGGCGCTCACCCCGCCAAACAGCCAAGACAGCGGCCACATCACCCACGCAAACCAGCCGCGTTGCTGCCATTGGCGGGTGACGAAGCTGGCAAGGCGGTGCTGGGCGACGGGCATGCGGCGTGATGGTGGTTTAGAGACAGTCTCTTAGCGGGCGTTGCCGGTTTGCGTAGCGAAGGTCAGGTGCGAGAGACCGGCCACACGTGCGGCTTCCATGACATTCACCACCGCCTGGTGCGCGGCCTGCGCATCGGCGTTGACGATGACGATGGGCTCAGGGCCGCCGGCCTTGCCTGCGGCATTGCGCAGCGCGTCGGCCAGGCTGGTGACATCGCGCGTGTCGAGCACTTGCTTGTCTACAGAGTAGACGCCGTTGGCAGTGACGGACACGACGATCTGGCCCGGGCGCTCGGTGGCTTTTTCAGCCTCGGCGGTGGGTAGGTTGACCTTCAGTTCGGTGTAGCGGGAATACGTGGTCGTGATCATCAGGAAGATGAGAATCACGAGCAGCACGTCGATCAGCGGGATCAGGTTGATCTCCGGCTCTTCGCGGGCACGGCGCGGGCGGAAGCGCATGGCTGTTTCCAGTAGGGCGTTGCCCGGATCAGCCGCGCCGCGGCGGCAGGATCGCGTCGAGGTACGTGGTGGAGAGATGCTCTAGCTCGACCACGTAGTTATCGACCACGCCACGGAAGTAGCGCCAGAAGATCAGTGTCGGGATGGCCACCACCAGGCCCAGCGCGGTGTTGTACAGCGCGACCGAGATGCCGTGCGCCAGCGCCTGCGGGTTCGTGCCCGCGGCGGTCTGGCTGCCGAAGATCTCGATCATGCCGACCACCGTGCCGAACAGGCCCATCAGAGGCGCCACCGAAGCGATCGTGCCGAGCGCGTTCAGATAGCGCTCCAGGCGGTGGGCAACATTCTGGCCAGCTTCTTCCACCACTTCCTTGGCGGCATCGCGCGTGGTGTTCGGATGCAGTACCACGTGGCGCAGCGCAGCGGCCAGCAGCCGGCCCAGCGGCGAGCCCTGTTCGAGCGTGTTCACCACTTCTGGCGTAGCACGGCGCTGATGCGCGACGGCCAGCGCCTCGTCATACACCTTGGGCGGAATGATCTTCTTGCGTTGCAGGGCGACGAAGCGTTCGATGATGAGCGCGAGTGCGAGCACCGAGGCGATCAATAGCGGCCAGATTGGCCAGCCGGCGGCTTGAATGATGGAAAACACTGGACAACCCGTTTTGTCGTTGTAGAAGGAGTGTGATTCTGTTCTGGTTTGCTGCTTGTGCCGTCCGCGTCCCCGAACGCTGTCCGTTGCGGCAAAAACAGGCAGCACTCTAGCGCGTCGGACCTGCCACGGCAACACGATGGCGCAGCATCGCGACAGCCGCAGGCGATGGTCAACGCGCTGTCACGAAAGATGCCGACCGCACAATCCACAGCCGCGCGGGACAGTCTTGTGGACGGGTTGTGGACATTGCCCGAACAAGCAAACTAAGTGCTTGATGCGAAAGGGAGTTCGGTGTCGTGCTTAAAAAATGTGCAAGCGGTATTTCGGAGGCCAATCCATGAACAAACGCCCACGGACCCGGTAAAACAGCGAGTAATCCCCACCGCTGCGGGACAGTTGTGTGGATGGGTTGTGGACATTGCCTCAACAAGTACGTTAAGTGCTTGATCCAAAAGGAAGTCCCGCGGGGTGCTTAAAAATGAGGCAGCCAGGGTTTTGGCGTGGATTTGGAGAAGAACGAGGGCGCACCTCGAAAAAGCGCAAGGAAATCCACACCGGCACGGGACAGTCCTGTGGACGGGTTGTGGACATTGCCCGGACAAGCACCTTAAGTGACTGATTCAAAAGAGTGTTCGGTGGTCCGCCTAAAAATTGTGCAGCGGGCATTCGCACGAAAAAATGGGGATACCCGCCGCGAACATGTGAGAATCGACGGCCGATTTATCCACTGCCCAGGCGTCACACCCCGGTTTTCCAGCGCCGCTGTGGATAACTTTGTGAACATCCTTGGGGCGCCTGCGCTAAATGCTTGACGCAGAACGAAATTACTTGCGCTGCTGAAATTTTGACATGGGTGGATTTTTCATAAGAATCAATAGGTTGCGTCAAAATGCAGAGAGCGCGTCACCTGACCGCTGTCAAGCTTGACAAGCAAGTTATGCTGTGGACAGGTAGCCCACCCGGCGTCGGTTGCCTCCCCTATTCAAGGTAGAAGTCGCCCCGAAGCCTCATCGTTTTGCGCTCCTCGCACCACTTATGACCCCGCCGCCGTCTTCCCGCCGCCCATTCTGGATGGATGCCACCGCACCCACGCCCACATCCACACCTGAGGTGTCGGCCGCACCAGCCGCTGCGTCTGCACCGAGTCGGGGCTCGCAGGACGTGCTCACCGTCAGCGACGTCAACCGCCGCATTGCTGGGCTGCTCGAACGCAACTTTCCGCTGGGTTGGGTGCGCGGCGAGATTTCGAACTTCACGCGCGCGGCCAGCGGACATTGGTATTTCTCGCTCAAGGATGCGGGCGCGCAGATTCGCTGCGTGATGTTCAAGGGCCGTAACCAATACGCCGATTTCACCCCGCGCGAAGGCGAGGCCGTCGAGGTGCGTGCGCTGGTCACGCTGTACGAGGCGCGCGGCGAATTGCAATTGAGCGTCGAAGCCATCCGCCGGGCGGGCCTGGGAAATCTGTACGAAGCCTTCCTGCGGCTGAAAGCCGCGCTCGAGGCGCAAGGCTTGTTCGAAGCCGACCGCAAACGCCCCTTGCCGCGGCATCCGCGTGCGATTGGCGTGGTGACGTCGCTGCAGGCGGCGGCCTTGCGCGACGTGCTGACCACGCTGCGCCGGCGCGCTCCGCATGTGCCGGTGGTGGTCTATCCCGTGCCGGTGCAGGGCGCCGGCGCGTCGGAGCGCATCGCGGCCATGCTGGAACGGGTCAATGCCCGGGCAGAGGTCGACGTCATCATTCTGTGCCGGGGCGGGGGCAGTATTGAAGACCTATGGGCCTTCAACGAAGAACCGGTGGCGCGTGCGGTGGCCGCATCGGACATTCCCATTGTGGCGGGCGTCGGACATGAGACGGATGTGACCATCGTCGATTTTGTGGCCGACGTGCGGGCGCCCACGCCGACTGCGGCCGCCGAACTCGTCAGCCCTGATCGTGCTCGCATGCTGCGCGATGTGGGACGCGACTGGGATGCGCTCTCCGGACAGTTTCGTCGCCAGCTCGATCGCCGCGCGCAGACCGTCGATTGGCTCGCGCGCCGCCTGCGCAGCCCGCAAGCGCAGATGCGCGAACGCCGCACGCAGCTGGCGCATCTGGAAGGCCGCCTGCGCTTTGCCCTGACCGGCCGCGTGCAGCGCGCGGAACACCTGCAGCGTTTGCTGACGATGCGCCTGGCCGTAGCCCGCCCCGACGCCACGCGAGAGCGCACGCGCCTGCAGCAAGCCGAAGCGACGCTGGCACGCGTCATGCGAGACAGGCTGGCTCGCGCGCAGGAGCGTCTGGCACGTCAGCACAGCGGGCTGGAACTGCTGGCGCCGCAGCGCACGCTGGAACGTGGTTATGCGGTGCTGCTCGATGCCAAGGGCCATGCCATCCGCGATCCGAATGCCTTGCATGCCCGGGCACGGATCGAGGCCCGGCTGGCGCAAGGCACGGCTGACATCGAAATCGCCCAGGTGCAAACCAAGCTCGAACTGTGACCGGTGCATGACCTTATCGCGGCAATGATCGCGATTCCGCACGCGTTTAGCGGGTATTCCCACTATTTGGCATGCGGTTTGCGCCGGTTTTGCAAGTCTCCTACAATCGTCGCTCCCAACCTGTACAACCCACAGAAGGCAAGAACAATGGAACACACGCTCCCCCCGCTGCCGTACGCCCAAGACGCTCTGGCGCCGCACATCTCCAAGGAAACGCTGGAGTTCCACTACGGCAAGCACCACCAGACCTACGTCACGAACCTGAACAACCTGATCAAGGGCACCGAGTTCGAGAACCTGAGCCTCGAAGACATCGTCAAGAAGTCCTCGGGCGGCGTGTTCAACAACGCCGCACAGGTGTGGAACCACACGTTCTACTGGAACGGCCTGAAGCCGCAAGGCGGCGGCGCTCCGGCCGGCGCGCTGGCTGACGCCATCAATGCCAAGTGGGGCAGCTTCGACAAGTTCAAGGAAGAGTTCACGAAGACGGCCATCGGCACCTTCGGTTCGGGCTGGGCCTGGCTGGTGAAGAAGGCTGACGGCTCGCTGGATCTGGTGTCGACCTCGAACGCCGCCACGCCGCTGACGACCGACGCAAAGCCGCTGCTGACCTGCGACGTGTGGGAACACGCCTACTACATCGACTACCGCAACGCCCGTCCGAAGTACGTCGAGGCGTTCTGGAACCTGGTCAACTGGGACTTCGTTGCCAAGAACTTCGCCTAAAGCGAATCGCTCCGGCGACCCAAGAAAAAACCTCCGCACCAGCGGAGGTTTTTTTATGCGCGCACGCTGCCGAGCATGTCGTGCAACTCGTGGCTCATCATCGCCAGAAAGACGACCAGGCCGATGTAATACACCGTGTAGGTCAGGCGCGACTCGTTCGAGATGCTGTAATACGCGCGGTTTTCCGGCGCATGTGGGTCGTAGCGCCAAGCCTTCATCAACTGCGGCACGGCCAGCACCGTAATCAGGATCAGGATCGGACTCGGCCGCCAGATGAACAGCGCCACCAGCACCGGCACACCCAGAAACCAGATGCGCGGCGACAGCACCGCCGTGATGCGTCCGCCGTCAAACGGCGAGAGCGGGATCAGGTTGAACAGGTTGAGGAAGCAGCCGGCGTAGGCCAGCGCCAGCAGCAACTGGCTGTCGGTGTAGCGCGCAAGCCCGTAGCAGAGCATCGCGCCCACGGTGCCCGCCACGGGGCCTGCGAGGCCGATATGGGCTTCGGTTTCGACATCCATCGGCTGCTCTTTCAGGTCGATCCACGCCCCCACGAACGGGATGAAGGTGGGCGCCCCAACCGCCAGCCCGCGTTGGCGTGCCGCCATGAAGTGGCCCATCTCGTGAATGAACAGCAGCACCACGAAGCCCACCGCATAGCGCCAGCCGAACACGAAGGCATATGCGGCCACCGACAGCAGCATCGTGCCGCCGGTGGTCAGCAACTTGCCGAACTTCAGCCCCGAAAACAGCAGGATGAGCAGCTTGGCCACGGCTTATGCGCTCGGCTTGCGCTTGAAGAACTTGGCCATAGCCGCGCCAAAGCCCGCCACCGCCAGGATCGCCACCTTCGCAAACTTGACCAGGAACGCGGCCATCACGGCAAACAGGCCCAGCTTCTTGGCGGCGATGCCACCCACCAGCGCGGCCAGTCCGTACTCGGCCACTTTGTCGGTCTTCGAGTTGAAATCGGTGTAGCGCTTGCCATCTTTGAAATCGAGATCGGCGAGCAGCTTTTGCACGGCGGGTTTGTCGGCGTCGACATGGTCGCGGCCGGTGATCAGGTTCAGGCTGATGTAGCCGTCGCGGCCCAGTGCGTAGGTGTTGTAGTTGACCGCGCCCGGATCGTCGGCCGGCTGGCCCTTGGAGCGCGCAGCCATCGACCAGATGAGGCGGTGCGTGGCGGCGTCATAGTGCGGACGCTCGACCCAGCCCTGGATTTCCAGTGCGGGGATGCCGCGCTTCTCGCGCTCTTCGTTGGCAGCGGCGGTGCCTTCCTTGAGCGATTTGTACAGATCGTCGACGTTCCAGTCGCGGGCGTCGTCATCCTTGATGTAGCCAGAGGCCTCGTACTTGGCGACGACCATCCATTCGTCATCGTCGCTGGTGGGCATGACCAGGCCGAGCATGTCGGGGTTGTTGCTATTGCCCATGGCGTGCATGAGCTGCCCGGCAGCCGGCTGCGGGATGAACACCTCGTCCTTGCCGATCTTGAGCGTGGCCTGGTCACGCAGTTCGATCGACGTGGGGCCGACCTTCGCGGCGGCCTTGGCGGCGGCCCAGGCCTGCTTCATTTCCTGTTGCGGATCGCTGGCCTGTTGCGCGTGGGCTGCCGTAGCGCCCATCGCCCCCATCGCACCGAGCACCGCCGCGCAGGCGAGCGCGCCCGCCCAGACGCGCAACGCGCCCTGATACCCCTTTCCCATGGACTTCTCCCGAAGATTTTCTTGTGTGTTGATTGGCTCGATTCTTCTCATGCTTGCGCAGCCGCTAGGCGGTCTGCAAGCTGGGCCGAAGCATAGCGGGAGCGGGGAGTTGAGCTGTTAATGGGCGTTAATGAAGCCGTGAGGATTACGGTTGAAGGCCCATCTGCCGCAGCAGCGTCTGGTTGTCTTCCAGGTGCCAGTTTTCGGCGATCTTGCCGTCGGCAATCCGGTACAGGTCGAAGGCCTGGAAGTCGATCGGCTGGTTCTGCCCGTGCGCGCGGCCGAACTCTCCGGTGAAGTGTCCGCGAAAGCGCAGGTGAACCGAGACGCGGTCGCCGGCAACGACCATGTCTTCAATCTCCACGCGAATGTCGGGCACCGCCGTGCGGAACGCCTTGGATGCATCGAGCGGGCCTTGCGTGCCCTGCACGCGGCCAGCAGGCAATGTGCGGTCGACAAACGCGGGCGACAGGGCTTGCGTGGCATAGCGCGCTTCACCGGTATGCCAGAAGGTGGCGTAGCGACGTGCGGCCAGCACGGCGGCTGCAGCCTGCGGCGTGTCGGGCGCGGCGACGTGGTCCGCGCGGATGAGATCAGCATCGGAGGTTGACGCAATGGCTGCGGGTGCCATTGCGAGGGCGGGCAGCGTCAGCACGGCGGCGGCGAGCAGGGCGGGGCGGATAAGCATGGTGGACTCCGTTGGTAGTGAAGCGCTGCACTGTAGATTTCCAATCGCAGACGATAAAGGGCTTGTGAGTCGATCTGGTTTCAATCCAGATTTGATGATCGATCGACATGCTGGTCGCCCGCACGAACGCAATGCTGCGCACGTGATAGTCGGTATCGCACGCCCGGCGGCGCTCAAATGGTCCGCGCCGCGCAGGGTTTTTCTAGACTGGCCCTTCATCGAACAGACGCATAAAAACAAGGGAGGAGACGGTGGATCTGAGCCACATCCTGTCGCGCACCGAGCGCGGCACGCAGGAGCTGCAAGCGCGCAGTGGGCACGTCACGCATCGGCAGCGGGCGATCCTGCTGCTCGTCAACGGCGAACGCTGCGCGGCGGACATCCTGGCGCAATTGAGCGGCGCCGGCCCCGACATTGAGGACCGCGCCGAAGACCTCGCGCGCCTGATTGCCGACGGCTATGTCGCAAGCCGCGCGCCAAAGGTGGCGCCCAAGCTCAAGACGTCGCCCCAGCCGGCGCCTGCCACGCCATTTGCACCGCGCCATGTGCGGCAGGCTTCGATTGCCGACTGGCGCCTTAGCCAGGCCGGCGCGTTCTCGGCTTTGCAGCGCTATCTGGCCGAAGGTCCGGAAGCGCCCGTGGACTTTCTCAACGGCCTCGCCGCCCCGCTGTACGCCGCGCTGACGACGTGTCGCAGCGAGGCATCCGCCCACGGCGTCGTCGCGTTTCTGGAAGCGCGCCTGGACGAGGAAGCCTGGAATGTGACCGACGCGTCCTAGGTGTAAATACTGAAATCGCGATGTATTCCCGTTTAATGGGAATGTTGCGTTGATGTATTGAGAAAATCGTCGCATTCTCCGTCGCAACATCACTCGACGGAGTTTCGCGATGACCGAGCCGGGCCTAGCACCTTCACCAGCACAATCCGCCGCCGCCGCCAGCGGTTCGGACCGCGTGCTGATGGTGCTCGCCACCATCGCGCGCCACGGCCGCCCGGTTGCGGCACGCGAGCTGGTTGAACTGACCGGCCTGCCGCAGAGCACGCTGTACCGTCAGGTCGCGATGCTCAAGCGTTGGGGCTTCGTGCTCGAATCGGCGGGCACCTATGCTCCTGGCCCGATCAGCCTGCAGCTCGCGCTGGGTTTCGACCACGCTTCGCACCTCGTGCAGGAAGCGCGCATCGGCATGGCCAAACTTGTGGCCGAGTCGGGTGAATCGGTGGGGCTGGTCGTGGCCGTCAAGGATCAGGCCGTCTGCCTGGAGATGGTCGAGAGCCAGCAGTCGCTGCGCTGCTCATTCGAGAAGGGGCGCGGCGTGCCGCTGCTGGCCGGCGCCTCTGCCAAGTCATTGCTCGCGTTCATGCCGCCTGCTGCCGCGCGCGCCATCCTCGCCGACTTGCTGGCCATCGATGCCGACACCCAGGCGCAACTGCAAGCTGAACTCACTGACATTCGCGCCGCGGGCTATGCGCTATCCGAAGGCGAGGTCGACCCCGGAGTCTGGGGCGTGAGCGTGCCGGTGTTCCGGCTGCCCGGCCACGCGCTCGGCTCCATTACGTTGATGGCGCCTGCAACACGCGTGCGCGGCAAGGAGCAACGCCTGATCGACATGACCGTTGCGGCGGCTGCGTCCATTTCTGCGCGGCTGCAGGACATCTGAATTTTTGATTTTCCGATTCTTTTTCTCACCCCACATGCATCACACAAGGAGACCACTCATGGGGAATCGTCGTCACTTCATGCATTCGATGATGGCTTGTGCCGTGGCGTTGTCCGCTGCGGTGTCCTTCGCAACCGCCGCGCACGCTGCTGGCGAGCCGCTGCGCGTGGCCACCGACGCCACGTTCGCGCCGATGGAGTTTGTCGAAAACGGCAAGCGCACCGGCTTTGATGTGGACCTGATCGAAGCGCTGGCCCGCACCATGGGCCGTCCGGTCGAGTGGACTGACATCGACTTCAAGGGCCTCGTGCCGGGTCTCATCTCGCGCCGCTTCGACGTGGCCATCTCCGGCATCTACATCACGGAAGAGCGCAAGAAGGTGGTGGACTTCACGGTGCCGTACTACCACGGCGGTCTGGTCGCGCTGGTCAAGCAAGGCAACACGGCCATCAAGACGCCGGCTGACCTGAATGGCAAGAAGGTGAGCGTGCAGGTGGGCACCAAGTCGGTCAACTACCTGCGCGAAAACTACCCGAAGGTCGAGCGCGTGGAGGTCGAGAAGAACAACGAGATGTTCAACCTCGTTGAGATCGGCCGTGCAGATGCCGCCGTCACAGGCCGCCCCGCTGCCGCGTACTACGTGAAGGCGCGCCCGGGTCTGCGCCTGGTTGAGCCGGCGCTTACCACCGAGGAATACGGCATCGCCGTGCGCCGCGACCAGCCCGAGCTGACCAAGGCGTTGAACGCCGCGTTGGAGAAGATCAAGGCCGACGGCACGTACGACCAGATCGTCAAGAAGTGGTTTGGCGCCACTGCCAAGTAACGACAGACGGACACGCTGATGGAACTGGACTTTTCTCCCGTCTGGGCCGGCTGGCACGACATCCTGCGCGGTACGCTCGTCACCGTTGAGGTGACGGCCGCGGCGCTGGTGCTCGGCTGCGTGCTGGGCCTGCTGATCGGCATCGGGCGGTTGAACCCGCGCCGCCGATTCATCTACGGCATCTGCACGGTATACGTGACGTTCATCCGTGGCACGCCGCTGCTGGTGCAGCTCTTCCTGTTGTTCTTCGGGCTGCCGCAATTCGACATCCTGCTGCCGGCGTTCGTGTGCGGCGTGCTGGGGTTGGGCGTGTATTCGGGCGCCTATGTGTCGGAAATCGTGCGCGGTGCAATCCAGTCGGTGGATCGCGGGCAGATGGAGGCGGCACGCTCGATCGGCATGTCGTCGGCGCAGTCGATGCGCGCCATCATCCTGCCGCAGGCCGTGGTGCGGATGATCCCGCCGCTGGGCAACGAGTTCATCGCGCTGATCAAGAACTCGGCGCTGGTGTCGCTGCTCACGATCCACGATCTGATGCACGAGGGGCAGAAGATCATCAGCGTGTCGTACCGCTCGCTGGAGGTGTATCTGGCGATTGCGCTGGTGTATCTGGTGCTGACCAGCGCCGCCAGCTATCTGCTGCATCGGCTTGAACGCAACATCCGTGCGGGAGGCATGGTGCAATGAGCATGACAAATGCGGCTCACCCGCAAATTCTCAAATCCACGCTGGATGTGCCCATGATCCAGATCCGCGGGCTGACCAAATCGTATGGCGATCACACCGTGCTCAAGGGCATCGACTTTGAAGTCGACGCCTCACAGGTGGTCGTCGTCATCGGCCCCAGCGGCTCGGGCAAGAGCACGTTCCTGCGTTGCTGCAATGGGCTGGAGACGGCCGAAGGCGGCACCATCGACATCTGCGGCAAGCGCCTGATCGACAACGGCAAGTTGCTGCCCGATGGCGAGTTGAACCAACTGCGGAAGCAGGTCGGGATGGTGTTCCAGTCGTTCAACCTGTTCCCGCATCTTTCAGTGCTGCACAACGTCACGGTTGGGCCGCGCATGCTGAGTGGCAAGTCGAAGCAGGAGGCGGAAGCCGAAGCGCGCGAGCTGCTGCAGAAGGTGGGCTTGGCACACAAGGCCGACGCGATGCCTGCCAGCCTCTCGGGCGGACAGAAGCAGCGCGTGGCCATTGCGCGTGCGCTGGCGATGCGGCCCAAGGTGATGCTGTTCGACGAGCCGACGTCTGCGCTCGACCCGGAACTCGTTGGGGAAGTGCTGCAGGTGATGAAGGTGCTCGCCAAGGAAGGTATGACGATGCTTGTGGTCACGCACGAGATGGGTTTCGCACGTGAAGTGGCCGACGTGGTGGTGGTGATGGACGGCGGCGGCATCGTCGAAGCCGGGCCGCCGTCGGTCATCTTTGGCGAGCCCAAGGAAGCGCGCACGCGTTCATTCCTGCAAGCGGTGCTGACACGCGCATGACGATGACCAAAGCTGCAACGTTCGATGCCTCCATCTGGCAGGGGCGTAACGACACGGGCGAACGCGGCGACGTGACGCGCCTGTTCCAGGTCGTGCAGTCCGCCGATGCGGTGACGTTGTCTGGCGTGCCTGCGCTGGTCGGGTTTGCGTGCGATGCGGGCGTGGTGCGCAACCATGGCCGCGCCGGTGCTGCACAGGGCCCGCGCGAAATTCGCCGTGCGCTAGCCAACGTGCCCGCGCATGGCCTGTCGGTGCTAGCGGACGCGGGCGATGTCACGTGTGACGATGGCGACCTGGAAGGCGCGCAAGCCGAACTCGGCGACATCGTGTGCGAACTGCTCGATGCCGGCGCGCGGCCGGTCGTGCTCGGCGGCGGCCACGAGGTTGCCTTCGGCACTTATCAGGGCCTGCGCCAGCATTGGCAGAAACAAGGCTGGAGGGGGCGTCTCGCGGTCGTCAACTTCGATGCGCATTTCGACCTGCGCACGAGCCGCCCCGGCAACTCCGGCACACCGTTCGACCAGATCGCCGAAGACTGCGCCGCACACGGCATCGACCTGACGTATTGCTGCCTGGGTGTGAGCCGCCTGTCGAACACGCCCGCGCTGTTTGACCGCGCCGATGCGCTGCACGCGCATTACGTGGAAGACACCGATGTGCAGGAGCGCCACCTCGATGCGCGCGTGGCCGATCTCGATGCATGGCTGGCAGATGCCGATCACGTCTACCTGACCATCGACATGGATGTGCTGGCCGCTGCCGTGGCGCCCGGCGTGTCCGCGCCCGCGGCGTACGGCATCACGCTGCCGGTGCTCGAGGCCCTGGTGCAGCGCGTCTGTGCGACGGGCAAGGTGCGTGTAGCGGACATCGCCGAGACCAACCCCGAATACGACCAGGACCGCCGCACCGTGCGCGTAGCGGCGCGTCTGGCGTATCACTTGTTGCGCCGCCCATGAAGCTGATTCCTGCAGATGCAATGCGCCGCATGCCGTGGAAGAACGGCGGCGGTGTCACGACCGAAATCGCCATCGAGCCCGCTGGCGCTACGCTCGACAATTTCGACTGGCGCGTGAGCACTGCGCAGGTGGACGCGGCAGGGGCGTTCTCGCGCTTTGTCGGCATTGACCGATCGCTTGCAGTGATTGCGGGCGGCCGGCTGACGATGCATCGCGCCGACGCCGAAGCCGTGATGCTGGCGCCCGGCGAAGCCCCCGCGCGCTTTCCCGGCGAAGCGGATGTGCATGCCACGCTTGACGCGCCGCTGTCGGATTTCAACGTGATGACGCGGCGCGACGCCTGGGCACATCACGCCGAGGCGATTGCCCTGGCAGCCGGCGAGCGCCGCTCGCTGCCGCGCTTGCATGGGGGCATGCAATGGCTGGTGTATTGCGTGCACGGCGTGCTGTCGATCGGCGCCGACGATGTACCGCAGGGCGCGGCTGCATGGCTCGATGCAGAGGGCGATCCAGACACGGTTGTCGCGCGTGTCGGTTCGGTCGGTTATCTGGTGGCCTTGTGGCCGGTCGGCTGACGTTGCGCCAGATCAAACGCACCAAAAGAAAAGGGACCCCGTAGGGTCCCTTGCAAGTCTCCCGGTCCGGCACGCATGCCGGGCTCGGCAGAAGACTATTACTTCTTCTTGTTCACGGCGTCCTTGAAGCCCTTGCCAGCCGTGAACTTCACGGTCTTGGTTGCCGGGATCTTGATGGCTTCGCCGGTGCGCGGGTTGCGGCCCGTGCGTGCTGCGCGCTTGCCCGACGAGAACGAACCGAAGCCAACCAGCGTGATGGTGCCGCCCTTGGCGACGGTCTTCTTGATGTTTTCCAGCGCGGAGTTCAGCGCGCGCTCGGCGGCGGCGTTGCTCAGTTCAGCGTCTTTCGCAATGGCGGCTACGAGTTCGGATTTGGTCGTCATGTCAGTTCCCCACTTCAGGTTTGTTGGACAGCGTTGTACTGCGACCCGTTTTATATCACCGTTGCGAAGGGTTGCACATCCCCTAACTGCAAGGGTTTGCGGGCCGTTGCTTGCACCCGACACTTGCCCCGCCTGGGTTTGCGGGCGGGTATCCGGGAAACACCTGATATCGACGGGGTTTGTTTGCATTTCCGCAAGCGTCCCTCATGCCGAAAACGCACCGAAAGCGCGCAGGCGACGCTGCCGAAAACCGGTTCGGCAGACGCCGTACACTGTGTTTCCGGGCCCGTGCAAACTTCATGGAGAACATCATGTCGAGTTCGCAAATGCTTGTCGGACAAGGCTTCGCGGCCGGCGGCGAAGCGCCGGAGCACCCGCGCGGACCGGCCGTTCTGGTGGCCGGCGCCAACGGGCTGGTGGGCCGCGCGGTGGTGCGTCGTCTGGTTGCGCAGCCCTGGGCGGGCAGCGTGACGGCGCTCGTACGGCGGCGCGCGGCCTTGACAGCCGGGCCGGCGACGCCCGGTCGATTGCGCGAATGCGTGGTCGATTTCGAGCGCCTGGATGCGCCCGAAACCCAGTCAGCGTTTGCTGCCGATATCGTCATCTGCGCGCTTGGTACGACGATCCGGCAGGCTGGCTCGCAGGCGGCATTCCGGCGCGTTGATGTCGAGTATCCGGTTGAATTGGCGCGGCGCGCGTTTGCTGCGGGTGCGCACCATTTTTTGCTGGTGAGTGCGTTGGGCGCCGATGCGCGCTCGCGCGTTTTCTACAACCGCTGCAAGGGCGAAGTGGAGGCGGAAATCCTGTCGATCGGCTTTCCGTCCGTGACGGTGGTTCGGCCTTCACTGCTGCTCGGCACACGCGCAGAATTTCGGCTCGGTGAACGTATTGCGCAAGGCCTGTCGTGCGCAATCGGATGGATGGTGCCCAAGACATGGCGACCGGTGTCGGCGGAATCGGTGGCGGCAGCGCTTGTCATGACGGCGCGGGTGGATGCGCCGGGTGTGCGTGTGCTGGAAAACGCTGCGTTGCTGGGCGCAAAAGACGAACGGCCGGTGGGTTGATCCACCGGCCGTTTTTCGCTCGTGCTTCGCGGAGGAGCTATTTCAAGCGATTACTTTTCGATCGGCTTGCCCGTGCGGTCGTGCATCAGCGACAGCGCCAACACGCTGATGATCGCCGCGGCCATCACGTAGTACGACGGTGCCAGCTTGCTGCCGGAACTGGCAATCAACCACGTCACGATCAGCGGGGCAAAACCACCAAAGATCGTGACCGCCAGATTGTACGAAATCGACAGGCCGGTAGAGCGCACCGCCGTCGGAAACTGCTCGGCCAGCACGGCAGGCGCCGGGCCTGTGAACGCCGCCAGCAACACACCCAGGATCACCTGCACCTGCAGCAGCGTCTGCACCGTCGGGCTGACGTTGAGCCAGTGGAAGAGGGGATACGCCGCAGCTGCGATGATGAGCGCCACCGTGCCCAGCATGCGCTTGCGCCCGATGCGGTCGGACAGCGTGCCCATGAGCGGGCACAGCACGAAGATGATCGCACCGCAAAGCGCCGTCGACTGGAATGTCGCGCCCAGGGGCAGACCGAGCTGTTGCTTCGCATACGTCGGCATGTAGAACACCAGCGTGTAAGTGCAGACCGTCCAGAGAATCGTCACGCCCAAGCCGCCGAGCACTTCGCGCGGGTGATCGCGCAGCACTTGCGACAGCGGCGCCAGACGCGACTCTTTTGCGGCCTTTGCCTTCTGTGCTTCGAACGCGGGCGGCTCGTGCAGGTGTGAGCGGATGTACATGCCGACCGGCCCGATCAGCAGGCCGAACAGGAACGGAATACGCCAGCCCCATGCATCGATCTGCTCGGGCGACAGGCCATTCGTGACGATGGCACCCATGGCGGCACCCAGGATGAACGAGATGCCCTGGCTCGCCTGCTGCCAGCTTGCGAAGTAGCCGCGCCTTTCGTCTGGCGCATACTCGATCAGGAACGCCGTGGCGCCACCGACTTCACCGCCGGCCGAGAAGCCCTGGATGAGCCGCGCGATCACGATGAGGATGGGTGCGCCGATACCGATTTGCGAGTACGTCGGTGCGAGGCCGATGAGGGCCGTGCCGATCGCCATCAGCATGATGGTGAGCGTGAGTGCAGCCTTGCGGCCCACGCGGTCGGCGTACACACCGAGTACGACGGCGCCGACCGGGCGCATGAAGAAGCCCACGCCAAACGTGGCGACGGTCAGCATGAACGACGTGAAGTCGTTGCCGGTGGGGAAGAACAGCTTGGCGATGATGACGGCGAAGAAACTGTAGACCGTAAAGTCGAACCATTCGAGGCCGTTGCCGATGGTGGCGGCGATGATGGCCTTGCGTCGGGTGGCTGCAGAGATGGCCGGTGCCGGTGCCCGATCGCCGTGGGTGGGCGCTGCCGTGGCTTGCATGGATGTGTCCTCCAGTGTTTTATGGGCATCGCCTGCCTCGATCTCTCCCCAGCGCGGGCGGCGAAGCGGTCATGGTAAGTGATCCGGCAAGGATTCGCTGCGGCGGTATAAGAAGTCCTTGGAATTGAATCAGCCAGACACTGTCGAATGCATATGCGCATGCATCCAACGGAGCACATCATGAGCCGCACACCGCAACTTGGTCGTCGTTTAGCCGCCATCCTGCCGGGCGCGGTGGCCGCGTGCGCGGCCGTCTTGTTGGGCGGCTGCGTGGTCGCCCCGTATTACGACGCCTACGGCAACCCGATCGCGCCTGCAGCCGTGGCGCCTGCGCCGGTGGCGGTGTATCCGTCGTATCCGTACGATCCTTATTACTACTATGGGCCGGCCTATTACCCGGCGCCCGTCTTCGGCAGCGTGTGGATTGGTGGGGGCGGCTGCTGGGGCTGCCATCGCGGTTGGGGTGGCCGGGGATGGGGCGGACGTGGCTGGGGCCATGGAGGGGGCTGGGGGCACGGAGGAGGCGGGGGGCATCGTCATTGAATCGTCATCGTCGACGTGACGAAGACGCACATCCGGCGCGGCTGAACGCCAGTTCCGCCGTCAGTTCAATACGCGTGATTGCGTAACGGAATCTGTTGCATCGCGACATACAATCCTTCGCTCTTAAAAGAAAAGCATGCGAGGAGATTGTCGATGTCCGTCATCATCGTGCTGGCTGCGCTGGCATTTCTGATGTTCGCCGCGTATCGCGGCTACAGCGTCATCCTGTTTGCACCGTTGGCCGCCTTGGGCGCGGTGTTGCTGACTGATCCATCGGCTGTGGCGCCGGTGTTCTCCGGCATCTTCATGGAGAAGATGGTCGGCTTCGTCAAACTGTATTTCCCGGTGTTCCTGCTCGGTGCGGTGTTCGGCAAGGTCATCGAGCTGTCGGGCTTTTCGCGCTCGATCGTGGCGTCGGTCATCCGCGTGGTGGGGGCCAAGCGGGCGATGCTCTCCATCGTGCTGGTGTGCGCGCTGCTGACCTACGGCGGCGTGTCGCTCTTCGTGGTGGTGTTTGCGGTGTACCCGTTTGCAGCGGAGATGTTCCGCCAGGGCAATATCCCCAAGCGCCTGATCCCGGGCACGATCGCGCTGGGCGCGTTCTCGTTCACGATGGATTCACTGCCGGGCACGCCGCAGATCCAGAACATCATTCCGACCACGTTCTTCCACACCACCTCGTGGGCTGCGCCGTGGCTTGGCACCATTGGTGCGCTGTTCATCATCGTGGTCGGCATGTCGTATCTGGAATGGCGCCGCCGCGCGGCCGTGCGCAATGGCCATGGCTACGACCACGGGCTTACCAAGCTGGTGAACGAGCCCGAGACCGCCGACACCGGCACGCTCGCGCATCCGCTCGTTGCGTTGTCGCCGCTGGTGCTGGTGGGCGTGATGAACCTGCTGTTCACGCGCTGGATTCCGACGTGGTACGGCAAGATCGTCACCGTTGCGTTGCCGGGCCTGCCCAAGCCGCTGACGGTTGAAGCCGACAAGCTGACCGCGATCTGGGCTGTGGAAGCGGCGCTGTTGATCGGCATCATCGTGGTGCTGGTGTTCGGCTTCCGCGCCGTGAAGGGCCGCTTTGCCGAAGGCAGCAAGGCGGCGGTGTCGGGCGCGCTGCTGGCCGCGATGAACACTGCTTCGGAATACGGTTTCGGTGGCGTGATTGCCGCGCTGCCGGGTTTCCTGGTGCTGGCCGATGGTCTGCGCGCGATTCCGAATCCGCTGGTCAATGAAGCGGTGACGGTGAGCACGCTTGCGGGCATCACCGGTTCCGCGTCGGGCGGCATGAGCATTGCGCTGGCGGCAATGGCCGATCAGTTCGTGCAGGCCGCGCAGGCGACGGGCATTCCGATGGAAGTTCTGCACCGTGTGGCAGCGATGGCGTCGGGCGGCATGGACACGCTGCCGCACAATGGCGCCGTCATCACGCTGCTCGCCGTGACAGGCCTCACGCACCGCGAGGCGTATCGCGATGTGTTCTGCGTGACGATCATCAAGACGCTGGCCGTTTTCTTCGTGATTGCCGTGTTCTACGCCACCGGCATCGTCTGACGCAGTCATCGCCGCAATGAAAAAGGCCGACGCATAAACGTCGGCCTTTTTTCATGGGCAGAGACGGTTATTGCATGCTGCCGCCAGCTTCCGAGCGGCGTTCGCGGCAGACGCGCTGGGCTTCACCCACCAGCGAATCGCACTGGTTGGCGCGATGCGACCAGAATGCGCGGTCTGAGGACGATTCCGTCGTCGCCTTGCCCTTGCCATGACGGTGCGTGACGTGCTTGTCGACCCACTTGTCGGTCTTCATATGCGCACGGTGGACTTTCTGCTTGAGCGTGCCGGGCGTGGCTTCGGGTTGCGCGCCGGTGGCGTTGTTGTGATAGCCGGGATTGGCAGCGGCATCAGCGTTGCGCTGAACCTGGGTGCGTGGGCCCTCCATTTGGCTGTCGACGCCCGTCACTGCGCTGTGATCCTTTTGCTGGGCCTGCGCGGGCGCCGCGCCGATCCACGCGCAGGCGGCCACGGCGATCGCCGCGGCCAGACTCGACATCTTGCGTGCTTGCATGCTCGTTCTCCTTGTTGTGAAACGGGGCGGACTCCATGACACGCATACGGCGTGCCATCTTGCGCGTCCCGAACGTCACAATAGGAAAGCGGCAACCCGGCAGACAGTAGACGTTGACTGAACCGTCTGTCGGACAAACGCTGTCAAGCCAACCTCAAATGCGGCACTCAGGCGCGCATGAACAGCCAAACCGTCAGGATGATGCCGACGATGACGACGAAGCCGCGCAGCACTTTTTCCGGCAACCGGTGCAGCAGCCACGCGCCCGCAAATCCGCCCGCGATGCCGCCAATGCCCAGCGCCACCACGGCTGTCCAGTTGACCTGCGGCGAGAACGCAAACACCGCCACGGCGGATGCATTCATCGTCATGGCAAGCACGTTCTTGGTCGCGCCCGCCATGCGCACCTGTTGGCCGGCCACGGTCAGCGCCGCGAGCATCAGGAAGCCGATCCCGCCGCCGAAGTAGCCGCCGTAAATGGCAATTGCAAACTGTGCGGTCGCCAGCGCGGTGGTCGACATGCCGGAGGCTGCGTGCAGCGGCTTGCGGCGGAAGCTGCCCCACGCAAACACGCTCGTTGCAAACAGCACGAGATACGGCACGAGCCTGGCAAAGAACGATGGCGGTGTCGCCAGCAGCAACAGCGCGCCCAGCACGCCGCCCACCAGACTGATGACAATGAGTTGCTTGAGCGAGAGGTGATGTTCGCCAGCATCGACGCCGCCGGCCAGTTTGCGCCCGGCAATCGATGAGGTGATCTGGCTGGGGAACAGCGCGATCGTCGACGTCATGTTGGCGCCCAGCGGGTTGAGCCCCGCCAGCAGCAAAGCCGGAAACGTGATGAACGACCCGCCGCCCGCGAGGGCATTCTGGGCGCCGGCATAGACGCCGGCCGCAGCGACAAGCAGGGCAGTGGAAAACGGAAGCGTGGTCATAAGCGGGGCGTGTAAGGCGGCTGGAATGACCGCGATGGTAATGGAACGCCCACGCGCGCGCTCGTCAGCGGAGCGGGGTGTCGCTGCCGTGTCGGCGCAGCCACCATTCGGCCACCTCGAACGCGCCCTGCACGAGCAGCGCCAGCACCGCAGCGGGGATGGCGCCCGCGAGCAGCGTTGCACTGTCGTTGAGTGCGAGCCCGCTGGCGATGCGTTCGCCATAGCCGCCGGCGCCAATGAACGCTGCGATGGTCGCCGTACCCACGCTGATGACCGCGGCGGTTTTGATGCCGGCCAGGATGACCGGCAGTGCCAGCGGCAGATCCACCACGCGCGTGCGCTGCGACGGCGTGAACCCCAGCGCCAATGCCGCATCGCGCAAGCCATCGGGCACCTGTTCCAGTCCGACGATGGTGTTGCGCACGATGGGCAACAGCGCATAGACCGCCAGCGCAATCAGCGCCGGAACCACGCCAATCGACCCGACGATTGGGATGAGCATCGCCAGCAACGCCAGCGACGGAATCGTCTGCAGGACGCCCACGACGGCAAGGATCGGCTGCTTGATCCGGCGACGCGCGGCCATGAGGCCCAGCGGCACGCCGAGCAGCACGGCAACGCCAGTGGAAATACCCACCAGCATCAGATGCCGTTGCGTGAGCCGCCCCAGGCCGTCCGTCAGCCGGGTGAAGAATGCGTGAGCCGGTGTCGCGGCCGGCGCATTGCCATGCCCGGCGAGAAACTGCCGCGCGGCTTGCGAGAACGACTGGCCTTGGAGTTCGACCGCCGCATTCATCGCCACCATGTCGTCGCGCTGGATGCGCCCAGCGAGTGCGCTGATGGCCTGCCATTGCGCCGGGTGCCGTTGCGCAACGTCGGCGCGGTAGAGCAGCACGGCGTCGTAGCGCGGGAAGACGTGTGCGGGGTCTTCGAGCACACGCAGGTGTTCGCGGCGGATCTTGGCATCTGTGGAGTAAATGTCGATCACGTCGACCTGGCTGGCGCGCAGCGCGTCGTAGGCGACGCCGTGGTCGAGGCCGGTCGGGTGCTGCGGCAGCTTGTAGTGCTGCGCAATGGCTGGCCAGCCATCGGCGCGGCCGAGAAATTCGTGCGACAGGCCAAGCCGTAGCGCCGGGTGCGTCGCCAGATCAGCGAGCGTGCGGATGTGTTCGCGTTCGGCATCGGCGTCGCGCATGGCAAGCGCGTAGGTGTCTTCAAAGCCGAGAGGCACGCCGGCCGCCAGGCCCATCGGGGCGAGGCCACGGTTCACCTCGGCCAGCAGCGCGGCCTGATCGGGGTTGGCAGCCTGGTCCGCGGGCAGGTGCAGGATTTCAGCGGCGATGGTGCCGAGGTAATCGGGGTAGACGTCGATGCTGCCGTTCCTGAGCGCGGCGAAAACGATGGCGGTGTTGCCCAGGCCCGGTACGTGTTCGGCCGGGCCGTGCGGGGTTGTGGTCTGCGTGAGGATCTCGCCCAGCACGTACGACTCGGTGAAGCGTTTGGAGCCGATCCGCAATGATGGTTCAGCGAAGGCCGAGGCGCTGCACGTCAGCCAGCCCAGCGCAAGCCATGCCAGCAAGCGCCACAGGAGGGAACTACGGATCAGTCGCCGTGTATCCAAAGTTCGTTGAGGTCGGTCAGGCCCCAGTCGCGGGGTTCTTCTCGCGAGACGATCTGGTCGCCGGTCTGCGCCAGATCGATGAGTTCGGGCGCAATCCGCGTGCCCGACGATATTGAGAAGAATACCTTGACCGTGGGCGTGAGCAGCGCGCCGGGCGCATGCTGCACGACCACCGCCAGCCGGCCCGAACGCAGCCGCACGAGCGAGCCCACCGGATAGATGCCCACGCTTTTGACAAAGGCGTTGAACACCATCGGGTCGAAATGGTTGCCGCGCCATTCGACCATGCGCTGCACCGCGTAGGCGGCTTCCCATGCTTTCTTGTACGGCCGGTCGGACGTGACCGCGTCGTATACGTCGCAGATGGCGCCCATGCGCGCAAATAGCGAGATGCCTTCGCCCGCGAGCTTGTGCGGATAACCGGTGCCGTCCATGCGCTCGTGATGGTGCAGGCAAACGTCGAGCGCGATGTCGCGCATGCTGCTGTCGCCGGCCAGGATGTCGTGTCCTGCCTGCGGGTGGACGATCACGTGACGGAATTCAGCATCGGTCAGCGCGCCGGGCTTGTTCAACACCTCGGGCGGAATCGCGATCTTGCCGATGTCATGCAGCAGGCCGGCCAAGCCCGCATCGCGGACTTCGTCATCGGACAGCCCCAACTGGCGGCCCAGCGACACCATCAGCGCGCATACCGCTACGGAATGCAGGAACGTGTAGCGGTCTTTCACTTTCAGGCGCACCAGGCTCGTCAGTGCGCTCGGGTGGCGGTCGACGGAGCCCGAAATGGCTTCCACCAACGGCAGTGCGTCGCGCGCTTCGATCGTGCGGCCCATGCGCGCGTCGGCAAACATGGCCTGCACGGCCACCTCGGCTTTGCAGATGAGGCGAGCGGCGTGGCGCATTTCTTCCGCATACGTGAACGGGCGTGGCGCGATATTGGCGTCGGCCGAGCAGGAGGGCGGTGCCAGAACTTCAGGCGCGCCAGGCGCTGCATTGGCGGCGGCCACGTCGGTGCCGCGCGTGGTGTCGATCCACACCTCACGTACGCCGCTGGCACGCAGGCGCTGCAATTGGGTGGCGTCTTCCACGCGAAAACGGGCCCGCCAGAACGGGTGGTCCAGCCACGAGCCGACAAATTCGTCGAGGTACATGCCCACCCGCAGGTGTTCGATGGCGATGCGCTTGCGCATGTTGATGTTCAGAGATCAGTCCGTGGCGAAGCACGTTTTTTTGCGCAACGGGTTCAAGGAAAGGCTGCCCGCCAATGGATGCATTCTCTTCTATCGGACGTGCGGCCGCGGCCTTGAGGGGGAAAAGTCCGGGCTCGCCATGTGAACTCTGGGGGTGTAGCCGAAAAAAAAGCGGCCACAAAGGCCGCTTCAGTAAGCCGGTACCGGCGCCAACGAGGGCTCCGGCATCGGGGAGGGAGAGTGATACGGGTGATGCGAACAGCGGATGGACGACTTATTGGCCGTCGCTGAACGGGTCAGCCTTGCCGACCAGGGCGCCGTCGGTGTACGGATCGGCCTTGCGCAGCGCGCCATCGGTGTACGGGTCAGCCTTGCGCACGGCGCCGTCGGTGTAGACGTCAGCCTTGCGGGCGCCATCGGTATACGGATCAGCCTTGGTCACGGCTTGGCCGTTGGTGTACGGGTCTTTGCTTTGCACGCCGGCAGCGAAAGCGGGAACAGCGGCAACAGCGATCAGCGAGGCGAGAATCAGGTTCTTGGTCTTCATGATGGACTCCACAACAGGGGGGTGAGCATTGCCGCAGGGCAGTTTTGCTGCGGTGCGGTAACGCGATGGCATAAGCTTAGTCGTTGCTCGGAGGGTAAAAAAGCAGTTCTATTAAACTCTTTGTTCAAAAAATAAGAACAATTGTGACCCTTCAAGCACCGCAATCTGCGCATAAGTCATTGAATTGAAATGAAAATGTGAGATGCGGGATAACCCTTAATGCGAAGGTGTGACGTCTGGCGCGGGAAAAAATTCCTGCGCTGAAGTCCCCGATTGTTGCGTCGCATTACAGACATGGGGATTCCCCTCCCCTCGACCCCCCAATGTGGCGGCTAAACATTCGGCGTGGATGGTCGTTGATGCAGGTACGGGCGGCGTTTTCCGCCCCTTGCAGCAGGAAGGCCATCATGTCCATCACCACCGCTTCCATCGCCCGTTTTGAGATCGACGGCGTCGCTTATCAGGCGAGGCTGTTTGCCATGCCGTTCCATGTGCCGGAAAACGGCCGCGTGCGAGCGCATGCGATCGGGCGTCCGGACATGCCGTTCAGCGGTGTGCACGTCTTGGCCAACTGGCTGAAAGAGCGCGTGCTGCCTGAAGGCGTGGGTTTGGTGATGGCCGATCGCCTGTTCTCGCACGG
The DNA here is from genome assembly GCF_024158925.1 of Ralstonia chuxiongensis. Taxonomy (NCBI): domain Bacteria; kingdom Pseudomonadati; phylum Pseudomonadota; class Betaproteobacteria; order Burkholderiales; family Burkholderiaceae; genus Ralstonia; species Ralstonia chuxiongensis. The sequence continues at coordinate 576,005 of NZ_JAMYWC010000004.1, read as the reverse complement.
CGCGGTGGAGCAGTGGTCGGGCGCCGACGGCGCGCGTGCGGCCAAGGTGCTGTCGCAAGTGGCGCTCGGCTGCAAGAGCAGCCACCGCCTGTGGCGCAACACCGTGGCGGGTGGTTTCCGCGACGAGACCGCGTTCTTCCTGGGCGCCGCCTTTGTGCAGACCGCCGCCGCGGTCGACGACATCCGCCTGCTGGGGGATCTGATTCCTGCAGCCGAATGGTCCGGCGTGGCCGACGCCGCTTCGACCATGATGGGCCTGCATCTGTATCGCCCTGACGAGCCTGAAACGCTGGTCAATTGCGCGCTGCTGGCGCCGTCCTGGACGGAATCCGCCGTAGAACGCGCCGACGGCTATCGCGCGCTGACGCTGCTGCATTCCTTTACCGAAGATGACGAGGTCATCCACGTCGACATCGAACTGCTGCCGCCGGGCCAGGTGGTGCTGCAAGTGGAATCCTGCTCGACGCGTTTTTCGGCGCGTTTCAACCCGGCGCTCCTGGGCCGCGACATGACCGACGCGTTGCTGCGCGACGCGCTGGCCTTGCAACACGGCGATCCAGCCAACCTCCACTAAGCTTGCCAGCGGCTTTCGCCTGAGCGCCGCGCGACGCTGCAAGGCGCGCACTTCCACGGCATCATCTCGGCTTCCTGTTTTTCGAAGCGCCGCCGCCCGACGGGCTCGCGGCGCATTCGCATGCCTGCCTTTGCCGTCATCCTCTTCACGCTGACGCTCGATGCCATGGGCGTCGGGCTGATTCTGCCCATCCTGCCGAGCCTGTTGCGCGAGCTGGACCACACGGGCGATATCGCATTCGAATTCGGCCTGCTCATCGCGGCGTACGCGGCGATGCAATTTGTCTTTGCGCCGATCCTGGGCGCCCTGGCCGATCGTTACGGGCGCCGGCCGGTGCTGCTCGTGTCGTTGGCGGGGGCTGCGGTCGATTACCTCGTCATGGCACTGTCGCCGCACGCGTGGGTGCTGTACGTCGGCCGCGTGGTGGCGGGCATTACCGGGGCCAACTATGCGGTGGCGACAGCGTACGTCGCCGACATCACAGCGCCGGCCGATCGCGCGCGCCGGTACGGGCTGATGAACGCGTGCTTCGGCCTGGGGTTCATCGCTGGGCCGGCGTTGGGCGGGCTGCTGGGCGACTGGTGGCTGCGCGCGCCGTTCTTGCTGGCGGCGGCGCTCAATGGCGTCAATTTCCTGGTTGCCTGCTTCGCATTGCCGGAGTCGCGCCGCGCCGAACGTGCGCCGTTTGCGTGGCGTGCGCTGCTGCCGGTGCAGTCGCTGCGCCGCGTGGCACGCGTGCCGACGCTGTTGCCGCTGCTGGCTGTCCTGGCGATCATCGAGATCGTCGGGCAGATTCCGCAAACGCTGTGGGTCATCCACGGCGAGGCGCATTTCGGTTGGGACACGCGCGCCGCAGGTTTGTCATTGGCGGCTTATGGGCTGATGCATGCGCTGGCGCAGGCCTTCATGACCGGGCCGATTTCACGTGCGCTTGGCGAGCGCCGCGCCGTGGTGCTGAGCGTGATGATGGATGTGGCCGGGTTTGCGGCCATGGCTTGGATTAGCGCCGGCTGGATGGTCTATCCGACGATGGTGCTGCTCTGCATGGCCGAGATTGGCATGCCGGCGCTGCAGGCCATGCTCTCGCGCCAGGTCGGTGACCATGAGCAGGGCGAGTTGCAGGGCGCGCTGGCCAGCCTCGCCAGTGTGGCCGCCATGATCGGCCCGCTGGCGGCCACAGCGGTGTATGCGATGACCGCGCCGGTGTGGCCCGGCACGGTCTGGCTGCTCGGCGCGCTGCTTAACGGCGTGTGCCTTGTGTTGCTGATGGGCGGCGCTGCCAGGCGCGCCGCACGGGCATAGCACGGCTCACGCCGCTTACTTGGCCGGTGTATTCCACGGATACGCCAGCCACGCATCAAAGCGCTTGGCGAACTCACCGCTCTCGGTGGTCTGCCGCAGCCACTGGTCGACGAAGTTCTTGAACACCACGTCGCGTGGCAGCAAGTAGGCCTTCTCAGAGAAATCGAACGGCGCTTCGGGGTGCACGGCGCACAGCTCCGGGTGCAGCTTCTGCTGCAGCTTGGTTTCCACCGCGTCGGTCATCATCAAGTCTGCACGGCCAGCGACGATCTCGTTGAAGATCGTCACGTTGTCCGGATAGACGCGAATCTGCGCCTGCTTCAGGTGCTCGCGAGCGAATTTCTCGTTCGTGCCGCCCGGGTTCACCACCGCGCGCACGTTCGGCTGGTCGATTTGCGCCAGCGTCTGGTATTTCGACTGGTTCTCGCAACGCGTGATCGGCGTCTTGCCATCGCGCTGATACGGAATCGAATAGAACGCCTTCTTTTGCCGCTCCAGCGTGACCGACACCCCGCTCATGGCGATGTCGTAGCGGTCAGCCGCAAAGTCCTGCATCAGCGTCGACCACGTGGTCGGCACGATTTCCAGCTTCACGCCAAGTGCCTTGGCCAGCCGCTCGCCCATCTCGACGTCCAGGCCGATAAAGCGGCCATCGGCGGGGTTCTTGTAGGTAAAGGGCTTGTAGTCGCCGGTGGTGCCGACGCGCAACGTGCCACGCGCGATGATTTCGTCGAGACGGTTGGTGGCCGGGTTGGCAGGCGTGGTTTGCGCCAGGGCGGGTGCCGCGGCGCAGGCGCACAACAGCAGCAGGGCGCTCGTGCGGATGAAACGGTTCAACATGGAATCCCCTCCGGAAAAATCAAAAGCGCGGCCGCTTCGGCAGCCAAGACGGGCCGCGCCCATATCAACGCCGGCTTACTGGCCCGACGCCTTGTTCCATTGCAGCGCATTGAGCACCGCCAGCGACATCGCCGTCACCCCCGTCTTGATGGACGGCTCCGGCACGGGCGCGAACAGCGGCGAATGATTGGTCGGCAGTGGCTTGGCGCCCGGCTTGAGCGAGGCAAAGAACGTCTGCGGATCATTCACGCCGATGAAGAAGAACATTGACGGGATGCCCGCGTCAACAAACGCCGAGAAATCTTCGCTGGCCGTGATGGGCGGCACGCGCAGCACGCGGTCGTTGCCAAAGGCGGTCTTGAACATCGCCTCGGTGCGCGCAACGACGGTCGGGTCGTTGTTGACCGCCTTGCCGCCCTCCGTGATCTTGATGTCGGCGTCCGGCGCACCCGACATCTCGGTGACGGCCTTGGCCGTGCGGCGGATGCCGTCGAGCATCTTCTGACGCACCGCGGGCTTGTATGAGCGAATCGTGCCGCGCAGCAGCACGCTGTCAGGGATGATGTTCTCGGCGCTGCCGCCCTGGATGGCCCCGATGCTCACCACGCCAAATTCCTGCGGATCTTTCTCTCGGCTGATCACGCTTTGCAGATCGACCACGAAGCGCGCAGCCATCATTACCGGGTCGATGGTCTTGTCGGGTGCAGAGCCATGGCCGCCGCGACCTTTGAACGTAATTTCCAGCCCGTCGGAGTTGGACGTGATCGGCCCGCTGTTGAAGACGATCGAACCGTACGGCCCCGGGCCCGTATGCAGCGCAAACGCATAGTCGGGCTTGGGGAAACGCTTGAAGAAGCCGTCATCGATCATGCTTTGCGCGCCCGATACGGTTTCTTCGGCAGGTTGCGCGACGAACACCAGCGTGCCGTGCCAGCGGTCCTTGAGCGAGACCAACGTCTTGGCCGTGCCCACCCACGACGCCATGTGTACGTCGTGCCCGCAGCTATGCGCCACGCCCACGTCTTCGCCGCGCCATTTCGTGTGGACGTGGCTGGCGTAGGGCAGACCGGTTTTTTCTTCCATCGGCAGTGCGTCGAGTTCAGTACGCACCAGGATCGTCGGGCCCGCCCCATTGCGATAGACCGCGACCACGCCGGTCTTGCCGACATGCTCCGTCACGTCGAAGCCGATCTTGCGCATCTGCGCTGCGAGCGTGGCCGCAGTGCGCGTTTCCTGGAACGCCAGTTCCGGATGCGCGTGGATGTCTTTGTAGAGCAGGTCGAGCTGACTGTATTCGGCATTGACCGCGGCATCCACCGCCGGTTTGATCTGCGCCACGTCGATCCCGCCGGCCGTGGCGCCCGCAGCCTGTGCAGGCGTGGATGACGCGCCGCCAGGGCTGAACGGAATCTGCGCGAACGTCGGCAAGGCTGCACTGGCCAGCAGCCAAGCAACTGCGGTGCGTTTCAACCGGATGGGGGGCGTGATCATCGATGTCTCCTGTCGTAATGGCGGCGCCAACAAAGTCGTTGCTTCGTCAATCGATTCGATTATGCAACGCGATTCACGGCATGTGCACCCGGGGGCATCCCGAGGTCGATCATTCGCGGTGGGTGGAACACGCTCAGGGGCGAGCGCCACGCTTGGCACTCGGTAGGCGCTTTCCTAGACTGGGTCAGGTGTGCTGTTCCAGTGAATCGAACATCGAAACGCGGATGAATCCGACGACGTCTTGTCTACAGCTAGCGTTTCGCGATGCCCCGCCTGGGGAGACGGCGATTCGTGCTGCGCTCGAGGCCGCGCAGCGGGTGCTTGAACGCAGCGGCGTGTCGCCGCGCGAGGCGTTCGCGGCCTACCAGGCCTTCGCCAGCGGGGCAGGAAGCCCCGATACGCTCGCGCTGACATTTGCCCGCGCCGAGGCTGAGGCTATGGATACGCTGGCCGCGCACGGCTACGCCCGCTATGGCACGGTCAGCCTGGCTGCGCTCTAAGTTTGTTGGGGCGCCAGCCTCGCGCTTCAGCTCAGACTTCAGCAGTCTTGCCGCCCAGCCGCCGTGCCGTTTCGGACACATGGCGGTGGATGCGCGCGAGGAAATCGATCTCCGCCGCGCGTGTCGGCGAATGCCCGAGCGCCTGAGACAGATGCGTCGCCACGAATGAAGACTGCGGCGCCAGCATGCTGATCAGTCGCAGCAACTCGCGGCGCGCCTGGCTGGCGTCGTAGCCGAGGTGATCGGCCAGGGCGAGAAGGGCGTCCTGGTCGATGGCCTCATAGCGCGCTTGTGCGTCCGGCGCCAGTTCATCGGCATTCCATTCGTTGGCGTAAACCGCCGCGCAGAAGAGGTGGTCGTGCGCCGCGAGGCGGACGCCGTCCGCACCGATGTGGAAATGCAGTGTGCCGGCTGACGCATTGCGCCCGCCGATCAGCAGGCAGAACACCATCCAGCGGAACAGCGCGGCCGTGGCGGAAGCCGGGTCCGCGCACAGGCTCGCGCATTGCGCGACCTGCTCGACGGTAATCGGCAGGAAGCGGTGTTTGGGTGAGAGCCCCAGCAATTGCACCGCCGAGACGACATAGCGTGCCTGCACCAGCGCCGTATCGTCGCTCTTGCAGCGCAGGGTGCGATCAAGGCGCTGCACCACGGCGGCTGTTTCGGGAAACTGGCGCAGACCGATGAACGGCGTGTCCAGCCCGATGCTGCGGCCCAGTAGCGTCGCCCAGCAGTGGTTGATGGTGGCGTACGGCAAGTGCGCGCCTTCGCCCAGATCCAGCCGAACAAAGTGGCTCGATTGCGCGGCATTGGCCGGTGCGGAAAACCGGCCGAGCCACATCGATACCGGCAGGCCGTTTGAGGACAGGAAGGGCAGGCTGATTTCTTCGGACGTCGCGGCAGCGTCGGTGCCGTAGCGCGCGCGAGGTTCGGCCACATGCAGCGGCGTGCTGCGGGGTGGCCGTCCGACGGTTTGCTGGAACTGCAGCACGAGATCGCGCTCGGACAGCCCGTCGGCGCGGCCGCTGCATGGTTTGAGGCCGGCGGGCACCAGGGCCAGGGGGCCATCCAGATGCGGCGCCGCTTGCGCGAGATGCTCCAGCGCCGCGGCAGCAGCCTTGGGCGTGTTGCGTGCCGGTTCGGGCAGCAGGTATTCAAAGAAGTAGCGTACCGGCTGGGCTTTTGCCGTGTCGGCGATATTGCCGGCGGTGCGTGGCAGGTGCGGGCTCAGATCAAAGCCCTGCGACGAAGTCTGCCAGCGAGAATCGTATTCGAACGCCCAACCGCTGCGGCCGCACGATAGCTGACCGATCAGGTGCTTATTCAGGTAGACGTCCAGCATGCGCGTATCCAACGTATTTGATGGAGCGTGCTTAGTCGGCTGTGCAGCGGATAACCCGCCGGCAATTGGGAATTCGGCTGCTTTGCAGCAAATATGCCATTTCCCTGCACGCCCCTCATCGACCGATGGCGAGCATAACAAAGAAAATCTGCACAACGCGTGCGGAAATCCGATTTCGATGATGCAAGTTTCTCAAATCGGATTATCGGATCGTTAAGATCGAGTGCGCGTTGGTCGATGTTTCAGGTATCTACTTCAGTTGTGCAGATTTTTTAAATCTGACCGGGGAGGTAATGCTGGCGCCATTGAATAAATTTCAGAGGCGGCGCGACGATAGGGCATTCATTACAAACTGGCGATTTATCGCAGCGGTGTCAACATTTTGTCGCGCTGCAAGAATCCACAAAAAAGTCCTTCGCAATGTGAGGGAGGAGATGACATAACCGCATTGCGCATGAATTCAACTGCGGATTTAAGCGTCGGCTTCAACCGGGTTTTGACCGGCGCAGGGCGGTGCCCCGGCCGGGCGGGGCACGACCAACGTGGCCATTCAGCGGCCGGAACGCAGAAGCGAATCCTTATCCTGTGCAGCGGTTGCCGCATTTGCATGGGCCTTTTTCCCTGGTGCGAACACGCCGGTCGACAGCGACGTGCCGAGCAGGATCACCGCGCAGCCGATCACCATGTTGAGCGTCAGCTGCTCGCCCAGGAACAGGATGCCCCACAGCACGCCAAACACCGGGATCAGGAAGGTGACCGACACTGCGCGCGTCGGCCCCACGTGCGCGACAAGGCGGAAGAAGAGGATGTAGGCGACGCCCGTGCATGCGATACCCAAGGCGACGACGTGCAACCACACGCTGCCGGTGGGCGTGTGCGCGGGCCACAACCAGTAGGCCAGCGGCGCGAGCACGATGGCGGCGGCCAATTGGCTGCCGGTCGCCACGGCCAGCGGCGGCACGCCGGTCAGGAAACGCTTGGTGTAGCTGCTGGCCACGCCGTACAGCACGGTGGCCGACAGCGCTGCGGCTACCGCCACGCCGCCTTGTTTTGCGTCGATGACAGACGATCCGCCCACCAGCACGATGACGCCGATGAAGCCGATCGCCAATCCAAGCACGCGCAGCGACGACATCCGCTCGCCCAGCCAGGTGAAAGCGACGATGGCCGCAAACAAGGGGGCCGCCGCATTGAGCACCGAGGTGAAGCCCGCCGTGAGCGTGAGTTCGGCATAGGCGAACAGGCAGAACGGGATGGCCGAATTCAGCACGCCCACGGCCAGCAGATGCGGCCAGTGCGTGCGCAGCGCGCCCATGCCGCCGCGCAAGGCGAGCATTGGGACGAGAAAGCACGAAGCAATCGCCACACGCAGCGCAATGAGCGCAACCGGCCCGAAAGGCGGCGCTGCCACACGCATGAACAGGAAGGAGCCGCCCCATAGGGCTGCCAGGGTGAGGAGTTCGAGCACGTCGGAGCGGCGCATGAAGGGGTCTCGTTATCGTTGTTGGGGTGCTGTGCGCGCATTGTCCGCGCGATTTGGGTTATATGCAGGCAGCAGTGCCAGGGTGCCTTGGCGGTCGTCGTCGGCCATGGGAAGACGTTCGCCAACCTGCGCGGGATGTCCTTCGAGCCGCAGCAGCGCGGCCTTGCGCGGCAAGCCGCCGGCATAGCCCGTGAGCGCGCCATCCGCGCCGACCACACGGTGGCACGGGATGGCGATCGAGATCGGGTTGCGGCCCACGGCCGTGCCCACCGCGCGCGCATGTTCGCGCGTGAGCCCCAGGCGCGCGGTGATCTGCCCGTACGTGGTACGACTGCCGAATGCGATGTCGCACAGCAGGCGCCAGACGTCTTGCTGAAACGGCGTGCCCTGGGGTGCCATCGGCAGATCGAAGTCATGCAGCTTGCCGGCAAAGTACGCGGTGAACTGCGCCTGTGCCTTGCGGAGGACTGGCACCTCCGCTCCCGGCGACATGCGCGCGGCGTTCACGGGAATCGTCTTCTGGCCGGGAAAGAACGCGCCGGTCAGGTGGGTGTCGGTCGCGGTCAACAGCAGATCGCCGAGCGGGCAGGCAAAGGTGTGGCGGTACATGGCGGTCGGTCAATGCGAAGCGGGTTGCGTGAGCGCATCCTCGCGGTGCCAGAGATGCATGGCGGCATATGCGCGCCACGGCGCCCACGGTTCTGCGCGCTCGACCATGGCACGGCGCGTAGGAAGCGCGCCGTCGCCGTTGGCGAGCCGTTTGCGCAGGACGTAATCGCCCAGCGGAAATGCGTTCGGCCAGCCCAGCGCGCGCATGGCGACGTATTGCGCTGTCCACTCGCCGACACCCGGCAGCGCTTGCAAGGCAGCCAGCGTGGGCGCGAGCGGCACCAGCGGTTCGAGCCGCAGGCTCCCGCTATCGATGGCGCGGGCCAGCTCGACGACGGCGGCGGCGCGGCTGGCTTGCAGACCGGTCTGCGCCGACAGCGCTTGCGCATCAATTTTTGCCAGTGCGGCAGCGCTCGGAAACGCCATCGACAGCCCTTCGCGCGATTGCGGCAACGGCACGCCATACACGGCAGTCATGCGCCCGAGAATGCGTCGCGCCTGCACCAGCGAAATGACCTGCCCGGCGATGGCACGCACGGCAATCTCAAAGCCGTCCACGGCGCCCGGCACCCGCAGGCCTGGCGTTTCGGCGGCCAGCGTGCCGAGGTGCGCGTCCACCAGATCGGGCCGGCAATCGAGGTCGAACAGCCGTCGCGCGCGGGCCAGAACGGGCGGCATGGCGTGCAGCAGGCTGGGCGACAGCGTGAGCGCCACCGCATGGCGTTGCGGCACATTGCGCGCGTGAAGCCAGCCGATGTGCCGCGCGCCGGCGTAGTCGACCGTGATCGTGCGTGCGTAGCTGTCGGCGTCGACCACTTCGACGCCATCGACCGCACGTGCCCGCAGAAACTCAAGCAACGCCTGCCACGCAAACGGAGGGCGATAGCCCAGCATGAGCGTGGGGCCGTCTTCAGCGCGCGGTGCCGTCGTGCGCGATCGCAGGCGCGTGGGCGCAAAGCCGTAGTGCTCGGTAAAGCCGCTGTTCAGCCGGCGCACGCTCCCGAAGCCGGCCGCAAAGGCGACATCGCCGACGGGCATGGCGGTATCGGTCAGCAGCTGTTTGGCGAGCAGCAGGCGCTGCGTTTGCGCGTACTCGATCGGCGAGACGTCGAACTCGGCGCGGAAGATGCGGCGCAAGTGGCGGTCGGTTACGCCCACGGCTGCAGCCAGCGCGGCCAAGTCGTGCTCTTGCAGAAAGCCTTCGTCGATCATGCGGGCGGCGGCGCGCGCGAGGCTCGACGACATCTCGGCCAGGCTGTGCCCCGGCGCCAGTTCCGGCCGGCAGCGCAGGCACGGCCGAAAGCCCGCGCGCTCCGCTGCGGCTGCCGTGGTGAAGAAGCGGCAGTTCTTCTCCAGCGGCGTGCGGACGGCGCAAACGGGGCGGCAATATACGCCGGTGGATGTCACACCGACGAAGAACCAGCCGTCAAAGCGACGGTCCCGCGATTGCACGGCGTGGTAGCAGGCGTTGTGGTCGAGATGCATGGTAGTGATCGGGTGACTTGGCAGCTAGTCTAGCCCTGTCGAGTCGCATGGGTTCGCCGGATTCGGACACATCCCTCGATGCCAAAAACGCGGCATCTCGGCACAATTGCGGACACAACAACACATCGGGAGATCGGCATGTCCAAGACCATCGTCATTACCGGCGGGAGCCGGGGTATCGGCCGCGCCACGGCGGTGCTGTGTGGCCAACGCGGCTGGTCTGTCGCGCTGCAATATCGCGGCAACCGGCAGGCGGCGGAAGAGACGGTGGGGCTGATCGAACAGGCGGGCGGCCACGCGCTGGCGGTGCAGGGCGATGTGTCGAGCGATGAAGATGTGATCGCGCTATTCGAGGCCGCGACGGGGCGCTTTGGCGCGCTGCATGGCGTGGTCAACAACGCCGGCATCGTGGCGGAGGCTCAGGACGTGGCCGACATGACCACGCACCGGCTGCGCACGATGTTCGAGACCAACGTGCTGGGTGCCTTCTTGGTGGCACGCGAGGCGGCGCGGCGGCTGTCGACGTCGCGCGGTGGCGTGGGCGGTTCGGTGGTGAACGTGTCGTCGGCGGCATCGCGGCTGGGGTCGCCGCACGAATATGTCGACTACGCCGCCTCCAAGGGTGCCGTCGACACCATGACGCTAGGGTTGGCGCGTGAACTCGGGCGCGATGGCGTGCGCGTCAATGCCGTGCGCCCCGGTTTGATCGAGACCGATATTCACGCCTCAGGCGGCCAGCCCGATCGCGCGCAGCGCCTGGGCGGCGCCACGCCGATCGGCCGGCCCGGCACGCCGCAGGAAGTGGCCGAGACCATCGTCTGGCTGCTCTCCGATGCGGCGTCTTACGTGACGGGCGCGCTGCTGGATTGCGCGGGTGGGCGCTGATCGGCGATCAGGCGATCAGGCATTCGCTCCGGAGCGGAAGGTATCGCACTGGCGAAGGTCGCCGCCATCGAAGCCCTGGCGGAACCAGTGCATGCGCTGCTCAGACGTGCCGTGCGTGAAGGCATCGGGCGTGACGCTGCGGCCGGCGTTGCGCTGCAGCGTGTCGTCGCCGATGGCGTGCGCGGCGGTCAGCGCCTGCTCCAGGTCGCCGCGCTCCAGCAGGCCGCGTTGCTGCGCAAAGTGGCCCCACACGCCGGCCAGGCAATCGGCCTGCAGCTCCAGCTTGACCGACAGCGCATTCGCCCCGGCCTGCGATTTGCCGGCCTGGGCGCGACTGACCTTCTCCGACACGCCCAGCAGGTTCTGCACGTGATGGCCGACCTCGTGCGCGACGACGTACGCGGCAGCAAAGTCGCCCGGGGCGCCAAACTTGCGGCGCAGTTCATCGAAGAAGCCGAGGTCAAGGTAGACCTTGGTGTCGGCCGGGCAATAGAACGGGCCAACGGCCGAAGTGGCGTCGCCGCAGCCTGAGCGGATGCCCTGGCGGAACAGCACGAGCTTGGGCGGCTGGTATGCGCGCCCGGCTTGCTTGAACAGTTGCGTCCAGGTGTCTTCGGTGTCGCCCAGCACGTGCGAAACCAATTGCTTGCTGCGGTCGTTGTCGGTCTCGCCGGTGGGGCGGGCAGGACTGTGCTGCGCGGATTGCGTCGGCGCGTTCTGCGATACCTGCATCACCATGCTGAGGATTTCCAGCGGGTTCTTGCCCATCAGCAAGCCCACGACGGCCACGATTGCGATGCCGCCGATGCCTAGCCGCATGCCGCCGCCACCGAAGCCGCCGCCAGAGGAGGCGCGCTCATCCTCGACGTTATTGCTTTCGCGCATGTCATCCCAACGCACGATGTTCTCCTTGAGAGGCCTGTGAGGCTAGTAGGGCAGGGTCAGCCCGGGCGTCACACCCGGTAAACTTTGCAAAGTCTACCTGCTGTGCGTACGTACGGGCATGCCGCCGCGCTGCCGAATCGTCTGCACGCAGATCCGGTGCAAGCATTGACAAGGGCTGGCGGCGATTTGCGGCATCGCACAAAGCCCGGCAGGAAACTTGCTAACCAAGGCTGCTCATCCTCCGTCCGGCTGTCACACAGATGACATGCGGCGGTTCCCGAATAACGTTCGGTAGCAGATGACGCTGCCGATCCATTATTTCGAGTTCTTACCATGCGCTTGCCTGCTTCAATCACTGCTCAACCACCAGACGCCGCAGAGTCGTCGCATCTGGCTGCCACCCATGTTGATCCGACCGAGGTGTCGGATGTGGAACAGGCCGACGCAGAGCGCAAGCCCTGGTGGGAGCGCGTGTCGGGTGCCGTGATAGGCGGTGCATTCAGCAGTGTTGCTGCCGCGTTGATTGCCGTGACCGGCGCCATCTACGTTGGGATGTACCACGCGCCCTGGGTGAAGAGCCTTGCCGGCCACACGCCGACAGCCGCCCAGGCTGGTGATGCGATGAGCGTTGCCATGGCTGCCGGGCCTGCCAACGCAGCCACGCCAGCGTCGGCCGTTGCGCCTGCGCCCGCGGAAGCTGCCACGCAACCCGCATCGCCCGACCGCGTTGCGGCAGCGCGTGATCGGATGGAACAACGTGTGTATTCGCAAGTGCAGCAGCCGCGTGCCCGCACGGTGGCCGAACGCGAGACCCTGGAAGACAACGATGCGCCGGCACCCGCCAACGCACGTCGTCATCATCGCGGCGCGCGTTACATGCGCCATGGCGCGCCGTTCAACGCGGCGTGGTACAAGGGCGCCTGAGCGGCCCTCTCGGTATCTAGGCCAGTCGCAGCGGGCAATCTGCTTCGACGTTTTCCAGCGTGTGCATCGCTGTCATCAGGCGACGGTGCAGCGATTCTGACACCGGCAGAATCGGCGCGCGCGTATCTGCGCCAACGCTTCCCTGCGCGGACAACAACGCTTTGACCGGCGCCGGGTTTGGCTCCGCAAACAGCAGCGCCGCCAACGGCGCGAGGGCGTCGGCCAACCGCCGGGCTTCGTCGATGCGACCCGCGCGATGGTGCGCAACAAGTGCCACGAATAGCTCAGGCCGCAGATGCGCACCGGCGAGGATGCCGCCCGTGCCGCCATGTGCCAGGCAATCGAGCAGCGCGCCGTCATCTCCGCTCAGCACATCCAGCGGCCCGCCTTGCAACGCGCCGAAATGCTCGGCCACACATTCCTTGATGGCGACGATGTTGGGCTGCTCTGCCAGCACCAGCGCGGTCTGCGGCGCGATCGAGACGCCCGTGCGTTTGGGCACGTTGTAGAGCACCACCGGGCGGGCCGTGCTGGCGGCCACTTGCGCGTAATGCCAGCGCAATCCCGCCTGCGACGGGCAGACGTAGTAAGGCGGTGGCACTAGGTAGCCCGCGCTGTTCCAACGCTCGTAGTGTCGGATTTGCGCGCAGACTTCGCGCGTGTCGGCCGCGCCCACGCCTATCAGGAAAGGCGTGCGATCGCCGCAAGCCTCAGCGATGGCCTCAAGCACGGTATAGCGCTCGATTTGCGAGAGCAGCGCGGCTTCCCCCGTCGTGCCCAGTGCAACGAAACCCGACACACCGGCGCTTTGGTAATGGCGCACCAATCGGCGCAGCGCGGCGGTGTCGACGCGATCGCGGTGAAACGGTGTGACCAACGGAATCCAGATTCCCGAGAACATGGCGCGCCTCAGTGCAGCGACGCGAGCGCGCGCCTGCGCGACATGCACAGCGGCGTGATGCGGCCCAGCGTGGCACAGGGCAAGCCACGCAGCAGTGCGCCGATTACTGCATCCACGTCTGCATGGGCCAGTTCCAGATCCACCGTGATGGCCTTGCGGCGAGCGTCATGCCGGACGATGTACAGCCCAAGCGTGTCGCCGAGCAACGCATGGAGGTGCCGGCGAATCGCGTGCGGCGCATCGCCGGGCACCGTCACGCGCAGGCAGACGTATTGGCGGGCCGGCATGGCAACCGCGCGAGGCATCGTCGCCGGAGAGGGTGGCAGCAACTGCGGAACCAGCGAAGACAGGAGCATCGATCGCGCCATGATGAGGTGGCGACGGCCTGCGCCGCCATGTCGTTGAACATGACGACACCGTATCGATTCGCTCGTAAAAAGCGTGAAAAAGGGGCGTGGCGCCGCGTAAAGAAAGCGTAAATGCTCAGCCAGCGTGCGCTTGCCTGCGACGACGCAGCGCGATGACCGTCAGCGAGATGCCGCTCACCACGGCCGCCGTCAGCACGTAGTAGCTCGGTGCCAGCGTATCGCCCGTGGTGTGGATCAGCCACGTGACGATGAACGGCGCGAACCCACCGAACAGCGTCACGCCCAGGCTGTAGCCGAGCGACAGGCCGGTCGAGCGCACGCGCGTGGGAAAGATCTCTGACATCAACGCCGGCATCGGGCCTGAATACGCTGCCTTGAAGATGCCCGACACGGCTTGCAGCGCCAGCAGCGCGCCGATGGTCGGATACACGCGCAACAGCGCAAACATCGGGTAGATCAGCAGGATCATCAGCGCTGACGTGGTGAGCATGATGCGGATACGGCCAATGCGATCCGACAGCGCGCCCATCACCGGCGAGAGCAGGAACTGCAGCCCGCCGTTGAGCACGACCACCGCGAACGACTGAGCCGCCGGCAGGTGCAACTGCTTGACGGCGTACGTAGGCATGTAGAGCTGCAACACGTACACCGACACAGTCGATTGCGCCACCACGCCCACCGCAAGCAGCAGGTTGATCCACTGCGCTTTGAAGGAAGCTTGCGGGTCGATCGTCGTCTTCTTTTGCTCGGCAACGAACTCGGGCGTCTCATCCAGATGGCGGCGGATGTAGAAACCTACCGGGCCGACCAGCAGACCAAAGATGAACGGCAACCGCCAGCCCCAGCCCTCCAGATCCGCCGGCGTGAGCGATGCCGTGAGCAGCGCCCCCAGCCCTGCCGCAAGAATGGTGGCAATGCCCTGGCTGGCGAATTGCCAGCTTGCGTAGTACCCGCGCCCGCGCGTGCTGTGCTCCACCATGAAGGCCGTTGCGCTGCCGAATTCCCCACCCACCGCAAAGCCTTGGACCAGGCGTGCAAGCAGGATGGTGACGGGCGCCACGATGCCGATCTGCTGGTAGCTCGGCATCACGGCAATCACCAGCGTGCCGACAATCATCAGCAGGATCGACAGCGTGAGTGCCGCCTTGCGCCCCTTCTTGTCGGCATATATGCCAAGCACGATCGCGCCCACCGGCCGCGTGATGAACGACACGCCAAAGCTGCCCACCGCAAACAGCAGCGACACCCATTCGTCATCGGCCGGAAAGAACAGCTTGCCGATGATGGATGCGAAGAAGCCGTAGACGAGAAAGTCGTACCACTCCAGCGCGTTGCCGATCGACGACGAAATGACGATGCGCCGCGCATGTGCTGCACTCGTTGTTGCAGGACGAGCGGGTGCAGCAGAGCCTGCCGCAGAGGGGGCGGTCATGATGAAGGTTCCTTTGGTGCCGGCCGGGATCGTTTTTATGGAGACTGCAGCGCGTTGCCCGCCCGGTCCGACGGGTCAGCGCGCTGGTGCGGGGGCTTTCTTTAGAAGCCCACAGCGTGGCCGTCTCGGCGGCTGTCGCTGGCGGCCACGTAGCCGTGGTCGGCGTCGTCCGACAGGCGCCAGATGAACTGGCCGGAACCGAAATCCATGTACGGATCGGCCACCGATTCAAGCTTGTGCCCGCGCGCTTCCAGCGCAGCGACGGTCTTGGCGTTCATCGTGCTTTCCACGTCGAGCGTGAAATCACGGTTGACCTTCCAGCGCGGTGCATCGCATGCGGCCTGCGGCTGCTGCTTGTAATCGAGCATGCGCACAAGCGTCTGCAGATGGCCTTGCGGCTGCATGTCGCCGCCCATCACGCCAAAGCTCATCTGCGGCTGGCCGTCCTTGGTCAGGAACGCGGGGATGATGGTGTGGAACGGCCGCTTGCCGCCTTCCACCACGTTGGCCGAGCGCGCATCCATCGAGAATCCGAAGCCGCGGTTCTGCAGGCTGATGCCTGTGCCCGGCACCACCACGCCGGAGCCGAAGCCCATGTAGTTGGACTGGATGAACGAGACCATCATGCCGTTCTCATCGGCGGCGGTCAGGTACACCGTGCCGCCGGCGCGCGGCATGCCGAAGGTCGGCATCTGCGCGCGGCCCATGTCGATGAGCTTGGCGCGTGCATCGAGGTACGCGTCGTCGAGCATCTGCTCGGGCGTGACTTCCATCGAGCGCGGGTCGGCCACGTATTTGTACAGATCGGCAAACGCCAGCTTCATCGCTTCAATCTGCAGATGCTGCGAATCCGCCGAGTCGACGGGCAGGGCGCCGAGGTCAAAGCGGTCGAGAATGCCCAGCGCGATGAGCGCGGCGATGCCCTGGCCATTGGGCGGGATCTCGTGCAGGTCGTAGCCGCGATAGCGCTTGGTGATGGGCTTGACCCACTCGGGGCGATAGTCGCGCAGGTCTTGCGCGGTCATGCCGCCGCCGCATTCGCGCGAGTACGCGGCAATGCGTTCAGCGAGTTCGCCTTCGTAGAAATCACGGCCGTTGGTCTGGCCAAGGCGGCGCAGCGTGGCAGCGGCATCGGGCAGCTTGAACTTCTCGCCCACTTCCGGCGCGCGGCCGTGCGGCATGAAGGCCTGCGCGTAGCCGGGCTGGTTGTGCAGCTCGGGAATGGCCGCTGCCCACTTGTGCGCAACGATGGGCGCGATGGTGTGGCCGCGCTCGGCAATCTCGGCGGCAGGTTCCAACACATCGGCAAACGGCAGCTTGCCGAAGCGCTCGTGCAATGCGGCCCAGGCGGAGATGGCGCCGGGCACGGTCACCGCATCCCAGCCGCGCATGGGGCGCTTGGGGTTGCCGTTGGCGTCTTCGCCGTACTTGTTGCGAAAGTAGTCGAGGTTCCAGGCCTGCGGCGCGGTACCGGAGGCGTTCAAGCCGTGCAGCGCCTTGCCGTCCCACAAGATGGCGAATGCATCGCTGCCGAGGCCGCACGAGACGGGCTCGACCACGGTCAGCATGGCCGCCGCCGCGATGGCCGCATCAACGGCGCTGCCGCCCGCAAGCAGCATGCGCAGTCCGGCTTGCGCGGCCAGCGGGTGAGACGTGGAGACAACGTTGCGCGCAAACAGCGGAATGCGGACGGTGGGATACGGGTTTTGCCAATCGAAGCGGTGGGAGGACATGGGGCTTAAGCGCAAATAAGTGGGAATGTTTGACGAATGATTATTTGCGGTGCGCTGGATTTAATAAAGTTAAAATTCATTGGATAAAGCTTAAGAAAAACTTGAGAATCCGCCGCGCCTTGCCGTGAGTACCGTCCGCTTCCTTCGCACCTTTGTTGCCGTGGCACGCCATGGCTCGTTTGCCGCCGCCGCCGAGCGCGTTGCGCTGACGCAGGCCGCGGTGAGCCTGCAGATGCGTGCGCTGGAAACCGAACTGCGCCGCGATCTGTTCGACCGGTCGGGGCGCACTGTCACCTTGAACGCCCATGGCCGAGCGCTGCTGCCCCAAGCCGAACACCTGCTGGGCCTGTACGACGCCATGCGCATCGGCGACGAACCGCAGACGGAGTTGTCCGGTGCCGTGGCGATTGGCGCGGTGGTCTCGGTGATGGGATCGTTGGCACATGCGGTGGCGGGGCTCAAGCAGGTGCACAAGGGGCTGGACGTCAAGCTCATCACCGGCAAATCGGGTGAACTGGCGGAGCAGGTGGAAGCGGGCGAGCTGGATGGCGCGCTGGTGGTCGAACACCTGGAACGCCTGCCCGCCAATCTTGCTTGGCATCCGCTCTATACCGAGCCGCTGGTGGTGGTGGCGGGCCGCCATACGCGCGGCCGCGCAGAGGAAGTTCTGCGCACCCATCCGTTTCTGCGCTTCGACCGCGCGGTGCGCACCGGCGCGTTGATTGACCGTGCCCTGCGCAAGACGCACATGGCGGTCAACGAGTTCATCGAGGTCAATTCAATCGAGGCGATTGTCGAGCTGGCGCGCCAGCAGGTGGGGGTGACGCTGGTGCCGCGACTGCGCCGGGCGAGCTGGGAGAGCGACCCCGCTCTGCGCGTGCTGCCCATGCCGCCGCAGACGCCCGTGCGCGCCGTCGGCATGATCGAGCGGAAAGAGCATGTGCGGCACGGTGTGATTCAGGCGGTACTCGATGCGCTCGAAACCACACTTGGCAATTCCAGCGCCTAGACTGGAGCCACCATAACTGGCTCCGGAGGCTGCGATGGACGCATTCATTCAACGCTGGCGCGACGAACTGATCCTGCTCGCCCGCATCCTGATGATGGTGCTGTTCGTGATGTCCGGTTGGGGCAAGCTGACAGGCTTCCAGGGCACGGTCGGCTACATGGCCAGCACAGGTGCGCCTATGCCGATGGTCGCTGCCGCGGTTGCCGTCGTCATGGAGTTTGGCGTGGGCATCGCCTTGCTCATCGGCCTGTGGACGCGGCCGCTGGCCCTTCTGATGGCGCTGTTCGTGCTCGGCACGTCGTTCATCGCCCATTCCTACTGGGATATGCAAGGCGCCATGGAAGCTGCCAACAAAATCCAGTTCTACAAGAACCTGAGCATCATGGGCGGGCTGTTTCTGTTGGCTGCTGTAGGGCCGGGGAGGTACGCGGTGCAGAAGTCGTGATGCGCGCGCTCAACGCAACGACCGCTGCACCAACACCAGCACGGCAAACACGCCGCATGCCACCGCAAACCAACTGAAGAGCTGCGTGCCCGCCAGCAGCGTGGCTTGCCGATCAATTTCGGCGGACAAACTCGCCAGGCGCTCGGGCGTGAGCGGGTTGGCGGCCTGCAGGTCTGCCGTGAAGCGCGTGACATGCGCCACGATCAGCGAGCGCGATTCCGCCTGCTGCGTCTGCAGCGACACAGCCGCCAGCCCCGTGCCCACCGCAGTCGCAAACTGGCGCGCGATGTTCTTCATCTGATAGCCGTGCGCGAAGTCTTCGCGGTCGAGATCGAGGTAGGTCATCATCGCGACCTGAATCATCACCGCGCCCGGCGTGATGCCTTCCAGGACCGACACGGGGAAGAACGCATAGTCCGGCGCGCCCGGCATCAGGCTTGTCGCCAGCAGCAGCGCCGCTGCCGCATACACGGCAAAGCCGATGGCAATGAAGCGGCGCTTGCGGAAGAAGAACGGCAACCAAATCGTCATGACGACGGCCACCACGGTCGACACTGCGCCGCTGATCATCAGGAACAGCGTGGTCGTGCGGAATGTAAAGCCCAGGCCGCCCTGCGATACCGCCGGAAACAGGTACGACCAGTACCCGCTCATCAAGTAATAGATGCCGTAGAAGCCGATGCCCCACAGGTAGCGGCGACCGTTCAGGCGCGAGAGATCGAGCCACGGGTCCGGGTGCGTGCGCAGGCGGTGGATGGCCAGCAGCAGCGAAGCGGCACCGCCCAGCAACAACAGCGGAATCAAAGGCGAGGCCGTCAGCCGGCTGTAGCGCAGCTCCGACAGCCCCATCAGAACCGACAGCGCGCCGATGGCCATGGCACCCACGCCAACCCAATCCCACTGGCTGTCTTCTGGTGGCGCTTCATCGGGGCGGCGTGCGGCGCGTGTGCGCGGCTGATGGTGTTCGGGCGGTAGGAGGAACATCGCCACCCATGCCACGCTGGCCAGCGCCAGTTCGATCCAGAAAATCACGCGCCATTCGCTGTACTCCAGCACCTCGGCGCAGATCCACGGCGCAAGAGTGGTCAGCCCGAACAGGCCGACGCTGAACATCAGCATTGGAGGAATGCGCTCATCGGGTTCGGTCGTGAGCTGCACCAGAATGCGCGACGCCGAAAACAAGCCGCCCGCGCCCAGGCCTTGGATGGTCCGCCCGATGACCAGTTCGCCGATGTTGTTGGATTGGGTGCACACCACGCAGCCGATGGCGAACAGCACGATGCCCACCAGCGAATACATCCGATAGCCCACGTGCGCTGCAATGCGGCCGATGGCGAGGTTGGCGACCACGGCCGCCACGGCATACGCTGTGACGGCGTACAGATATGCCTCGGGGCTCGCATGCACACCGCCCTGGATGTGCTGGCCCGCCACGGCGAACATCTGCGAAGAGACAAAATCGAGGCCCGAGGAGAGGCCCAGCGCCAGCCCAAAAGCGTGGACGCGCGCCGAAGAAAAGTGGGGAAACGCCCGCAGAGACGCGGGTTTGAGGATTTGCAGCGACATGTGCCCGAGCATAAACTTGCCCGCCAGCCGGATAAACGGCCAACTCTAGGAACACTGTCCAGTCATGCGAACAATGGAGTGGAACGACTGGGAAACCTTCTGCCGCGTGGTGGAGGCCGGCAGCTTCACCGCCGCCGCCGAGGCGCTGGGCATCCCCAAATCGACGGCCAGCGCCGCCGTATCACGGCTGGAGGCCGGGCTGGGCGTGCGGCTCATGACGCGTACCACTCGCCAGTTGCGGCTGACCGAAGCGGGCTCGCAGTTCTACGACGACATCGCGCCGTTGTTCGAGCGCCTGCGCGAAGTGCACGCCGACACCACCGCAGCCAGCGAAACCGTGGCCGGCACGCTGCGCATCGCCGCGCCGTACGAAGTCGGCGCGCAGCACCTGACCGAACCCGTATGCCGCACGCTTGAGAAATACCCGCATCTGCAAATCCAGGTGCACATCTCGTGGGAGCAACCCGACCTGCTGGCCAGCGGCTACGACATCGTCTTCGTGATGGTCGACCAGATGCTGCCGGATTCGTCACTCGTTGCGCGCCGCGTGGTGCTGATCCCGCGCGGTTTGTATGCGTCGCCGGCTTTGCTGGCGGAACGTCCGCCGCTCAAGACGCCCGCTGACCTTGCCGGCTGGCCCTGCCTGTCCGGCCCCGACGATGCAAGCTGGGCCTTCCGCCCCGTCGGCGAGCCCGCGGTCGAGCCCATCGAAGTCCCGATCCAGCCGCGTCTGCAGACCTTGAATGCCGAAATGCGCGCCCGGGCCGCCGTGCGTGGCCTGGGTGTGGCGCGCATGGCCCGCTCGGTGGGCGATACGGAAGTCGCGGCCGGCCGGCTCGTGCGCGTGCTGCCGGATTTCGAGCTGACCGCGCTGCGCGTCTACGCGCTGATGCCTGCCCGCAAGCTGGTGCCGCGCAAGGTGCGCGTGTTTCTGGATGCGCTGGAAGCGGAGGGCGTTTCCGCCACACCCGCCCCCGCCTAGCCGAAGACCGGCGCTGGATGTCACAATCGGCGCTTCCCTATTCGGATTGTGAGGACCGGTGGCCATGCGTCTGCGCCAGATTGAAGTCTTCCGCGCCGTGATGCTGGTCGGGACCGTCAGCGAGGCCGCGCGCATGCTGAACGTGTCGCAACCCGTGGTGACGCGCGTGCTTCAGCACACCGAGCTGCAACTCGGCTTCCGCCTGTTTGACCGCACCAAAGGGCGCCTGCAGCCCACCGCCGAGGCGTTCGAACTGTTCAGCGAAGTCGAGCGGCTTTATCAGGAGGTCGAGCGCGTGCGGCGCGTGTCGGCCAATTTGCGCCATAAGGGGGCGGGGCGCTTGCGCGTGGCCGCTACGCCCAGCCTGGCGCCCAGTATCCTGGCCCCCGCGGTGCGGCGTTTCTCGCAGCGGCATCCCGATACGCTGGTACGCGTGTTCACGCATCACACGGCTGAAATCGTCCAGGGCTTGCTCTCGCAGGACATCGACGTCGGGTTTGCCTTTGCACCGCCCGTGCATCCGGCCATCAGCACCACGCCGGTCGCGCAGGGCCGCATCCTGCTGGCCGCGCCGCGCGCCTGGGTGGGCGGCAAGACGGATGGCCGCGCGCTGCACAAGCTCGTTGCCGAAAAGCCTTTCATCGGATTGGAAGACCAGATATCGCTGGGCTCGCTGGTCGGGCAGACGCTGGCACGTGGTGGTCTGGCGCCGCAGTCGACGCTGGAAGTGCAGACGTATTCGTTGGCGCGTTCGTTGGTGGAAGAGTCGCTCGGCGTGACGATGCTCGATCAGTTCACGGCTGCCACCGGCAGCATGGAGCGTATCGCGCTGTTCGCGCTGGAGCCGGCGCAGACGTTTGACGTGCGCGCCATGCGTGCCGAGCATCACGCGCCGTCATCGCTGGCGGACAGCCTCGTGCAGTGCTTTGCCGAGGCCGCGCGCGCGCTGTCCGATGAGCTGCCACAGCGTGTCGAGCCGACCGCATTTGTGCTCAAGCCCATAGAACCTGACAGCGACGCGGCAGACTAACCGGCTTGCGCTGACCATTCCCAGGAGACGGATCCATGCGTCGATTTGCAACTGCAGTGATGTTTGGGCTGGTGCTGGGCGCCGGCGTATTTAGCGGTATTGCCACCGCGCAGCAGTCGCCGGTGCCCGGTATGTCGTCCGACGATCTGAACACCGCGCTCGACTTTGCCAAGGCCGGGCTCAACAAGGCGATCGATCAGGCGCGTGCGTATTCTGCGTTGCCGATCAAGGACCCGCACGACGTGCGCTACACGTGCGAAGGCGGCAAGACGCTCCTCGTGAAATACATGACGGTGGGTGACACGCCGCTGGCCGCCATGACACTGAACGGCAAGACGCTCGTGTTTGCCAACGTGATGGCCGCTTCGGGTGCGCGCTATGCGTCGGGCCAGTATGTGTGGTGGACGAAAGGCCCCACCGGCTTCCTCGCCGACGAGACCCTGCCCGGCAGCCGCAATCAGCTCTACCGCGATTGCAGCGAAGCGACCAGCGGCCGCCCTTAAATTTCCTGCAGATCGTGCCCGACGATGATCTCGCCCTTGAAGTGCGGGCGCACGGCATCCAGCCAGACTGAGTCTTCAAGGAACGGATAGCCGCCGGGCACGAAGTGCGACAGCACCAGCGTCTTCACCTTGGCCTCGGTGGCAATGCGGCCGACTTCTTCGGTGGATGTGTGGCTCGCCAGCAGATGCTCGCGCAGCGTCTTGGCATTGGGTTCGGTGGACAGCAGCTTGTCCAGCGACGGCAGGTGCATCACCTCATGGACGAGCACATCGGCGCCGTAAGCGAGTCGCACGAGGTTCTCACTCGGCGCCGTATCGCCGGAGATGACGATGGAGCGGTCTGCCGAATCGAAGCGAAACGCAAATGCCGGCGACACCGGCGGGTGCTTGACCAGCGCGCTCGTCACCTTCACGTTGGCGTCCTGCATGACCAGCCCGCCTTCGCTGATTTCGTGTGGATGGATCATCGGCGCAAGCGGCGGGCGGCCTTCGTCGGCAATGCGCGTGCGGATGTCGTAGTCGTACAGCTCAAGGAACTTGGTCGTCATCGCGGCCAGCGGGGGCGGGCCCCAGGCGTCGACTGGGCCGGTCAGGTCGGTGGCCCAGGCGAGCAGCATCAGCGTGCCGTAATCGGCGTTGTGATCGGAATGCTGATGCGTGATGAAGACGTGGCGGATGTCCTTGAGCTTGAGGCCCGCCGTCACGTATTGGCGTGCGACACCGTTGCCGCAATCGACCACGTACGACACGCCGTTGATGACGATCACCTGCGCCGGCGCCGAGCGATTCTTCTTCGGCGTCGGCCCGCCCGCCGTGCCCAGCAAGATCAACCGCGTGCCCTTCTTGGGTGCATCGGCGGCCAAAGCGCTCAACGGCAAACTTGCAGACGCCGCGCTCGCACCCACGGCCAGCGCGCCGGCCTGCCGCATCCAGCGGCGACGGTTGTTGTCGAAAGCGTGCATGCGGCGGTCTCCTCTCTGTTGTTGTATGCGTGCGTGCTTTAGCGGGGCAGTCCGCCCACCTTCATGCCAGGCTTGATGCCCTTGCGTGCGAACCAGCCTTTATTCATTTCCAGCGCGTAGCTGCCGGCCCGGGTGGGGCAGTGATTGTCTTCGGTCTGCGGCTTCATCTCGGCAATGTCGGAGATGGTGCCGTCGTCGGTGATGAAGGCGATGGACAGCGGCAGGTCGGTGTTCTTCATCCAGAAGCAGTGGCCGGCGGATTCATCAAACACGAAGAGCATGCCGGCGGTGTCGGGCATGGTCTTGCGGAACATCAGGCCGGTCTCGCGCGTTTGCGGGGTGGCCGCCACTTCGGCTTTGACCTTGTACATGCCGATGGTCAGGTCGGCCACGGGCAGGCCGGTATTGGGCGCGGTGGGTGTCTGGGCGAGCGCCCCGGTGGCGGCAACGGCCAGCGACAGAGCAGCAAAGATGCGGGACAGGATGGTCATGGCGCGAACGGGTCGGAAAAGAAACGCTCCATGATCGGCACTCGGCCAGCCGGCGTCAATGAGACGGCGGCCGGCCGGGCGACGAAGTTGTTACCGCGTATTGGGGCTGGGAGCGGCTTGGTGCTCGACGGCGACCGTTTTGGCGGCTGTCTTGGGCGCATGCGCCGAGCGCGCCTTGTCCGCCGCCGGATCGGGCATCAGCGCTACATAGCGCGCATCGGTGAGCGTGCGCAGGAACGCAACGATGTCGTCGATCTCGTCTCCCGTCAGCGCAGGCGTGGTGCCGGGGCGGCGGTTCATCGGCACGGCATTTACGTTGATGTTGCCCTGGTATTTGGCTGGCACATCGTTGAAACGCTTGCCGCCGGGGTACCACTGCGCGGGATCGGTCGAGCGCGTGGCATAAAACGCCACCGTGTCGCGCAGCGTACGGAACACGCCGTTGTGCATGAACGTCTGGCGCACCGCCACGTTGCGCAGGCCAGCCGTGCGGAAGTAGCCGCACCACTGATCGGGCTCCGGCCACTTGAGCTTGTGGGCGGTCTGGCACAGCCCAACGTCAAAGTGGCGCGGGTCCTTGTTGGCGGGCAGCAGCGGATTGCGGGGCACGGCGATGGCGTCGTAGCCGAAATCGGTAAACAGTGAGCGCTCCGGACGCGACGACGATTCCACCATCAGATGGCACGACGCGCAGTTGCCTTTGTCCGGATTGCGAAACAAGGCGAGGCCGCGCATCTCGGCGGCGGAAAGCGGCGTGCGCTTGCGCAGGAAATCGTCGAAGCGCGAGGTGAACGGCGCCAGCTCGTCGCTCTGGAAATAGGCTTCCAGTGCCTTGCCCAACACGCCGACAAGGCGTTCCGGTTCACGCACTGCATCGGCGCCGAACTGCTTCGCCAACGCTTGGCCCAGATCGGTGCCGGCCACCTTGCGCTGCAGGTCGCGCGCTGAACGGTTGCCCATTTCGTCCGGATTGAACAGCGGGCCGCGAATCTGTTCCGGGATGGAATCTGCCCGGCCATCGGCAAAGAAGCCGCCAAACGGCGACGGGAAGCTTGCGTCGTCGTCCTGGAAAAAGTAGCGATGCGGGATGTAGCGCAGATACAGCAGCGACGGCGCGTTGCGTGCCGCCACATGCCCGGGGCGGCTGCCAGCCGGCACGCCGATGCGCAGCGCCTCGCCCTTGAGCGTGGGCGCGAAGGCGCGGCCCGGGTCATGGCACGCCGCGCACGAAGTGCCTTGCGGCTCCGACAGGCGCGGGTCGAAAAACACCCGCTTGCCGAGCGCGACGAGGTTCGGGTCTGGTTTAAACGCGGTCGACTCGGCAGGCGGCGGCACGGCGTCCAACCTGGGCGTCATGCCGATCGATTCGGCCACCGCCGCACCCGAGAAGAGTGCGGCGGCAACCCACAGCGCGGTGCTCAGGCGCTTCAAGGTGCAACGAAGCCCGTCTTGTCGCACACCAGGCTCGTGCCGTTCTGCGTGCAGGTCGTCAGCAGCTTGCCAGCCACGGTGTAGGCCTTGAACAGCCAGCCCTTGGCGGGTGCGGCCTGGCGGTCCATCACCATGAAGCCGAACGAGTTGTTGTGCGAGATGCTGCCAACCGTCACACCCGAGGCCGGGCTGACGGCCGGGAACGGATCGGGCAGGGCCACGTCGAGCGAATCGCCGGCGTTGCCTGCAACGATGGTTGCGGGGTGGTTGCTCGTGAAGTTGATGGCCTGGAAGTCATGCACGTGGCCGTGCAGCGCGACCTGCACGCCCGGCGGGTAATAGGCCGTGGCGTTCAGGCTGTTCATGACCGACAGCAGCGCGGCATTGCCGCCCAGCGGCGTGCTGCCCGCGATGGGCACGAAGCCCAGGATTGGGTGGTGATTGGTGAAGATCGACATCACGCCCGGCTTGGCGGCCAGCGTGCCCACCGTGCTGAACTGCTTCTGGTAGGTCTGGAACCACGGGTCGGTCGTCGCCAA
The DNA here is from genome assembly GCF_024158925.1 of Ralstonia chuxiongensis. Taxonomy (NCBI): domain Bacteria; kingdom Pseudomonadati; phylum Pseudomonadota; class Betaproteobacteria; order Burkholderiales; family Burkholderiaceae; genus Ralstonia; species Ralstonia chuxiongensis. The sequence goes on along the minus strand of NZ_JAMYWC010000004.1, from coordinate 550,293 downwards.
TGCCGTCGTGCCCGCCTTGGCCGAGTCGAACACGATGACCTGCGTATCGCTGCCAAGGGCCACGGCGTACGGGTCTGAGGCGTTGGCAGCCGTGTCGTTGGCCGGGTTGTCGCACGAGCGGTCGGCCGAGTACGGGCGCGGATCCAGGAAGCGGTACCAGCCCTGGCCGGCGCGTGCGCATTCCTCGTGGTTGCCGCGCACCAGCACCCACGGGGCCGCGGCCATCAGGGGGGCGGCGGGCTGGAACAGATCAGCCTGCCACGTATCCCAGCCGTAGCCCCACGGGCTGCCCTGGCAGCCGGCCACGTCGGGCGGGCAGGCGTTTTCGCGGTAGTGGTAGTCGCCCACGTGCAGGACGAGGTCCGGGTTCATCTTGGCGGCCGTGGCGGCAGCGCTCGCAAACGGCCACGACAGCGGGTCGTTACACGACTGGAACGTGTTGCTCGACTTCTTCATGCGGCAGCCGGTGTCCGCCAGGATCACCACGCGCTGCGGGTTCGCCTTGGGCAGGGGCAGCACGCGCGCGCCGATCGACGCGGCCTTGGCGGTGGATGCCACGGTGGCCTCGCAGGCGTTCACAGGGAAGGACGAGGCTTTCGAATCGCTGGCGGCGCTGGCCGTGGTGCGCTGTGCGGGGGTGCCGGCGGCCACACGCAGCGTCATGCGCGTGGAGGTGCCGTCCACCGTCAGGAGCGGGCAGACCGAACTGTCGACGGGCGAGGCGCTGTTCGTATAGCTGGTGACGGCGCGCACGACAGCCTGGTTGCTGTCGCCGATCTCAACCCACGCGGCCTGGATGTTGGCGTCGGCCGTGGCTGCGTCCGACGGCGCGGCCGTGGACACCGGCGTCGAATCGGACGACGACCCACCGCAGCCGGCAATCACGGCGGCAGCGGCCAGCGCGGCAAGAGAGAGCATCGTGAACACGGTGCGTTTTCGTCGCACCGGAGCGAACATCGATCGGAATTCCATTGCGCCATCCCTGTTTCTTGTTGTGAGGAACGGGCAAGGTACTCAAGCTTGATGGCGCTATTTTGACAGCCCTGCATGTGTGCCCGGGATTTCCGTTGGGCAGGCGAGGGCGAAAAAAAAGCAGATGCATAAGCACCTGCTTTTTCTGTATCGGCCGAGCCGCGTGGGCCCGGCAGAAACACAAGCTTATTGCTTGGCGGCGTCAGCAGCCGGAGCCGAAGCGTCAGCAGCCTTCTTGGCAGCCTTCTTGTGGTGGTGCTTCTTGGCCTTCTTGGCCTTCGGAGCAGCCTTTTCGGCAGCAGCCGGAGCAGCAGCTGCGTCAGCAGCCGGAGCGGAGGCTTGAGCGAACACACCGGTGGCGAACAGGCCGGCGATCAGGGCAGCGATCAGCTTCTTCATGGTGAATCCTTTTATAGATCAGTGAGTTAACCAACGACCCGCTAAATGAGTCATCTGCAATAACGCAGGCCGTTACAGGCGCGTTGACACGTTGCACTGAATTTTTTGTTGGGGGCAGACAGAAGCATCCGTACTTCCTGATCCGCGATGTGGCGCATGTTGCGCTGCGCAAGAAAGATGCCTGCGGCCAAGCGTGCGGCGCCTGCGTTTCGGATCGATCTGATTGGATGGCAGCGCCCGCACCTAGAGAATGCGAGCCGATTTTGCTCAAGGCTTGCCGTGTCTCTCCCGCCGTCATCTTCCCGCCCCACCAAGCCCGCCGCTCCCATTCCGCCGGCCCGGCTCCAGCGCCGCGATTTCGCCCTGGGTTGTGGCACGTTGATTGTGCTGGGCGCCTTGCCCGGGTTCTGGCCCCCTTCGCACGGCGCTTCCGCCCTTGATGATTTCATGCTCGTGTCACAAACGATTTCCGGCGCGCCGCTGGATCGCCAGCTGGGGCTCTCTTGTTTCAGCCATCTGCACCGGGCTGACGATCGCTTTATCGAACACATCCAGGCGCTTGCGTGGTTGGTGCGCCGGCATCCGGGCGTGGATGCTGCCGGCCTGGTCCGCTTGCTTGATGCCGACAACGCGCGCGATCTGCGTGCCGCCTTGGTCCGGCTGGTGGATGTCTGGAGCGCCCGGCGGGACGCGGATCCTGCCCTGATCGATGTCCGCGGCCTGATTGCCTGCGCCTTTGACGCCGACCTGATTGGCCGTTGACAGCGCCCGGAATCAGGGGCCGAAATATGGCGGATGGTGAAATTTTCCGGCATAATGCGAAATTAACTCTTGTGTCTTATATAAGAGTTGCGGCTTGCGCCAGATGCGAGATTTTGTGCGGTGCATCGTGAGCGCGTCATCGTAGGCCGTTAGAATCGCCAGTTCATTGCAGCGCGCCACGCCGGCCAACCCGTGAGCGGCGCGCTGTGCTGTCAACCCCCACCGTCCACCCGCTACCTGCGGTCTGCACTGGAGTCGTCCATGTATCAACACATCAAGGTCCCGGCCGGCGAGAAGATCACTGTCAATCAAGACTTCTCCCTGAACGTTCCGAACAACCCGATCATTCCTTACATCGAAGGTGACGGCACCGGCTTCGACATCACCCCGGTGATGATCAAGGTGGTGGACGCAGCGGTTGAGAAGGCTTACAAGGGCGAGCGCAAGATTTCGTGGATGGAAATCTACGCCGGCGAGAAGTCGACCAAGGTGTATGGCCCGGACGTGTGGCTGCCGGAAGAAACCCTGCAAGTCCTGAAGGACTACGTGGTGTCGATCAAGGGCCCGCTGACGACGCCGGTGGGCGGCGGCATCCGTTCGCTGAACGTGGCGCTGCGCCAAGAGCTGGACCTGTACGTCTGCCTGCGCCCGGTGCGCTACTTCAAGGGCGTGCCCTCGCCGGTCAAAGAGCCGGAGAAGACCGACATGGTCATCTTCCGCGAGAACTCGGAAGACATCTACGCCGGTATCGAATTCGAAGCCCAGAGCGACAAGGCCAAGAAGCTGATCAAGATTCTGCAGGACGAGTTCGGCGTCAAGAAGATCCGCTTCCCGGAAACCTCGGGTATCGGCGTCAAGCCGGTCTCGAAGGAAGGCACGGAGCGTCTGGTGCGCAAGGCCATCCAGTACGCGATCGACAACGACAAGCCGTCGGTCACGATCGTGCACAAGGGCAACATCATGAAGTTCACGGAAGGTGGTTTCCGTGACTGGGCCTACGCGCTGGCACAGAAGGAATTCGGCGCCGAGCTGATCGACGGCGGCCCGTGGTGCAAGTTCAAGAACCCGAAGACGGGCAAGGAAATCGTCGTCAAGGACGCAATTGCCGACGCCTTCCTGCAGCAGATCCTGCTGCGTCCGGCCGAGTATTCGGTGGTGGCAACGCTGAACCTGAACGGCGACTACATCTCCGACGCCCTGGCTGCGCAAGTTGGCGGTATCGGTATCGCCCCGGGTGCCAACCTGTCGGATTCGGTGGCCATGTTCGAAGCCACCCACGGTACGGCTCCGAAGTACGCAGGCAAGGATTACGTGAACCCGGGTTCGGAAATCCTGTCGGCCGAAATGATGCTGCGTCACATGGGCTGGACGGAAGCCGCTGACCTGATCATCTCGTCGATCGAGAAGTCGATCCTGTCGAAGAAGGTCACGTATGACTTCGCCCGCTTGCTGGAAGGCGCGACTCAAGTGTCGTGCTCGGGCTTCGGTCAAGTGATGATCGACAATATGTAAGCTCGTTTCGCCTGATTTCACGGCGAACCAGAAACCCCGGTAGATCAACGATCTCCGGGGTTTTTTCTTTTCAGGTCGTACTAGGCGGCATCATGGCAAGCGTCACTTGGTGGGGACCATTCAGAGGGGTAAGGAGGAGCTTGAAAAACCCTCCTTAATCTCACTTCCGAGCGAGAATCCGGCACTGCGGCCGCGCGGCCTGCAACTTGTAGCGTCCTGTGTGTACGCGAAACGGCCCTGGCGGCATGGGCGCTGTGACCGCTGGCAGAAGGGATGTCCTGGCCAAAATTTGCCTTGTGCGAATCGCCCACCACGTCATCACATCCCCTGTTTGCTACCTTTATTCACTCGTCCCCGTCTCCAGTCCGAGCTTTGCCAGTAACTCGTATGTAAGTCGGATGTGCACTTCAACCGCCAATGCCGCACGGGCTTCCTGCCGTGCCATGGCCGCTTCGAATATGGCCGTATGTTCCTCATGCACGTTGCGGCTGCTGGGTTGCGCGGTGCCCCGCCGAATGGCCACGCGCCGATAACGTTCGCCATGGCGGTAGAGCAGGTCCAGCAGGTACTTGCTCCACGGTGAGCGGTGCGCAGCGATGAGTGCTTCATGAAACTGCCGGTTGGCACGTTCCCAGTGTTCGGGATTGGCCGATGGACCCAGCGATTCCGCGTCGCTCAGGGCGTCAAAGGTGGCGCGCAGGTGTGCTTCCCATTGCGCATCGCCGTGACGGATGGACAAGCGCACAGCTTCCGTCTCCAGCATCACTCGCGTGTCGGTGAGGTCCTGCAGGTCGGCCAACGAAATTCCCGTCACGCGATAACCGCGCTGGCCCTCCACCGTGACGAGCGCGTCCGAGACGAGGAGCGCCAGCGCTTCGCGCAGCGTACCGGCCCCCACGTTATATCGATCCTTGAGGTGTTCAACGCGCAGGCGCTCGCCCGGAGCCAGACGGCCCTGAATGATGTCTTGCCGCAGATCGAGGTAAGCGCGCTCGCATAGGGTTCGGGGCACTTCGGGTTCTGCATGCGCAACCGTGGTTGTGCTGGCCGCTTGTGCGCCAGACACGCCGGCTTGTATGGCGCGTTTCATTCTTCGCTACCTCTGTCTAGATGCCGCTTGAGGCGATAGGCCAATTGGGGGCGTGTGAGGCCCAGCTGGCGTGCGGCGCCGGAAAGATTGCCCTTGGCGCGTTCGACCGCAAGGTCAAGCAGCTGCGTTTCCAATGCTTCGAGACTCAGGCCGCTGTCCAGAATGCGCGCGCACAGGGTCTGTTCGCTTTCGAGCCGCACGGGTGCCAGGCGACCTTGGGGGCTCAGCTGCGATTGCATGCCTGAGGGCTGGTTCGGAAAGAGGTGTTCGATCTCGATGCTTTCGCCCTGTGGTGCGAGGATGACGCCGCGCTCCACGAGGTTCTCCAGCTCTCGGACGTTGCCGGGCCAGTCGTGATGCATGAGCGCTTGCATCGCGCGTTCCCCAAAACCAGCGAGGCGCTTCTGGTGCAAGGCTGTGAAACGGGCCAACAGGTGATTGGCCAGCGGCTCGATATCGGTCATGCGTTCGCGCAGCGGCGGGATGCAGATCGGATAGACGTTCAGCCGATACAGCAGATCGCGACGAAAGCGCCCCTGGGCCACCGCGGCTTCAAGATCGACGTTGGTGGCTGCCACGAGACGCACGTTCACCTTGCGTGTGCTTTCGGCGCCCAGTCGCTCGATTTCGCCTTCTTGCAGAACGCGAAGGAGCTTGGCTTGGGCTGGCAGCGGTAAGTCGCCCACTTCATCCAGGAACAACGTGCCGCCATCCGCCCGTTCGAAGCGACCGGTGCGCGCCGCGTGGGCACCGGTATAGGCGCCGCGCTCGACGCCAAACAGCTCGGCCTCGATCAGATCGGCCGGCAGGGCGGCGCAATTAACGGCGACGAAGGGGCCCGTTGCTCGGGACGAGCCTTCGTGAAGCGCCCGCGCAAAACGCTCCTTGCCCACGCCAGTCTCGCCTGTGAGCAGCACCGTCACGTGGGTGGCAGCTGCACGGTTCAGTAGTTCGTGGGCGCGCTGGAACGCGGGCGAGCGGCCTACCAGCATGCCCGCTGCCACGAGCGGCTCACGTGTCGACTCGATCGTGGTTTTGAGGGCTTGCACTTGTTCGCTAAGCGCCGCAATGGTGTCGAGCAATGACTCGTCTTCAAAGTACTGGCGCTGCTCATCCCCGTCGGGCCATTCATCAATCGGTTTGCCCACGATTTCACAGTGATCGGCGCCACATGCGGCACAGGTGCTTTCCTTGAAGAGGATAAGGCGGCCCATGAACGCGCTTGTGTAGCCGCTGGCATAGCCGAGCTGGATCCAGCAAGCCGGTTCGTCCACCACGCCGTAGGCTTGGCGGTGGGCGTGCGCTTCCCAGGAGTTGTCCCAGCGGAACTCGCCAAAGAACCGCCCGCTCGCGGGGTCGAAGTCGAGCTGGACCGGTGTGACGCGCACCGCCCCTTCGAGCATGTGCAACTGCGGGCCGACCATGAAGGCGGCATCGAGTGACAGCGCTCCACGCGTCTTGCGAGCAAATTCGGCATCGCGACGCCCGGAGGCATACCCCATGCGGGTCAACAGGCGGCGCGCATGAACTGGCCCTACCGAATTGATCAGGTCTTGCCGCAAACCGCTCAGCGCGGCGGTGTGCAGCAACAGCATGCGCCGCTCGCCCAGCCAGATGGTGCCGCTCTCGGGTTCGAAATGCAGCAGGCGCCGCAGGTCGGCGTCTGAGGGGTAATTGAACTTGGCTTGCACAGCGCGCGGCCTCCTGGGTGAGGGCGGAATTGGCCGGAATCTCGATATTCTCCTGGATAAGCAGGAAGACAGCAAGCACCGGAAACAGCGGGGTTTCCGGCAGGGGCGAGGGCTTTGATCAATTGATCAAGCGCCGATGCTGACCAATCCCACCAAATCGTCAAAAAGGAGAAGGAGGTCTCCGTACCGGGAGCAGGCGACCCTACTTGGGGCCCGGAACACGCGCGGGAAATCGAGCCGAAACGTCATGGTTTTCCCTTGAAATATCGAGATTATTTGGCGAGGCGGTCGCAACTGGCATGCCTTCTGCAAACCGACTCCCGCGACCGCGCAGCAGCGCTTTGCCGGTCGCGATTCCGGCGGTGTGTCCGCGGCGCATGTTCGTCGCGATCGGGCAGTGCCGCCGTCTTGTTATCTCGCATCAATCAATAGACAAGGAGACACCCGTGAAAGGCAACTACGTTCGCGCGGCCACGGCCATCTGTGTTGCGGTCTGTGGGACCCACGCCAGGGCGACAGACGTGTTCAATCTGGAGGGTTTTGGTCCGATCTCGCGCGCAATGGGCGGAACGGGCGCGGCCTTCGATATCGGGGCCGCCGCCATGATGGAAAATCCCGCGACGCTTAGCCTGATGGGCGATGGCCGCCATTTCAGCCTGGGGCTCGATGTCGTGTCGACCGACATCAAGGCCACGAATACCGCAACCGGCGAGACAGCGAGTTCGGGCAACCACGGCAATAACAACGGCCCGTATTTTGCGCCGCAGACCGCGTTCGTTTATCGGCAGGGCAGGTACGCGTTTGGGGCGGGCATTTTCGCGGAGGGTGGCCTCGGGACGCAATACGGTGGCAGCAGCTTCCTTTCGCGCACCTCCAACGGAGTGGACACCGGGCTGGACCAGTTCTCACGTCTGCTGGTGTTGCGTGTGCCGTTTTCGGCGGCATACCAAGTCACCGACAAGTTGACCGTGGGCGCATCGCTGGATGCGGTCTGGACCTCGCTGAATCTCGGGACACTGTTGGATGTCTCCCAGATCGGCACGCTGGCCGGCCAGGGGCGCGTCTCGGGCACGCTTGTTCCCACCTTGATGGGCGTGCCAGGGCTTTCCGGCGGCTACATCAACTTCGCACGCAATGCCCCGGTCGGGGGCGGCGCTCAGGCCTGGGGCATTGGCGGGCGGCTGGGTCTGACCTATCAGGTCACGCCGGATACCCGCATCGGTGCCGCGTATAACGCGAAGACGCATGTTGGCGACCTCACGGGCCAAGCAACGCTTGCCGCCGTCAGTTCGGTCGCAGGCAACATCCCGCTCAAGGGCGACGTGACGGTTCGAAACTTCCAGATGCCCGCGCAACTGACCGTAGGCATCAGTCATCGGTTCAACGATCAGCTGCTGGTGTCAGCGGACTACCAGCGTGTGTTCTGGTCAAGCGTGATGAAGGACATGAACGTCGGGTTCGTGCAGTCAGGCACGGGTGCCAATCTGGATCTGTCGCTGCCGCAGAACTACCGCGATATCAGCGTGTTCGGGATCGGCGCCGAGTACCGTTACAACGCAAAGTGGACGTTCCGTGGCGGGTTCCATTACGCGCGGGAGGCCATTCCGGGCAACATGCTTTTGGCCGTGGTGCCCGCCACGCCCACGACGAGCCTGACCGGTGGCGTTTCCTATGCAATCGGCAAGAACGATGTGATCGACTTTGCGCTGTCGGTAGCGCTGCGCAAGACGCTGGCCAATTCGAGCCAGCCCAATACGGCGGTGCCGATCAGCGTGACGCACTCGCAAGTCAACGCCGTGATTGCGTATCAGAAGCGCTTCTAGGGCGCGCGTGCCTGGGCGACGAAACCTTGTCGCCCAGGCTTGCACGGGTCAGCTTCCGTCGACCGGAATGTGATACTTGCGAAGCCGGTAAGCCAGCGTCGGGCGACTGATGCCGAGCACCCGTGCCGCGCGCGACAGGTTGCCGTTGGCCTCGACCACGGCGGCGCGCAACATCGCCACCTCGGTTTCCTCCAGGCCTGGCCGGGGAATGGCGGTGCTGGACGGCGCGACGTCTTCAGCCGTCTCGCTGCTCTGCCCGATATTGCCGCTGCGTTTGAGGATGAACGAGGCGGTGTCGATCTCCTCACCGCTGGTGAAAAGATGGCACAAGTCCAGTGACCCGCCATCTTCGGCCAGGATCACGGCGCGTTCGATCATGTTCTCCAGCTCGCGGACATTGCCGGGCCAGTCGTAGGCGAACAGCGCATCGACGGCACGTTCGCGAAAGCCGGTGATCTGTTTGTCGTGCTTCTTGGCCAAGCGCTGGAGGAACCAGTTCATCATCAGCGGGATGTCGTCCCGCCGTTCGCGCAGTGGCGGCACCTGGATCGGGAAAACGTTCAGCCGAAAGAACAGGTCTTCGCGAAACTGGCCCGCCTTGGCGGCTTCGCGCAGGTTCACGTTCGTTGCGGCAATCACTCGCACGTTGACCTTGCGTGTGCGCGTATCGCCCACGCGCTCGATTTCCCCCTGCTGCAACGCACGCAACAGTTTGCCTTGTGCTGTCAGGCTGAGCGTGCCGATTTCATCGAGGAAGAGCGTCCCGCCGTCGGCGCGTTCAAAGCGCCCGGGCCGTGATGTGGTCGCGCCCGTGAATCCGCCACGCTCCACGCCAAACAATTCCGATTCCATCAGATGCTCGGGGATCGACGCACAATTGACGGCGACGAATGGCCCGTCGGCGCGTTTGCTCAGGCGATGCAGATTGTTGGCGAAGACTTCCTTGCCGACACCGCTTTCGCCCAGGAACAGCACGGTGGCTTCGGTGGGGGCCACCTTGTTCACCATATGGCAGACGGTGTTGAAACCGGCCGAGATTCCAACCACGCCGAAGCTGTTTGCCGGTGCGGCGGCCAGACGCGCTGCAATGCGGCTTGTGGCGGGCAATGGCGCCTCGTGTTGGGGCGCCCACTTGACGAAATCGCCAATCTGCAGGAAACGCAGGTCGTCTTCGGCGTCTTCCCACTCTTCAACGGGTTTGCCAACCACGCGGCATTTCGCATGCCCCATGCCGCGGCACTCGATCTCGCGCCAGAGGATGGGGCGGCCCATGAATGCGCTGGTGTATCCGCACGCATAGCCGATCAACATCCAGCACACCGGTTCGTTGCCGATGCCGTAGCTGGCGACGTGGGCCTCGGCCTCGGAGCTGTCGATCAGGTAGAAGTCGCCGAAATAGTGGCCACGCTGTACATCGATATCGAGTGCGACCGGCTCGCAATGCACCATGCCTTCCAGCGACACCAGTTGCGGGCCTGCCAGGAAGTCGTCGTAGCTGTTGAAGCCTGCGCGAACCTTGCGCGCCATGGCGGCATCGTGCGTACCGGCCTGATAGCCGATGCGGGTGATCAGCCCACGCGCCGTTTCCTTGCCCAGGCTTTCGATGAGCTCTTGCCTCAGCGCGCCGAGCGAGCTGATGTGCATGAGCATCATGCGTTGGTCGTCCAACCAGATCCGGCCTTGCTGCGGAGCGAAGCGCAAGCGTTTGGCGAGGTCGTGGATGGCCGGCACGCGGATCTCGGTGGCGACCGGGTGTTTCGGGTCGCGATCGGGTCGCGCCGGTGCCGTTGCGTCGGATTTGGATTGTCGCGGATGCCGTTTTGCCATGGTCTCCTCGATCGCGGCCAGATGGGTTGCCGTCGCGACGGCGAGCGGCTGGCGCTCACGCGGCACCGTCCGACTGTTGTTGTCGGACGGTCCGCGGACGTCATACAAGGTTCGATCGAATGAGCTTAACCTCAGCTTCCAGATATGGGGATTGGTGAAAATACGCGACATGGCCGATCTGCGAAATTGATCGTCAATGCTGTGCTGTGCTGTGTTCGTCGCGTTGCTGGGCTCGCGATTCTTGATGGGTTGCAGGCTTAGACGAAGCGGTCGAAGTGCATCTGTTCGAACGGCACGTGATGCGTGTGCATCAGCAATGTCTGCACGGCTTCGATCATGGGCGGAGGGCCGGCGAAGTAGAACTCGAAATGGTCCAGCGGCGTTGCCAACACCCGCTCGACCTCGGCGTGTACGAAGCCGGTCGGCCCTTGCCACCCAAGCGCGGGCGCAGGCGCAGACAGCACGACCGAGAGTGCGAAGCGGCTGTCTGCCACGAGGTCTTCAAGTGCCGCCATGGCGCCGAGGTCGGGCTGTGAGCGCCCGCCGTAGAAGAAGTGCACGCGCCCGACGCGGTTCTCGGAAAGCGCTCCACGGGCGACCGCCAGCATGGGCGCAAGCCCCGAGCCTCCGGCAATGCACACAATGTCGCGTGCGTTGTCGTCACGCAGGTAGGCGTGGCCATAGGGGCCATCGAGCATGATGCTTTGCCCGATCTCAACGTGATCGAACAAAGCGTTGCTGCCAGCACCGCCGGGAACGCGCCGGATCACGAATTTCCAGATGCCGTCCTCGTTGGGGAGGTTCGACATCGAATAGGCGCGCGCACCCGGCGTGTGCGGCGGATACAGCAGCGCGTACTGGCCCGGACGGAACTCTGCCGGGGCCTGTATCCGAAATGTGAACTCGCTCATGTCGGGCGTCAGCTCGCGCCGGGCCAGCAGCACGGCCGGCCAGCGGCCCGGTGACACGACCGGGCGATATGCTTCGTCGCAGCGCACGCGGATCGTGCAATCGCCCAGCAGGCGCGACTGGCAGGCGAGATGTTTGCCGCGCTTGCGGTCGCGTTCGGACAGCCCGGGTGCTTCCGGCCAGATGGATTCCACGAGACCCGAGAGCAGGTCAAAGCGGCATGCACCGCAGCCCCCGACGCTGCACTCGTGGGGCAGGGCAATGCCGGCGCGTAACGCGCCCCGCAGCAAGGTGTCTTCTTCTGCAGCGATGGAAAAAGCGGCGCCGCCTTCGATGGTGATCTGGTGTGTCATCGCCAGTTCCGATGTGTCGTTGGCCATGGTTTGGATGGAGTGATGTCGCCCGGGCTGTCTGGTCTCACAGGCCGATGCTGTGCCGGAACTCGCGCACGGCAGCGGTTGCGCGCGCCTGCGCCGCTGGCGCGTCGGGCAGTGCTGCGCAGTAGGCCACGATGGCTTCATCTGCCAGGGGCTCCCATTTGGCGAGCCAGCCGGTGATGACCTCGCGGTTTCCGGGCTGTTCCAGCGCCATGCGTACAAGTGCGCCGGCCCAGCGGCGATGGCGTTGCGCATCGGCAAGTTGCGCGTCGGTCAGCAGGCCAAGCAGGGTGTCGCCGTTGTGCCGGGCCGCTTCGCCGAGACTGCGCAATACGGCTTCCTCTACCGCCGGCCGTACTACCAGGCTCAGGGCAACGAAGCACTCGGCCCAGTCCCACGCCACCAGCGCGTGTTCGACGAGCTTGCGCCAGCCTTGCCACGCCGGGTCCTGCTCCCAGTAGCGGCGTTCATCGGTGCCGAAGCCGAGGTCGCTGAAGGTCTGCGACAGCTCCTTGGTGCGGTACGCGGTGTGTGTCAGCCAGCGCAGCGAATCGGCCGTCTGATAAGCCGCGCAGTTCGAAATGGTCGAGGCGGGCGCCAGTTGCGTCAGATAGGCCGAGCCCATCTGCAGCGTGTGGAACAGGTAGCGCGCGGGCGTGTACAGGCGTGCCAGCGTGCCTGCCCAGGTGCGTTCGAGCATGGCGTCGTGCCCGCGCTCGGAAAATTGGTCGAGCAGCCCGAACACATAGGTCTCCTGCCCGTCCTGCAGCATGTTGTACGTGCGGTAGACCAGTTCATCCGGATCGCGGAATGCGTTCCAGTCGGGGTGGGTCAGGGGAGATGCGTTGCGGTTGCGCTTGAACCACTGCGCCATTTCGAAATTAGGGTCGAGTTCGAACGGCGCATCGGGGTTGTCGGTGGTGTAGTGCAGGTTGGTCGAGACGATTTCGTACTCGCTGGGCTTGCGTCGCCGCGCGGCCAGATGGCTCCAGGTCTTGAGCGGCTTGAGGACTTCAGCTTGCGTTGTCATGTGTGTCTCCGATTACAGCGTTTTTTCGTAGTAGAACCGGACGTAGTCATCCGTCGTTTCGATGCGGCCGGCGAACGAGCTGAGGTTGACTTCGAGCTCGGACATCTTGAACGGTCGCCCCAGTGCCTCTTCGAGCGTGGCGCGGCGCAGGATCAGTTCGCCGTCGGTGTCGATGCGCACATAGGCGAGCTTGTCGTCGATGCGGATGCTCTTGCCCGGGTTGTCTTCCTGTGCGGCTTCGATGACGCCGGCAGTGATGCTGCTCGCGCGCAGTACTGGGCCGACGCGATTGTTGCGGTAGGCCTCGGCGGTGTTGGCGATACTCATGGTGGGTTCCTGGGCGATGTCAGCAATTGGCGAAGAGAGGCTCAACGCCCTCGACTGCGACGAAGATGTCGTCGCCTTCGACTTTCAAGGCGTACTCGGCAAGCCGGCAGCCGCCGGGGTTGATGCCTTTGCCGGTGTTGGCATCGAAGGTCCACTGATGTGCGCGGCACATCAGCACCCGACCGTCGAACTTGCCCTCGGCCAGCGGGATGTCCTGGTGCGGGCAGATTCCCTGGAACGCGCGCGGTTCACCCCCTTCGGGGCGCACCAGCACGATCACATGGCCGGCGACTTCGACCTCGGTCATGTCGCCTTCCCAAAGCTCGTCGAGCGAGCAGACTTTCTGGAAGTTCATCGCGGCCTCATGCATCGCAAAAAATGAATTCGAGCGCTTCCATCGGCTTGATGTCGGTGTCGGCCAGCTTGGCGTTGCGCGGATAGAACTGCTCGCCGCCCTGGCGCCGGACCCTGACGATCTTGCCGGGCTGCGGTGCCACGCGGCGCCCCACCGAGTGGTGTGCCGCTGCTGCGGCCACCTCGTCGATCGTGTTCTCGGTATCCACCGCGACGAGCTGCAGCACGAAGTCGTACTGAAAATTCGAAATCACAGGAAAAAGTGCCATGTCGTCCTCCGTTTGCGTGCCGCCTCACGCGGCTTTCTTCTGGTAGCGCTGATTGCGATACGCCTCGACCCACGCGTAGTGATGGGCGTCGTCACCGCACTCGCCAGGCGCCAGGTTCATGTACTGAAGTGCGCCCATCAGGTTGGGCGGCTGGATCTGCCCCGCGAGGAATCGGTCGACCAGCGTCAGGTGGTCGCGATAGCGCAGCGGGTCTTGCTGGAAGACCCAGCGGTCGATCTCGGAATTGAAGTGGTACGTGCGGCCCTTGTAGTCGAGCGGGTAGTCCTTCACGTTCCAGCCGTTGCCCGGAATTGCGCAGATCGGCAACTGGCTCATGTTGCATACGATCGGCAGCGTCTCGGGCACGGTCAGCTCGGGCTTGCCGGCCAAGAGGTTGTCGATGATGACGTCCCAGGCTTTGCCGAATGTGTCGTTCCAGCCGGGGTATTTTTCTTCGAGCCAGTCGCGGCAATCAGGCGTTATGCCGGCCGCGGGATTCCACCAGATCGTCGGGCGCCAGAACCAGATACCCATCTGGTAGGCGTGGTGCTGGTAGTCGAACTCGTTGATCATCTGATCCCAGTACCAGGGCAGGTCCAGGCCCAGGTCGATCAAGGTGCGTTCAAACTGCCCGACGATCCACTCCGTCATGAATTCCTTGAACGACTCCTTGCGATGGTGCAGCGGCGTTGCGTAATCCATCGAGGTGCCGGTGAGCAGCGAGAACAGTCGCCAGGCGCGCGCAATGGCAATGTCGACGAGCTTCTGCGCCTGCTCCTTGCGGCCGTTCGCGATCAGGATCTGCAGTGCCGGACCACCGATTTGCGCGTGCCGCGACTCATCGGTCTGGATGCTTGAGATGAGGCTGGCGAAGGTGAAATCACCCGCTTCTGCAGCGTCGGCGGCGAGGCCGAGGAACTGCATGTTCGTGAAGCCAGTTTCGAATGCGAACGTCAGCATGATCGCAATGTCGATCGCGCTGCGCGACATGAACAGATCGTCGAACGTGCTGCGTGCCGCGATCGCGCCCCATTCGTTGGTGTGATAAGCCTTATGGGCCCAATCGAACTGACGGTCCTTGGCGCAATAGTCGTGCGGGAAATACAACTGCAGCTGGCCGTGCCGATTCTCGTCGAGCATGCCGAAGGTGGCCATGTTGCGCATGCCCGGTGCGCGGCCGAAGCGGGCCATGCGTGCCTCCGCGCTCATCGCGGCGTATTCGCCGAGCGCAATGGCGCCGTAGTGCGCCTTCAGAATCGACAGCCAGCCCGGGTCGGCGTCTTCGAACATGCGGCTGCGTTCTAGCGCAGCCTTGACCGAGTACGCACCGGCATCTTTCTCACGCTGGATGCGGACGTATTCGGGATACGACGTCTTGTATGGCTCGTCGTAGGTTTCCCATGTCTGCATCGGTACGCCCTGCGCGCCGGTCATGATGTCGGGAAACAGCTCGGACTCGGTGACGTAGCTCGGGGTCCAGTTGGTCGTGCGTGCGATGTCGTACCACGCGGCGCGTTCCAGTAACGCCATGGTGATGTCTCCTTGGTGGGTCTGTAGTGCTTTTGCTTGGTGGTCTCAGCGCGGTCGCATTTGCGCTGGGCGGTCCTCCATTGCAAGGGCGGTGCCAACCGCAGCGCCTGCCGTGGGTTGGTGCAACGCAAAAATCCCTGACGCCTGTATCGACGCGCGCCGTCGACACTCCTGTGCGCCGGCTGTGTGCAGTGCAGAAGCGTCCTTCCCCATCGCGATTTCAGTTTTTGATCAGATTCGGTCGCCGTTGCCTCGCCGTCTGATTTGATCAATTGATAAGAATCTCGAGAATCTGGATTCTGCTTGGAGGTAAAGCACCCCGGACACCGGATATACGCCTATCCGTCGCCCGAGTGTTTTCTCGAAGTTGGAGCGCGCGGCTCGCAATGACCGTGTCGTTCGCCAGCTTTCCGGTTATTCCAGGCCTGTTAGGCTACGGCTGGGCTCGACGATTTGATGAAAGCCGCCCCGAGTGGCTCGATCAAATGATCAATTCGCCTGCCTGATCAAGCGAAATTCGCAGCCATTGCCCCCTGTTTTGCGTGCATGACACCGCATAAAGGCTGTCTCGTTGTTGGGGTTTTCCCTCGAAATATCGAGATTTTTGAAGAAAGTCCGCCCGGCTGGCACAGCTTCTGCAAAAGAGGAGCCGTCACCGGCGACAGCTCAGCGTCGGTGGCAATCCCGACCTCAACAGCGGATATGCCCATGACCACGCAAATCAACCTGTCATCCGACGAGATGCCCATCGTCGATCTCACGCGCAAATACGTGAGTCGCATTGAGCGACGCGACGATGGGCTGGTGAGCTTCGAGTTCGCCATCGGCTGGCCCGAGCTGAGTGTCGACTTGCTGCTGCCGGAGCCGGCCTTCACCGCGTTCTGTCAGCGCCACCAGGTGACGAGGCTGGATTCCTGAGACGGCGTAGACCGTCCACCGCCACACCCCATAAAACACCCAGGAGACAACCCGCATGAACATCGACTTGCAGGCCCGCGAAATCACGCCGCTGCGGCAGACGTTCGCCCACGTTGCCCGCCTTATCGGCGAAGGCAAAGCAGCCACGCGCTACCAGGAAGCGACTTACGGCGCGCAGTCCATGGCGAACTTTCATTACCGTCCGACGTGGGACCCAGCGCACGAGTTGTACGACCCGAGCCGCAGCCGCATTCACTTGGCTGACTGGCAGGCGCTCAAAGATCCGCGCCAGTTCTATTACGCCACCTGGACCATGACCCGCGCGCGTCAACAGGAAGCGGTGGAAGCGAACTTCCAGTTTGTCGAGTCGCGCGGGCTGGCATCTGCGATGGGTGATGCGCTGCGCGACCGCGCGCTGCAGGTGCTGCTGCCGCTGCGCCACGTGGCGTGGGGCGCCAACATGAACAACGCGTCGATCTGCGCGTATGGCTACGGCACGGCCTTCACCGCGCCCGCGATGTTCCACGCCATGGACGATCTCGGGATTGCACAGCTGATTACCCGTCTGGCCCTGGCACTGGACGAGCCTGCCGTGCTCGATGCCGGCAAGCGGGCCTGGCTGGAAGACCCCCGTTGGCAAGGCTTGCGCCGCTACGTGGAAGACAGCTTCGTGGTGCAGGACCCGGTCGAGCTGTTCATGGCCCAGAACCTTGCACTGGACGGCCTGTTGTATCCGCTCATCTATGGGCACTTTGTCGATGACCACCTCGCGCTGCAAGGCGGTACGGCCGTGGCCATCCTGACCAGCTTCATGCCCGAGTGGCACGACGAAACCGCGCGCTGGATCGACGCGGTCATCAAGACCATGGCGAGCGCACCGGAGCCCGAAGCCGCTGGCAACCGCGCTTTGCTCTCGCAATGGTTCGCGCAGTGGGCCGACCGTGCACAGGCCGCACTGGCACCCGTGGCCGAGATGGCGTTGGGAGAGCACGGCGCTGCGGCACTGGGCGAAGTGCGTGCCGCGCTTGACGCTCGTGCGGCCAAGCTTGGCCTGTCGCTCTGAACTCCACGTCTTCCGATTGCTTGCAGAGGAAACCCATGTCTCAAGTCTTTATTGCCTTCCAGGCCAACGAGGAGTCGCGCCCTGTGATCGAGGCCATCGTGACCGACAACCCGGAGGCCGTCGTCACCTACCCGACTGGCCTGGTCAAGATCGACGCCCCAGGGCGCCTGACCATCCGCCGCGAAACCATCGAAGAGCAGACAGGCCGGCCCTTCGACCTTCAGCAACTGCACGTCAACCTCGTCACGCTCTCGGGCCACATCGACGAAGACGACGATCAGTTGACGCTGAGCTGGCAGCACTGAACACGCAAGACCTCGCACACCTACACATACGAGAGGAGACACCCGATGGACACCCGTGTTGCCAAGAAGAAGCTTGGCCTGAAAGAGCGTTACGCCGCCATGACGCGCGGCCTCGGTTGGGAAACCACCTATCAGCCGATGGACAAGGTCTTTCCGTACGACACCTACGAAGGGATCAAGATCCACGACTGGGACAAGTGGCAAGACCCGTTCCGCCTGACCATGGATGCGTACTGGAAGTATCAGGGCGAGAAGGAAAAGAAGCTCTACGCCGTGATTGAGGCTTTTGCGCAGAACAACGGTCAGCTCGGCATCAGCGATGCGCGCTACGTCAATGCGCTCAAGCTGTTCATCCAGGGCGTCACGCCACTGGAATACAACGCGCACCGTGGGTTTGCCCACGTGGGCCGTCAGTTCACGGGCGAAGGTGCGCGCGTGGCTGCGCAGATGCAGTCCATCGACGAACTGCGCCACTACCAGACCGAGACGCATGCGATCTCGCACTACAACAAGTACTTCAACGGCATGCACAGCCCGAACCACTGGTTCGACCGTGTCTGGTACCTGTCGGTGCCGAAGTCGTTCTTCGAAGACGCATGCACGGCCGGTCCGTTCGAGTTCCTGACAGCGGTCAGCTTCTCGTTCGAATACGTGCTGACCAACCTGTTGTTCGTGCCGTTCATGTCCGGCGCCGCGCACAACGGCGACATGAGCACCGTCACCTTCGGCTTCTCTGCGCAGTCCGATGAGTCGCGCCACATGACGCTGGGCATCGAATGCATCAAGTTCATGCTGGAGCAGGATCCCGACAACGTGCCCATCGTTCAGCGCTGGATCGACAAGTGGTTCTGGCGCGGCTACCGGCTGCTGACCATCGTCGCGATGATGCAGGACTACATGCTGCCCAAGCGCGTGATGAGCTGGAAGGAGGCCTGGGAGATGTACGCCGAGGGCAACGGTGGCGCGCTCTTCAAGGACCTGGCGCGCTATGGCATCCGCGAGCCGGCGGGCTGGAAGGACGCGTGCGAAGGCAAGGACCACATCAGCCACCAGGCGTGGGCCACGTTCTACAACTACGGCGCGGCCGCACCGTTCCACACGTGGATTCCGAACGAGGACGAGATGCAGTGGCTCGCGCAGAAGTATCCGGACTCCTTCGACAAGCTCTATCGCCCGCGCTTTGAATTCTGGCGCGAGCGGGCCGAGGAAGGACGGCGCTTCTACAACAAGACGTTGCCGATGCTGTGCACGACCTGCCAGGTGCCGATGTTCTTCACCGAGCCGGGCGACGCCACCAAGATCGCCTATCGCGAGAGCGACTACTTCGGCAACAAGTATCACTTCTGCTCGGACCACTGCAAACACATCTTCGACGACGAACCCGAGAAGTATGTGCAGAGCTGGCTGCCTGTGCACCAGGTCTACCAAGGTCATTGCTTCCCCGAGGGCACGGACCCGACCGCCGAAGGGTTCGACCCGTTGATGGCGGTGCTCAAGTACTACGAGATGAACGTCGGACGTGACAACTTCGACTTCGAAGGCTCGGAAGACCAGAAGAACTTCGCCGCCTGGACGGGAGAAACAGCATGAGCGTCGTGACCAATCCGAAAGCCGCGCCCTACAAGTTTCCGATGAAGGACGTGCGCGAGAACTTTCCTGCGCCGCTGCTCTACATCGGGTGGGAAGACCACCTGATGTTCAGCGCGCCGGTCTGCCTGCCGCTGCCGCCCGACATGCCGTTCGGTGCGCTGATGAGCCAGGTGCTGCCAGGCATCTACGCCGAGCATCCGGACTTCGCGCGCATCGACTGGAGCGCAGCCCAGTGGTTCAAGTCCGGTGAGCCCTGGACGCCCGATGCGGCCAAGTCGTTGGCCGAGAACGGTCTGGGCCACAAGGACGTGATCCGTTTTCGTACGCCGGGCCTCACCGGCATCAACGGTTCCTGCAGTTAAGCCATGTGTAATCAACTCACCATCGAGCCCATTGGCGCCACGCTGGA
Source organism: Ralstonia chuxiongensis (assembly GCF_024158925.1). Lineage (NCBI taxonomy): Bacteria > Pseudomonadati > Pseudomonadota > Betaproteobacteria > Burkholderiales > Burkholderiaceae > Ralstonia > Ralstonia chuxiongensis. Next base: position 531,136 of record NZ_JAMYWC010000004.1, on the reverse strand, counting down.
CGTGGCCGAGGGCCAGACCCTGCTCGACGCCGCGTTGCGCTCGGGGGTGTACATCCCGCATGCGTGCGGCCACGGACTGTGCGGTACGTGCAAGGTGCAGGTCACGCACGGCGAGGTGGACCACGGCCCAGCCAATCCCTTCGCGCTCATGGATATCGAGCGTGAAGAAGGGAAGACGCTGGCGTGTTGCGCCACCGCGCTGAGCGACGTCTGCATCGAGGCTGATGTAGACGACGAGCCGGACGCGCGTGTCATTCCCGTGCGGGATTTTGTGGCGACGGTCACGCGCGTTGAAGCCCTCACGCCCACCATCAAGGGGCTGCGCCTGAAGCTCGACCAGCCGATCGACTTCCAGGCTGGCCAGTACGTGATGGTGGAGATTCCAGGGCTCGGTCAACGGCGTGCCTTCTCGATCGCCAATTCGCCCAGCAATGTGGCAAGCACGGGCGAGATCGAGCTGCAGGTGCGCCGCGTCCCAGGCGGCGCCGGAACCGGCGTGCTGCACGAGCAAGTTGGTGCAGGAGACACGCTGCACGTGACGGGCCCGTACGGCCGGTTCTTCGTGCGGCAGTCAGCGGCCAAGCCGATGCTGTTCGTCGCAGGTGGTTCGGGTCTGTCCAGCCCGCGGTCGATGATCCTTGATCTGCTGGAACAGGGCTGCACGTTGCCCATCACGCTGGTCAATGGACAACGCAGTCGTGAAGAGCTGTACGGCCACGATGAGTTTGTTGCCCTGGCCAATCGCCACCCGAACTTCCACTACGTGCCGGTGCTGTCGAACGAAGCCGAGGGGAGCGCCTGGGACGGTGCGCGCGGCTTTGCCCACGACGCTGCCAAGGTGCATTTCAACGGGCAGTTCTCGGGGCACAAGGCGTATCTGTGCGGGCCGCCGCCGATGGTGGAGGCTGCCATCGGCGCGCTCATGCAGGGCCGGCTGTTCGAGGATGACATCTACACCGAGAAGTTCCTCTCGGCTGCCGATGCCAACGCGCAGCGCAGCCCGCTGTTCAAGCGGGTTTGAAAGGAGTGCCACGCAATGCTGGATACCCGACCCAAGGTGGATGTGTGCGTGGAACAGACCCAGGAGCACTACCCATGCGCCACCACCGAGAGCTTGCTGACGGGCATGTTGCGCCTCGGGCGCAAGGGCATTCCCGTGGGCTGTGTCAATGGCGGCTGCGGGGTGTGCAAGGTGCGCGTGCTTGAAGGCAGCACCGTGCGCCTGGGGCCGCTCAGCCGTGCCCACGTCAGCGCAGACGAAGAAGCGCAGGGCGTGACGTTGGCGTGCCGTGAAGCACCGCTGACCGCCGTCAGGCTGGCTGTACTGGGCAGATTTGAAAAACCGTTTTCCAGAGGCTTCGCCGCATCTGCGGGGGCGCAGTCCGACAAAAAACCGCAGTGAGTTTGATCAACCAGGAGACAAGCATGGGTGTTCTACGAATCGGGCATGCCAGCCTAAAGGTGATGGACATGGCCGCCGCCGTTCGGCACTACGAAAACGTGCTCGGCCTGAAGGTGACGATGCAGGACAACGCCGGCAACGTCTACTTCAAGTGCTGGGACGAGTGGGACAAATACTCGCTCATCCTCACACCGTCGGACCAGGCAGGCCTCAACCATCTCGCCTACAAGGTAGAGAAGGACGCCGACCTCGACGAACTGCAGGCGAAGATTGAAGCGTGGGGCCTCAAGACGGTGATGCTGCCAGAGGGCTCGCTGCCGGCCACCGGCCGCATGCTGCAGTTCAATCTGCCGAGCGGCCACGAGATGCGGCTCTATGCAATGAAGGAGGTGGTCGGCACCGAGGTGGGCAGTCTCAACCCCGACCCGTGGCCGGACAACCTGAAGGGCGCGGGCGTGCACTGGCTGGATCATGCCCTGCTGATGTGCGAGCTGAATCCGGAAGCTGGCATCAACACGGTTGCCGAAAACACGCGGTTCATGCAGGAGGTGCTGGGCTTCTTCCTGACGGAGCAGGTCGTCGTCGGCCCGGGCGGCGCCGTACAGGCTGCCGCATGGCTGGCCCGCAGCACCACGCCGCACGACATCGCGTTCGTCGGTGGTCCGCGCAGTGGCCTGCACCACATCGCCTTCTTCCTGGATTCATGGCACGACGTGCTCAAGGCTGCAGACGTCATGGCCAAGAACCAGACCAAGATCGACGTGGCGCCCACGCGTCATGGCATCACGCGCGGGGAAACGATCTACTTCTTCGACCCCAGCGGTAACCGCAACGAGACGTTCGCTGGACTGGGCTACCTCGCGCAGCCAGATCGCCCCGTCACCACGTGGAGCGAAGACAAGCTGTGGACCGGCATCTTCTACCACACGGGTGAAGCGGTGCCGTCGTTCACCGATGTCTACACCTGATCTGTCCGAGCCTGTTTGCCGAGCCGCCTGAACCGCCATTTCCACGTCCCGTCTTGCCATGTCCACACGTACTGCACACGACGCCACCTTCCTCAGCGAGGTACGCAGCCAGATCACGCTCCCCGCGGCCCAGGCTGCCGTTGCGGCGGCGGTGGAGTCGGCGCAGGCGCAGGGCCTGTGCATCAACGTGGCCGTGGTCGATGGCGGCGGCACGCTCGTGGCTTTTGCGCGCATGTCGGGCGCGTTTCTGCACTCGATCGACATTGCCATCGACAAGGCCTATACGGCGGCCAGCTTCGGTTTTCCCACCGCGCAGTGGGGTGACTTGCTGGCCGGCGATGAAATGCTGCGCCTGGGGCTGGCCGAGCGCCCGCGCCTTGTGATCTTTGGCGGTGGCCTGCCGATCATCGAGGCGGGCGAGCGCATCGGTGGCATTGGCGTGTCTGGCGGCTCGGCTGAGCAGGATGAGGCGTGTGCCCGCGCAGGGCTGCACGCGATCGGCCTGTCATGAAGAGCTCTCCTCAACCAAAAGAAGAACCGTTTGTTTCGGGAATCCAACCGTGAAGCAATTCCTCAATTTCATCAATGGCGAATTTGTCGCCACCAGCAAGACGTTCGAGAACCGTGCGCCGGTGGACAACCGTGTGATCGGTCTGGTTCACGAGGCGGGGCAGGCCGAGGTGGATGCCGCCGTGGCCGCCGCACAGGCTGCCCTGCATGGCGACTGGGGCCGCATGACCGTGGTCAAGCGCGTCGAGTTGCTGCACGCGGTGGCAGACGAAATCAACCGGCGTTTCGACGATTTTCTTGAAGCCGAGCTGGCCGATACCGGCAAGCCGCGCAGCCTGGCGGCACACATCGACATCCCGCGCGGCGCGGCCAACTTCAAGGTGTTTGCCGACATCGTGAAGAACGTGCCCACAGAGAGTTTCGAGATGGCCACGCCCGATGGCGGTACGGCCGTCAGCTACGCGCTGCGCTCGCCGCTGGGCGTGGTGGCGGTGGTGTGCCCGTGGAACCTGCCGTTGCTGCTGATGACGTGGAAGGTCGGCCCGGCGCTGGCCTGCGGCAACACCGTCATCGTCAAACCGTCGGAAGAGACACCGGCCACGGCCACGCTGCTGGGCGAGGTGATGGCGCATGTGGGCATTCCCAAGGGTGTCTACAACGTCGTGCACGGCTTCGGGCCGGGCTCTGCGGGCGAGTTCCTCACGCGACATCCCGGCGTCAACGGCATCACCTTCACAGGTGAGACGCGCACGGGCGAGGCCATCATGGCGGCAGCCGCCAAGGGCGTGCGGCCGGTGAGTTTCGAGCTGGGCGGCAAAAACGCGGGCATCGTGTTTGCCGATGCCGACTTCGACAAGGCCGTCGCTGGCATTACGCGCAGTGCGTTCGAGAACTGCGGGCAGGTCTGCCTGGGCACCGAGCGCGTCTACGTGCAACGGCCGATCTTCGACAAGTTTGTGCAAGCACTCAAGGAGAAGGCTGAGGCGTTGAAGATCGGGCCATCGGGAGAGCCGGGGGTGGGTCTGGGCCCGTTGATCTCTGGCGAGCACAAGGCAAAGGTCATGTCGTACTACGAGCTGGCCCGGGCCGAGGGCGCCACGGTTGTGACTGGCGGCGGTGCCCCCGACATGCCTGCCGCGCTGGCCGAGGGCCATTGGGTGCAGCCGACCATCTGGACAGGCTTGCCCGAGAGCGCCCGCGTCATTCGCGAAGAAATCTTCGGCCCTTGCTGCCACATTGCGCCATTCGATACCGAGGAAGAAGCCATCGCGCTTGCGAACGCCACGGACTACGGTCTGGCCACCACGGTGTGGACGCAAAACCTGGGCACGGCGCACCGCATGGCGCGCGCCGTTGAGGTGGGGCTGTGCTGGATCAACAGCTGGTTCCTGCGCGACCTGCGCACGGCATTCGGCGGCGCGAAGGCATCTGGCATCGGCCGCGAAGGCGGCGTGCATTCGCTGGAGTTCTATACCGAGCTGCGCAACGTGATGGTGAAACTATGAGCACGATCAACCTTGAAGGCGCGGATGCCCGCTACGTCCGCACCGGTGCGGTTCAGACCTACGTTCACGATGTCGGGCAGGGCGCACCGGTGCTGCTCATACACGGGTCAGGCCCGGGTGTGAGCGCATGGGTCAACTGGCGGCCGGTCATGCCTGCGCTGGCCCGGCAGCGCCGCGTGATTGCGCCCGACATGCTGGGCTTCGGCCTGAGCGACCGGCCCGCGGGGCAGGTCTACAACATGGACGTTTGGGTTCAGCAAGCCATCGACCTGCTGGATGCCCTTGGCTTGCCGCAGGTCGATCTGGTCGGCAATTCCTTTGGCGGCGGGCTGTCACTGGCGCTGGCGATCCGGGCGCCCGAGCGGGTGCGGCGGCTGGTGCTGATGGGCGCGGTCGGCGTGCCGTTTGCCATCACGCCGGCGCTGGATGCGGTGTGGGGCTACACACCGTCGCTGGCGGCCATGCGCGGTCTGCTCGACGTGTTTGCCTACGACCGCGGCCGTGTGACCGACGAACTGGCGCAACTACGCTACGAGGCCACCATCGTGCCGGGTGTGCAGGAATCCTATGCCGCCATGTTCCCCGCACCCCGGCAGCGCTGGGTGGATGCCATGGCGAGCGCCGAAGCCGACATCCGCGCGCTGCCGCACGAAACACTGGTGTTGCACGGGCGGGAGGATCAGGTGATCCCGGTATCGAACTCGCTCACGCTGGCTGACTGGATTCCCAATAGCCAGCTGCACGTCTTCGGCCACTGCGGGCATTGGACACAGATCGAACACAGCGCCCGTTTTGCCCAGCTCGTGAACAACTTCCTGGCCGAAGCCGATGCCGGCGCAGTCGCCTGAACCACTCTCTTACGCAGACCTTCATATGGACGCCCTCAAGATCCAACACTACGGCGACGCGCTCTACGAATCGCTGCGCTCGCGCACACCGGTGGAGCCGCTGACCGACCGCGAACCCGGCATCACCATCGACGACGCCTACCAGATCCAGCTGCGCATGATCAGCCGCCGCATCGAAGCCGGCGAAACCGTGATCGGCAAGAAGATCGGCGTGACAAGCCAGATCGTGATGGACATGCTTGGCGTGAACCAGCCCGACTTCGGCCATCTGCTCTCGGGCATGGTCTTCAACGAGGGCGAGCCGGTCGACACCGGCAAGATGATCGCGCCGAAGGCGGAGGCCGAAGTGGCCTTCGTGCTCTCGCGCGACCTGTGCGGCCCCGGCGTGACGGCGGCCGACGTGCTGCGCGCGACCGACTGCGTGATGCCATGTTTCGAGATTGTCGATTCGCGCATCCGCGACTGGAAGATCAAGATCCAGGACACCGTGGCCGACAACGCCTCGTGCGGTGTCTTCACGCTAGGCGGGACACGCCGCAGCCCGCGCGATCTTGATCTGGCGCTGGCAGGCATGGTGCTGGAGAAGAACGGCGAGATCGTGAGCACCTCGTGCGGCGCCTCCGTCCAGGGCTCGCCTGTGAACGCTGTGGCGTGGCTGGCGAATACGCTGGGGCGACTCGGTATCGCGCTCAAGGCCGGCGATGTGATCCTGTCGGGTTCGCAATCGCCGCTCGTGCCGGTCAAGCCGGGTGACAGCCTTCACTGCAGCGTCGGCGGCCTCGGTAGCACCTCGGTGCGCTTCATCTGACACCCAACAGAGCATCGAGGAGAAATACACCATGGCACTGAATCGCCAAACCATTGAAGCGCTGGCTGCGCATGTGGAATCCGCGCAGCTGCACGTACGCGACATCACCAAGATCACCGACGAATACCCCGACATGGACTGGGCCGATGCCTACGACATCCAGGACGAGATCCGTCGGCGCAAGGAAGCGCGCGGGCTGAAGATCGTCGGCTTGAAGGCGGGGCTGACCTCGTTCGCGAAGATGAAGCAAATGGGCGTTGAAACGCCGGTCTTCGGCTTCGTGAGCGAGGACATGGCCCGTGCGGAGGGCAGTGAAATTCGCATGTCGGAGCTGATCCATCCCAAGGTGGAAGCCGAGATCTGCATCGTCACCAAGGCTGCGCTGCGTGGTCCGGGCTGCCATGTCGGCAATGTGCTGGCGGCCATTGATTTCGTGATCCCGGCGGTCGAGATCATTGACAGCCGCTACCGCGATTTCAAGTTCGACCTCAAGAGCGTGATTGCCGATAACACGTCGGCCGCGCGCTTCGTGGTCGGTGGCCGTTCCCGCAATCTGGAGGAACTGGACCTGCGCACACTGGGCGTGGTGCTGGAAAAGAATGGCCGCGCTGTCGCCATGGCGGCGGGCGCTGCCGTCCTTGGCCACCCGGCGGCCGCCGTGGCCATGATGGCCAACCACCTCGGCGCACGAGGCCAGGAGATCCCGGCTGGCACCTTCATCATGACCGGCGGCGTGACCGAGGCGATTGCGGTGGCAGCGGGCGACAGCGTATGCGTGCGTTTCCAGGATCTGGGCAACGTGTCGATGCGCTTCGTGAATTGAATGCCAAGTTGAACATTGCGTATTGGAGACCGCGACCATGACTCAAAAGATCAAATGCGCCCTGATCGGCCCCGGCAACATTGGCACCGATCTGCTGGCCAAACTGCAACGCAGCCCCGTGCTGGATCCGGTGTGGATGGTGGGCATCGACCCGGAATCCGACGGGCTCAAGCGTGCCCGCGAGATGGGCATCAAGACCACGGCAGACGGTGTCGACGGCCTGCTTCCGCACGTGCTGGCCGACGGCGTGCAGATTGCCTTCGACGCCACCAGTGCCTATGTGCATGCGGAGAACTCCCGCAAGCTCAATGCGCTGGGTGTGTTGATGATTGACCTCACACCTGCGGCCATCGGCCCGTATTGCGTGCCGCCGGTCAACCTGAAAGAGCACCTCGGCCGCGCCGAGATGAACGTCAACATGGTGACCTGCGGCGGGCAGGCCACCATCCCGATGGTGGCGGCAGTCAGCCGCGTGCAACCCGTGGCGTATGGCGAGATCGTCGCCACGGTGTCGAGCCGGTCGGTGGGGCCGGGCACCCGCAAGAACATCGACGAATTCACGCGCACCACGGCCGGTGCGGTCGAGCGTGTGGGTGGAGCGAAAAAGGGCAAGGCCATCATCGTCATCAACCCCGCCGAGCCACCGCTGATCATGCGCGATACCGTGCATTGCCTGACGGAAACTGAGCCGGATCAGGCGGCCATCACCGCGTCGATCCACGCGATGATCAAAGAGGTTCAGAAGTACGTGCCTGGCTACAAGCTCGTCAACGGCCCGGTGTTCGACGGCAACCGCGTGAGCGTGTTCCTGGAGGTCGAGGGCCTGGGCGATTACCTGCCCAAGTACGCCGGCAACCTCGACATCATGACCGCCGCCGCCGCGCGCACTGCCGAGATGTTCGCCGAGGAAATCCTCAAGGGTGAACTGACCCTGCGCGCCACCTCGGCCGCCCCCGCCACTGAAACCGCCTGACGAGGAGCCTCACATGACTACGCTGCAAGGCAAGAGCATTACCGTTCACGACATGACGTTGCGCGACGGCATGCACCCCAAGCGCCACCTGATGACGCTTGAGCAGATGCGCTCTATTGCGCAGGGTCTGGACGCCGCCGGCGTTCCCCTGATTGAAGTCACCCATGGCGACGGCCTGGGCGGCTCATCGCTCAACTACGGTTTTCCCGCGCACAGTGACGAGGAATACCTGGGTGCCGTCATCCCGCTCATGAAGCAAGCCAAAGTGTCGGCGCTGCTGCTGCCCGGTATTGGCACGGTTGACCATCTCAAGATGGCGCGTGAGCTTGGCGTGCATACGATTCGCGTGGCCACGCACTGCACCGAGGCCGATGTCTCGGAGCAGCACATCAGCTACGCGCGCAAGCTCGACATGGACACCGTCGGCTTTCTGATGATGGCGCACATGAATAGCCCCGAAGGCTTGGTCAAGCAGGCCAAGCTGATGGAGAGCTACGGCGCCAATTGCATCTACATCACCGACTCAGCCGGCTACATGCTGCCGGACGACGTGAAAGCGCGCCTTACCGCCGTGCGCGACGCGCTCAAGCCTGAGACCGAACTGGGTTTCCATGGCCACCACAACCTGGCCATGGGCATCGCCAACTCCATTACCGCGATCGAATGCGGTGCCACGCGCATCGATGCGGCTGCAGCGGGGCTGGGAGCCGGTGCAGGCAATACGCCAATGGAGGTGCTGGTGGCGGTGTGCGACCGCATGGGCATCAAGACCGGCGTGGATGTTTGGAAGATTCAGGACGTGGCTGAAGACCTTGTGGTGCCCATCATGGATTTCCCCATCCGCATCGACCGCGACGCGCTCACGCTCGGCTATGCCGGTGTGTACGGCAGCTTCCTGCTGTTCGCCAAACGTGCAGAAAAGAAATACGGCGTACCGGCCCGTGATCTGCTGGTCGAACTGGGCCGGCGCGGCATGGTGGGCGGTCAGGAAGACATGATCGAGGACACGGCACTCACCATGGCTCGTCAGCGCGGCATCCTGGCAGCGCAGGCGGCCTGAGTATCGCCGGCCATTGCAAATACCAAGGAGGAAAGCCATGCCTTTTGCACAGATTTACATGATCGAAGGTCGCACGACCGAACAGAAGCGCGCCGTGATCGACAAGGTCACGGCTGCCCTTGTCGAGGCGACCGGTGCTCCGAAGGAGAACGTCCGCGTATGGATCCACGATGTGCCAAAGGAGAACTGGGGCATTGCGGGCGTGTCGGCGAAGGATCTGGGGCGGTAGCTCAGCTGTCCTAGGCACCCAGGATTTGGCAGCCGCAGCAAAAAGAGCACGTCACGACGACTACGAAAACCGGAACTGATCTTTCTACCGTGACCATCGAGAGCCGAGTGCAGGTGATTGTGAGAGCGATTTCACTGGCGAAATTCTCGATGGTCGACAGGGCGGTGGTTGACGGGTGATTTAGCGAGAATGCCCCCCCGCATGTCGCTCGCGGCTCCGGCCGCGATGGATATGAAAAACCCCCGGCAGCTTCGGCTGACCGGGGTTTTTTTATTTCAAGCCGCAACCGGCCATCTGCAGATGCTCGCAGACTTGACCGGTTCGTACTCTCAAAAGGGCGGGCGAGCCCCAACAAGCCCCAACGCCGATGCTGCAACAAGGGCGTCGTGGCCCATGCGCTGGGCCTCGCCCATCGATCAGCTGGGTTGTTCGGGATGTTCTGAGGAGTCGGTCGTGCTCGTTGCGGCATGTTTGATGCCTGCGGCGCGCGCGGACAGGGCACGCAAAAAATCACGCGCAGCGCCAACACCTTTCTGATATTCGGTGAGCGAATCGCCAGCCGGGGAATCGGCGGATTGGGAGATCGAGCGGGTCACGGCATTCCTCTTCATCTGATGAACGGAACCGCGCCCAACCCGTGGAGGAGGGGTGGGCGAGCACAGGCAAGGTGGAAAACCGAGGTATAGCGATCGGCACGGCCGAAGCCGTTCAAGCCTGGCTCGCCCCAGGAGGGAGACGAAGCCTAGCCATAGTGTTTGAGGACAAGCACCTATGCTCGGCGCTTGCCCGCTATACCCAAGGTTTCCACACCTCGATCGCTTTCACCATGGCACTGAAAGCGACGGCGCAGAGTGTACTGATGGCCGCTTCGTCTGAGCAGGGGCGAAACTATAAATCAGAATTTGCTGACGACTGGCGCCAAACCTTGTGGTGAGGCGGCTGCGCGGGAGTCCAGCCGAGCCGGGTCCACGAATCTTTACGGTTTTGGCTTGCCGGGGGCGCTTGATGACCGTCAAGAAACAACAGCAACGGTTTGTCACTCCTTCCATCCATGACTAGACTGGATCACATGTGACTTTCTTTGCCACTGGCGGAACCCCGCCGATGGCATCGACGCGCGCCAAGTCTCGTCCGCCCGTGAACCCCAACGACCGCCGACTCCTCCGCCACCTGCTCATCGTCGTCGCCATCAAGCTGGTGGCGCTGAGCGCGCTGTGGTGGGTGTTTGTGCGTGACCACCGGGTGCCGGTCGACGCCGAGCGGGCCGCTGATCGCCTGATCGTGACACCGTCAGCAGTGCAGGGAGGACAACCGTGATTTCCGAACATCTCGTCGATCTGTCCCGGCTGCAGTTCGCAGCCACGGCGATGTACCACTTCCTGTTCGTGCCGCTCACGCTGGGCATGGTCTGGCTGCTGGTCATCATGGAAAGCGTCTACGTGATGACCAACAAGGTCATCTGGAAAGACATGACGCGCTTCTGGGGCAAGCTGTTCGGCATCAACTTTGCGCTGGGCGTGACGACGGGCATTACGCTCGAATTCCAGTTCGGCACCAACTGGGCGTACTACTCGCACTACGTGGGCGATGTCTTTGGCGCGCCGCTGGCCATTGAAGGGCTGATGGCGTTCTTTCTGGAATCCACCTTTATCGGCTTGTTCTTCTTCGGGTGGGATCGCCTTTCCAAGACGCAGCACTTGCTGGTGACGACGCTGATGGCGATCGGCACCAATCTTTCCGCGCTGTGGATTCTCATCGCCAACGGCTGGATGCAGAACCCGGTCGGCGCCGAATTCAACTGGCAGACCATGCGCATGGAGATGCATGACTTCTGGGCCGTGGTCTTCAACCCCATCGCGCAGGCCAAGTTCGTGCATACCGTGTCGGCGGGTTACGTGACGGGCGCGATGTTCGTGCTGTCGATTTCGAGCTGGTACTTGCTGCGCGGCCGCGATGTGGAATTCGCGCGGCGCAGCTTTCGCGTGGCGGCGGCGTTCGGCCTGGCCAGCGTGTGCTCCGTGATCGTGCTGGGCGATGAGTCCGGCTACACCGTGGGCGAAGCGCAGCAAACCAAGATGGCCGCCATCGAGGCCATGTGGGAGACCGAGCCCGCGCCGGCCAGCTTCAACGTGATTGCGTCGATCAACCAGCGCGAGCAGAAGAACGACTGGGCGGTCGAGATTCCGTGGGTGATGGGGCTGATCGGTACGCGCTCGGTGTCCAAGCAGATTCCGGGCATCCACGAGATCAAGGCGCGCAATCGCGGCCGAATCATGAGCGGTATCGAGGCTGTGGCCGCGTTGGAAACGGTGCGCCAGCACCCCGGCGATGCGGCGGCGCTCCAGACCCTGCAGATCCATCAGCAAGACCTGGGTTTTGGCCTGCTGCTCAAGAAGTACGTGACCGACGTGCGGCAAGCCACGCCTGAGATGATCGACAAGGCTGTCGACGATACCGTGCCGCGCGTGTGGCCGATGTTCTGGGGTTTTCGCGTGATGGTCGGGCTTGGCTTCCTGATGTTGGCGCTGTTTGGCCTGTCGTTCTGGAGCACGTTGCGGCCGCAGCGCAAGGCACCGGCATGGCTGCTGCGCTGTGCGCTGTGGATGCTGCCCGCACCTTGGATCGCCATCGAGCTGGGTTGGGTGGTGGCGGAGTATGGGCGTCAGCCGTGGACCATCTACGGCGTGCTGCCCACGCATCTGAGTGTGTCGACGTTGAGTGAGGCCAGCCTGTATGGGTCGCTGGCGGGCTTCATCGGTTTCTACACGCTGCTGCTGATCGTTGAGATGTACCTGATGATCCGCTTCGCGCGTCAGGGGCCGGGCAGCCTCGGCACTGGCCGCTACGATTTCGAAGCCGCCCACGCTTGAGGAGAACGCCATGTTCGACTACCCAACCCTCAAGGTCATTTGGTGGCTGCTCATCGGCGTATTGCTGATCGGCTTTGCCATCATGGACGGACACGATATGGGCGTCGGCACGCTGCTGCCCTTTGTCGGCAAGACCGACGACGAGCGCCGCGTGATGATCAACACCATCGGCCCGCACTGGGACGGCAATCAGGTCTGGTTTATCACGGGCGGTGGCGCCATCTTTGCCGCGTGGCCGCTGGTGTATGCCACCGCGTTCAGCGGGTTCTACTGGGCGATGCTGGCCGTGCTGTGGGCGCTGTTTTTCCGGCCGGTCGGGTTTGACTACCGGAGCAAGATCCAGAACGCCACGTGGCGCAACGTGTGGGACGTGGGCCTCTTCATCGGGGGCGCGGTGCCGCCGCTCATCTTTGGCGTGGCGTTCGGCAACCTGCTGCAGGGCGTGCCTTTCCACTTCGACAATTTCATGGTGGTGACGTACACCGGCACGTTCTGGCAACTGCTGAATCCGTTTGCCATCCTGACGGGCGTGGTGTCGAGCGCGATGATCACCATGCATGGCGGCATCTACCTAGCCCACCGGACGGAGGGCGCTGTCCAGGAGCGCGCCACCAATGCTGCCACTGGCGCGGCCATCGTCGCGGTGGTGGCGTTTATTGCGGCCGGTGTGTGGTTGCACGCTGGCAGCATCGAAGGCTACGTCATCACATCGGCCATCGACCCCGCCGGACTTGCCAACCCAATGGCCAAGTCCGTGGCACGCACGGCGGATGCATGGTGGCGCAATTATCAGGCGCAGCCGTTGCTGTGGGCGCTGCCGGCAATTGGCGTGATTGGCCCGCTACTGGCCGTGGTTCTGTCGCGGGCGGGGCGCACGCTTACTGCGTTCGTGCTGTCGTCGCTGGGGCTGGCGGGCATCATCACGACGGCCGGGGCTTCGATGTTCCCGTTCGTGCTGCCTTCGTCCAGCATGCCCGGCGCCAGCCTCACGGTGTGGGACAGCGTTTCCAGTCACTTCACGCTTGGCCTGATGTTCTGGGCGGCGATCATCTTCACGCCCATCATCATCGCCTACACAAGCTGGTGCTACCGCGTGATGCGAGGCAAGGTGACGGTCGAGCACATCCGCGCCAACGAGCACTCGACTTACTAACCACGGCACAGGAGAGCAAATCCATGTGGTACTTCAGTTGGGTCCTGGGTGTCGGCTTTGCTGTGCTGCTGGCGGTGCTCAACGCAATGTGGGGTGAGGTGAGCGATGACCGCGCCGCCAACGCGAACAGTCCGAACCCAGAGCGCGAATGAGCACAGCAAACGTGAACGCCACCGACAAGCCGCGCATCCACGCCGCCAGCCTGGCAGCCGGGTTGCTCGTGATGGCGGTGGGCACGGTGTATCCGTACATCCTCGCCAATCACGACGGGCATGCCGACCACGGTCTGGCCGTGCTGCTGTTCTGGGCGATGAGCGCGGGGCTGGTGCGGGGTGTGGGGTTTGTTCCGCGCAACAAGGTCTGGCGCGTGCTGTTTTCCGGGTGGGCCTGTGCGCTGGCCCTGACGCTGTTCGGGGTGCTGCGCGCCTTTGGGTAGCGCCTTAGCGCGGCAGCCGGGTGGTACCGGCCGGCGGCGGTTCAGACGAACGCCCGCGCAGGGCATTCCGCAGGCGCCGCACGCCGCGCCACAGCTTGGGCAGTAACCACACCGATACCAACAGCAGCAGCCCCAGCACCACCAAGAACGCAACCGGCAGGAAAAATGCCATCAGCAAACCACCGCTGGCGGCCACGTCTTCACTGAACGACGCCACCCAGTTCGAGAACGGTTCCGGCGACGTATTGATCAGCGCGCGCGTGCCGGCCTTGGTGGCATGTGCCGTGCCGGCCAGCGTCCCGCCAATCAGTCCTGCAGCCACCATCCATTGCGGATCGAGCTGCCCGAATGCGGCCGCAGCCAGAATCGCGCCCGCAGGCACGCGGATGAAGGTCTGGATGCCATCCCACACGGAATCGAAACCGGGAATCTTGTCGGCGAGGAATTCCGCCACGGCCAGCACGCCGGCTAAGCCGATCACCCACCACGATTCCAGCATCTGCAGGCCGGGCGGCAAATGCAGCCAACCCGTGCGGCCGAGCACGCCGGCAGCAAATACGGCCAGGTAGAGGCGGAATCCGCTGGTCCAGGACAGCCCGGCGGCCAGCGCGGCGGTTTCCAGCATGAGGCTCCCTCGGGGCGTGGAAGACAGGCAAACGGTCAGTCGATATTGCAGTGTAGTGCGCGCTTGCCTGCGCCGCGGCTCAAAGCAGGGATTTGCCCTGCGACAGGATCTTGTCGCACGCCTGCCGGGTGATTTGCGACTTGATGCTGCTCAGGTCGAACCTGTTGCCATCCGAATTCGTCAGGATGCCCTTTGTGCCGTCGGTGTAACCCGGGGTCGACGCTGGCGCCCCGCCCAGTTTGCCGAGCAGCTTGTCTTTGACCGAGGCCGCATCGGTGGCGCCGCCAAGGTAGTTGTTCTTTATGCAGAATTCCAGCACGCCAGCCACATTGCCGGTGCTGCCCGACGTCAATGACCCGAGCGACGGCACACCGCCCAGGCCGCCGATGCTGCCAAGGCCGCCAGTGGCGCCCTGGCTGTTGCCCTGCGTGGCCCCCTTGATGAGGTCTCCGATCTGGGCGTGGGCGGCAGCCGGAAATAGCACGGCAATCAGCAGCGTGGCCGTGGCGGCGGTGCGAATCAGATGGGGTTTCATGCGCAGGGCTCCTTGAAATGGCACGGGGATCATCCTTACCGTAGCGCACAACGCACTGAAATGACGTGTTGCGCGAGGTGAGGTATCTCCGCCATTGTCTGGTGCCGCGGCAACAAAAAACCCGGCATGTCGCCGGGTTTTTTGCATTTGGACACCGTCGCCATCAGGCGGGGTGCCGCGCAACGCCAATCAGGCAGCCTGGATGTTGGTGGCCTGCTTGCCCTTCGGGCCTTGCGTCACTTCGAACGAGACGCGCTGATTTTCCTTGAGCGTCTTGAAGCCAGCCATTTGGATGGCCGAGAAATGCGCAAACAGCTCTTCGCCGCCTTCGTCAGGCGAGATGAAACCGAAACCCTTGGCGTCGTTAAACCATTTGACCGTACCGAGTGCCATGAAAACCCCTCCGTTAAAACACAAGTCCGAGCCGGGAGGTATGCCTGTCGGGGCAGTGCAGAGCGGTACCGCGCAGTCATCGCCCGGCCGCCGGCCTGCACGGCACGACGAATGGCGCGGGTGGAACCGCGCCGCAAGCGATCGGTCTTCTTGTGGCAAACGCCACAGCCTGAAGCGGTTGTCGATCTGTAGTCGACTGGTGTGAGGCCTCCCGGGCTCACCATTCATGCGGCTCGCTGCCAACGGTTTGCGGGGCAGTAGGGCGCACATGCTGAATTCGATTGTTCGAGGATTGTAAGAGACTGTCAAGGCCACAAAGGGTGGGTTTGTGGCGAAAAACGGTCAGTTTCTGAAGAGGTTTTGCTCGAAATCCAGCCGATCGCCTCCAAGTACGGAAAACGATTGGCATCTCAGGCGCGGAGCTTGCGCCGGTTCCAGCCAACGCAGGGGCGGTAAAACGCCTCGCGCCCGAGGGCTGACGGACGCACGCTCCACGGGCCAAACCGTTTGTAGACCTTGAAGTCGGTGTTATTTCCCCAAATTGCGAACTCGAAAGGAGTGGTTAGAATAAGACCATGGCAATCCGGCAAGCGACCACTCCACAACACGATGCAGGCACCGTCCTCGAGCGGAAAGAGCAAGCGCTCAAACCGCCCGCGATGTACAAGGTGCTGCTGCTCAACGACGACTACACCCCGATGGAATTCGTCGTGATGATTCTTCAGCAGTATTTCAGCAAAGACCGGGAGACCGCCACACAGATCATGCTGACTGTGCATCGGGAAGGTAGGGGCGTGTGCGGTATCTACACACGGGATATCGCCGCGACGAAAGTGGAATTAGTGTCAACCCATGCACGGCAAGCGGGGCATCCGCTGCAGTGCGTGATGGAGGAAGCATGATCGCGCAAGAACTGGAAGTCAGCCTGCACATGGCGTTTGTCGAAGCCCGGCAGGCTCGCCACGAATTCATTACGGTGGAGCATCTGCTGCTTGCGCTGCTGGACAATCCGACGGCCGCGGAGGTGCTGCGCGCCTGCGCCGCCAACATCGAAGACCTTCGCACGCATCTGAAGAACTTCATCGCCGACAACACGCCTGTGGTGCCCGGCACGGACGAGGTGGACACGCAACCCACGCTGGGTTTCCAGCGCGTGATCCAGCGCGCCATCATGCACGTGCAATCCACGTCCAACGGCAAGAAGGAAGTGACGGGCGCGAACGTGCTGGTCGCCATCTTCGGCGAGAAGGATTCGCACGCGGTGTACTACCTCCAGCAACAGGGCGTGACCCGGCTGGACGTCGTGAACTTCATCAGCCACGGCATCCGCAAGGACCAGGCTGAGCCCGCCAAGCAGGGCGAAGGCAACCCCGAAGGCGAAGGCGGCGACGGCAAGGAAAGCCCGCTGGAGCAGTTCACCCAGAACCTGAACGCGCTGGCCAAGGCCGGCAAGATCGATCCGCTGATCGGTCGCGAGCAGGAAGTCGAACGCGTGGTGCAGGTGCTGTGCCGTCGGCGCAAAAACAACCCGTTGCTGGTGGGCGAGGCCGGTGTCGGCAAGACAGCCATCGCCGAAGGCCTGGCATGGCGCATCACCAAGGGCGAAGTGCCGGACATCCTCGCGAAGTCCGTCGTCTACTCGCTCGACATGGGCGCGCTGCTGGCCGGCACCAAATACCGCGGTGACTTTGAGCAACGCCTGAAGGGCGTGCTGAAGTCGCTCAAGGACAATCCGAACGCGATCCTGTTCATCGACGAAATCCATACGCTGATCGGCGCAGGCGCCGCTTCGGGCGGCACGCTGGACGCAAGCAACCTGCTCAAGCCGGCGCTGTCCTCAGGCGCACTCAAGTGCATCGGTGCGACGACGTTCACGGAATATCGCGGCATCTTCGAGAAAGACGCAGCGCTGTCCCGCCGCTTCCAGAAGATCGACGTGGTGGAGCCGACGGTTGATCAGACCGTGCAGATTTTGCGTGGCCTGAAGTCGCGCTTTGAAGAACACCACGGCGTGAAGTACGCATCGTCGGCATTGACTGCGGCGGCTGAGCTGTCGGCGCGCTTCATCACCGACCGCCACCTGCCGGACAAGGCAATCGACGTGATCGACGAAGCTGGTGCCGCGCAACGCATCCTGCCGAAGTCGAAGCAGAAGAAGACCATCGGCAAGGGTGAGATCGAAGACATCGTCTCGCGCATCGCCCGCGTCCCGCCGCAAAGCGTGTCGCAGGACGATCGCAGCAAGCTGCAGACGCTGGAGCGCGACCTGAAGTCGGTCGTGTTCGGGCAGGATCCGGCCATTGATGCGCTGGCTTCGGCCATCAAGATGTCGCGTGCAGGCCTGGGCAAGACGGACAAGCCGATCGGCTCGTTCCTGTTCAGCGGCCCGACGGGCGTGGGCAAGACGGAAGTCGCCAAGCAGCTCGCATTCATCCTGGGCATCGAGCTGATCCGCTTTGACATGTCGGAGTACATGGAGCGCCATGCGGTGAGCCGCTTGATCGGCGCGCCTCCGGGCTACGTGGGCTTCGATCAGGGCGGTCTGCTGACGGAAGCCGTGACGAAGAAGCCGCACTGCGTGCTGCTGCTGGACGAGATCGAGAAGGCGCACCCGGACATCTTCAACATCCTGTTGCAGGTGATGGACCACGGCGCGCTGACGGACAACAACGGCCGCAAGGCGGATTTCCGCAACGTGATCATCATCATGACGACCAATGCGGGCGCCGAGACGATGAACAAGGCAACGATCGGTTTCACCACGACGCGCGAACAGGGCGACGAGATGGCCGACATCAAGCGCATGTTCACGCCGGAGTTCCGCAACCGTCTGGATGCGACCATCAGCTTCCGCTCGCTCGATGAGGAAATCATCATGCGCGTGGTCGACAAGTTCCTCATGCAGCTGGAAGAGCAACTGCACGAGAAGAAGGTGGATGCCATCTTCACCGAGAAGCTGCGTCGCTTCCTGGCGAAGAAGGGCTTCGACCCGTTGATGGGTGCACGTCCGATGCAACGGTTGATTCAAGACCTGATCCGCAAGGCGCTGGCCGACGAACTGCTGTTCGGCAAGTTGACCAATGGGGGCAAGGTGATCGTGGACCTGGACGATGCGGATGCGGTGAAGCTGGAATTCTCCGAGAACGAAGCGCCGCCGGCACCTGCCCAGGAAGAAGCGGAAGCTTGACGAGTTTGTCGCACCAAAGAAAAGGCCCGGAATCTCCGGGCCTTTTTGTTATGCGTGGGCGATGTTGTCAGTGGCGCCCGGTGCTGCCGAAACCACCCGCGCCACGCTCGCTCTCGGCAAAATCGTCGACGATGTTCAGCTCGGCTTGCACCACCGGCACGATCACGAGTTGCGCAAGGCGCTCCATCGGATTGAGCACGAATGCCGTGCTGCCGCGGTTCCACGTGCTGACCATGAGCTGGCCCTGGTAGTCCGAATCGATCAGGCCGACCAGGTTGCCGAGCACGATGCCGTGCTTGTGGCCCATGCCGGAACGCGGCAGGATCAGCGCGGCATAACCCGGGTCGGCCAGATGGATGGCCATGCCGGTCGGGACCAGATGCGTGGTGCCGGGCTCGATGGTGAGCGGGGCGTCGATGCAGGCGCGCAGGTCTAGCCCGGCGCTGCCGGTGGTGGCGTACTGCGGGAGCTGTTCGTGCAGGCGGGCGTCGAGGATCTTGACGTCGAGTTTCATGCGGGGCGGGCCGAAGAGGTTGCAGAAGCCGGAGATGGTAGCGCAAACGCCTCGGCCAGCAGCTCGTATGAGCGCAGTCGCGCCTTGTAGCTGGGTGCGACGGTCAGCACGATCAGTTCGTCGGCGACAAAGCGTTCCTTGAGCGCATGCATCTGCTCGGCCACGGATTCCGGTGTGCCGATGATGCTGCGTGGCCGCTCGCGCATAGCGATGGCCTGGTCGCGCTCGGTGTAGACGTGGGCCTCGCCTTGCTCGACGGTCGGGATCGGGCCGTTTACGCCAAGCGCCATCTGCACGCGGCGCAGGTCGACGGCGGCTTCATAGCGGCGCGCTTCGGCTTCGGTATCAGCCGCGATCACGAAGACGGCGGCGGCGCTATACGGGCGCGCGTCGTAGCCGGGCTCGAAATCCGTGCGGTACTGCTGGGTGACGATATGCCCGACGTGCGGGTTGATGAAATGCGCGAACGCGAAACGGATGCCCAGACGCGCGGCCAGCGCGCCGCCAAAATCGCTCGAGCCGAGCATCCACAACTCGGGCTTGGTATCGATCTCGGGTTGCAGCAGAACGCCGGCCGCTGGGTGATCGGACGGCAGCGTGCCCGTCAGGTGCCAGATCAGTTCCTGCACCTGCTGCGGGAAGATGTCGCCGCGGTTGTAGTCGCCCATCGCCACGGCTTGCGCGGTGCGCATGTCGCCGCCAGGTGCACGGCCGACACCCAGGTCGATGCGGTTCGGGAACAGCGCCTCCAGCAGGCGGAACTGCTCGGCCAGCTTGAAGGGGCTGTAGTAGGGCAGCATCACGCCGCCGGAGCCCACGCGCAGGTGCTTCGTGGCGCTGGCTACGCGGGCAATCATCACTTCCGGCGCGGGGTTGCTCACGCCGCGCAGGCCGTGGTGCTCGGCGCACCAGTAGCGCGTGTAGCCGAGCGAATCCGCGAGTTGCGCCAGGTCGACCGTCGCGGCGATGGCATCGCGTGCGCTGTGGCCGTAGATGACCGGACTTTGGTCCAGAACCGACAGGCGGATTGGCGCGGCAGTCATGATCGTGCCCCATGCACGCGGTCGGCGATGGCGGCGACGATCTGGCGCGCGAGCGTCAGCTTGTCGGCGCGCGGCAGGCGCGTGATGCCCTTTGCATCGAAGAGTGCGACTTCGTTGTCGTCGCGGCCGAAGGTCTGCTGGCCAAGATTGCCGACCAGCAGCGGAATGCCCTTTTTCTTGCGCTTGGCCTCGCCGAACTCTTCCAACCGTTCGGTTTCGGCCGCAAAGCCGACGCAGAAAGGCGCATTCGCCCGGCGCGCCACACCGGCGAGGATGTCCGGGTTCTGTGTGAACGTAAGTGCGGGTACGTCGGAGTCGTTCTGCTTCTTGAGTTTCTGTTCCGCCGCTTGTGCCACGCGCCAGTCGGCCACCGCCGCAACCGCGATGAAGATGTCGTTCTTGGCAGCATCCAGCTCGTGCATGACGGTGTCGTGCATCTGCTGGGCGGTTTGCACATCAATGCGCAGCACGCCTGCGGGCGTGTCCTGATGGCACGGTCCGGCAACCAGCGTGACTTCTGCACCGGCCTGCGCTGCCGCACGTGCCAAGGCAAAACCCATCTTGCCGCTGGACAGGTTCGTGATGCCGCGCACGGGGTCGATCGGCTCGAAGGTCGGGCCGGCCGTCAGCAGCACGCGGTGACCGCGCAGCAGCTTGGGCTGGAAGAAGCCGATGAGCTGCTCGACGATGTCTTCCGGCTCCAGCATGCGGCCGTCGCCGACTTCGCCGCAGGCCTGGTCGCCGGCGTCGGGGCCGAGCAGGGTGACGTCATCCGCGCGCAACTGGGCGGCGTTACGCTGCGTGGCGGGCGCGGCCCACATCTGGCGGTTCATCGCGGGCGCCACGAGCAGCGGGCAATCGCGCGCGATGCACAGCGTGGAGAGCAGGTCGTCGGCCATGCCGTGCGCGAGCTTGGCCAGAAAGTCGGTGGACGCCGGCGCGATGACGATGGCGTCCGCTTCGCGCGAGAGGTCGATATGCGGCATGTTGTTGCCGATGCGGCCATCCCACTGTGACGTGAAGACCGGACGACCGGAAAGCGCCTGCATCGTCACCGGTGTGATGAAGTGCGTGGCGGCCTCGGTCATCACCACCTGCACGGTCGCGCCAGCCTTGGTCAACAGCCGTACCAGCTCGGCGGACTTGTAGCACGCGATGCCGCCCGTCAGGCCGAGCACGAAATGTTTGCCTTGCAGTTCCATAACAACCCGCTTGGGAATCCGATTGACGCGATATGCGCGGGCAGGATACAACCCGGTGCCCGGGCTTCCTGCTAAACAGTGGCGATGATACCGGCTTGCCCCGCGGCGCGTCTGGCGCCCCGGTTTTTCCTCAAATGCGCATTCCCCATATGGTTTTCGGTCGCTCAGCAGTTCGCAATGTCCTCGCCTTGATCGGCGGTTGCGCCATCGCTGCGGTGGTGGCCGCTGCCGCGCTCGTCTGCGGGGCGAAGGCATGGCTGCGCGAGGAGCCGAGGCTCGCGCACGCAGACGTGATCGTTGTGCTGGGCGGAGAGTCGGGTCAGCGCGTGATCGGCGCTGCCGAGCTGTACCACGCGGGTGTAGCGCCTCGCGTGTTCGTCAGCGGCCAAGGCGATTGCCTGCTGATCGAGCGCCGCCTTGTGATGGCCGGCGTGCCGGCGGAGCGCATCGGCCACGAATGTGTGTCCGGCAGCACGATGGAAAATGCGCGGATGACGCGCGAGACGCTGGCGGGCCAGCAGGTGCAGAGCGCAATCCTGGTCACGAGCTGGTATCACACCGGCCGGGCGCTGGCGGTGTTCCGCAAGGTGTGGCCGGAAGTCACTTGGGGTGCGCAAGGCGTGTTCCCCGGTGACACGCTCGCCAAGTCGGTGCCTGTCTACGAAGCCGGGTCGATTCTTGCGGAGTACGTCAAGCGCGCGTGGTATGCCGTGCGCTACTGGGGCTGAGCCCTTATTCGACAGGCATGGGCCGCGCATCGGCGGCCAGATCGTCGAGCGACGGCACGAAGCGGATCGTGTCGCGCTTATTGGATTCCCGCACCCAGTCGCGCAGCGCGCTGCTGGCGTGGAGATGCGCCGAGATGTCACCGACCACGGCGAGCTTCAGTCGGTAGTTCGTGATCTTCTGCGCGATGCCGCCAGCCAAGCCGGTGCGCAGCACAAAGAACGCCGCATCGAGGCGGCTGACGGGCACGGCAACCATCGTTGCGCCATGCCCCAGCGCCTCGCCGATCACGTGGTCCAGCGCATCCTGCTCGCTGGCGATGGGCGGGCCGGCCTCGTCGAGGCACAGCACCGCTTCACCATTCCAATGCCGGAGTTCTGGCACCGCAGCGTCAGCGCCGCACGCGCCGCAGTTCGTCGACGATCAGCAGTACCGCACCGATGGTGATGCCGCAGTCGGCCACGTTGAACGCCGGCCAGTGGTAGTTGTGCAGGTAGAAGTCGAGGAAATCCACCACGTGACCGTAGATGACACGGTCGATCACGTTGCCCAGCGCGCCGCCCAGAATGAGCGCCAGGGCAAAGCAGAACAGCTTTTGCCCGCTGTGCCGCTTGAGCAGCCACACGATGAACAGCGCCGCCGCCACGCCCAGGCCCGTGAAGAACCAACGCTGCCAGCCGCCCGCC
Organism: Ralstonia chuxiongensis; assembly: GCF_024158925.1. Lineage (NCBI taxonomy): Bacteria > Pseudomonadati > Pseudomonadota > Betaproteobacteria > Burkholderiales > Burkholderiaceae > Ralstonia > Ralstonia chuxiongensis. Next base: position 508,640 of record NZ_JAMYWC010000004.1, on the reverse strand, counting down.
GCGGCCAGGAACGAAAACGCCGCCCCCTTGTTATAGGCGAGCACCAGGTTGAAGAAGCCGGTGATCGGCCGCGACTCGCCGTAAGTGAAGGTTTTGAGGACGGCGATCTTGGTCAACTGGTCCAGCAGGATCCAGATGACCGCCAGGCCCAGCCAGGGGCCCACGCCATGACCGCCGCTGCTCTTCTTCAACCCGATCGACTTGCTCTTGCCGTTGTTGCGAGTGGCCATCAGGCAGCGCTCCGTTGTTCGCCGGCACCGAACAGGTTGTCGGTGCAGCGCTTGCAGAGGGTCGGATGGGTCGCGTCGTGGCCGACGTCGGCGCGGTAGTGCCAGCAGCGCTCGCACTTGGCGTGCGTGGACGGCACCACGGTGATGAGCAGATCGCCGCCTTCCGGCGCGCGCTCCAACTTGGCCGCGGACGTGATCAGCACGAAGCGCAGGTCGTCGCCGAGGCTGGCAAGCGCGTCATGCACCGATTCACCTGCCGACACCGTCACTTCCGCCTGCAGCGACGAGCCGATCTTGCCGTCGATGCGCAGCGCTTCCAGTTGCTTGGTTACTTCACCGCGCACGTTACGGATGGCGGCCCACTTCTCCAGCAGCGCGCTGGCGCCTTGCGGCACCGGAGCGTTGTAATAGGTGCTGGTGAAGATGGTGTCGGTGTGCTCCGTGCCGTGCGCAAACACCTGCCATGCCTCTTCGGCCGTGAACGACAGGAACGGCGCCATCCAATGCAGCATTGCCTGGGTGATGTGGTACAGCGCGTTCTGTGCGGAGCGGCGTGCGAGCGAATCCGGCGCCGTGGTGTACAGGCGGTCCTTCAGCACGTCGAGGTAGAAGCCGCCCAGGTCTTCCGAGCAGAACGTCTGCAGCTTGGCGACCACCGGGTGGAATTCATACACGTCATAGTGCGACAGCACTTCCTTCTGCAGCGCGTCCGTCAGCGCCACGGCGTAGCGGTCGATCTCGAGCCATTGCTCGGTCGGCAGCGCGTGCTTGGCGTGGTCGTAATCCGTCAGGTTGGCGAGCAGGAAGCGCAGCGTGTTGCGGATGCGGCGATAGCCTTCCACCACGCGCTTCAGAATTTCATCCGAGATCGCCAGTTCGCCCGAATAGTCGGTCGAGGCCACCCACAGGCGGATGATCTCAGCGCCCATCTTGTTGGCGATTTCCTGCGGCGCGATCGTGTTGCCGATCGACTTGGACATCTTGCGGCCTTCGCCGTCCACCGTGAAGCCGTGCGTGAGCAGGCCCTTGTACGGCGGCTTGCCGTACAGCATCGAAGCCGTCAGCAGCGACGAGTGGAACCAGCCGCGGTGCTGGTCCGAACCTTCCAGATACAGATCAGCCAGGCGACCGTCCGGCAGGTCGGCCGAAGCGTCGTACAGATCCGCCGCGTGCGAGCCGCGGATGACGTGCCAGTGCGTCGTGCCCGAGTCGAACCACACGTCGAGCGTGTCGCGGTTCTTCTCATACATGTCGGCTTCATCGCCGAGCAGCTCGCGCGGGTCGAGCGTCTGCCAGGCTTCGATGCCGCTCTTTTCGATGCGCTGGGCGACCTGCTCCAGCAGCTCAGGTGTGCGCGGGTGCAGCGCGCCGGTTTCCTTGTGCACGAAGAAGGCCATCGGCACACCCCATTGGCGCTGGCGCGAGAGCGTCCAGTCCGGGCGGTTGGCGATCATGTTGTGCAGGCGCTGCTTGCCCCACGACGGGTAGAACGCCGTCGCGTCGATGCCCGCGAGCGCGGTCTCGCGCAGCGTGGCGTTGCCGTCGTTGGGCTGCACGTCCATCCCCGCGAACCACTGCGACGTGGCGCGGTAGATGATCGGCGTCTTGTGGCGCCAGCAGTGCATGTAGCTGTGCGGGTGCTTGTGCGCGTCGAACAGGTTGCCGGATTCGCGCAGGACCTCAACGATCTTCGGATTGGCATCCCAGATCATCTGGCCGCCAAACAGCGGCAGCGTCGATGCATACACGCCGTTGCCCATCACCGGGTTGATGATTTCCGAGTCGGGCATGCCGTGCGACTTGCAGGACTGGAAGTCTTCCACGCCATAGGCAGGCGCGGAGTGGACGATGCCGGTGCCGGTATCGATCGTCACGTAATCGCCCAGGTAGACAGGCGAAGTGCGGTCGTAACCAGCGTCCATCTTGGCGAGCGGGTGGTGGAAGCGCGCGCCCGAGAGTGCGGCGCCTTCGCACGTGGCCAGCACAGTGCCTTCAAGCTTCCAGCTTTGCAGGCATGCTTCGACGCGCTCTTTGGCGACGATCAGCAGCCCACGCGGCGTGTCGACCAGCGCGTATTCGATTTCCGGGTGCAGGTTCAGCGCCTGGTTGGAGGGGATCGTCCACGGCGTGGTGGTCCAGATCACGATCCAGCCTTGCTTGGCCTTGAGCACGTCAGCACCCACGTGGAAGGCGCTGGCCAGTGCGTCGATATCGGCAAACGGGAAGCCAACATCGATCGACAGGTCGGTACGGTCCGCGTACTCCACTTCGGCTTCCGCCAGCGCCGAGCCGCAGTCGAAGCACCAGTTGACCGGCTTCAGGCCGCGAAAGACGTAGCCCTTCTCCAGGATCTTGCCCAGCGCACGCACCTCGTCCGCTTCGTTGCGGAAGTTCATGGTCAGGTACGGATCGGCCCAGTCGCCCAGCACGCCCAGGCGCTCGAAATCCGCCTTTTGGCGCGCGATCTGGCCGGTGGCGTACGCACGCGCCTTCTCTTGCACTTCCTGGACGGGCAGGCCCTTGCCGAACTGCTTTTCGATCTGGATCTCGATCGGCATGCCGTGGCAATCCCAGCCCGGCACATAAACAGCGTCCAGGCCGGTGAGGCCGCGCGCCTTGATCACCATGTCCTTGAGGATCTTATTGACCGCGTGGCCGATGTGCAGGTCACCGTTGGCGTACGGCGGGCCGTCATGCAGAATGAACTTCTTCGCGCCCTTGCGCGCGGCGCGGATCTTCTTGTAGAGCTGCTTGTCCTGCCATTGCTTCACCCATTGCGGCTCGCGCTTGGGCAGATCGCCGCGCATGGGGAACGGGGTGTCCAGCAGGTTGACCGGGTACTTGCTCTTCTCCGGCGTGGGCTTCTTGGAATCGGACATGGTGTGATGTGGGGCAGATTCGGGCAAATCGGATCGGTGCAGGCGCGGCTGACAGTGCAGGGCGCGCGTGCGCAGCGTGTGGCTTCTGGGCGGCGAACGTGTCGGCCGCCTACTGAATTCGGTCGGTGGCGGAGGTGGCGAAGTCGCGCCGAAGCGTGGGCGACTCGCCGGCTGGCGGAATGGGCAGGCCGAAGAACTGCCGTGCATGAACGCAGTCCTGCGCGATCGCATCCTTGAGGGCATCGAGCGAATCGTAACGAGCCTCGTCGCGCAGCTTTTTCATGAATTCCACACGCACCAGCTTGCCGTAGACGCTGGCGTGGTAATCAAAGATATGCACTTCCAGCAGCACGCGGCCGGAGTCGTCCACCGTCGGTCGCACGCCAATGCTGGCGACGGCCGGCAGCGGTTTTTCGGCCAGCCCGTGCACCTGCACGACAAAGATGCCGGCCACGGCCGGCTTGCGATGCGAGATGCGCAAATTCAGCGTCGGAAAGCCCAGCGAGCGGCCGAGCTTTTGCCCGTGCACCACGTGTCCGCTGATGGCATAACCGTGCCCGAGCAGGCGGCGGGCGTGTTCCAGGTCGCCGGCGGCCAGCGCTTCGCGCACGGCCGAGCTGGAAATGCGCACGCCGGACTCCGACACCGAGCCCATCTGCTCGACTTCGAAGCCAAACTGGGCACCGGCGGCCTGCAGATAGTTGAAATCGCCCGCCCGCTTGGCGCCAAAGCGGAAATCATCGCCCACCAGCAGCCAGCGCGTGTGCAGGCCATCGACCAGAACATTGCGCACGAACTCGTCCGGCGTCTGCCCAGCGAAATGCGCGTTGAAATGCTCCACGACCACGCGGTCGACGCCCTGGCGACGCAGGCTTTCCAGCTTGTCGCGCAGCAGCGCAATGCGGGTGGGCGCGCGGTCCGGCATGAAGAATTCGCGCGGATGCGGCTCGAACGTCATCACCGTAAGCGGCAATCCGCGTGCGTCGGCCGCCGCGCGTGCGCGGGCCAGCAAAGACTGGTGCCCGCGGTGCACGCCGTCGAAGTTGCCGATGGTCAACGCGCAGGGCGCGCGACTTTCGGCGTTGGGCAAGCCGCGAAAGACTTTCACGAGAAGCGTCGGTGGTCGAGGAAAGGAGAAGTGCGATTTCGTGCCGGATTGGCCTGACAGCCGCCAAAATCCAGCAAAACGCACATTATATAAGGGATTGCCCCATCCCCGGCGCGCACGCGGCTGGGTGTCGGGGTGTTGCACAATCGTCCGAACGGTGCGCCCGCTCGGCGCATGCTTGCGGCACAATCCGATATCCAGTTCCTACCCGATATCTCCTTGAACGCCTCGCTGCGCCTTTTCTTCGCCAAGTTTGGGCTTGCCAGCCGCGCGCCGCTCGAACTGGACGCCCGCGCCAAGCTGCTCGCCGCCGTGCATCGCGGGGCGCCCATGGGGATTGCTGCCTCGGTCGTGCTGCCCGCCTTGACGGTCGCAGCGTTTTGGGGCGCCTCCAACCGCCCGGGGCTGCTGGGCTGGTGCCTGATCATGCTGTGCCTGACGGCGTCAGGTCTGCGCTTCTATTTTGGCTATCGCTACGACCTGACCCGCATGACGCTGGCCGCGCACACCCGCAAGTGGTGGACGGGCATGCACGTCATGTCGGCCGTGGGTGGGGTGGCGTGGGGCTGTTCGGCGGGGCTGTATCTGATGTCGCCGTCGCTGGAGTTCAGCAGCCTGCTGATGATCGTGATCATCGGCGTGGCGGCGGCAGCGGTGTTGTCGCAGGCGCCCGTGCCGTCCAGCCTGCTGATCCTCGGGACGGGCATCCTGGCGCCGCACTTTGTGCTGGCCGACCAGGCATTTCCGGGACACGGGCTGTATTTGCGCGGCGTGCTGCTGTTCTTTGCGGCCCTGCTGACCCGGCATGCCGTCAACATCCACAACACGCTGGTGCGCGAAATCCAGCTTGAGAACGAGAGCCGCCAGCTCGCGCGCCGCTATCAGGACGAGAAGCAGCGCGCGTTGTCGGCATCGGAAGAAAAATCGCGCTTCCTGGCTGCCGCCAGCCACGACTTGCGTCAGCCGGTGCATGCGATCGTGCTCTTGGTGGAAGCGCTGCGGGCGCGCAACCAGTCGGAATCCTTGGCGCCGCTGGTGGAGCAATTGGCCTCAGGCGCCGCGACCATCGATCTGCTGTTCCGCTCGCTGCTGGACCTGTCCAAGCTGGAGAGCCGCAAGACCTCGCCGACGCTGGAGCCGGTGGATCTGGGCGAGGTCATCACCGAAGTGGTCCAGCAGTTCATGCCGGATGCGCGCGCCAAGGGTCTGGCGCTCACGGCGCGCATTCCGCCGCTGCCGGTGTTCGGGATGGCCGAGCCGGTGCTGCTGCGCCGGGCGCTGTTCAATCTGCTGCAGAACGCGCTGCGCTACACCGAGCGCGGCGGCGTGATGGTGGCGCTGCGCGTGCGCCAGAAGCATCTGCGGATCGAGGTCTGGGATACAGGCATCGGCATCGCGCCTGAGCATCAGAAAGACATCTTCTCGACGTACTACCAGGTTGAAAACCCGGAACGCGATCCGAGTCAGGGCCTGGGTTTGGGCCTGTCGATCTACAAGGAATGTGTGCGTCTGCTGCGCGGCACGTTTGGCGTGCGCTCGGTGCCGGGGCGCGGCTCGATGTTCTGGATGGCGCTTCGACCGGTGCCCGCCGAGATCAAGGCACCGCTGGCCACGCAGCCACGCGCCGAGCAGAAGCGTGCAGTGCTCGATCAGCCGCGATTCTCGGGCGTGGTGCTGGTCGTGGACGACGACCAGCAAATCCGCAAGGCTTGGCACGCGCTGCTCGAAGCGTGGGGCGTGGAAGTCCACAGCGCCGCCGATGGCCGTTCCGCAGAGCAACTGCTCGCGCGCGGTATCCGTCCGCAGATCATCTTCTGCGACTTGCGCCTGCCCGGCGAGGAGGATGGCCTGCAACTGCTCGAACGCTGGCAAGTCAGCCACCCCGATGCCCACGCCGTGCTGCTGACTGGCGATCGCAACTCCGCCGCCCTCGCGCGCGCCGAAGAAGCCGGCTACCTGCTACTGGCCAAACCGATGGACCCGAACATGCTGCGCGTGCTGCTCAAGCGCTGGCTGCGCGGCCGCTCAGCCGAGCCGCAGGTCGCTTATTGACGGTAATGTGAAACGGCGCCGTGAAGGGCGCCGTCAGAATGCTCAGATGAGGCGGCTGGATCAGGCAGCGCCGGTCAGGCGAAAGCGTTCCATGCGCGAGATGATCTGGATGCGCGTGCGTACGCCCAGCCGCTGCAGAATCGCCGAGACGTGTTCTTTGACGGTGTTTTCCGTCAGGCCCAACTGGCGCGCGATCGACTTGTTGGGCAGGCCTTCGAGCAGCAGCGCCAGCACCGAGCCCTGGCGCGGCGTCAGCCCCAGTTCTGCCGGCGTGATGGGAATGCCGTGCGAGGCACCGCCCTTGCCGTTGATGCCGCCCATATCGTCTTCGGACGGGAACGACGCATCGCCGCCGAAAATGCCGGCCACCGCCTTGGAGAAAGCATGGGCATCGGCGTGCTTGCCGATGAAGCCGATGGCGCCTAGCGCTTGAGCCTTGGCGACGATTTCCGGCGTGTTTTCGGCCGACATGAAGGCAAAGCGTGCTTCTGGCAGTTTGCCGCGCAGTTCGCGCATGGCGTCGAAGCCCGTGCAATCGGACAGCCACACGTCCAGCAGCACGACGTCCGGTCGGACGCCTTCCTCCACCAGCGCAAGCGCCTGGCGCCGGCCAATAGCCGCGTGCACCTGAACTTCAGGCAAGGCGTGTGCAAGAAACGTGGTCGTGCCAGATAAGGCGAGAGGGTGGTCGTCGACCACCAGCAGGCTACGCAGCGAGCTCGTCATTCTTATTCCCCGGTGAGGGCAATGCCCTCTTGTTGTTGTACGCGTGTCGACCCGGCGCGGGCGATGGTCGACGGGCCGGGTGTCTCACCCTGTGCCGATCGACTGTCACGGTATTGCCCGCACGATGTTGCAGCGCAGGATGAACAGGCGGTTGATACGCGTCGGATCATCGCTGGCAGCCCACCCGACCCCTCGGGAGCGCGGACAATTATGGCGCTGAGATTATCAGAGCGCGCCAAAGCGCGCCAACGGTTGCCCCTTCCTTTTGCTGGCATGACAGAGTTTTTGCCGGCATGCGTCGGCAAAATGCCACGGTGGCTGCAAAAGCGCCCGCGGCATGGCTGCGAAGGCGTCACACCCGATTTTCTCGGGGAACTCCGGCGCACTTGATAAAATGCCGCGATGAAAAACATCGTCATTCTCATTTCCGGACGCGGTTCCAATATGGAAGCCATTGTCCGCGCCTGTCAGGCCGAAGGTTGGTCGGGACGCATTGCCGCCATCATTTCTAATCGGCCCGATGTGGCAGGACTTAAATTTGCCGCGTCGCACGACATCGCCACCGCGGTGGTCGATCACAAGGCGTTCCCCGATCGCGACAGCTTTGACGCCGCCCTGGCGCAGGTGATCGACGGCTTTTCGCCTGATCTGGTGGTGCTGGCCGGCTTTATGCGCATCCTTACGCCGGGCTTTGTCAAGCGCTACGCCGGGCGCATGCTGAACATTCATCCGTCGCTGCTGCCGTGCTTCCCTGGCTTGCATACGCACGAGGCCGCGTTGGCCATGGGCGTGAAGGTGCATGGCGCGACGGTGCATTTCGTCACCGCTGACCTGGACCACGGCCCGATCGTGCTGCAGGCCATCATCGACGTGCGCCAGGACGACACGCCTGACTCGCTGGCCGGGCGGCTGCTGGCGCAGGAACACACGATTTATCCGCGTGCCGTACGCTGGTTCGTGGAAGGGCGGTTGTCGATCGAAGACGGTGTTGTGCGCGTCTCTCCGGATGAATCGCAGCTTGTTATTGGCGTCAACGCCCGGGAGGCAGCATGAGTCAGGATCGTCAGCGTTCGCGCGGCAATGGAAACGGCGGATCGGGCAACAAGCGCGCGGGTTCCGGTGGCGGTGGCTGGTATCGGGCACCGCAGGGCAAGCCCGCGCCGCGCAGCGCCCCGCGCCCGCGCACGGGCGTGCATGGCAGCCATCTGGAACACCTGGATAAGGTGCTTGCGCGTCTGCTGCACTTTGCGGCGCCGGCCGACATGGTGGTCAGCCAGTACTTCCGTGAGCACCACGAACTTGGCCACCGCGAGCGCGGCATCATCGCCGAAGCGGCCTTTGCCGTGCTGCGCCGCAAGGTTGAATTCGGTCAGTTTGCCGAGAGCGGCACTGGCCCGGCGCGTCGTCGCCTAGTGCTGCTCGGCTTGCTGCAGACGGCCGGGCGTGAGGCTATCGCCCCGTTCCTGAACCCGGCGGAGGCCGAATGGCTGGATCGCTGGGAAAACCGCGACCGCGCCGCGCTGGCGGCCCGCGTGCGCGCCAATCTGCCCGACTGGCTCTTCGATGCGCTGGTTGCACAGCACGGTGCGGACTTCACCGAAGCACTGGCGCAAGCGTGGCTCACGCCCGCGCCGCTGGACTTGCGTGTGAATACGCTCAAGGGCGAGCGCGAAGCCGTGCTCGCAACACTGGCCGAAGCCGGTATCGAGGGGGCTGCAGCACCGCTGTCGCCGGTGGGCATTCGCCTAGCGGGCAAGCCGGCGTTGAACAAGCTCGATATCTTCACCAACGGCACGGTCGAGGTGCAGGACGAGGGCAGCCAACTGCTCTGCCAATTGCTGGCACCCAAGCGCGGCGAGATGGTGGTCGATTTCTGTGCCGGCGCTGGTGGCAAGACCCTGGCGATTGGCGCGGCGATGCGCTCGACGGGGCGCCTGTATGCCTTCGACGTATCGGAAAAACGCTTGTCGAACCTGGGCCCGCGCCTGGCGCGCAGCGGCCTGTCGAACGTGCATCCGGGCCGCATCGACAGCGAGCACGATGCCAAGGTCAAGCGGCTGGCGGGCAAGATCGATCGCGTGCTGGTCGACGCGCCTTGCAGCGGTTTGGGCACGTTGCGCCGCAATCCGGACCTGAAGTGGCGCCAATCTGCGCAGGCCGTGGAAGAAATGTCAGCCAAGCAGCTGTCGATCCTGACATCGGCGGCGCGGCTGCTGAAGCCGGGTGGCCGCCTCGTCTACGCGACCTGCAGCGTGCTGGCGCGCGAGAACCAGCAGGTGGTCGAGCAGTTTCTGGCCGCCCATGATGACTTCGTGCTCGTGCCCGCCGGTGAGGTGCTCGCCGCGCAGAAGATCCCCCTGGAAATGGGGCCCTACCTGGAACTGTATCCGCACACGCACCAGACCGACGGCTTCTTCGCGGCCGTGCTGGAGCGCCGCGCATGATGCTGCGCCGCTTGGGTTGGCTGCTGGCCGCATGGCTGGTGTTTGCCGCAGGTGGCGTGGCGCAGGCCCGCGGCACGCCACCAGTGCTGCCAGCCAAGGGCACGGTGCAGGCTGCGTTCACGCCCGACGACGACATCGAAGGGTTGTTGGCCGATGCCATCGATCAGGCGCACGAGCAGGTGCTGGTGCAGGCGTATCTGCTGTCGAACAAGGCGATTACGCGTGCGTTGCTGGCGGCGCATCAGCGCGGCGTGGATGTGCGGGTGCTGGCCGATCGCGAGCAGATGACGCGTTCTGGCGGCAGCCGCGTGCCCGAGGTGGCCAATGCGGGCATCCCCGTCTGGCTGGAGGTGCGCTACAAGAACGCGCACAACAAAGTCATCGTGATCGACCCGCGCGGCGCGCATCCGGTGCTGGTTACCGGCAGCTTCAACTTTACGCAGACCGCGCAGCGCGGCAATGCCGAAAACGTACTGATCGTGCGCGGCGACGCCGATCTCGCCCAGCGCTATGCCGCCAATTGGCAGAAGCATGTGGGCGATGCGTTGCCCTATCGGACCCAATAAGGGTTTGGAATAACCGGTCACGCCAATGAATGGATTGCCGCTGAATCTCAACCATATCGCGCTGGGTCACATGATCGACGACATCGTCTCCGATCTGGGTGGGCCGCGCTTTATCTGGCAACTGGGCGTGCTGGTGCTGGTGCTCGTTGCCGCGTGGCTGATCGCGCGGCCGATTTCGCGGCGCTTGCATACGGCGCATGCGAACGACACGTTCGCCCTGCGTTTTGCCTGGTCGAGCCTGGAGCGGGCGATGTTCCCGTTGATTGGCTGGCTGCTGGTGCTTGGTGCGCGCTATGCCCTGATCGGCACCATGCCGATCAGCGTGTTCCGCCTGGCTGCGGTACCGCTGTTTGGCTTGGCGATTCTTTATCTCGGCTTCTACGTGCTGCGCCGCGTGTTGTCGGCCAACGGTGAGTTGCACGGCATGCTTGTTGTCGCCGAGCGTGTGCTGACCACGCTGATGTGGATAGGCATGGTGCTCTACGTGCTGGGCGTGCTGGGCGATGTGGTGGATTACCTCGACGGCATTCGCTTTGCGCTGGGCGGCAAGCAGAAGGTGAGCCTCGCCGCCATGCTGATGGGCGTGGTGTGGATTCTCGTCACCGTGCTCGTGGCGATGTGGTTCGGCTCGTGGCTGGACAGCCGCATTACGCGCGCTTCTGCCATTGATGCCAACCTGAAGGTGGTGCTGTCGCGCGTGACCAAGGCAGCGCTGCTGCTGGTGTCGCTGCTGCTGAGCCTGTCGCTCGTGGGCATCGACCTGACGGTGCTGTCGGTGTTTGGCGGGGCGCTCGGCGTGGGCCTGGGCTTTGGCTTGCAGAAGATCGCCAGCAACTACGTCTCGGGCTTCATCATCCTGCTTGAGCGCTCGCTCAAGCTCGGCGATCAGATTACGGTCAGCACATACACCGGCATTGTCACGCAGATCCGCACGCGCTACACCGTGGTGCGCAACGGCGATGGCGATACGCTGGTGCCGAACGAACTGATGGTCGCGCAGGCTGTGCAGAACCACAACGAGCGCGGCACCGTGCGCGTGGCAGTGCGCGTGCAGGCATCGTATGCCGCCGATCCGGAAGCGGTGCTGGCGCTGTTGCTGCAATGCGCCGAGGGCATTCCGCGCATTCTGCCCGAGCCCGCACCCGCCGCCTTCATGGCCCTGTTTGCCGACAGCGGCATCGAGTACGAACTTGGCGTGTGGATCGCGGATCCGCACAACGGCAAGCTGGGCGTCCAGTCCGATCTGAATCGCGCCATCTATCGCCGCTTCAAAGAGGCTGGCGTCGACATTCCGTATCCGCAACGGGAAGTGCGTGTGCTTGGGCCGTTGGCGCTGCAGCAGGGCGCTTCGAGCACTTCGGGTGATGCGGCAGCCTCATCCGGTGCCACGCTGCAGGCCTAACACACCTGCGAGCGGAACGGTGCCCACTTGTCTGAGGTCAAATCAGCGGTTTTCCCCCATGGAATAGAGGGGGTATTCGGTTAAAATACTGAGTGCTCCCACAAAGGATCAGACGGGCCGTCGCAAAGGGCATAGCACTTGCGACAAAGCACCGCAAACACCTTGTATTGCGCTGGGGCGGAGGTCATATGGGTAGCAGCCACAAGCTCGCCGATGTGATGCGCAAGCCAGGTGCCAACACCTGAATCACCGCCAACACGACCCCATTGTCGTAACGCTGCGACAGCGGATGGCCTTAAGAGGCAGCCCGTCCGGATTGATTTGTCGGACCAAAGGCTGCTTTGATCACCCGAGTTGACCACGGAGAACACTTTGATCGACTCCCTTCTGACTTTCCTCGCCAACGGCACCCTGAATTGGGCCTGGTGGCAGATTCTGATTTTCACGCTGGTGATGACGCACATCACGATCGCCTGCGTCACGATTTTTCTGCACCGTTGCCAAGCACACCGTGCGCTGGACGTGCATCCTATCGCCGGACACTTTTTCCGTTTCTGGCTGTGGCTGACCACCGGCATGGTCACCAAGGAATGGACCGCCATCCACCGCAAGCACCACGCCAAGTGTGAAACCGAAGAGGATCCGCACAGCCCGCAGACCCGTGGCATCCGCAAGGTGCTGATGGAAGGTGCTGAGCTCTATCGCGCCGAGGCCAAGAACAAGGAAACGATCCAGAAATTCGGCCACGGTACGCCGGACGATTGGATCGAGAAGAACCTGTATTCGAAGTTCACATGGCAGGGCGTCGGTTTGATGCTGATCCTGGACGTGCTGATGTTCGGCGCGCTGGGCCTGACGGTGTGGGCGGTGCAGATGCTGTGGATCCCGATCCATGCTGCCGGCATCATCAACGGTCTGGGCCACTTCTGGGGTTACCGCAACTTCGACTGCGAAGACGCTTCGACCAACGTATCGCCGTGGGGCATCATCATCGGCGGCGAAGAGCTGCACAACAATCACCACACGTACGCCACGTCGGCCAAGTTTTCGGTCAAGTGGTATGAGTTCGATATCGGCTGGGGCTACATCCGCGCGCTGGAAATCGTGGGTTTGGCAAAGGTCAAGAAAGTGGCGCCCAAGGCTCGTTTTGGCGATGTGAAGCCGGTCGACCAGAACACGCTCGAAGCCATCATCGCCAACCGCTACGACGTGATGGCACGCTACGCCAAGACTGTTAAGACGGCTTACCGCCAAGAGCTGGCCAAGCTGAAGGACTCGCGCGCTGTTGAGTACCGTGCGCTGAAGCCGGCCCGCAAGTGGTTCCACCGCGACGAGACCAAGCTGGGCGCGCCCCAGCGTGAGCAGCTCTCGCAAATCGTGTCGGACCATTCGGCGTTGCACACCTTCGTTGAGATGCGCCGCGAGCTGGGTGCGCTGTGGGGCCGTTCGAACGCCACGCGTGAGCAGCTGCTGCATCAACTGCAAGAGTGGTGCAAGCGCGCTGAGGAAAGCGGCATCCACGCGCTGCAGGAGTTTGCCGTTCGCCTGCGCCGTTACGCCTGACTTTCTTGTTTCATAGGTGAAGCCCCGCTCCGCAGCGGGGCTTTTCTTTTGGGTAAACTGCCCCCAACTCACATTTTTAACGGGCCGCGACAATGTATCGCGGTGCCAGTCCTCCTCACACGCCGTCCGTTTCATTGCCGCGCCAGCTTCTCGGCGCCTTAACAGCGCGAATGGACGCGGAGACCACCATGGAAACCCACATCAAGACGGTTGAATTCGAGCGCCCGGATATGCTTTCCGAAGCGCAATCCGGCGCCAGTTGCGTGGCCCACGCCTGGGCCAAGGTGCCGCCGGTGCTGTCGCGCGAGGAACGCGACGAACTGAAGGCTCGCATCAAGCGCCTGCTCAAGGAACGTGAAGCCGTGCTGGTCGCGCACTACTACGTTGACGCTGACCTGCAGGACCTAGCCGAGGAGACCGGTGGCTGCGTGTCCGATTCGCTGGAGATGGCGCGCTTCGGCCGCGACCATTCGGCCAAGACACTGATCGTGGCGGGCGTGCGCTTCATGGGCGAGACTGCCAAGATCCTGAGCCCCGAAAAGACCGTGCTGATGCCGGATCTTGACGCGACCTGCTCGCTGGATCTGGGTTGCCCGCCGGATGAGTTCGCCGCCTTCTGCGACGCGCATCCGGATCGCACCGTGGTCGTCTATGCCAATACCAGCGCCGCCGTGAAGGCGCGTGCCGACTGGATGGTGACCTCATCGATCGGCCTGAAGATCGTGCAGCACTTGCATGCGCAGGGAAAGAAGATCCTGTGGGCCCCCGATCGTCATCTCGGCAGCTACATTCAGAAGCAGACCGGCGCCGACATGCTGATGTGGCAGGGCTCGTGCCTGGTGCACGACGAGTTCAAGGGCGTAGAGCTGGACCTGCTGCGCGCCGAGCACCCGAACGCCAAGATCCTTGTGCACCCGGAATCGCCTGAATCGGTGGTAGCGCAGGCCGATGTGGTCGGGTCGACTTCGCAGCTGATTGCAGCAGCGCAGTCGTTGCCGGCGCAGGAGTTCATCGTCGCGACCGACAACGGCATCCTGCACAAGATGCGCATGGCGGCCCCGGGCAAGCGCTTCATCGAGGCGCCGACCGCCGGCAACGCCGCCACCTGCAAGAGCTGCGCGCATTGCCCATGGATGGCGATGAATGCGCTGACCAATCTGGCCGAAGTGCTGGAAACCGGTCGCAACGAGATCCACGTCGATCCGGCCATCGGCAAGCAGGCCGTGGTCTGCATCGATCGCATGCTGGATTTTGCCGCGCGGGAGAAAGCCATGGTTCGCCCGCAGGGTGAGCTGGCCGCCAACGCGCAACTCTTTCAAGGAATCGGCCCGGCATGACGGCAACCCATATGAACACGACGAGCTTTGCCACACCGGCTCAGGCAATTTTCGATAGCTTTGGCCCAGCACTGCGCGAGGCGCTGTCCGCCAACGTGTCTGCTGCCATTGCCGAGGACGTCGGCACGGGTGACCGCACCGGCTTGCTGATCCCCGCAGATCGCCATGCGCGTGCGCGGGTGATCGTGCGCGAGACCGCCGTGCTGTGCGGCACGCCTTGGTTCGATGCGTGCATGCGCGCCGTTGATCCGACGCTGCGCGTTACTTGGCACCAGCACGAAGGCGACCGCATGGCGCCCGATTCGGTGGTGTGCGAGATCGAAGGCCCGGCGCGATCGCTGCTGACGGCCGAACGGCCATCATTGAACTTCCTGCAATTGCTTTCCGGCGTCGCGACGTCGACCTCGCGTTACGCTGCGGCCATTGACGGCACGCGCGCCCGCGTGCTCGATACGCGCAAGACGCTGCCGGGTTTGCGCCTGGCGCAGAAGTACGCCGTGCGTATCGGTGGTGGCGAGAATCAACGCCTGGCGTTGTATGACGGCATCCTGATCAAGGAAAACCACATCGCTGCGGCGGGTGGCGTGACGGCAGCCCTGCGTGCGGCGCAGGCATTGAACACCGGCGTGGCGATCCAGATCGAGGTGGAAACGCTGGCGCAGCTTGAAGAAGCGCTGGCGGCGGGTGCTACCTCCGTGCTGCTCGACAACTTCGAGCCGCCCGCGATGCGCGAGGCTGTGCGCATGACGGCGGGCAGAGCGCTGCTGGAGGTGTCCGGCGGCGTGAACATCGAGACGATCCGCGCGTTTGCCGAAACGGGCGTGGATCGTATCTCCGTCGGCGCGCTGACGAAGGACGTGCGCGCGACCGACTTCTCTTTGCGGATCGTCGAATAAGCCTTAGCGTTTCCGGGCGATTTGCCGATGGGTCGGCTGCATGACCGTCGGCAGCGCCTTGGGCAGCGTCTCGGGGTAGTCGCGCGAGAAATGCAGGCCACGGCTCTCATGCCGTGACAGCGCACTGTCGACGATCAGCGAGGCGGCCTCGACGAGGTTGCGCAGCTCCAGCAGATCGTGGCTCACGCGGAAGTTGGCGTAGTACTCCGTAATTTCTTCGCGCAACAGGGCGATGCGGTGCTGCGCGCGTTCCAGCCGCTTGTTCGTGCGCACGATGCCGACGTAGTTCCACATCATGCGGCGCAGCTCATCCCAGTTGTGCGAGACGACGACTTCTTCATCGGCGTCGGTCACGCGGCTCTCATCCCACGCGGGAATCTGCACCGACGTTGGGTTCGAGGGTGGTTGCGCGAGGATGTCTTCCGCCGCGCCCCGCCCGATCACCATGCATTCCAGCAGCGAATTGCTTGCCAGCCGGTTGGCGCCGTGCAGGCCGGTGTAGGCTGTCTCGCCCACGGCGTACAGGCCGGCGATATCCGTGCGCCCGAGGTGATCCGTCACCACGCCGCCGCACGTGTAGTGCGCCGCCGGCACCACCGGAATCGGTTGGCGCGTGATGTCGATGCCCAGCTCCAGGCAGCGCGCCATGATGGTCGGGAAATGTTCCTTGAGGAACTCCGGGCTCTGGTGGCTGATGTCCAGATAGACGCAGTCCAGGCCACGCTTCTTCATCTCGAAGTCGATGGCGCGGGCGACGATATCGCGCGGAGCCAACTCAGCGCGCTCATCATGCGCCGGCATGAAGCGTGTGCCGTCGGGCAGGATCAGCTTGCCGCCTTCACCGCGCACGGCTTCGGTAATCAGGAATGATTTCGCGAACGGATGGTAAAGACACGTTGGGTGGAACTGGATGAACTCCATGTTCGCTACGCGGCAGCCTGCGCGCCAGGCCATGGCAATACCGTCGCCGCTGGCGGTGTCCGGATTCGTCGTATAGAGATAGACCTTGCCTGCGCCGCCCGTGGCCATCACGGTTTGGCTCGCGGTAATCGTCTTGACGTGGCCCGATGCGATGTCGAGCGCATATAGGCCATGGCAGCGCATTCCCGGCTGGCCCAGCTTCGCGTCGGTAATCAGGTCGATCGCAAAGTGGTCTTCCAGCAGCGTGATGTTCGGGTGATTGCGCACCTTCTCAACCAGCGTCGTGACCACGGCATGGCCCGTGGCATCGGCGGCGTGGATGATGCGTCGATGGCGATGGCCGCCCTCGCGTGTCAGGTGGAAGCCGAGTTCGGCCTGCTCGTCGCGCGTGAAAGGTACGCCATGGCCGATCAGCCATTCAATGGCCGAGCGCCCGTTTTCTACGATGTAGCGAGTGGCGGCTTCATCGCATAGTCCTGCCCCGGCGATGAGTGTGTCGTCGACGTGCTCGTCATGGCTGTCGCCTGAGTCGAGCACTGCGGCAATGCCGCCCTGCGCCCAATCGCTGGCGCCTTCCGGCAGGCTGCGTTTGCTGATGACAACCACGCGACGGTGATCGGCTAGGTGCAGGGCGACGGTCAGACCCGCCAAGCCGCTGCCAACAACGGCAACATCGAAATTCATGGAAGACGCGGGACGCGGTGCAGGCGCGGCTGGTGAGTAACACAGTCGCGTGTCAATCGGAAAGAAGAGCAGTGTACACCCCAGCATGGGCCAAACAGCAGGCAACAAAAAACCCGCCTGAGAGCGGGTTTTTGCTGTCGGTCATGCCGACGGAAACAAGATGCGCAATCCGCGAGGATTACTTGATCTTGGTTTCCTTGTAAGCGACGTGCTTGCGGGCGACGGGATCGAACTTCATGATCTCCATCTTTTCCGGCTTGGTGCGCTTGTTCTTGGTGGTCGTGTAGAAATGACCCGTACCTGCGGTCGATTCCAGCTTGATCTTGTCGCGTCCGCCTTTGCTGGCCATGTTTAACTCCTAATTAGACTTCGCCGCGTGCGCGCAGATCCACGAGCACTTCGTCGATGCCTTTTTTATCGATCAGGCGCAGACCAGCGTTCGAGACGCGCAGGCTGACCCAGCGGTTTTCGGATTCGACCCAGAAGCGGCGATTCTGCAGGTTCGGCAGAAAACGGCGCTTGGTCTTGTTGTTTGCGTGGGAAACGTTATTGCCGACCATCGGCGCTTTCCCGGTCACTTGACAGACGCGTGCCATGGAGCACTCCTAACTAAATTCGTTGGCTACAGTTTGCGACCGGGCGCTGGGACCAATCCAAGCGCAGCGCCACTGTAGAGGTGGGACTTCAGCGAAACGCGGATTATACACACAAAAGCGCTGACAAATCAACGAGATCGACGGATTGCTGTTGGGCACCGTGCGATGCGGCATCGGCACTACATTTTGCCGTGTTCTAGGAAGCCGTAGACGTGGCTGCAACCAACGATCATGTGATCCAGGACGATCACGTCGAGCATGGCTAGCGCGCGGCACAACTCGCGGGTCAGGGTGATGTCGGATTCGCTGGGCTCCGTGTTGCCGGTGGGGTGGTTGTGGGCCAGGATTACCGCGGCCGCATTGTGATGTAGCGCGCGCTTGGCAATCTCGCGCGGATAGACGCGGGCTTCCGTTAGTGTGCCGCGGAAGAGTTCTTCCCAGGCAATGAGCCGGTGTCGCACATCTAGAAAGAAGCAGGCAAACACCTCATGCGGGCGGTGCCCCAATGTCAGGCGCAAGAAATCTTTCACGCTTTGTGGAGAGTCAAAGGTCCTGCCCTGGGTGAAGTCCTCTTTTAGTGCACGCCGCGCGACTTCCAGCAGCGCGTGCAGTTGTGCGTATTTTGCGGGGCCCATTCCGTTGATCGACGAGAACTCTTGTTGTGACGCATGGCACAGCCGTGCGAGCGATCCGAAGTGCGTGAGCAGTTCGCGGGCGAGGTCGACAGCGCTTTTGCCTGGCATGCCCACGCGCAGGAAGATGGCTAGCAATTCCGCGTCGGAGAGCGCGGCGGGGCCGTGAGCGAGCAGTTTTTCACGCGGCCGCTCGTGGGCGGGCCAGTCGACGATTGCCATAGGGTAGGGATGAGCAGAGGAAAGGCCCTGCCAGCGAGAGTGCGGTGGGCTTCGCGCCTGCGGCCGCGGGGAGGGCTGACGTACAATAACGGGTTACTTTTTGGTCAAGCAGGTTGAGCGTGCAAAATTTGGTGAACGAGGCGTCCGCGGCGACGCCAAGCAACGCAGGCAAGGTGGTTGGCCCGGATTCCTTTCTGACGCTGCACTACCGCATCGCGCTGGAAAACGACACGGACATCGTCACGACCTTCGATGACAAGCCGGCCACGCTGCTGCTGGGCCAAGGCCAGATGGCGCCGACGCTGGAGCAGGCGCTGCTCGGTATGCGCGAGGGCGAGCGCACGACGTTCCGCCTGGCGCCCGAGCAGGCGTTCGGTCCGCGTAATCCGGAGCTGCTGCAGCGCGTGTCGCTGGCCACGCTGCGCGAAAACTCTTCGTTTGAAGAGGATTACCAGCCGGGCGACCTGGTTGAGTTCAATGCGCCGAGCGGCGGTAAATATGCCGGTGTGCTCAAGGAAGTCGGCGAGACCTCCGCGCTGTTCGACTTCAACCACCCGCTGGCTGGCCAGACGATCGTGTTTGAAGTCCAGTTGATCGGCATTCTCTGATTGATATGAGCAACGCTGTGAACGCCCCGCTCGATTCCATTGATCCTGTCACCCAGGCCGACGCCGAGGTCTTGCTGGCGCAGCCGCGCGGCTTCTGCGCTGGCGTGGATCGCGCTATCGAGATCGTCGAGCGCGCGCTGGAGCTGTTTGGCGCGCCTATCTACGTGCGTCACGAGATCGTGCACAACGCCTATGTCGTTGGCGATCTGCGCAACAAGGGCGCGGTGTTCGTGCAGGAACTCGACGACGTGCCCGTGGGCGGCACGGTCATCTTCAGCGCGCATGGTGTGTCGCGTGCGGTGCGCGAGGCGGCGGAGGCGCGTGGCCTGCGCGTGTTCGACGCGACCTGCCCGCTGGTGACCAAGGTGCACGTGGAAGTCTCGAAGATGCGTGCGCAGGGTTTCGAGATCATCATGATTGGGCACAAGGGCCATCCCGAGGTGGAAGGCACCATGGGCCAGGCCAACGACGGCATGCTGCTGGTCGAGTCCGTCGACGATGTTGCGCATCTCGCGGTGAAAGACCCGACGCGCCTAGCTTACGTGACGCAGACCACGTTGTCGGTGGACGAGACCCAGGAGATCGTGGCCGCCATCAAGGCACGCTTTCCGGCTGTGCACGAGCCGAAGAAGCAGGACATCTGCTACGCGACGCAGAATCGCCAGGACGCCGTGAAGTTCATGGCGCCGCAAGTGGAGGTGGTGATCGTGGTCGGTAGCCCGAACAGCTCGAACTCGAATCGTCTGCGTGAGCTGGCTGAGAAGCTGGGCGTGCCTGCCTATATGGTGGATACGCCGGAACAGGTGCGGCCCGAATGGGTGGCCGGCAAGCGCCGCGTGGGGCTGACAGCGGGTGCTTCGGCGCCCGAAGAGCTGGCGCAGTCGATCGTCGACCGCCTCAAGGCACTGGGCGCGCGCACAGTGCGTCCGCTCGACGGTATCCAGGAAAACATGTCTTTCCCCCTTCCGAGGGGTCTTCAAATCAATTGAATGCCTTTATGTAAATACACACTTAAAAGCGCACAAAAACTGTGCGCCCTAATGCGGTGCATAAAGCGCTTTTGAGGAATCAGCGGCCACTTCTTCCCGGAGTGGCCGTTTTGTTTTGTGCGTTGCAAAACCTCTTCAATACCGGCGAAGCCTTGATTTACCGTGGCAATCGTCCGCCAAGCCGCATGAATACGGGGTTTCCCCTAGTCTGGCACGCTTCTTGATATGGCTATCCGCCGTTCGCGAATGCCTGCGCGAAATGACGCCTGTTTGGGCATTGGGGAAAGCCCGTAAAGCGGCGTAGTTACTGCAAAAATCGTTGTTGCGACGCGTATTGCATCCGCAATAAAAGGGGATACAATTCGCGCGTTTCAAATTGAAACAATCGGCGCAGGGGGAGCGGCCGGGAGGCAGGACGCTCTTCTTGCTCTTGCGAGATCTAGGAGATCACTCATGCAAATTAAGTTTGCCAAAGTTCTGCCGCTTGCGGCTGCCGTGGCACTCGTAGCAGCTTGCGGTAAGAACGAGGAAAAGCCCGCAGACCAAGCTGCTGCACCTGCAGCAACGTCGGCTCCGGCGGCGGCTGCCGGCGGCGAGACCGTTGTCAAGATCGGTCACGCGGCTCCGCTCACGGGCGGTATTGCTCACCTTGGCAAAGACAACGAAAACGGTGCACGCCTGGCCGTTGAAGAAGCCAACAAGGAAGGCCTGACCATCGACGGCAAGAAGATCAAGCTGGAGCTGGTCGGTGAAGACGATGCAGGCGACCCGAAGACCGGTACCGCCGTGGCGCAGAAGCTGGTTGACGAGCACGTTGTTGCTGTCGTCGGCCACCTGAACTCGGGCGTGTCGATCCCGGCCTCGAAGATCTACAGCGATGCAGGCATCGTGCAGATCTCGCCGTCGTCGACGAACCCCGACTACACGAAGCAGGGCTTCAAGACGACCTACCGCGTGGTTGCAACCGACGCGCAACAAGGTCCGGCACTGGCGAACTACGCCGCCAAGACCCTGGGCGCCAAGACCGTGGCAATTGTTGACGATGCCACCGCCTACGGTAAGGGCCTGGCCGACGAGTTCGAGAAGACCGCAAAGGCTGACGGCGTGAACGTCGTGGCGCGTGAGGCGACCAACGACAAGGCGACCGACTTCAAGGCCATTCTGACCAAGATCAAGGGCAAGAAGCCGGACGTGATCATGTACGGCGGTATGGACGCCACCGGCGGCCCGTTCGCCAAGCAAGCCAAGGAACTGGGCATCACGGCCAAGATCGTTGGCGGCGACGGTGTGTGTACCGACAAGGTGGCCGAACTGGCTGGCGACGCAATCGACAACATCGTCTGCTCGGAAGCAGGCCTGGCGCTGTCGAAGATGGAGAAGGGCGCGGACTTCGACAAGAAGTACCAAGACCGTTTCCATACGCCGGTGCAGATCTACGCTCCGTTCACGTATGACGCTGTCAACGTGATCATCGACGCGATGAAGCGTGCCAACTCGACCGATCCGGCCAAGATCCTGGCTGCCATGCCGGCAACCAACTACAACGGCGTGATCGGCAACATCTCGTTCGATGACAAGGGTGACCTGAAGCAAGGTTCCATCACCCTGTACAACTACAAGGACAAGAAGAAGACTGTTCTTGACGTTGTGAAGATGTAATCGAAGGGTTATCCGCCCTAAAAACGGCACCGCGACTACCCCTGCGGTGCCGTTTTTCATAGCCTCGCCAATGAAACAAGGCCCTCACCATGGGCGTGTCGGCAGGCCGCTTACCAGCAACCTCACCTTACCCATCCGATTGATCGCATACCTTGCGGGCACGTCATCCCGTCGCCTACAACAAAGCAAGGCATAGCAGGAGCTGTTCTCATGGATATCTTTATCCAGCAGATCGTGAACGGTCTGGTGCTCGGCAGCATTTACGCGCTGATCGCACTTGGCTACACCATGGTCTACGGTATTCTCGGCATCATCAACTTCGCCCACGGCGATGTTCTGATGGTCGGTGCAATGTCTGCCCTGACCGCCATCAACTTCCTCCAAAAATACTTCCCCAATCTGCCTAACTGGCTCACGCTGGTGTTTGCGTTGCTGTTTGCAATGCCGGTCTGCGCCATCGTGGCCTACACCATCGAACGTGTCGCTTACCGGCCGCTGCGCAATGCGCCGCGCCTGGCGCCGCTGATCACCGCCATCGGCGTGTCGATCGTGCTGCAGACACTCGCGATGATGATCTGGTCGCGCAACCCGCTGAGCTTCCCTGAGCTTTTGCCTTCGAGTCCGATCGACATCGGCTCGACCGGCGCGACCATCACTGGCAAGGAAATCGCGATCATCGCGGTGTCCATCCTGATGATGATTGGTCTGATCCTGCTGGTGAACCGCACGAAGCTGGGGCGCGCCATGCGTGCGACGGCAGAGAACCAGCGTGTGGCGGGCTTGATGGGCGTTAACCCCAATTTCGTGATCTCGGCCACCTTCATGATCGGCGCTGCCATGGCTGCGGTCGCCGGCGTGATGATGGCGACCAACTACGGCAATGCTCACTTCTACATGGGCTTCATCCCCGGCCTGAAGGCATTTACCGCCGCAGTGCTGGGCGGCATCGGCAACCTGGCAGGCGCCATGGTTGGCGGCATGCTGCTGGGCCTGATCGAAGCACTGGGTGCTGGTTATATCGGTGATCTGACTGGCGGTGTGTTCGGTTCGAACTACCAGGATGTGTTCGCATTCATCGTGCTGATTGGCGTGCTGCTGTTCCGCCCGTCCGGCATCATGGGCGAACGCGTTGCGGACCGCGCATAAGAAGGGGAGCGCCATGACAGAAAATTTCAAAGCGCCAATGAAGACGCGCGCCGCGCTGTACGGCTTCCTGATCCTTGCGATCTTCGCGCCGTTCATCGTAGGTGCCGCAGGTGGCAATTATTGGGTGCGCGTGCTGGACTTCGCGCTGCTGTACATCATGCTGGCCCTGGGCCTGAACATCGTGGTGGGCTTTGCCGGCCTGCTTGATCTGGGCTACATCGCGTTCTACGCGGTGGGCGCCTACATGATGGCCTTGCTGGGTTCGCCGCACCTGTCCAACCAATTCGAGTGGATTCACAACCTGTTCCCCAACGGGCTGCACCTTGTTGTCTGGTGGGTGATTCCGCTGGGTGCCGGGTTGGCGGCGTTGTTCGGCATTCTGCTGGGCACGCCGGTGCTGAAGCTGCGCGGTGACTACCTTGCCATCGTGACGCTGGGCTTTGGTGAAATCATCCGGATCTTCATGAACAACCTCGACCGCCCGGTGAACATCACCAACGGTCCGAAGGGCATCAACCTGATCGAGCCGGTCAAGATCTTTGGGTTCGACTTCTCGAAGCGCCATGATTTCTTCGGCATTCGCTTCGACTCGGTCTACATGTACTACTACCTGTTCGTGTTCCTGGCCGCGATCATCATCATCGTGTGCCTGCGGCTGCAGAACTCGCGTATTGGTCGTGCATGGGTGGCGCTGCGTGAAGATGAAATCGCTGCCAAGGCGATGGGCATCAACACCCGCAACATCAAGCTACTGGCCTTTGCGATGGGTGCGTCGTTCGGTGGTGTGTCGGGTGCGATGTTCGCGTCGTTCCAGGGCTTTGTGTCGCCGGAATCGTTCGTGCTGTGGGAGTCGATCTACATCCTGGCGATCGTCGTGCTGGGCGGCATGGGCCATATCCCGGGCGTGATTCTGGGCGGCATTCTGCTGGTGGGCTTCCAGGAACTGCTGCGCGCCCTGGCCGAGCCGGTGCAGAACAAGCTGTTCGGCCACGTGATTGTGGAAGCGGAAGTGCTTCGTCAGTTGCTGTTCGGCCTGGCGATGGTGGGGGTGATGCTGTATCGCCCTGCGGGCCTGTGGCCCTCGCCGCGCAAGGAAGACCGTCCGCAAAAGCAGCGGGCTGGTGGACTGTCCCGTATCTGATGGAGGCACGCACATGAGCAATAACAACGTCCTCCTCTCGATCCGAGGAGTCCAGAAGCGTTTCGGTGGCCTGCAAGCGCTGTCCGACGTGAACCTGGAAATTCGCGAAGGCGAAATCTACGGTTTGATCGGCCCGAACGGCGCCGGCAAGACCACGTTCTTCAACGTCATCACGGGCCTGTACACGCCTGACGCAGGCGAGTTCGTGCTGGCCGGCACGCCTTACCAGCCGACCGCCGTGCACGAAGTGGCCAAGGCTGGCATTGCGCGCACGTTCCAGAACATCCGTCTGTTCGGCGACATGACCGCGGCAGAAAACGTCATGGTCGGCCGCCACGTGCGCACCAAGGCCGGCTTGATCGGCGCGGTGTTCCGCACCAAGGCTGCACGCGAGGAAGAGCAGTCGATCGAAGACTGGGCGCACGACCTGCTGGACTACGTCGGCATCGGCAAGTACGCCAACTACACGGCGCGTAACCTGTCGTACGGCCACCAGCGTCGTCTGGAAATCGCGCGCGCCCTGGCCACGCAGCCCAAGCTGCTGGCCCTGGACGAACCGGCCGCCGGCATGAACGCCACCGAAAAGGTGGAACTTCGCGGTCTGCTCGACAAGATCCGTTCCGACGGCAAGACCATCCTGCTCATCGAGCACGATGTGAAGCTGGTGATGGGCCTGTGCAACCGCCTGACCGTGCTGGATTACGGCAAGGTGATCGCACAAGGCCTGCCGCATGAAGTGCAGAGCAACCCCGCCGTGATCGAGGCCTACCTCGGCGCGTCAGCGCACTGACGCAGAGGAACGGAATATGAAACCAGTAATGTTGAAGATCGACAGCCTGAAGGTCGCGTACGGCGGCATCCAGGCGGTCAAGGGCGTGGATCTGGAGATTCGCGAAGGTGAGCTGGTCACGCTGATCGGTGCCAACGGCGCCGGCAAGACGACCACCATGAAGGCCATCACCGGCCTGCAGGGTTGGGCCGGCGGTGACGTGCAGTATCTGGGCAAGTCCATCAAGGGCGTGCCGAGCTACAACCTGCTCAAGCAGGGCTTGGCGATGGTGCCGGAAGGCCGCGGCGTGTTCGCGCGCATGACCATCGTCGAGAACCTGCAGATGGGGGCCTTCACGCGCAACGACGAGGCCAACATCAAGGCCGATATCGACCGCATGTTCGGCATCTTCCCGCGTCTGAAGGAACGCGCAAACCAGCTGGCCGGCACAATGTCGGGCGGCGAGCAGCAGATGCTGGCCATGGCGCGTGCGCTGATGAGCCAACCGAAGCTGCTGCTGCTGGACGAGCCGTCGATGGGTCTCTCTCCGATCATGGTGGAGAAGATCTTCGAGGTCGTGCGCGACATCTCGGCCCAAGGCGTGACTGTGCTGCTCGTCGAGCAGAACGCGCGTCTGGCGCTGCAGGCAGCGCACCGCGGCTACGTGATGGACTCCGGTCTCATCACCATGAGCGGCGATGCCAAGCAGATGCTGGACGACCCGAAGGTGCGTGCCGCCTACCTGGGCGAGTAAGCACCCTCAAGCACCACGAGAAAGCCCCGCGATTGCGGGGCTTTTTCTTTGTGCGTGACCAACGTTTCAGGCAGATGCCGCCGTATAGATTTTTGGCCGATGCAATTGCATGAAACCGACACCCTCCGGCACATCGGTGAAGCCATGCTTGCGATAAAGCCAGTCGGCGCCCGTTGTCACCAACACTGTGCGGCGCAGCGTCTGCAGGTCAGGGTGCTCGCGCAGGAAATCCATCAACGCGTGCGAGATGCCTTTTCCGCGCCAATCCGGTAGCACGAACACATCGCACAGGTAAGCGAACGTCGCACGATCGGTGATGACGCGCGCAAAACCCACAAGGTCATCATGCGAGCCATCGTCGTCTTGGCGATACGCGCCCAAGCACAGCGAATTTGCGATCGATCGGTCGAACACGTCGCGCGGCAGGCCGCGCGCCCAATACGTTTCCTGCGAGAGGAAGTTGTAGATGTCGTCCAGCGGGAGCCACGCGGAATCATCAGACAACACGATCCCCGTGGCCGGAACTTCTCGCGTCACGGCCATGGCAAACCTCAGAGGGGGAGCAGCGATGGGGCGATGAAGGGCGACGCATTGCGCGCCGCCCCGGGGTCATGCGATGCGCTTTAGGCGTGTGCTTTCAGCAGCGTGCGCAGCATGCCGATCATCGTGTCGATCTCTTCGGTCGTCATGTTCAGCGCAGGCATGAAGCGCAAGATGTTCGGGCGCGGGGCGTTCAGCAGCAGGCCCGTCGGGTTCATCTCGCGTGCAGCTTCCACCAGTTGGCCGCCAATGTCCTTGCCGAGCAGCAGCGCGCGCAGCAGGCCATTACCGCGTTCGCCGGCCAGGCCGAACTCATCGCTCAGCTTGAGCAGTTGCGTGCGCAGATAGGCGCCGCGTTCTTGCACGCCGTCCAGGAAGCCCGGGGCCAGGAGTTGCTCGATCACCGAGCAGCCGACGGCCGTCATCAGCGGGTTGCCGTTGTAAGTGCCGCCTTGGTCGCCGGCCTCGAAGCTGGCAACTTCATCCGTGCACAGCAGAGCCGAGAGCGGCACGCCGCCCCCGATGCCCTTGCCCAGCGTCATGATGTCCGGCTCGATGTTCGAGAGCTGATAGGCGAAGAGGGTGCCGCAGCGGCCGCAACCTGCCTGCACTTCATCAACGATCAACAGGATCTTGTGCTTCTTGGTCAGCGCGCGCAGTTGCTGCATGAACTCGGGCGTGGCCGGCAGCACGCCGCCTTCGCCTTGCACCGGCTCCAGCATCACGCCGACAGTCTCGTCGGTGATGAGCGCTTCCACCGAGGCAATGTCGTTCAGGATGGCTTTCGGGAAGCCCGGCACCTGCGGCGCGAAGATGGTGTCCCAGCCGGCCTTGCCCGACGCGCTCATGGTGGCGAGCGTGCGGCCGTGGAAGCTGTGGTCAAACGTGATGATCTGGAACGCGCCGTTCTTATGCTTCTTGCCCCACTTGCGAGCGAGCTTGATGGCACCTTCGTTGGCTTCAGCGCCGCTGTTAGCGAAGAACACCTTGTCGAAACAGCTGTGCGCGGTCAACAGGCCGGCCAGCTTGGCCATCGGCTCGTTGTAGAACGCCGGGCTCGGGTTGATCAACTTGCGGGCCTGCGCGTTCAGCGCTTCGATCATGCCGTCGTTGGAGTGACCGAGACAGTTGACGGCCCAGCCTTGCACGAAGTCCAGGTATCGCTTGCCGTTGTGGTCCGTCAGCCACGAGCCCTTGCCTTCGGTGAAGACGATCTCGGGCCGGTTGGTGATGTACATCAGGGACTGGACGGGGTAGTCAGCAAACGCCATGGCAAAGCTCCAGAAAAAGGCGGCAGGAAGATGAAAAACCGAAAAAACGCGAGTTGGAAAAAGACAAAGGCCACGGGGGTTGCCCCGTGGCCTTGTGATCGTCGAATCCTGTGAACCCGATATGCAATCAGCAGACAGCCGCGCGGCTTCCCGGAGGGAGCAACGTACGGC
Organism: Ralstonia chuxiongensis; assembly: GCF_024158925.1. Taxonomy (NCBI): domain Bacteria; kingdom Pseudomonadati; phylum Pseudomonadota; class Betaproteobacteria; order Burkholderiales; family Burkholderiaceae; genus Ralstonia; species Ralstonia chuxiongensis. Next base: position 481,334 of record NZ_JAMYWC010000004.1, on the reverse strand, counting down.
GGCGTCGGAGGTGCAGGGCTTGGTTCATAAGGCGCAAGAATAAGACGGATGCCAAGTCAAGTCAAAACGAAATTTTGACCTTCTTTGGATTTGTGCAACGTCAGCCGGCCGGGTGGAGATCTGCCTCCGAGGTGAAGGAATCGGCGAAGAACGCGTCCGGGTGCATTCCGCACTGGGCGGCGAAGTCCGCGCGAGCCGAGTTGATCACCACCGGCGCGCCGCAGGCGTAGACCTCGTGGCCCGACAGATCGGGGTGATCGGCCATCACCGCTTGGTGAACGAAGCCGGTGCGGCCCGTCCAGGCATCTTCGGGCAAGGCGTTGGAGACGACCGGCACGTAAGTGAAGTTCGGCAGCGTGCGCGCCCATTCTTCGGCCTTGGCGTGCATGTACAGGTCTTGCGGGCGACGGCCGCCCCAGTACAGCGTCATCGGGCGCGTGCTGCCGATGAACTGGGCGTGCTCGATGATCGCCTTGATGGGCGCGAAACCGGTGCCCGAAGCCAGCAAGATGATCGGCTTGTCGGATTCTTCACGCAGGAAGAAGCTGCCCAGCGGGCCCTCGAAGCGCAGGATGTCGCGCTCCTTCATGGCCGGGGCGCCTTCCTTGGCGCCGAACACGTAGTCGGTAAACGCGCCGCCCGGCATGTGGCGGATGTGCAGCTCGATCGGGCCGTCGTCGTGCGGCGGGTTGGCGATCGAGTAGCTGCGGCGCTTGCCGTCGCGCAGGAGGAATTCCACGTACTGTCCGGCCAGAAATTGCATACGCTCGGTGGCAGGCAGTTGCAGCTTGACGATGGTGACGTCCGGCGCGGCCTTTTCCAGCGATGCGACGCGGCATGGAATCTTCTTGATGGGTACGTCGCCAGCGCCTTGCACCTCACGCACTTCAATCGTGATGTCAGTGGCGGGCGTAGCGCAGCAGAACAGCGCGCGGCCTTCGGTGGCTTCCTGGGCGGACAGCGCGTTGGGCGAGTGGTTGCCCTGGACGATGGAGCCCTCGCGCACGTGGCCCTTGCACGAACCGCACGCGCCGTTTTTGCAGCCGTATGGCAGGCCGATGCCCTGGCGCAGCGCCGCTGCAAGGATGGTCTCGCCGTCTTCGGCCTGGAACTGGCGGCCGCTGGGCAGCACGTTGATCTGGTAAGCCATACTACAATCCGAATATGTTGAAAAGTGTGTCTGGTCGCCCGTCTGGGCATGCAACGATGGTCAATCCGGCAGCACGTCCGATTGTGAATCAGTCAACCGCTCGGCCATCCAAAACTGCACTGCGCTTGGGCCTTCCCCGCGTGCTGATCGTCGGCTGCGGCGATGTCGGGCAACGCTGCCTGGCGATGCTCCGCACGCGTTTTCGCGTCTTCGCCGTCACCTCGCGCGTTGAAGGTCGCGCTTCGTTGCGCGAAGCCGGCGCCGTGCCGATTGTCGCCAATCTGGACGATCCCGCGTCGCTGCGCCGCCTGCGAGGTTTAAGCCCCCGCGTGCTGCATCTGGCGCCGCCGCCCACTATCGGCAACGATGATCCGCGTACCGCCGCGTTACTGCACGCGCTGACGCAGCCGGCCCCGGTTTCCCCGGCCACAAAACGTCGCATTTTACCCGAGCGGGCACGCAGGTCGGGTGGCCTCACTGGCCGCTTGAAAACTCGCCTCCAAGCGCGTGCGTTCGTGTATGCCAGCACCAGTGGCGTTTACGGCGATGCGGGCGGTGCCTGGGTCGACGAATCCCGCACGGTAAAGCCAACCACGGCCCGTGCCCAACGCCGTGTCGCCGCTGAGCGCCGCGTGCGCTGGTTTGGCGCGGGCGGCGGCTGGCGCACGTCGATTTTGCGCATTCCCGGCATCTATGCGGCGAATCGGCTACCCGTCGCGCGGCTCGAACGCGGTACGCCCGCCTTGCGTACGGAAGACGATGTCTACACCAACCACATTCACGCCGACGACCTTGCGCGCGCCGTCATTGCCGCGCTGTTCCGGGGGAAACCGCAGCGCATTGTGCATGCCAGCGATGCATCGGAGCTGCGCATGGGCGATTACTTTGATGCCGTGGCCGACGCGCGGGGCTTGCAGCGGCCGCCGCGCATTTCGCGGGCCGAGGCCGTCCAGCAGATCGAGCCGGCGCTGCTGTCGTTCATGAGCGAATCGCGCCGGCTGCGCAATACACGGCTTGCGCGCGAGTTGCGCGTGGCGCTGCGCTACCCGACGGTGGCGGATTTCCTGAGCAGCGAGGCCTGATATGAAAGCGCCTGCGCCCGCACCTGCAACGTCGTCGCACGGCGCCCGGCTGCGCCTTGCGCGGTTGGCGCTTTGGCTGTCGGCGGCGGTGGTGGGCGTAGGCGTCTCCTGGTTTGCCGCCTGCGTCGTGGCGGATTCGATGAGCGCGCGCGACATGCAGCAGATGGTCGATGCTCGCCGCCAGCTGGCTGCGCAGGTGGCGGAGGGGATGTCGAACCAGATCACGGCCGACGTGGCCTTGCTGCGCGCGCTGCCGCAGACGCTCGCGCAGATCGACGCTATCCCGCGTGCCGTGGCGCGCGTCGACACCCGGCGCTGGAACCTGATGGATCAGGGCTCGCGTGCTGAAGAGGCGATGTCGCACCCGGAAGTGGTCGACATCGATGCGTTCCTGAACGCGACCGCCGGCAATCTCGGGCTGGACTACGTGTGGGTCGTCAACGAGCACAACTACGTGGTGCTCGCCAATAACGCCGGTCATCCCGATTCGTTTGTCGGCGTGCAGTCGAGCATGCAGCCGTACATGAAGGAGGCGATGCTGGGTGGCCTGGGCGAGCAGTTCACGGTGGGCCGGGTGACGGGCGTGCCGGGCCTGTTCTTCGCTGCGCCGGTGTATGACGCCGGTGGATACCTGGTCGCGGCGATGGGCACCAAGGTGAGCCTTGCGAGGCTGCAGCACTGGGTGTCGCACCCGACATCGCTGGTGACCGATCCAAACGGGTTGATCATTCTGTCGACAGATGCGTCGCTGGTGGGGAAGATCCTGCCGGATGCGCGCCTGCAGCGCATGGGTGCCAGCGACCGGTACAACGCCTACCAGCGCGTCGATTTCGAGCCCTGGCCCTATCAGCCTACCGCCAGCGCGCATCACGATGTGCCCGGCTGGGTGCCGGCCGAGGTGCGCGACACGCTGGCCTGGCGTGAGGGCAGTGCGATGCCTTCGCTCACCGTGTCGCGCAATGCCAGTGCGGACCTCACCATCGTCGTGGCCGAGCCGCTGCCTGCGTGGGGCCAGCAGCTCGCCAACCATGCGCGCAACCGCGCGATCGGCTTCGTGTTGTTCGTGAGCGTGCTGGTGACGTTCGTGCTGGTGGCGTGGTCTCTGGTGCGCGAGCGCCAGCATCACCGTGTAACGCGCCATCTCAACCAGCGGCTGCAGCGCACCAACAGCGCGCTTGCCAATGAGGCGCATTTCGACCATCTCACGGGTGTGCTGACGCGCCGCCGTTTCCTGGCGCTGTTCGACACGGTGCTCGCGCGTTCCCACAACCGCGCCGAACCGCTCGTGCTTGTGCTGGCTGATCTGGATCACTTCAAGCGCATCAACGACACGTGGGGCCACGCTGTGGGAGACATGGCGTTGCAGCGCTTTGCGTCGCTTGCCACGGGCGTGCTGCGCAGCAGTGATCTGGTCGGGCGTCTGGGCGGCGAGGAATTCGCCATGGTGATGGGCCGCACCACGCTGGACACGGCCACCGAGGTGGCGGAGCGCCTGCGTACGGCGGTGGCCGAGACGGACGAAAGTTTCCCGACCGGGCTGTCGATGACCGTCAGCATGGGCATGACGGTCTGCCGGCCGGGCGATACCGCGTCGGAGATGCTCAAGCGCGCTGATCTGGCGCTGTATCGCGCCAAGGAAAGCGGGCGCAACCGGCACGTGGCCGGCTGAGACTAGCGCGCGACGCGGCCCGCGCGGCGGCGGCGAAGTTCAAGCTGCGTGCGCGTGCCCGCCAGCGGCACACGGCGGAAGCGCTCGCGGCGCTGCTCCTCATCAAAGAACGCCAGCGAGGGTTTGACCAGATCGCTGCGCGAAACAATGCCCACCAGCGCGCGCGATTGCGAATCGGCCACCACCGGCAGCCGCTCCAACCCATGCACTGCCAGGCGCGTAGCGACGATGCGGCAGGTCTCGCCGGGCAGTGCCATCACGGGAGCATTCGCACCAAACAACTCGGCAACGGTGATGGCGCCGCGCTTCTGGCCCGCCAGCAGCGCATCGCGGTCGAGCATGCCGATCAGCCTGCCATTCGGCCCGCCGTGCACCACCGGAAACGCCCGGTGCGCCTGGCTGGCGCCAAAGCGATTGGCGAGTGTATCGGCCAGCGTGGCCTGCGCGTCGATGGTCTGCACCGAACGCGTCATCACCTCATCCACGGCGTGACGCTCGAGCGGATCGACGGCGTATTCGCGATAGATGTGGAAGCCGCGGCGCGCGATCTTCTCGGTCATGATCGAGCGCGGCATGGTCAGCACGACAAAGCCGTAGGACACTGCCACTGCCAGCAGAATCGGCAGCAGCGCATTCACATCGTGTGTGAGCCCGAAGGCGAAGACGATGGCCGTGAGCGGGGCGCCCAGCACACCGGCCAACATGGCAGCCATGCACACGAGCGGCCACAGGCCCGGGTCTCCACCCGGCAGCACGGGGCCGATCAGCACCCCCAGGCCGGCACCCATCATCAGCAGCGGAGCGAGCACGCCGCCCGACGTGCCGGAACCCAGCGCGATGACCCAGATGATGGCCTTGACCACCAGCAGCGCCAGCGCCACGCGGATGGCGAGATGGTTGTGCAGCAGATCGCCGATGACGTCGTAGCCGACACCCAGCGCACGCGGCTCGAAATAGCCGCCAATGCCAACCACCAGACCGCCGATGGCCGGCCACCACATCCAGTGGATCGGCAGGCGGCCGAACAGGTCTTCAGTTTTGTACAGCGCCATCGACAGCGAGCGTGCCAGCGCGCCGCAAAGCAGCCCGGCGACCACGCAAGAGCCCAGCGCAGGCAGCGTCGCCGGTGCGGTTTCCAGCGGGAAGAGGGGGCCGGGTTCCAGCACCAGCACACGCAGAAAGCCCGCCACCGCGCAGGCCACCGCCACGGGCAGCATGCTGCGCGGGCGCCATTCGAACAGCAGCAGTTCCACCGCCAGCAGCAGCGCGGCCACCGGCGTGCCGAACACAGCCGTCATGCCCGCCGTGGCCCCGGCCACCAGCAGCGTCTTGCGCTCGGCGGCCGTCAGCTTGAAGAACTGCGCGAACAGCGAGCCGATCGCGCCGCCCGTCATGATGATCGGGCCTTCCGCGCCAAACGGGCCGCCGCTGCCGATCACGATGCCTGACGACAGCGGCTTGAGCACCGCCACCTTTGGCGACATCTTGCTCTTGCCGAAGAGGATGGCCTCAATGGCCTCCGGAATGCCGTGGCCGCGAATCTTCTCCGAGCCGAAGCGCGCCATCAGCCCGACGATCAGCCCGCCAATGAGCGGTACCGCAATCACCCAAGCGCCGAGCGTGTTGGTGGCCGGCGAGCGGTCCGCCAGCGACAGCGTCTGGAAAAAGAACAGGTTGGTGAAGAAGCGGATCAGGTTGAGCAGCACCACGGCGGCCAACGTGGCAAACGCAGCAATGACAACCGCCAGCGCAGTGGTGCGGAACAGCGTGGTGTCGGTCGCAAAGTCGCGCCGGTGCTGGTGGTGTTCAAGGGTTTGCATGACGTTACTGCTCGGCGGAGGGTTCGGCGGGGTGATCGAGGTGGGGGATCTTGAAAGCGCGGCTGAAGGCCGACAGCTCGCTCTGGTGCAGCCCGGCAAGAAGCGCAACGAGTTGGTCACCCTTCTTGGAGAGATGCACTTCCACCTGGCGTGCGTCGGTGTCGCTTTGACGGCGTTCGACCAGGCCCGCTTCTTCGCAACGCGTGATGAGTGCCGCCGTGCCATGCGGCGCGGCCTGCAGGCGCTCGGCCAGTTCGCCGACGGTGGCCCATTCGCGCCCGGCATAGCCTTTCACGTGCAGCAGCAACTGATACTGCAGCGGCGTGATGCCCTTGGCGTGGATCAGATCTTCAGAGGCGCGCAGGAAGCGGCGCAAGTGGTAGCGGAAATCGGAGAGGCTCTCGAAATCCTGCTTGGACAGAGGTCGGGCAGGGGTGGCCATAGCGGAATCAAAGGGTTCGGGCCGGAATATATCACGGTGTGACATATTTGGGAAAGCCTGCCATGTTGCTGTACTGCCAACCTGGAGTGCGTTTTGAGTAACGCGGATTGTTGATTGCCAATCAAGACTGTTTCGTCGACGGGCGGGTTTTTCTGCAAAGGTGGAGCACGCACACTGCGGTCCATGCCCATTGCGCTGATAGCACATGCATCGCCCGCAGCGCGCCTTTTGACCCGATCACAACCATGCCCCCCGCACTCGACAAACTCACATACGGCGGCTTCAGCATTGGCATTGAACTGCCGCTCGACAACGATTGGTCCCCCGCTGGCGATGCCAAGCGCCTGCGTGACGGGCGCCGCCACGGTGTGCCCGATATCGAACACCACGCAGCCCTCGCGCAACTCGCGGATTCGCTCGGTTTTCGTGCCTTGTGGGTGCGCGATGTACCGGTGTACGACCCCGCATTCGGCGATGCTGCACAGGTATTTGAGGTGTTCTCGTACCTTGGCTACTTGGCCGGCATTACGCGCCACATTCTGCTCGGCACGGCCGCCGTTGTTCTGCCGTTGCGCGAGCCGCTGCTGACGCTCAAATCGGCCACAACCATCCAGGAATTGAGCGGCGGTCGTCTGTTGCTCGGCGTGGCCAGCGGTGACCGGCCCGTCGAATATCCGCTGTTCGGCCGCGACTTCGAATCGCGCGGGGCAAGCTTCCGCGACCAGATCTCGCTATTGCGGGACGGCGCGCGTGGCAGCTTGCCCGCCGGCATAGAGATTCTGCCGGCCATGCGCACGTCGCTTCCGCTGCTGGTGGCCGGCCTCGCGCAACAGACGCCGGCCTGGATCGGCACACACATGGACGGTTGCCTTGCCTATCCGGGCACGCCAGCCGATCACGCGCAACGCGCCGCCGCATGGCGTGCCGTTGCGGGCGACAAGCCCTACGTGAGCTTCATTCACCTCGATCTGGCGGAAGACCCGCACGAGCCGTTGCAACGCCATCGCTTTGGCGCACGCGCCGGGCGCATCGCACTGTCCGAAGAGTTGGCAGCGATGCGCGAGGCGGGCGTGCAGCATATCGGCCTGCATTTCCGCCGGAATCGTCGCCCGCTTGCTGAAACGTTTGAGGAAATCGCGGCAGAGGTTCTGCCCGCTTTCCATTCCTCTGCTTTGGAGTACACCGCATGAACCCCACCCCCACTTCCGCCGAGCCCACACGCAGCAGCGCGACGCTGCCGCTGCTCGCGCTTGCCGCTGGTGCCTTCGGTATTGGCACTACTGAGTTCTCGCCGATGGGCTTGCTGCCCGTGATTGCCGACGGCGTGCATGTATCGATCCCGCAGGCCGGCATGTTGATCAGCGCCTACGCCATCGGCGTGATGGTCGGCGCGCCGATCATGACGCCGCTGCTCGCACGCTGGCCGCGACGCAAGGCGCTGATCGCGCTGATGAGTATTTTCACCATCGGCAACCTGCTGTCAGCCGTTGCGCCGGATTACACGACGCTGCTGCTCGCGCGGCTCGTCACCAGCCTCAACCACGGCGCGTTTTTCGGGCTGGGTTCGGTGGTTGCCGCCAGCCTTGTGCCGCGCGAGAAGCAGGCCAGCGCCGTGGCCACGATGTTCATGGGATTGACGATCGCTAACGTCGGCGGCGTGCCGGCCGCGACGTGGCTTGGTCAGATGATCGGCTGGCGCATGTCGTTTGCCGCCACGGCAAGCCTGGGCCTGATCGCCATCGCGGGTCTGTTCGCCGCGCTGCCGAAGGGCGATGCCGGCAAGATGCCCAACCTGCGTGCCGAACTGGCCGTGCTGACGCGTCCCGTCGTGCTGGGCGCGCTTGCCACCACGGTGCTCGGTGCGGGCGCGATGTTCACGCTCTACACGTACGTCGCGCCGACGCTCGCCCAACTGACCGGCGCCTCGCCCGCGTTCGTGACGGCGATGCTGGTGCTGATCGGCATCGGTTTTTCGATTGGCAACATCGCCGGCGGCCGCCTGGCCGATCGCTCGCTAGATGGCAGCCTGATCGGCTTTCTGTTGCTGCTGATCGTGACGATGCTCGCCTTCCCCGTGCTCGCCAAGACGCATGTGGGCGCGGCCGCAGCACTGCTGGTGTGGGGCATTGCCACCTTTGCGGTCGTGCCGCCGCTGCAGATGCGTGTGATGCGGGCCGCGGCTGAGGCGCCGGGGCTCGCATCGTCAATCAACGTGGGCGCTTTTAACCTCGGCAATGCACTGGGCGCGGCAGCGGGCGGTGCAGCCATTTCCGCAGGCCTGGGTTTTGCGGCCGTGCCAATTGTCGGCGCAGTGATTGCGGCGGCAGGTCTCGCGCTGGTGGGTCTACACGTTGTGCAGCGCCGGACGCGTCTGGCCATGAACCCCTGATTCGATTTCCCCTCGGAGCACAAGATGAACAAGATCCCCGCTTTCGGCCTTGGTACGTTTCGCCTGAAGGGCCAGGTTGTCATCGACTCGGTCCGCAATGGCCTCGAACTCGGCTACCGCGCAATCGACACTGCGCAAATCTACGGTAATGAAGCGGAGGTCGGCGAGGCAATTGCCGGCTCCGGCGTGCGCCGCGAAGAGCTGTTTCTGACCACGAAGATCTGGGTCGAAAACTACGCCAAAGGCAAGCTCGCGGCGAGTCTCGAAGACAGCCTCGCCAAGCTGCGCACCGACTACGTCGACCTCACGCTGATCCACTGGCCTGCGCCCAACAACGGCGTGTCGCTCGAAGAATTCATGACCGCGCTGGCTGATGCCAAGGCCCGGGGTTTGACGCGCGAGATCGGCGTCTCGAACTTCAACATCGCGCTGACGCGACAGGCGATGGCGGTAGTTGGCAAAGACGCCATTGCCACCAACCAGATCGAGCTGAGCCCGTATCTGCAGAACCGCAGGCTCGTCGATTTCCTGCAGCGCGAGGGCATTCACGTCACGTCGTACATGACGCTTGCATACGGCAAGGTGCTGGGTGATCCGGTGATCGGTGCGATTGCACGGCGGCACGAGGCAACGCCGGCGCAGGTCGCGCTGGCCTGGGCGATGCAACTCGGCTACTCGGTCATCCCGTCGTCAACCAAGCGTGAGAATCTTGCGAGCAACCTGCGTGCGCAAACACTGCACCTGACGGCCGACGACATGGCGCAGATTGCCGCGCTCGAGCGCAACGGCCGCGAGGTGTCACCCGACGGGCTTGCGCCTCAGTGGGATTGAACGTCGCGGCACCGGCGCAATAGAAAAAGCCGCTCCGAAGAGCGGCTTTTCTTTGCTTCAGTCGGGCGCATGGCCCGCGGCGCATCAGTCGTCCAGTTGCGACAGGTCGCGCACCGCGCCCTTGTCTGCCGACATGACCAACTTGGCGTACGCCTTAAGTGCGGCCGACACCTTGCGCGGACGCGGCAGTGCAGGCTTCCAGCCCTTGGCGTTCTGCTCTTCGCGGCGGCGTGCGAGTTCTTCGTCCGACACCAGCACGTTGATCGTGCGGTTGGGGATGTCGATACGGATCTTGTCGCCGTTACGTACCAGGCCAATCGCGCCGCCTGCTGCCGCTTCCGGCGAGCAGTGACCGATCGACAGGCCCGACGTGCCGCCCGAGAAGCGGCCGTCCGTCAGTAGGGCACAGGCTTTGCCCAGGCCTTTGGACTTGATGTAGCTCGTCGGATACAGCATTTCCTGCATGCCGGGGCCGCCCTTCGGGCCCTCGTAGCGCACGACCACCACGTCGCCAGCCTTGACCTTGTCAGCGAGGATGTTCTCGACGGCTTCGTCCTGCGATTCCGTCACGTGTGCCGTGCCTTCGAACACAAGGATGCTGTCGTCCACGCCAGCGGTCTTCACCACGCAGCCGTCCAGCGCGATGTTGCCCCTCAGCACGGCCAGGCCACCTTCCTTCGAGAACGCATGCTCGTTCGAGCGGATGCAGCCCTCTGCGCGATCCAGATCGAGGCTCGGCCAGCGCGTGTTCTGGCTGAACGCGACCTGCGTCGGGATACCAGCCGGGCCGGCACGGTAGAACGTCTGCACGGCTTCGTCCGACGTGCGGACGATGTCCCACTGGTCCAGCGCATCCTTCATCGTGGGCGCGTGCACGGTTGGTGTATCGGTGTGCAGTTTGCCGGCACGGTCCAGTTCGCCCAGGATGGCCATGATGCCGCCTGCGCGGTGCACGTCCTCGATGTGGTACTTGTTCGTGTTCGGCGCGACCTTGCAGAGCTGCGGCACGACGCGCGAAAGGCGGTCGATATCTGCCATCGTGAAGTCGATTTCGGCTTCCTGTGCGATGGCCAGCAGGTGCAGGATCGTGTTGGTCGAGCCGCCCATTGCGATGTCCAGCGTCATCGCGTTCTCAAATGCCTTGAAGCCGACCGAACGCGGGAGCACGCGCTCGTCTTCCTGTTCGTAGTATTGGCGGGCCAGTTCAACGATGCGGTGGCCGGCGCGCTTGAAGAGCTGTTCGCGGTCGGCGTGCGTGGCGACCACGGTGCCATTGCCCGGCAGCGACAGGCCCAGGGCTTCGGTCAGGCAGTTCATCGAGTTGGCCGTGAACATGCCCGAGCACGAACCGCAGGTCGGGCAAGCCGAGCGTTCGACTTCCGCCACTTCCTCATCGGAATACTTGCTGTCGGCCGCAATCACCATCGCGTCGATCAGGTCGAGCTTCTTGATCTCGATGGCCTTGGTGACGGGGTTGGCCAGGCGCGTCTTGCCCGCTTCCATCGGGCCGCCGGAGACGAAGATCACCGGAATGTTCAGGCGCATGGCGGCCATCAGCATGCCCGGGGTGATCTTGTCGCAGTTCGAGATGCACACCATGGCGTCGGCGCAGTGCGCGTTGACCATGTATTCGACCGAGTCGGCAATGATGTCGCGGCTGGGCAGCGAATACAGCATGCCGTCGTGGCCCATGGCGATGCCGTCATCCACGGCAATCGTGTTGAATTCCTTGGCAACGCCGCCCGCGGCTTCGATCTCGCGCGCGACGAGCTGGCCCAGGTCTTTCAGATGCACGTGGCCGGGCACGAACTGGGTGAACGAGTTGACCACCGCGATGATCGGCTTCTGGAAGTCCTCATCTTTCATGCCGGTGGCGCGCCAGAGCGAGCGTGCCCCCGCCATGTTGCGGCCGGCGGTGGAGGTTTTGGAACGGTATGCGGGCATTGTGCGTACTGAAGAAGGTTCGAAATGGGGAGCGGGCCACGCGGATACAGGCCCTCATGCCCGTGCGATCAACCTCTTGAGCCGCGCCCGGGGCAAAACCCGCATTATCCCACGCCAGGCGAGGCGTGTTGCCGGCCGTCGTCGGGTTGGCGAGTGCCCAATGAAAAAGCCGCTTCTGCGTGAACAGAAGCGGCTTGAATTCTGGTGCCCGAGGCCGGAATCGAACCGGCACGCCTTGCGGCGGGGGATTTTGAGTCCTAATTAGCTGTATGTAAACACAGGCTCACAGCAAGGCATTCCAACAAAATCAAGGACTTACAGAAATGCAAAATACTGTATATAAGAACAGTGTTGGGCGTCAGAAGGCGAAATTACACACACCTCTAGGAGTGACGGGGAGCGGAATTTTTCTTTCTTAGATCAGATATAAGACAAATGAATATCTGCCCGTCCACATCAGGAGGTAGCATCGGCGCACCGAGGAATACGAAGAAAAAATGAAGGATCAGAACCTGCCGTTTATCAACGGCCTGCGCGGCATCGCCATCCTGATGGTGATGGGAGTGCACACGGCGATCACTGTAGCAAGCGTCTCGCCGTTCTCGAACCAGGCCGTGTTCTCGTGGCTGCTGATGGGCGCGCGCGGCGTGCAACTGTTCTTCATGGTCAGCGCATTCACACTGTTCATGTCGTGGAACGCCCGCAAGGGAACCGAGGCGATACCGTGGACCAATTTCTACATCCGGCGCGCGACGCGCATTCTGCCGATGTGGTGGATCGCTTGCCTGCTGTACATGCATGCATATGGCAAGCCGCTCAATGAAACTGTGGCGACCGCCTTTTTCTACTTCGGGTTCATGCAGCACGCCGTGCCCTCGGTGATTCCGGGCGGCTGGTCGATCTTCGCTGAAGAGGTCTTTTACTTCTTCCTGCCGGGGCTCGCGCTGGTGCTGACTACAGCGGGCCGTGCTGGTGTCTTCTTCGCTGTCGCTTTGGTCGGGCAAAGTCTTTGGTGGACAGTTGCAGCCATCTACAAGATTCCGACTGCCAATGATGCCGTGTTCTACATGCCTCTCAACCACCTGTTTGCTTTCGCGGCTGGCGTCTTCCTGTATCAGATATGGCGAAAGTTGCCGAGCGGAAAGATGGAAGGCATGCAGTACGATGCACTGGCGCTGGCCTCGGCTTATTACTTCTGGACGTACAACAGCGAGGTCCTGTTCGGTAGCATTCCGCTGTTCTTCATCTTCGCTGGCGCGATGGTGAATTCGCCGCTGTTCGGGCGCATCGCCCGAATGAAGGCCATGGGAACCGCAGGCAAGTACTGCTACTCGGCCTACCTGCTTCACTTTCTGGTTTTCGGGAAGGTGGCGGGCATGATCAATGCCGCGATGACCGACCGATCGGCAGAGATGCGGATGATCATGGCTTACCCGATCGTGGTGCTGGTATCGCTGGCCTTGTCCGCTGTCGCATTCAACGTGATCGAGAAGCCGGTTATCAACCTCGGCAAGCGCATCATCGCGTGGCGCGAAGGTCAATCAGGAAGAGTGGCGTTAGACCCATCATCTGGATTGATTGATCGCTCACAATGATCACGCTGGAATAGGTCTAAAAAGCGGCATAGATAGCATGCCCACTTTTTCCCTTCTCGTTGGCCTTTTCCTGCTCGACTGCTGAGTGTCTCTAGGCTGTCGCCGCCCGTAAGAACATTCAGACCCTGATCCCACCAACGCAGCCAGTTCATGATGTAGCGGGCTAGCATGCTTATCCTCGGTTGTCGGTTGGAATGCGCGGATCGGCTTGCATGCGACCACGGAAAAAGCTAGCCACGCCCAACACACCACCAATGGCAATCCATGCCTCTGGCGGAATCGCAGGTTGTGCTATCTGTGGCCACCATCCGCGTAGGATGGGAATGATGAAATACGCGCCGATCCATGCGAAGCCGAAGCAGAAGCCAACGAATGGGCGCCAACTATAGGTTGGCCAATGGTCAGATTTGGATTCAGCCTGCATCGTCTCATTGACGGCTGCAGTATTGGCAGTGTCAGCAGCCAGTTCAGCCTTGGTGACATCTGCTGCGACATCTGCTAGGTGAGCTTGCTGATCCAATACGGCCTTCTGAAACTGAAAGGCCAAATTAGGGTCTGCTGCAAGAGCGGCGACGGTGGCATCGGGCGAAGACTGCCCCGTCACCTGTTGAGCGATGCCGACAACTTTCCCGGCTACCTGTTCAGCCTTAGGACCACCCAACCATCCTGCAATCATCGGCGCGAATTGCGCCAAAGCTAGTGCAATAGGAAGCATTAGATTGCCCCTCGTTTCAGGTTATCAGCAATGCGGTTTGCCCAGCCACGACCGAACGTTGCCCACGTCTTGAGCGCTGTGAAATATCGAAGGCGAATCGAATTCCAGCGAAGAATGAACTTGAGTGGATCGGTGGCCTGCACTGCTGCAATCGTATTTGGCCCTATCAGGCCATCTACATTTGCACCTGATGCTCCCTGCATCCAGAGCACAGGATGACCGCCGTTGTAGTTGGCATCAAAGATCTGAAACGCTACGCGCGGGTCAAATTGATCCAGATGTAGCGGATCCCAATAAAGCTTCTTGGCGATGTCTTTGGCGGTATCGCGTGGAAGGTCGCGCATCGGTCCTGTGTAACCATAGGCACGCGCCACGCGAGCAGTTACTCCCCACATTGTTTCACCGCCTGGATCCTGAGGATGGTTGCTATATCCGCCCTCGTTACCGATCAATGAATCGAAGGCGTCATCAAAGCTTGCCATTTTCTTGACCCTTCAATTTGTCTCGCCACAGGACATATGTTTGAAGAACTGTGTAAACAAGGGTGGCAAAAAGCACTAGCTTTGAAAGCGTAATGCTTCCAACAAGAACGCCAATCCATGCGACCACAGCTTTGAACAACCCCGCCCAGGTATCGTTGTTTTCAGTCATGTTATGCGTCGATGGGAATATTGATGTGGTCAAGATTGACGGATACAGCGGAGCCAGACTGAAGCGAAACAACACCGGCTGTATTGATTGCCACTACTGCAGATGCGCCATTAGATACGGTTGGGAAAAGATATGTGCCGGTAACTGGTGCATAGCCAGTTGGCAACGTGAAGATGGTCCCAGTACCACCCGTCACAGTGCCCTTGAGGCGCACATGTTTTCCGAGCTTCCTGTATCCAATCGTGTTGAACGGAGCGCCATAGGTGTTGCTCCAGCCAGCGCTAAAAGATGGCGTTGTCCAGCCCGATTCTTCGAAGAAGTTATAGCCGCCTGACGCATCCGAAATTTCCTGAACAAGAGTGTTGTGCGTGAACTTCAGAACATCATTGCCGACCGCTCCGGAGCGGAACGCGATACCTCGTACTTGAGGCGTTGACGAATCCTCGACCACGGCATCTATCTGGTTTCGATTGCCATATACATCGATGGCGAAGGCGGCGCCAGCACCGCCGGAGCGTCCGTCTTGCCAGCTATTGACAATCCATTTGCCGCTGTTTCCGCCGATTAGCACAGATTGAGCACTGCAATTCTTGCTATTCACGCGGTACGTGTTTCCCTCCGATGCATTTGCGCCGAGGGCTTGAACTTCATGCACTGCTGGGCCGGTTGTGCCCTGAGCAGTCACATCAAGCTCAGACGAATAGCATTTCGCTGTGATCTGCACACCGGCAATCGAACACCCATTGATAACGGAGATGCGGAAGTTGTTCGCGCTCGAATAGTTGACGTTCTGGTTTCCGTAGACGAACCCAGTCTGCGTAGCGGAGTCGATGACAAAAGTACCGACGTTACCTACGCAATTGTCTAGAACGCGCGCACCGTAGTTGCAGCGGCTGGATGTGCAGTGGAACTCGTTGTAGCTACTGCTGTTGATGTCGAAGCCAGCAGGATTTTGGGCAGAGAAACCGCAGTTCTCTACGTAGGCTTGCACATAGCCATAGTTGGAGTTGATGAACGCGCCGAAGCCGCCCTGCCAGCAGTTGACGCCGCGCACATCGCTGATGTGATAATTCTTGGTGTTCGTTAGCGCGATACCCCAATCCGTCAGATCGTCTGGAGGTGTCGTGCGGTTGGAGCGGTTACCGTCGAAGGTAATGCCACGCACCACGATGCCCGCAATCGCCGTAGAAGCGTTGCCGTAGGCTAGTTGGCCAACATCACAGACATTCCCCTCGCTGACGTTGCCGCCGGTTGCAGTTCCATCGGTGAAGGTGTAATTGAGCGACTTGCACTGGAACTGCGTGCTGCTCAGCACGGCCGTGACGATGTAGCCGACATTGTATGCGCTCGCGGACGTGCCCTTGATGCTGATACCCTGGCCAACAAAGACGCCGCTCGGTGTTGACGTGGTGACGGTGGCGACCTGGCCGGCCATACTAAATGACGAAAGGCTATATGTCGTGGCTGGGATCACGATTTTTGTGACAGATGACCCTTCTCCGATAAGGCCGGAATTACTGGTTCGGATTGCCACACTGCCAGCATAAGTACCAGCTGGAAGATATGGGATCTTTCCAGCGACAGCACAAACTGCCTGCGCGGCCGCAATGGCGGCGCTTTGGCTTGTGGATGTTCCGGCCTTTACACCCAAAAGCGTTATATCGAAAATGGCTCCTTCGGCGCGTTTCCAGCGGCCACCGTCAGAAGCCACGATGTTGTTCCATCCGTCATCCGCCGTCGTGGTATCACTGAGATCGCACCAGTAAAAGCCGAACCCGGATTTCGTGGAACCATCTACAAAGGCGCGGGTATATAGCGTCTTAGAGATCGTGCGCAGCGTCGCAAAAGAATCGACGACACGGTTGCTTTTGGAAAGCAGGAAGGATGCAAGCGTGCCACCATCGAAACCGATCATGGCCGTTCCACCAGCCCCAGTTTGTGAACTGAGATCCGCTGCGCTCGTGCTCGAAGTGATGATCTGATCCCAGATAGTGACTCCAGTGGAGTCTTTTACGATCTGGCGATAAGTGCCCGTACCCCAGACAATCGCCTGTCCACGGCTATCTAACGTGATAGGATTTGCGTTCTGGATAGTCCCGGCTTGATCCTGGTAGGTGGGCAACGGATTCAATGTGCCAGGCGCGTAGTATCCGACCGTTCCGTTTGCCAACGGCAACCCGTTCTGATCGATGAACTGCTGTTTGCCGTTTTGCAGTAGTTGCATGGATTCCTCAAAACAAAAAGGCCACCAAATGGCGGCCTAGGAATGAAAATCCCCTCACTTGGCGGGGACTGGTGGGACTATGAAACTATGGTTGTTGGCTCTTTTGCTGAAGCCCTTCTATTTGTTCTGCTACAGCCTTATCGTGTGGTTTTGCAACAACTTTGTGCATCGATTCATGCCAGATTGTTGGCTCAAACGGTTATTGCTGCGCCCCATTCTGGAAGACAGGAAGTTGCGGGGTAACCGAACGACGCACTAGGGCATTCAAAAGCGCGTTATTTCTAGGCGCCATCAGAACACCTCGAACAGCATCATTCCCGATGCCATTGGCTAGATAATTGGCCACTGCTGGATTGTTGATCGCATACTGAGCAGCTTTAGGCAAAGCGATCCCGCCAAGGGCGCCAATTCCGGCCTTCTCCCAGTCCCCCTGTAGCGCTCCATATGAGCCGCCCACAAGTGCCGGTGCCAGCAACTGCATGGTTGCGCGTGCGGCAGTCCCGCTATTAGGCAACCTATCGGTCAGGAGATTGCGTCCAGCCTTGGCTAGATCCGGCAACGTCTGGTCACCAGCACCATAGACAGACGATGCTCGGTTGGCCTTCTGGTTCACAATGTTCGCCAACTTCGCAGGAGAAATATCGCCACTTCCGTCCGCAGCAATAGCTCCCTCAATCTTGCGCATGTTG
Source organism: Ralstonia chuxiongensis (assembly GCF_024158925.1). NCBI lineage: Bacteria > Pseudomonadati > Pseudomonadota > Betaproteobacteria > Burkholderiales > Burkholderiaceae > Ralstonia > Ralstonia chuxiongensis. The sequence continues at coordinate 464,133 of NZ_JAMYWC010000004.1, read as the reverse complement.
CCCCATTGCTGACGTGCCTGCTGCAGCGCTGCATAGTCAGCTTGGTTACCGTTTGCAGCGGTAGAACGCTCCAAAGCATCATCCAAAACGCCTCGCAATTGACGCGCCCAGTGACCAACCGCTGTATCCTGACCGCCAGAAATGCGATCCAGTCCACTTTTGATGTTTTGGTATGCACTACCATCAATCGCCATGCCTGGATTGTTGGCCTTATCCAGAACGTTGTTGATCTGACGAGTGATGATGCCCATTTGCTGATCGCTCAGTTCATTCCTAGCGCCTTGGGCGATGTTGGTAATGGCTTGGTTAAGGGTATTGTCGTAGGCCACAGGATTGCGCGCTGCCACGTCATTAAACACTTGGCCAATGCTGTTCTTAGCCGCCTTCATTACGTCGGGTGTAGCGGCCTCTCCTGATGCCCCAATCGTGTTAAGTACAGCATTATTGAAAGCGCTCTGCTGCGTGGCTCGCTTTGTCGCTTCCCCGCCAGCAGTAAAGGGATTGTCGCTCAGGGCAGAACGAATCCTGTTCAAAACCGCAGATCCGCTTTGCTGAGCGGCATCAAGTGGGACACCTGCATTGCGGAGGACATCGGCGCCCTGCTGAAGAATAGGAGACAAGGCGTTTTTGACCGGCTGTGCAATACGGCCAATACCATTCACGATGGCATTACCAGCCATACCACCAGCCGCGCCAAGACCGGCATTCATCGTACGGCTATCGTCCGTACCAACGGGCTGAATTGCCCCTTGGAGAGCACCAACTGCAGCCGCTGCTTTATATGTGTTCGGGTTGGCGATGACGCGCAATGCATTTGCTGTGTTAGCCATGCCAGCGCCAGCCGCAACCTTTGCCCCAATCGTTGCTGGAATGACTGATGTAGCTAGCATTCCTCCAACATAGCCCGCTGTCCCCGCACCAGTTCGCATCAAGGGGGCGTCTAGCGCTTTACGTTCATCTTCTTGAGCGCGCAAATCACCGACCGTTTGGTCGCTCACCAGCCCTAGTTTGTTACCAGCTTCCGCCCCCAATTGGCGAATGCCATGCCCAAGATCAACGACAGATTTACCAGCACCGGCCATCACCTTATCAAAGGTGCTCATGCCGGATGTCGGATCATAAGTTTGCTGTTGTGCAGGCTGTATTACTTTTGATACGGCTGTTGGCGCAGAATCCCACTGAATTTTTGACGCATCGATCTGCGGCGCAATATCTGGCGAGCCACCAGATTGAGGGGCGTCCCATTGGATTTTGCTGGGGTCAATGTCGATGCCCTGGGAGGCACGCACAGACTGCACAGCAGCAGGCAATTTCGTGGTGTACTGCGGATCTTCCGCATAGCCGCCTTTCTTAAGCGCGGTTGCATATGCGACAGCATCTGGGCCGGTGTTCATGGCGCCTTGATACTTGCGGCTGATAAGACCGCTGAAATCCTGTCCGAATGCGTCCAGCGTGGGATAGGCGCGATACTGATCCGTCGAACCCGTCATATTGTCGGTTGCCGCCGCACCTTGGCCTTTGATGTTGCCTAGGTTGTTCGTGCCAGGAATGACAGACTTACCCCACCCAGTCTCAAGCCCCCATTGCCCGAGCAGCACCATCGGATCAACGCCGATCTTGCTTGCTACCGCCTGCGCGGTCGGCAGATTGGTGCGCACAAAGGCGTCGATGTCTTTGCTCATTGGTAGTCCACCGAACCGTCAGAATATTGAACAACCTTGCGACCGTTGTAGGTGCCAGTTTTCACAGGCGTGATCTGGCCAGTGAAAGCGCGCATGGTTGGACTTGCATTCCACTTAGCAGGGAAATCGGTTGGGTTGCCGCCCTTATTGACGAAATCTCGATAGGCTTGCTGCTCTTTCCCTACCGCGCCGTTCATGCCGTTGATGAACCCAATCATCTTTTCGATTCCACGTGGATCGGTATTCAGGTTCGGGTTGTTCTTCATGAACGCATCTACGTTTGCAACAGCACCTGTACCGTTGAAACCAGATTGCATTTGTTGGATGGCCCCCTGCATGAGAACCTTCCCGAGCGCTTGCACGTCGCCAAGGTTGCCGCCCGCGATCTTGTCCACGATGTCACGCGGCACACCAATCGCTTGAGCTCGCTCCGCAAGGTCTTTCCACTTTTCAGTTCCACCGCCAGTTTTTACGCCCTGCAATAGCGCCTGCGCTTCGTTCAAATAGTGGGAAGAGTTTGCTGCGGCACGGGCACGACCGTTCATGTCTTGCTCGTAATCGGCAGCCTTTCCTTGAGAAGCCGTCTCGTAGGGAGATAGGGCAGTCTGGACACCGCCTTTCTGGTTGGATTGATTAACAAACTGCTCGCGCGTTCCAGTAATTGGAGCACCGCTAGGGGTGATCCCGACTTGCGTTGGAGCAGATGCGGCTTCCGGAGACAAGCCATTCTTGACCGTGTAGCCGACAGCCCCAACGCCACCGGGCGCCATCGGATTTTCGTTGACCGCTACAGTTGCAGGGCCAGTGTTTAGCTTGCTGTACTGCGGGAACATGGCGCGCATTTGCGTCTCGCCTTGCAGCGCAGATTGATAGTGCTGCGTCAGCCATTGGCGCAACTGTCCTGGATCCGTCGGCATGCTATGCATTTCAGCTGCAACCACTTGGGGCGTCACAGCTCCAGCCTGAAGTTGCGTCCCCATGAAACTCAGGACATCAGTAGGAGACAAATCCGGCTTTTGCATGAGAGTGCCAAGACCTTGCCGTAAGCCTGATTGAACCTTGATCGACTGATCGAGCTTTCCTGTATCAAGCGTCTGTTGCTTTTGCTGTGCATCAAGAATGCTGTTATTGATCTGCGGCAGGTTATAGGCGCCAGCCCCAGATGCCATGATCGAACGGAACTTGTTGTAATCCGTGTTGCCATTCGCATCTGTCGATTCCTTGAACGCCTGCGATGCAGCATTGTTGGCATCAATTCCCTGTTGCAATGCCTGAGCATTCAGGTTTGACATGCGGAATTGCGCAGCTTGCATTGCCGTTTGCAGCGGGTTGGTTTGTACGCCAGCCCCTGCTTTTAGGGGGATCGTGTAGTCAAGTGGCATTTGATCAACCGTAGGCAGCAGGGTTATTGAAGTAAGTGCTTGTGTCGTTTGGATTAAATGCAGTGCTCCAAGAACCGCCAGCAGCGTTGTTAGGGCCACTCATCATCCCGTATAGCAGTGCATTGCTACCAACGCCGCTCAAGCCGTTAGCCAGGGCATTGGCGCTTCCCACTCGACCAGCAGCAGATGCATTGGCGCCACTCATTAGCGTATCGCCAATGCTGTTCATGGTCTGCGCCCCAAGCGAGCCATTTGTTGCCGCAGCGTTCTGTCCGCTTCCTACTATGCTGCTCAATCGGTTCACGCGATTCGCAGCAGATCCATAGTTGGTATTGAATGTCTGCAGGGCACGATTGAATACATCGTTGTACGTCGAATCTGCCAGTCCAGTAGCGTACGAAGAAGCGCCTTTAAGCGCTGCACCAGAAGTACCAAGCCCGCGCGCAGCGGCTGAGTTTTGAACAGCCCGCAGCCCTTGATCCAGCGTAAATTGATACCCAGGCGTTGCCGCAGCGTCAGCGGCAGTAGGCGCCTTGAATGTCTGGTTCAGGATGTTGTTGGGATCTAGATTCCAGTTGGAGTCATACCCCATTGCAGATCGCAACGGGTTGATGGCTGACGAACCAAAGTCAAGATATGGCTTAAGGTTCTGCTGTGTTTGCTGCCATTGACCGTTCTGCAGATCAGCTGAATATCTTGCTGCGCCTGCCTGCGTATCAGCTGCGTCACTAGCCGCACTCGATGTCATGGCGGCGCCGGCCAACCCCGTTACAGCACCTACGCCAATTGCTGCTGCAACCATCACATTCTCCTTAAAGCCATTTCTCGTACGTCGTTTCTACTGGCTCAAAGCCTATGAAACGAAACAAGGCAGATGCATCATGCTGAACTTTGCTGCCGACAGCCCAGCGCTTAACGCCACGTCGTTTTAGCTCTTTCTCAATGAAACGGAACATGCGGACGCCTGTCATGCCAGTTCGCTTATCGGCATCCACATAAAAAATGTCTGGGGTGCAAGTCAAACAGGAGCGGTAATGCAATCCTGGCGCGATGAAACACAGCATATATGCAACAATTTGGCCTTCTTCTCGGCCAACAATGACAAGTAGTGCACCTTCTGCTTCTCGCGATTGGTAGATCTCTACCATCGGCTCAAGGGAAACCTCATGATCTTTGTGCGTGGAAATCTCGGCGTAATGCTCGTGCAACAAAGGAAGTGCCTCACCATAAAAATCGGTGAACTTCTCAATAGCAAAGGTAATCATCAGAACCTCAGATCAACAACGAGATGAATGCGGTCTTCTGCGCTGTTGTTGATAACCTCATGCGTGATTGAATTTTGAAACCACCAAACCTCGCCTGGACGCATCCACACCTGTTCGTCACCGCACTTGAAGACATTCCCTGGCTCAGACTGAATCACGATGTGATAGCGGTCCCAGTAGGAAGCGTGCCAAGGTGAATCCTCATGCGGGAAAATTCGGCCTCCCGCTCTTACGCGATTCAACATGCAGCGGCCAAGGCGAGTTGCGCCCATGGTTGTCATGAGAGCCATGATGTGCGCGCGTGCTTCTGGCAACTCCTTTGCCTCTTCACGCCACGGGCATTCATGCAGGTCATAACCTGCAAGCTTGTTTTGCTTGTATAGCTCTACTTGTTCTTCTGTTTCACAGGGGACGTGGTCCTGGAACCGAAGATAGATCGTTTCCGTATCCTCAAATGGACCCTGGGGAAATTTCCTCAAAAAATCGTCGGCCTTCCACAACACGGGCTTGCGATAGATTGCATTTAGCAACGGCGTAACATTCACGCCATCCGCGATCTTCAAAAAATTCCTCACGAGAACAAGCCCCCATTCATGAAATGCACTGTAATCACGTTGGCTACACCAGCCTTACCTTGCAAAAAATCTGATGCGGCCATAACAGGAAGATCAACATCTACCCATCCATTTGCTGGCACGGTGTAATTTGTAGATACCAACTGATTGCCAACGCCAGCAGTACCACCGCTTGGTACAGCATCTAGTTCAACTGATACTGCTGATGCGGAGGTGTTTGTCAGACGTACACGACCACCCCTTAGGAGGACATTGGTTGGCGATGAATCAACGGTAAAGATCGTTGCCAGCGCCACGCCCAGTTGAACCGGTTGGAATAGTTTTCTATAAGTGATTGCCATGTTTTACCTCAGGTGGCAGCGCGGAACGTGATGCCGTCCAAGCTTGCAAAGCTATTGCTTCCAGTGACAAGAACAACATCGCCAGCAGCCCGAACATCGAGACGTCCAAAGGCGTTATTGCTGACGACAGAGAAAAGTTCTTCGTTAGCTGGCCGGTACCCGACAGGCAAAAGAAAAATCGTTGCATTGACAGTGCCGGACATGACCACGCCGCGCAGATGCACGACGTTGTGCGGGTCCTTCCAATAGCCAGCCGGGTTTAGAGATCCGCCGAAGTTCACCCAAGAGTTTTGAAGGGTCGGGGCGTTCCATTGCTCAAGTACGCTTTGAGTTGGTCTTATTTCAGGCAACAACGATTCAATTTCCTCAATTTTTTTGAGGATTGAATTCAGTTCAACGCTTTGTTGTATGACGCTTTCAAGCGCATCAAGCCTTCTGTCGTAGTCACCAAGATTTGGCGAGGAAGGGATTTGACTCAGTATTTCTTGGATTGCTGCGCGTATGTCTTGCAGACTTGGATCTTGCATTTGCACAGATTGATAATCAACCTGCGCTTGAGCTGCCTGTACTTGCGCTAACAGGGCAGCAATGTCAGAGCTAGGAACACCATTCCCGCCAGTTCGGACAAGGAGCGAAACAAGAAACTGAACCCATGGCTGAGAAAGCAGAACTTTCCCATCTTGGTCAATCGGTACACTAGGCCCAGGGAAGTTTGCGCTATCGTTCGTTGCCATCAGGTTCTAGCCGCCGACATGTCGATATAGGCGCCATTCAAAGCCGTCTTTACGCCAGCAGACCATGACAATTCAAACACGCGGTCGCGCGCATAACCCAGTCTCTGAAATTGGATAACGCTGATGTAGTCGCCAGCCTTCCCAAGTGATCCCTGCACCGGATTCCCCCAGGAGAACCCGCGATCATCCGACCAACGCAGAAATACGGCTGGGTCTGTAAGATCGCCAGCCACCCCTTGTCCGACTTCCATATCGGCGACAAACTGCCTGAAAAGAGCGCGCTTACCCGAAGCTCCAATGTGTGGGAAAGAGCGCACACAAAGAATCGGGTTGCCATTGTCTGTGTATGAATTCGGATCGAGTGCGTACACGTTGCCGGTCGCGTAGTCACCAACAAGGTTTCTACCTTGATTGAATGAATGACACACGCCACGATGACGCGAAAATGTTCCGCTGCCTTCCAAATAGCCACGCTGGTGCCAAAGCCCCGTAGTGATGTCGTAGCACCACGTCTTGTTTGCCGTAGGAAAGCTCAGCACATAGAAAACATGGCCGCCTTGTTGGTAGGTATAACCAACTGCATCGTCAATGCGGCTGTATGTCTGGAACTCTTGCTCTATGGCGTGTGTGCTGATGCGGCTTGCTGTGTAGTTCTTGCCTAGCAAGACAATGCCTTGCCCCTGCTGATCCTTCGACAGCCACATCAGCGTTAGATCATGTTTTGCTACTGAGTGCTTTGCTACACACCCATGCTCAATAAAGACGCCGGGCATGCGGCCAAACGTGAAATCTGATGCGCCGGTGTTGTACCAAACCTCTGTGGTTTGATCGCCAAACAGCCAAATTTCTCTATGCATCACGGCCAATGTAACCAAGTTATCCGGATACGTTGATTTGGACGTAATATCCAACGAATTGAACGAGATGCTTAGGTAATTTGAGATGTAGAACTGCTGAGAGTTGGGCTTGTTGAAGATGAAATAGCCGTCAACGATATCAACGCGATCTGCGCCATAGAAGGACGGATCGCTAATCTGGATCATGAAATTTGACGCCATATCGATGGCCCACCCGTTGGTAGAGCCATCGACCAAAAAGACGTTGAATCCGTTGTCCACCATGTAGACGCGACCTGTACTAGTGGTCAACGTGCCAAGCGCGGTATAAACATTCTTCGAACTCACCGAATAAACGGTTTGAGCTACAACCTCATATCGTGCGCCATTGGTGGCCGTATAAATGCACCGAGACTCACCGGCAACAGGTGGCGACGATACCAACGTGAGGCCCGGCGTTGGATAGTGGGTAACAGCGGCAGCCGCATCCTCTGGGTTCCTTTCTGGATACAGATTCACGCAGCGTTGCGCATCAGCAATTAGGCTGCGCGCTGTGTATGCCCCACCAGTAAGAACGACTCGCATTTAGTACGGGTTCCCGCTGTAGATATTCCACTTCTGGTACGAACGCAGTCCACGCGGCATTTTCATAGCCTGGATTTGCGCGTTCATTCTCTTGATGATCCGTTTTGCGTTTGCGGCACGCCGGACCAACGAGGGAAGCGGCTCAATCTGATACGAGGGGGCCAAATATGGCCCAAGGTTGTATCGGATCGCGGAAACGTACTGCGGCGGTAAGCTGATCGTCGCGCCAGGAGCGGAAAACTGCGGCAGAACTTCCATCGTTACGATGTGAAGCTCAAAAGAGGCATTTGGGACGGGGTAATACAGCAAATTCCCCATTGGATACGAGGCGTCATAGAACGCCCATTTAGGGAACGATGTCAGTCCCTTAAGCGCAATATTTGCGTAGTCCTCGCGGGCATCGATCAGCTTGACCGGATAGTCAATTGCGCTTTGGCTGCCAGCGTTAAGGCGCGCATAAGCGGCTTCGATTCGCACGGGCCGCTGGATGTTGAAGTTGCCGCCGCTGCCCACGGTGTAAGACTGCGCACCAGTAGACGGAATGGCTGTATCTACAAGGTGATACACGCTTAAGCGTTCGGCTTGCCATTCACCCAACATCATGTTGAGTGTAGCCAGACCATCTGCCGTATCGTCAGGGCCAATAGATTGACCAATGCCGAGCGCGCCGATGTCTTTCAGCGCCAGCGTGAGCAGATCGACGGCGGTTGTCATTCGACGGACTCAACAGCGGCACGCAACTTGGCATCCGACCAACGGCCATCAACCTTGATGCCCTTGTCTTCAGCCAATTTGAGCAGGATTGCGCGCTCACTGTCTGGCTGGGCTTTTAGAAGTGCAGCCTCGGCATCGGCATCGTTCACAATCACGCCATTGACCCACTTCGGATATTCCTGAAAGTCGGGACCTTGTTCGCGCGGAGTGAAAGGTGCAGCTTCTGGCAACTTCCAGCCCTCCCCAAGCGCGTGAAATTCAGCTTCGTCTTTCACCAGCTTCGGCTCTTCGCCTTCCTTGCTGACCCATGCCGGGTACAACTGAAACTCGTAGGACATTTGATCCCCAGAAGTAAAAACCCCCTCCGAAGAGGGGGCGGATTGGCGAATTAGCATCAACGGACGATGCGACAGGCCAGCTCTTGGTAGATCGGCGCCCAGCCATACAGCACGTCAATACGGCACGGCACGGTATCCGTACCAATTGCGTATTGGCGGCTGATACGCATCGAGATGCCGCGATAGTTGCGACGAGCACCCCATGCGCCGTACTGGCTCACGTCTTCCAGGTCAGCAGTTGCCAGCGTGAACGCATCGCGGTGATATGCGAGGTTCGCAACGTACGAGGTCGATGCTGCGATGTCCCACGTAACAGCAGCGCCGTTAGCGGGGCCAGCAGAAACCGTCTGGTATTGCTGGTTGGAAGCGGCAGTGTTGATCGGCGGGAAGATCGACACAGTGGCGTTGCCAGAACCGTCAGCGGTTGCGGCGGCGGTCACGGTGAACTGACGCAGCACAGCCGTGGATTGGCGGTTTTGCGGGTTCACACCGAAGACGTTGGCGATGGTGAACGTGTCACCCTTGTTCACGGTGCCGCCAGCGCCCAGGCCCGCCAAGATCAGAGTCGAACCCGTTTGACCTGCGCCGTTCACGGTGCCGTTCGTGCGCGTACCAGTCGTGAAGGTGTTCACGTTCTGATCCATGCCGATGTCAAAGCCCAGACCCGACGGCGAGAAGATGCCGCTGTCGTACTGATCGCTAATCTTCGGAGACGGATTGAACAGGCCAGCAGCCGACTTAACCATTGAGCCGTTGGTTGCTGGATCCCATACAACCGTACGCATGCCGTCACGCGGGCAAGCTTCGTTGTCCAGCTTCACACCAGCGTCTAGCAGTACCTTGATGTCGTTCGGCGTGGTCCCAACCGTACCAACGTTGTTTGCCACGTTAGCAGCGAGCGCCAGGCCGTCGAAGTCCAGCTTGTTGGCGATAGTCGCCATGGCAGGCTTCAGATAGCGATCAGCGAACTCATCCACGATCAACGTCAGTTCTTGCGATGAGAACGTGAAATCGACGTGGAACTGAGTCGTCAGCGTGATGGGCACGCTGGTTTCGTTCACGTTTTCGATGTTCAGGTTCGGGCCAGTCGTACCCACGAAGCGGTTGGGCTTACGAGCGTTGACCGTTGCGCCGATCTTGGCGCCAGTGCGAGCGAATTGATCCGAATATTCGCGGTTTGCTCGCTTGGTGAAAGCGAGGTTGTTCTCAAGAATCATCAGCGATTCATCGAGAATCTTGGTCGGAGTAAGAAGGGTGTTTGACATTTAAAACCTCATTTGCGGTTTGCCTTCTTCCACGCGACGTACTCCGCCGTTGACGCGAACTCGGACGGCTCTGCGGGAGCCGCACGTCCGCTAACGGGCGAAATCGGTGGAGGGGCTTTGGAGACAGGAGGGGCTTTGGAAAGCGACGTTTCTAGACGCGCCAATTCCCGAGCCATGCGCAACGGAGGAAGTGACAGCAGGCGTTCGGCTTCTTCTGGATTGGCCCCAAGGTGGTGAATCACCTTGTGACCGGCATCCATTTCGGTAACGACCTCAAGAAACTCTTGTGGTGCGCCACCAAGCATTCCGAACGTGCGCAAAGACTTTTCAAAATCGGGGAATTCTTTTTTCCCGGCTTCAAAGGTCTTATTGCAGGCGTTATCAAAGCGCTCTTGTTCAAGCAGTCGTTTCGCTTCCACGCGGATTTGCTCTGCCGTCAACGGTTGTTCCGTCACCGGCTTGGGCTGATCCGTGGGCTGCTGGTACTGCCGCAATTGCGCTTCCAACGCTTCGCGCTGGCGCTTTTCCTCGTTTTTCTCCCACGTCAATTTGTCGATGCGGCGTTCTGCCCAGTTCTTGGGCGCGTGCTCTGGCGTCGCTTCGGTGGTTTCTGTGGGGGTTTCGGTGCCCGATTCCGATGTCGTTTCAGCGGGCTGTTGCGCCTGTTCTTCCGTAGGCGTTACGTCTTCTTGCGGGACTGCGTTTTCTTCGGTTTGCATGGACGAATCCAAGAGAGAAGCCTCGGTAACCGCCGAGTGCGGACGAAAAAAAACCGCCCGAAGGCGGTTTGGTTTGAAGCTGTTGGCGGTTAGCGTTGGCCGCCGATGATGTATTGCTCGCTGGTGGGCGTGATCGAGCCAGCAGTGGTATTCACGTACTGGATTGCCAACGTGTTAGCCGCTGACACGCGCACATTGCCGATGCTCAGGCCCGTTTGATGCGAGGCTTTGTTGATGTCGAGCGAATCGCCAACTTGAAGGCCCGGTACCGTAAAGGTCTGCTCAACAGTGGTATTGGCACCAACAGCAGTGGGTGTCAGCACTTGGCGAATGATGAAAAGCGTAGAGATTGGCGTCGGGTTAGACGCGTCTTGCAAAAGACCGGGGTATCCCATTTATTGCTCCGTTTGTGGTTGCGCGGGCGAAAAAAAACCCGCCGAAGCGGGGTTGGTTGGCTGTTGCTGATCTGGCGGTGGCGCTGGCATTCCTGTTTGCAGCATCTGCATGACGACTTGCGTTGCCACGTGAGAAATCATTTCGGGGTCCAGGGGCTGCCCAAGTGCTTGCAAACGCTTCGTCTCTGCGTCATATGCTTTGATATTGGTATCTTGCTGCTCGCGGCCCATGTGCGCGTCTTGAAGCTGCTGAGCAAGGTGCTCGATCATCTGGCCCATCTGCTGCATCTTCTGCTGCATGTCCTGCTCTTCTGGGCTTGGGCCTTCACCCTTGATCTGCGCCGGGATCGTACGATTGATCCGTTCGGCAACATCATCCGCCATCGGAAAATCTGCGGCCTTGAACAATAGATCGCCTGCAACTTTCATAAGATCGCGATCTTGCGACATGATCTGCGTCAGCGCATTGAATGCTTCCTGACGGCGCGTCTCAAAGTTCGGGCCAACCTCAACAGTTACGTCATAGCGACCAATGCCAGGGTTGTAGATGAGCTTAATGTCCTGGCCTTCTCGGTCCTTCTCAGGCGGCGCAGGCTGACCGTTCTCCATTGCAACCGGGTGTTGCTGCTCGGGGTCAATCGTTGCGAACGTCTCGCTGCCATCCTCTCCAAGAATGCGCACCACGCGGCGCGTGTCATAGATCTTGGGGATTAGATCGATCAGAATGCGACCCGTGTAACGAATAGCGCGGGCCACATTGTCGATATAGTGATACGTTGCCGTATCACCCTGACGCTGACGCGCTTGGATCGCCACACCAGCCTGTGCATTCGACGGCTGCCCAAACTGCTCTTGGTACTGTCCGGACGCCATCATTAGCTCTTGCTGAGCCGTCTGCATGCCGGTTAGATATGCCTGCGCACCAACTGGAGGTTGTTCACGCTGCGGGCGCGGGATTTCATTACCCTGTTCATCGCGCGCGTTGTATGGCAGATAGGGCAGATTGTCCGTATTGGCATGCGCCCACTCGGACGCATAACCCTCAATTGCCTCTGCAGCGGCGATAAATGGCGTTTTGGTCTGCAGCGCGATGAACTCGACATTCGCAGACGACATGTAGTTGTACATGCGCTGCGCGTCCTTAAGGTTCCGCGTGTGCCCCTTGCGCTCAATCTTGCCCTCAATCAAGCGCTCTTCGCCAACTACTCGAACAACTGGGATATAACGACCGGGCCAAGGCTTGGTGTCGATCACCTTGTTACCAGCGATCTTGCACCACGTGATTTCCGGCATCATCACTTCGCGCTTCATGACCTGCGGATCAGCCATCAACATCTTGGCCTCTTCCGGATCTTCCACGTCCGACAACAGCATCGGGCCGTTGACCGGATGATTGACTAGCGTGTCTTTCTTGGGACGCTTGTAGAAGTACTCGGCGACACGGATCTTGTCTTTGTCCAACCACGCATTGCCCGTGCGATCCAGCGGGAAGGCCACATCATTGGCCTCTTCACCAGGATACTGCGCCTCAAACTCTTCCTTGGTGATGTCCTCAAATACAAAGGCAAACTTTGCGTCAGACCCGTCCGCAGACTCAATGTCCGGATCTAGATAGACCGTCATCGGATCTTTGATGCGCCGCAGGAATATTTCCTGTTCAAAGCTGCCATCGTGCGCGTATTCAGTCACTACTCGCCAATAGCCAATCCCGCCCTCAACCGCAAACTCGGTGGCCGTGTCGTAGACCGTCTCGGCGTGGCTGTTGTACTCAATATGGCGAACGATGCCATCAAGGATCTTGGCGATCTCAACGTCAGCCTGCCCATCGACAGGCAGCGTCTTGATGCTGGGCTTGTTCTTCTTCGCGTCGTTGATGATCTGCAGATTGTGCTGACGCGTTTTGTTGATCGTCAGGCACGGGCGTTGGTCTCCATCACGTGAATTGCGAATCTGATCCGGCCATTGCCAGCCGTTGTCCGGGTCGCCATTGGCAAACTTCACATCCTCGACAAACAAACGGCGAAACGAGTCCTCGAACTCCTGGCAGCGACGAAAGCGGTCTTGCGCTTCCTTCACTATCGGATCGAGTCCGTCTGCTTCCTTGCGTTTGCGTGCCATCAATGCCCCATCCAGCCCCCGGCGCCAGTTGGCCGGTGACGTTGCGGTTTGTCTTCAGATTTCTGTTTCTTGACTGCGCGCCGCGCGCCTTCGCAGGCATATCGCAGCGCGTCGATTACGTGGTTATCCTTGTCTTCCAACTTCGGGAGCACCGTGCCCGTGAGCTTGTCCTCTTCATATTTGTAGAGCGACAACTCATCAATCAGATGCTGGCAACGCGGATGCACAACGATGTCGAAGGACTTTAGGAACTCGACGCCTTCCTCAAGAGATTTCGCGCCCTTAATCGCAGGCATGATCTTGGGGAAACCATTCTTTTGCATATGGCTGATTGTTTCCGGTCGCGCAGAGTCAGCCGTAATAGGCCACTTCTCGCTATCTGGCACCGTCATAAACAATGCTGGCGTATCCACAATCTCGCAGCCAACTCGATACGCCTCATATGGCACATACAACTTGCGGCCAACGATGTAACACTGCACAAGCACCGTTGGATCGACTGAGAAACCCCAGTCAGCACCCTGCCGAATTATCTGCGCCGGGTCCACATCGAACTCTTCAACGGTCCAGTTATGGAAAACGCGCGCATTGCTGTTCTGCCGGTATCCTCCGAGCCAAACATGGGCGTACTTGTCTGGGTCGCGTCGCTTGTCAAACTCCATTTCAGCGCGCAACTCATCAGGCAACCATGGGTTATCCATGTAGTTAGCCTGCACAACGATTGCATTGGGCGGCAGCACTTCGCTGCGCAACAGCACATCAATCGGATCTGTTGGCTGATCTGGGTTCCAGTCAAACCAAAGCTGAGATCCAGGCTTACGAATCGTCGGCCGAAGGATCGTCAGACTTTTATCTGTCGCGTTCTGCGCCTCTGTGAACCACGCTCGATCAAAGCCCTCAAGTGACTTGATTGATTCGGCAGTGTGATTCTGCATGCCCTCAAAGATCGTCACGCCACCATGACGTGACAAGATCCGCCGATCTTGCACATCAAAATAGTCACCCGCGTTGAAGGCTTGAATCTTTGCTTCTAGAAGCTTCTTTACCGAAAACTCAAGCGATTTGAGTGTTTCCCGAACACATACGAAGTCGTACTTGCCGCTTATGTTTTCTTCTAGCCACAGCTCACCAAAAAAGTGAGACTTGCCGGAGCCTCGCCCACCGTGGGCAGCCTTGTACCGCCCAGGCTTTAGGAGCGGCTTGAACGCTCTAGGCGTCTGAAGACGAAGGATCGACAATTTCTCGCACAATCCGCTCGAACTGCACTGGCCCACCGTCTAGGCCGCCAAGTTCTACTGACTGTTTTGATTTCCCGTAGCCTCGGTCTAGCAGTTCCTTTGCGGCTGCAATTCGAGCCGAGTGATTCTCACTAGTCGTCAGGATCGTTGCTAACTCACGGATAGCGTCTTCCCCGTACTGTTGGGCAAGCGCTCTCACATCGGCTGTTGCTTTGTTCGGCGTGCCAGCTTGACGGCCACCTGTCTTTATTCCTTTTGCCATCTATAGACCCCTACTTCAGATGACTTTTAGGAATATTAACGCATTCAGATGCTGCGTCTTTGGGCGCTTCCCGACCCTCTCTGGCCCTCAGAATCGAATTCCAGAAAGGCGAATCGTCGAAAACTTGTACTGGCTCTGTCTGATTCTCACCAGCATGCACAACATGCTTGGAAAAGGATGATGCTGTGTATTCTTTGTCTGCCACTTTCAGATGGCTCTCAGCAATATCGCCTCGCTCGGGCGTATCAATGATGTGAGATGCAAGCAATGCCGCCATCTCATGGGGCTCAACAAAAAAGACTTGCCCGGGCTGCGGGCTTCCGCTTTCATTCATGCGGCGCAGCAAGCCCATCATTGTTTCTTCGTGTTCTACAGGAACAAAATACAGTTTCATAACTCTCAGCCGCGCCCTTACGGGTAGCGCTCCAAGTTAAGCGTTGATTACTTGCCCAAGTCCTCAAAGGCCTTGTGGCTCTGCGGGTGTTGCACTTCACGTTCTTTGCTCGGCTTTGCATCACGGTCTTTGCCGAACGCCTTGTTGGCCGCTGCATCGATGCGCTTCTTCTCGGCAGGCGTTGCAAAACGCTCGTACGACTCGGCTGCACGGATATGCGCTTTGTCATTCAGCGGAAAGCGCCCGGTCTTATCACCGGAAGGCTTGCCGCCTGCAAATTCCTTGGCTGGCATTGCCTTGCGCTGTGATGCTGTCAAATTCGCCATGATTGGCCCCAAAAAGAAGCGCCCCACTTACACATGCCAGCAGGGCGCGAGTGGTTGGATAGCCAACCTGGAGGAGACGCGTCGATAACTCTTGTGCAGCGCTAACTGCTGGTTGAGGGGCGACCACGATCAATCCATGGGCGGTCTCGCGGGCTATACCCTAAAACCCCTCACGGCTGGCGACCAAGGCGGGATTCGAACCCCTACCGGACTCCTCTCGGCTAGCAATAACGCCTGTCCGTTTGCCTTTCGACTTTCAGCGAGTCTCCATGGCCGCTGCTACGGCCTCTCGCCTCTTGATCGCCATGCGTGAAAGCCCCCATTAGGGAGCCAGACCCAGGCCCAGCGCGATATGTGCGCCGTAAAGGCAGTGCTGGCGGATCTAGCTACCGAATGGGGCTCAACATCTCGGGCGTCACGATGTTTCTTGCGACTTGCCCGTATTTCTCGTGATACGTGATCGACTGCGCGGCTCTTTCCGAGATCCAGCCGCCGCGCGCTGCATATGCGTCTCGGGCCGCGAGAGTAGGATGCTGTATGACAGTCATCCCGGCATATTCCTTCTCGTCCACGTGGTGCCGATGCCCAGTGTGGCAATAACGTTTCGTTGTCTGCCCCCACATCCACGCGAACTGCGCCGCGAATAAGCCAGGAAGATGCTCGTTCTTTACCTTGTGGCCGTGGTGGAAAGCCAGCATGACTTCACCGTGCTGCACCACATAGAAAGGCAACTCAGATGCGTTGACCGTCAGACGCGGCTCTTGCTCATACAGGGCCGCAAACATCTGGCGCAGCCATACCGAGCTAGATTCATCGTGATTGCCTTCCGCCACGATCAGGTGCACCTCATGATGCTTCTGTAATGCGTGGTCAATCAGACGGCGAATCACGCGAATGGCACTTGCAACGATCTTAGAGAACCGCCCGTCCGTGTCCAGCACGTGGTGATGCGCCGGAGTTACCGGAAGCAACCCATCCGTATGCAGGAAATCTCCCTGCAGAGCCAGAACGCACTTCTCAGCTTTGGGCGACGATTCCACCAAATGCAGGAACGCGGCCAACAACATCTGCTCGGCGATCTTCAGATCCCAGTCAGCCCCGCCTTCCTTGTGCCAAGCCAGCATTCCTAGGTGGTAGTCCGTGAAAACCACTAGGTTGCACAACGCGCTGTCTGTCTTGCCATCAAACGGTGCGGCCTTAACACGCGGCAAATCTTCTGCCATCGCCTCGGCTGCCGCGCGGATAGCTTCCTCAATCTGATTGGCGTCAGGATGTTGGCGCTGCCAATAGCGCTCAACCTCTCCCGTCTTGGCATTGACCGCAACAGTGACTTTGCCCGTCAAATAGCCTGGTGCGACGCCGCCAGTCCAATGCCCCGGCGCATAACCTTGTCGGGCCGCTTTGTACCTAACACGCCGAATAGCGCTCGATACCGTCCCGCGATTGACGCCTAGAGCCTCTGCCGCCTTGCGCTCGCTACCGTGCTTCTCGATGGCGTCTAGGAATTCGCATTCCCGCGCAGTCGCAAAGTCTCGTAACGAGGCCATCAGGCATTCAGCTTAGGCGCCCAGCAGCCGCACCACTCAGCCGCAATGATGGGCGGGAACACGCTCGACGTATTTCCTTCCTCGTCAATCATGACTTGAGGCGGATTTCGTCGGCACGTCTCGTAGCCTTCTTTCTCTTCTTTGAAGTACCGGCAATTACCGCAATGGGCCACGGTGTCAGCCTCTTTTTGCTTCCGTGTCACCATCTGGAACCCCAAAGAAAAAGCCCGCTCAAGGCGGGCACACGAATTACAGCATTGCATCTAATCAACCATAAAATGGTTGAGCTTTGCCTGATTGCGCGTCTTTGTAATAACGCGCAAGTTGTGTTCCACATGAAGTCCACACACCAGCGGATGCTGGATAGGGACAATATGATCTACTTCGTGAGCTATGCCGGTCTGTTTGTTTAGACGGTCGCGCTGGCGGTAGATCTTTGCTATTTCAGAAGGGTCAGCCCATCTCGGCGTTGCAAGCCTTTGCTGCAATCGTCTGCGTCGATGAGAATCCTTGCAATTGCGGATTTCCTCGGCCACAAGAAGTTTGTAGCCGGAATGCCGCATTCTGTGCTTGTGGACCATGTTCTTGTAAGAGAACTCAATCCACTCAACCATTGTCATCCCGATAGGATGCAAGAACTTGGGCGATACGTTTAAAACCGAGTCCACCCAATCAACGCTGCTCTCACCGGTAAGGGCGTGATACCAATCATCAAAAGCTTGACTTCTCAGCAGATCAACAATTGCATCAAGTGTTGGATCAGCCGAACTTCTACGCTCACGCTCTTCTTTGCGCTCACGAAGTTCCTCAATTTCTCTTTTGAGGGCATCTCGCCTATTGCGGTAAAGCCTGCGCCGCGATTCGTTTTTATCTAAAACGACATCATTCGGGGCAGGCCATCCCATGAGCGCAATCTCTCAGCATCCTTATTAACTATGGATTTTAGAAAGAATCGCGCGGCTACGAACTAACTTTGTTGCGCGGATTTTTCCGCACACTCTTCCAATTGCACACGTTTGATCGTTGCAGCCATTTGATAGGCGCGGCGAGCAAATCTGTGCAGCCGGTCGTAGAAAGTTCGATTGCCGATTCCCATGGCGGCAGCAATTGCTTTGACTGGCCTAAATCCATGGAAGTAGTAGAGAGTGAAGCAAATATGCTCTCCGGGCTCCTGCTCTGCCAATCCATGCACAGCCATGTTGAAGTAAGACATCATGGGGTCAAGCGGGCCATCTGGTTCGCTCGTTACGCGCCGTCTTGGCTGTAGCTGAGCAAGAATGTTCGGTGGCACAGGTGGCGCAAAATATCGCCGCGTCCGGCACCAGCGAGCCCATTCAAGGCAATAGGCGCTAAGTTCCTGATCTGTCACATCATCCCCCTATAGACACGTACCGTCAGCGAATTCCCCAAAGCCTCGCGGCTCATCCAAGCACTCATGGGTGCGTGAAATGCCCGTCCAAGTTTGCGCCGCCCGAATCTTCCATGCCGCGTATAGCTCTCGGAAGTCATAGCGGTCTGCTTTGTCATCTGGCGCGATGTAGAGCAGATTCGTGCGCCTGTAGAGCAACGAGTTACCGCAAAATTTCCGTTGCGGCTTCTGTAGCTTCTCTATCAGCCCACGCTTTGCCAGAGCGCTCAATGTCTCCCGGACGTTCTCACGGGATCGGCCCATGGCTTGCGCGATTTCATCGCAACCGAATTTCGCTTCGCCCATGTCTTTGACGTGCTCGTACACGGCTTTTACGCTGGCTTCGCTGACTGTCATTTCGCCACCTCAATCAGACCGCGCTCCATCAAGCGCACGTAAGTTCTGGTGATGCATTCAAACTGCATGGCTCGGCGCTCGTCCTTGGTCATGTCTTTGCCTTGGTCCAACGCTGCATGACAAGGCGGACACAAGCTCATAATTGCCGCATCGCTAGCCTTGGTGGCCATGCCTTTGCCAAACTCCTGCAGATTTGCATGGGCAGCTTGTACGCCATGGGCGCCGCAGTTCACGCATTCCAGCTCGTGAACGACACCGAGCAGGTCACGGTTGCGATATGTCATCCCAGCCCCCGCATGAATTGGCGATGCTTTTCCCAGTCGATCTGCTCGGTAGGTTGGCGCACGGGCTCTGGTTGTTGCTCGTTACCAGCGTGCATATCTACTGCTTGCTGAGCGGCGCACTTTTTGGCTTCGGTGATTGGATCTTGTTCGTAGGTAGCCATCACTCCTCCCACTCCACCCTAACGGTAGCAATGCAGTCGTCACCGTGCATCTTTGCGACTTCTTTGGCTACATGCTCTGTTGGATGTACGAACCCATTTACGCGGGGCGGAGTGTTGCTGTGCCCGCGATACAGATTCACCCAGCCGTGGTGATGCTTTTTCTCGTGCTCCATGGCTAATCCTCCAGCCCCACAAGAAAATCCGTCGTGCAATCCAACTCCTGAGCAATCGCAAGCAGGCTATCGATCTTGGGAATGGCTTCTGCCCGCTCGTATTCGCCCACCAAGTTCTGGCTTACCCCAAGGCGGCGGCAAAGCTCACGCTGGCTGATACCCCGCTCTGTGCGCGCTAGTTTCAACCGCTCTGCGAAGATCTTCATAATTACCTCCCAGCCAACCTAACGCACAGATGCCGATTCCATGGGCACTGACTCAACGAGTGATAGCCACCGCAGTTTGTGCAGCGCATGTCTTCCTCCTATCTAACGTCCTTCAATCAACCGCCGATGGCCTCTATGGCCTGCTCCACGTTTTCCACTACTCGAACGCATTCACCCCATTGCGCGTGCCACTCGATCTGATCTGGAGTTAGCTTTCTCCTGCTGGGTGATTTACTGCCGTCCTTCACTTCAAGCAACGTTAGAACACCACGCCACATCACCAGCAGATCGGGGAAGCCGCGCCCCATTGAGTGCATCGGCTCGACCCTTGCACCGATCTTCCGAAGCGCCGCCACGATCTCGGCTTGGTTAGAATCGACCTTTGCCGCCCTTCTCATGGCATCAAAGCTAGAATCAGAAAAAGAATCACAAACAAGATGAGCCAAATTTGGATCCATTCCGGGTCAGTGCTGTTCATGCTGTTACCTCGTCGCGCTCTACGTCATGCAATGGAACGCCGCTGATTGGTCGAAGGCTGCTATCCCGGCAATGAATCACTTTTACCGCTTGGACAATTCCTTCTGGCTTCAAGGCTTTCAGTGGAGTGCAAACCTCACACATCCATCCTTCATTGCCATTCCAAGAGTCTGCAGGCTCAATAACTCTCACCACTTTCCCAACGTTCTCAGGGAAGAGGGAGCGCACGATGTAAGCCAAATCCCCGGGTTTGCAGTTCATGCTTCCTCCGGCGCCTTAAGCGCGCTGTTCGCTATAAGCCAATTCGATCTTGAGCCGCGTCGGCAAATCGCCGCGCATCTCCAGGTACTGCAGGGAGGCGGGATCGAACCAAAAGCCGTAGTGACCCTCCGTTTCCCCGTTGCGCTGCTTCTCAAGCTGCAGGATCGTGTCCGGCTCGCCCATGTCGTACTGCTGTCCTGAGCGCATGGCCTCTTCCTTGGCCTTGTTGCGCCAGACGATGAACACGTTGTCCACAAGGTCAGTGATCGAGCCGGCGCCTTTCACATCGAACTTGCCCGGCTGCTCTTTCTCGCTGCGGCTCTTGCGCACGTGAGCGACAAGGTGAACATGGACACCTGTGTCATGGGCCACACCACACAGGCGGTTCACGAAGTCTTTCTGCGCGTTGTAGTTGTCTTCTCCATCCACAACCTTCGTCAGGTTGTCCACCACGAAATGCTGAATGCCGAATGCATCCACCGCGTAGCGGATGATGGCGATCATCTTTTCCGGGCTAGAGTTGCCCACGTGGTCGTAGAGCCAGAGACGCCCATCTGTCCAAGCGTGGAACTTGCGAATAAATTCCATGCTCGGATCAATTCCGCCCCACGCTTGACGAGACATGCGAGCCATCAAGCGGGTGGGGTTCATTTCCAGCGACGCAATGCACACTCGCTGATCCTGTGCGCACAGATGCATCGACGTCATGCCGACAAACTGGCTCTTGCCGTGGCCGTTGATCCCGGCCCACAAGGTCACTTCTGCAGGACGGCATTCAAAGTCATCTCGCGTTTTGTTAAACCCAAGACCAACCTTCGGGTTGTTGCGCGGGCGATAGAAAAGATTGACCACATCGTCGGCAAGCTCAGAAGCGGGGCGCACCTTATGCGCGTCTTCCGGCTCTTTCAGGTAGGCAGAAAGGTCTACCGATTCGTCAATCAACTTCATGCGTTCCCCCTGAATTCCTTGTTCTCGCTTTTCAGCCACGGCCAGTAGATCGCGTCAAAATCGGCGCCAACAAAGCGGTTCTTGTTCATTGCTTCCGGCTTCAGGTGCACGATGCAATCCGCGCCCTCCTGCGATTCCACGTCCCACAGGCCAATCCATGCCGGGGCGTGCCGATAAAGCTCGCAAACAACCGGGTGAAACTTGACGCCGGGCTTTGCAAACACGCACACCTCAAGGCCAATCACAAACCGCCAGTCGTACGCTTTGGATGGATCCGCAACGACAACTGGATTCACTTCGTCCACATGCCCAACCAGCGAAACCACCACCATCTCGGCGGGCCGCTTACCCCGCATGCGGGCTTCCACGATGGGCCTAGCTCCGTAGGGCAACATCATTTCAGCCCCGCAAAGCGACCTTGAGCACCGCCTTGGCTGGGCGCCTCGTCTTCCCAACGGCGAGCGTTCAACCATGAGGCTGGGTACGGGATGAACTGCCCGTCGTCTTTCGACCAGTCAACCGAGGTCTTGGCCCGCGATACGGCTGCAAGAATTTCGGCTTGCAGGGACTCGCTCGGTTTGATTTTTCGATACGCTTTTAGCGCCGCTGCCTTCGAAACCTTCTTCGGGTAGGCAGTCCAAAACTCTTCGAACATCGCGTCAACTGACGCGTGTTTATTACTTTCCTTTCCTTCCCTTCCTACCTGTACGTCACTGTCGCGTCCTGACGCGTGATCTACGCGTGGTTCACGCGTGTGGGACGCGTCGTCAGGGGGCGGCAAAGAAGATGGCGATTCACGCGGGTTGATGTGTTGGTGATCTAGGAACTTGGGGATGTAAGCCAATCCATCGCCATACAACTCAACCAAGCCACGACCAATGATTTCTTCGCAAAGAGCGTCAATGTCGATGGCGTCAGCCGGGAAATAACGCAACTTGAAGGTCTTTGGCTTCCAAGTCATACGTCCTTCACGGTCAGCCTCGCACCACAATGCGACGTAGAGCAGACGAGCAAACGGCGACATCTCTACAATGTCTTCGCTGGTAAAAAATTCGGGCTTGATGGTTCTAATGCGCGCCACAGCGTTCCCTCACACCCGCACAATCTTCCAAGTCTTGAGCGTCTTGCCATTGACGCGCTTCGTGCCTTCTACGAGCTTTTCGTTGGCTCGGAGGTAGCCGTATTGCACTGCTTCCGACAGGCGGCGCCAGGGGCATACAGAGCCCGTTGCAGCGATCAGCTCCATCGTCGTCATCGCCTTGATGCGCAGGGCGGTGCAGATGCGGTCGTATTGAGTCTTTGGTTTCATGCCGCGCTCCTCATAGCCTCAAGCTGGGCCTCTAGCTCACGAATGCGGCGCTGCTCTGGCGTCTCAACCTCCGAACGAAAGCCGCAAACGGCGTCTTCGTATTGGCGGATGGCCCAGTTCCCACACAGCGCCTGAAACTTGATGCGGAAGTCGAACGGCAGGTACTTCTTGCCACTCAAGATGTTCGACAGATGCGACTTCGGCATACCGAGCTTTGCCGCCGCATCACTGATCGAGTAGCGCACGCGCCGTTTGGCCCAACACAGAACGGTCGCATCGCTTTCATTGCGAAGACGCGCAATCAACTGCGCGGAAACCATCTCGGGCTCACCGACAGCAGAGAAGAAAGGCATCTCACGCTGGGCGCCGCGCATTTGTTCTTTGTGTTCCATGTGGCGTTCCACGTGCTCGATTGCGTAAAAAAGAAGGCGTGCGACGGGCACGCCAAAAGGGGGAGAGAGTTATGCGGGTTGTTCGGGCTTCAGAAACGCGGGGGGAACATCCCTGCCGAGCCGGATGGCCGCGCCGACAACCAGATCGGTTTGCCGTTGATCCAGCGTTTCGGGCCACTGGGAAATCCGCCCGCGAGTCAGACCCAACGCACGGCCTAGCTTCGCGCCGTTGCCGAATAGATCAATCGCCTGTTGTTTCGTCAGAACCATGGGGCTACCTGCTTAGTGTGTTGAACAATCATATGTCAAACACAGTAAGCATTCAAGCGTTTACTGTTGTAAGCATGAAATTCAGCGAACGACTCCAAGCGGCGATGGATGCCGCCAATGAAGGCAGGGGCATTTCCCAGGCAGAACTCGCACGCCAAGTGAAAGTGACTCGTGCGGCTGTGGCGCACTGGTTGGCGGCGGAAGGTAGTACTTACCCTATGAAGGGGGAAATACTTTTGAGGCTGGCCTACGTGCTGAGGGTTTCACCGTTTTGGCTTCTGGAAGAGTACGGAGCGCAGGACGCCGTATTCGTGCACCAAACAGATGCAATTGAACTTCTGAAATACTTCTTCGCGCTGCCTTCGCATGCCCAGGCAGTGGCTTTGGACCAAATTAAACAGCTTTTCAGTCTGTTTTCTCCAATTTCTAATTCAGTAACCGCTTCATACGGTGGCAGCATTGAGAACAGCCGCTACCGACAGAAGCTTCAACAAGCCCAAAAAGACCTGGCGGCGGCAGAAACACGGGGGCAACATGCCGAAACTGGGGAAAGTGGTTCGTCTGGTGGTGGATAAAGATGCCGTTGAAATCACTCGTGAACTCTTGCAGATGGCGGAGGCGGGAGAGGTTTCTGGGATCGCATTTGTATTAAGAACAACACATAGGGAATACCATGTAATGTTCACTGGAGTTTTTGAGGATGACCCAATCGTCGCTGAAGGCGCGTCTAGCCTGATACGTGTGCTTGCAGAAAAACGCGCGGCGGGATTGGTGCCACGAGCATAGGGGCGGGACATGAAAAGAATTTTTGTTGCCTTACTCATCACCACGTCAGCGGCTTGCGCAGCTGAATACACACCGCAACAACTGGCAGAAATTGCCAGGGGAGATGCCACCCCTAATCTTTGTGCAGCAACACTAAGTGGGTATGCCCCTGTAGTAAAGGCGGCCACTGAGGAGCTTGAAGCTCGTCATGCTCAATGCGATTGGCAGCAAGCCCAGGCGATTGCGCAAGCAAGTTACGCCAGAAAGCAGCTCGAAATTCAAGAGAAGCAGGCTAGACAAGCCAATGCGTTAGCCATCATGGGGATGGGAGCCACATTCATACAACAGACGGCGCCTACGCAGCCAATCACCCCACAACCCTCAACCATGAACTGCGTCCAACAAGGTGTCTTCACCAACTGCACCGCCTTCTGACGCCCCATCCATTAAGCGCGATCCCGCTTCGGCGGGATTTTTTCCGTCCTCGCTGCTTATTGCACTTGACACACGTGCGCCCATGGAGTTTAATGCATTTAACAAACAACGCACCGCAGATGGAGAAGACGATGGCGAAGAAGAAAGAGCAGGCGGGAGAAGTAGTCACGGCCTACAAGGGGTTCAACCAGGACTGGACATGCCGCGACTTCCAATACGAAGTGGGCAAGAGCTACGAGCACAAAGGCGATGTTGAAGCTTGCTCGGGCGGTTTCCATGCCTGCGAATATCCGCTGCACGTTCTGCGCTACTACAAAGCATCGCAATCGCGTTTCGCCATCGTTGAGCAGAGCGGCACGCTGTCTCGCCATGACGAAGACTCGAAAATCGCCAGCTCGCATATCTCAGTGAAGGCTGAG
The DNA here is from genome assembly GCF_024158925.1 of Ralstonia chuxiongensis. NCBI lineage: Bacteria > Pseudomonadati > Pseudomonadota > Betaproteobacteria > Burkholderiales > Burkholderiaceae > Ralstonia > Ralstonia chuxiongensis. Next base: position 439,552 of record NZ_JAMYWC010000004.1, on the reverse strand, counting down.
ATTGACATCGCTGGCCTTATCAAGGCGGCGGTGAAATACACAATGGATCGCTGCACGCCTGCCAAGGGTTCGGTAAGCGACAAGGACAACACTGTCGTCAAGGCCGAAGGCAAGAACAAGAGCGCGGTTGCATCGGGCTACTCCGGCGCAGCCACCGCATCGGGCAACTCCGGCGCAGCCACCGCATCGGGCGACTCCGGCGCAGCCACCGCATCGGGCAACTCCGGCGCAGCCACCGCATCGGGCTACTCCGGCGCAGCCACCGCATCGGGCGACTCCGGCGCAGCCACCGCATCGGGCAACTCCGGCGCAGCCACCGCATCGGGCGACTCCGGCGCAGCCACCGCATCGGGCAACTCCGGCGCAGCCACCGCATCGGGCTACTACGGCGCAGCCACCGCATCGGGCTACTACGGCGCAGCCACCGCATCGGGCAACTACGGCGCAGCCACCGCATCGGGCGACTCCGGCGCAGCCACCGCATCGGGCTACTACGGCGCAGCCACCGCATCGGGCAACTACGGCGCAGCCACCGCATCGGGCTACTCCGGCGCAGCCACCGCATCGGGCTACTACGGCGCAGCCACCGCATCGGGCAACTCCGGCGCAGCCACCGCATCGGGTCGCAATGGCAAAGCCAAGGGAAAAACCGGCTGCGCACTGTTTCTCGTCTACCGCGATGTCAATTGGAAGATCGTCCACGCCAAGGCAGCCATTGTCGGTCGGGACGGCATCAAGGAAGACACGTTCTACCGCCTGAATGAAAAGGGCGAATTCGTAGAGGTCTGACATGCAAAACCTCCATCCCGCATTCCAAGCCGCTCTCGCAGTCCACGCATCTTCCGTGCGCTACACGGAACGCAAGCAAGGCAGCGGTGGTGTGTACACGTATCGCGGCAAGAACAAGGACGAAGTTCTGCTGACTGCGCTGGACCGCAAGCACGCGATTGACCCGTACCGCGATCCGGCCATCGACATGCAGTACTGGGATGGCGATGAGTACGTTGTCGAGTTGAAGTACTACGGACTGGACTAGCCATGACACCCGAAATCCTGATCCAGATCGGCATCTTCACAGCAGTGCTGATCGTAGTTGCTGGGGTGATTGCCATAGGCCTTGTGGCTGTTGGTTCGGACTTCCAGCGCGAGTTTGAACAAGAGCAATCCGACGAGCGCAGCGAGCGCTGCCGGTACTGATAGGGGATGACTGTGGACTGCTATTGCGATTACGAGATGCCGTCCGTCTTCAGCAAGACGGAGCGAAGCGCAAAGAAGGAACACAAATGCGACGAGTGCGGCCGCCATATCCGGGCTGGAGAACGGTACGAAAACGTCTTCGGTGTGTGGGATGGTGATGCGAGCACGTTCAAGACTTGTCCTCACTGCGTGGCCTTGCGCGAGTTCGTTGTTGCTCATGTTCCATGCTGCTGCTGGCTTTACGGAAACATGCTTGAAGACTGCGTCAATACGGCCCGCGACTACGCGCACGAAGCCCCTGGGTTCATGTTTGGCGTGTATCGCCGCATGGTCGCCATTCAACGGGCTCGCCGCCTAACCCACCACTGACACTGAGGGATGACATGCACGACTACACGGTTTATCTCATTGCGAAAAACCCGCAACAGCGGCCCAAGGCTGTGACGATTTATCGAATCGCTGCGCCGAGTCGGCTTGATGCCGAGCGACAGGCCTTATCTCTTATGGCGGACGACGAACTTTGGGAAGTAAACGCAGTGGTTCTTGCCGCCTGACCCCCAAGGAGCCTGACCATGAATACGAAGCACGAGACCAGCGTCTGCAGACATTGCAAACAGAAGTTTGTGCCTAAGCCATGGCAGCTTGCAAAAAGCGATTTCGAATGCGATCCGTGCCGTAAGACGAGGCAGGCTGAATGGCGCTTAAGAAGGAAAGAGGCCGGAAATCCTGTTGTTTCAGGGAAGATGTCGCGCGAGTATCACCGCGCTTATGCATCAACGTATTTCGAAGATGAAATGAATCGAGAGCGGAGAAATGCATTGATGCGTGGATATGCGAAGGCGCATGGCACCGCAGAACATCATAAAGCGCGTCGTTTGGTGCGCACTGCGATTGAAACTGGTCGCATGACGCGACAGCCATGCGAAGTGTGCGGGACAAAGCCAGCTCAGGCTCATCACGACGATTACAGCAAGCCCTTGGATGTGCGATGGCTATGCCCAACCCATCACCGAGAGCACCACGCCAAAGCCACCGGAGCCAGCCATGAAGTTACGCGTTGAGGCCTACATGCCGCCGCCGCTTGATTACTGCGAGTGCCGTGATGAGAAGGGTTTCTTGCATCGCGTGGATTTGGTGGTTAGCGGGCAATTGGGCGACATGACCCCCAATCAATTGGTCGGCCGCACTGTAGAAGTCGGCTCCTTCACGCCGTGGGTTGAGGTCGGCCATGACGTTCGACTGCTGGAGGAAAGCCATGTGTCTCAGCAATGAAGCCGCCGCCATCAAATTGGCCGAGCGCGACAACCTGGTGGGGGAGTTGGTGGAGGCGTTGCAGATGATTTATCTGGAGCAAATCGACTACATAACCCTCAATAATTTGGGCGATCCGCATCACAACCAGTCTATGCAAATGGCTCGCGCCGCTCTCGCCAAAGCCCGCGAAGGAGCCCAGTCATGAACTCAAGCGATACCCGATGGGTGCAAGGCGCAATCGTCCTGCTACTGGAAGGCCCGGTAGATCAGAAAGAGATCGTGCGCCAAACGGATTACGCACTGCTGCAGATGATGGGGAAGATCAAGCATCGCGCGGATGGCTTGCCAGCGCTGCGATACAACGGCTGGCCGTTCAAGCACTGAACAGGAGATCGACATGCTGACCAAATCGCCTGAGAAGATGACTGATCTCCGCCACGTGGACACAAGCGGCATTGATCCGGTTGAACTGCGCGAGCTGCAAGAACAAGCAAAGCGCTCCCACTGGCAAGCATTGCTTGGCGACCGCTGGATCGCAGCAAAGGCCAACGCCCCGAAGCGCGGCAGCTACAACCCCATCACAGGCGCACGTCTCGCCTGACATGGAAGACGACCTAGACGACCCCGCTGACTGTTTGTTTTGGTACGAGGAAAGAAATGGAAGCTGTGTTTCACGATCTGCGCTCCGCACTGGCTGCGGCACTGCGCGAATGGCAACGGTGCCGATGGCTGCGAAAGCACGGCAATCCGGATCGTTGCCCCTTCTAAACCAATCAGGAAAGGAATCAGGAAATGAAGACTCATCAGCAATACGGAACACGTGAATATCAAGCATGGGCAAACATGAAGGCTCGTTGTGAGAATCCCAACAACATTCGCTATCACCGCTACGGAGGCCGTGGGATAAAAGTTTGCGAGAGATGGCGAAATTCGTTCGAAGCATTCCTTGCTGATATGGGGCCGTCAAATGGGCTGACTATCGACAGGATTGACAACGATGGTAATTACGAACCGGGCAACTGCCGTTGGGCAACTGTCCGAGAGCAATCCCAGAAGACAAGCCGTATCAAGCTCCTCACTTTCAATGGCGAAACTCTTTCTCTTGCTGAATGGGCAAGACGCTTAGGTATTCGTGCGAATACGCTAACCATGCGTCTGAATGCTTATAAGTGGCCGCTTGAAAAAGCCCTCACCAAGGGAGGCGAGCGATGAGCATAGCCTGCATGATTATCGGGGAAAGCGGCACGGGAAAAAGCACCAGCATGCGCAACCTCGACCCAGAGAAGACGCTGTTGATTCAAGCGGTGAAGAAGCCGCTTCCATTCCGATCAACCAACTGGAAGCCGGTCATTAAAGGTCAAGGCGGATCCGTCTTCGTGACCGACAACAGCGCGCACATTGTTGGCGCCATGCAGCGTACCGACAAGGAAATCATTGTCATCGATGATTTTCAGTACGTGCTTGCAAACGAGTTCATGCGCCGCGTGACTGACAACGAAACCGGGAATGGTGCATTCGCCAAGTACAACGAGATTGCTCGCCACGCATGGGATGTATTGATGGCATCGACCTCGCTGTCGGATCACAAGCGCGTCTACATCCTGAGTCACACCAGCACTGACGATTTCGGGAAGACCAAGATCAAGACCATCGGCAAGCTGCTCGACGAAAAGATCGTCATGGAAGGTCTTGTGACCATTGTGCTGCGGACCGTGGTTGCCAACGGCGACTACATGTTCAGCACCAAGAACAACGGCCAAGACACGGTTAAGTCACCGATTGGCCTCTTTGAATCCGATCTGATCGAGAACGATCTCGCCCAGGTGGACAAGGCGATCACTGCCTATTACGACCTCAAGCAAGCAGCATAAGGAAACCAGCATGTACACACTCGACAAGCAAGCCGCCATGAACGCTGACAGCACAGGCAAGTGGCTCACCGAAACCGGCAAGTATGTTGGCCGCATCCTGTGGGCCGAAGACATCAAGTCGGATCGCACGGGCACGAAAGGCATTGCTCTGACCCTGCAAGCCAACGATGGCCGCGAAACGCGTCAATTCATCTACACCGAGAAAGAAGACGGCACGCGCCTCTCTGGTTTCGATCTGGTGATGGCGCTCATGACCTGCCTGAAGCTGCGTGACATGAAGCCTGTAGACGGACAGGTCAAGCGCTGGGACCGCGAGGCAAAGCAGGAATACATGGAGCAAGGGCAGGTGTATCCCGAGCTTGCCAACAAGCAGATTGGCTTCCTGTTGCAGAAGACCGAAGAGGAAAGCCGCAAGACGCCCGGAGAAACCGCGTGGACTGCGAAACTGGTCGGTGTTTTTGAGTCGCAAACTGAACTCACCGCGTCCGAAATCTTGAGCGGCAAGAAAACGCCGGAAGCGCTTGCACAACGTGTGGCATTGCTGGCCGACCGTCCGTTGAAAAAGCGTCCCGCATCAGCAAGCCATAGCTCTGCTAATGCTTATGCAAAAGCATCGAATGGCGGCGGGGCGGATTTTGACGACGATATTCCCTTCCTTCAGCACATGCGCGGCTTTGCTGGGCACCTGATTTGATGAACCGTCATGATCGACTTCAAAGATATTCCAGATGAGTTGATTCGAGCGCGCGGCCAATACGCAACTGTTCGGTCTGCTCTTGATGACGAGATGCGGAACATGCAAACGCTCTGTGCCGTTATCTCGTCTCGGTCGGCATCTGTTCTGCGCGATCTGCAAGAGGGCCACGATGTGAAGCATGTTCTTGACGAAATGCGCGACAAGATCAACGAGATGGAAACGTCCGCCAAGTCGATCAAGGCGATGCAAGCCCAACGTGCCGAATTGAAGTCTGCCGCCTGGAGTTGATATGTCTGCTGCAAAAACCTTCGTCCTGCGCGGCGAACCCAACGCGCAAGCCCTGTGGAACTTCCTCAAGCACAACTGGAGGGCGTTTTCTGATGCTGGGAAGCCGCTGGCTGTGTCTGTGGCGGAGCATCGAGCAAAGCGCTCCACAGAGCAAAACAAACGTCTGTGGGCATTGCTGAACGAGATTGCCGAGCAAGCGATGTTAGACGGCAAGCACTACAGCGCAGAGGCGTGGCATGAGTGGACAAAAAGGCAATTCATTGGCGTTGAGGAATTGCCAGGAGGGGGGACTGTGGGCATTTCGACAACGACGCTCAATGTAGAAGAGTTCGGCGCATACATGACCCGGATAGAAGCATGGGCCGTGCAGAACTTCGGCATTGAGTTCAGGGACTAGACGAGGGAGACATGGACAAGAACAACGGTGGACCGGCGTTTCCCATGCCGGGGCAATGCGTGGATGAGAAATGGGAGCCCATTCCGGGATTCACAGGGATGACTCTACGAGATTACTTCGCGGCGAAGGCAGTTGGCGGAATGTTGGCCTGTCCTGTGCAACCGCAAAGCGATCCCGACATGTATGCGCGAGACGCTTATGTAATTGCCGATGCCATGCTTAAAGCCAGAGGACGGCATGAGCCGCAATAACCCGATCCCTGTTCGCCTGCGCGATAAGTTCAAAGCCCACATGGAAGCAAACGACTTCGATGACCTGCCGGACGGCGCATGGTTCGCAAACCTTGAAACGGCAGCGCAGCAGTTCATAGACAAACACCATCTGCGCTTTGCTGACAACAACAGCGCAGCACATCAATACATTCGCATGCTGGAGTCCACATGACCCCCGAGCGTGAAGCGCAGATGCGCGAGATGTTCCAGAAGTGGTGGCTGGAGCCGGAGGGCTTCGGGCTGCGTGCCGAGCGATTTACAGAGCCCGGAGAGGCTGCGCTTGCTGGCTTCTTCGCCTGCGCTCGCGCGCTTGAGCCGATGGTTAGGGATGGGGAGCGGTACAGGTTCCTACGCGATGAAGGCCACGACGATTGCGGCGATGGGCCGTGGTCGGACGCATATACCGCAATTGCCTCAACCAATGGCCCCGAGTACATCGACACGACAGTAGACACGGCCATGAGCGCCGCGCTGGAGGAAAAGCGATGAGTCTCTATGAGCAAATGCAATACCCCGTCAAAGCTCCATCGCTGCGGCGACACATGATGAAGTACGACGGTGTATGCCCAGAGTGCGGTGGCGATCTTGCAGTTGGCTACGAATGCAACAAGTGTGATTTTGATGGCTATGACGAAATGCGAAACGGAACCGCGCTGGAGGATGGAAATGCGAGACAGTGAAATTGCTTGTGATTCGTGCGGGCTGACGATGGGCGAGTCCCGAAAATTGGCTACCCTCCGCGCGCAGGCTGATGCGCGGCCCGCTGGGCATTTCTTCAAGGCATCGCGCGTGCATCCGTGGGTGCAAGTTGAAAAGGAGTGTCCAAATGCGGTTCCGCTCTACACCCACCCCGAAGCATCGGCGCCGGGGCTGAGTGATGACGTGTCTTCTGCACGCGCAGCACTAATCGGATTGGCGAACCATGTGCGCGCAGTCCCTGCCTACAGCAAATTGCTTGGTGACATGGAACAGGTAGACAAAGCAATCGCCATCCTCACCCGCGCCAGCGCCCAGTCTAGCAACGTAGAGGCGACGGGGCTGAGTGATGACGAAATTACCGATGTCTGGATCAAACACGGCGGCCCACTGAACGGTAACAACTTTCACAGCTTCGCCCGCGCCATCCTCACCCGCGCCAGCGCCGCGACTGCGGGCGAGACGAGCAACGCGGAAGGCCCGGAGCATCTGTGTCCACAACCTGCGCCGGGGCTTGAGTTTGACGAGCGCGTGGTGTTGGTCTATCCAATCGACAAGTGGGTGCTGATGCTACTGGCGGCGGGCGCGCAAGTTCGCAACCTGGGCGATGTGCGATGGCTCGCCACCGAAGACGGCAGTCAGGGGAAAGGCACAGGGCGCCATATCGCGTGCTTCATTTTGGACGGCGCAGCCGCAGCCATTGGAGAGAGCGGACATGAGTGAGTGCGGGAAACGACAGTACGCGCGGCAACTTATTGCTGACGCCCTATACGACAGCGCTTATTGCGCAGGGCTCAAGCATGGATTTTCGCTGGGCCAACAAGATGACCGAGAGGGATTGCAAAAGGCTCTAGCGACACGAGAAGGCTATATCGCTTTGCTTCGTGAGGCGGTAAAGCTCTTTGAGCGCGAGTGCACGCAACATGCCGCCCACGGAGAGAGCCATGAGTGAGCCGGAATTCAACCGATATTGCTGTCATCGATGCTGGAAGCGGCATATCACCGAGAACAGGACCGCATGGCCTTTCCCGGACGCGATGATCGTGTGCAAAACATGCGGCAACAAACGCTGTCCGCAAGCCACCGATCATGGCCTAGCGTGCACTGGCAGCAATGAACCTGGGCAACCCGGTAGCCGATACGCGGCCAAGCCCGAGCATGGGGAGCATTGAGATGACCGCGATCGGATTCGTTCTGCTGTTGTTTTCCTTGGGCATCCTGCGGGTCACGGATCGATGGGATTTCAAGGGAGCTTTTGAATTGATGCTGGCTGGAGGCTTGGGGCTATTTACAAGCGGAGTTCTGCTAATAGCAGGCATTGCCACATGGCTGTGGCACGTCATGCCATGACATACACAGCAGCACTGACGAGGATGTTGGAGACGACTTGGAGGTTATGGAGCCGTGAGAGTGACAGCGAAAGAAGCCGCCGCGATCCTGGGCATTCCGGCGCACCAGATCAGCCGCCTGAAGGACGACATCATCAAGCGGTACAAACTGACCAGAAAGACGCACGTGTACGAGGTTGAATCGCTCTATGCGTACCTAGACAAATGCCAGTCGAAACCATTACAAAAGCCGGACGCAAGCGCCTGCGTTGGACGTTCGAGCGTGTTATCAACGGCCAGCGTTACCGCAAGACCAAGGTTTTCCCTGCGGGAACTAGTCAAGCAAGCGCGGACAAGATAGCGGCGCAGTGGGAGGCCGAATTATACGGACTCGCCACGGGCGCTATAAAACGGCGCGTGACGATTGGCGAGTGCGTTGTCCTCCATTGCAAGGACTGCGGCGGTCGCTGGAAAGATGGGGACAAGCGTGCGCAGCGTCTAGAGAAGTGGCAGGCGTACTTTGAGGGTGATTACACGGATGACCTGCACGAGTGGTCCAAAACGTTCGCTAGAGTCTTGTCGGAGCGAGGACTAGAACCCGCATCCATCCGCAACGTCATGGCCTATATCCGGGCGGCGATCAAGTATGCCTACAAGGTCGGGATGATCGACCAAGACCAGACGCAGCGCATGGTGATGCCAGCGGTGAAGAACGAGCGGCACAGCTACCCCAAGCGCAAGGAGATGTTGGAGATCGCCAGAGCGTGCTCAGATCGGCAGGCTAGGGCAGCAATCAGGATAGCGTTCTACTCAGGCATGCGGCGCGGGGAGATTCTTCGGGCCAAGCCCAGAAAGAACGGCTACCTACTGGAAGACACGAAGAACGGAGAACGGCGCCTTGTGCCTATCCATCCGAGGATTGCTGTGTTGTCTCGGCGCATCAAGTTCACGATTACCGAGAACAAGCTAGGCCACGAGTTCGCCAAGGCACGCAGGAAAGCCGGACTGGAGCACGTGAGATTCCACGACCTCCGACATGCAGCAGCGTCCGAGATGGTGAACAGCGGGATTGACCTGTACACCGTGGGCCAGGTGCTAGGTCATAAGACGGTGGTTTCGACGAGACGTTATAGCCACCTGTTGAGCGACAAACTTGCCGAAGCGGTGGGCAAGATTGGCAGAAAAACACACACCGCCAAATGAAGCTTGGCCTTGTAAACAGAAGCCAAGCCTTGTAAATTAAGTGGTGCCCGAGGCCGGAATCGAACCGGCACGCCTTGCGGCGGGGGATTTTGAGTCCCCTGCGTCTACCAATTTCACCACTCGGGCAGGTGCTGATGAGCCGGCAATTATGCCAGAAGTCCGGGCATCCGAACAAGGCGTGTGGGGCGATGCTCAATCCGCCTGCTGATTGTTCTGCTGCTCCAGCACGCGCAGCAGCGACGCCGTATCGTCATACCCCCAGCCATTGGCGACCAGCGTATTGAGCTGCGAAGCCACCAGCTCCATCGCCGGCATCTGCAGGCCGAGTTCCTGGGCGATCTCGCGCACGAGGCCGAAATCCTTGTCATGCAGGCGGGCTTCGATGCCGGCGGCAAAGTTACGCTCGGCCATCTTCGGGCCCATCATGTCGAGCATGCGGCTGCCCGCAAAGCCCGGACCGATGGCAGCCAGCACGCGCGACGGGTCGGTGCCCTGGGCGCGTGCAAACAGCATGGCTTCGGCAATGCCCTGGATGTTGATGACCTGCACGATCTGGTTGCAGGCCTTGGCGACCTGTCCGGCGCCGTGGTCGCCGATATGCGTGATGGTGGTGCCCAGCAGTTGCAGTAGCGGGCGCACACGCTCCAGCACCTCGGCCTTGCCGCCCACCATGATCGACAGCGTGGCCTTTTGCGCGCCCATCGTGCCGCCCGAGACCGGCGCATCCAGGAATTCCAGGCCTGCCGCTTCCAGCTCGGCCGCAATGCGGCGCGTGGCTACGGCGGAGATCGTGCTGTGGTCGATGCACACCGCGCCACGCGGTGCGCCATGGACGACGCCGTCCGGCCCCAATAGCACGCCTTCCACATCGGCCGTGGAGGTGACGTTGGTGAAAATGACTTCGGCGTCGCGTGCGGCCTCGGCGGGGGTGCTGCAAGGCTCGGCGCCGATGGCGCGGGCGTTGTCGGCAGCCTCCGGACGGCGCACATAGGCGCGCACGGTGTGTCCGGCGGCAATCAGGTGCTGGACCATCGGCGTACCCATGTTGCCGAGGCCGATGAAGGCGATACGTGTCATGGCAGATTTGTGCGTGTTTGATTAGCGCGGGCCGGCGTAAGCAAAGCGGCCGTTCTTGATGATGCCCATCACACGCGAGCGTTGGTCGAAGCCTTGGTGATCCTGGGCATTCAGGTTCAGCACGCCGTTGGGCACAGTCAGATCGTGCGTGGTTTCCAGCGCGTCGCGCAGGGCGGCGCGGAAAGCGGGCGTGCCAGGCTTGGCGCCGGTCTTGAGCGCGCGGGCCGTGGCGTTGTCGAGCAACTGCCACGCGCCCCAGGCGTCGCCCGCAAATTGCGTGACGGTGTTGGGGCCGTACTTGGCTTCATAGCGATCGGCAAATTCCACGGCTACTTTGCGTACCGGATGGCTGGCTGGCAGCTCGCGCGCCACCACCACGGGGCCGGTCGGGAAGAGGGTGCCTTCCACGTCCTTGCCGCCCACCTTCAGGAATTCCGTGCTGGCGATGCCGTGGGTCTGGTAGATGCGGCCCTTGTAGCCGCGCTCGACCAGCGTGCGTTGGGGCAACGCGGCCGGGGTGCCGGCCCCGGCAATCAGGATGGCGTCGGGCTTGGCGGCCATCAACTTGAGAATCTGGCCGGTCACGCTGGTATCTGTGCGCGCAAAGCGCTCGTTGGCCACCACGCGCAGCTTGCGCACCTCGGCCAGCTTCGAGAATTCGCGCCACCAGCTTTCGCCATACGCATCGGTAAAGCCGATAAAGCCGACGGTATGCACGCCGCTGTCCGCCATGTGCTGCGTGACGAGCGTGGCCATCTGCGAATCGTTCTGCGGCATCTTGAAGGCCCAGCGGCGCTTGGCGTCCTGCGGCTCGACGATGGAAGCGGAGGCGGCCAGCGTGATCATCGGCGTTTGACCTTCGGCCACCGCATCGAGCGAGGCCAGCGCCGTCGGCACGATCGTCGGACCGACGATCACGTCCACCTTGTCTTCGGCGATCAGCTTGCGCACGTCGCGCACCGCCATCGACGGGTCAGACGCGTCGTCCAGGATGATGATCTGCGTACGCTGGCCGCCAATGCTCCCGGGCCACATCTGCACGGTGTTCTTGCTGGGAATGCCGATTGCCGCAGCGGGGCCGGTGGTGGACAACACCACACCCACACGGATGTCGGCTTGGGCGGGCAGGGCAATGGCGGCAGCGCTGGCAAGGAGCGCCATGCCGCACAACAGGCGACGTCGGGTCGTCATGAAATCTCCGGGAAGTTCGGCAATTGCAGTTGCAGGCGAATCAGAGCTCGTACGCTTCGTGATCGCCGGACATGAGTTGCTCGACCAGCTTGCGCGTCAGCGTTGGCGCAAACAGCTCGATGAAGGTGTAGACGAAGCCGCGCAAATACGCGCCTTGTTTGACGCCCAGGTGCGTGACGTTGGTGCCGAACAGGTGTCCGGCCGGAATCGCGCGCAGGTTGCGGTCCCGCTCTGCGTCAAAGGCGACGCCAGCCACGATGCCCACGCCCAGCCCGACTTCTACGTAGGTCTTGATGACGTCTGCGTCGATGGCCTCCAGCACGATATCGGGCTTGATCTGGCGCAGCTCGAAGGCGTGGTCGATCTTGGGCCGGCCGGCAAAGTGCTGGTCGTACGTGACGATTGGGTAACCCTTCAGGTCTTCCAGCGTCAGGTGCTGGCGAGACAGAAGCGGGTGGTCAGGCGGCGTCACCACCACATGCTGCCACTGGTAGCCCGGGATCGAGATCAGATCCTTCACGTGCGACATGCCTTCGGTGGCGATGGCAATGTCGGCCTGATCGTGCAGCACCATCTCGGCAATCTGCGCGGGCGTGCCCTGCTGAATGGAGAGGCGCACCTTGGGGTATTTGCGCGTGAACTCGGCAATCGCCTTGGGCAGAGCGTAGCGCGCCTGCGTGTGCGTGGTGGCGATGGTGAAGTTGCCTTGGTCCTGGGCGGCGTAGTCCTTGCCGACGCGCTTGAGGGTTTCGACCTCTTCCAGCACGCGCTCGACCGAGGCCAGGATGCGTCGGCCCGGTTCCGTGAGACCCCGGATGCGCTTGCCGTGCCGGGTGAAGATATCGACGCCCAGCTCCTCTTCCAGCTCAATGATGGCCTTGGAGACGCCTGGTTGTGACGTATAGAGCGCTTTCGCGGCCTCTGTCAGGTTGAATTTCTGCCGCACGGCTTCGCGCACGAAGCGGAATTGGTGAAGGTTCATGGCTGCGCGGTCGATAAAGAAGAACGGGTGCGAACTGACCGCTACTTATAACCGACGCCATATAAACAAACAATTTTTTATTGGTTTGGGATATGAGGCCAGTTCATTACGATGCTCGAACTTCGTGATAACACGCCCTCACTGTCCCCCGCGCTATGACGCTCGCCTATACGGTTTCCGGTTTGCTGGTCGGCCTGTTGGTCGGCCTGACGGGCGTTGGCGGCGGCTCGCTGATGACTCCGCTGCTGACGCTGATGTTCGGCTTTTCGCCGGCGACTGCTGTCGGCACGGACTTGGCGTTTGCGTCGCTCACCAAGGGCGTTGGCACGATCGCACATCGCAGCCACGGTCATATTCGCTGGGACATCGTCAAGCGGCTCTGCCTGGGCAGTCTGCCCGCAGCCCTGGTGACGGTGATCGTGCTGAAGACCGCCGGCAACCTGGATGCGGAGTGGATGCACGTGATTCGCGTGACGATCGGCGCGTCGGTCATCCTGACGGTGATTTCGCTGCTGTTCCGTCAGCGCGTATTGGGCTGGCTGGCGGCCAACCCGCGTTATCGTCTGCAGGGCACGGCACTGGCCGTGGCCACGGTCATCGTCGGCGTGGTGCTGGGTGTGCTGGTGACGGTGTCGTCCATTGGCGCAGGTGCCGTGGGCGCGACGCTGATCCTGATCCTGTATCCCGAATTGAAGAGCGCCGAAGTGGCTGGCACCGATATCGCCTATGCCGTGCCGCTGACCGCCGTGGCGGGCCTGGGTCACATGTACCTGGGCACGATCGACTGGAACCTGCTGGTGTCGCTGCTGGTGGGCTCCATCCCGGGTATCTGGCTGGGCGCGCGCCTGTCCAAGAATCTGCCGGAACGTCTGGTGCGCGGCGCGCTTGCCGCCACGCTGACGATCACGGCCATCAAGCTGGTGTCGTGATGCGTGATCTCATGCCGACCCTGCTTGATTGTGGCTGCTGTCGCTGAGCCGACAGCAGCACCATAACGAAACGCTTTCCCCCAATTGAATCGCATGCCGGCCCAGCCGGATTGGACTGAACAGTCATGTACCAATACGACGCTTACGATCACCGCCTCGTCGCCGACCGCGTAGAGCAGTTTCGCGATCAGGTGCGCCGCCGTATCTCGGGCGAACTGACGGAAGAAGAGTTTCTGCCGCTGCGTCTGCAGAATGGCCTGTACTACCAGCGCCACGCCTACATGCTGCGCGTGGCGATTCCGTATGGTCATCTGCGCGCCAAGCAACTGCGCATGCTCAGCCACATCGCCGCCGAGCACGATCGCGGCTACGGCCACTTCAGCACGCGCCAGAACATCCAGTACAACTGGATCGAACTGGAGCAGGTGCCTGACATCCTGGCCAAGCTGGCCTCGGTGGAAATGCACGCCATCCAGACCTCGGGCAATTGCATCCGCAACATCACGACCGACCAGTTTGCCGGCGTGGCACCCGACGAAGTGATCGATGCGCGCCCGCTGGCGGAAATCCTGCGCCAATGGTCGACGTTCATCCCTGAATTCGCGTTCCTGCCGCGCAAGTTCAAGATCGCCGTGTCGGCCTCGCGCGAAGACCGCGCCGTGACGCAACTGCACGACATCGGCGTCTACGCCTATGAGAAGGACGGCCAGACGCTGCTGCGCATCCTGGCCGGCGGCGGCATGGGTCGCACCCCGATCCTGGGCGCGATCATCAAGGAAGACCTGCCGTGGCAGCACATGCTGTCGTACATCGAGGCCGCCGTGCGCGTGTACAACCGCTACGGCCGCCGCGACAACAAGTACAAGGCGCGCATCAAGATTCTCGTGAAGGCCATCGGCGCGGAAGAATTCGCCCGCCAGGTGGAAGAAGAGTGGCTGCACATCAAAGACGGTCCGTCGACCATCACGCAGGCCGAATTCGACCGCGTGGCGCAGTTCTTCGCGCCGCCTGCGTATGAAAAGCTGGCCGACACCGATGCCACCTATGAAAAGGCGCTGCTGGAGAACAAGGCGTTCGCCCGCTGGGTGAGCCGCAATGTGCATCCGCACCGCGTGCCGGGCTACGCCGCAGTCACGCTGTCGCTCAAGCCCGGCGCGGCGCTGCCTCCGGGCGACGCGACGGCTGAGCAGATGGCGCTGGTGGCGGATTGGTCCGAGCGCTTTGGCTTTGGCGAGCTGCGTGTCGCGCACGAGCAGAACCTGATCCTGCCGGACGTGAAGAAACACGATCTGTTCGAGCTGTGGCAACTGGCCAAAGAACACGGCATGGCCACCGCCAACATCGGTCTGCTGACAGACATCATTGCCTGCCCGGGCGGCGACTTCTGCTCGCTGGCGAACGCCAAGTCGATCCCCATCGCGCAAGCGATTCAAGCGCGTTTCGACAACCTCGACTACGTGTACGACCTGGGCGAGCTGTCGCTCAACATCTCAGGTTGCATCAACTCGTGCGGACACCACCACGTCGGCAACATCGGCATCCTGGGTGTCGATAAGCACGAAGAAGAGTGGTACCAGGTGTCGCTGGGCGGCGCGCAGGGCAATGATTCGGCGATCGGCAAGATCATCGGGCCGTCGTTCAAGGCTGAAGAAATGCCCGACGTGATCGAACGCATCATCGACACCTTCGTCGCCAACCGCACGGAAGACGAGCTGTTCATCGACACCTATCACCGTATCGGCATGGCCCCGTTCAAGGAACGTGTCTACGCCCGTGAAGAAGCCTGAACGCCGAGGGAAACGAATATGAGCAAGATCATCAAGCTGCAAAACGGTGCCCCGCAAATCGTGGCTGACGAATGGACCGTGCTGCGCGCACCGGAAGGTGGCGAACTGACGCAAGCCGACGTGGATGCCGCTGCGCACGCCATCGTGCCGCTGGCCTATTGGCAAGCCAACCGCGACGCGCTGCTCGGCCGCGCCCGCGCTGGCACGCTGGCCGTCTGGCTCGCTCCCGACGACGAGCCGTTTGCGCTGGAGGCTGACCTGCCCAACCTGTCGCTGGTGGCCGTGGATTTCCCGGTCTTCCGCGATGGCCGTGGCTACAGCACCGCGTTCCTGCTGCGCCAGCGCCTGGGCTTCACGCGTGAGTTGCGCGCCATTGGCGACGTGCTGCGCGATCAGCTCGACTTCATGCGCCGCTGCGGCTTTGATGCCTACGCCGTGCGTGCAGACAAGAACATCGACGATGCCCTGAACGGCTTTGGCGAGATCAGCGTGCGCTACCAGGGCGCCATCGACGAGCCGCGTCCGCTGTTCCGCCGCGAGCGCGCAACCGAGGCGAATGCAGCATGAGCGACACCCAAGACATCGCCGTGTCCGAAGTGCCGGTGTCCGCAATCGGTCGCCCGGTGTTGTGGACGCGCCCCGTCTACAACGGCACGGCTGAAGCCCTGGCCGCGAAGGAAGCCGCGCTGTTCGAGCGCCTGGCTGAGATTGCCGCCAAGCACGGCGTGGCAAAGTTCGCCACCAGCTTGGCCGCCGAAGACATGGTCGTGACCGATGCGATCTTGCGCAGCCCCGAGGCCGTGCGGGCGCACCTGCCGATTTTCACGCTGCAGACCGGCCGCTTGCACGCCGAAACGCTGGCCATGCTTGATCGCATTCGCGCGCACTACGGTTATGCGATCGAGCAATACGCACCGGACGCCCGCGCAGTGGAAGCCTACGTGCGCGACCACGGCCTCAACGCGTTTTACGACAGCATTGAACTGCGCAAAGCCTGCTGCAACATCCGCAAGGTGGTGCCGCTCAACCGTGCGCTGAGAGACGCCGACGCGTGGCTTACGGGCCAGCGCCGCGAGCAGGCCGTCACCCGTGCCGACCTGCCGTTTGCGGAAGACGACGACGCGCGCGGCATCGCCAAGTACAACCCTCTGTTCGACTGGTCCGAGGCAGAAGTCTGGGCTTACCTCGAACAACACAACGTGCCGACCAACGCGCTGCACGACAAGGGCTATCCGAGTATCGGCTGCGAGCCTTGCACGCGCGCGGTGCGTGCCGGTGAAGACGTACGCGCCGGCCGCTGGTGGTGGGAATCGCGCGACAGCAAGGAATGCGGTCTGCATGCGGCAAATGCGGTAACAAATTCGGCGACGAACCTGTCGCAACAGAATTGAGCGAGAGCTAAGGAAGAATCATGGGAGTGATGAGCGAGATCCCCGGCACGGCCCTGACGCCTGTGCAGAACGAACACCTCGACTGGCTGGAAGCCGAGTCGATCTACATCATCCGCGAGGTGGTGGCCGAATGCCGCAACCCGGCGCTGCTGTTTTCCGGCGGCAAGGATTCGATCGTCATGCTGCATCTGGCGCTCAAGGCATTCCGCCTGGGCGATCGCAAGATCGATCTGCCGTTCCCGCTGGTGCACATCGACACGGGTCACAACTACCCGGAAGTGATTGCCTTCCGCGACGAGCAGGTTGCCAAGCTGGGCGCGCGTCTGGTGGTCGGGCATGTGGAAGATTCCATCAAGCGCGGCACGGTGCGCCTGCGCAAGGAAACCGACTCGCGCAACGCCGCCCAGGCCGTCACGCTGCTGGAAACGATCGAATCGTACGGCTTCGACGCCCTGATGGGCGGCGCCCGCCGCGATGAAGAGAAGGCCCGCGCGAAGGAACGCATCTTCTCGTTCCGCGACGAGTTCGGCCAGTGGGATCCGAAGGCCCAGCGCCCGGAACTCTGGAGCCTGTACAACGCCCGCATGGCGCGGGGCGAGCAGATGCGCGTGTTCCCGATCTCCAACTGGACGGAACTCGACGTGTGGCAGTACATCGCCCGCGAGAACTTGGCCTTGCCGCCTATCTACTACGCGCATCAACGTGAAGTCGTGCGCAAGAACGGCCTGCTGGTGCCCGTCACGTCGATCACGCCCAAGGCCGACGGCGACGTGAGCGAAGTCCTGTCGGTGCGCTTCCGTACCGTGGGCGACATCAGCTGCACATGCCCGGTGGCGAGCACCGCTGCCACGCCGGCCGAGATCATCGCCGAGACGGCCGTTACCGAAATCACCGAACGCGGCGCCACGCGCATGGACGACCAAACGAGTGAAGCCTCGATGGAAAAGCGCAAGAAGGAAGGGTATTTCTGATCATGACGACGAATTCGACGCACCCAGCGACGCATCCTGCATCGCACCAAGGCCTGCTGCGCTTCATCACCGCCGGTTCCGTTGACGACGGCAAGAGCACGCTGATCGGCCGCTTGCTGTACGACAGCAAGGCCGTGCTGACCGACCAGTTGCAAGCGCTGGCCAACGCCAAGAACAAACGCACTGCCGGCGAACAGATCGACTTCTCGCTGCTGACCGACGGCCTGGAAGCCGAGCGCGAGCAGGGCATCACGATTGACGTGGCGTACCGCTATTTCTCGACCGCGCGCCGCAAGTTCATCATCGCGGATACGCCGGGCCACGAGCAGTACACGCGCAACATGGTGACCGGCGCCTCGACCGCGCACGCCGCCATCATCCTGATCGATGCCACGCGTGTGACGACCGTCGACGGCAAGACTGAGCTGCTGGCCCAGACCAAGCGCCATTCGGCCATCGTGAAGCTGCTGGAACTGCAGCACGTGATCGTGGCCATCAACAAGATGGATCTGGTCGACTACAGCGAAACGCGTTTCAACGAAATCCGTACCGCCTACGATGCATTGGCCACGCAACTGGGCTTGCGCGACGTGCGCTACGTGCCGGTGTCGGCCCTGCGCGGCGACAATATCGTTCACGCGTCCGAAGCCATGCCGTGGTACCAAGGTGAGCCGCTGCTGGCGTTGCTGGAAGATTTGAAGGTGGAAGAGACCGCCCCGGCGGGCGACGATGCGCTGCGCTTCCCCGTGCAGCTTGTGGCGCGTCAGGACGGCTCGCAGGCCGATGATTTCCGCGGCTACATGGGCCGCGTGGAAGCCGGCACCGTGCGCGTTGGCCAAGCCGTGCGCGTGCTGCCTGCCAACCGCGAAACCACGGTGGCCGAAGTGCTCACGCCCAATGGCGCAGCTGATTCTGCCGGCCCCGGCGAGACCATCACCGTGCGTCTGGCCGACGACGTGGACATCTCGCGCGGCGACACGATCGTTGCTGCTCCGACGACTGCCGCCAACGCTGCCAAGAAGCTGCATGCCGACCTGTGCTGGTTCGACGAGCATGAGCTGAACCCGGCCCGCAAGTACGTGCTCAAGCACACCACGGCTACCGTGTTCGCACGCGTGTCGGATGTGGAGCGCGTGCTGGACGTGCATACGCTGTCGCACGAAACCGGCCGTAAGCAGATCGCGCTCAACGATATCGGCACGGTCAATATCAGCCTGCAGAAGGCGATTGTCTGCGATGCGTATGGCGACAACCCGGCCACCGGCGCGTTCATCCTTGTAGACGAAGCCACGCACCATACGGTGGCGGCTGGCATGATCCGTGCGTTTTCCTAACGTGGATGGGGCGCGGTAAGCTGCGCCCCGCAGGAAAAAGCAAAGGAATCCAGGCAATGGAAGCGAAGACCCCCAAAACACTCGGCCGCGTGAGCCTGATTGGTGCCGGCCCCGGCGCGGCGGACCTCATCACGGTGCGCGGTGCACGATTGTTGGGCGAAGCCGAGGTCGTGCTGCATGACGCACTGGTCTCGCCGGAGGTCTTCCAATACTGCCCGCAGGCTGTGCTGATTGCGGTCGGCAAGCGCTGCGGTAAGCGTTCGACCGCGCAGCGCTTCATCAATCGCCAACTCGTCGATCTGGCCACGAAATATCAGCGCGTCGTGCGTCTGAAGGGCGGCGATCCGATGCTGTTCGGCCGTGCTGACGAGGAGCTGCAGGCGCTCGAGCAAGCCGGTATCGAATACGAAATCGTTCCGGGCATTACGGCAGCGCTGGCGGCCGCTTCGGCGATCCGCCAGCCGCTAACCAAGCGCGGTGTCGCTCGCAGCGTCGCGTTTGTTACGCAAGCCAAGGCCGCCGATCCGGACACGCCGCAACCCGAAGGCGTCGTGCCGGAACCCGTTGCGCAGGCCGATTCGCTCGTCTACTACATGGGCCGCGATCAAGCTGCCTCCATCGCCGCGGACCTGATCGCCCGTGGCCGCGCACCGTCGACGCCCGCCTGGGTGGTCGAGGCTGCCACCACGCCCGAGCAGCGCTCCGCCTGTTTCACCCTGCAGCAGATGGCCGATGGTGCCGCCGCGGAGTGGATCAATCCAGAGCATCCGAGCCTGCTGATGATCGGTGACGCGTTTGCCGCGCGGGCGACGGTGGCCGTGCCGGAAGCCTTCTCCAGCGAGCCCCGCGCGCTGGCTGCCTGAGCCGTACCGCAGAGTACGGTCCAGCACGGTTCAAAACGCCAGCGCCACCTTTCCGAACACCTGTCCGGCCTGCATGGCCCGGAAAGCCTCCGGCGCGTCCTGCCACGGCAGCACCTGATCGACGATCGGATGCAGGCCGTGCAGTGCTAGCGCCCGGTTCATCGCCTCGAACGACGCACGCGAGCCGACCGATGCCGGGCGGAGGATCGCCTTGCGCGCGAAGATCTCCAGCGGATTCACGCCGCCGTCACGCCCTGCCAGGTAGCCGACAAGGTGAATCTGGCCACCCACACGCAGCGCTTTCAGCGAGCGCTGCAGCGTGCCGCCGCCTCCCACTTCAATGACGTGATCGACGCCGCGGCCGTCGGTGCACGCGAGCACCGCCTCGTGCCATTCGGGTCTGGCGCGGTAGTTGATCGTGTCGGACTCGGGCACGCCCAGCGCCTGCACGCGCGCCAGCTTTGTGTCGCTGCTCGACAGCACGATAGGCCGTGCGCCCGCCATCAACGCGAACTGCACCGCAAACATCGACACGCCGCCGGTGCCCTGCACGAGCACCGTCTCGCCGGGCTGCAGGCCGCCAGCCTCGATCAGGCAATGCCATGCGGTGAGGCCAGCGCAAGGCAGGGTAGCCGCCTCGATGGCCGACAGGTGCGGCGGTACGACCACCGCGCCGCCCGCGTCCAAGCGGATGGTGTCGGCCAGCCAGCCATCGATCGGGCCGCCCAGCATGCGGCGCGTGTCGGCGTTGCGGAAGTCTCCGCCGTCCCAGCGTTGCCAGAAGGTGCCGGCGACGCGATCGCCAATGCTTACGCGCGTCACGTTCTCGCCAATGGCCACGACTTCGCCCACGCCGTCCGATAGCGGAATCAGCGGCAGTGGAAAGCGCGTGAAGAACGTGCCGGAGACAATTTCCAGATCGCGGTAATTGAGCGACGCGGCGTGCGTGCGCACGATGATTTCGTCGGGTGCGGGCGTGGGCGTGTCGCGCTCGATGGGACGCAGGGCGTCGATGCCGTAACCGTCGGTCAGTGCCAGGGCTTTCATGGTGTCCTTGTTCTCCGTGAGGAAAAGCAACGCAACAGCGCGTCTGGCGATACTGTGGCGCCTCGCCTAAGATGAATCAAATTCAATTTGATCAAACAAAACATAACGATTGGGAATGTCTCCATGCTTGAGGAAATGCGCACCTTCGTGCTGCTGGCGCAGACCGGCTCGATTGCCCGTGTGGCTGAGCGCCTGCCGCTCACGCAGCCGGCCGTCACCAAGCAGATCCAGCGGCTGGAGCGCGCGCTCGACACGGTGCTCTTCGACAGGCGCGTCAAGCCGTTCCGCCTGACAGCCGAAGGCGAAGCGGTGCTGGCACGCTGTCGCACCATCGTCGGGGAGTTCGAGGCGCTGCGCAGCAGCGTGCGCGCGAGTGGCGAACCGGAAGGCGCGCTGCGCGTGGGCGTGAGCCATGCGGTGGGCGATGCGCGGTTTGCGCGCGTGTTGTCGGGATTGCGGGAGCGCTATCCGGCCGTGTCATTCCGCCTGAGCTGCGAGTGGGGCGGCGTGCTGCGCGAACGCTTGAAACGCGCTGAGCTGGACGCCGCGCTGTGGCTGACGCCGTCCAACGCCCGCAGTAACCATGCCGATGCGGAGACCCGCGTGATCGGCACCGAGCCCGTCAGCCTGATTGCCGCGCCCGCGCGCAAGCTGCCGGCCACGCTGTCGATGGCGCAGGTCACCGACGAAGCGTGGGTGCTGAACCCCACCGGATGCGAGATGCGCGCTTGGCTTCTCGGCCGCTTCGAAGCGGATCGACTGACGCCTAACGTGGCGGCGGAAGTGCAATCTGTGCCGCTGCAGCACGCGCTAGTGGCTGAAGGTTTCGGGCTTGGGTTTGCGCCCGTGCGGCTGATCGGGCAGCAAATCGCTGAGGGTTCGCTGTCGGTGCACAAGCTCACGTCGGCGCCCGCCGAGTGGGACGTCTGCGTGCAGCGCGCACCGTCGCTCGGCCGCTTGGCGCGGGTGGTGGATGCGCTCGAATCGGCGCTGTCCACCGACGCGGCAGTGGCGCGTTAATCACCTCAAGAGCGCTTTCTGCGTCGGCGTTGAACCGTCAGAGCCGCTTCGCTTCATTTTGCAACGGCCTCTTAACTCCCTTTCCGGACGCCTGCGATGCCGCACGTCATCATCGAGTACACCGCCAATGTCGAAGCCGATGCGCGCATCCCCGAGCTGATGCGCGTGCTCAATGCCGTGCTGATCGGCCATGCGGATGTCTTTCCTCCCGGTGGCATCCGTACGCGCGCACTGCGCCTTGAGCAGTACCGCATGGCCGACGGGGCCGAAGACGACGCCTTTATCCACGCGACGTTCCGCATCAGGGCGGGCCGGCCAAATACCGTCACCGGGCCCATCTGCGCGGAGATGTTCACCGCCATGCGCGCGCATCTGGCCGATGTGTTCAAGCGCCGCTACCTCGGCCTGACTTTGGAGTTGGTGGAGTTCAATACGCATGGATTTCACGTTGAGAACAACGTGCACGCGCGCTTTGCGCAGGTGGAAACCGAGGGTGGCTGAACCGACGTGTGAGACGTCGTGAGCAATCCAGCAAGCCGACAGCATCGGTGCAGTGGATTGGCGCGGCAGCGTGCGCCTGAGTGGCAGGCCGCGCGGTGTCGGTGCAAGAAAAGGCGAAGCGGACGCCGGCATCCGGTTACCGCAGGGCCAGACGCTCGCTCAGTACGTGCCGAGACGCGGCGAACAGTTCCTGCGACGGCACGACCGATTGCGCGCGCAATCGTCCGGGTTCGTTGAGGTGATATCAGAGGCATGGCAGCATCCGGCGCTTGTTATTTGCAACAAACCGCCATGAAAGACGCAACAAATCTACGCAATCGAACGGGGCGCACACTGGCCAGCGCCGCGATGAGCGCAATCGCACTGTCCGCACTTGCCGGATGTGGCGGCGGAGACGATGGCAGCACGACCGTCGCGACCCCGGCCACGCTCACGCCGTCGACTTTGACCGGAACGGTCGCGTGGGCCGACGTATTGCCCGGCGCCATCGTGACGGTGACCGATTCAAACGGCCGCACCATCACAACGTCGACCGACGAGAACGGTATCTACCAAGTGCCGGTGGCGGGGCTTTCCCTGCCTTTGCTGATCACGGCAAACGATACGCAGGGTGAGGATCCGACCTTGTATTCGGTGACGGCCGGGGCGCAGGAAGGCAGCGGCGCGTCAATGATTGCCAATGTGACGGTCCTCACGACGGCCGTTGTCGCAGAGCTGACGCCCGATGGTGACCCGTCAGAACTCAACTCGATGCGCGCGCTCAAGAGCGTGACGATCAACCTCGTCAATCGGGCCGAGACCGCGTTGCCGTTCCTTTTCTTTCAAAAGCCGCCTCCTGGCATGAATAACAGCCTTGCGTGGCTGACGCAGCTGCCGAGCCGCCCAATCGACGAGCCAATCACCTGGGATAGCCAGTACTATCTTCAGCCGCTGGTCCAATCGATTGATTCGTGCAACGGAACCGCCAAGCCGACGGAGTGGGCCTGCCGCACGGGCGCACCAGGAGTGCCTGGCAATTTAGTCTTCGGACCGGGATGGCAGTTGACAACGCTGGCCTCGTCGTCGTCCTGATGCGCGCAACTGAATTCGACTGCGTCAGGCTGCAACGACGGGGCGCAGATCAGCCGCCGATGGCGAGTTCACGTAGGCAATAGCCGGCAATCGCGTCGAGCACGGCGTCGTCTTCGCCAACCGCATCGGCGCAGCGGATAGAGAGCGTGGGATGGGCCTGCGCGCATTGCGCAACCAGCGCAGGCAGATCGCGCCGCAAGTGGCCGCCCTGGCCAAAGAACACCGGCACGATGGTGACACTCCGCGTGCCGTTTGCGGCCAGGTCAGCGATGGTGCCCGGCAGATCGGGCGTCATCAGTTCGAGAAAGGCGAGGCGCGTGTCAACGTCGGGTTGCTGCGTAGCCAAACGCGCGTGCAGGCGATCGAACGGTTCACGCCAGCGGGCATCACGTGCGCCGTGTGCAAAGAGGACAAGGGCGCGGTCGGCCATCAGTGGCGCTCCACCCAGCGCAGGCTGACCAGCGCCAGTGCCAGATACAGCGCGCCCGGCACGATGGCCGTGAAGATGGCCGGCCACGTGTTCAGCAGGCCGACGTGCGAGAAGAGGTTGTTCACCAGCTGGAACGACAACCCCAGCATGATGCCGCCGAACACCTTCAGGCCAACCGCCCCCGCCCGTGCGTGCAGATACGCAAAAGGCAACGCCAGCGCCATCATCACCAGCACAGTGAACGGATAGACCACCTTCTTCCACAGCGCGATCTCGTAGCGCTGCGTGTCCTGCTTGTTGTCGCGCAGGTGACGGATGTACTGGAAGAGGTCCAGCGTAGCCATGCGGTCGGGGGTGACCATCAGCACCGACAGGATCTGCGGCGTGAGTTCTGAGCGCATCTCCTGCTGCGGCAGCTTGATCTGCTCGCCGCGGAAGTCAGGCGCCAGCGCATCGGGTGCGCCGGGCACGGCCTGCACGGTGTCCTGTGGGGCCACTGTGCCGGGCTTGCGCGGGAATTCAATGAAACGCGTTTCCGTCACGCCGTTCAGTTGCCAGTTCTGGTGGCCCTGGTAGCGCGCCTGCTCCGCCACGCGGATCGAACTCAGGCGGTAGTCCGAATCGAATTCATAGATGCGCAGGCCCTTGATGGACTGGTCCGGCTGCAGCGCGCCCACGTTGACAAAGCGGGTGACTTCGCCGCCCGTGCCGTCCGGTTTGGCGGGGCCGCGATCCTTGACCCATACGCCCGAGCGGAAGCCGGCCGAGACCGTCGCGCCCAGTGCTTCCAGTCGCACTTTCTGTGCGTACTCTTCCGCCTTTGGCCCGATGAATTCACCGAAGATGTACGTGACCAGCGCCAGCGGCAACGCAATCTTGAACAACGACATCAGCGCACGCCGCGTATCGAGCCCGGCCACGCGAAAGATCGTGAACTCCGACTGGCTCGCCATCTGCGAGAACACGTAGATGGCGCTGATGAGCGCCGCCACCGGAATCACTTCGTACACGCGCGTCGGCGCCTGCAGCATCACGTGGAAGAACGCGATGAGCGTGGTGTAGCGTCCGACCACTGAACCCAGCTCGCCCAGCATGTCGAAGAAGATGAACAGCGCCAGCACCGCAAACAGGATGAAGATGAATACGCCGTAGATCTGACGCGCAAAGTACTTCTCATAGACCGGCATCTTCATCACGCACCCGCCTTCTTGGGTGCGAAGCCGAGCAGGGCGGAAATCCCTTTCAGGCCGGCCGCGCTGTAATGGCGGAAGCGGAACAGCAGCACCGCGCAGATGAAGGCGGCAAGGTGGATCGGCCACCACGCCATGAATACGTTCATCTTGCCCTGCGAGACCCACGCCTGCGACAGGTTCAGCAGGTTCGAATACGTCAGGTAGATCAGCACCGCGAAGATCATCGGTGTGTAACGGCCCAGGCGCGGGTTGACGTAGGCCAGCGGAATGGCGATCAACACGAAGTTCAGCGCCAGCAGCGGCAGGCCGATTCGCCAGACCAGCTCGCCGAGATTCTCGGGCGTCGGGTTGGCGAGCAGATCCTTCGTGGAGCGGCTCTTGGTTGGCAGGCTGGCATCTGCCTGCGGCGGCTTGTTGGCGACCTTCACGCCGTATTTGTCGAACTCGACGATGCGGTAATCCAGCTTGCCGGGCGTGCCTTCATAGCGGCGGCCCTTGTCGAGCACGACAAAGCGGTCGCCGTTTGGCATGGTCTTGAATTCGCCGGTCTTGGCCATCGCCACGCCAATCTTGTCCTGTTCGGCATTGGCGACGAACAGGTTCCGGGCGTGCTTCATGCCGTTATCGACGCCCTCGATAAAGAGGACGTAGTTGCCGTGCGCAGGCTCGATGAAGCGGCCGGCAGAGATCATCGACAGCACGTCGCGCTGCTCGAAGCGGTCTCGGAACAGCGCACTCTGCTGGTTGGCCCACGGCCAGCCGAACAGCGCCAGCAGCGCCACCAGCACGATGAACGGCAGCGAGAAACGCAGCACGGGGCGGATGAAATCCGTCAGGCTGATGCCCGAGGTGAACCACACCACCATCTCGGAATCCTTGTACCAGCGCGTCAGCACCAGCAATACCGAGATGAAGAGCGTGGCGCACAGGAGAATCGCCAGGTAGCCCAGCGTTGCCAGGCCGATGAGGAGCAGGACGTCGTTCGGGTTCGCTTCGCCGTTGGCGGCCATGCCGAGAATGCGGATCACCAGGGTGGTCAGCATGAACGTCAGCAGCACGAGAAAGACGGCGCCGGCGGTGAAGGACAGCTCGCGTCGCAGGGCTTGTTCAAAAATCATGCGGATGCGGGATGGGAGGGCGAGGTCATGGCCGGCGTGCGTTCCACCGGAGCCCCTGCGCAAAATGGCGGATAATGTGGGCTTTCGTTGACTCGCCTCATAGAGAGAAGCGCGATGGAATTTAGCACAAAAGCCCTGGATTGGGCCAAAGCGGGCGCCCTGGCCGCCAAGAGCGATTGCCTCGTGATCGGTCTGTTCGAGTCGCAGACCCTGGCCGGCGCCGCAAAGGCGTTGGACGTGGCCACCAAGGGCCTGGTCGCTCGCCTCGTCAAGCTGGGCGACTTTGAAGGCAAGCGCGGCACGTCGCTGCTGCTGCACGAAGTGGCAGGCGTGGGCGCTGCCCGCGTGCTGCTGGTCGGTCTGGGCAAGGAAGCCGACTTCACCGATCGCGCTTACGCTGAAGCCGTGCGCACCGCACTGCGCGCGCTGGCCAGCACCAAGGCCACCAGCGTGACGTGGACGCTCACCGAGCACGCCGCGCGCGACAAAGACACCGCCTGGGCTGTCCTGACCGCCGTCACGCTCATCCGCGAAGCCAGCTACCGCTTCATCGAGCGTCACCCGGAGCTCAAGAGCAAGCGCGACAAAAACGGTACGAGCCTGCGCAAGGTCGTCCTGACCGTGGCTGCAGCCGATGCCAAGGCGGCCGCCGTGGCCGCCGCGCGCGGCACCGCCATCGCCAACGGTATGGACCTCACGCGTGATCTGGGCAACCTGCCGTCCAACATCTGTACGCCGACTTACCTGGCCAACACCGCACGCCAGATCGCCAAGGATTTCAAGCTCAAGGTTGAGGTGCTCGGCCGCAAGCAGATCGAAGCCTTGAAGATGGGCGCCTTCCTGGCCGTGACGAAGGGCAGCGTGGAGCCGCCGGCATTCATCGTGCTGCGCTACGAGGGTGGTCCGGCCAAGCAGGCCCCGGTGGTGCTGGTCGGCAAGGGCATCACGTTTGATACGGGCGGCATCTCGCTCAAGCCGGGTGAGGGCATGGACGAGATGAAGTACGACATGTGCGGCGCTGCTTCGGTGCTGGGCACGCTGCGTGCTGTGGCTGAAATGGGGCTCAAGCAGAACGTCATCGCCGTGGTGCCGACCTGCGAAAACATGCCCAGCGGTGTTGCCACCAAGCCGGGCGACGTGGTGACCAGCATGTCGGGCCAGACCATCGAGATCCTGAATACCGACGCCGAAGGCCGCCTGATCCTGTGCGATGCGCTGACCTACGTGGAGCGCTTCAAGCCGGCGGTGGTGATCGACGTGGCAACGCTCACGGGCGCCTGCATCATCGCGCTTGGTCACATCAACACCGGCATGTACGCCCGCAGCGATGCGCTGGCGGGCGCGCTGGTGGCGGCCGGCAAGCAATCGCTCGATACCGCGTGGCGCATGCCGCTGGATGAGGAATACCAAGAGCAGCTCAAGTCCAACTTTGCCGACATGGGCAACATCGGCGGCCGTCCGGCCGGCAGCGTGACGGCGGCTTGTTTCCTGGCGCGCTTTACCGAAAAGTACGACTGGGCCCACCTGGACATCGCCGGCACCGCTTGGAAGAGCGGCGCGGCCAAGGGCGCCACGGGCCGCCCGGTGCCGCTGTTGACGCGCTTCCTGATGGACCGCGGTTGATTGGCAGAGGTAAAGCACCGTATGACTCGCGTCGATTTCCACAGCAACGTGCCCGGCAAGCTGGCCTATGCCTGCCGGCTAGTACGCAAGGCCTACGGCGCGGGTCTGAAAGTGATCGTGGTCGGAGATCAGGCTGCGCTGCAAGCGTTCGACACGCAGTTGTGGACGTTCAGTCAGCTCGATTTCCTGCCGCACTGCGGCCTGCGGCATCCGCTGGCTGCGCAGACGCCCATCCTGTTGGCCGATGCATCCGAGCCGCTGGACGACGCGCCGCATCACGACATTCTGGTCAATCTTTCGCCTGAACCGCCGGCGCTGTTCGCACGCTTTAGCCGATTGATCGAGATCGTTGGCGATGACGATGCCGATCGCGCAGCAGCGCGCGATCGCTTCCGCTTCTACCGCGATCGCGGCTATCCGATCCAACATCACGACGTGGGGCGCGCATGACCGACGGACGCTATCCTGGGTCCCACGCGGACAACAACATCCCCGTTCTGACGGAGATTGTCGAACTGGAGGATGTGGCGCCTGCGGCAGCGCCCGTCACGCCGCGGCACGCCCCAATTGAGGCGCCCAACGCGGACGTCCCGCCCGCACTGCGCGAGCAAGGCCTTGCACCAACTTCGGCCATGCCTCACGAAGGGACCGATGCCGCCCGCGTGATGGGCGATGTGATGTGGCGTTTCCAGTCCGAATGGCCGGCGTTGATCGAAGCGCAGTGTCGCGCAACCATGGAATCGCGCCTCTCGCTGCTGAGCGAACAGCTCGCCGCTGAGCTGACCCGCACGCTCGAGGCTCGCCTGATGGATTGGCTGGGTGCGGCGCTGGACGATGCGTTCGCTGCGCAGCAGAAGCCGCTGCAGCGCTGATCGGACAAAGAAAAACCCGCCGTCTGGCGGGTTTTTTGTTGGTGTCGCCAACCACTCAGTCCGTTACCGCGCCCTTGCTGGCCGTGGCTGCCAGTTTCGCAAACTTCGCCAGCACGCCACGCGTATAGCGCGGCGCCGGTTGCTTCCACGCCGCGCGGCGGCGGGCGAGTTCATCATCGGGCACGTTCAACTGCAAAAGGCGCTGGTGCGCGTCAATGGTGATTGAATCGCCTTCGTGCACGAAGCCGATCGTGCCACCCACGTATGCTTCCGGCGCGACGTGGCCGACCACCATGCCCCACGTGCCGCCCGAGAAGCGTCCGTCGGTAATAAAGCCAACCGATTCGCCCAGGCCCTTGCCGATGATGGCTGAGGTCGGGGCCAGCATCTCCGGCATGCCGGGGCCGCCCTTCGGCCCCAGATAGCGCAGCACGAGGATGTCGCCGGCCTTGATCTGGTCGCTCAGGATCGCGCTCATCGCGCTTTGTTCGTCGTCGAAGACGCGCGCCGGGCCGGTGATGACGGGGTTTTTCAGGCCGGTGATTTTCGCCACGGCGCCTTCCTCGGCCAGGTTGCCTTTCAGGATGGCGAGGTGGCCTTCCTTGTAGAGGGCCTTGTCGATCGGCAGGATCACGTTCTGGTCAGCGCGCGGTTGATCAGGAACCTGCGCGAGTTCTTCAGCCAGCGTTTTGCCGGTGATGGTGATGCATTCGCCGTGCAGCAGGCCTGCGTTGAGCAGCAGCTTCATCACCTGCGGAATGCCGCCGGCTTCGTGCAGATCGGTGGCCACGTACTGGCCAGAGGGCTTGAGGTTGCAGATGACG
Source organism: Ralstonia chuxiongensis (assembly GCF_024158925.1). Lineage (NCBI taxonomy): Bacteria > Pseudomonadati > Pseudomonadota > Betaproteobacteria > Burkholderiales > Burkholderiaceae > Ralstonia > Ralstonia chuxiongensis. The sequence goes on along the minus strand of NZ_JAMYWC010000004.1, from coordinate 410,125 downwards.
GGCACACGCTGGCGCACCCGCTCGAAGTCGTCGATCGTCCATTCCACCTCCGCCGCGTGGGCGATGGCCAGGTAGTGCAGCACGGCGTTGGTGGAGCCGCCGGTGGCCATGATTACGGCTACGGCGTTCTCGATGGATTTGCGCGTGATGATGTCGCGCGGCTTCAGGTCGCGGCGCACGGCTTCTACCAGGACGCGCGCGGATTCGGCTGCGCTGTCGACCTTCTCCTGATCGGGATTGGCCATCGTCGACGAATACAGCAGCGACATGCCCAGCGCTTCAAACGATGAACTCATCGTGTTGGCCGTGTACATGCCGCCGCACGAACCGCTCGACGGGCAGGCGTTTTTCTCGATGCCCTCGAAGTCTTCTTCGCTCATGCGGCCGGCCGTAAATTCGCCTACGGCCTCGAACGACGAGACGATCGTCAAATCCTTGCCCTTCCAGTGGCCCGGCTTGATGGTGCCGCCGTACACATAGATGCCTGGCACATTCGTGCGCGCCAGGGCGATCATGCCGCCCGGCATGTTCTTGTCGCAGCCGCCGATGACGACGACACCATCCATCCATTGGCCGTTGACGCAGGTCTCGATGCAGTCGGCAATCACCTCGCGCGAGATCAGCGAGAACTTCATGCCTTCCGTGCCCATCGACATGCCATCGGAAATGGTGGGCGTGCCGAAAGTCTGCGGATTCGCGCGAGCGTCTTCTATCGCAGCCACGGCGGCATCTGCCAGCTTCTGCAGGCCCGAGTTGCACGGCGTGATGGTCGAATGGCCGTTGGCCACGCCAATCATCGGATTGTTGAAGTCGTCTTTCGTGTAGCCCAGCGCGTAGTACATCGAGCGATTGGGCGAGCGCGCCACACCCTGGGTAATGTGTTGCGAACGCTTGTTGTCTGGCATGGAAGTCTCCGTGGGGTCGGCACTATCGTTGTAGTCAACAGCCTGGCGCCCAGCATGCGCTTGGAGAAATGGTGCGTCAAATATATTATTGGCAGATTATTGAGTCGAAAAAAATATCAATCGCCGATATGGATCTGCGCCAGCTTCGCTACTTTGTGACCGTTGCCGAGGAATTGCATTTCGGGCGCGCCGCCGAGCGTCTTTCGATGACGCAGCCGCCGCTGTCGCAGCAGATTCGCGCGCTGGAAGACGAACTCGGGGTCACGCTATTTCATCGCACGCAGCGCTCCGTGGCGCTGACGGCCGTCGGTGCGCGCTGGCTGGTCGAGGTGCGGCGTGTGCTTGCCGAGGCGAATGCACTGCCCGGCCTGGCGCAGCGGCTGGCGCGCGGGGAGGTCGGCTCGCTGTCGCTGTCCTTCGTCAGCACCGCCGACTACGGCATCCTGCCAGCCTTGCTGCGGCATTTTCGCGACGCGCGGCCCGATGTGCAGCTTCTGCTGCGCGAGGCCACCAGCGATGTGCAGATCGAAGCGCTCCTGGCCGGCGATGTGGACGCGGGTGTCGTGATCGCGCATCACGCGGGCTCGGTGCCCGGCGAGCTGGAATACCGCCCGCTGGTGCGCGAGCGCCTTGTGCTGGCGGTGCCCGCATCGCGCGCGGCGCAATGGGGCGTGGCGCCGGGCCAGCCCATTGCCCTGGCGGATGCGGCGGCCGAATCGCTCATCATTTTTCCGCGCCGGTCCGCGCCTGCGCTGTATGACATCATTACCGGCTATCATGCCGCGCACGGCGGCCGGCCCGGAGAATCTGGGGCCGCTGTGCGCATCGGCCAGGAAGCCATCCAGATGCAGACCATCGTCAGCCTGGTCTCCGCTGAGATGGGGATTGCGCTGGTCCCGGCATCGCTATGCAACCTGCAGCGGACCGGCGTGGTCTATCTCGAACTCGCCGCGCCAAGCCCGTTCATCGAGACCGGGCTGGTGTGGCGGCGAGATGCGGCTTCGCCGGTGCTGCCGTGGTTCGTGGCCAGTGCCGAAGCCGTCGCCAAGCTGCAAGAAGACAACCAAACCTGAAACCCACAGGATTCATGCTCATCCATCCGCAATTCGATCCCGTCGCCCTGCATCTGGGGCCGCTCGCCATCCGCTGGTACGGCCTGATGTATCTGGCGGCGTTCATCATGTTCCTGTGGTTCGGCCGCCTGCGCACGCGCCAGCCGCACATCGCCGCCGAAGGCTGGACCGGCCGCGACCTCGACGACATGCTCTTCTACGGCGTGCTGGGCGTGATTCTGGGCGGGCGCCTGGGCTACGTGCTGTTCTACAAGCCCGATTGGTATTTCGCCCACCCACTCGACATCTTCAAGGTCTGGGAAGGCGGCATGGCCTTCCACGGCGGCTTCCTCGGTGTGGTCGTGGCGATGATGCTGTATGCGCGCATGCGCGGCCGCTCGTGGATGCAGGTGACCGATTTCATCGCGCCGATGGTGCCGTGCGGCCTCGCAGCGGGGCGCCTTGGCAACTTCATCAACGGCGAGCTGTGGGGCCGTGTGTCGTCGCCCAATCTGCCGTGGGCGATGATGTTCCCGCAGGCGCAGGGCGAAGACCGGGAGTGGCTGCTCTCGCACGCGCAAGAGGCCGTCACCAGCGGCGTGCAAGCTCTGTTCGACCAGTACCACATGCTGCCGCGCCACCCCTCGCAGATCTACCAGTTCCTCGGCGAGGGTGTGCTGTTCTTCATCCTGTTGTGGCTGTATGCGCGCAAGCCGCGGCCGATGGGCGCGGTGTCTGGCGCATTTCTGCTCGGCTACGGCGTGTTTCGCTTCACTGCGGAATTTGCCCGCGAGCCGGACAACTTCCTCGGCCTGCTGGCGGCGAACCTGTCGATGGGGCAGTGGCTGTCGCTGCCGATGATCCTGATCGGCATCGCCATGCTGGTCTGGTCCTATCGTCGTGCAGGCAACGGCGCAAAAAACCAGGCGCACGCCTGACGTTGCAACCGCGCAAAGAAAAAGCCACCGAAGTTCGGTGGCTTTTTTCATGGAGCGGCTCGCTGCCTATTTCAGCATCTGCACGGCGCCGGAAACGGTCACCGTTACCTGGGCCTTGCCGCCCTCGATGGGCACCGGCGCCGAATCGTACGACGCGGGAGCCGCTGCCATGCGCATCATCGGACGCGGGCCCGGGTTGTTGCTGCCCTCGCTCACATGCACATCGCGAATCGTGTAGCTCGTGTAGCCGAACAGCTTGGTGGTCGTCAGGGCCTTGTCGCGGAACGAACTCACGGCCTGATCGATCAGCTTGGCTTCCGCCGCCGTGCGCGCCTCGCGCGAGAGCGTGAAGTTCACGTTCTGCACCTGCATCTGGTTGGCCAGTTGGCCCGCCAGCTTGGACGCCGCTGCAAAGTCCTTCGATGTGATGCGCACTTCCGCACGGCCGCGCCAGACGCTGATCTTGCCGTTGCGATCGGTATTCGGATAGATGTTGAAGCCGCCCGTTTCTGCCTGTACGCCGGACGTGCGTTTTGCCTGGTTGATTACCTCATCGGCCTTGCGCGACAGGGCTGTGGAGATTGCGCCCGGGTCCGCGCCTTCCTGCTCGGCGCCCAGGGTGAGCGTGACGGTGTCGGTCGGCACTTCGGCCACGGCCTGCGCATCCAGCGACAGTACGCCCGAATGATTCGTTTCAGGAGCGGCTTGTGCGAAAGCAGTCGTCATCATTGCAGTCCCCAGAATGGTTGCGGCCAGGACAGATTTCATTGTGTTCTCCCAAAAAAGCAATGTGATGCGTCTGACTGGCTGCTACGCGCATCGTTCATCACGTTTGTAACAATTCCCTGCCGATGCCAACCGTTCACTCAGGATCGCGCATCAATTTGGTGGTGATGTAACGCCACTGCGCAGGTGTGACGGGCGTGATCGAAAGGCGGTTGCCGCGCTGCAGCACCGTCATGTCGGCGAGCTGTTCCTGCGCACGCAACGTCGGCAGATCGATCAGCGCGCATTTGCGGACGAACTTTACGTCGACGAGCATCCAGCGCGGCGCTTCCGGCTTCGATGCGGGGTCGTGGTAATGGCTCTTGGCGTCGAATTGCGTCGGATCGGGATAGCTGGTCGAGCAGACTTCCGCCAGCCCCGCGATGCCGGGCTGCGGACAGGACGAGTGGTAGAACAGCACGCCGTCGCCGATGCGCATGCGGTCGCGCATGAAGTTGCGTGCCTGATAGTTGCGAACGCCCGTCCAGGGCAAGGTGCCTTCGGCGTGCAGCGTGTCGATGCTGGCCTCGTCGGGCTCGGACTTCATCAACCAGTATTGGGTGGCCATCGGGTGGGGTGCGCGGGCGACGTGCGGGGAAGTGACGGTGTGCGCAGCATAGCAACACGGCTGCGGCCTCGCCATTGGCGCTGTGGCAATGGCGGGCGTATCGAGGATAGGCAAAGAAAAAGGCGGTAGCGCACATGTGCACTACCGCCTTTTTGTTGGGTCCCCACCTTGGCCGCTAGACCCGCATCCTGAACCCAAGTGAGGTTCAGAGTGGCAGCGGAAGCCGCATTTTGGGTACATCACCGGCGCAGGGAGCCCACGACTTGCGTCGCACGCTATGCACTGGAAGACGCGCTCGCCCACACGGCATATCCCGCACCAAGCAATGCTTATCGGTTCAAGGAATTAATGGCCATGGCGAACCAGGCAGGGAAACTGTCAGACGCATCATCACGCTGTGTTTTGAGCGCATGGCGATGCGTCTGAAGATTCATCGCAGGCAACCGTCTATCTCTACCCTGTAGCCGCTAAAGCCTTATGCTGCAAGGGTTTGCGGGAGATTGTGGAAGCCATTGGGTGACACTATACACCCGTTCGCATCCGAACCCAAGCCCGGATGCGATCCGGTTACAAACACGTTTTGACCTTCGCTAAATGACTTCGCCGTACTGGCGCAGCGCCTCGTCAGTGCGGGCGTTCAGGTCGGCCAGTTTGGCGCGAATCGTGTCGATCGGCAGGGCGGAATCGGACGCGGCCTGGCGTTGCATCGACAGCAAATCCGACGCGATGCTGATGGCGGCCATCACGGCAACGCGCTCGATGCCCTTGGTGTTCGAGCCGTTCTTGATGCGCGTCATCTGGTTGTCGACCATGGCTGCGGCTTCACGCAGCGCGGCTTCGTTATCGACCGAGACGGCAAACTTGTAGGGCTGCCCGGCGATGTTCACTTCAATTTGCTTGCTGCTCATGCTTAGGTCTCCGAATGCGGGGCGGGGGCGGCCGTTGTTTCATCGGCGCCTGCGGCCTGGCCGAGGAGGTCAAGCTGGCGCGCGTCGGTAGCCGTGGGCAGCTTGTCGAGAATCGATTGGATGCGCAGTTGCGCTTCTTCGATCTTGGCATTGAGCACGCTGCGATCGGCGACCATCGCGTCGCGCTCGGTCTTGGAGGCCTCGGCTTCCGCCTGAAGCCGCTCGACTTCGGCGCGCAGGCGCTGGTTCTCGGCGGCTAGCGCATCGGCGTGACGCAGCACGCGCGCGATTTTGCCGGCAAGTTGTTCGAGTTCGTTCAGCATTGGGTGTCAATCAGAATCGAGTGGGGGGATTTTAGCCGATGATGCGCGTCGCGCCTGTCCTCCATACGGATGCGCAATATGCGCTGGCATGAGGCGACGCAGCGGGCACAACGGGCGACGGGTGTGTTTTTACCGCGACTGGGGCGGGTTTTGCGGGCCTTTTCCGTTAAACTTCGCGGCGTCCTGGTGCCCGCAGCACCATCTGCAGTTAAACGGGAAGCAGGGAGCGCGCGCCCCAAGCGATGCGCCAACCTGCGCTGCCCCCGCAACGGTAAGCGAACGTCGCGTGTGCCCGCCATCTCGCAAAGAAGATGGGTGCCGCGCGGTCTGTCCATACGCCACTGTTCCTTTGGGAATGGGAAGGCGGACAGGCCGCTTCGCCAGCCCGGATACCGGCCAGGACGGTGGATCTCAGAGCCGATGTGAAACCCTGGAGGGAACCGCATCGAGATCCTGCTGCCAGCGACCCGCGGGGGAACGGGTCCGGCTGACGCTTCTTGTCTTTTCAACATGAGCTTGACTACAAAGCGGCCACTCCGGATGCCCCGGACGGCCATGCGCGCGCTTGCCAGCGCACTAACGGGGGTCATGGCAGGTGCAGTTGCGCCGGCCTGGGCACAAAGCAATACACCGGCAGCCAGCACGCCAGTGGGTGAACTGAATCCGACCGTGGTGACGGCCTCGCGCAGCGAGCAGCCCCTGTCGGATGCACTGCCGCACACGACGGTCATCAGCCGCGCCGATATCGAGCGCTCGCAGGCGTCGGATGCGGTGACGCTGCTACGCCGCGAGGCCGGCATCGAAATCACACAGAACGGCGGCCCCGGCACCAGCGCCAGTCTTTTCATGCGTGGCGCCAGTTCCAGCCAGACGCTGGTTCTGATTGATGGCGTGCGGGTGAGTTCCGCTACGCTGGGCGCCACGCAGATCGATCAACTGATGGCCGACCAGATCGACCATATCGAGGTCGTGCGCGGCAATGTGTCGGCGCTCTACGGTTCCGACGCGATTGGTGGCGTGGTGCAGATCTTCACGCGCAGCGGCAAGGGGCATGCCCCGTTGGCCAACGCAGAGATTGAGTACGGCGCACGCAACACCAAGCGCGCGCAGGCGGGTATCAACGGCTCGCTGGGCGAGCGCGGCGATACGTCGTTCGCGGTGTCGGTGTCGGAGTTCAAGACCGACGGATTCTCTGCAATCAATCCGCTGCAGGCCAAGAATGCCAACCCGAACGACAACCCCTACACGAACAAGAGCGTGTCGGCGCAGTTGTCGCATCGCTTTTCCGCGGATTGGCAGGCAGGGCTGACGTACTTCCAGACCTGGGGCGATGTCAGTTACGACAGCGGCTTCGGCAGCCCGACCGATATCAATATCGCGCATAACCAGGTGCGGTCGATGTCGGCGTATGTGGACGGCAAGGTGACGCAGGACTGGAAGACGCGCGTGACGCTCTCGCAAGGTGACGATAAAAACCTGAACTTCCTGAACGGCGCGCAGAACGGTCGTTTCAACACGCGCAACCAGCAGGCGAGCTGGCAGAACGATTGGGTGTTCATGCCTGACCAATTGCTGAAGGTCGGCCTGGAACATTCGCAAACCACCATCGACAGTGATGCCTACGACGCGCCCACGCGCAGGGTCGATTCCGGCTACATCGGTTACGAAGGCAAGTTCGGTCCGCACCAGTTGCAGTTGAACGTGCGTCGCGACCGCTACTCGGACTTTGGTGGCGCCAACAGCTATTACGCCGGCTACGGCTTCGCGTTCAACCCGCAATGGAAGGCAGTGGCGAGCGTGAGCAATGCCTTCCGCGCGCCGAGCTTCAACGAGCTTTACTACCCGTTCTTCGGCAGCCCGAACCTGCAGCCCGAGAAAGCGCGCTCGGTGGAAGGCGGCGTGGAATTCAGCAGCACGATCGGCCTGGTGCGCGTAACGGCGTTCGAGACGGACTACAGCAACCTGATCACGGCTGTATGCGACGCAGATTTCAATTGCTCCGCAGCCAACGTCAACCGTGCGCGTGTGAACGGGCTCGAGACGTCGTATCGGGGTTCGATCTATGGCGTGGATCTGCGTGCCAGCTTTACCATGCAGAACCCGCAGGACTTGTCAGCCAACCAGTTGCTGTCGCGCCGTGCACGGCACTTCGGCAGCGTTTCGGCGTACAAGACCTTCGGGCCGTTCTCGGCGGGCGTGGAGTGGAATGCGGCGGGAGACCGCCAGGATTCGACCAAGACGCTCGGCGGCTATGGCCTGCTGAACCTAGTCGGCCGCTACCAGATCACGCCTGACTGGGCAGTGTCGGCACGGGTTGAAAACGTGACGAACAAGAATTACCAGTTGGTCTATCCATACAACACGGCATCGCGTGGGGTGTTCTTCACGCTGTCGTGGCAACAGCACGAACCGAAGCGATGACAACACCTGCACTGCGCGCACGCGGTTTTGCCTGGCGACTGTGGTCGCTGCTGGCGCTCGCGTGCGTGGTGGTGCTGGTGGCGTCATTGATGCTCGGCAGTGTGAAGCTGTCGCCCGCCGAAGTCTGGCGGGCCCTCTTTTTTGGCAATAGCGGTGGCGATGGCCTGGCTGCAGGCATCGTCACCGAATTGCGCTTGCCGCGCGCCGGCGCTGCATTTGCTGCCGGCGGGCTGTTGGCCTTTGCCGGGGCGCTCATGCAGATGCTGCTGCGCAATCCACTGGCCGATCCGTATGTGCTGGGCGTGTCCGGTGGCGGGGCTGTGGCGGCGCTCACGGCGATGTTGTTTTCGCTGCCGTGGTGGGCGGTGCAGACGAGCGCCGGGGCCGGAGCCTTGCTGTCGATGGCGCTGGTGGCGGCGCTGGCGCGTCAGCACCTGTGGCGCGGCGAGCCGGGTGAGGCCAATGCGCGCTTGCTGCTCGGTGGCGTGGTGATGGCCTCCGGCTGGGTCGGCCTGATCACGCTTATCTTGACCGTCGCGCCCGAGAATAAGCTGCGCGGCATGATTTTCTGGATGGTCGGCGACCTCGGTGGCGCCGATCGTTATGCGGGCGCGTTGACGGCGCTCGTGGTGGCGGTCGCCGTGGTGCTGCCGCATGCGCGCGACCTGAATGTGCTGCTGACCGGTGAAACCCGCGCCCGCGCGCTAGGCGTGCCGGTGGCGCGTGTGCGTGCGTTGATCTACGTGGTGGCATCGCTGTGTACAGCAGTGGCGGTCACGATTGCAGGCTCGGTCGCGTTTGTCGGCCTGCTGGTGCCGCACATGGTGCGCCTGGCGTGGACCCGCGACGTGCGCATCCATTTGCCCGCCACGGCGATGGCCGGCGGAGGCCTGCTGATGCTGGCCGACCTGATCGCCCGAACGGTGATTGCCCCAACGCAGTTGCCCGTGGGCGTGATCACCACCCTGCTCGGGGTGCCGACGTTTCTTTACCTGCTGATGCGGAGCACGCGATGAGCTGGTGGCGCCGCCCAAGTCCAGCACCGGACGCATTCGCCCACTTGGACGCAGCGCCCGAACTCGCGCTGCACGATCTGCGGGTGACCATCGATGGGCGCGTGCTGATCGAGCGGTTGTCGATGACGGCCACCGCGGGTCAACTCTGGTGCGTGGTCGGGCCGAACGGCGCGGGCAAGTCGACATGGCTTGCCGTGCTGGCAGGTTTGCGATTGCCGGACGGCGGCAGCGTCATGCTCGACGGTTTGCCGCTTGCCGATTGGCCGGCGCTGGCGATGGCACGCCGTCGCGCGTTTCTGCCGCAGACCTTGCATGACACCTTCCCCATCACCGCGTACGACGCCGTGATGACCGGCCGCCACCCGCACCTCGCGCGCTGGGAGTGGGAGGGCGACGCCGATGCCCGCGCCGTAGATGCAGCGGTGTCTGCGCTGCAGTTGCAGCCGCTGGCACAACGCGATGTGCGCACGCTTTCTGGCGGTGAACGTCAGCGCGTGGCGATGGCTGCCGTGGTGGCGCAAGAGGCGCGTGTGCTGCTGCTCGATGAGCCCGTTGCGCACCTCGATTTGCATCAGCAGGTTGCCGTGCTTCGCCTGCTACGCGAAGGCTGCCGCAAACACGGCTGGCTGGTCGTGCTGACCGTGCACGACTTGAACCTCGCGCGCCGCTTCGCTACGCACGCGCTGCTGATGGACGGCGCCGGGCACACCACGGCCGGCATCGCGGCCGATGTGCTCACGCCCGAGCACTGCGCGCGCGTGCTGCGCACGCCTATTGCTGAGGTGGCCGACGGCCGCCTCACGGCCTTGATTCCTGATGATTCCGATGACGACTGAAGACAACAATGACGCGCTGAACGAGCGCCACCGCTCGCGCATGCAGCGCAAGAAGGCCGTGGTGGATGCCAAGATCGCCGCCGCCACCGACGTGCGCGGCGTGCTGCTCGTCAACACCGGTAACGGCAAGGGCAAATCCAGCTCCGGCTTTGGCATGGTGATCCGCGCCATGGGCCACGACATGCAGGTCGGCGTGGTGCAGTTCATCAAGGGCGCGATCCCGACCGGCGAGGAGCGCTTTCTCCGTCGTTTTCCCGAACAATGCAGCTTTCACGTGATGGGCGAGGGCTACACATGGGAGACGCAGGACCGCACGCGCGACATTGAAAAGGCGCAAACCGCATGGGCTTGCGCACGCGAACTGCTGAACGATCCGACCGTCGGCCTGGTGCTGCTGGATGAACTGAACATTGCGCTCAAGTACAACTACCTTGACGTACAGACCGTGCTGGCCGATTTGCGTGCGCGGCCGCCGGCGCAGCACGTGGTGATTACCGGGCGCGGTGCGCCACCCGAGCTGATTGACGCCGCAGATACCGTGACCGACATGACGCTCGTCAAGCATGCGTTTTCCCAAGGCATCCAGGCGCAGCCGGGAGTCGAACTGTGATGAACCAAGCCATGCACATTCCACCATTTGATGATGCGCTGCGCGCGCGCCTGCAGGCCGCCGTCGACAGCAAGACCAAGCCGCTCGGCGCACTGGGCCGGCTCGAATCGCTGGCCGTGCAGATCGGCCTGATCCAGAACACCGACACACCGCAGCTGACGCGCCCTGCAATGGTGGTCTTTGCCGCAGACCACGGCATCGCCCACGCTGGCGTGAGCGCATACCCGCAAGCGGTGACGGCGCAGATGGTGCTCAACTTCATCGCGGGTGGCGCGGCTGTCAATGTGTTCTGCCACCAGCATGGGTTTGCACTGGAGGTGGTGAACGCCGGCGTTGCTGCACCGTTGTGGACGGCGGATACGCCGGGCCTGGTCGATGCACCTGTCGGCCCCGGCACGCGCAACTTTGCCGACGACGGTGCTGCGCAAGCCGCCATGACCGCCGACGAGCGGAACCGCGCCATGGCACTCGGCGCGCAGCGGGTGGCGCACCATGCGGCGCTCGGCACCAATGTGATTGCGCTGGGCGAAATGGGCATCGCCAACACGGCGTCTGCCGCATGCCTGATGGCGCGGTTATGCGATCTGCCGGTCGCGCAATGCGTTGGCCGCGGCACGGGGCTTGACGATGACGGCCTCGCCCACAAGCGTGCCGTGCTGGAGGCGGCAATGGCCAAGCATGCTGACGTCCGTGAGCCGCTGGACGTGCTTGCGTGCTTCGGTGGCTTCGAGGTCGCGGCGATGGTGGGTGCGGTTCTTGAAGCTGCGCAGCGGCGCATGGTCATCCTCGTCGACGGGTTCATTGCCACGGCCGCAGTGCTGGTGGCGGCGCAGGTGGCGCCCGACGTGCTGCGCTATTGCGTATTCGGGCATGTGTCAGACGAGCGCGGGCATCGCGCGCTGCTGGAGGTGCTCGATGCGCGGCCGCTGCTGTCGCTGTCGTTGCGACTGGGGGAGGGCAGCGGTGCGGTGCTGGCGTATCCGGTGGTCGTGTCAGCGGTGGCGTTCCTGCGCGAGATGGCGACCTTCGCCAGCGCAGGCGTGAGCGAGCGCGCATAGCCATGAACGCCTTGCGCGAACATTGGCAGGCGCTGTGGACAGCGGTCGGGTATTTCACCCGCATCCCTGTGCCGGCGTCGATCGGGTTCTCGCAAGCTGGGTTGAATCGCGCGGCGCGCTACTTTCCGCTGATTGGCTGGTTGGTGGGCGCCGTGGCAGCCGCGGTTTACTGGCTCGTGTCGCGCACGGTGCCCGCGGCCGGTGTGGCGGTGGCCGTGTCGATGGTCGCTACGTTGTTGCTGACCGGCGCGTTTCATGAGGACGGTCTCGCTGATTGCGCAGACGGCTTTGGCGGCGGCTACACGCCGGAAGATCGGCTGCGCATCATGCACGATTCGCGCATCGGCGCGTTCGGGGCGATTGCCGTGTGCATGGCGTTGCTGCTGAAGTGGCAATTGCTGAGCGCGATGGCGCCGCATGGCATCGCCATCCTCGTTGCAATGGTGAGCGCGCATGCCGCAAGCCGTGCGGCGGCCGTCAGCTACCTCCTCACCCACGACTACGTGCGCGCTGAAGGCAAGGCCAAGCCAGTTGCCCAGCGCATGCGATGGAGCGAAGCGTTGTGGGCCGGCGTGTTCGGCATCGCCCCTCTGCTGTGGTTTGGGCCGACATGCGCAGCGCTCGTTGTCGTCGGGTTGATCGTTGCGCGCTGGCTGCTTGGTCGATACTTCGTGCGTCGCATCGGCGGCATCACGGGTGATTGTCTTGGCATGGCGCAGCAGATGTTCGAGCTGCTGATTCTGTGGGGGTTGCTGGCATGGATGTCATCCTGATCCGCCACGCGCGGCCCGCCATGACGGCAGGTCTCTGTTATGGCCGCACCGACCTGGAGCTGGCTTCGCCGATGGACCCCGAACCTTCGGCCATCGTCGAGAAACTCAGCGCCCACACCCCGCATCGCCTGCTGGCGAGTCCATTGCAACGCAGTCGCCTGACAGCCGAAGCCTTAGCGCAAACGGCTCAACTTCCCACGATCGAGATCGATGCGCAATTGATGGAACTCGATTTTGGCGCCTGGGAAGGCAGCCAGTGGGATGACATCCCGCGCGCGGAAATTGACCAGTGGGCGCGTGATCTTGTGCACGGCAATCCGCATGGCGGGGAGTCGGCGGCGGATTTGCTGGCGCGCGTGACGACCTGGGCAGAGGCAACAAGCGCGACGCCGGCGTCTTGCGTGTGGGCGGTGACGCATGCCGGCTGTATGCGTGCACTGGCGTCGCATTGGTTGCAACGGCCGTTGGCCGAGACGCTGCAATGGCCTCTGCAATGGGGGGCGGCCTGCGGCTTTCGCGTGCTGCCCGACGCGTTACCGGTGCTTCTGTTCTGGAACCGCTGACCAGCGGCGCCGTTCAGCGACTCAACCCGTTGGTGGTTTGTGAACCGAGGCGCCGCATGCGGGCTTGTTCCAGGTCTTCGCACAACAGCGTTGCCGCTTCCACCAGGCGTGGTCCGAACCGGTTGATCAGGTCGCCATTGATGGTGAAGAGGTTGCCGCGCTGCACGGCCAGCAATTGCGGCCAGCGCTTCCACGCGTCGAGCGTATCGATCGGGCGGCTGCCTTGCGTGGCACCCATGCTCGCGGTCAGCAACACTTCAGGGTTTGCTGCGATGACGGCCTCGGGCGAAACGGTCGGCACCAGCAAGGGCTCGCTGGCAAACACATTGCGGCCGCCGCAAAGCGCCAGCATGTCAGAGAAGATGTGCTGGCCGTTGAGCGTCATCAGCGGCTGTTCCCATACCTGGTAGAACACCGAAACCGGCGGCCGGCTCGCGTAGCGCTGGCGCAGTGCATCGGCGCGTTGGCGGAATTGCTGGGCCGCATCGTGCGCGCTGGCACGGGTGTCGAGCAGCGTACCAAGTGCCTCGATCGAGCGCGGAATATCGCTCATGCGATGCGGCTCGGAGAAGAACAGCGGAATGCCCAGCGCGCGCAGCCGGTCGATCTGCTTCTGCGCGTTGCCGTGGCGCCAGACCACCACCAGATCGGGTTTGAGGGCGGCGATGCGCTCCAGATCGAGCGAGCGGTTATCGCCCACGTGAGGAATGTCGCGTGCGGGTGGCGGGTAGTCGCTGTAAGCCACGGTGCCGACGATGCGCGCACCGCCGCCGGCCGCGAACAGCAGCTCGGTCGCATGCGGGGCGAGGCTGACGATGCGTTGCGCGGGGCGCTGCAGCGTAACGGTGGCGCCGCTATCGTCCGTGACGGAAATGGTGGCAAATGCCGGTGCGGCTGCGATCGTGAGCGCAAGTGCGAAGAGGCCGCGTGCGCACAGGCGACGGGCAAGACAAGAGAGACGAACGGGCATCAGGGGGGAGGGCAGGTCAAGCGGAGTGCGACAGCGATGCTAGCGCATCGGCAAGGCGTTGCCATCCGGTTTCGTCCGGGGGCAGGCCGAAGCGCAAGCCGCTGATGGGTGCATCGAACAGGCGGGTCCAGATGCCGAGGCGCGCTAGGCCTGCATGCAGCGCTCCCGCATGTGGGGCGTGTGCCCAGGCAAACAGCGGTGTGGCGGCATTCGGCAGGCCGTGGCGATCCAGCAACGCCGAGAGCCGCGCCCCCGCATGCCGCAGTTGGGCGCGCGTTGAAACTTGCCAGGCGGTATCGGCCAGCGCCGCACGCACCACGGCACGGGCCGGACCGTTGACCGTCCAGTGCCCCAGCGCCTCGCGCAGCGCTGACAGCAGCTCAGGCGCCGCCAGCGCGAAGCCGATGCGGGCGCCCGCCAGCCCGTAGAACTTTCCGATCGAGCGCAGCACGACGAGCCCCGGCACGCCAGCCAGGGGCGCCAATGTGGGGCCATCGTCGAACGCTTCGATGAATGCCTCGTCCACGATCAACGACCCGCCGCGCGCATGCAGGCGCGTGTGCCAATCGCGCAGGGTTTCTGCCGGTAGCACGCGCGCCGTCGGGTTGTTCGGGTTGACGACAACCAAGTGCTGCACGTCGTTTGGCAGGTTGCCGAGGAAGGCGGCTTCAGGCAGCGGCACGACGTCGTGGCCGGCACGCGCAAAGGCGGGTGCGTATTCGCTGTAGCCGATCTGCGCGATGCCGGCACGCCCACGCGGCAGCAGGGTCGGCAGCGTGCGGATCGCCGCTTGTGAACCAGCAACCGCCAGCACGGCGCGCGCGTCGATCACGCCGTAGTGCGCGGCGGCCTGCGCTTCGAGGCCATCGTCTTCGGGCAGGCGCAACCAAGCATCGGGTGGAATCGGCGGGATGGGATAGCCGTGCGGGTTGATGCCCGTGGACAGGTCAAGCCAGCCGCCGGCAGGCTCTCCGTACAGCGCGCGTGCGGCCGCGAGATTGCCGCCGTGGACGATGGCGTTCACGCGAGGCCCCACGCCAACGCCGCAATTAAGCCGAGTGCGCCGAGCCACAACCACAACGTGCGCGACACGAGCGTCAATGCCCGCGTGATATCGGCTGCGGCCGCCGTTTCTCCGGTGCCGAGCGAAGGGCGGGCTTCGTCCACGCCTTCGTAGCGTGCTGCGCCACCGAGCTGAACGCGCAGGCTGCCCGCGCCAGCAGCCATCACCGGGCCAGCGTTGGGGCTCGACCATTGCGGGGCTTGCGTGCGCCAGCAGCGCAGCGCATCGGCGGTGTGGCCGAGTAGCGCGTAACTTATTGCCGTGAGTCGCGCGGGAATCCAGTTGAGCACATCGTCGATGCGGGCCGCCGCCCAGCCAAAGCCGGTAAAGCGCGCATTGCGGTAGCCCCACATTGCATCAAGCGTGTTGGCCAGCCGATACAGCATCACGCCCGGCGCGCCTGCCACCACAAGCCAGAACAGCGGCGCGAAGACGGCATCGCTGCCATTCTCCAACGCAGATTCCACGGCGGCGCGCGCGATGGGCTCATCCGCGGCTTGTGTGAGGTCACGCGAGACGATGCGCGAGGCGAGGGCACGTGCGCGGGGCAGATCCGCATCGCGTAGCGCAAGCGCGATCGGCGCGATGTGGTCATGCAGGCTGCGCGCCCCGATGGCGAAATAGAGCGCCACCGCATCAAAGGCTGCCACCAGCCATGGCGACACATCACGCGCCACGACGGCAAGCCATCCCGCCAGGAGTACGAACGGCAGTACGGCGCCCGCCCACGCAACGAGACCGGCGATGCGCGACCATGCGAACGCAGCCGGTGCGCGGTTCATGCAGCGCTCAATCGCGGTGGCGATGCGTCCGAAGCCGACCAGCGGATGCCAGCGCGGCACCTCGCCGAAGAGCCGGTCGAGTAGCACGCCCGCCAGCGTGGCCAGCGTCACGAGCGGCCAGCCAAGATCGAATACGCCGCCAGGAGACACGCTCACGTTGAAGCGCCGAGTGCCGGCCCTTTCACCACCATCGGAATGCCCGCCACCAGCAGATGCACGTTGTCGGCCAGCGCGGCGAGGCGTTGGTTCAGCCGGCCCAGCTCGTCCACGTAGAAACGTGTGACAGCGCCCATCGGCACCACGCCCAAGCCGATCTCGTTGCTCACGAGGATGACCTCGCCGGGCAGCAACGGCAGCGCGGTGAGTAGCGCATCGATCTCGGCTGTCCAGGCTTTGGGTGGCGTGACGAGGCCTGTTTCGGGGTATTCGTGGTGCTCTGAGAAGAGCAGATTGTTGAGCCACAGCGTCATGCAATCGACCAGCACGCAGCCACCGTGCTGCGCGTGTGTGTAGAGCGCTTCGGCCAAGTGCAACGGTTCTTCGACCAGCGCCCACTCAGCTGGGCGGCGCGCGCGGTGCATGGCCACGCGCAATTGCATTTCTTCATCGCCCTCGCCGGCGGTGGCGACGTACGTGACGGGCCCCGCGCATTGCAGCGCGAGTTGTTCGGCGTGATGGCTTTTGCCCGAACGGGCACCACCGAGGACGAGGGTGAGGCGGCGTGACATTCCAGCATTTTAGCGAGGGCGCGGCGGCAAGGCACAACAAGGTGGGTGCGATAATCCGCGCATGTCGAAAGCTCCATTTTCTGTGCCGCCGGCCCCGCTTCGGGGCACGTTGATGATCCAGGGCACCACGTCCGACGCTGGCAAGAGCACGCTGGTCGCCGGCCTGTGCCGCGTTGCGCATCGCGCCGGTGTGCGCGTGGCGCCCTTCAAGCCGCAGAACATGGCGCTCAATAGCGCTGTCACCGCAGACGGTGGCGAGATCGGCCGCGCCCAGGCGTTGCAGGCGCAGGCAGCGGGCGTCACCCCCACGGTCGACATGAACCCCGTGCTGCTCAAGCCCAACAGCGACACGGGCGCGCAGATCATCATCCACGGGCAGCCGCGCTGTGATCTCGATGCCCGCGCGTATCACGACTACAAGCCCACCGCCTTGGCCGCCGTGCTCGAATCGCACACGCGGCTGCGCGCGCAGTACGATCTCGTGCTCGTGGAGGGCGCTGGCAGCCCGGCGGAGGTCAACCTGCGCGATCGCGATATCGCCAACATGGGTTTTGCCGAAGCCGTCGATTGCCCCGTCGTGCTCGTCGCCGACATCGATCGCGGTGGCGTGTTCGCGCACCTTGTTGGCACGCTGGCCTGCTTGTCTGACAGCGAACGTGCGCGCGTGGGCGGGTTCATCATCAACCGGTTTCGCGGCGATATTTCTCTGCTCACGCCCGGGCTCGACTGGCTGGCCGCGCAGACGGGCAAGCCGGTATTGGGTGTGCTGCCGTATCTGCACGGGCTGCACCTCGACGCAGAAGACGCGGTGCAGACCGTGCAGCGCGCAGCCTCAGCCGATGCGCTACGCGTCGTCATTCCGGTGTTGCCGCGTGTGTCCAACCACACCGATTTCGACGCGCTGCGCGCGCACCCGCAAGTGGACGTTCGACTGGTCGGCCCCGGCCAGCCGATTCCGCCCGCCGACCTCATCATCCTGCCCGGCAGCAAGAGCGTGCAGGCCGATCTTGCCTGGTTGCGCGCCAACGGTTGGGAAGCGGCCGTCGCGCGGCATCTGCGCTATGGCGGCAAGCTGATCGGCATCTGCGGCGGCATGCAGATGCTGGGGCGGCGCTTGCATGATCCGCACGGCCTGGAAGGCGCAGCTGGCAGCGTCGAGGGTTTCGGCTATCTCGATTTCGAGACCACGCTGGAGGCCGCCAAGCAGTTGCGTCAGGTGCGCGGCACTCTGGCGGAAAGCGGTGCGGCCATCGCCGGCTACGAAATCCACATGGGCGTGACCGAGGGCGCGGCGCTCGCGTGCCCCGCCGTGCAACTCGACGATGGCCGCGCAGATGGCGCGATCTCCGCCGACGGGCAAATCCTCGCGACTTATCTGCACGGCTTGTTCGACGCGCCCGGGGCGTGCCGCGCGTTGCTTGCCTGGGCCGGTGTGCGCGATGCGCAGGCGCAGGACTACGCCGCATTGCGTGAGGCATCGCTCGAACGTCTTGCCGACACGTGCGAAGCGCATCTGGATCTCGCGACGCTCTTCCGAACGCTGCCACGTGCAGGCTGAGCCATAATTACCGGATGGACAGATCCGCTGGGTGACTAACTCGGCACATGATTCGACGAGCGCAAGGAGGCAGGCATGCCGGTGGCCGTTGTAGCGAATCCGAAGGGCGGAGTGGGCAAAAGCACGCTGGCCACTAATCTGGCCGGCTACTTTGCGGCGCGGGATCACGCCGTGATGCTGGGCGACACCGATCGCCAGCAGTCCTCACGCGAGTGGCTCGCCTTGCGCCCCGAAACCGCCAAGCCCATCCGCACGTGGGAAATCAACGCTGATCACATCGCCAAGCCGCCCAAGGGTACGACGCACGTGGTGCTCGATACGCCGGCGGGCCTCCATGGCTGGCGGCTGGGGGATCTCGTCAAGATGTCCGGCTACGTGATCGTGCCGCTGCAGCCTTCCATGTTCGACATCCTTGCCACGCAAGCCTTCCTGCGCAAACTTGCCGATGAAAAACCGGTGCGCCATGGCGAGGTCAAGCTGGGCGTGGTCGGCATGCGCGTCGATATGCGCACGCGTGCTGCTGAACAGCTCCAGCGTTTCGTGCAAGGGCTGGAAGTGCCAATCCTCGGCTACCTGCGCGATACCCAGAATTACGTGCAATTGGCCGCGCACGGCCTGACGCTGTGGGACGTGGCGCCCTCGCGCGTGGCCAAGGATGTGGAGCAGTGGAGCGGCATTCTCGATTGGCTGGGTGAATCGCCTCCACAGGCCCACGTGGCCGACTCTTCTGCGGCGGCATGAAAAAAAGCCCGGTAATTGCCGGGCTTTTTTGTGGGGCGAGGCTGCGTCGCTCAGATTTCGAGGTTGTCGATCAGGCGCGTCTTGCCGAGCTTCGCGGCGGTCAGCACGACCAGCGGCTCGCCGGCAGCGATGTTCTCGGGTGTCGGTTTCTGCAGGTCGGAACGGCGGCGCACGGCCACGTAGTCGGGCTGCCAGCCGCGGCCACGCAGATATTCCATCGCCTTGGTGGTCACCTCTTCGTGCGAAGCTTGGCCTTGCAGCACGGTTTCCAGCACGTCCTGACGCACTTGGTGCAGCGTGCGGTACAACTCGGGCGCTTCGGCGCGCTCTTCGTTAGTCAGGTAGACGTTGCGCGACGACAGCGCCAGACCGTCATCCGCGCGTACCGTTTCGGCGGGGATGATGTCCACCGGCAGCGCAAACTGATGCGCCATGCGGCGCACGATCATCAGTTGCTGGTAATCCTTCTTGCCGAACACGGCCACGCGCGGTTGCACGCAGCAGAACAGCTTCATCACCACCGTGCAGACACCCTTGAAGAAGCCGGGGCGGAATTCGCCCTCGAGCGTGTCGCCCAGGTCGTGTGGTGGGTCGACGCGGTATTCCTGCGGCTCTGGGTACATGTCGCGCTCGGTGGGCGCAAACAGCACGTACACGCCTTCCTTTTGCAGTTTCTCGATGTCGTCCTGCAGCGTGCGCGGGTATTTGTCGAAATCTTCGTTCGGACCGAATTGCAGACGGTTCACGAAAATGGATGCCACCACCGGGTCGCCGTGCTGGCGCGCCAGTCGCATCAGGCTCAGGTGGCCTTCATGCAGGTTGCCCATGGTCGGCACGAAGGCGACGCGGTTCTGGCCGCGCAACTGGTCGCGCAATTCCTGGATCGACGAGATGACTTTCATAGTTGTTGTGTGATGCGGCCCGGGTCAGGTCGGACGAATTACGTCGGAGAATAGGCGAGGCGCACGTAAATCGGCGCGTACGGTTCGGCCTGCGTGATTTCGAGCAGCGATTCGCGCGAAAGCTCGAGCATGGCGACAAAGTTGACGACCACGACGGGTGCGCCCTTGCCGGACTGGATCGCTTCTTCGAACAGCTCGGTGAACTCCATGAACCGCGCGTGCTGCAGGCGGCGCAGGATCTGGCTCATGTGCTCGCGCACGGACAGCTCTTCGCGCGAGATTTTGTGATGCTGCGTGAGCTTGGCCCGGCGCAGCACGTCGGCCCAGGCGACACGCAGGTCGTCGGAATTGACGTCGGGATAGCGCGGCGCGAGGCTCTGCTCGATATAGACCTGCGCGCGCAGGAAATCGCGGCCAAGTTGCGGCACGGTGTCGAGCTTCTGCGCGGCGAGCTTCATTTGCTCGTACTCGAGCAGGCGGCGCACCAGTTCGGCGCGCGGGTCTTCGGGCTCAGCGCCTTCGTCGGTCTTCCTGACCGGCAGCAGCATGCGCGACTTGATCTCGATGAGCATGGCTGCCATCAGCAGGTATTCAGCAGCCAGCTCAAGGTTGGTCGTGCGGATCTGCTCGATGTACGCCAGATATTGCCGCGTGACCTGCGCCAGCGGAATGTCCAGCACATTGAAGTTCTGGCGGCGGATCAGGTACAGCAGCAAGTCCAGCGGCCCTTCAAACGCTTCGAGAAAAACCTCGAGCGCATCGGGCGGGATGTAGAGATCCTGCGGGAGCTTGAACAGCGGCTCGCCGTAGAGCCGCGCAAAGGCGAGGCCGTCGACCTGCGCGGGCGTGGAGTCCTGATCGGGCGCCACGCTGGGCAGCTCGACGGGCAGTGGCAGCTTGTCCTGCGCGGAAGTGGTCATGCGGCGGTGAGCCAGGCGGGCCGAGGGGGCGGCCGATCAGTCCAGCGAGTAGACGTACGGCTTTTGCGGCACGCGTGCAGACTTGGCGCGGGCGCGCTCTTCCAGGTCGATCGGGTCCTTATCCCACAGCAGGGACCGGCCTTGGCGCTGCTGCGCTTCCAGGTCGGGCTTCTGGGTCTTGAGTTCTTCCAGGAACTGGGTGATCTCGGACTTGTACAGGGCCATGGCGGTATGTGATGTTGGGTGATCTTGCCCGCGCGGGAAGGTCTCGGGCGGAAAACCGGCGCATTTTACCGTATTGGCCGTCCTAACGGCCTTGGGCACGGCACGTGCGAAACCCTTCCGGCCGATCCGGAAGGCCGCATTCGTTGCATTTGCCTGGGCACCCGCCGGGCCCGGTATGGTCAAATACGCCTTTCCTTCGATTCAGCCGGCCCGTGGGGCGGCGCCACGCTTGCCACGATGACCGGCTCCAATCGACCATCGCGACCGTCACGACCACCACGCTTTCGTTTCCTGGGTTTGCCCGCCGCCGCGCTGGCGGCCGGCTTTGTGCTGTCCCTCGCCTGCGCCCCGGCGCACGCTGAATACGACGTCAAGATCGATGCGCCGAAGTCCATTCGCGACTTGCTGGAGCGCCATCTGGACCTGTCGCGCTACAAAGACCGCAAGGACATCACTGACGACCAGCTCCAGTACATGGTCGAGACCATTGGCGATCAGGTCACCAAGCTGACGGCCACCGAGGGCTATTTCGTGCCGAAGGCGACCGCGAAGCTGGACGGCCCGCCGGACCACCGCGTGGTCAACGTGAAGGTCGAGCCCGGCCCGCGTACCACCATCGACACCGTGGCGCTCGACTTTACCGGGGCCATCACGCAAGACGCCAAGCGCATCGACGAGTTGAAAAAGGCGTGGAGCCTGCAGCACGGCATGGCCTTCCGTCAGTCGGGCTGGGACAAGGCCAAGGACGACGGTCTGGCCGCGCTGCAGAGCAAACGTTATTACGCGGCCAAGCAGACGTCATCGCAGGCGCGTGTCGATCCGGACGAAAACAAGGCAGACCTGTCGGTGGGCTATGACAGCGGTCCGGCTTACACGTTGGGGCCGCTGGAGGTGCAGGGCTTGTCGCGTTACCCCCTTAGCATCATCAACCACGTCAACTCGCTGCGCGTGGGTGAGGATTACTCTGCTGATCGACTGCAATCGTTGCAGGCCGCCATCCAAGGGCAGCCGTATTTTTCCAATGCCATCGTTGACTTGGGCGACGATCCGAAAAACCCGGTCAACGCGCCGGTGCGCGTGCGCGTGCGGGAGTACCCGCCCAACCGCATCACCAGCGGTGTGGGTTACGGCACGGACACGGGCGCCTCGGTGGAAGGGCGCTATCAATATCTGAACCTGTTCAGCAAGGCATGGGTGCTCGATACGCAGGCCCGCATCGAACAGCGCCGTCAGTACTTGTTTGCCGGCGTGACCGTGCCGCCCGACGACAAGCAATACGTCAATAGCTTCTACACCAGCATGGACCGCACCGATACCTCGGGCACCGACACGCGCAGCTATCGTTCCGGCTTCAAGCAGACGCGTGTGCGCGGCATCTATGAGACGTCGTTCACCGTTGATTTCTACTACGACGACCTGCGGCCCGACGGCGCCGAGCGTCAGTTGAGCAAGGCGCTCGTCCCGGGTTTCGCGTGGACGCGCCGCGACGTGGACGACCCGCTGTTCCCGCGCCGCGGCAACATCATCACCACGCAGATCGGCGCGGCAGTGAAAGGCGTGTTGACGGACCAATCGTTCGTGCGGTCGTACAGCCGTATCCGCCAGTTCGTGCCGGTGGGGCAGCGCGATATCTTCGTCGCGCGCGGTGAGTTGGGCGCGGTCATCACCGCTGGTTCCGGCGACGGCGTGCCGGCCACGCTGCGCTTCCGCACGGGCGGCACACAGTCGGTGCGCGGCTACGACTTCCAGAGCATCGGTAACGACGTCAACGGCAGCACGTTGCCGGCCAAGTTCCTCGTCACCGGCGGGCTGGAGTATCAACGCTGGTTCCTGCCGCAATGGGGCGCCGCCGTGTTCTGGGATACCGGCACCGCCACCGACAACTGGTCGGAGCGTCGCTGGTTCAACGGTGTGGGTGTCGGCGTACGTTGGAAGAGCCCCGTGGGGCCGATCCAGCTCGACATGGCCTACGGCATCCAGCAGAAGCAGTTCCGGCCGAGCGTGTCGCTGGGCATCGCGTTCTGAATATGACGATGACCGATCCGCAAACGCCTGGACCCGAGCAACCCGAAGCACCGCGCCCCGAGCGTCCAAAGCGCGGTTGGGGCCGCCGCATGCTGCGCTGGTTCGGCGTGTTCATCGCCCTTCTGTTAGCGATCGTGCTGGCACTCGCCGGTTGGCTGGTTTGGGCCATCCATTCGCAATCGGGCACGGCACAGTTGTGGTCACTCGCTACGCGCTTTGGCAACGCTTATGTGTCGGGCAAGCTGGAGGGCGGCACGGTGCGCGAGGGCGTGTCGCTGCGCGATCTGCACGTGCGCGCGGGCAGCACGGAAGTGCGCATCGACCATGTGGAAGGCCGCTGGGCCATCACGCGTGGTCCGTGGCATGCGCATTTCGCGTATCTGCGTGCCGGCAATGTCGAGGTGATCCTGCACCCGACACCGCCCACAGCGCCGAGTGGCCCGCCCAATTCGCTGGTGCTGCCGCTGGCGCTGGATGTGGATCGCCTTGCAGTCGATCGCCTTGCCATCCGGCAGGGCACGTCGACCACCGAACTGAAGTCAATTGCCGGCAGCCTGCATACCGACGGCATGCATCACAACGTGCTCCTCGACGGTATGGAGACGCCCGCCGGCAAGCTCGCGGCCACGCTGCGCATGACCGGCACGAGGCCGTATCCGCTCACCGGGGCCGCGACGCTGGCCACTCAATTCGAGGTCAACGGGCAGAAGCAGGATGCGTCAGTGTCGGCGCAACTGTCGGGTTCGCTGGAAGCGTTGCATATCGAGGCGACCGGCACCGGCGCGAAGCTGACCGCGCAGGCGCTGATTGACGCCACGCCGTTCGGCGCGTTGCCTCTGTCGCGCGCTGTCGTATCGGCGGAGCATGTGGACCCGCGTGCGTTTGCGCCGGGCGCGCCGGAAGCATCGCTGTCGATCCACGCGGATCTGCGCCCAGATGAGAAGGCGAAGACGCTGACGGTGGCGGGCCCCATCCAGATCGACAACGCGCAGCCCGGCACGCTCGACAAACAGAAGCTGCCGCTGCAATCGCTGCGTGCACAGGTGCGGCTAAACGAAAACGATCAGCAACTCACCGGGCTGGATGTGCGCCTGCTGGGCGGCGCGGTGCTCACGGGTGGCGCCGATGTGCGGAAGGGGCATGGCGCCTTGCGCGTGGATGTGCGCCAGCTCGATCTGCAGGCGCTGCACGCATCGCTGGAGAAGACGAAGCTTGCTGGCCCCATCACCGTGGATTTTGCAGGCCGCACCCAACGTGTGGCGCTTGATCTGGCGGGTGGCGACATGCGCGCGCAAGCGAAAGCCGTGCTGGATGCGGCGCAGGTTGCGGTGGAGAGCGCACAGGTGTCGCTGGGGCGCTCGCGGCTGACGCTGGCGGGCACGCTCAAGCACGACGATGCGCAGTCTTTCGCCTTCAAGGGCAACTTGGCGGAGTTCGATCCGTCGCGGCTGGCCAAGGTGGCCAAGGGCCGTATCAATGCCGAGTTCGACGCACGCGGCACGCTCGGTGAGCCGATTGACGCCGCCGTCAAGTTTGCCGTGCGCGATAGCGATTACGCTGGCTTGCCGATGACCGGCGAGGGCAATGTCCACGTGCGTGGCGAACGCCTGCTGTCCAGCGACGCCAAGCTCGACGTGGCCGGCAACAAAGCCAGCCTGCGGGGCAGCTTTGGCGGGGCAGGCGACCGCATGCATGTCGAAGTCGATGCGCCGCAGCTCGCACGCCTGCAGCTTGGGGTGAGCGGCGCGCTGACCTTATCCGGCGATGTCTCCGGCACGATCAAGCGCCCGCAGGTGGATGCCACGTTCCGCGCCAATCAGCTTGCCTATCAAGGGAACAAGATCGACACCGCCAAGGGCCGTGCGCAGATCCGCGACGGGATCGACGGGCCATTGCTGTTCGAGCTGACCGCGCAGCGCGTGACGGGTCCGAGCCTGTCGTTACGAGAAGTGCATGCCACGCTGGATGGCACGCGACGCGCCCACCGCTTCCGCGCCGACGCCGACGGCAACGTACGCAACCAGCCGTTCAAGTTCGCGCTCGCAGGCGCCGGTGCGCTCACCCCCGGCAAGGACGGTGATGGTTGGGACGGCACGATCTCCACGCTGTCGGCGCAGGGCGCGCCCAACCTGCAGCTCACGGCTCCTGTGAAGCTATCGGTGGCACCAGGCCGCCTGATGATGGGTCGTGCAGACCTGACACTGGACCAGACGCCCATCCACATCGAGCGTGTCGAATCGACCCAGGGCCACGTGCGCAGCGCCGGTCGCTTCGATGGCTTGCAGATTGCGCGGGTGCTGGAGCTTGTGCGCACCTGGACGGGCCAGGCTCCGCCGGTACGCACGGATCTCGTCGTCGACGGCCAGTGGGATCTGGATCTCGGCAGCACGGCCACCGGCACGGCGCGCATCGCCCGGCGCAGCGGCGATCTGTCGATCAACGCCGGCCGTGGTTTCACGCCGCTGGGCCTGACCGAAGCGACCGTGGAAGCGCGCGGCGAAGGCATGCGCCTCGGGCTGCGCGGGAATGTGCAATCAACGCGGGTCGGCAACCTTTACCTCGACGCAGGTGTCGGGCTTGTGCGTGATCCCGGACCGGGCACCTTGGCGCTCATGGCGCCCTCGTCGCCGCTTTCCGGCGGTTTGACGATCAGCCTGCCGCATCTCAAGAGCATTGGAGATCTGCTTGGGCCCGACGTCGCAACGGACGGGCAGCTTGCAGCCAGCCTGACATTTGCCGGTACGGTGGGTGCGCCCAAGGTGAGCGGCTTCCTGACGGGCCAGGACGTTGACGTGGCGCTGTACGACCAGGGCATCCGCCTGACCAAGGGCGTGGTGCGCGTGGCGCTCGACCAGAACGTGGTCGACCTGCAAGAGGTGGTGTTCCATGGCGGCGACGGCACCGTGCGAGCGCAGGGCCGCGTGCAGCTTGGCGAGGCGAATCCGAACCTGGCAGGCTCCATCGTTGCCGACAAGCTGCAACTCTTTGCCGATCCGGATCGCACGCTGGTGCTGTCGGGCCAGGCGCGTATCGCCAACGACAACGACCGCGTGGCCATCACCGGTAAGTTCAAGGTCGACCGCGGCCTGTTTGATTTGCCAAAGGACGGCGCGCCGTCGCTCGGCGACGACGTGGTCATCGTCCGCCGTGCCGATGCCGCCCGCAACCAGGCCGAACGCGGCGTCAAGCGGGAAGAGAAGCCGGCTGGCCGCTTCAGCCCGGTGGTGGATGTCGATGTCGATTTTGGCGACAACTTCCGCTTCAAGGGTGCCGGTGCAGACCTCTCACTGGGCGGCCAGATGCACGTGCACAGCGAACCGCTTGTGCCCCTGCGCGGCACCGGCACGATCTACGTGCGCGAGGGCAGCACGTACGAAGCGTTCGGCCGCAAGCTGGCCATCGAACAGGGCGTGCTGAACTTCGTGGGGCCGATCAACAACCCGTCGTTCAACATCACCGCAATGCGGCGTAACCAGGAAGTCGAAGCCGGCGTGCAGGTGACGGGCACGGTGCGCCAGCCGCGCGTCAAGCTCGTCTCCGAGCCCAACGTGCCCGATGAAGACAAGCTCTCCTGGCTGATGTTCGGCTACAGCGCATCAAACGCTGGCCTGGGCCAGCAGCAGGCGATGTCCGGCGCGGCACTCGGCCTGCTGGGCAACGTGGCCGGCAAGAACGTGGCGCGGCGCTTCGGGCTTGACGAGTTCTCGATCGGGCCGTCCACCGCTGGCTTGACCGATCCGCAGGTGGTGAGCCTGGGCAAGGCAATCTCGGAGCGCATCACCGTTGGCTACGAGCAGAGTCTGTCGACGGCCGATTCCATCGTCAAACTGACGTGGCAGTTTTCGCGGCGGTGGTCGGTGGTGGCACGCGGCGGCACGATCAACGGTGCGTCGGTGCTGTTCAACAAGCGTTGGTAATCGGTTGGCCCCGCTGCCAGAATGGCGGCGGGTACATGTTTCGCACGAGGAGTTCCATGCCGCATCTTCGTCAATTCGCACAAGTGGGAGTCACCATGGGCGTTCTGGCTTCATTGCTGGGGCTGTTCGGCTGTGATCAGCAGAAGGTCGACCAGGCCGTGGATCGCGTGGGCGATGCCGCCAAACGAGCATGGCAATCGGCTAAGCCCGACAACCTGCTGTTCAAGGGCATCGTGGCGGGGCAATCCACCGAAGACGATGTCAGGGCCACTGCCGGCCAGCCCGAGATGATCTGGGAGAACGAAGGCGGCACGCGGCAGCTTGAGTATCCGCGCGGGCCGGAAGGGACTTCAACGTGGATGGTGACGATCGGGCCCGACGGGCACGTGCAGAAGATCGAGCAGGTGCTGACTGCCGAGAATTTTGGGCGCGTGCGGGTGGGGCAGACCAAAGATGACATCCGCCGGATGCTGGGCAAGCCGGGGAAGGTTGAGGTGTTTAAGCTGAAGCAGGAAGAGGTTTGGGGGTACCGGTGGATGGAAAGTGCTACCGAGCGGGCTTTCTTCAATGTGCACTTCGGGCCGGATGGGAAGGTGACTACGACCTCGCGGAGTGATGATCGGTTGAATGGGGCGTAGCTGATTGCGGCTTGGGCCTTTGCCGTGAGGATGTTCTTGTGGTGCATCCCTTGTTTCAGCCCCGGCAGGGAACGAAAGGGGAGTGGACCACCAAGGCCCATCCTCCCCCTCAAACTAAATCAACGCACCCGCATCCCCGGCACCGCCCCAGAATGCGGCTCAAGAATATAAAGCCCCGGCTGAGCCTTCTCATCAGCCGCCGAAGCCGCCAACACCATCCCTTCCGACATCCCGAACTTCATCTTGCGCGGTGCGAGGTTGGCAACCATCACGGTCAGCTTGCCCACGAGATCTTCCGGCGCATACGCCGACTGGATGCCAGAAAACACATTCCGCGTCTGCCCTTCACCCACATCTAGCGTGAGCTGCAGCAGCTTGTTCGATCCTTCCACGCGCTGGCAGGCGACGATCTTGGCCACACGCAAGTCGATCTTGGCGAAGTCGTCGATGGTGATGGTCTCGGCCATCGGCTCAATGACGGCAGCTCCGTTGGCGGCAGCAGCCGGTGCATCGGCAGTGGCTTGCAGCGACTGACGATTCGCTTCCACCAGCGCATCCACCTGCTTCTTGTCCACGCGCGTCATCAGATGCGAGTACGGCTGGATCGGCTTGGCCGACGACAGTTGCGAATCGATCGAGCGCCACGTCAGCGGCTCAACGTTGAGGAACGCTTCGATGCGCTCAACCGTGGTCGGCAGAATCGGCTTGAGGTACACGGCCAGCAGGCGGAACGCTTCCAGCGCAACCGAGCACGCGGCATGCAGCTTTTCGCGGTTGGCTTCGTCCTTGGCGAGGTCCCACGGCTTTTCCGTGTCGACGAACGCATTGACGGCGTCGGCCAGCTCCATCACGGCACGCAGCGCCTTGCTGTACTCGCGCTTTTCATACAGATCGGCGATTTGCGGGGCCGCTTCGCGCAGTTGCACCATCAGCGGGTGGCCCAGCGCGGCATCGCTCACGCGACCTTCGAAGCGCTTGACCAGGAAGCCCGCCGAGCGGCTCGCGATGTTGACGAACTTGCCTACCAGATCGCTGTTCACACGGGCGATGAAATCGTCCAGGTTCAGGTCCAGGTCTTCCATCGTCGCGTTTAGCTTTGCGGCGAAGTAGTAGCGCAGCCATTCCGGGTTCAGGCCGGTGTCGATGTAGCTCTGTGCGGTGATGAACGTGCCGCGTGACTTGCTCATCTTGGCGCCGTCCACGGTCAGGAAGCCGTGCGCGAACACGTTGGTCGGCGTGCGGTGGCCCGAGAACTTGAGCATTGCTGGCCAGAACAGCGTGTGGAAATACAGGATGTCCTTGCCGATAAAGTGGTACTGCTCGGTGGTCGAGTGCTCTGCGATCCAGGAATCGAAATCGATGCCGCGCTTGGCGCACAGGTTCTTGAAGCTGGCGTAGTAGCCGACCGGCGCATCCAGCCACACATAGAAGTATTTGCCCGGCGCGCCCGGAATCTCGAAGCCGAAGTACGGCGCATCACGCGAGATGTCCCAGTCCGACAGCTTGGCCTCGCCTTCGTCGCCGAGCCATTCGCGCATCTTGTTGGTCGCTTCAGGCTGGGCCAGATCAGCCACCCATTCGCGCAGGAAATTTTCGCAGCGCGGGTCGGAGAGCTTGAAGAAATAGTGCTCGGAGGACTTGCGCACCGGTGTCGCGCCTGACACCACGGAATACGGATTCCTCAGGTCGGTCGGCTGGTACGTCGCGCCGCAGACTTCGCAGGAGTCGCCGTACTGGTCTTTCGCGCCGCACTTGGGGCATTCGCCCTTGATGAAGCGGTCCGGCAGGAACATCTCCTTGACCGGGTCATAGAACTGCTCGACCTCGCGCACATCGATCAGGCCGGCTTCCTTGAGCTTGAGGTAGACGCTCTGGCACAGCTCCTTGTTTTCATCGGAGTCGGTGCTGTAGTAGTTGTCGAATGAGACGAGGAAGTTGTCGAAGTCGCGTTTATGTTCCGTCCAGACGCGTTCGATGAGCTGGCGCGGGGTCAGGCCTTCCTTCTCGGCGCGCAGCATGACGGGCGTGCCGTGTGTGTCGTCGGCACCCACGTAGTAGGTCTCATGCCCGCGCATGCGTTGGAAACGCACCCAGATATCGGTCTGGATGTACTCGACCAGGTGGCCGATGTGAATCGGTCCGTTTGCGTAGGGCAGGGCGGAAGTGACGAGGATGCGACGTTCGGACATGAGCGAGCCAGAAAAGTGCGGGCAGGCCGCGAACAGGGCGCGGCGCGCGGAGAAACGCATATTTTAGCGCGCCCGACGGCGTCGAGCCCGTCAGAGAGGAATCTGCGGAATCGCGGGGTGTGATCGTGGGGTTGGCCCATGCGTCACGATGTCGCGCAGGGTGTGACCCAAAAAAAGCGCCGGTCAGAGCCGGCGCAGCTTTCCACAACGGAAAAGGAGGAGAAATCAGGTACCGCCCGGGAGGTCAGCCACGCATTGCGAGCCAGCAACGTGTGGCAAGCGGCACCTGTTTTCTATGACAGGGTTAGCCCTGAATTGGTTTCAAATAAATTTCGACGCGGCGATTTTGAGCGCGGCCGGCCTCGGTGGCGTTGTCGGCAACGGGCTGGTTCTGGCCGCGGCCTTCAGCCGAGAGACGGTTGCGGGCCACGCCGCGGTCAGTCAGGTAGCTCGCCACGCTCTGCGCACGCTTTTGCGACAGCGTCATGTTGTAGTTCGGGTTGCCGGTGCTGTCCGTGTGGCCGACCACATTGGCGGCCAGTTCCGGATGTTGTGTGAGCGTTTGTGCCACGCTATCCAACGGGCCCCGGAACGACGGCTTGATCACCGCGCTGTCGGTGTCGAACGAGACTTGGCTCGGAATGTTCAGCTTGAGCGAGCCGTCGGGCTGCTCCGAAATTTGCGTGCCGGTGCCGGCCGTATCGCCAGCCAGCTTGGACTTGATAGCGCCCCAGTTGTAGCCGACGGCTGCGCCGGTTGCCGCGCCCAGCGCACCGCCAATGGCGGCGCCCTTGCCGTTGCCGACCAGCGCGCCGATGCCAGCGCCCACGGCCGCGCCAACGCCGGTGCCCATGGCGGTCTGGTTCTGCTGTTCGGTCGCGCAGCCGGCGGCCAGCAGGGCGACGAGCGAGACGGAAATAAGCTTGGCTTTCATGGTTTCTCCTACGGGTAACGGGATCGGTTCTTGTGAGTTTGCCGATATCCGGCGCATCAGAGGGATATTGGGGGAGGAATCGGACGAACGACGCGCCGGCAAAATACAATAGCAAAACAGTAGATAGAGTGGCCAGGGCGCCGCAAAGTTCATGCCGCGTCACCGTTGGCCCGTCCCCCATTCGCATTAGATTTGTGGAGCAAATGTTGAGCGTAACCATCGAACAGATCACCGAAGCCCTGCGCGGCGTGGTGGATCCCAATACCGAGCGCGACCTCGTGTCGTCCAAATCGGCGCGCAACATCCGGGTCGACGGCGGCGAGGTGTCGCTCGACGTGGAACTCGGCTACCCCGCCAAGAGCCAGTTCGAGCCGATCCGCAAGCTGGTGATCGGGGCGCTGCGCAAGGTGCAAGGTGTCGAAAATGTGAGCGTGCAGGTGTCGATGAAGATCGTCGCGCACGCGGTGCAACGCGGCGTGCACCTCATGCCGAATGTGAAGAACATCATCGCGGTGGCATCGGGCAAGGGCGGGGTGGGCAAGTCGACCACCGCAGTGAACCTGGCGCTGGCGCTGTCTGCGGAAGGCGCTAACGTCGGCATTCTCGACGCCGATATCTACGGCCCGAGCCAGCCGATGATGCTGGGCATCCAGGGCCAGCCCGAGTCGGCAGATGGCAAGACGATGGAGCCGATGGAGGGGCACGGCCTGCAGGCCAACTCGATCGGCTTCCTGATAGAGCAGGACAACCCGATGGTCTGGCGCGGCCCCATGGTGACCTCCGCGCTCGAACAACTGCTCAAGCAGACCAACTGGCGCGACCTGGATTACCTCATCGTCGACATGCCGCCGGGCACGGGCGACATCCAGCTCACGCTGTCGCAGAAGGTGCCTGTGACGGGCGCGGTGATCGTCACCACGCCGCAGGACATCGCGCTGCTCGACGCCAAGAAGGGCCTGAAAATGTTCGAGAAGGTGGGGATTCCCATCATCGGCGTGGTCGAGAACATGGCGGTCTACTGCTGCCCGAACTGCGGCCATACCGAGCACATTTTCGGCGCCGGCGGCGGCGAGAAGATGTGCGAACAGTACAACGTGCCGTTCCTGGGCAGCCTGCCTCTGAATCTGTCCATTCGCGAGCAGGCCGATTCGGGCCGTCCGACCGTGGTGGCTGATCCCGACGGCGCAATTGCCGGCGTCTACAAGCAGATCGCGCGCCGCGTCGCGATTGCCGTGGCCGAGAAGGCGAAGGACATGACAAGCAAGTTCCCCTCGATCGTCGTGCAGAACACCTGAGCGAAAAACCATGGACGCCAGCGAGCCGTTGTCCAACGATCGCCAGACGGAGCGCCCGTCTGTACGGGTGGCGGTGGTGCTGTGCCGCCGCCCGACGGCCAACCGCTGGCAGCCGTTCCAGTGGCGGCTGGAGGCTGTCGTGCCCGATCTGGGCGAATACGGCACCGCACCGCGCTGCCTGGATCGCGCCGACGATGAGAAGGGCGACGAGCGCTGGCTCACGCCCGGCTTCTCCGTCACGCTGTTTCGCGACGAGGCCGAGGGTTACTACCTCAACGTGACCTCCGCCGCGCCCTGCTGGTTTGTGCTGTGGCGCCTGGGCGAATCGGGCACGGCTGACGAAGGCCGGGCGATTCCGCATACGGTTTCGCTGAGCTACAACGAGGCTGGGCGCTGGCTCGACGGTGGCGAGACGGTCGAAAATGTGCCGTTGGACGCCGCGGCACTGCAATGGCTGCAGGCGTACGTGGCCGAACACTACCGGCCCGAGCCGAAGAAGCGGCGCCGGCCGGAGTCGTTCCTGCCGCCGGAAGACCGCGCAAAGTTCTGAGCGAAGCTGCCGTGAGCGACGAAACTTTCCTCTCGCGCTGGTCACGCCGCAAGGCCGCCGAGCGGCGCGGCGAACCCGAACCGGAAGCGGCCCCGCCCGCCGAGCCGGAGCCCGTTGTCGTGCCCGAAGCGTCGACGGCCGAGCCCACGCCCGAGGCGCCGCCCCCGCTCACGCTGGAGGACGCCGCCAAGCTGACACCATCCGATGATTTCGCGCCCTTCGTCGCGCACGGGGTGGACGAAACCGTCAAGCGTGCCGCGCTCAAGAAGCTCTTCGCCGATCCGCATTTCAATGTGATGGACGGGCTCGACACGTATATCGACGATTATTCGCAGCCGGACCCGATCCCGCCTGAGATGTTGCGCGAGCTGCGCCATACGGCGGGATTGCGGTTGTTCGAGCCGCTGGAAGAGGAGGCGGCTGCGCCGACAGGAATCGAACCGGTATCGGACGCTTCGCCCGCTGTGACCGGCGAGACGCCGTGTGAACTTGCCGATGCCGAATCGCCCCTCGTTGAGGACCCCGCCCAGGCAACCCCGCATGGCGGCGCTAAGCCGCCGTCCGTAGAATAAAAAAGTACCGCGCGGCAACGACCGTGCGGCCATGTCTCCACAGCCCGCGCCATGCACGTGGGCGCTCACGCACAAATCCATGCCGACGCTGCTCTGCAGTTGCAATCACACCATGCCGATCGATGCCGATGCGGTGGGCGACGCCCTGCGCGGGTCCGACGCCGCCATCGGCGCGCCAGGCAAGACGCACCACCTGCTGTGCCGCCGCGAGATCGGCGCGTTCACGCAGGCGCTGGAGGGCACGGAAGACGTCATCGTCGCCTGCACGCAGGAAAAGGCGCTGTTTGCAGAAGTGGCCGCGCAGCACGAGGGCGTGACCGCGCCGATCCATTTTGTAAACGTGCGCGAAACGGGCGGGTGGTCGGCGGGGGCCAAGCGCGATGCGCGTGGTTTCCGTGCCAAGACAGCGGCGCTGCTCGCCGTGGCAGGGTTGCCGGCGCCGGACCCTGTGCCGGTGGTCGACTACCGGTCCGACGGCAACGTGCTGATCGTCGGTCCTGCCGAGCGAGCGATGCCGTGGGCCGAACGCCTGGCCGACCAACTGAGCGTGACGGTGCTCATCACTGGGCGTGATCGCGCAAGCGGTCCGCTTGTCCCGCCGATGGAGCGCCGCTGGCCCGTCCAAGCAGGCGAGCTGCAGGAGGTGAAAGGCTGGCTTGGCACGTTCGAAGTGAAGTGGCGCAACCGCAATCCGATCGACCTGGACCGCTGCACCCGCTGCAACGCCTGCATCGATGTCTGCCCTGAAGGCGCCATCGACGCGCTTTACCAGATCGATCTGGACGCATGCCGCGACCATCGCGCCTGCGTAAAAGCGTGCGGCGATGCGATGGCCATCGATTTCAGCCGCGTGGAGGCACCGCAGGCGCTGTCGGGCCAGTTTGACCTGATCTTCGATTTGAACGATGCGCCGGCGTTTGCCCAGCACCAGCCGCCGCAGGGGTACTTCCACGCTGGCGCAGACGCCGGTCGCCAACTGACGGCATCGCTGGCACTGCTGCAAATGGTGGGCGAGTTTGAGAAGCCCAAGTTCTTCCAATACAAGGAATCCATCTGCGCCCACGGGCGTAACGGCCAAGTGGGCTGCGACGCTTGCGTGCAGGTGTGTTCCGCGTCGGCCATTGCGCCGCAGTGGAAGGACGGCCGTGGCAGCGTGCACGTCACGCCCAATCTGTGCGTGGGCTGCGGCGCGTGTACGACCGCATGCCCGACCGGCGCCATCACCTACGCCTATCCCAGCGCGCCTTACCAGGGGCGCAAGCTCAAGACCCTGCTGAGCACGTATGCATCGGCGGGTGGGCGTGATGCCGTGGTTCTGCTGCATAACGGTGGGCGCGGGCGCACGCTGATCGAGCAACTTGGCCGGGCCGCGCGTATCGGCAAGGCGCAGGGCGTGCCGGTGAATGTGCTGCCGGTTGAGGTCTTCCATGCGGCATCGACGGGATTGGACCTGTGGCTTGCTGCGTTGGCTTACGGCGCCGCGCGCATCGCCATTCTCCTGACCGAAGACGACGCACCGCAGTACCGCGCGATGCTCGCCGAGCAGGTTGCTGTGGCGCAGGCCATGCTGCACGGGCTTGGCGAACCGGCGGATGAGGCGGGCGTGGTGCTGATCGACGTGGCGGATGCGGCGGCGCTCGACGCGCGCCTGAGCAGTGCTGACGTATCGGCCCCGCTGCGCGGTTTCCGCCGTGACATGCCTGCGGCCACCTTTGCAGTGGCCGCTGCAAAGCGCGAGACGCTGGATTTTGCGCTCGACCATCTTGCGCGCCACGCCCAGGCAACCGAGGCCGTTATCCCGCTGCCGGCCGGCGCACCGTTTGGCGCCATCACCGTGAACCGCGAAAGCTGCACGCTGTGCATGGCTTGCGTGGGCGCGTGCCCATCGCAGGCGCTTCGCGATCAGGCCGAGCGCCCCGTGCTGGCCATGATCGAGCGAAACTGCGTCCAATGCGGTCTGTGCGAAACCACGTGCCCTGAAAGCGCCATCGCCCTCGTCCCGCGTCTGAACCTGTCGGCCGAAGCCCGCCAATCGGTCACGCTTAATGAGGCCCAGCCGTTCCACTGCATCCGCTGCAACAAGCCGTTCGGCACCGCGCAGATGGTCACGACGATGCTTGCAAAGCTGGGCGCCCATCCGGCGTTCTCGGGCGCTGCCGCCGAGCGCCTCAAAATGTGCAGCGACTGCCGCGTGATCGACATGATGCAGCACGGCGAACGCCCCGGCGCCCCGCACTGAAAACCGCGCATTCAAGCTGATCTCTGAGCCCATGACCGACGCCCAGCCCCTGCAATTCCAGCCCGCCGCCACGCCTGCCGACAGCGCCGAGGATCTCGCCCGTGCGGACCTGTACGGCCTGCTGGCCACGCTGTTCTTCCACGCGGCAGACGCCGATTTGCTGCAGCGCATTGCTGCCGCGCCGCTGGACCCGGTAGGCGACGA
Organism: Ralstonia chuxiongensis; assembly: GCF_024158925.1. Classification (NCBI taxonomy): domain Bacteria; kingdom Pseudomonadati; phylum Pseudomonadota; class Betaproteobacteria; order Burkholderiales; family Burkholderiaceae; genus Ralstonia; species Ralstonia chuxiongensis. The sequence continues at coordinate 374,937 of NZ_JAMYWC010000004.1, read as the reverse complement.
CGCTATCGCCCCGGCCGATGCGGAAGCCGCCGCCAGCAGCGCACTTACCCAGGCGTGGCGAAAGCTTGTCGCCCGAGCCGGCCAGACCACCGCAGGGCAGGCCGACGACGAATACACCGAGCTGTTTATCGGCGTCGGCAAGCCCGAAGTGTTCTTGTATGGCTCGTACTACCAAGCGGGTTTCATGAACGAAAAGCCGCTCGTGGTGCTGCGCGACGACCTGCGACGCTACGGCCTGGAGCGCGCCGAGGGCGTCACGGAAACCGAAGATCACCTCGCTACGCTGTGCGAGGTCATGCGTTACCTCATCGCGGGGGACGATGTTGCTGTTGCCCGCGTTGAGGAGCAGCGCGCTTTTTTCCAGCGCCATCTGGCCTCGTGGGTCGATACGGCTTGTGATGCTGTACTGCAGCATCCGCGTGCCGCGTTTTATGCCGACGTGGCGGGATTGGCAAAGGCGTTTTTCGACGTCGAGCGGCTCGCGCTGGAATTGGCGTGACGGCAATGAGACCGACCGCCTAAAAATTGAGCGGCCTGTCAAGAGTCGCGTCCCGTCCGCGTCACGGCGGACCGGTTCAAATCGCACTCATTGAAAAAATTCATCGGTAAATCGTCAGGAAAATCCCTGTGTGAGGGGTTTTAGGCATGGTTTTCCCATGCCGTTACTCCTAAAATGTGTTCAAAAATTCCTATTACATTCGGTCATCGGTTTGAATGAGCCGGGGAGCATCGAAATGCCAGGTCCGAACACCGTCCCACACGCCCGCCCAGAGGCGGATTCTGCTGAATCCGGCCCCACGCGCCGCCGCTTCCTGATGGGCGCCGCCGTAGCCGCTGCCGCCGCAGGCACGGCCGCCACGGCCAGCCATCTGGTGCAAGCGCCCGCCGCCACGGCCTCGCCCCCTGCTGACACCGCGGATGATGGTGCCACCGGCTATCGGCTGAGCGAACACATTCGCAAGTACTACAAGACGACGTGGATCTGACACGGCCGCATGCGCGCCGCTACTACTCCATCGTCATTGCACGCACCCCACATCCTCAGGTGACCTCATGCTTCTGACCCGCAAACCGGCGGTACAGGACACCAAAGCCGCACCGGCCCGACGTTCAAACAGCCAGGGCGCCACATCGCTTGCCGGCAGTCTGGCTCGCAGCCTGGCCGGCGCACTGCCGACCATGGACCGCCGCACCTTCCTCAAACGCTCCGGCATCGGCGTTGGCGCAGGGCTGGCCGCGACGCAGCTTTCGCTGGTGAAGAAATCGGTGGTGGGTGAGGCCCACGCCGCCGAAGGTAAGGGCGATATCGTTGTGCGCCGCACGGTGTGCTCGCACTGCTCGGTCGGCTGCTCGGTGGATGCCGTCGTGCAAAACGGCGTGTGGGTGCGCCAGGAACCGGTATTCGACTCGCCGATCAACCTGGGCGCGCACTGCGCCAAAGGCGCCGCCCTGCGCGAGCACGGTCACGGCGAATACCGCCTGAAGACGCCAATGAAGCTCGTGGACGGCCGCTACCAGCGCATCAGCTGGGAGCAGGCGCTCAACGAGATCGTCGCCAAGATGAACACGATCCGCCAGGAAACCGGGCCGGATTCGTTTTTCTTCGTGGGTTCGTCCAAGCACAGCAACGAGCAGTCGTATCTGCTGCGCAAGTGGGTGTCGTTCTTCGGTACCAACAATTGCGACCACCAGGCGCGTATCTGCCATAGCACCACCGTGGCCGGCGTGGCCAACACCTGGGGCTACGGCGCGATGACGAATTCGTACAACGACATGCAGAACGCCAAGTGCGCGTTGTACATCGGCTCGAACGCGGCCGAGGCGCATCCGGTGTCGATGCTGCATTTGCTGCACGCCAAGGAAACAGGCTGCAAGGTCATCGTGGTCGACCCGCGCTACACGCGCACGGCGGCCAAGTCCGATGAATACGTGCGGATTCGTTCGGGCACCGATATCGCCTTCCTGTTTGGCGTGCTGTATCACATCTTCAAGAACGGTTGGGAAGACAAGCAGTACATCCACGACCGTGTCTACGGCATGGACAAGGTGCGCGAAGAAGTGCTTGCCAAGTGGACGCCGGACAAGGTCGAGGAAGTGTGCGGCGTGCCTGAGGCACAGGTGCACAAGGTCGCCGAGATGATGGCGATGAACCGCCCGAGCACGCTGGTGTGGTGCATGGGCCAGACGCAGCACACCATCGGCAATGCGATCGTGCGCGCGTCGTGCATCGTGCAACTGGCGCTGGGCAATATCGGCAAGTCGGGCGGCGGCGCCAACATCTTCCGCGGCCACGACAACGTGCAGGGCGCGACCGACGTCGGACCCAATCCCGATTCTCTGCCGGGCTATTACGGCCTCGCTGCGGGCGCGTGGAAGCATTTCGCCTCCGTGTGGGGGCTCGATTACGACTGGATCAAAGGCCGCTTCGCCTCGCAGGCGATGATGGAAAAGTCGGGCACCACGGTTTCGCGGTGGGCCGATGCGGTGCTCGAGAAGAATGACCTGATCGATCAGGACAACAACGTTCGCGCGGTCTTTTACTGGGGCCACGCACCGAACTCGCAAACGCGCGGGATGGACATCAAGCGTGCGCTCGACAAGATCGACCTGCTCGTGGTGATTGACCCATACCCGTCGGCCACGGCGGCCATGGCCAACATGCCCGCCGCCGACGGCACGCCGCCCAATCCGAACCGTGCCGTCTACCTGCTGCCGGCCGCAACGCAGTTCGAAACGGCGGGCTCATGTACGGCATCGAACCGCTCGCTGCAATGGCGCGAGAAGGTGATCGAGCCGCTGTTCGAATCGCAGCCCGACCACGTGATCATGCAGGCGTTTGCCGATCGCCTCGGCTTCGGCAAGGAGCTGTCAAAGAACTACAAGATCACCGAATACAAGCGCGCCGGCATGACGTGGCGCGAGCCGGAGATCGAATCGATCCTGCGTGAAATCAATCGCGGCAACTGGACGATCGGCTACACGGGGCAATCGCCGGAACGGCTGAAGGCTCACATGCGCAACATGCATCTGTTTGATGTGCGCACGCTGCGCTGCAAGGGCGGCAAGGACGCCGAAACCGGCTACGACCTCACCGGCGATTACTTCGGCCTGCCTTGGCCATGCTACGGCACGCCGGAACTCAAACATCCCGGCTCGCCCAACCTGTACGACACCAGCAAGCATGTGATGGAGGGCGGCGGCAACTTCCGCGCCAACTTTGGCGTGGAACGCGACGGCGTCAACCTGCTGGCCGAAGATGGCTCGTTCTCGCTGGGTTCGGAGTTGACGACCGGCTACCCCGAGTTCGATCACGTCTTCCTCAAGAAACTCGGCTGGTGGGACGACCTGACCGACGCCGAGAAGAAGGCCGCTGAAGGCAAGAACTGGAAGACCGATTTGTCCGGCGGCATCCAGCGCGTGACGATGAAGCATGGCTGCCACCCGTTCGGCAACGCCAAGGCTCGCGCGATCGTGTGGAACTTCCCGGACGGCATTCCGCAGCACCGCGAGCCGCTGTATTCGACGCGGCCCGACATGGTCGCCAAGTACCCCACGCACGACGACAAGAAGACCTTCTGGCGCCTGCCCACGCTGTACAAGACGGTGCAGCAACGCAATATCGAGAACAAGGTCTACGAGAAATTCCCGATCATCCTCACCTCCGGCCGCCTGGTGGAGTACGAGGGCGGCGGCGAAGAGACGCGCTCCAACCCGTGGCTTGCCGAGTTGCAGCAGGAGAACTTTGTCGAGATCAACCCGAAGGCCGCAGCCGACCGCGGTATTCGTCACAACGATTTTGTCTGGGTCAAGACGCCGACCGGCGCCCAGATCAAGGTGCGCGCGCTGGTGACGGAGCGCGTGGGCGTCGACCACGCCTTCATCCCGTTCCACTTTTCGGGCTGGTGGCAGGGCAAGGACCTGCTCGATTACTACCCGGAAGGCGCCCACCCGATCGTGCGTGGCGAGGCTGTGAACACGGCCACGACCTACGGCTACGACTCGGTGACGATGATGCAGGAAACGAAAACGACGGTCTGCCAGATCGAGCGGTTCGCATAAGGACGGGGAGATCAACATGGCACGCATGAAATTCATCTGTGACAGCGAGCGCTGCATCGAATGCAACGCCTGCGCCACGGCCTGCAAGAACGAACACGAGGTGCCCTGGGGCGTGAACCGTCGCCGCGTGGTCACGATCAACGACGGCATGGTCGGCGCGGAGAAGTCCATCTCCGTGGCCTGCATGCATTGTTCCGATGCGCCGTGCATGGCGGTCTGCCCGGTCGACTGCTTCTACCGCACCGAAGACGGCGTGGTGCTGCACGACAAAGATGTCTGCATCGGCTGCGGCTACTGCTCGTATGCTTGCCCGTTCGGCGCGCCGCAGTTCCCCAGCCAAGGTACGTTTGGCGTACGCGGCAAGATGGACAAGTGCACGTTCTGCGCGGGCGGCCCCGAGAAGAACGGCAGCGAGGAAGAATTCGAGAAGTACGGCCGCAACCGCCTGGCCGAAGGCAAGCTGCCGCTGTGCGCGGAAATGTGCTCGACGAAGGCGCTGCTGGGCGGTGATGGCGATGTGATTTCCGACATCCTGCGTAACCGGGTCATGAAACGCGGCAAGGGCGCCGAGTTGTTCGGATGGGGCACGGCTTACGGCGGTGGCCACGGCAAAGGCAGCCAGGCAGCGCCGGCTACCCCGGCCGCGCCCGCCACGCCTGCTTCAACGCCGGGAGCGCAATCATGACCCCCCGAGCACCATCGACCAGCCTGCTGATCGCCCTGGGCGCTGCGCTGTTGCTCGGTGCCTGCGGCGAACGCCCGCAAGTCGCCTTTGCCTCGCACCGCAAAGACGACGCGCCAGCCTACAAGGGCGCGGAAGGCGATCCGTTCATGGCCAAGAACTGGACGCCCGGTGACCGCACGAGCTGGGAGAACCAGATCCGCGCGCGCGGCCAATACCAGAACGAGTACAACAAGACGCCATGACGCGCGCAAGCGGAGGTTCGTCCATGGGCACTTCCTGGAAACACCTTGTGATGGCCGTGTTGCTCGGCGCAGCGGCGGCGTTGGCGAGTGCGCAGCAGCCGGCCAGCGCGCCGGCCGCCAACAATGCCCCCGTCAACCCGGCCGTGCAACCGGCGCAACCGTTCTCCAACATCGTCTCGGAGAACGTGTTTGATCTAAAGAAGCGCGATCTCGCCAAAGAGGCGGGAGACCAGGCCGCACGCCGTGTCACGCGACCCGGCAACAACGCGCCTGTCTGGCGCGAGGTGAACTCCGACCAGGCGCATTACGCCAGTATTCCCGGGCTGGAAGCCGGCGTGCTGATCCAGCGCACGGGGCAAAAATGGCGGCTGTTCCGCAATGGCGTGATCACCGTGTGGGGCGGTTGGCTCGTGGTGCTGGTGCCGCTGCTCATCCTGGGGTTCTTCCTGTGGCGCGGCACGATTCCCCTGAAGGAAGCGCCCACCGGCCGCAAGATCGAGCGCTTCACGCCTACCGAGCGCTATGTGCATTGGACGATGGCCATCTCGTTCGTCACGCTGGGCGTGTCAGGCATCCTCATGCTGTGGGGCAAGCATTTCCTGCTGCCGATCGTCGGCCATCAGTTGTTTGGCTGGCTGACGTACATATTGAAAAATCTCCACAACCTGGTGGGGCCGCTCTTCACGGTCAGCATCATCGTGGCCTTCGTAATGTGGGTGGGGGACAACCTGCCGCGCCGCGGCGACACGAAATGGCTGCTGAGCTTGGGCGGCATGTTTGCCGGAGAGCACGGCGCCGAAGTGCCGTCGCACCGCTTCAATGCTGGCGAGAAACTCTGGTTCTGGGGCGGCCTCGTCGTGTTCGGGCTGATCCTGTCGGCCTCGGGCTGGACGCTCGATCGCATCGTCCCGGGCGTGGATTACTACCGCAGCACGATGCAACTGGCCGAGGTCATTCACGCCATTGCGGCGGTGGGCATGATCTGCATGTCGCTGGGCCACATCTACATGGGCACGATCGGCATGGAAGGGGCTTACCGCGCCATGCGTGATGGCTATGTCGACGAGGCTTGGGCGAAGGAGCACCACGAGCTTTGGTACGACGACGTCAAGGCCGGCAAGATCCCCGCGCAGCGGACCCAACCGCCTGCGCCGCCAGCGCCGAGCGAGCAGCCCGCCAAGTCATGACGCCATCGACCGCCACCGATTCAAGGAACCTCACCATGCATGCATCCGCTCTGAGCCGCGCCGCAGGTATGGCACTTGCTGCCGCCATGCTGAGCCTGACAAGCGGACTGGCCGGCGCCAAGCTGCCGGCACCGACGGAAGAACAGAAGGCACAGGCGGACCTGGCGAAGGCCAAGGCAGCCTGGGGCGACAAGGTGGCCGCGTTCCAGACGTGCAAGGCCCAGGACAAGGTAGCGGCGTCCTACCAGGCCGGCGGCAAGGCTGCGCATACGCAACCGGGCGCGCCGTGCGTCGACCCCGGGCCGTTTGTCGCACCCGTGCCTCCAGCATCTGCACCGGCGGCCAAAGGGTGAACCGTTGTTGCCAATGTTGCGTGTTCATCATCCGGCAGTACAATCGTCCGCTCCCCGAGTGAACCCTGACTGGAGGTGACACATGAAGCAACTCGTGATTGCACTCGCCGCGATCGGCCTGATGGCCGGCTGCGCATCGAATACCGCGTCGACGGCCAAGGCGGCCGATTCGGGCATGGCGGCATCGGCCGTGCTGGCACCCAAGAGCGGCAGTACCGTGCAAGGCAGCGTGAAGCTCGCGCAGCAAGGCGACAATCGGGTTGCCATCGCCGTGGATATTTCTGGTTTGCCGGCTAACGGTATGTTTGGCTTCCACGTGCATGAGAAGGGCGATTGCTCGTCGGCGGATGGCAATAGCGCTGGCGGCCACTTCAACCCGACTGGCCAGCAGCACGGTGATCCGCGCCACGGCGCACACCATGCCGGCGACATTCCGATGCTGCAATCCGATGCCAACGGCAAGGCCGTCGGCTCGATCGTTCTTTCCGGCGTGACGCTGTCGCCTGGGCCCACGAGCCTGGTCGGCCATGCGCTGATCGTCCACGCAGGCAAGGACGACTATATGACCCAGCCCACCGGCAATTCCGGCGGGCGCATCGCCTGCGGCGTGATCGTGGCGAACTGATCGCCCGCACGCGGTACCTGCTCCCACGCAGGTACCAGCCGCACCATGCGCACGCTTGCCGTGCGCATTTTTATTTGAACGAAGACATTGATGCCGCTGCGCCCTGAACTGACCAACGCTTCCGTTCCACTGCTCGACGAGGTTGAAGTGCTCGACGAGTTGGGCCGCGCACGCAGTGTCTACATTCCCGGTGAACGCCCGCTCACCGTCTACCTCGACAAGCGCGAACTGGTCACCCTGATGACGCTGGGCGGCGCGCCCGAAGCGCTCGTACTCGGCTATCTGCGTAACCAGCGCCTGGTCAGCAGCATCGATGACATCGCCTCCATCCAGGTCGACTGGGAAACCGAATCCGCTGCCGTCACCACGCGCGGCGGCATCGCGGACCTGGATGAAAAGACCGCCCGCCGCACCGTAACCACTGGCTGCGGGCAGGGCACCGTGTTCGGCTCGCTGATGGACGAGATCGACGCCATCCATCTGCCGCCCGACGCGCGCATGACACAAACCACGCTGTATCGCGTGGTCGACACCATTCGCCTGCAGCAGTCGATCTACAAGCAAGCGGGGTCGGTGCATGGCTGCGCGCTGTTCGATGCGCACGGCGGGCTGCTGCACTTCATCGAAGACGTGGGCCGCCACAATGCCGTGGATGCCATCGCTGGCCTCATGTGGCTTGAGGGCATGGAGGGCGGCGGCAAGATCTTCTACACCACCGGCCGCCTGACCTCCGAGATGGTGATCAAGGGCGCGCAGATGGGCATTCCGTTCCTGCTGTCGCGCTCGGGCGTCACGCAGATGGGTCACCAGATGGCGCAGCGGGTCAACCTGACGCTGTTTGCGCGGTGCACTGGGCGGCACTTTCTGCTCTACACGGGGCGCGACCGTTTTGTGGCCGAGCCGGACGTGGCCGGCACGGTCGGGCCGCGCGGGGAGCTGCCCCAGCCGGCTGAATCCGGCCGCTGATTTGCCAGCGTTTGTTCGGATAAGGCCAGCGCAAGCCATCGGCCGCCACGGGGTTTTCCGTCACAGGTTTGGGAGTACAATCCGCGTTCCAAACCGGCCCCAGCCGCGGGCCGGCCTGCCGGCGTGACCAAATGGGGACAGTTTTCGCACCGCGAAGCCTGCCCCCATTTGTTCATCCAAGGTATCTGGACGCTCCATGAGCATCAAATCCGACAAGTGGATCCGCCGCATGGCCGAGCAGCACGGCATGATCGAGCCGTTTGAGCCCGGTCAAGTGCGCGAATCCGACGGCCGCCGCATCGTTTCCTACGGCACCTCGAGCTACGGCTACGACATCCGCTGCGCCGACGAATTCAAGATCTTCACCAACATCAACAGCACCATCGTCGATCCGAAGAACTTCGACGAGAAGTCGTTTGTCGATTTCAAGGGCGATGTGTGCATCATCCCGCCGAACTCGTTCGCGCTGGCCCGCACGATGGAGTATTTCCGCATCCCGCGCACCGTGCTGACCGTGTGTCTGGGCAAGAGCACGTACGCGCGCTGCGGGATCATCGTGAACGTCACGCCGTTCGAGCCGGAGTGGGAAGGCTACGTGACGCTGGAGTTCTCCAACACCACGCCGCTGCCCGCCAAGATCTACGCCGGCGAAGGCTGCGCGCAGGTGCTGTTCTTCGAGAGCGACGAGGAATGCGAAACCTCGTACAAGGATCGTGGTGGCAAGTATCAGGGCCAGCACGGTGTGACGCTGCCCAAGACCTAGTTTTTGTAGTCCGTTTCCGCGCGTTCAGGCGTATCCGGAGCGGTGCCTTTAGCTTCATCCATAAGGAACCACGATGAAATTCCGCTTTCCCGTCATCATCATTGACGAGGACTTCCGCTCCGAGAACATCTCCGGGTCGGGCATTCGCGCGCTGGCCCAAGCCATCGAGCAGGAGGGGATGGAGGTGACTGGCCTCACCAGCTATGGTGACCTGACCTCGTTCGCTCAACAGTCGAGCCGCGCGTCCACCTTCATCGTCTCGATCGACGACGATGAATTCATCAACCCGGACAGCGACAAGCCTGAGCCGGAAGCAGTTGAAAATCTGCGCGCCTTCGTGGCCGAAGTGCGTCGCCGCAACGCTGACATTCCGATCTTTCTGTACGGCGAAACGCGCACCTCGCGCCATCTGCCGAACGACGTGCTGCGCGAGTTGCACGGCTTCATTCACATGTTCGAGGACACGCCCGAGTTCGTGGCCCGGCACATTATCCGTGAAGCACGCAACTACCTGGATTCACTGCCGCCGCCGTTCTTCAAGGCGCTGATCGACTACGCGCAGGACAGCTCGTATTCGTGGCATTGCCCGGGGCACTCGGGCGGCGTGGCGTTCCTGAAGAGCCCGGTGGGGCAGGTGTTCCACCAGTTCTTCGGCGAAAACATGCTGCGCGCCGACGTCTGCAACGCTGTGGAAGAGCTCGGCCAGCTGCTCGACCACACGGGCCCGGTGGCCGCGTCTGAGCGTAACGCCGCGCGCATCTTCGGCTCGGACCACATGTTCTTCGTGACCAATGGCACGTCGACATCGAACAAGATGGTGTGGCACGCCAACGTGGCGCCCGGCGACATCGTGGTGGTGGACCGCAACTGCCACAAGTCGATCCTGCACGCGATCATGATGACGGGCGCGATCCCCGTGTTCCTGATGCCGACGCGCAACCATTTCGGCATCATCGGCCCGATCCCGAAGAGCGAGTTCGAGCCCGAAACGATCGCCAAGAAGATCGCTGATCACCCGTTCGCCAGCCAGGCCAAGAACAAGAAGCCGCGCATCCTGACCATCACGCAGGGCACGTACGACGGCGTGCTGTACAACGCCGAGATGATCAAGAACATGCTGTCGACCGAAATCGACACGCTGCACTTTGATGAAGCGTGGCTGCCGCACGCGTCGTTCCACCCGTTCTACGAGGACATGCACGCGATTGGTCACAGCCGCCCGCGCAGCAAGGACGCGCTGGTGTTTGCCACGCAGAGTACGCACAAGCTGCTGGCCGGCCTGTCGCAGGCCTCGCAGATCCTCGTGCAGGATTCCGAAACGCGCAAGCTCGATACGTACCGCTTCAATGAGGCGTATCTGATGCACACGTCGACGAGCCCGCAATATTCGATCATCGCTTCGTGCGACGTGGCTGCGGCGATGATGGAGGCGCCGGGCGGCACCGCGCTGGTGGAGGAAAGCATTGCCGAAGCGCTGGACTTCCGCCGCGCCATGCGCAAGGTGGAGCAGGAATACGTCGGCACGAATGGCGGTAGTGGACGTGGCGACGACTGGTGGTTCAAGGTCTGGGGCCCGAACGACCTGTCCGACGAAGGCATCGAAGACCGCGAAGCGTGGATGCTGAAGGCCAACGAGCGCTGGCACGGCTTTGGCAACCTGGCTGAAGACTTCAACCTGCTCGACCCGATCAAGGCCACCATCATCACCCCGGGCCTGGACGTCGACGGCAAGTTCAGCGACTCGGGCATCCCGGCCGCCATCGTGACGCGTTACCTGGCTGAGCACGGCATCATCGTCGAGAAGACGGGTTTGTACTCGTTCTTCATCATGTTCACCATCGGCATCACCAAGGGCCGCTGGAACTCGATGGTGACCGAGCTGCAGCAGTTCAAGGACGATTACGACAACAACCAGCCGCTGTGGCGCGTGTTGCCGGAGTTCGTGCGCCAGTTCCCGCAGTACGAACGCATCGGACTGCGTGAGCTGTGCGACAGCATCCACAGCGTCTACCAGGCCAACGACGTGGCTCGCGTGACGACGGAGATGTACCTGTCGAATATGGAACCGGCGATGAAGCCGTCGGACGCCTGGGCCAAGATGGCCCACCGTGAAACCGAGCGCGTGGCAATCGACGACCTGGAAGGCCGCATCACCGCCATCCTGCTGACCCCGTATCCCCCGGGCATTCCGCTGCTGATTCCTGGCGAACGCTTCAACAAGACGATCGTGCAGTATCTGCAATTCGCACGCCAGTTCAACAAGCTGTTCCCGGGCTTCGAGACCGACATTCATGGTCTGGTCGAGGAGGAAGTCGACGGCAAGATGGGGTATTTCGTCGACTGCGTGCGCTGAGTTTCAGCTGCGCAAAACAAAAACGCCGCGCTGAGTCAGCGCGGCGTTTTTGCTTGGAGCGTGCGGCCGATTATTCAGCCAGCGCCGCGCGTGCAAACGCAATGGCTTGCTTCACCTGCTCCGGCGCCGTTCCACCGATATGGTTGCGCGAGGCGACCGAGCCTTCCAGCGTCAGCACGGCGTGCACATCGTCGCTAATGAGGTCGGACTTGTCGCCCAGGCCGCAGATGTCACGCAGTTGTGCGACGGACAGGTCTGCCAGATCACAGCGCAGGTCGTCGCAAGCGCGCACGGCGTGGGCCACGGCTTCGTGTGCATCGCGGAAGGGCAGGCCACGCTTGACCAGGTAGTCGGCCAGATCCGTGGCGGTGGCGTAGCCTTGCAGCGCAGCTGCACGCATGGCGTCGGCCTTGACGGTGATGCCCGGCACCATGTCGGCAAAGATGCGCAGCGTGTCGACCACGGTATCCACGGTGTCGAACAGCGGTTCCTTGTCTTCCTGATTGTCTTTGTTGTACGCCAGCGGTTGACCCTTCATCAGCGTGAGCAGGCCGATCAGGTGGCCGTTGACGCGGCCGGTCTTACCGCGCGCCAGTTCGGGCACGTCGGGGTTTTTCTTTTGCGGCATGATCGAGCTGCCGGTGCAGAAGCGGTCCGCAATGTCGATAAAGCCCACACGCGGGCTCATCCACAGCACCAGCTCTTCAGAGAGGCGCGAGACGTGCGTCATGATCAGGGCGGCAGCGGCGCAGAATTCGATGGCGAAGTCGCGGTCGGACACGGCATCCAGCGAGTTGCGGCACACGCCGTCAAAGCCCAGTTGCTGCGCGACGAATTCGCGGTCGATCGGGTAGCTCGTGCCGGCAAGCGCCGCGGCGCCCAGTGGCAGGCGATTGACGCGCTTGCGGGCGTCCAGCATGCGCTCGGTGTCGCGGGTGAACATCTCGACGTAGGCCAGCAGGTGATGGCCGAACACCACCGGTTGCGCGACCTGCAAGTGCGTGAAGCCCGGGACGATGGTGTTGGTGTGCTGTTCGGCCAAGTCCAGCAACGCGCTGCGCAAGGCCTTGAGCAGCCCGACGATGTTGTCGATCTCGCTGCGCAGCCACAGGCGGATGTCGGTGGCGACCTGATCGTTGCGCGAGCGGCCCGTGTGGAGGCGTTTGCCGGCGTCGCCCGCCATGGCGGTCAGGCGCGCTTCGATGTTCAGGTGAACGTCTTCCAGGTCAAGCTTCCACTCGAACGTGCCGGCTTCGATCTCCTGGCGGATCTGCGCCATACCCTTTTCGATGGCGGCGCGATCGGCCTCGGCAATGATGCCCTGCTTGGCAAGCATGGCTGCGTGCGCGAGCGAGCCCTGGATATCGAACAGTGCGAGGCGCTTGTCGAAGAACACCGACGCGGTATAGCGCTTGACGAGATCGGACACCGGCTCGTTAAAGCGGGCGGACCACGCTTCGGCCTTCTTGGCGAGTTGGGAGGTCATGGGCGGACAGCTGGAGGAGCGCGGCCGGCGAGAGCGCCAGCCGCAAATTCAGGAAACCGCGATTATATCGCCCGCAGGGCCTTTCAGCCCCCGCGCCAGAGCCTGGCTACAGCGTGTTGTCGATCAGCGCGCCCTTGAAGACGACCGGCCCGGTCGGGCCCTCCGGGTTGGGCGAGCCGCCACGCGGCTCCACGCTGATGGCCAGGGCTGGCACCTGCCGCAACGGCTGCGCCACTGTCAGCCGCACGGCGCGCTGGTGCCCGATTACCCCAAGTGACTGAGGATGCCCGCCGGGCGGCAGCGCCCAGAGCTGCAAAGCCTGTTCAGTGTTGAGCGGCGTTGCATCCAGCCGCTTGAGCGATAGCGTGCCGGTGCGCGCATCCCAGGTGACGAGGACGGCCGCCTGGGCCTTCGCATCCTGCAGCACGGCCACAGCGTTGGCGACAGGCGCCTCGCGCAATTGCTGCGCCAGTCGCAGGTTCAGCCCGATCGCCACCGCCGCGATCACCGCCGCGGCTGCGGTGGCGCCGCGCCAGAAACCCGTGCCTTGCCAGAGCCGTTGCCAGAGGGCTTGCCGCGGCGGCGCCGGCTCGCGCCAGCCGAGTTGCACTTCAACCCGGCAGAGAATTTCCGGCAGCGGCGCCGTGGCTGGCTGGAGCGCGGGCAGGTCGGCCAGATAGCGTTGCCAGCGTTCGACCGTGGCGCGCACGGCGTCGTCGTGGCGAATGATCTGCTCGAACCGGCGGCGTGCACCGGCGCGCAATGTGCCGACCGCATATTCAGCGGCCAGCTTGTCAACGAGATCGGGGTGGCGGCGCGGGTCCATCAGGGTGCTCCGAGGCATTCGCGCAGGCGGTCCAATCCGCGCCGCATCCAGGATTTGACAGTGCCCAGCGGCAGTGACAACGCTTGCGCCAGCTCGCTGTGCGACAGGTCTCGCAGATAGGCGAGCGATATGACTTCGCGCTGCTTCGGGTCCAGGCGCTTGAGGCATTCGGCCAGCGCGCGGGCTTGCTGGCCGGCCAGCGCGAGGTCGGCGGGGCCAGGGGCGTGGTCGGCCAGGACATCGGCGTAGGTGTCATCCAGCGGCACGGATTCCTGCACACGTTCGGCATGTTGCCGGCGCAGACAATCGAGTGCGCGGTTGCGCACGATGGTGCTCATCCACGTCATGGGGGCGGCCATGTGGGGGCGGTAATCACCGGCATGGCGCCAGATGTTGACGAAACTTTCTTGCAAGACGTCCTCGGCCCAGTCCTTCCTGACCAAGATACGCAGCGCGAGCCCAAACAGTTTCGGTGCGCAGCGCGTATATAGCGTGCGTAGGGCGTCGCGGTCACCTAGGCCGATGCGCTGCAGCAACGCCGCCAGCTCTTCCGCGTCGGCGCTTTGGGGGCGAGCTGCCGCGGCCGCCGTCGGCGGATCGGCGTCTTGCGCGGCGTGGTCGTCGGCGGTGCGCTGGAAGGTGAGCACGTGGGCAGCTTTTTGTGGACGGTTCTGCCCAAAGTGTAGGTAGAAACCGCGGTTGTGGGGGGAATTCACGTGAAAGGTGCTGAGGTATTTGCATCCAATTGGATGCGCCCTTCGTATAAGCGATCAGGCGCTGAACAAACGCCCGCGATTCGCATCACGCACCGCACGGGTCGCACTTTTCCCCACATCTGGAAGGAGACCGACGATGGACACAACTAAAGAGATGGATCAGTTGGAAAGTGACAGCCCGCGCATCGACGCGCGCCGCCGCGTGCTGCTGCGCGCACCGGGGCTGATGGCGCTGGGCTCGCTGGCGGCGGTGTCGCTGGGGCAGTCGATGCCGGCCTGGGCCCAGGCCCAATCAGGCAGCGTGAAAGACGACGTCAACATTTTGAACGTGGCGCTGGGGCTGGAGTACCAAGCCATCGCCGCATATCAGGTGGGCGCGGAAAGCGGCCTGTTGCAAAAACCCGTGCTGGCGACGGCCGTGAAGTTCCAGGGCCACCACAAGGCACACGCGGCGGTGCTGGCGGGAACGGTGTCCAAGCTGGGTGGTACGCCGGTCATGGAAAAGAAGGTGGCGGAATACAACTTCCCGGTTAGCCAGCTCAAGACGCAGGCCGACGTGCTGCGTTTTGCCGCCGGGCTGGAGAAGGGCGCTGCCTCGGCTTATCTGGGTGTGATGCCGAATTTCTACACGCGCGACCTGACCAAGGCCGCCGCCAGCATTCTGGGCGACGAGACAATGCATTGGGCGGTGCTGCTCTCGGTGCTGGGTGAAGACCCGGTGCCGGTGGCGTTCATCAGCTAAAAGGTTTGTTGGGCCGCCACACCGGCTGCTCGTTACGGTGTGGCGGTTTTTTTGTGCGCGTCGAATGCTTCGACGATGCAATCGAGCAAGGCCCGCACGCGTGCGGTCTTGTGCAGATCGGCGTGCGTGACGAGCCAGACGTCCTGCATGCTCCGGCGGTTTAGCAGCAAGCGCACCAGTTGCGGATACGCTTGCGCGCGGCGGCACACCAGCTCAGTGATCCCAATGCCTGCGGCCACCGCCTCTAATAGCGCCAGCGCCGAGTTGCTCTGCAAGACGACGCGCCCGCGCGTGATGGGCTCGCCGCAGAGGTCTTCCCACATCCACGGCACTTCATTGCGCGGATAGACCACCAGGTCGTGCCCCGCAAAGGCCGTCCCTTCTTCCGGCTCACCGCGCGCTGCGACGTAGCTCTGGCTCGCATAGATACCGGTTTCCATTTGGCCGATGCGCCGCGCGATGAGGTCTGGTGAATCCGGCCGCACCGTGCGCACGGCCACGTCGGCTTCGCGCTTGGTCAGGTTGGCAATGCTCTTGGACGCCATGCAGACGACGTCGATGCCCGGATGCCGCTGCCGCAGCTGCGCGATGGCCGGCATGACAAAGGTGGCCGCCATGGTGTCGGTCGTGGCCACACGGATCGTGCCGGCGAGTTGGTCGTCGATGCCGGCAACGCGGCGCTCGATGGTGTGTGCCGCCTGCTCCATCGCTTCGGCCGGGCCGATCAGCGCTTCGCCTGCGGGCGTGAGCACCAGCGCGGTCGACGTGCGCAAGAAGAGCTTGGCCGATAGCTCGTCTTCCAGCGCGGCGATGCGGCGGCCCACCGTGGCCTGATCCACGCCCAGGCGCTGGGCCGCGCCGCGGAGCGTGCAGGTGCGCGCCACGGCCAGGAAGAAGCGTCCGTTGTCCCAGTTCACATCGGGCTCCGAATATTCGTAGATGAGTGATGCAAATTTGCAGCGATGCAATGCAAAAACACTGCTTTTTTGCATGCGTTCTCCAGCCTACACTGGGCTGCATGAAATTGCCAAACGGTTCTGCCATGTCTTCATGCAACGCCCACACCATTGCTGCCACGCCCCGGGGTAACTTGCAACCCGATCTCAGCCGATGGCGCCGCAACGCCACGCTGGGCATTCTCACGTCGGGCGTGTTCATGGCGGTGCTCGATACGACCGTGGTCAACGTGGCGCTCATCGCCATGCGCGACAGCCTGCACAGCAGCGTCGCAGAACTTGCCTGGATTGTTGATGCCTACACGCTGGCCTTTGCCGCCTTCATCCTCACAGGCGGTTTGCTGAGTGACCGCATTGGCGCGCGCACCGTGTTCATGGCGGGGATGGCGGTGTTCATCGTGGCCTCGGCCGGCTGTGGGCTGGCGCCTTCAGTGACCACGCTGATTGCCGCGCGCACCCTGCAGGGCGTGGGCGCGGCGATGTTTCTGCCGAGTTCGCTATCGCTCATTCGCAGCACGTTTGAAGACCCGCGCGAGCGCGCCTGGGCCATTGGCCTGTGGGGCGCCATCGTCGCAACTGCCGCGGCCGTGGGCCCGGCGCTGGGTGGCGTGCTGGTCGACACCTATGGCTGGCGCAGTGCCTTCCTGATCAACGTGCCGCTGGGCGTGGTCGGCATGCTGGGTACGTGGGTGATCGTGCGCCACGTGCAGCCTGCACGCGCCAAGCCGTTCGACTGGGCGGGGCAGGTGACGAGCGCCGTGATGCTCGCGGCGCTGTGTTTTGCCGCGATTGAATGGCCGGTGCGCGGCGCGCTATCGCCGTGGGTGTGGGGTACCGCGCTGTTGACGGTGGTGGCCGGGGCGCTGTTCGTCTTGGCCGAACGCCGGGCGCGTGCGCCGCTGGTGCCGCTGGCCTGGCTGGGGCATCGCACGCTGGGCGCGGTCAACGGCGTGGGGTTTCTGCTGAATTTCGGCTATTACGGTGCGTTGTTCGTGCTGAGCCTGCATTTGCAGAATGTCGAACACCTGAGCGCACGCCAGACGGGCCTGGTCATGCTGCCAATGGCGGTGAGCCTGTCGGCGGGCAACATCTTCGCGGGCAAGCTGATGGCGCGTTTTTCTACGCCGACGATGATGCTGAGTGGTCTCTTGATCGGCGCTGCGGGTTTGCTCGCCACGTCGGCTGCGCTGACCGGGCAGGTGCACATCTGGGTGGTGAGTGCAACGATGATGGCTTACGGCGGCGGCACCGCGCTGGCGATCGCGCCCATGACGTCGACCATTCTGTCTGCGGCGCCGGGCGAGCTGGCCGGCACGGCGTCGGGCTTGCTCAACGCTGCGCGGCAGACCGGCAGTTTGTTGGGCGTGGCAGCGGCGGGCGCGGTCGTCACGGTGGTGCCCGGTCTGGCGCATGCCTCGCCGCTGGTGTTTGGCCTGATGACACTGTCGTACGCCGGCGCGATGGCGATGGCGTGGATCAGCCGTCGCCCGGCCGCCACCGCGCTGGCTGCCTGATCAGCCGCTATTGCGAAGGCCAGCCGCAATCCCGTTGATCGACAGGTGGATGCCGCGTCGCACGCGCGCATCGTCACTGCCGGCCTTGCCCGAGCGGAAGCGCTTGAGCAGTTCGACCTGCAAGTGATTCAGCGGATCGAGATACGGGAAGCGGTTCTTGATGGAACGCGCCAGCAGCGGATTGTCGGCCAGGCGCTCCGACCGCCCCGTGATGGCTGCCAGCGTCTGCTCGGTCAACGTGAATTCCGCCGAGATGCGCGAGAACACCGCGTTACGCAGTTTGCGGTCATCGCACAACTGCGCGTAGCGCGACGCCACGTTCAGATCGGCCTTGGACAGCACCATGTCCATGTTCGAGAGCAGGTTCGCAAAGAACGGCCACTGCTTGTGCATGCGCTTGAGCGTGGCCAGGCGCGCGGCGCGGGCCTTGGCGTTGCCAGCGTCATCGAGCCAGCGCTGCACCGCGCTGCCAAAGCCGAACCAGCCCGGCAGCAGCAGACGGCATTGGCCCCACGAGAAGCCCCACGGAATCGCACGCAGGTCTTCAATGCGGCGGTGTTTCTTGTCCATCAGCTTGCGCGAGGCCGGGCGTGAACCGAGGTTCAGGTCGGCAATCTCGGTGATCGGCGTGGTGGCGAAGAAGTAATCCTTGAAGCCCGGGGTTTCGTAGACGAGATTGCGGTACGCGGCAAAGGCGTTGTCCGATAGCGCCTGCATGGCGGCTTCGAAATCTTCCAGGCCCTTTGGCCGGTTGCGCGTAGGCAGCAGCGTCGCTTCCAGCGTGGCCGCGACGATGGTTTCCAGGTTGCGCCGGCCGATCTCAGGATTGGCGAACTTGCTGGAGATGATTTCGCCCTGCTCGGTCAGGCGGATCTGCCCGTTCACCGTGCCCGGCGGCTGCGACAGGATGGCCTGATAGGTCGGACCACCCCCTCGGCCCACCGTGCCGCCGCGGCCGTGGAACAGGCGCAGGCGCACGCCCTTGCGCTCGAACAGCTCCACCAGCGCCAGCTCGGCCTTGTACAGCTCCCAGTTGGAGGTGAGGAAACCGCCGTCCTTGTTGGAATCCGAATAGCCGAGCATCACTTCCTGCTCGTTGCCCTGCGCCGCCAGCACGGCATCGAAGCCGGGCAGGGCAAGCAGGTCGCCCATGATTTCCGGCGCGTTGCGCAAGTCCTCAATGGTTTCGAACAGCGGGATCACCATCACGTCCAGCGCGGCGCTGCCGCTGCCATTGGCGCCCGTGCGGAACATGCCGGCTTCCTTCTGCAGCAGCATCACTTCCAGCAGGTCGGACAGCGTCTCGGTGTGCGAAATGATGTAGTTGCGCACGATGCGATTGCCGTAGCGGGCACGCACTTCCCGGGCGGCGCGGAAGATGTCGATCTCCGACGTGGTCTGCTCGCTGTATGCGTGGAACGGCAGCGTCAGCACGCGCGGCTGTTGCAGCTCGCGCAGCAGCAGCGTGCGTTTGTCGGCCTCGGATAGCGCCGCATAGGCGCCTTCCACACCCGCAACCTTCAGCAGCTCGGCGACGGTCGCTTCGTGCACGTCCGATACCTGACGCAGGTCGATCGATGACAGGTGGAAGCCGAACACATCAATCGCGCGCGCCAGCGATGCCAGTCGCGCATCGGCCAGCACTTCGCCGTGGTGCGCCGCCAAGGAGTCGATCACGATCTGGATGTCGGCGCGCAGTTCTTCTGCGTTGTTGTAAGCCGGGGCGGGGCCGACGGCGTGGCGGCCTGCGTCTTCGCCTGTCAGCTCATGGCACGTGGCAGCCAGGCGCGCATAGACGCCAATCAGCGCACGGCGGTACGGCTCGTCCACGCGGTGTTCGGAATGGTCGGGCGAGCGCTCGGCCAACGCTTGCAGCTCTGTGCTCACATCCACCAGCGACGTCGACATCGACAGCTCCGCACCCAGCGCGTGGATCTCCTCCAGGTACCACGCGAGGATCACGCTCGCCTGCTTCCGTGCAGCGTCGCGCAATGTCGTTGCCGTGACGAAGGGGTTGCCGTCGCGGTCGCCGCCGATCCACGAGCCCATCTGGAAGAAGGGCGGCAGCGGTGCCGGTTCGCCGCGTGCGCCGCGACGCGGGAACGCGGTCGCAATGTCTTCTTCCAGTTCGCGATACAGCGCTGGAATTTCGCGCAGGAAGGTCGTTTTGTAATACGACAGCGCGTTCTCGATCTCGTCAGCCACCATCAGGCGCGTGGTGCGCAGCATGCGCGTTTGCCACAGCTTGGTGACATGGGCGCGCAGCAGCGCGGTGTTGCGCTCGCGCTCGCGCGTGGTGAGCGGTGCATCGCGTTCAGCCAGCAAGCGGGCGATTTCGCGTTGTGCGTCGAGCGTGCTCTTGCGCTGCACCTCCGTCGGGTGGGCGGTCAGCACCGGCACGATCAGCGCGGTTTCGAAGAATCGGCGCAGCACGTCGCCCGACAGCCCTTCATCCGCGGCCGACAGCAGCGCGCGCATCAGGCTGCCCGGCTGCGGCGGCGATCCGGCCAGCGCATGCACGCGGCGGCGGCGATTGTGGTGCTGGTCTTCAGCGATGTTCGCCAGGTGCGAGAAATAGCTGAAGGCGCGCACCACCGACGTGGTTTGGTCGCGCGAGAGGGTTTTCAGCAGCCGGTCGAGATCCTGCTCGGCCTGGCGGTCGCCGTCGCGGCGAAAGCGCACGGCAGTCTGCCGGATGGTTTCAACCGTTTCGAAGACGGTGCCGCCTTCCTGGTCACGCAGCACGTCGCCCAGCAGGCGCCCGAGGAAGCGGATGTCTTCCTTCAGCGGCTGATCCTTGGCCGCGGCGCTGCCCGACGAGCGTCGGGAAGTGGGGCCGAGTGATGCGCCGTTGGCTTCGTCCGCACCATTGGCCTTGGTCACCGGTTTGGAGGCGGGCTTGGCAGCCTTGATGGCCTTCGGGGCCTTGCTGGTCTTGGCGGGGGCGGCGGAAGGCTTGCGGGCGGTGGTCGCGCGCGAGGAAGCGCGGCGCGCGGCGGGCTGCGTCATGGTGTCTCCTAGGTTGGGTAGGTAAGGTGCCTGAACGGCCCTCTTTTCTGCATCACTTCAACGTGATAGCCGGACTGTCGCGAAAAAGCTGCGTGCTACCATTGCCGCATGTCTTCCAACGCCCGCCCGACTTCCCGTCAATCCCAGCTTGCAACGACTCCTGCAGCCCAGGCGCCGACCAAGCTGGTCATTGCCTCGCGCGAAAGCCGGCTTGCCCTCTGGCAAGCCGAACACGTGCGTGCTGCATTGCAAAAATACTATCCCGCGTGCGACGTGTCCATCCTTGGAATGACCACGCGCGGCGACCAGATTCTCGACCGCTCCCTCGCGAAGGTGGGGGGCAAAGGTTTGTTTGTTAAGGAACTGGAAGTCGCGCTGGCCGAGGGGCGCGCCGATCTCGCCGTGCATTCGCTCAAGGATGTGCCGATGGAATTGCCCGAAGGCTTTGCGCTGTCGGCCATCCTCGAACGCGAAGACCCGCGCGATGCCTTTGTTTCCAACGACTACGCCGATCTGGCCTCGCTGCCGGCAGGCGCCGTCGTGGGCACGTCCAGTCTGCGCCGCGAGGCTTCGCTGCGGGCGCGCTTCCCGCATCTGGTCATCCAGCCGCTGCGGGGCAACCTCGATACGCGCCTCGGCAAGCTTGATCGTGGCGACTACGCTGCCATCATCCTGGCCGCTGCCGGGCTCAAGCGCCTGGGGCTGGCTGATCGCATCCGCTCGACCATCGCGCCGGAAGAATCGCTGCCAGCAGCAGGGCAGGGCGCGCTCGGCATCGAGATTCGCGCCGATCGCGCAGACGTGCGAGCGTGTCTTGCGCCGCTGCACGATGAGCCCACAGCGCTGGCTGTGACTGCCGAACGCGCGGTTTCGCGCATTCTCGGCGGTTCGTGCCAAGTGCCGCTGGCCTCGTTTGCGCAGTGGTCGGATGCCGGCGCGCTGCGCCTGCGCGCCTTTGTCGCTTCGCAGGACGGTACCCGCAAACTTGCCGCGGATGGCGAAACCACGCCATCCACGCTGGCCGAAGCGGACGCACTTGGCGTGCGCGTCGCCCAGCAGATGCTGGCCGGTGGCGCACGCGACATCCTTGCCATGCTGGGCGCCGACGCCTCACCCGCTACCTAACTTCCACGGCTCGCCATGGACGACCACTTGCCACTGCGCTTGTCACCATCGTCGCCCGCATCCAGCACGCCGCCTGTTCAACCGGCAACCCCGCCCGTGGTGGTGGTCACGCGTCCGCGCGCGCAGGCGCCCATGCTGGTGGCGGCGCTTGAGCGCCACGGCCTGCGCACGCATCAGTTTCCGCTGCTCGACATTGCGCCGACACCCAATCTCGACGACTTGCGTGCCGCGCTGGGCGATCCCTCGCGCTATGCGCTGGTCGTGTTCGTCAGCCCTAACGCCGTGCAGCAGGCATTTGCCGCCATGCCGGAAGGTTTCCGCTGGCCGCAGGAAGTGCCTGTGGCGGTGGTGGGCCCCGCGAGCGCACTGGCGCTTGCCCAGCACGGCGTTGCGCCGCCCGCGCACCGTGTGATCAAGCCCGACACGCATGCCGACGACGCTCGTCAGGATTCCGAAGCGCTGTACGCGCGGCTGGATGTGCCCGCGTTGAGCGGCCGTGAAGTTCTGATCGTGCGCGGCAATGGCGGCCGCGAATGGCTGGCCGATCAACTGCGCGAAGCCGGCGCATCGGTCCGTACGGTGGAAGCCTATCGCCGCAGCGTGCCGGTGCCCGATGCCGCGGCGTGGCTCGCCTTGCGTGCCGTGCTTTCGGCCCGCCACGCCTGGACGCTCACCAGCTCCGAGGCCGTCCGCAATCTCGATGAACTGGCCCGTGCCAATCTGTTGCCCGCCGATCTGGATACGCTGCACGGCGCGCCATGCTTTGCTTCGCACGCCCGCATCGTCGAACAGGCCAAATCGCTGGGCTTTCGCGACGTGACGCTCACCGGCGCCGGCGACGACCGGCTCCTCGCCAGCGTGCTCGCGTGGGCCGGGCCAGTATCGGCACCCGAGCAAGCCCCGGCAAAGGCGTCAGCTGAATCAAACCCGTCTACTTCTTCTTCCACTGTGACGCAGACTCCCGTTCCCTCGGCGGCTCCCGCTTCTGCCCCTGCTTCGACACCAGCGCCCGCATCTGCGGAAGCCAAGCCGAGCCCAGTGCCTGCGCCTGCTGCTCCGCCGGCTGCGTTTGCGCCCACCATGACGGTCAACCATGCGCCGCGCCGTGGCGGTTGGCTGATCTGGGTGGCGCTGGTTGCGGTCGTGGCGGCCGTGGCCGCGCTGCAGGTGCGCAATGAGCGTCTGGCACGCGAGATCCGTCAGCACGCCCAGACGAACGAAGCGCTGGCGCAGGAGATGCGCGTGCTGTCACGTGCGGACCAGGATTCGGTTTCCCAGCTGCAACAGAAATTCGGCGCGCTGGATGCCCGCACCGCTGAAACGCGCGATCGCCAAGCCGCGCTGGAGCAGGCCAACCAAGACCTTCTGCGCAATCGCGATGACTGGCAGCGCGCCGAGATCCAGCGTTCGCTGGAGGTCACCGCCGAGCAACTGCAACTGACCGGCAATGTCGCCGGTGCACTGGCTGCGCTGCAAACGGTCGACGCGCGCCTCGCCACGCTCGACAAGCCACAATTCAACGCCGTGCGCCGGGCGGTATCGCGCGACGTGGCCAAGCTCAAGGCGATGCCGTCGTTTGATCTGGCGGGTGCGGCACTGCGGTTGGATGACGCCATCAACGCTGTAGACACGCTGCCGCTCATCTCGTCGGCCCAGCCGCTCGAGACGGAACAGGCTGCACAGGCGCCGCATGCTGCCGTGAAACCCACGAAGAATGCCAAGGCGCGTGCTGCGGCCGCGTCGGCGCCGGTTGCATCCACGCCGCCAAACGCTGGATGGTCGGCGGGCGTGCGCGCCTGGTGGGGCCGCCTGTGGAACGACGTGCGCGGCGAATTGGGCCAAATCGTACAGGTGCGCCGCGTCGATCAGACCGAGGCACTGCTGCTCTCTTCCGACCAAGCGTGGTTCCTGCGCGAAAACCTCAAGCTGCGCCTGATGAATGCGCGCCTGGCGTTGCTCTCGCGTAATGACGCTGTGTTCCGTGCCGACCTGGGGCGTGCCGATACGCTGCTCGCGCGCTACTTCGATACGCAGTCTTCGCGCGTGACCACGGTGCAGAATCAACTGTCGCAGGTGCGCGCGACGGCCGGCACGCTGCAGGTGCCGACGCTGGCTGACAGCCTTGCCGCCGTGCGCGGTTCGGGCAAGGAGTGAGCATGCGCTGGGTATTCTGGGTCGCGCTCCTGTTTGCCGCCGCCGTTGGGCTGGCGTTGTTCACTGAACTCAACTTGAGCAACGTCGTGCTGTTCTACCCGCCGTACCGGGTCGAGATGTCGCTCAATTTCGTGCTGGCTGCGTTGCTGGCGACGTTCGTGGTGCTGCATCTTGTGATGCGCCTTTTCCACCATGTGGCCGGCATGCCGGCGCGTGCTGCCGCGTATCGCGAGCGCAACCGCATCCTGAAGGCATCGGCCGCGTTGCGCGAAGCAATGGAGAGCTTGTTTGCCGGCCGCTTCGGCCATGCGGAACGCCAGGCACGCGAAGCCCAGGCCTGGGAGCCGCAGCGCGAGACGGCCGCGCTGATCGGCGCCCGTGCCGCACACCGCATGCAGGAGACCGAGCGCCGCGACGCCTGGATGGCCGAAGTGTCGTCGCCCGATCGTGAGCAGGCGAAGCTTGTGTCGATGGCCGAATTGCTGGTCGACGCACGCGATGCGGAAGGTGCGCTGGAGAAGATCGCGCAACTGCAATCGCAGGGCTCTCGGCAGATTCAGGCGCAACGCATTGCCCTGCGCGCGCATCAGCATTTGAAGAACTGGAGCGAGGTGCTGCGCCTCACGCGCGCCCTGGAAAAGCGCAACGCCATCCATTCCGTGCTGGCCGCGCGTCTCAAGCAGATGGCGTGCGAAACGCTGCTGGCCGAGCGCCGCCACGATGCCGATGCGCTGAACAGCTTCTGGCGCGAACTGACCACGGAAGAACGCCGCTCGCCGCGCATTGCCTCACAGGCGGCGCTGTATTTCGCGCAGCTTGGCCGCACCGATGACGCCAAGCGCATTGTTGAAGATGGCCTGAAGACGCATTGGGATAGCCGCCTGATCCGCCGCTACGCCGATTGCGCAGTGCCGGGCAAGGCGCTGCCGCTGATCCAGCAAGCCGAGAAATGGCTCGCCCAGCATCCGGTGGATGCCGACCTGTTCTACACGCTCGGCATGCTGTGCTTCAAGGAGCAGCTCTGGGGCAAGGCGCAGTCGAACCTGGAGTCGGCATTGAAGTATGCCGATGCGGATCACTCCGGCAACCTACGCGCCCATGCGCATCTGGCGCTTGCACAGATGTTCGAGCAGACGGAGCGCATGGAAGACGCGCAGCGCCACTACCGGCAAAGCGCATTGCTTGCCGTGAAATGAAAAAGGCCGGGATGACCCCGGCCTTTTTTCTTGCTGGTGACGGCGCCTATTTGTTCACCATCCGTGCCGGGACGGAAAGCGTGAGGATCGCACCCAGCACCATCGACGCGGCCAGCATGTACATGCCCGAATCGGTGCTCTGCGTGGCGTCTTTCAGCCAGCCGACGGCGTATGGGCTCAGGAAGCCCGCAAGGTTGCCCAGCGAATTGATGAGCGCAATGCCAGCGGCGGCGCCCGTGCCGGCCAGGAACGCAGTCGGCAGGCTCCAGAACAGTGGCAACGTGGTCAGGATGCCCATGGTGCCGAGTGTGAGGGCGGCCATGGCCAGCGTGGTGTCGGTGTGCCACACGGCCGACAGCACGAGCCCGATTGCCCCCACCACCGCGGGAATCGCGATGTGCCAGCGGCGCTCACGCAGGCGGTCGGCGCTGCGGGCTACCAAGACCATGGCGACGACCGCCGCGCCGTACGGAATCGCCGTCAGCAAGCCCACCGAGAACGGATCGGCCACACCGGTCTGCTTGATCAGTGTCGGCAGCCAGAAGCTGACGCCATACAGGCCCATCACGAAGGTGAAGTAGATCAGGCTCATCAGCCACACGCGCGGGCTGGCCATGACGGTGCGGATGGGCGGGTCTTCCTTCTCGGCGTCTTCGGCGGCGATGTTGCGGGCGAGCAGGTCTTTCTCTTCGTCCGTCAGCCACTTCGCGTGGCTGATGCGATCGTCCAGATAGGCCAGCACGAAGATGCCGACGATGATCGAGGGGATGCCTTCGATCAGGAACATCCACTGCCAGCCGGCCAGGCCGTAGACGCCGCCAAACGCCTTCATCGCCCAACCCGAGATGGGGCCCCCGATCACGCCCGACAGCGCAATCGCCGTCATGAAGAAGGTGGTAGTGCGCCCGCGCCGCTGCGCCGGATACCAGTACGTGAGGTACAGGATGATGCCCGGGAAGAAGCCGGCTTCTGCCAGGCCCAGCAGAAAGCGCATCACGTAGAACATGGCCGGCGTGGTCACGAACATCATGGCCGCCGAGATGATGCCCCACGAAATCATGATCCGCGCAATCCAGATGCGCGCGCCTACGCGATGGAGGACCACGTTGCTCGGCACTTCAAAAAGGAAGTAGCCGATGAAGAAGATGCCCGCGCCAAGGCCGTAGATGGTCTCGCTGAACTTGAGGTCGTTGAGCATCTGCAGCTTGGCAAAGCCCACGTTGACGCGATCGAGATACGCGACCACGTAGCACAGCAGCAGGAATGGAACGAGGCGCCACGTCACCTTGCGGTAAGTGGCTTCTTCAAATGCGCTTGTGGA
The DNA here is from genome assembly GCF_024158925.1 of Ralstonia chuxiongensis. Classification (NCBI taxonomy): domain Bacteria; kingdom Pseudomonadati; phylum Pseudomonadota; class Betaproteobacteria; order Burkholderiales; family Burkholderiaceae; genus Ralstonia; species Ralstonia chuxiongensis. The sequence continues at coordinate 348,659 of NZ_JAMYWC010000004.1, read as the reverse complement.
CTGGGGCGGCAACGTGCCTGTGCCGCCGACCGGTGAGGTGGGTGGGGTGGTGATGGCCATCGGGTCTCCAGAGTTATTGTGAGTTCAGGCCGAGTGCTCCTCGTTACCGACCTCGGCCTGGAAAACCGCCACAGCATTCTGCGCTTCTCGGGCGAATGCGCCAAGGCGCCCGCCGGCAGGGTTTATACGCAGCGCCCGCCGTCCACTTCCAAACACGTGCCGGTAATGAACTCCGCTTCGTCCGACGCCAGATACAGGCATGCGTTGGCCACATCCTGCGGCGTGGAAAGCCGCCCCATCGGGATCGTCGCCAGGAAGCGCGCGCGGTTCTCGGGGGTGTCGGGTACGCCCATGAACTGCTCGATGAGGCCCGTGGCGCCCATCACCGGGTTCACGCAGTTCACGCGGATCTTGTCGGGGCCAAGCTCCGCCGCCATCGCCTTGCTTGCCGTGATGACGGCGCCCTTGCTGGCGTTGTACCAGACGAGCCCCGGCCGTGGCCGGATGCCCGCAGTGGACGCCACGTTGACGAACACGCCGCCGCCGCGCTCGCGGAAGTGCGGGACGATGTGATGTGCGGTCCAGTAAATGCTCTTCACGTTGACGGCCATCACGCGGTCGAACTCATCTTCGGTGATCTGCAACAGCGGCTTGTTCTTATGCGTGGTGCCGGCGTTGTTCACGACGATGTGCAGATCGCCATAGCGCGCCAGCGTGGCGCCCAGCAGCTTGGCGACGGAGTCACCATTGGACACGTCGGCCTGCACGAAATGCGCATCGCCGCCGGCCACGCGAATAGCGCTGGCCACGCGTTCGCCGGCCTCCGCATTCAAGTCATTGACGACGACGCGCGCACCTTCGCGGGCAAAGGTGTTGGCGATGCCCTCTCCAAAACCCGAACCTGCGCCTGTGACGATGGCGATTTTGCCGGCAAGCCGCATGGTGTCTCCTCGTGTTGTGGGTGGATGTTGCGTTGCGCCTTAACCGTGACGAATGGCGATGGTCTTGAGTGTGGTGAAGCCGTAGAGCGCTTCAAAGCCCTTTTCGCGCCCGTGGCCCGATTGGCCCGTTCCGCCGAAGGGCAGTTCAACGCCGCCGCCGGCGCCGTAGTTGTTGATGAAGACCTGGCCCGCCCTGAGTTTGCGTGCGAGGCGCATCTGGCGGCCACCGTCGTTCGTCCACACGCCGGCCACCAGGCCGTACGGTGTGCCGTTGGCCAGGGCCAGCGCTTCGGCTTCGGTATCGAACGGCATGGCGGCCAGCAGCGGGCCGAACACTTCCTGCTGTGCGAGGCGGTGCGTGTGCGGCACATCGCGCAGCAGCATCGGCGCCTGGTAGTAGCCGGTCTCGGGCGCCTCGGGCACTACCTGGCCCTGCGCCATCACCGGAATGTTGGCGTGCTGCGCATCCGAGACGAAATCCCATACGCGCTGCTGCTGCTTGGGGTTGATGAGCGGGCCGCAATCCAGGTCCAGTGACGAGGGGCCGACCCTAATGGATTCAAACACCATGGCCAATCGATCCAGCATCGCCTCGTAAACGCTGCGCTCGATCAGTACACGGCTGCCGGCAGAGCACGTCTGCCCGGCGTTCTGGATGATGCCGTTCACCACGGCTGGAATAGCCGCTTCCAGATCGGCGTCGGCAAACACGATCTGCGGAGATTTGCCGCCAAGTTCCAGCGTCACGGGCACGTGGTTTTCCGCGGCCGCTCGCACAACGGCTTTGCCCGTTTCCGGTGACCCTGTGAACGACACATGATTGATCCCGGGATGCGCCGCCAGTGCCGCACCTGCTTCGTGGCCATAGCCGGTCACGATGTTGAGTGCGCCATCGGGCAGGCCCGCCTCGGCGGCCAGCTCGGCCACGCGCAGGATCGACAGGCACGCGTCTTCCGCCGGCTTGACCACGCACGCGTTGCCTGCCGCCAATGCAGCGCCCACGCTGCGCCCGAAGATCTGCATCGGGTAGTTCCACGGGATGATGTGCGCCGTTACGCCATGAGGCTCGCGCACGGTCAGCACGGTGGTATCGGCCGGGTAGGGGATGGTTTGCCCGTGCAGCTTGTCGGCCGCACCGGCGTAGAACTCGAAGTAGCGGGCCACGGCGCGGGCGTCGGCGCGCGCCTGGCGCATGGGCTTGCCGGTGTCGCGGGCTTCCAGGCGGGCCAGCTCTTCTTCGTGATCGGCCAGGCGCAGGGCCACGCGCATGAGCAAGCGGCCGCGCTCGGCGGGTGCCAACTGGCCCCAGACGCCCTCGAACGCACGCCGCGCCGCATGCACGGCCACGCTGATGTCGGTGGCGTTGCCGCGCGCAATCTCGGCAAAGGATTGGCCGTCGGACGGATCGAACACCTTGATGCGCATGCCCGAATCGGGCGACATCAGACGGTTGGCGATGAAGTGCTGGGCATGCATGGGGGGTTCCTGCAAAAGATCGGCAACGCACGATTTTCGCACGGGCGCGGCGTTGTCAGGGGAAGCGGCCGGGTGTCAGGAGCTATAATGCCCGCCGACAGTTTTTCACGCTTCTTTCTAACCATTTGCGTCGCGTTTTTACGCACTTCGCGCATTCCGGAGCATTTCCATGAGCTTCAACAACGTCTCGCCGGGCAAGGACATCCCCAACGACTTCAACGTCATCATCGAGATCCCGGCGCAAAGCGACCCGGTCAAGTACGAAGCCGACAAGGAAACCGGCCTGCTGTTCGTGGACCGCTTCGTTGGTACCGGCATGCGCTACCCGGCTAACTACGGCTTCATCCCGCAGACGCTTTCGGGCGACGGTGACCCGGTCGACGTGTTGGTCGTCACGCCGTTCCCGCTCATCCACGGTTGCGTGGTGCGCTGCCGTGCCCTGGGCATGCTCAAGATGACGGACGAGTCCGGCGTGGATGCCAAGCTGGTTGCCGTGCCTGTCAACAAGCTGAGCCCGGCCACGGCCCACATGACCGACCTGTCGGACATCGGCCAAAACCTGCTGGACCAGATCAAGCACTTCTTTGAGCACTACAAGGCGCTGGAAGCCGGCAAGTGGGTCAAGGTCGAAGGCTGGGGCGGCATTGAAGAAGCCCACAAGGAAATCGCCGACGGCGTTGCCAACTATAAGAAGTAAGCGATTTCAGGATTTTGCCGTACGGCATGTCTGACAAATCCCGGCCTCCGGATGGAGCGCCGGGATTTTTTCTTTGCGAAGCGGTCATCAGCGCAGCACGCGGAGATTTGTCGACTCGCGTCCGGTCGCCATTTGCACCCGGGACAGAGCTGCAGTATGTGTTCTGTGATATTTTTCACGAATTTCGCATACTTACCGCCCGGTAGTTCTGCTACACAGAGATTTAAGAAACGCTCATTTGCCCACCGGAAACGGCCCCTCTAGACTCCCCGTCAAGTTTGACTCCAACCCTTGGTACTGCGATGTTGAACAAGACCGTTGTCGTTCCCGTGCTTTCCGCTGTGGCCATGGCCGCATTCACTGTGTGGGCGCTGCTGGTTGGTCCGCCGGACGCTGCCCACGCTGGCGAGCGTGCCGTCGCATCGGCCCCTGTGGCGGTGGATTCAAGCACTGCACACTGCGTGATCGCTCACCAGAAGCCTGCCGCGCCCTAAGTTTCACCTCCGCGTCCGCCGTTCGTGCGGACGCTGTCTTTCCCGCCTCCGCTGTTTTCCCCTGGCTAATCCGATTCTGATCGTTGCCTGAACGGCGAGCGGTCCGTCAGTTCGTCGAGATACGCTTCCATACCGGCCGTTTCGCGGTCGAGGAACCTGCTCACTGCATCGGCAAATGCCGGGTGTGCGAGCCAGTGTGCCGACAGCGTCGCAACGGGCTCGAAGCCGCGCGCCATCTTGTGCTCGCCTTGCGCGCCACCTTCGAACGTGCGGATGCCGTGCGTGATGCAGTACGTCAGCGGCTGGTAATACGCCGTCTCGAAGTGCAGGCAAGGGTGGTGCTCGATCGCGCCCCAGTAGCGGCCGTACATGACGGACGCTTCGGACCGCGTGTCGATGACCAGCAGCGCGCTGGCGATATCGTTGCCTTCGCGCGAGGCGATCACCAGCAGGAGGTTTTCCGGCATCGTCTGGCCGATCTGGCGGAAGAACTCTAGGTTCAGATACGGCGACGAGTGATGCTCGCGGTAGGTGGTGCGATAGCAGCGGTGGAAGAAGCGCCAGTCAACGTCTGTCGCCGCTGCGCCAGGCACGTGGCGGAACGTAATGCCCGCGTCGTGCACGCGGCGGCGTTCGGCGCGGATATTCTTGCGCTTCTTCTGCTCCAGCGCGGCCAGAAAGTCGTCGAAGCTGGCAAAGCCCGGATTGCACCAATGGAACTGCACCCCTTGCCGCAGCAGCATGCCTGCCGCACGCATTTGCTCGGCCTCGCTGGCGGTAGGAAAGAGCACATGCAGCGATGACAACTCGCTCTGCCGCGCAACCGCCAGCAACGTGTCGAGCAGCGCCGCGCGCGCAGCCGCATCCCGCGCCAGCAACCGCGCACCCTGTACCGGCGTAAACGGCACGGCCGACAGCCATTTCGGGTAGTACTCCAGCCCATGCTGCGCGTATGCATTGGCCCACGCCCAGTCGAAGACGTACTCGCCATAGGAGTGGCCCTTCACATACAGCGGTACGGCCGCAGCGAGCACTTCGCCATCGGGGCCGTCTTCCCACAGCGTCAGGTATTGCGGCGACCAGCCGGTGTCAGGCGATGCGCTGCCGCTCTCATGCAGGGCGTGCAGGAAATCGAAACGCAGGAAGGGCGTCGCCTCGGGCTGCAGGGCGAGCAGGGCGTCCCACGCCTCGCGGCCGATGTCGCGCAGATCGGTCACAAGTCGCATGCGATAATTGGTCAATTCGTGCCGCGAACCAGCGTGCGCTTGGGGCTCGGGAAAAAGGGGGCGAGAGGTCATGCCGCCGATTCTAATTCCAGCTTCGAATGCCGCGCTTGCAATCCACATTGCCCCCATGACCGTCTCTGTCGCTCTCGCCCAGATCAACTGCACCGTCGGCGATTTCGCCGGCAATGCTGCCCGCATCGTCGCCGCCGCGCGCGAAGCGCACCAGGCTGGTGCGCGCATTCTGCTCACGCCGGAACTGTCGCTCACCGGCTATCCGCCCGAAGATCTGTTGCTGCGCCCGGCCTTTATCGATGCCAGCGCGCGCGCGCTCGATGCGCTGATCGCCGAGCTGGCGGTCTTCCCCGGTTTGCACGTGCTGATCGGGCACCCGCAACTCTCGCTGGAAGCCCCGGCGCCCGGCCTGTTGCCCAAGCCCACGAACAGCGCCACAGTGGCCGCGGACGGCCGCGTGGTCGGCCGGTACAACAAGCTGGAACTGCCCAATAACGAGGTTTTTGACGAGAAGCGCTACTTCCAGCCCGGCACCGAGCCCTTTGTGTTCGAAGTGGACGGCACGCGCTTCGGCATCATCATCTGCGAAGACGCCTGGTATGCCACAGCCACGGCCTATGCCAAGGCCGCCGGCGCGCAGGTGGTGCTGATCCCAAACGCCTCGCCGTATCACCTCGACAAGGAAGACCTGCGCGAGCGGATCATCGGTGACCGCGTGAAGGAATCGGGCTTGCCGCATGTGTATGCGAACCTGGTCGGCGGGCAGGATGAGCTCGTCTTCGATGGCGGCTCGTTCGTGCTCGATGCCGAAGGCAACGTCGTCGTGAGGATGGGGCAGTTTGTGGAGGGCGTCGGCTACGCGCAGTTCGATGGCGGACGCGCGCTGCCGGGCACGATCGTGCCGGAGCCTTCGCTTGAAGCCCAGGTGTACGAGGCGCTCAAGCTGGGCGTGCGCGATTACCTCGGCAAGAACGGCTTCCCGGGCGCGATCATCGGCTTGTCGGGCGGCGTCGATTCCGCTTTGGTGCTGGCGATTGCCGTCGATGCGCTGGGCGCGGATCGCGTGCGCGCGGTGATGATGCCCTCGCGTTACACGGCAGATATCTCGTGGGTGGATGCGCGCGACATGGCGGCCCGCCTGGGCGTGCAGTACGACGAAATCGCCATCAGCCCGATGTTCGACGCCTTCAAGGGCGCGCTGGCGGAGGAGTTCCGCGGGCTGCCCGAAGATGCGACGGAAGAGAACATCCAGGCGCGCATTCGCGGCACGCTGCTGATGGCGCTGTCCAACAAGAGCGGCCGCATCGTGCTGACGACCGGCAACAAGAGCGAAATGGCGGTCGGCTACTGCACGTTGTACGGTGACATGGCCGGTGGTTTTGCCGTCATCAAGGACATCTTCAAGACGCTGGTCTACCGGCTGTGCCGCTATCGCAATACGTTGTCGGAAGTGATTCCGGAGCGCATCCTGACCCGTGCGCCGTCGGCCGAGCTGCGCGAGAACCAGACCGACCAAGACAGCCTGCCCGAATACGATGCACTCGACGCCGTCGTGCAGCGCTACATGGAGCAGAACCAGCCGGTGGCCGACATCATCGCTGCGGGGTTTGCCGAGGCCGACGTGCAGAAGATCGTGCGCCTCATCAAGATCAACGAGTACAAGCGGCGTCAGGCGCCAGTGGGCATCCGCGTGACGCAGCGGGCGTTCGGGCGCGACTGGCGATATCCGATTACGTCGCGTTTCAAAGAGTAAGCCGCCGCCATGCTCGACTACTACGCCAAGCGTGCCCCCGAATACGAGCGCATCTATGCAAAGCCGGAACGGCAGGGCGATCTGGCGTGGTTGAAGGCGCGTGTGCGCGATCTGACGCGCGGTGCGCGGGTGCTGGATCTGGCATGCGGCACCGGTTTCTGGACCGAGGCGATGACGGACGCGCGCAGCATCGTCGGCGCGGATTTCAACGACACCGTGCTGCGCATCGCGAGCGGCAAGGGCATCCCCGCAGCGTCGTTTGTGCGCGCCGACAATGACGCGCTGCCGTTTGCGCCGGCAACATTTGACGTGATGACGGCAGGTTGCTGGTGGTCGCATGTGCCGCTTCAGGACTTGCGCCAGCACGTCGAAGGGCTGCACCGCGCGCTCGGGCCCGGCGTGCGTGTCCTGTGGTTCGATAACCAGTATGTGTTCGGCTCAAGCACGCCCATCGCCTACAACGACGAACATGGCAACACGTGGCAGCGCCGCCCCCTGCGCGACGGCAGCGAGCACGATGTGCTGAAGAACTTTCCCGATGATCCGACGCTGCTGCAGACGGTGGCCGGCATCGCCCAGGATGTGCGCATTAACCGGCTCCAGTATTATTGGACGCTTGAATACTTCACCAACTAGTGAGCGAGACACCATGAAACAGATCACCGCCATCATCAAGCCCTTCAAACTGGACGAAGTGCGCGAGTCGCTCGCCGACGTGGGGGTGACCGGCCTGACCGTCACCGAGGTCAAGGGTTTTGGCCGTCAGAAGGGCCACACCGAGCTGTATCGCGGTGCGGAATACGTGGTCGACTTCCTGCCGAAGATCAAGATCGAGGTGGTGGTGGCCGAGAGCCAGGTCGAAAACGTGATCGACACCATCGTCAAGGCCGCCAAGACCGGCAAGATCGGCGACGGCAAGATTTTCGTGATGCCGGTGGAGCAGGTGATTCGCATCCGCACCGGCGAGAAGGACGAAGCAGCCGTCTGACGCCGTTGTCTGTGGCCGGCGCGCTCGCGCCGGTCAGCGCTGATCAACGCGGCAGGGTAATGTTCCAGCGCAGCGTCGCCAGCCGCCCGATCACGATCGCCAGCGTGGCGATCACCACGGACACGCTCGGAAGCAAGTCCGTGTGCGTCAGCCCGACGTAAAGGAAGCACCCGACAAACGCGCACGTTGCGTACGGGTGATTGTCCCGCAGCAGCATGGGCACTTCATTGCAGACTACGTCGCGCAGCAAGCCGCCAAAGGCCGCCGTGATTACGCCCATCATCACCGACACGAAGACCGGGACGCCCGCATCGAGCGCCAGTTGCGTGCCCAGCACGCCAAAGAGCCCCATGCCGATGGCGTCGGCCACGATCAGCACGCGATCAGACACCAGTTGGCTGACCAGCCGGATCACCCAGTTGGCGAACAGGCTCATCACGAACAGCGCAAGCAGGTATTGCTCGTGCTCGATCCAGTAGAAGGGCCGTCGATCCAGCAGCAGATCGCGCAGCGTGCCGCCGCCGAACGCGGTCAAGAACGCGACGATGAACGCGCCCACGGCGTCGAGCCGGCGCCGTTTGGCCTCGGCCAGCCCAGAGATGGCAAACGAGAAGACCGCGAGGATCTCCACCCAGTGCATCACCAGCTGCAGGCGGGTCACGTGCATATGCGTGTTGTTCTTGTTGTGAGCCGTTGAATGGGCGGACTGCGCTTCAGGAGCCGTGCGGCTGGCGCAGCAGCACCAGCACCGCGCCAGCGCCCCCGGCCGTGTTGCGCGGCTCGACAAAAGCGATCACTTCTTCCTTCTGCACCAGCCACGAGCGCACCTTGCCCTTGAGCACGGGCGTTTTGTCGGGCGAGCCGAGGCCCTTGCCATGGACCACGCGCACACAGCGGATGCCACGCTGCACAGCCCGGCGCAGGAAGGCTGCCAGCGCCTCCCGGGCTTCTTCGCGGCGCATGCCGTGCAGGTCGATCTGGTCTTGCGTGGCCCACTCGCCGCGGCGCAGTTTCTTGAGCACGTCGTCGCCGATGCCAGGGCGGCGGTAGGAAAGCGTGTCGTCGGTTTCCAGGAGGTTGTCCACGTCGAATTCGTCCGACAGCGAATCGCGCAGCACGGTCTGCTCTTCGGCACGCGAATGCACGGGATCGGGCGCGGGCGGATTGCGCGGATGCTCGACGCGCTTGTTCTGGCGCAGCGCGCTCACCTCGCCGATGCTGGCACGGAACACGTTGGCTTCTTCTGCGGCCTTGCGTGCGGCGGCTTCGGCGCGCTGGCGTTCGGCCTCGCGTGCTTCCGTCTCGTGCTTGAGCTGGTCACGCAGGCTGGCCAAGTCGGTCAGGCTGAGCTTGTTGGCGGGGGAGGGGGCGTGTTTCATGGTGAAGGGCAGGCGAGCACATCGGGGTGGAGCGTGTGTCGATTATACGAAGGTGCCGCACATGGCAAAACGGCCGATGGTCACCCATCGGCCGTTTTGTTTGCGCTCGGAAGCCCCGGCGCGATGACGCTTATTCCAGGCTTTCCAGGTAGCGCTGTGCGTCCAGCGCGGCCATGCAGCCCGTCCCGGCGCTGGTGATGGCCTGGCGGTAGATGTGGTCTTGCACGTCGCCCGCGGCGAATACGCCCGGGATGTTGGTGGCGGTGGCCATGCCGTCCAGGCCGCTCTTCGTGCGGATGTAGCCCGTGTCGTTCATGTCGAGCTGGCCGCGGAAGATGTCCGTGTTCGGCTTGTGGCCGATGGCGATAAACACGCCCGCTACCTTGAGCTCTTCGGTCTTGCCTTCGTTCTCGTTCGTGCCTTTCAGGCGAGCGCCCGTCACGCCGGAGTCATCGCCCAGGATTTCGTCGAGCACCATGTTCGTCTTGATCTCGATCTTGCCTTTCTTCTGCTGCTCATGCAGACGGTCGATCAGGATCGGCTCGGCGCGGAACTTGTCGCGGCGGTGGATGAGCGTCACCTTGCTGGCGATGTTGGCCAGGTACAGCGCTTCTTCCACGGCGGTGTTGCCCCCACCCACCACGGCCACTTCCTGGCCCTTGTAGAAGAAGCCGTCGCACGTGGCGCAGGCAGACACGCCGCGGCCAGCAAACGTCTCTTCCGACGGCAGGCCCAGATATTGGGCCGAAGCGCCGGTGGAGACGATTAGTGCGTCGCAGGTGTATTCGCCCGAATCGCCCACCAGGCGGATCGGCTTTTCATTCAGATGCGCGGTGTGGATGTGGTCGAACAGCACTTCGGTCTTGAAGCGCTCGGCGTGTTCCAGGAAGCGCTGCATCAACTCGGGGCCCTGCAGGTGCTCCTTGTCAGCAGGCCAGTTTTCCACGTCGGTGGTGGTCATGAGCTGGCCGCCCTGCGCCAGGCCGGTGACCAGCACAGGGTTCAGGTTGGCCCGGGCAGCGTAAATCGCGGCCGTGTAGCCGGCGGGGCCGGAGCCAAGGATCAGCACTTTTGCGTGTTTTGCCATGATGCGTTCTGTGTGTGCGCGGCACGAGGGGTGGAGCGCCGCCGTGCAGGCTAGGTGAGGGTGATGGGCGCCATTATAAAGTGGCACCCCCTCGTCCGCCCGGTTGTAAATTCCAATGGCGGTGATAGGGCCGCGTTACAATCCTCGGCATCGCATTTGTGCAGTCCTTTTGTGCTGTCATCAAGCCGCGCGGCCTTGCCGAAGCGGCGCACCCGTCTCCCGCATGGCTCGAGCTTCCACCACTCCGACAACCCGTACCGATCCCTCCGCACTGCCGTCCCGCATTGGCCGGCTGCTGGGGGAGGTCCGCTGGTTCCTGTTGCTGGCGGTGACCATCGCCTTCCTGATCATTCTTCTGTCATACAACCGGGCCGACCCCGGTTTCACCCACGCCAGCCAGGTCGATGAAATCCGCAACCTGGGCGGCCGCGTGGGCGCGTGGCTGGCCGATCTGCTGCTGTTTGTCTTTGGCGCGTCCGCCTACTGGTGGGCGGTGCTGCTGGTGCGCAAGGTCTGGCGCGGCTGGCGCGAGCTGATGTCGGACGAGCGCCTGCCGCGCACCTCCATGCCGCGCGTTGACGCCAGTGTCACGTGGATCGGCTTTGCGCTCATCCTGGCTTCCAGCATGGGTCTGGAAGCGATCCGCATGTATTCGCTACACATGAAGCTGCCGCGTGCGCCTGGCGGCGTGCTGGGCGACGTGATCGGCGGGGCGATGCAGCATTCGCTGGGCTTTACCGGCGGCACGCTGGCGCTGCTGTTCACGTTCCTGGTCGGGCTGTCGCTGTTCTTCCATTTTTCGTGGCTGAACCTGGCCGAGCAGATTGGCGCGGGCGTCGAGATGCTGTTCGTCGGCTTCAAGACGCGCCGCGAGAGCAAACAGGACCGGGCCATTGGCGAGGCAGCCAAGGTCGAGCGCGAGGAAGTGGTCGAAATCCGCCGTGTGCGTATTGAAGAATCGCCGCCGGTGCAGATCGTGCGCCCGACCGCCGTGGTCAAGAGTGAACGCGTGGAGCGCGAGAAGCAGCAGCCGCTGTTTGTCGACATTCACGATTCCGACCTGCCGCCGCTCGCGCTGCTCGACCCGATCCCGCCGGTTGTGGAAACCGTAAGCGCCGAGACGCTGGAATTCACCTCGCGCCTGATCGAGAAGAAACTCAAGGATTTCGGCGTGGAAGTGCAGGTGGTGGCGGCCTATCCGGGGCCGGTTATCACGCGCTACGAGATCGAGCCTGCCACGGGCGTGAAGGGCAGCCAGATCGTCAACCTCGCCAAGGATCTGGCGCGTTCGCTGTCGCTGGTGTCGATCCGCGTGGTGGAGACGATTCCGGGCAAGAACTGCATGGGTCTGGAGCTGCCGAATCCGAAGCGTCAGGCGGTGCGCCTGTCGGAGATTCTCGGCTCGCAGGTCTACAACGAGAGCGCATCGCAGCTCACGCTGGCGCTGGGCAAGGACATCGCCGGCAAGCCGGTGGTGGCTGACTTGGCCAAGATGCCGCACTGCATGGTGGCCGGTACCACGGGCTCCGGTAAGTCGGTCGGGATCAACGCGATGATCCTGTCGCTGCTGTACAAGGCCAAGGCCGACGCGGTGCGCCTGATCCTGATCGACCCGAAGATGCTGGAACTGAGCATCTACGAAGGCATTCCGCATCTGCTCTGCCCCGTCGTGACCGACATGCGCCAGGCTGGCCACGCGCTGAACTGGGCCGTGGGCGAGATGGAACGCCGCTACAAGCTCATGAGCAAGATGGGCGTGCGGAACCTGGCAGGCTTCAACAAGAAGATTGAAGAAGCCGCGGCGCGCGAAGAGAAGATTCCCAACCCGTTCAGCCTGACGCCCGATGCGCCCGAGCCGCTCGACAAGCTGCCGATGATCGTCATCGTGATCGACGAACTGGCCGACCTGATGATGGTGGTCGGCAAGAAGGTCGAAGAGCTGATCGCACGGATCGCACAGAAGGCACGGGCCGCCGGTATCCACCTGGTGCTGGCGACGCAGCGACCGTCGGTGGACGTGATTACGGGCCTGATCAAAGCCAACGTGCCGACGCGGATTGCGTTCCAGGTCAGCAGCAAGATCGACTCGCGCACGATTCTCGACCAGCAGGGCGCCGAAGCGCTGCTGGGCATGGGCGACATGCTGTATCTGGCGCCCGGCACCGGTTTGCCGGTGCGCGTGCACGGTGCGTTCGTGTCGGACGAGGAAGTCCACCGCATCGTCGATAACCTCAAATCGCAAGGCGAGCCGAACTACATCGAGGGCATCCTGGAAGGCGGCGTGGCCGATGGCGAGGGCGGCGGCGATGGCTTTGGCGGCGGCGCGGGCCTTGTCGGCGCCGGTGGCGGCGAGGCCGACCCGCTGTACGACCAGGCTGTCGACGTGGTGCTTAAGAACCGCCGCGCTTCCATCTCGCTCGTGCAACGCCATCTGCGCATCGGCTACAACCGAGCGGCGCGCCTGCTCGAGGACATGGAAAAGGCTGGGCTTGTGTCGGCCATGTCCGGCAACGGCAACCGCGAAATCCTGGCGCCCAACCGCAACGGCAACGTCGTCGAAGAGGAATGACGCTGTCGGTATGCTGTGCGCATTTGCCGTTACATCGCGTTACCGCGCGGGCGGAATGTTCGGGCGCGGCCGGCTACTAAGAATAAGATCAACTGAAACCGGGATTCCTATGTTTGTGTTGAAAGCACGTCACCTGATGGCCGCCGGGCTGGTTTCGCTGGCGGCGTGGTCCGCCGGCGCCTATGCGGGTGCAGTCGAGCAGCTCAACGCCTTCGTGAGCAACGTCAGCACCGCGCGCGGAGAGTTCGTCCAGCGACAAGTGAAGGGCGGCACCAACGGCAGCCCGCTGCGCGTGGCTGGTACCTCCAGCGGCGATTTCGTTTTCTCGCGCCCAGGGCGCTTCGTTTGGCGCTATGTGAAGCCGTACGAGCAGCAACTCTCGGCCGACGGCCAGATGCTCTACATCTTCGACAAGGACCTGAACCAGATCACGGAGCGCAAGCTCGATGCATCGCTGGGCTCCAGCCCCGCGGCCATCCTGTTTGGCAGCAACGATCTGGCCAAGAACTTCACGCTCAAGGAAGGCGGTACCAAAGACGGCATCGACTGGGCCGAACTCACCCCCAAGGCAAAGGACACCCAGTTCGAGCGCATCGCCATCGGTTTTCGCAGCGGAGAGCTGCAGGGGATGGAGCTGCGCGACGCCTTCGGCAACACCACCTTGCTGACGTTCTCGAACATCCAGAAGAATCCGCAACTGCCGGCCAACGTGTTCCGCTTTACGCCGCCCAAAGGGGCCGACGTAATCAAGCAATGACGCGTGCAGGCCGGTTTTCGACAAGGAGACCGACCATGCCTTTGCCGTTCACCACGTCGCTGCACCGTGCAGCCGCTCTTGCTGTCGCAGCGTCAGCGGCGGCCGTCTTCACGGGATGCGCCTCCACCGGTGCGTCCCGTTTTGACGTTGATTCCTTCCTCACCGCGCCCGACACCGTGCTCGCCGAAGCCTTGGTCAACAAGGATTTCTTGCACGCGACCGAGCTGCCCGGCGCCGAGTGCAGCGCATTGGTGAAAGGCCACGCCGGGCAGGTTGTGCCGATCCAGGCGCCGGTTGATCCGCGTCTGCCCGAGGCTTCCGCGCGCCAACCGTTCGTGATTCAGCCGCCGGCCAGCGAGAACGTCTGGCTGCTCCTGCGCGCGTCAAACGGTGCGCAGTCGTGTCATGGGCCGTTGCCGGCCAAGGCATTCATGGGGCTCGTGCAGCGCGCGTCAAACTGACCGCGCGTTGCGCGAAGGGGCGCCGGGGTTGCGCCCGGTTTCTGCGACAATCCCCGGATGAACGCTTCCGCATCTCTCTTTCCGGACGCGCCCGCCCACATGCCGCTGGCCGAGCGCCTTCGCCCCCATTCTGTCGACGAAGTGATCGGCCAGCAGCATCTGCTGGGGCCGGGCAAGCCGCTGCGCGTGGCCTTCGCGTCTGGCGAGCCGCATTCGATGATCCTCTGGGGCCCGCCTGGCGTTGGAAAGACCACGCTGGCGCGATTGATGGCCAATGCGTTCGATGCGGAATTCATCGCGCTGTCGGCCGTGCTCTCCGGCGTCAAGGACATCCGCGAGGCCGTTGAGCGCGCAGAGCAATTCCGCGCCAATGGTCGCCGCACGCTCGTGTTCGTCGACGAAGTTCATCGCTTCAATAAAAGCCAGCAAGACGCATTTCTGCCGCACGTGGAAAGCGGGCTGTTCACCTTCATCGGCGCGACGACGGAAAACCCCTCGTTCGAGGTGAACGGTGCATTGCTCTCGCGTGCCGCGGTGTATGTGCTCAAGAGCCTGTCCGACGATGAACTGAAGCAGTTGGCCGAACGGGCGCGTCAGGAGCTGGGCGGATTGGAGTGGGCGCCCACCGCAGTCGACGCCATCGTCGCGTCTGCCGATGGCGATGGCCGCAAGTTGCTCAACAACATTGAAATCGTCACCCGCGCCGCGCGTTCGCAGGCCGAGGGCGATACCGCTTCGGTGGTGGACGAGGCGCTGTTGGCCTCTGCGTTGTCGGAAAACCTGCGCCGCTTCGACAAGGGCGGGGACGCGTTCTACGACCAGATCAGCGCACTGCATAAATCCGTGCGCGGCTCCGACCCGGACGGCGCGCTGTACTGGTTCTGCCGGATGCTCGACGGGGGCGCCGACCCGCGCTACCTCGCGCGCCGCATCGTGCGCATGGCGTGGGAAGACATTGGGCTGGCCGACCCGCGTGCCGGACGCATCACGCTGGACGCAGCGGAAACGTACGAGCGTCTGGGCTCGCCGGAAGGCGAGCTGGCGTTGGCCCAGGCCGTGATCTACCTGGCCATCGCGCCCAAGTCGAATGCCGGCTACAACGCCTACAACGCGGCGCGCGCCTTCGTCAGCCAGGACAAGTCGCGCAACGTGCCCGTGCATCTGCGCAATGCGCCGACCAAACTGATGAAAGAACTTGGCTACGGCCACGCCTACCGCTACGCGCATGACGAGCCCGAGGCCTACGCCGCCGGCGAAACCTACTTCCCCGACGATCTGCCCCCGCAGAACTGGTACGTGCCCACGCCGCGCGGCCTGGAAGGCAAGATCGGCGAGAAGCTGCGGCACCTGCGCGAGCTGGATGCGCAGTGGCATGCCGAGCGGGACAAATCCTCTCGTAACAAATAATCCACACGGGCCGGTACGATAAAATCGGCCTTTTCGATCATTCAGATCGCTCGCAATCTTCGGTTTTCCTTTTTTCTCACCATGCTTGATATCCAACTGCTGCGCAAAGACATCGACGCCGTCGCCGCGCGCCTCAAAGATCGCGGCTACGTGCTCGACGTGGCCGGCTTTGCCGCGCTTGAAGCGGAGCGCAAGGCCATCCAGACCCGCACGGAAGAGCTGCAGGCTCGCCGCAACAGCCTCTCCAAGCAGATTGGCATGCTCAAGGGCAAGGGCGAGGATGCATCTGGCGTGATGGCTGAGGTGTCGGGCATTGGCGACGAGCTAAAGGCCTCTGCCGCGCAACTCGACGTGGTGCAGGCCAAGATGCAGGACCTGATGCTGTCGATCCCGAACCTGCCGCACGAAAGCGTGCCGGCCGGCCGCGACGAAACGCAGAACGTGGAAGTGCGCCGCGAAGGCACGCCGCGCGCATTCGACTTTCCGGTCAAGGACCACGTAGACCTGGGCGCCGCGCTGGGGCTGGATTTTGACGCGGGTGCCAAGCTGTCGGGCGCGCGATTCACTGTCCTCAAGGGGCAGGTGGCGCGTCTGCATCGCGCACTCGCGCAGTTCATGCTCGACACGCACACGCTGGAGCACGGCTACACCGAGGCGTACGTGCCGTACATCGTCAACGCAGCGTCGATGCGTGGCACTGGCCAGTTGCCGAAGTTCGAGGAAGACCTGTTCCGCGTGCCGCGCAAGATGGGGCACAGCGCAGAAGAGGAAGGCGGTGAGCGCGTCGAAAACTTCTACCTGATCCCGACCGCCGAAGTGCCGCTCACGAACCTCGTGCGCGATGAGATCGTTGCTGCGGACGCCCTGCCGATGATGTTCGCCGCGCATTCGCCGTGCTTCCGTTCGGAAGCCGGTTCGTACGGCAAGGACACGCGCGGAATGATCCGCCAGCACCAGTTCGACAAGGTTGAGATGGTGCAGATCGTGCAGCCTGAAACCTCGGCCGCCGCGCTGGACGCCATGACCAACTGCGCCGAGAACATCCTGCGCAAGCTCGAACTGCCGTTCCGCACCGTCGTGCTGTGCACCGGCGACATGGGCTTCGGCAGCACCAAGACGTACGACATCGAGGTGTGGATTCCGGCGCAGAACACATACCGCGAGATCAGTTCCTGCTCGAACATGGGCGACTTCCAGGCGCGCCGCATGCAGGCGCGCTTCCGCAACGCACAGGGCAAGCCGGAACTGGTGCACACGCTCAACGGTTCGGGCCTTGCCGTGGGCCGTACGTTGGTGGCGGTGCTGGAGAACTACCAGAACGCGGACGGCTCGGTCACGGTGCCGGCGGTGCTGCGCCCGTATTTGGGCGGCCAGGAAGTGCTGAAGCCGGCAGTTTGATCGAGTGGCGCCGACCCTCTTGATCTGGCAGGCAACATTCTGCTATAGTCGCGGTTTCGCGATTCAGCGACCCAGTTACCGGAGAGGTGGCAGAGTGGTCGAATGTACCTGACTCGAAATCAGGCGTACCGGCGACGGTACCGTGGGTTCGAATCCCACCCTCTCCGCCAGACAGCCCCAGTTGCTTACAGCAACTGGGGTTTTCTTTTGCATCAATGGTTTAGCTGCCCTTGTTCCTCGTAATGTGGTACACAGGGGGCCATGGAGACCATGCAAAACAAGCCTGGGCTTGTTCGCCGTAACGGCACCTACTACGCGCGCCTGCGCGTTCCTAAAAATCTTCGTGAGCAGATCGGCAAGGCTGAAATCAAGCTCAGCCTCAAGACTAAAGATCGCGCCGAGGCCAACGCGAAGCTTTCCGAAGCTCTCGTTTCCATCCATCGCCTATTTGCCGCCGCGCTGAATGCGGACAAAGCCGTCACGCCTGAAGCTGTTGAGGTCGGACGCGGTGTGCTGGAGCAGATCGCGCGCGACTGGTTCCGTCCGAGATGGGAGGCGTGCGAAGACACCGTCTGGCAGCCCATCCCTCCGGGTAGGTCAGTGGAGGAACTGATCGACATAATCGATGAGGACATAGCGCATGTGATGTCGCCAGACGAGAGCATCTATGGCCAGTACCTGTATCAGGCACGGAAACTGTTGGGCAAGCTCGGCTATCCGAACGCATCTGGTGCCAGCACGGAGACCTTGGCACGCTACATGATTCGCGGAGAAGTTGAGTGCCTCAACATGGCTCGGCGACATCACGTTGAACTCGATCTACACCATACCATCCGAGACCCGCTTTTCCGGCCTGTAGTCGCTTCGAGCGAGGTGGGTAGTGCGGCGGCCCCGGTCGCACAAAAAAACGCCGTCACGGTCGCGCAGGCCATCGAGCGATTCCGCAATGACCCTCAGCGCGCAGGCTTAAGCAAAAAGGCCATCGTCGCATACGAGACTGGGTTCAATCTGCTACTGGAAATCGTCGGTGGCAATTTCCCTCTTGTCGAAGTTGGACGAGATCACGCCCGTAAGATTCGGGACGTTCTCGCGAACCTGCCGGCGAACGTCACTAAGCGCTTCAAGGGCATGACATTGCTTCAGGCCGCGCAGCACGCTGAGGCGAATGGTGTCGAACCCATAGCGGAGCGTACCGCCAGCAATTCGTTGCAGGCATTCGCCACGTTCTTTCGCTGGGCGAAACAAGAACAGATCATCGCAGACGACGCGTTTGCTAAGGGCCTGAAACCAACGCAGAAGAAGCTCAGCAAACAAGAAAGCCGCCAGCCGTTCGCCGATGCTGATCTCGATAGGCTGTTCTCCGCTGAGATGTATCGGGGCAGCTACAGCGACATTCCCGAGAAGGAGCAGGCGCGCTACTGGATTCCGCTGTTAGGTTTGTATCACGGCGCCCGCCTGAACGAGCTGTGC
Source organism: Ralstonia chuxiongensis (assembly GCF_024158925.1). NCBI lineage: Bacteria > Pseudomonadati > Pseudomonadota > Betaproteobacteria > Burkholderiales > Burkholderiaceae > Ralstonia > Ralstonia chuxiongensis. Next base: position 330,544 of record NZ_JAMYWC010000004.1, on the reverse strand, counting down.
CAGCTTGAAGTTGCCGATATTCGCGAGGCCGATGGCATCCCGTTCATGCGGTTCACACAGGACAGCGACGCAGGCGAGGAGAAGCGCCTCAAGACGCGCAATGCCGAGCGCGATGTCCCGATTCATCCGGTGCTGTTGCAGTTGGGTTTTCTCGACTACGTTGACGACCAGAAGCGGGCAGGGCACGTGCGCCTGTTCCCGCATATCACCATGTCGGCGAACGGCTACTACTCGGAAAATTTCGGGAAGTGGTTTGGGCGCTTCTGCGACAAGCAGGGCGTGACCGATGCACGCCTAGACTTCCACTCGTTCCGCCATGGGTTTAACGACGCGACGCGCTCTGCCAAAGCGGATGGCGACGTCGTGAAGGGTATCTGCGGGTGGGCTGCAGGTAGCTCGATGCGCGATCGCTATGGCAACGGATATTCGGTGTCACGCAAGCTGGAAGAGCTGGTGAAGGTTCGTTTTCCTGTTGTCGAAAAATTGCTCCCTCTACAGGGGGTAAACGACGTGCACAACAAAGACTAAGACGAGGACGACAATCAACGCATGGCAACACATCGCCTTAGTGCAGATGGGCATCTCGTGCGAAAGCGAACACGTGCTGCATCCCGGCTACCCAATTTTTTTAATAGGGATGTGCAACTCACAGCGGAGGGAGCCCGTTTTGATCGTATGGAGTTCAAGCGCAGCTACGTGCTGAGCGACATACCGCGTCCTGACTATGACGAGCCGGTCGAGCTTGCAGATGATATAGCGGTAATGCGTTCCATCATTGGGCTGACGCTGGATTACCGCTGCGCGGCGCTCAGACGAATACGAGAAGGGGCCGATGCTACCGTCGAAGTCTTCTCGGGCGCCATGGCCGACAGTGCAAGGTGGTTGGTCGACCTGAAATTGGAGTTCCGGCGAGCGACGGCGGCGAGACACTCGGCGGCGGACGAGGCTCAGCGGCCAGCGGTGCAGCTTCGCGTGACGGCGACAATGAGCCCCACGAGGCTAGCGGCGCATGCCCGCACACGCGGTTTGGATATGGCCGCTGCGGTCTGGCAGGACATCCTGACCTCGGATGAAAGTACCTTCTTAGCGCTCGCCGATCAGTCGGCTAGCGGCCGACAGGATAATCTACTGCCTGGGCATTTTTTGAATCCGGTTGCACAGAATGACGCAGGAGCCGACGCGCTCAGTGCGCTGCGGGCCGTGGAAGCTCTGATCGAACACTTGGTAGGATGTTCGGCCGCTGACAGGCGATGGCTGGCAGAGCAGCGCCCTTGGGTGGTCAGCCAAGCGGAGACGTACTGGGAGTTCGGTCACGCCAACGCTATTGACGAGGTACGCCGCATGCGGCCAACGTTGTGGGCGATCAGCAATGGGGGTAGCGAGCGAGCATGGTCCAGCGAAGACAGTCCCGAACTGATTCGGTTTTCAGCGCGGTTGACGAAAGCGGTGCGCGCGGCGATTTATCCGAAGACGGTGGACCGCATTCGTCTAGAAATCCGCCATCTTAAAAGCGTTCCGGGCGCTGCAGAACTGTCGCTCGCTTTGCGGCTACGCCGGATAGTGGAAGACGCGACGCAGCGTGCAAACGGCGTGCGCGATGCAATTCTCGCGCGGGTGGGAGCGTTAGAACCGTTAGTGCCGGACGCACTGCTTAGCCGACTCTGCGAGTTGATGATGCACTTGCAGAATCTGTATCCCGATGCGCCGCAACGCGCCGCCGACATCCTGCAACTGCTACTGTCGCGCGGCGGCATTCGCTGTTGTGGAGACGAATTTCCCGTATCAGTCGCTGAGGCTCGGCGCTTGAAGAGAAACGGGCTTGTCGAGTCGTTAGCAGCGGCGCGCCAGTCCAGCCGGGACCAGCATTACCCGCTCACCACTAGATATCAACCGTTGTTCGAACTGTTCTCGCCCAGTTGCCAGGAGAGTGGTCAGAATCGTTCATAGTCCTCTAAACGGTCGCCGGTTACATTCGTTTTCTTCACTGCGGGCGTAGCTCCATGGTAGAGGAGAAGCCTTCCAAGCTTACGACGAGGGTTCGATTCCCTTTGCCGCTCCGGAGAAAACGTGGCCGAGTGGTTTAAGGCAGCAGTCTTGAAAACTGCCGATGGGGGCCCAACGGCGTCGCCCTGTGCGCCCAGCATGCCCAAGCACTAGAAGCAGCAAAACGCGAAGGCGACGACGCGCTTTAGCGTGTCTTGCTGCTGGCTAGCGGCAAGTCCGCCGGGCACTGTGAGATTTCGCCGGATGGGCAAACCATCATTTGCTACTAGCTGGCCATCGACGACAACAGATGGTAGACCTCAGTCGCAGCGTTAACGAGGGCAGCGCCGTTCTTCAGTCCCTCCGCCGTGCCCTTGAGCATGCCAAGGAAAGCTCCGATCTTGGTCTTGTTCGGTTTGCCAGACTGCGCCGATGCAACACACTCATCCAAGAATGCTTGGTGCTCCTTTTTCGCGTCGCTATCAAGTTCGCTTGATGCGATGAGAGGGCCCAGCGTCTCCAGAGCGGCGGCCAACTCTCCTATCGAGGTAGCGGACTGCGTCACGTTAGCAGTCATATTGCTGCCACTCTGGATCGCCCCAACAGTCGCCGCGCCGTTGAAGATAACCAGCGTACTTTGTTGGGGCTGCTTACCCGAGCGGAAATGTTTTTCCAACGCATACTGCACGTCCTGCTCAAGCTCGCGTGCGATTCGCTCACACGCAGATTGAACTGTCGCAGTAACTTGATTCAGCGCTGCGTCGGGAAACGTAACGTTTGGGAGTGCCCGCAACCACGTATCTCTCATCGTGGTCGGCGCAGGAAGAGCTTGCGTCGCGATCGTTAGCAGAGCAGGGAAGTCCTCAGTTTCGACCGTGATATGCAGGTCAACCAATGCTTGCGAAAGACCTGCGCTGATCGCTTGCTGTAGTGCCCCATATCCTTCGATGACAATCTTCTCGCTGGTAAGCAGCATGTTGCCCGAGGTCATCCATCCTTTTGAGGAGCACAATGCGACGTTGGCGTGTAACTCTTGCTGCATGCGCCCTTCCCACCCTCGCGTTTTCTGCGAGACCGCCAGGCGGACCATCCCCAGATCACGTTGTTCGATCATCGTCTACCGCTCCCACTCCCACTCCCACTCTCTAGAGAACTGCGTCAACGCCAAAACTCGATCGCCGGCGCCGAACGGGCATAGCCGGCGCGGCACAAAAAGCAGTTGACATACCGACTAGTATCGTTAATAATGCCTCGTAGGCATAGCCTACGAGGTCACCCCAGTGCATTCACTGGTGGCCGCCAAAAGCCCGCGTAAGCGGGCTTTTGTGTTTCTGGTGCTTAGTCAAAGCAACTATATTTGACACCGAGCAGTCCGTTCTCTTCCGTGCAGAGAACGTCGATCAATTTGCCAGCCTTCGCTAACTCCGCATAGGGTCGATGCTCCTTGTCATACCCGCCCTGACACACGGGCCACAAGACCAAGTCAGCTAGCTGCATCAGAAGCGATGCCTTTGTCTTGACGCGGAATTCGAACAACGTGTCGTGCAGCTGCTCCGGGGTGAGAGGTCGGTATTTCTCCGAGTTTGCCGCGTTGAATGGAAGCCCAACTCGGCGCATCTCGTCGAAATAGCCTTTGAACTGAGTCTCCGTCGGCTTGTCACTTCGCTCAACGTAGACGCGCAGCCGGGCTCCGTGGTGAAGGGCTACCTTCGCCGCGCGCTCTACAGCGATGTTGAACGCTGTCCGGCACAGCTTCCACCGCCGAGCACCGTACGCCTGCAGGTACCGCTTGTTGTAGCCCGGCCGGTCAATGACACACGCCAGCACATGGATTGGCAGGCCCACGATTAAAGCCGTCAGTTCTTCCATGAACCTTTGATATTCGGCGGGCTGCAGGCTTGCTAGCCAACGGAACCGCTGAGTCCTATGCCGAATATCGTAAGAGCGAAGCGGCTCGTTCTGCATCTGCACCCAGCGCCGGCGGAAGGCTTCTATAGCCGCTTTTGCCGCGTCCTCGTGCGCAGAATCTATGAGCACGCCTCCAAGCGCAAACCAATCTGCCCGGTTTGACTCGGTACCACGATCACGATCAGGGTCACGCGGACCTGAATCGTCCATGTAGAAAAGATATTCGGAGCGCATGTTGTAACTATGACATAGCCCCTGCCGTCGCGGCTATGCCACGTTCAACAGTAGTGAGGCGCAGACTGCTGCGCTCGAGCCGGCACACTAGAATTTCGCATGCTTTCCTATGCACGCAGATGGTGCTCGAGGTAGGGCTGCTACCATGTAAATTCTTCACACCGGACGAGGAATCGCCTTGACTACCCCAGACTCCCCCGTTTCCGCATTGCTCAACTGGATTGTCGCCACGCCCAGCGAGTCCCGCCTCGATATGTTGGCCCTGACGGTTTACCCGCTTTCACAGTATGTGAAGGGACTGGATTTCTCGACCGAAGATGGTGGAGGGGCTGCATTGCGGGCTTGGCTAACGCAGACCGCCGATACACCGATCGTGGCAGCTTCGAAACTACGGACTGTAGTCGGCCATCTGAACGAGGTTATCAAGGACAGAGCATCCGCCGAATCGTGGGCGCTCGCAAAACAGCGAATGGTCTCGTCCGCCGCAGCAATTCGAGCCGATGAAACGATGGAGGCTTCACGCAGAGAAGAGATGCTAGCGATGGCACAGCGAGTAGCAGAAGGATTTCCTGCCCGTCACCAAGCAGGAATCGAGCTTGCCACTTCCTGGGAGACGTTGCGCGCTAGCGGGCTTTCGACCACTGCAATCAAAGAGTGGGAAGATCGATTGCAAGCAGCGGACTGGGCTTCGAGAAAACCCCAATAGCAACCCGGCGCAAGTTTACGAGTCCAGTGCCAAATCTTCGATCAGATCGCGTATAAGTGCTTGGCGATGAGCTGGCAACTGCCGAAAACTGCGGATCATTGCAACTTCTTGCTCGCTGAACGTTGAGTCGCTGATTTCTTTACGCCGCTTCTTTGTGGCGCTGCCGTCTGACGGTTTCACCCCAAATCGCAGCCACGACTCGGACACGCCTAGCCACTCGGCAAGAGTCCTGATCTTGTCGTCGGTCGGCCGTGCCTTCCCCGTCATCCATTTCTGTGCAGCCTGCGGCGTGATGGGCTCGCGCGGATGTCGTAGGTTGAACTGAATAGCTAGCTCGGACGGGGTCCCCACTGGCTTGGGGCTCCGGTGTAGAGCCTGCTTGAGGCGCTCCGAGAAGGCTTGCTTGTCGTCAGCTTGTTGCATGCGGCGAGCGTAGGGCAATGGCCGCTTTTCACGATAACCAGTGGTTGTAAATAACAACCATCGGGTTTAAAGTCGGTGCGCTGCTGGCGCGGGGTGGGAGGGCTTCGATGCCTTGGGCAGGCGGCAAGTTGCCCGCATTCGGAAAACGGGAACCCCTGTTCTTGCAACCGGTTTCACCGCTTAGTCGATTGCGGGTCCCACCAAGACCTGTGGAGCATCCGCATGAAGAAAGCGCTAGGCGTCGTCATCGGCGCCGCTACCCTGGCGTGGGCCGCAAGTGCCGCCGCCCAAAATCAAGAAAACCCCGAGCTGAAGTACATCCAGACGCTGCGGGAGACCGCTCAGCGGTGTTGGTTTGATCAGGACATGGCCAACAGTGCAATCAAGCTCAACATCTCCCGCGACTACGCGCGCTCAGCAGCCACTGACGCGACGCGCTCCTGTGCAGCCCAACTCGACAAGGGCGAGGCTGCGTTTAAGGACGAGATCGCCAAACCTCATCGTTCGGCAGTACGGGACGGTATCAAGAAGGTCTACGCGCGCTGGCGAACCTACGTGGAGACCCTGGGGCCTGGCGTTTCAGTTAACGCTGCTGCGGAGAGCGCGTTCAATGATGCTGTGAACGACCTGAAGCTGGAAGTTGAGAACCCATGAGCTTCCGCTTAGTTCTGTCGGTGGGCGCGATGTGCGGTGCCTCCGTCTCCTTCCCGGGGTGCGCATCGCTTTGCCAAGGCACTTCTTTTATGCCACCACGCTGTCTCCGCTGTGCGGTGCGTACGCGACGCCATCGGCCCCTGGACGTGTCACAGGCAGCGCATTTCGTGCGAACAACGGTCAGGACAACATCGAGCAAGCCCCTGGCGCCTGATTGCTCATTACAGGGGCCAGCTCTTCGCCGGTCTCGATAAAACCTTCGCCACTCTTGCTATCTCGATTAGCCGTGCTCTTCGCCAGAGCTGTCTTGATGACAGCGGGCCGCGAACACACACGACGCTTCGTGCGGAACCAATGACAGCAGAATAAATATGAGCGACGGCTTGAAACTGAAAGAACGCGCGGAAACTGATCCGGTGCTTCAACGAGTGCTGGAAGCCTACCGTGAGAAGTGCCATACGCTGGCAAGGGGCTATTGGAAGAGCTTTCTGGAAATCTCTGTAACGAGTGGCATGCCCTCAGCCGCCACATACATCAGCCGGTTTGAAGCCGAGATCGCGCAGCAAGCTGCGAAAATCGAGGCCAAGACGGAATTCCCAGGACTGGGCGAGCAGTACCTCGCATACATTGAAGAAGAGCGAGAGCGGTTGCTGCAAGAGTATCAGCGCGACCCGGAGGCTTTGAGACGCAGCCTCGGAGCGCCTCCGCTGATCCAGGAGATTACGTCGGCTCGGCAAGATGGGCAGCGCATGTCCATGGGCGAACTTGCGGCGCGCACCGCCGTGCGTGCCACGGTGTGGACGCTGGTTCGCGATGCGATACGGGCGATCCTACGATAGGCGACACATGTCACCACCTCGGTAGCAGTGACGCGTTCCTGTCATCGATTTTGAAACCGGTTGCAACGCTAACTATCTATGACGCTGAATCACGGATTGTTTACCCAGGCTCCTGCAGAGAGTGCGTCAGTTGCTGATAGCGACCCAGAGGGGCGTGACAGCTCTTGTCTTCCCGAGTCGCCCAGCGACATTGTCCCGGTTGTCCACCGCTACGAGTTCGTGACACTGACGTTCGACCGGCCTCAAACGGTGTTCGCTCTGCCTCGCTGGAAGTGGCCGACCATCGGCCCGTATAACGGCTTTGACGGGACGGCACGCATTCGCGCATGGCAGCTTGTGCGGTTCTACGAGTTGAATGGCTGGCTCCGGTATCCGCAGGTTTGCTCGGTTACCGGCAGAGAGGGAGAGGTCGGGCTACACCAGGAGGATTACGCGCGCCCATGGGATGCACACCCCGTTTCACGTCGTGCCCATCTGCTGATCCACACGCGCGGCCGCTACTCGGACAAGTGGGCGGCGTTCCTAGCCGGCGAGGCACTGCCCGACACCTGGGCTCACGCGCTGTCAGCGAACAATACCCAAACCGCCAAGCTCTGCTCGGTGGCAGACCTGCTCGCGCACGCGCCGCATCCTGCGTGGGTGACCGTGCCGGTCGGTCAGTTCAGGGGTGAGCAGAGGCGGTCGCCATTGTCCCGCTGATCGGCCGGCGCATCCGTCGCCAGCGTCTTCATCACGTACCAATTTCACCAATTACAAGGAGATCGTCTCATGGAGCCCATCACCGGCTTTGCCCTCTACTTCGCCTTCGCCGCCGTTGTCGCCGGCATTGCCCACAAGAAAGGGCTGATGTGGCTGTGGTATTTCCTCGCCATTCTCATCGGTGGGCCACTGACGGTCATGGGCGCATCGATTGTCACTGAGGGCAACGCGGGTGGCGTCGTCTCGGCGCTTTTGGGTTTTCGGTGCCCGTCGTCGCCTTGCTCATCGTCCTGCTGAGCAAGAATCAGGAGCAGATCGCCGCCGAGACCGGCCAGTTCGGAGGCTATCGTAAGTGCCCGTTTTGTGCGGAGCCGGTTCGGGTCGAGGCCGTGAAATGTAAGCACTGCGGCTCGGCGTTGGAGCCGGCCCAGGCTGCGGCATCCGCCAAGAGCCCATTCTGATCCAGCTTGCGGTGGGGCCTGCCTGCGCGATGTGCGCGGCCGGCATGCCCTACGCATTCCCTCGGGGCGCCCACTCCGCTGGCGTCCGGCCAACGTGTGACATGCTCCAGGGCGCGTTCACGGGGCCATAGAGCGATCTTTCCTCAAAGATTACCGGATGCTTCAACCCCAGAGGCGGTTGGGGTCGGCTTCTTGTAAGTCCTTACTGGGCAAGGCTTCCGCGCATTTTTGTGCCGCTCGGCAGCCGTTGGAGCGCGAACGCGATTCCTGGTTTTCCCAGTTTCCCTAGAGAAAAACAAGAAGAGCTACCTATCTAGGCCCAATAGCGGACACACGCCAAGTGAGCTTGGCTAAGCGGCCAAGTAAAAACGCCCGGTAGCATGAACTCACCGGGCGTCACCTCTACTACTCAACATACAGTTTTTATTCGACGATCAGTTAGGGTACGAGTTCGACAGCTTCGAGCGAAAATGTGTCCTTGCTCAAGCGAGTGTCGTCGAACCAAGCGCAGGCGAGCACGATCCCAAGCGGTGAGGGGACGACCTCGTTAACGGTCATCTCGGGGCCTCCTGACTTCAACTTGACCTTCTTCCCCTTGTATTGAGCGCGCACCGTGGTGTGGGACTGAGTCGCGTCCCCAGTGGCGCGTTGGCTACTGCGATCTACTACAGGCATTTCTAACCTCCTCATGATTGTCGGGTCACAGGAAGTCAGGGCATCGGAGCCGAATTCAAGATGTACTTGGTGGGAAGTAGCTCACAGGGATGAACTCGGCGCGTGGACCTCTCGTTCGACTTTCGGGCAGGGGCTGCCGCACCTCGGCAAAATCCGCGTGTTGACAACGACATGAGGTCCGCTAGCGTCCAAAGACGGTCGTTTTTGAACACCTCCACTAGCCCTGTTCACATATCTGCTTGACCTACTTCCGTACGCTGTTAATGTTTTGAGCATGGTTTTCGTACAGGAGAGTGGGAGTGAGCCGAGTCTTTGCGTATTGCCGGGTGTCCACCGCCGAGCAGACCACTGAGAACCAAGTGCACGAGATACGGGCCGCCGGCTATAACATTGAGTCACGTCGCGTGGTGGCCGAGGTTGTATCCGGTTCTGTCGCGGCGAGGCAGCGCGAAGGCTTCGCCAAGCTGCACGATCGCCTGGAGTCGGGGGACGTGCTAGTGGTGACCAAGCTAGACCGTCTCGGGCGCAACGCGTTGGACGTGCGCGCCACTGTCGAGGACCTTCAGGGTATCGGCGTGCGCGTCCACTGCTTGGCGCTCGGCGGGGCCGATCTGACGAGCGCCGCCGGCAAGATGACTATGTCGGTACTGTCAGCCATGGCGGAGTTTGAACGTGATCTGTTGCTGGAGCGCACGGCCGCTGGGCTCGCCCGCGCGAAGGACAATGGCAAGGTGCTGGGCCGCCCGCACGCACTAAACGCCAAACAGGAAAGATCGGTTCAGGATCGATTGGTTCAAGGCCACGCCATCGCAGCTATCGCGCGGGATATGGGCACTAGCCGCCAAACAATCATGCGAGTGCGCAACCGAATGCAGCCAACAGCCTTCTGACTCGTCGACGCAAAATTTGCAACCCGTTGCAAAGTCTCGTACCCACACAGCGGAAACCGGATGAATGAGGCATCCCCTATCTTTTCTCGATTTCCGTTTCGATAGCGCACAGCCGCGCATCCAAATCGGAAGTTAGCTTGTACGTGCGCCGGATACTGGAGATTCTTTGTTTTGCCTGCTCTTCAGCCTCAGGTGTTTCACCGAGAATTTCGGCCGCAAGGACCTGAATGTCCACCCAATCGGGGCTTCTAGACGCGATCCCTTCGACGATCTCATATGCGAGATGATGTTCTTTCCTGAGAAGAAAGCACATTGCGAGGTGGCGAGCAGCCTGGTCATGGCCCGCATCTGCGATTGAGCCATTGCAACAACAATCTACCAATACAGTGTGCCAAGGGTGTTGGTCGCCGAGCTCTATTGCTACGAGAACGCATACGCCAACGTAGTCGTTGGTCTGGATCAGGTCGTGCAGCGTAGTTCTCTTTGATCCCTTGTCACTATCGTCTTTCAATAGGGGAACGATGAGTGCTTCAATTTTCTTCTGAAGTTCCGCATAGTTACCGTGGAAGGGGGAGGACAGAGAGCCAACTCTTGGGCCACTCAGAATACTGGCAAACGCGAGCACGCAAACGAACTGCTCGAATTCCGTCATAGAAGTAGTCAGCGAACCTACGAAGGTGTCGTAGTCGACGCGCGTCTGCCCCTTATGATTGAGCCGAAAGGTTCCCTCCGCCTTCACAAACGTTTTGAAACGAGCAAGAGTGGCCTGAAAGCGAATTGGCCAGTTGCGCGAATAGGTTCGCGTCTCAAGAAATTGGCTCACAGTCGCGTGTGGAGCGCTGCCAATCTCTCCGAGCGCTGAGCAAATCCACCATTGTCTGAACTCGGAAGCGTCACTGCCGTAGCGGACGAGAAGTTCAGCGAGCGGGTAAGGCGAGCCGTTGCGGCATGAAAGGACAAGTTCAAGCACGCCTTGGAAGTCAAAGTCTGAAATTCCGTTGACCAGCGTTGAAAGGAGGAATCCGTGGGCTTTTCGAAACTCGCTCTCTGGGCTGCGTTGTCCCGCGCCAAACCGTTCGACTTCGTCAAGTGTCTCAATGACCTGCGAACCTAGAAAGGCTTGACCGAAGAAATGACTAGCCTCCGCTCTCCGCTCATCGTTGCTATCAAGCCAACGGGCGAGATTCGTACGGTAACTTTCTACGTCGTCGATTGGTAGCGGTGTTGGGGGCGCAGGTGGTCCCTCGATGGAATTGCCGGCATATGGGGCAGCCGGTGCCATGGCCGCACTCACCCCGTGCAGGCGCTGGCCGTCGGCAGCATACAAGCGCAAGAAAAGGATGCTATGGCAGGTCTTAGTAAAGGCCGCGCCAACGCGTCCATAGAAATTCAATCCCTCGACTAGGTCATAGGTATCCAGGTCGGTCGAAAGTCCTGCAAGGGTATAGCTGTCACTGATTTCGAGATGAGCCCCAATCTTGTCGCGAATGGTCCTAGCTACTTGGAGCTCAGCCTGAAAATTCGATGCTGCAACGAAGTTGTCGATGGTGGCAGACGACTGACCGCTGGCGACGATAAGTTTGTCCAGCCCCTCCATCTCTTGCAGCGCACCCGGGGGAACTGTGCGAGTCACAAGACAATCACAAAAGCTGACGAGATCAGTGACAATGCGCGCCTTGAGTATGCGGGCAATGCGGATTTGAGGGCCCATCCAGCGAAGAATTTCCCTCTGCATGGCAATCCAACGGCGGATCAGTGCCAGTTGCCCCGCGCGTTGATGGACGGGGGTCATGTTTAGGACTGCACTCGTGTTATTTCGTGTCATAGCGAGCGGATCGGTCCCCATTTCGATCCCACTGCCATTGTTGATGGCCTGCTGAAACTGACCAAGGGATTCCAAGACGCTCGGATCGGTGAGCTCGGTCGGCTCGGCGTAGGTAACGTATCCCGGCAAGCTCAGGGCAGCGAGGCTGCGGTAAATTTGCAGTGCGCCATCGACGAAGTAGCCGATCTTAACGATCTCGATCTCGTTCCAAAGCTCGATGCGCTTCCCGAAGTCAAAATCCTGTACATGAGCACCTAGCTTGTGCCTTGCAACCTGGAAGTATTCTTCGAAGGCCGAGGCGTAGGCTTCTTTGGTTTTATGGAAGTCGCGAATGTCATGGCCCGCGTTTTTGAGCGGCTTGCGCAGGCCCCGAGCGTGCTCGATAAAATTTTCTGCGCGAACAAGAATGTGGCGGGCCAGTGTGCGCGCGACGAAGGGGTCAGTCACGTGCATGGCGAGGTGAAATGCCAGCTGCATTTCCTCGACGATAAATTTCAGCTTTCCTACCCGAGTGGGGATCATGACGCAGCGAGTCCTTTCAGAGCGTTCGGCGTGATACTCGCCAGCTCTTTAATAGAAGGAATGTGGTAGCCCGAAAGCCAAGACAACCATATCGAGATACAGCATAGCGCCCCAATGCCGATGAGGCTTGCTCGGATTGCTTTGGCCGTAGGAGGGGCTTGTGTTGAACTACGGCACGAGCTTCGCCAGCATTGACGGCCCTCTCGTGACTCGGCGCGCCAACAGGTTCCTGCGGTAAGGGCTATGTGAAGGTGTTACGGCGCGCGGCATTGGAACAGGTCAAGATGCGGTACGCGTTCTGTGCACTTGTATCGCCGCCCAGAGGCGATCTAGGACATCGGTGGCAGGCTTGGCTTTTGCAACTACGCCGACACTGGTAAAGGCATGCAGACACAATTTGTCCAGCCGCTTCCGGCTGACCAAAATCTCGTCAAAGAATCCGTCTTGCTCGACCGATTTGAACCAACCGCGATCCTGGCCAGCTTCGATGAAGAACGTTGCACTTTGCCCATGTTGCAGTGTCAGCGGTAAACGTGGATTCTGGGCGTACGGCGCCGGAGATTCCACATTCTGATAACCAGCGACCTTTGCGCGCCGAGATGGCTTCCATGAGAAGCCGTCGACGGTAGCGGGCGTATTACCTATGTTGACGACACTAATACACAAAAATTCAGGCCATGGCGGCCCGGACAATCCGCCTCCAATCAGGATTCTCAGTCCGACTGTCAGCTGAAGTTCTGGCTTGGGCTTTCGATTGGCGAGCCAGAGGGAAACGATGACCGCACCGCACGTCCCGATGGCCGACGCAATCTGCGCGCAGTCCACAACGTACTTCCACCATGTTGGTTGGTCACCCATGTTCGCAGAATTTCCTTGGTATTCAGCCTTTGTGTTGGCGAAACTAATTATGGCGCCTTTCCGAGGGTCGCGTGCGAATCTGTTTCTTTGGTTATTTGATTGATACCGGAGGTGGATACGGAGAGCATTGCTCGGCGAACAATGGCGTCGATATCTTTTGCATCAGGGCTCTTGGCTGTCAGATAGAGACCCCAGGCACCTATTATGAACCCGAGTACCGCTACCATGTTCATGAAACGCCCAACCTTACGTCCCTTCGCGACTTCGTCCTTTAGCTCGACATAGGACGCAAGCGTTTTCTGAATCGGAATCAAGACCAGTTGATCGCTCTTTACCTGGGATGCGTCGGCAAGCTCGCTTAGTCTAAGCAGGGACGGCTTGACCTCACCCGGAAGATCGTTAAATGGCTCCTCTTTTTCCATTTCAGAGACGAGTCTCCTTATGTCAAGAAAGCGCTGTGCATCTGCCTCGTCGGCAAGTAATTGATTCAAACATTTAGCAACACTTTCTCTATTTAAATTTAAACCTTTCCCCATATTGACGAGATCATCTGAGGTGAGTTTGATGTTCGCCTCAAGTTTGGCTGTTATTTTATTCCTAATTGCTTCCCGAGATTTTATTGCTCGAATTGCGGAGAATGTGATTATGAAAATGCCCAGAATAAGCATGATGCCATACAGGGCGACAAGAATATAAGTTATGATACTTTGAATGTTCATTTATTTTATTTTTTATATAATTGTTTCCGTGAAAATATGCCGGCGCTACCGGTTATATTGGGGTAACGGCGCTACCGCCGGAAACTTAATGGGTATCGTGACCGGCGGGTGAAGCGGCACCGTCCACCGGCGTTGCGGCGTCAATTCATTTGGTGTGCCGACATTGACGCCCAGCAGTCGGTGTGGATACGGGGCGCTTTGGCGAGGTGCCCGTCGCGGGCAGGAGAATGCTGGGCTAATAAAGTGCGGCAGTGCTTCTATGCAAGGCGAGGGTTTTTGCGTATAATTATGGTCCACTTTGAGAAGTGGATGGTTTGAGTCAGCTTACGGAGCCGACGAGCTTCGCCCAAACTCAGGCAAATGTGACATGCGTCACCGTGCAGCACGAAGCACCGACGCAAAGCGTACAGCAGCAAGCAACTAGCAAGAAGACCGCCCGCAGGGCGGTTGGCATCAAGCCAAAGAAGCATGTGGTTCAGAAGCAAAAGCCCGGACAGCGCACAAACAAGCGTTCAATCACTAAATCCTCTGTCAACAAGGCTAAAACTATGACCAAATACTTCAAACCCGCAGCACAACTGGTTCGCCACGGCCTAACGGCTTGGTTGACCTCCCTGTTTCTGACGTACGCTAATCCGAGTTTGGCTCCGTAAGCCGATTCAACATGTAAAACCGCACCTCTCGCGACGTGCGGTTTTTTTTTTCCGTGAGCGTTGGCGCGGATGGATGGTGTCGGTAGTTAGTAACTTATGCGCCGGTAGCCAACGGCCGAAGTTGGAATCGGTCGGTCAGGCTGCGGTCTGTCTATTACGGGTTTCGTCGATTTTGCAACTGGTTTCAATGTTGAACTGGTACACACAGCGTGGTACGTTCGACTCCTAGTGAGGGCTGCAAAGCATTGATCTATATGGGAAAAGGTGGGGCGCACGATACAGTCCCACCCTCTCCGCCAGCAGTAGCAAAAGCCCCTTGGTTTTACGACCAAGGGGCTTTTTGTTTGGCGCTTAGATTTCGTCTGGCGAAAAAGCGTCGACACCGGCGGTCACGCCGCCCGGTTTGCCGCCCGCGCCAACATGTTTTCGATCTGCTGGTCCTTCTCTTCCCAGAGCTGGGCGAGCCAGCGGTGGAAATCGCTACGGAAGGCGGCGTCGGTGCTGTAGTCGTGCGTGCAGAAATCCGGTGGGATCGGCAGCTCGCGGATATGCACCATCACCCGACCGGCCCGGCCGCTGGCCAGTTGCCAGAAGCTCGGTGTGCCGTCTGGGTAGGCAATGCTGATATCGAGCAGCGACTGGAACCGCCCACCCATGGCATTGAGCGTCAAGGCCAGCGCGCCGGCCTTTGGCTTGAGCAGATGGCGATAGGGCGACGATTGCGTCTGGTGCTTTGCGGGGGTGTATCGCGTGCCTTCGGCAAAGTTCATGACGCTGGTCGGCACATGGGCGAACTTGGCGCAAGCGCGACGCGTGGTTTCGCGGTCTTGATTGCGCAGTTCGGGGTGTTTGCGCAGCGCCGCTTTGGAGTGCCGACGCATGAACGGGAAATCCAGCGCCCACCAGGCCAGACCGATGACCGGCACGTAGATCAACTGCTGCTTGAGGAAGAATTTCAGCAGCGGTATGCGCCGGTTCAACACCCGCTGCAGCACAAAGATGTCCACCCACGACCGATGGTTGCAGTTGACCAGGTACCAGCCCGCGTAGCGCAGGTTGTCGGCACCTTCAACGCTCCACGGCTCGCGTTGCAGCACGCCGATCCAGGCGTTGTTGCAACCGATCCAGCATGTGGCGACCCAATTGAGCATGGGGTCGATCCGGCGGCGGACTGCCGCTGCCGGCACCAGCAGCTTGAACGCCGAGAGCGTGAACAGCGGCACGCTCCAGAACAGTGTGTTCAGGGCCAGCAGGACTGAGCTAAGCGTGCCCAATACAAAGGCAGGCAGGACGCGAATCAAGGCTCCTCCAATGAGCGCCCCCGGTTGGCCCCCGGCAGGCAAAAATCGTGATGTTGACGATACGCGAGCGTAGCGCGGATCGGCCGCCCAGACCATGCGCTGCGTCAGGATTCATGCTTCGTATCTGAGGGCGAAAAAAACCCTTGGTGTTGGCCAAGGGTTTCTTCCCGCTCAGGTATGGCTCAGAACGAATGCTTCAGCCCCACACCTGCCAGCACCGTCTTCGCGCCCGGCGCAGTGCCGCCCGCAACGATGGAAGTTTTGAGGCTTTCCAGCGGATCGGCTGTGCCCACCGCGCCCGCATTGACGTACACGAGCTGCGCATACAGCGTGGTGCGTTTGGAGAATGCGTAGTCGTTGCTCAGCACGATCGACTTGGTGGAGCTGTCGTGCGCGCTGCTTTCGTACTTGCTGTAGTAGCCGGCCAGCGTGGCGGTATTGGCGGGGCTCCACTTGTAGTCGAGCCCGGCGCCGATCGATTTGACGTCCGATACGCGTTGGCCACTCGGCGCGTTGTTGGTCACGCCAATGTAGTTCACCCGGCCCGTGAAGGCACCGAACGGTACGGCCAGGCCTGCGCTCCACAAGCGGCTGAGGGTCTCGCCCGTGCCGCTGTCCGCCGTTGACTGATAGCCGAGGCCGACTGTGACCGGGCCCGTGTACGTGGCACCCAGCGAGAGTTCATTGCCGCGCTTGAAGCTGCCGGCGGTCTCGCCAAATGAGTACGCAACGCCCAGCCACACGGGGCCGAAGTTGTTGGAGTACTGCAGTGCATTGCCAATGAACACGCCGACGTCGTTGCCGGGGTTGGTGCCGGCGCCCATCGCGTTGCCCGGTGCGGGCAGTTGGTTGTAGGCCCAGCCGTACAGATTCGAGAACTGCTCCTTGAAGCCGCGCGCTTCCGTGCCGATCGTGCCGATGAGCGCCGGGCTGTACTGGCGCCCCAGCGTGACCGCGCCCCAGTTGCCGCTCAGGCCGACGTTCGCCTGCCGGCGGAACAGCTCGGAGCTGAAGCCGGGGCCGGTGGTGAGCGTGCCGGTGTCGCTGCTGAAATGCCCTTCGAGGTTGAAGTTGGCCTTCAGGCCGCTGCCCAGGTCTTCCGATCCCTTGAGGCCCCAGATGCTTGGGCTGATACCGCCCGAATGCATCTCCGTGATGCTGCCGCCGGCTGCGCTGCGGTTTTGATACTGGAGTCCGGCATCGACTGTGCCGTAGATCGTGACCGACGATTGCGCGATGGCGCCGCTCGCTGCGCAGCCGAGGGCGGCTGCAAGGGCGGTCAGGACGCAGGGTCGAAGGCGTGTGTTCTGCATGTTGTCTCCGTATTGTCGTTGTGTGATGCGTCCATTGAATTGGCTCGGACGCATGCGGTGTTGGCGCTAAACACGCGGGGCGCGCGCTCAACGTCGGCGGGACTTTGCAATATGCGTACCACGACGTTCGTCGCGCATTGCACGGAGTTGCAGTCAGTTGCCTAACGTTTGCGGATGCCCGCGGCTGTGCGTGTGATGTGGCGTGGCGGGACAGTTGGTGCAACACATGTCCGCTCTCTGTTGCGCAGTGGAGCAGCCGCGGTCAGACCCTTGGCGCGCTTTGCATCCAGCGATCTTCGAGCTCGCGCCACGCACGTCCCACGTTCAGCGCATGACGGGGGTCGAAGTTGCGCCAGTCGCGATAGGCGTCGCCCGGGACGTACGCGAGCGCGCGCGCTGCGTCGCCACCGGCTTCAATGGCGCGCGTGATCGCGCTGTCGAGCATGTCGAGATAGGCCAGCGTCGGTTGCAGCATCTGCGCCGGTGTGCCGATGGCGGTGCCGACGACGATGTTGACTGGCAGGTGCGCAAGCGCATGCAATGCCTGGCGCCAACCGATCAGCGAGCCGTCCTGCAGGTCTGGAATGCGCTGCCGATATGCCAAGCCACCGGTGCACAGCACGCCGCGCTGCGGCGCGTACAGCACCGTGTCGGAAGCGCTGTGCGCAGCCGTACAGACATGGACTTGCCATGCTGTCTTGCCCGTGTGCAGCCAGTCGCCATCGCGCAATGCGGACTCGGGATAGATGATCTGCGTTTCCTGCATGACGCGCGCACCCAGCAGGGCGGTCAGCCGGGCCAGACAGGTTTCGCAACGCTGGCGCATCAGGTCGGCGGTGGCCGCCGAAGCCAGGAACGCAGGGCGCGGCTGCAGTTGCGCGAACGCCGCGTTGGCGAGCACGTGCTCCGGGTGCGCGTGCGTGTTGACCACCCAACGGATGGGTTCCGCCGTGATGTGCCGGATGGCCGCGATCAGATGGTGTCCCCATCGCGCGTGCGGGCCAGGGTCCACCACGAGCACGCCGTTGCCGGTCGTGTGCACCAGGGTGGGCACGACTTCTCCGGCATTCGCGCGCGAGGCCTCTGCGTTGACAGCGCGCGCAGCGTACAGGCTATCCTGCAGGCGCAACAGCGTAACGCGGGCAGGTGCCGCAGACGCCGTCGGCGCAGGATTGATCAGGGTCGCGAGCATGATGCGCATCCAGCGTCGCCGCGCGGGGTCTGGCGCCATGTCAGGGCGCCAGCGCGGCGTTCTCGTAGCGTGGGTAGAAGCGCGTCACGTTGCGCACGTACTCCGCGGGCATTCCGCCCCATTGCGCGTAGGGCGCGTCTACCGGCATGGCAATCACCTCTGCAAGGTCGCGTCCTTCTGCGGCCGCGCGGCGCATGCGAGCCTCGAGCCACTGCAAGTACCGGCGTGTCTGTGCAATGGCATCGGCCTTGCCGAGCGCGGGCCCGTGGCTGGGGATCAACACGCGCGCACCGCTGTCGGCAACGATCTTCTGCAACGCGTCCAGGCTGGCCAGCCAATGCGCAATGTTGGCGTGCGGCGTCGTGGGAATCCGGTCTCGAAAGGCAATGCCGCCGGCGAAGACGACACCGCTGGTCCGGTCCACCAGGACGAGATCGTCATCGGTATGCCCGTCGAGCCGGATGAGGTCGATGCGGTGGCTGCCCATGGCGCGTGTGCCGGGCGTCAATGGCACGCTGGGCGGTGTGGATACCGTGTTCTGCATCCACGCGCCGCAGATACGGTAGAGATTGTCGGCATAGGCCGCGCCCTCCCGTTGCGCCCCCGCAATGGTGCCCGGCAGCGCCTGTGCACCGATATCCGCATAAGCCTGGTTGCCGAAGAAATAGTCGGGATGCAGGTTGAGGTTGAACACCCAGCGCACCGGCGCCGATGTGACCGTGCGGATGGCCTGGCGCTGCTGTTCGCCGTACAACAGCGACGGCCCTGTGTTGATGACGAGCACGCCGTCGCCGGTATCAATAAAGCCGGTGTTGATGATGTTGCAGCCGTTGCGCGCCGAGAAATCTGCGTTGGCGCCTTCCAGCACCCAGACGCCGGGCGCAATTGCGTGCGGTACGAGGTGGTAATCGGGGCCCTCAGCGCGTGCGAGGCCGGCCAACATCGCGAGGCAGAGCAGGAAGCCAAACCGTTGTTGCCGTCGGCTCATCGTGTCACCTGTGCGCGGATGCGGTTGCCATTGTTGTCGACGCCGGCCACGCTGATGCCGCGTTCAACAGGGCCCTCCAGATCGAACGAGAAGATCGGGTTCTCGGCCACGGGTTCGAACAGCGCCAGTTCAAGCATGGGCTGACGCCGGGCATCGAGCAGGTTGAGCTGCTCGATATGGAAGGACGGAATGCCCGCCACCAAGCCCGTGTCCATCGGATGCATCACGCGCAGGCGGATGCGGCTGCCTGCGCCGTTGAAGCCCGGAAACACGCGCGACTCCACCTGGTTCAGCGTGGTGCTCCACGTGGAGTTCTGGCGGGTGGCCCCGGGCAGCGTGCAGCCGCCGCCGGTGGCGTCCACCTGCAAGGTGCCGACATGCCAAACACCGTCCTGCGTACGCGCCGCCACGCGCACCGCAGAGGCCTCCTGCAGCTTGAACCGGAACGACAGCGCCGGGCGCACGTGCATGGGCGCGAATTCCAGCACCTTGCGGATCGGGTTGCTGTCGACCACGACGACGATGCGCTCCACCTTGCCGAGCGCCGACGCGTCAAACGCAATCGGCACCTGCATCGGGTCTTCTGCAAACGCGGGCCCAGTGATCCTGATGCGGCTGTCGAACGTTGTTGGCGCCGCGCCAAACACCTCCTGCTGAATCGTCGGCCAGAGCGGCGAGCCTGCCGGGTCAATGTTCGTATCGGCGCGGGCCGGCCAGGAGAGGCACGCAACGGCCAGCGTGGCAGCGGCAGCATGGAGTAAGGCCGTTCTCATCGTGTGCCTTGCAAGGTTCAGATGAACGGCCCGTGTTGCGAAAGTCATGCCATGCACGCGGTGGGTCCGCACGCACATCCCTCGGCTGTTCAGGTGATGGGGCGTTGAGCTTTGCAACACCTGTTGCTCCATTCTGGAACAGTCAGGCGAGCCAATCGGCGTGAACGGGCGATTGGGAGTGGATGCAGCATCCACCGCAGGGGATGGCCCGGGTTTTGCAGATGACGAGCGGACACAGCGCAGACAACGACGCTGCGGTCATCACTCAAACATCAGGAGACAACCCATGCGTTACGCTCATCCCGGCACTCCCGGCGCCATCGTTTCGTTCAAGCCGCGCTATGGCAATTTCATCGGTGGCGAATTCGTGTCGCCGGTCAAGGGCCAGTACTTCACCAACACCACGCCTGTGACGGGCGAGGTGATCGGCGAGTTCCCGCGCTCGACCGCTGAAGACATCGACCGCGCGCTCGACGCTGCCCATGCTGCCGCTGACGCCTGGGGACGCACCTCGGTGCAGGACCGCTCGCTGATCCTGCTGAAGATTGCCGACCGCATCGAACAGAACCTCGAGCTGCTGGCCGTGACTGAAACGTGGGACAACGGCAAGCCCGTGCGTGAAACGCTGAACGCCGACATCCCGCTGGCTGTGGACCACTTCCGCTACTTCGCAGGCTGCATTCGCGCACAAGAAGGTTCTGCTGCCGAAATCAACGAGCACACGGTGGCGTATCACATCCACGAGCCGCTGGGCGTGGTCGGTCAGATCATCCCGTGGAATTTCCCGCTGCTAATGGCTGCATGGAAGCTGGCGCCGGCGCTGGCTGCCGGCAACTGCGTGGTGCTCAAGCCGGCCGAGCAGACCCCGCTGGGCATCTGCGTGCTGATGGAACTGATTGGCGACTTGCTGCCGGCGGGCGTGCTCAACGTCGTGCACGGCTACGGCAAGGAAGCTGGCGAGGCCTTGGCTACCAGCAAGCGCATCGCCAAGATCGCCTTCACGGGCTCGACGCCGGTGGGCTCGCACATCATGAAGTGCGCGGCTGAAAACATCATCCCGTCGACGGTGGAACTGGGCGGCAAGTCGCCCAACATCTACTTCGAAGACATCATGCAGGCCGAGCCGAGCTTCATCGAAAAGGCCGCCGAAGGCCTGGTGCTGGGCTTCTTCAACCAGGGCGAGGTGTGCACGTGCCCGTCGCGCGCGCTGGTGCAGGAATCCATCTACAGCCGCTTCATGGATGCGGTGATGACCAAGGTGGCCGCCATCAAGCGCGGTGACCCGCTCGACACCGAGACCATGGTTGGCGCGCAGGCTTCGGAGCAGCAGTTCTACAAGATCCGCAGCTACCTGGAGATCGCGCAGGAGGAAGGTGCCGAATGTCTGGTCGGCGGCGACGTGGAAGTGCTGCCCGGCAATCTGTCGAAGGGCTACTACATCAAGCCGACGCTGCTCAAGGGCGACAACAGCATGCGTGTGTTCCAGGAAGAGATCTTCGGCCCGGTGATTGCCGTGACGACGTTCAAGGACGAAGCGCAAGCCCTGCAGATCGCCAATGACACCGACTTTGGCCTGGGCGCCGGTCTGTGGACGCGCGACATCAACCGCGCGTACCGCGTGGGCCGTGCCATCAAGGCAGGGCGCGTGTGGACGAACTGCTACCACCTGTATCCGGCGCATGCAGCGTTTGGTGGCTACAAGAAGTCGGGCGTGGGCCGCGAGACCCACAAGATGATGCTCGACCACTATCAGCAGACCAAGAACCTGCTGGTGAGCTACGACACCAAGCCGCTCGGCTTCTTCTGATGGTGTAGCAGGACGGCTGGCGCATGGTCATCGACACCCGTGCGCCAGCCGCTGACCTGCGAGGCAAAGACCTCGCCGGCGAAAAAAGAAGAGGAGACATGGCCATGCGCCCACCACATGCACTGCCGCAACGCGCGCAGGTGTCACCCCCATCGCCGCTGATTCCCAGCCGGCAATAGCTCTCGCCACGCTTTGACTTAGGGATGTGCCGTTGGCGCGCCCGGGCTCGGCGAACGAGAAACACCAGGGAGACACTCCGTGCATTCGAATACCAGCCGTTCGGGCAAGGACGCCAGCCGTCTGCGTAACGCCGCGCCGCGTCTGGCCGGCGGGGTGGCGGCGCTCGCTGCGGCGGGCCTGTGCTCGCCGGCGCTTGCCGAGGACCCGATCATTGCGGTGGCGTTGCCAACCGCTCAGGTCGTCGGCTCGACCCCGATCGACAGCATTGGTGTCCCGCTGTCGCAGTTTCCCGCCAATGCCCAGCGCGTCAGTGCAAAGGATGCCCGCGAGCAACGCAGCTCGAATCTGGCGGACCTGTTGAACGACAACCTCGGCCAGGTCAGCATCAGCAATGGGGCGGGCAATCCGTACCAGAACGACATCAATTACCGCGGGTTCCAGGTGTCTTCGCTGCTGGGCGTGCCCATTGGCGTGTCGGTCTACTTTGATGGCGTGCGGATGAACGAGCCCTTCGGCTCCATCGTCAACTGGGATCTCATTCCCATGAATGCGATGTCCAGCGTCAACATCCTGCCGGGCTCCAATCCGATGTTCGGCCTCAATACCTTGGGTGGCGCGCTTGTCGTCAACACCAAAAACGGAAAGGACAACGCCGGCACGTCGATCGAGGCCCTGGGTGGCTCGTTTGGGAGGCGCTCGCTGAGCTTCGAGACCGGCATTGTCGACAAGGCGCACGGCACCGATTACTTCGTCGCCGGCAACTTCGACCGGCAGGACGGCTTTCGCGAACACTCGGGTTCGAACGTCAAGCAGCTGTATGGGAAAGCGCGGTGGCACGGCAACGACGGCGCTACCCAACTGGAGCTGTCGGCTGCGCTCGCAGATACCTCGCTGAGCGGCACGCAGTCGTTGCCGATGGACATGATGGCGAACCGCAGCGCGGCCTATACGTGGCCCGACACCATCTCAAACCGGATGGCGATGCTGAACCTGAAGGGCAGTCATTGGCTGAACGACACCAATCAGCTGGCCGGCAGCCTCTACTACCGCAAGGCCAACCTGCATAACGTCAACAGCAACGCGCAGCTGGACGACGGCTGCTTCAACGACGATGGCTCGCTGGCAACAACCACCGCAGGTGGCCTCACCGCCTACAAATGCGCGAACAAGGCGCCGAATGGCACGGCGGTGAATGCCGTGACCAGCGCCACTGCGCTCGCGCTGGGTTATGGCCGCTGGACCAACGCCATCAATACGAGCGTCGTCGATTCCGCCACGCATGAAGACACGGTGGGCTCGTCGCTGCAGTGGTCGAATTTCAGCCAATTGGCGGGACACAACAATACGTTCACGTTTGGTGGTGCGTTCGATCATTCGCGCATCACCTACGACCAGACCACATACCTCGCCCGATTGATCGACTATCAGGCCGTGGTGATTCCCAACCAAGAGTACGGATTCACCGCCAATGGATTGGCACCGTCGGCGTCGAACCCGGCGTCATTCACGGGCAGCAACGTGATTGGCGCGGTCAGCCTGTCGTCCAACGTCAACAACTTCAGCGCGTATTTCACCGATACGTTGAGCGTGACGGAAAAGCTGAGCGTGACGGCATCCGGAAGCTTCAACTACACCACGCTCAACCAGGGGGGCGCCAACAACAAATACCTGAATGGAGACGGCGGCTACTCCTGGACGGACGACGTATCGGGCGTGTCGTACTACAACCCCGGCTATGCGAACGCCTATCGGTATTCGAACGCTGGATCGGGCGCAGCATCCACCCCAAACGGTGTGCCGGCCGGGGCGGTGGCAGGGCCGGAAACCAACAGTCTGGCCGGCTCGCATCACTATCACCGGTTCAACCCGGCATTGGGATTCAACTACGACCTCGGAGCCGGGCAGGGCATCTTCGGCAGCTATAGCGAATCGATGCGCGCGCCGACATCGATCGAGTTGTCTTGCGCCGATCCAAACAGCCCGTGCTCGCTGCCGACCGGGTTCAACGGTGATCCGGACCTGAAAGCCGTGGTGGCCAAAACCATCGAGTTCGGCGGCCGCGGAAAGCTGGGCAAGTCCACCTACTGGAGCGCGTCTGTCTACGACTCGCGCCTCAGCAATGACATCCAGTTCATCGCCACGTCAAACACGTACGGCTACTTCGCCAACGTCGGCGAGACGGAGCGGCGCGGCTTTGAACTGGGCGCGAGCACGAAGATCGACAAGTGGTCGTTGTCGGCCAACTTTGGTTATGTCGATGCGATCTACAAGTCGGCATTCACCACGGCCAGCGGGCAGAACGTCGTCAGCGGAAACAAGATCCCGGGCATCCCCGCAAAGACGCTCAAGCTTGGTGCGTCGTACGCCTTCAGCCCGAACCTGTCGATGGGCGGGAACGTGATCCTGGTCAGCAAGCAGATCGCGCACGGCAACGAAAGCAATGCCGACCCGAACGGCCAGGTAGCCGGCTACGGCCTCGTCAATCTGAACCTGCACTACAAGCCGACGAGAAACCTCGAAATCTCGGCGTACATCAGCAACCTGTTCAACAAGCGCTATTCCACATACGGCCTCTCGGGCACCCGGAGCATCTACACGCTGGCGACGCAGCAGTTCATGACGCCGGCGTCGCCACGCGCGATCTGGATTGGCCTGACGTATTCGTTTGGAGGCAAGGGCTCCGGTGCCGACAAGGACTGAGCCCCTTAGAAGAGACGATCATGAATGCATTGACCTACTACATCCGGATTGCCACGTTGATCAGCGTGGGTCTGGTATCGACGCTGCAGGCAGTTGCCGAGGTGCCGGACCCCGTCGCCTATGTCACGAATCAGGGCGGCGGCGTGACCGTGCTGAGTGCACGCACGCTCAAACAGGTTGACGAGATTGCCGTGGGCAAGGACCCGCGCGGCCTGGCAATCACGGCCGATGGCCGCTTGCTGCTGACGGCCAACCAAGGCAGCGCCGATGTGTCGGTGGTTGATACGGCCACACGCAAGGAGATCAAACGCATCGCAGTCGGCAGGAATGTCGAATTCATGCGCATCTCGCCCGACGGCCTCCGGGCATTCGTGACTTACGAACCGTCGTCGGAGGGCGGCCCTCCAGGCAAGAGCGATCGAGCCGGAAAAGAAGAAAAGGGCGAGAAGGATGAAGCCCCCGCTGAAGTCGCGATCATCGATCTCAGCCAATGGGCGGTGGTGGGCCGCATCAAGGCCGCCCGCGAGACCGAAGCCATCGAGTTTTCACCGGAGGGCAAGTTGCTGCTGGTGGCGAACGAGGGTGACAACACGGTCGGCGTCTACGACTTGTCCACGCTTAAGCAGATTCAGTCGGTGGATGTCGCGCCGTTCGGCAATCGGCCGCGCGGCATCAAGATCGCGCCGGATGGAAAGACCTATGTGGTGACGCTGGAAAACTCGAACAACCTGTTGTTGCTCGACGCCGCTTTCAAGCCAATCAAGACCGTGCCCACTGGGCAGGGGCCGTACGGCATCGCGTTTGACCGCGAGGGCCGATACCTCTGGGTGGCCGCCAGCCGCGCAGATCAGCTGCAGGTGTTCGATGCCCGCACCTTTGCGCCGGTGGCCACCATTCCGGTGGGCAAGCGGTGCTGGCATTTCAGCTTCACGCCTGGCGGGCAGAAGCTGCTGCTTGCCTGCGGCCGGTCGAACAGTGTGCAGGTGATCGACGCGCAGAAGCGCGGGGTCGTCGATACGCTCCCCGGTTACAAGCTGCCCTGGGGCGTGGTGACCTATCCAACCTCGGTGGGCACTCTTGATGCGCCGCGCTGATCGACCCACCACCGCACCGGCGCCTGCCTACGCGGGCCTGCCGATCGCTTTGCATTGGGTCAGCGCCTTGCTGCTATGCGGGCTGTTCGCGCTGGGCTACTACATGACGGGTCTGGCCAAGGGCGCGCCCGGAAAGGCCGCCTGGGTGAATCTGCACAAATCGCTCGGCCTGACGGCGGCGCTGGTGATTGCGTGGCGTGTAGCCGTGCGCTTGCGCCGTGCTGCGCCACGTTCGATCCCGGGGGTGCACTGCTGGGAGGCGGAGCTTGCGCGCATCACCCACCGCCTGCTCTACATGTGCATGGTCGTCATGCCGCTGTCGGGTTACCTCGGGTCTTCGTTCAATCAATACGGAACGCGCTTCTGGGGCGTGCCCTTGCCGCGCTGGGGTTGGGTCGACAGCGCATTGCAGCACATGTTCTACACGGTACACAGCACGACGGCCGATCTGCTGCTCTGCCTGGTTGCGCTCCACGTTACCGGCGTGATCAAGCACCAATGGCTCGATGCACAGCAATGCGTGCAGCGCATGTTGCCGGGCGGGCGCACGCGCGCGCTGTAGGCCGCGGTTTGCGCGTGGGCTGCGTTCACGGCGTTGCTCCATTTCGCAACAGAACACACGATGTGTTGCGGTATGGCACGCAACACCGTGCTGCAAGTGGGTCAGAACCGTGATTTCACGGCGTTTTCCGATGGCACGGGATTTGCCCTGAGTCCGACCGGTGTGACATCACACTGCCGGACCTGGACCATAAATAGAGGTAGAGGAGACAAGAATGAGGACACTACGAGTGATTGCACTTGCGGCTGCAATGGCGGCAGCAAGTGTTGCCGTGCACGCGGCAACGCCCCCCGTTACCGATGCCATGATCGAGAACGACGCGAAATCGTCGAACGACGTGCTGACCTGGGGCATGGGTACGCAAGGGCAGCGCTTCTCCACGCTCACCAAGATCAACACGAAGAATGTCAGCCAGCTCGTGCCGGCGTGGTCGTTCTCGTTTGGCGGTGAGAAGCAGCGCGGGCAGGAAGCCCAGCCGCTGATCTACAACGGCAAGATGTTCGTCACGGCGTCGTACTCGCGCATCTACGCGATCGACCTGAAGACCGGCAAGAAGCTGTGGAAGTACGAGCAGCGTTTGCCGGAAGGCATCATGCCGTGCTGCGACGTCGTCAACCGTGGCGCTGCGCTGTACGACAACCTGGTCATCTTCTCCACGCTGGATGCGCAACTGATCGCGCTCAATCAGGACACCGGCAAGATCGTCTGGAAGGAGAAGATCGAAGACTACGCCGCCGGCTACTCGACGACCGCCGCACCGCTGATCGTGAAGGGCATGGTGCTGACGGGCGTGTCGGGTGGCGAGTTTGGCGTGGTGGGCCGTGTGGAAGCGCGCGATGCCAAGACCGGCCAGTTGATCTGGTCGCGTCCGACGGTCGAAGGCCACATGGGCTACAAGTACGACAAGGACGGCAACAAGACCGAGAACGGCATGACGGGCACGCTCAACGCGAGCTGGCCCGGCGAGACGTGGAAGACCGGTGGCGCATCGACGTGGCTGGGCGGCACGTATGACCCGCAGACCAACCTGGTCTACTTCGGCACCGGCAACCCGGGCCCGTGGAACAGCCACCTGCGCAAGGGCGACAACCTGTATTCGTCGTCGACGCTGGCCATCAACCC
Organism: Ralstonia chuxiongensis; assembly: GCF_024158925.1. Lineage (NCBI taxonomy): Bacteria > Pseudomonadati > Pseudomonadota > Betaproteobacteria > Burkholderiales > Burkholderiaceae > Ralstonia > Ralstonia chuxiongensis. Next base: position 303,463 of record NZ_JAMYWC010000004.1, on the reverse strand, counting down.
GGACACCGGCAAGATCGTCTGGCACTACCAGAACACCCCGAACGACGGCTGGGATTTCGATGGTGTGAACGAGTTCGTCACGTTCGACATGGACGGCAAGCGCGTCGGCGGCAAGGCTGACCGTAACGGCTTCTTCTATGTGAACGACGCGAAGAGCGGCAAGCTGCTCAACGCGTTCCCGTTCGTAAAGGTCAACTGGGCCACCAGCATCGACCTCAAGACCGGTCGCCCGAACTACGCACCGGAGCACCGGCCAGGCGATCCGGCGCAAGCCACGGGTGAAGACAAGAAGGGCAAGGCGGTGTTTGCCGAGCCTGGCTTCCTGGGCGGCAAGAACCAGATGCCGATGGCTTACAGCCCGCAAACCGGTCTGTTTTACGTGCCCGCCAACGAGTGGGGCATGGAGATCTGGAACGAGCCCGTCAGCTACAAGAAGGGCGCGGCCTACCTGGGCGCCGGCTTTACCATCAAGCCTCTCAATGAGGATTACATCGGCGCACTGCGCGCGATCAACCCGAAGACCGGCAAGATTGAATGGCAGATCAAGAACAACGCCCCGCTGTGGGGTGGTGTGATGACGACTGCCGGCGGCCTGGTGTTCTGGGGCACGCCCGAGGGCTACCTGAAGGCGGCTGATGCCAAGACCGGCAAGGAGCTGTGGGAATTCCAGACCGGCAGCGGCATCGTTGCGCCCCCCGTCACCTGGGAAGACAACGGCGAGCAGTTCGTGGCCGTGGTGTCGGGCTGGGGTGGTGCAGTTCCGCTGTGGGGTGGTGAAGTAGCCAAGCGTGTGAACTTCCTGGAGCAGGGTGGTTCGGTTTGGGTGTTCAAGTTGCACAAGAACTGACGTGCTGAGTTGAGCGCTGTGCGCCCTGTGCGGCGCACAGCCTCTCGCACAGCTTCATGGAGTTTCAGATCGTGATCATGCGTAATGGAGTGTTTTCGTTGCTGGCGGTAGCGTGCGCAGCAATTGGCGCGGCACCCTCCCACGCCGCCCCCGACATGCAGGCCCTGGCCGACAAGAGCGGCTGCTTCTCGTGCCACAGCATGCATGCCAAGATCGTCGGCCCGGCCTTTGCTGACGTGGCCGCCAAGTACAAGGGCGATGCTGACGCGCCGACCAGGCTGGCGCAGATAGTGCGCGACGGTGGCAAGGGCACGTGGGGCCGCATCCCAATGCCCGCGCATCCCGACCTCAAGGAAGACGAAGCGAAGCAGTTGGTGGCCTGGGTGTTGAGTTCAGGTTCCTAGGCTTCTACGTTGTTCGCAAGAAAAGAAGAGAGGGCCGGCATTGTCCGGCCCTCTCTGTTTTCTATGACCGCGCTCTATGGCTGTGTCAGCCGGCGCGAATTCGCATCCGTCCGGAACACGATCGGCACTTCACCGGTGCACGTATCCCGCATCTGCCCGAACCCGTTCATCGCAGCCATCCGGCCTTGCAGCACCACCTGCTGCAGCGCGCCGTGATCTGCCGACTTTCCACATACCGGGTCGGTGCGTGTCGCATCGCCCGTCAACAGGTACGCCTGACAGCGGCAGCCGCCGGCATCTTCCTCGCGCGATTCGCATGACTGGCATGGCTCCGGCATCCAATGCGTGCCGCGAAAGCGTTGAAAGGCGTCGCTGCTTCGCCAGATGTCGCGCAGCGGCTGGCTGAGCACGTTCGGCAGTTCCAGCCCCGGCAGCATGCGCGCCGAGTGGCAGGGCAGCGCAACGCCATCCGGCGCGATGCCGAGGAATGTCGTGCCCCAGCCGTTCATACACTTCTTCGGGCGCTGCTCGAAGTAGTCCGGCACGACGTAAAGCAATTGGCATCGGCTGCCGATGCGGGTCCGGTAGTCGTTCACGACAGCCTCGGCGTCGCGCAGTTGCTCCAGGGTGGGCATCAGCGCCAGGCGGTTCTCCCATGCCCAGCCGTAGTACTGCGTGTTGGCGAGTTCCAGGTATTCGGCGCCGATCTCCAGCGCCATGTCGATGATGGCGCCCACGTGCGGCAGGTTATGCCGGTGCATCACGCAGTTCATCACCATCGGATAACCGTGGGCCTTGATCAAATCCGCCACGCGGCGCTTCAAGTCGAAGGTGCGCGTGCTCGACAGAAAGTCGTTCATCTCACGCGTGGAGTCTTGGAACGACAACTGGATATGGTCGAGCCCCGCAGCCCGCAACGCCCCAAGCCGCGCATCGGTCAGGCCCACCCCGGACGTCACGAGGTTCACGTAGAACCCGAGCCCATGCGCATGCGCGACCAGCGTTTCGAGATCCTTGCGCAATAGCGGCTCGCCGCCAGACAGGCCGAGCTGCACCGCGCCCAGCGCCCGCGCCTGGGTGAACACATCGCACCACTGCTCGGTGGTGAGTTCCCGATCGTGCCGCGTGTAGTCCACCGGGTTGGAACAGAAGGCGCAATGCAGCGGGCAGCGATAGGTCAGCTCGGCCAGCAGCCAGAGCGGCGGACCGGGCATCGGCGTGGCGGCCGGCGCCAGCAGCGAATCGGCCTCAAACGAGCCAGCCGCGTTCGAATGCATGTTTGACAAAGGCGTGGACCTCCGGAGCGATGCCCTGCACGCCAAAGGCGGATTGCAGGTCGTCAATCAGCATGTCGAGGGTATGGGCACCGTCGCAGCGCTGCAGGATCGCAGCGGCGCTGTCATTGAGGGTGACCATGCCCTCGGGGTACAGCAGTACCCAGCTCTGCTGCATGTCTTCCCATTGCAGCCGGAAGGTCCGGTGCAGCATGGGGTGGGCCGGATCAGGCAAGGGAGGGCTCATGTGCGTGGGCCTGTTGGATGGCATCGAGCATCGACCAGAGGATGTCGAGCTTGAACTGCAGGATGTCCAGCGCACGCTGTTGCTGCTCGGGCGTGCGGAAGTAGTCGAGTGTCACGCGCAGGCCGTGCTCGACGTCGCGCGAGGCCAGCGGAATGCGTGAGCGGAAGTACGCCAGCCCTTCTGGCTGCACCCACGGATAGTGATCGGGCCAGCCGGCCAGCCGTTCCTTGTGGATGTCCGGCGCAAACATCTCCGTGAGCGAGGAGCACACCGCCTCCTGCCACGGCGCTCGGCGCGCAAAGTTCACATACGCATCCACCGCAAAGCGCACGCCCGGCAGCAGATGCTGGTGAGACCACAGTGCGTCGCGCGTCAGGCCCACGGCTTCGCCCAGCCGCACCCAACTCTCGATGCCGCCGGGGCGCGCATCGTCGCCATCGTGATCATGAATGCGGACGATCCACTCGCGCCGCGTTGCCCGGTCAGGGCAGTTGGACAGGATGGCCGCATCCTTGAGCGGGATGTTGACCTGGTAGTAGAACCGGTTCGCAACCCACGTGCGGATTTCCTCTGGCGTGCATTCGCCGGCGCGCATGCGCAGGTTGAATGGATGATGGATGTGATAGCCCGCCTGCTTCGCGCGCAACCGCGCTTCGAAGTCTTCGGCCGTCCACGCAACAGGATGTGTCATAGCGAGATTTCCATGCCGTCGTAAGCCACCTCGATGCCGTGCGCCTCCAACTCGCGGCGCTGCGGCGAGTCTTCATCGAGGATCGGGTTGGTGTTGTTGATATGAATGAGCACCTTGCGCTTTGCGGGCAACTGGTCGAGCACTTCGATCATGCCGCCCGGGCCCGATTGCGCGAGGTGGCCCATGTCGGCTGCCGTCTTGGTGGAAAAACCAAGCGAGAGCATCTCGTCGTCTTGCCAGCAGGTGCCGTCCACCAGCACCACGTCGGCCGCGCCCATTTCGTCGAACACATGCGGTTCGACGCGGGCAAGGCCGGGCGCGTAGAACGCCCGCCGGCCGTTCTTTCTGTCGACGATGCGCAAGCCGATGTTGTCGCCCACGCGACGCGCGTTGCGGCTGGGCGAATAGGGCGGCGCCTTGCTCTCCAGCGGGATCGCCGTCAACGCAACGTCGTCGAGCGGAGGCACCGAAAACGCCGTGCCGTCCAGCGCCAGCGCGCGCGTGTCGAGCCCGCAGTAGTGCGACAACATGCGTGTGAGCGGGAAAGCGGTGGACAGATCGCTGATGACGGCCGCGCTGGCATAGACAGGCAGCGCCTGCCGATGCTCGCGCAGCATCAGCAAGCCGGTCACGTGGTCGATCTGCGCATCGATCAGCACGACGCCCACGATGCCCGTATCACGCGGCGCGCGTGCGGGTTGCAGCGCCGGTGAACTGCGCAGTTGCGCGAGGATGTCCGGCGAGGCATTCACCACGATCCAGTTGTGTTGGCCGTCGCCGAGTGCGATGGACGACTGCGTGCGCGGAGTGGCACGCACGGTGCCGCGCCGCACGCCATCGCAGTTGCGACAGTTGCAGTTCCACTGCGGAAAACCGCCGCCGGCGGCCGAGCCGAGAACCCTGAGTATTGTCATGATGCAAATCCAACGTGTCGGGCGGATTGAGCAAGAAGTCGGCCAGGGGATGGCGGGACGGCATGCAAGCCGCGAGCCGAAAAAAAAGCCCGCCGTGAAGAACCGGCGGGCCTGTGGAGCCTTACGTGCTCAGCCGTGCAGCATCAGCGGTTGGCGATGTACATGGTGATTTCGAACCCGAGTCGCAGTTCGGTATAGGCGGGCGTTGTCCAGTTCATGTCTCCTCCTTGAGGGTTGGCATAGTTAGTGAGTGCACTGCGTTGTTCAGCGGCTGACGCAGGCGTTTGCCGAACACAGCCGCATCGTCATCAAGGCAACATCCATGCCCACTTCCGACTGGCCAACCACCTCCGCTCGCCTCAACCTGCGCACGCCTGACGGCTATTGTCTGCATGTGCGCCAATGCGGGCACGACAGCGGTGAGCCGTGGCTGGTGCTGCACGGCGGCCCGGGCAGCGGTTGTGCGCCCTCGATGGCCGCGTGGTTCGATCCGCTGCTGCATCGCGCCGTGCTCCCGGACCAGCGCGGCGCCGGGCGCTCACGACCGGCCGGCACGCTACGGCGTAATACGGTGACGGCGCTGCTGGCCGATCTTGAGCAACTGCGCGTCGCACTTGGCATTGAGCGCTGGGGCGTGGTCGGCGGCTCATGGGGCGCAGCGCTCGCGCTGGCCTACGCTGATCGCTTTCCCAATGCCGTATCGGCGCTCGTGCTTCGCGGCGCTTTCCTGACCGGTTTCGACGATGTGCAGGCGCTGTTCAACGCGCGCGGCGCTGGCCGTGATCTCTTGCGGAGCGTCGACGGGCGCGGCGAGGGTTTTCCCGCAGCCCGTGGGCGCCTTCTCGTTGCAACAGACATGTTGCAGCCTGGTACAACTGTTCAGAAATTGAACATCGTCAGGGCGTGGCAGCGTGCGGAACATCGGCTGCTGGGTCTGCCGCCGCAGACACGTCGCCAAACATGGCAGCAGCGCATGGCCCTCGTGCGCAAGTATCAGTTGCAGGCGCATTACCTGTATCGGCGGGCAGGGCTTGGGAAATCAGCGTTGCTGCGGGCGGCTGCGCGTATCGGCGCGAGGGGATTGCCGGTGACGCTGCTGCATGGGCGGGAAGACAACGTTTGCCGCCCCCGGAATGCGCTGCGATTGTCTGCAGCGATACCGCATGCGCGGTTGGTGTGGGTGCCGGGTGGGCACCTGGCGGTAGGGGAAATGGCGAAAGCGCTGGGCGCTGCCATCCGTGCATCGGCGTGGTCAGTCGGTGTCTGAGGGCAAGCCGCCGGCCTCGTCGATCCTGCGATAGATCGTGTTGCGTGAAATGCCGAGCGCCTTTGCAGCAGCGGAGATGTTGCCGTTGTGCGCCTTCACGGCCGCCATGATCGTCATGCTTTCCACATCGGCCAGCCGCTTGGGCTGGGAGCCGCCCACGCTTTGAGTGACGGGCGGCACAGCCGCCGTCGGCGCCACCGCGTTGTCTGCAGCCGGCTGATCGCCATGGCGCGCCTGCCAGTCTTCAAGAAAATCGTCAGGCAGATGGTCTTCGGTGATCTCTGGCGCGCCTTCGGCCATCAGCCGGGCGGTGCGCAGTAGATTGCCGAGCTGGCGGATGTTGCCGGGCCAGTGGTAGCTGCGGAACTTCTGCATCACGGCTTCGCTGATGGGGGGCGCGTCGGCCTGTTCGAGCTTCAGCAGCTTGTCGGCCACGACGTCCAGGTCGGTGCGCTCGCGCAATGCCGGCAGGCGCACGACCAGGCCGTTGAGGCGGTAGTACAGGTCTTCACGGAACTGCCCGCTGGCCACCATCTCGCGCATGTTGCGGTGCGTCGCGCACACGACCGTCACATCCACCTGGATCAGCTTGTTGCTGCCCAGCGGCGAGACCGCACGCTCTTGCAGGGCGCGCAGCAGCCGCGCCTGCAGGTGCAGCGGCATGTCGCCGATCTCGTCGAGGAAGAGCGTGCCGCCGTTGGCCAGCACCATCTTGCCGATGCCGCCCTTCTTGCGCGCGCCGGTAAAGGCGCCTTCTTCGTAGCCGAACAACTCGGATTCAATGAGCGCTTCCGGAATCGACGCGCAATTCACGGCGATGAAGGGGCCGGCATGGCGCGGGCTGTCGGCGTGGATGGCACGCGCGAGCAGTTCCTTGCCGGTGCCGGTTTCGCCCAGGACCATGACCGGGATGTCTTTGCCGATGACCTTGCGCAGCTTGCCGATCACGGTCTGGATCTGCGCATCGCCGGTATCCAGTGCCTCCAGGCTTGCCGGTTGCCGGGATGGCTCGATGTAGGCCCGGCGCGGCGCCGTGTCGTGGTCGGTCGAACGTTCTGCGCCAATTGCACCGCCCACCATGCGGTTGGCCGGCCGCTTCCATTCGACGCGAGCAAATACCTTCACGCCGCTGGGCAGCTGCAACTGCACGATGCCTGCCGCCGCGGTACGTTCCCGGTCGATCAACTGCGACATCGACAGTCCGAACAGCGACGAAAAGGTATGTGCTTGAAGCGCGCGGATCGACAGGCCGAGCTGGAACTCGCCACTGCGGTTGGCCGACAGGAAGCGCCCCGCCGGCGTGAAGGCCGCAATTCCTTCGACCAGCGTGCCGATGAATTCCGGGCGCGAGTGGAAGTGGATGCACACCACGTCCTGGAACGTGTTGGCAAACAGCTGGTTCTCGATCATCTGGGCCGACATGCGCACCAGCGCCATGGTGTGCTTGTGGAAGCCACGATGATCACCCGTCACATCGAGCGCACCCACGGTGGCGCCGTACGGATCAAAGATCGGCGCACACGAGCAGGTGAGGAACTGGTTGGCTTCGAGGTAGTGCTCCGAGCCGTGGACCAGTGTGGGCTTGCCGTCGGCCAGCGCCGTGCCGATGGCGTTGGTGCCACGGCTCGCTTCCGACCACAGCGCGCCCGGCTGCAGGGCTACTTTGCTGGCCTGGGCCAGGAAATCGTCGTCGCCCATCGAATGCAGGATCAGGCCCGACGTGTCGGTCAGGATCACCATGCTCTGCGTGTTGACGATCTGGCTGTAGAGCGTCTCCATCACGGGCAGCGCGTGCGTGAACAGCGACTGGCTGCGCTCGATCTCGGTCTTCAGCTCGTTGTGCAGCACCGGGCAGAAGTCGGGCGATTCATAGGGCCGCAGGCCGTACGACTTGGATCGTTCGTGCGATTGCGCGATCAGTTCGGGCTGATCGTGCGGTGCGTCACCGAGCGTGGCCGGGGCGTTGTCGGAAGCGCGCGTGCCGGCTGCCGCGTGAGGGGTCATGGTGTGTCTCCTAAAACCTCGCCCGCAATCTGTGTGCGGGTCGGCCGGATCGCCTCAATTAACCAGGGAGCGAACCGGAAGTGTTGCGCCATGAAGCAAGACCCTTGCCAGGGTGTTGCATTCCTGAGCACCTGTGCCAACCCGTACCTCCGATATCCGGAGCGTTTGGCGGATCTTGGCGGTGTCTCCCGGCAGATTTTCGACTTGGTATGGCTCTTGCAGAAATGCCTCCAAAAATCGTTTCAACGACAACAAGGAGACACTCTTGAAAACGCCTCAAAACTTGCTCGCGCTGCTTTCTGCCTGCGCATTTCTGGCCGCGGGATTGCCCGCAACCTCATCCGCTCACGGCGATGTCACGCCGCAGGCCGTAGACACGCACACCTTACCGCAACTCGGCGCCGATTGGCGTCAGGACAATCCATACCGGACCGGTCCCGCACACGACGAAGCGCTGCGGATCGGCTCCTCCGGGTTCAACCAGAACTGCGCGCGCTGCCATGGGCTGGAGGCCATCTCCGGCGGGATCGCCCCCGACCTGCGCAAGCTCGACACCGACTGCATGTCGTTGGCCGATGCCAAGAAGAAGGAAGCCTGCTACGGCGAGGTGTCGCAATACTTCACCGCCACCGTCCGTCACGGCCGCACCCGTGACGGCCGCGTCTACATGCCGCCGTTTGAGAACGTGCTGACCCAGGAAGCGGTCTGGGCGATCAAGACGTATCTGGAATCGCGCCGCGTAGAGGACTAGTAGGTCGGCCTGCCTCAGTTGGCAGCTTGGCGAGCCGGTGCTGTCCCTGCCTTAGTGTGCAGCGGCTCGCTCATTTTTTTTCCGCCTGGAGATGTCTCATGAACGCCCGTTTTCGGTTGGCTGCGGCCGGAGCTTTTCGCCGCCTTGCCTGCCTCCTGCTTGCTGCGGCAGCCATGGTGTTGGGCGCCGTGCCGGCACACGCCGACATGGCGAAGATCCGCCAGAGCGGCGCCCTGAAGGTCGCGCTGTACAAGGGCCTGCCGCCGTTCTCCGATAACGTCGGGGGGCAATTCAGCGGCATTGATGTGGCGCTTGCCAATGCGCTTGGCAAGCAGATGGGTCTGTCGGCGTCGTTGCTGCCCTTTGATGCAGATGACGACGGCATGTCGGGCGACCTGCGCAACATGGTCTGGAAGGGGCATTACCTCGGGTACGGCCCGGCCGACGTGATGCTGCATGTGCCGGTCGACCCGAATTTCATTCGCCAGAATGGCCAGGTACTGATCTTCGCGCCGTACCTTCGCGAAGGCTACGTGCTGGTGTACGACAGCGAGCGCGTCGGTAAGGTCAGCAGTTTCGAAGACCTCGCCGGCCAGGCGACTGGCGCCGAGCAGGGATCGGGCGGCGCAAGCGCGCTGCTTTCCAGCGCCAACGGCGCCCTGCGAGACAAGGTGAAGATCTATCCGGAGGCCAACGAGGCGCTGCGTGCGCTGTTCTCCGGCCAGATTGCCGCGGCAATGGTGACGCGGGCGCAATATGAAAGTGCGCTGAAGGCGCAGAATCAATCTGCCACGCGCTTTGTGGCGACCGAGCTGCAGTCGCCGCTGCTGCCCGCACGCGGCTGGGCAATCGGCATGGCCGTCAAGGCGGATCAGCGTGAACTGGCGCAGGCGCTGGAGAGTGCGCTCAATGCACTGCGCGCCAGCGGCGAGCTGCAGCGCATCTTTGCGCAATACGGCGTCTCGATGGTGGCACCGTAGGCGCCACCGCCTGCACACGGAGCCGAACGTGTCGACGTACCTGATGCGATGGCCGTGCGGGCTGGCCGCTCCGGCCAGCTCACGCGCTATGCCTTCTCCGCCGCGGCGTGCTTGGAGGGCAACGCGCTCACGTTGTCGTCAAACTGCGAATCCACAGGGATCTTCGAGAAGTGGTGGATCTTCGGCGCGTGCGAGTCGTCGACCTGCGCGTCGTGCGGGTCGATGAACGACATTGCCGTGCGGCGCTTGAGCATGTGCGAGTCACGCGCTTGTGATTCGCGCCACAGCTCGGCCGTGAACTTGAGACCAGCGCGCAATGCGTGGGCGCTTTCCTGCTTGCCCTTGCGCTGGTCGGAGACGCGCTCGATGCCCTTCTTGACGACGTCTTCCAGGAACGTGATACGGGCGCGGTAATAGTCCGCGTGCATTTGTGCATCCATCACGCGCTGCTCTGCCTGGTACAGCTCCATGCGCAATTCGCTTAGCGCGCGTTCGGCCTGCTTCTCGGGAGAGGGTGCGTGGCTCAAGGCCCAGTTTGCAATCCACCGCAACATGGTCAAGCCCTCCTGTCTTGCGGTGTCCGCCGCCGGTGGGAAGACACCGTTCACTGCCCGCGCATTGATCGGAAGTGATCGCCGCTTGCCAAACAGACTAGCAAAAAAACCGGGGCGATTGCGCTAGTCCACGTGCATGCCTGTTGTGAAAAGGAAGCATGGTCCGTTTGGCTGAGAGGCGCGCGGGCCAAGTTCTGGTCTTATAGGCGGATTGCCTCGTGCATACAGTTTGCGAGGCAAACGTCACCTGCCTGCGCAAGCGATTGCGCATATCGTGGCGCCCGATCTTGGGCGCGACGTCAGCGGAACCGGTATGTAAGCGAAGCCATGGCCGTGGTCTGCTGGCGGCGCTGCATGATCGGGCTGTCGGCAGCATCTCCTTGCAACCGCGCAACCGTGAGCGAGCCATTGGCCGTCCACCGATCATCGAGCTTGCACGTGACGATGGCATTGAAGTGGATGTCGCGCAGCCCCGCATGCGTGGCAAATACCGGCAGGCCCGAACGGGCGCTCTGCCCATCGTCCACGCCAAAGAACGTACGCATGTACTGACCGTTCGTCCATGACACGCCGGTGCCAAGGCTGAACAGCCAGCGGCCGAGCGGCGCGCTTGCGTAGACATCGGCGTTGGCGATCAACCCCTGGCGGTTACCGAGGATGTCCTGCTCCGCATCGGTGGACAGCGTGAGGAACGACACCGTGTACTGCGCGAACGCCTTTGCGCGCACCGTGGCATTGACGTTGCCCAGACCGTTCAGGCGCGCGTCGTCATGCGCATGGCGCCATGTGGGGTCGAACTGGAAGTTGCCGCCCACCTGCCACGTGTCGTTGTTAGCCAGGTACACGCCTGCAAAGTCCATCCCCTTGGAAAAGAACCGGTGCTTGTATTCGATCTCCTGATCGATCCACGGAAACACGAAGCTCGATTTCGCACCTGGGTACTTGGGCGACATGTAAATCGCGGGGCCGACAGCGACGCTCCAATCGCTGGCTTCGGCGCTGTTTCCTGCGCTGCTTTCTGTGCTGGTGGCGGTGGCGGGTGCGGTCTGGGCCCGGGCGGTGCTGCTCAATGCGCCGATGGTCATCAGAAGGAAGAACGCAAAGCGGGGCAGGGCGCGCGAAGACAGCGGCATGGGAGAGCGGGAATTCGAAAGGAATGTGAGCGAAGGAAACAGCGGGCACGCCATTCTAGTGGAACCGCCCGAACGCTGGATGACGGTGTGGCCGTCGCCTTCACAAAGCAAACCACCCTGCCAGCGTTGTCCGCTCGACAGGGTGGGCGTGACGCGACGCTAAGCGGGCGTTGAGGGCTTGACGCTCAGATGATGGTTGCGATTGCCCGCACTCAGAACCGCGCAAACAGCTTGACGCCGTCGCCTAGCTTGCATGTGTACGAGACCTGGCTTTGCAGCGTGTATGCGGGCATGGCGAAGATGTACGAGGCAAAGCGCGCGGTGCCATCGGCCGTGATGGTGTAGCGCAGGAATTGTGTGATGGGCGCACCATCACGGCCGACGGTGAAATGGGTGTCGGCAAAGCTGAGGGTGTGGTCCGGTTGGATCCGGTATGCATTGACGGTGAGACCGCCGCGCGTCCGTCCAGCAGGCGTGGTGTTGGTGTCGCCCTTGCAGCGCGACAGATCGATGGTTGCCGTCATGGGCTTGCCGGCGCTTAGCGCCTGTTCGGCTGTCAGCACGTCGGGCAGGGGAATGGTTTGCGCGCCGGCGAACAGCGGCAGGGTTGCAAGGGTTGCAAGCGCGGCGAGGGGTAGCGCGATCGGTTTCTTGGTCTTTGGGAGCATGCGTGATGTGAGTCGCAGGGGGGGCGATAGACAAACAACCCCGGCCCGCCATGCAAGCCGGGCCGGGCAGGGAGACACGCGTGGATCGTAGAAGAGATCATGCTCAGCCACAACGCGAGATCGCGCCCCGATGCTCAACTTTGCTCATCCAAATAAAAAACGCCGGGAGTGCCCGGCGTTCTTCATGGCGCGACTGCCTTATTGCTTGGCGGGCGCAGCGGCCTTCGGTGCCGAAGCAGCGTCGGTCTTGGCTTCCGACTTGGCTGCAGCCTTGTGGGCCTTCTTGTGGGTGCGCTTCTTCTCGTGCTTGGCTTCAGCCTTCGGTGCCGAAGCGGCATCGGTGGTCGTCGCTGCAGCGGTCGCAGCCGGTGCGGGTGCCGCGGCCGGTGCGGACGCGGTGCCAGCTGCGAACACGGGGGCTGCGAAGGCACCAGCAACGATCAGAGCGGCCAGGGATTGAGCGACTTTCATGTGAGACTCCTTAATCAGATACAAGCGGGATATTGGGACTCCAGATACATGGATCTCGTCCCATTTGCGATCCATGCCTCCAAAAACGTCTCACATTGAGAGCGCGCTGACCGCCGTTTGTAAGCGTTCTGCCCACGGTGTAAGCGCGCGTAACAGGGTAGGTTTCACGGCATCCAATGTCTGTTGCGATGGGTTGAGACACATCAAGGCCCAGCCTTGCGCATCGGCGTACCGTCAGGCTTCGGGTGGACAACCGCTGACGCGTACACCACACTGCGTGGTGATGCGTGGGTCATTTCGATGGCAGGCCGCGCATTGCATCGCGGGCGTGGGAGCGCAATGGGTCACGCTCCATCCGATACCGGTAGCGCCACAAACCAGTCTCTTCTATAAGGACAACACGATGAACAAGCTTCTGGCCGCCCTCGTGGCTACAGTCTTCAGCGCCGGCGCATTTGCGCAGGCATCCGCACCGGCAGCGGCTCCGGCACCTGCCGCGGCCGCGCCGGCACCCGCCGCGTCGGCACCTGCCGCGGGCGAAAAGGCAACGCAACTCCATAAGAAGAAAAAGAAACGCGACCATCGTCCGAAGCATCAGGACAAGAGCGCGTACGGCGTGGGCGGCTGACCTGCAGTAGCCCACCGATTTTCTGCACACCAAGGCGCCGGCCTCCTAGAAGGGGCCGGCGTTTTGTTTTGTGCGAGCCGAAAAGATTCACGTTAAAGTCGCTTGACTTAGAGTGCGCTCTAACTTCTAAGCTCCGTTCATGACCACATTCCTGACCATCGCCCAAGTTGCAGAAGCCACCGGCCTGTCGACGCATACGCTGCGCTATTACGAGCGCATCGGCCTGCTCGACAGCGTGCAGCGGCGCGATAACGGCCATCGTGTCTTCCGCACCGAAGACATGAGGTGGCTTGAGTTCCTGCTGCGCCTGCGCGATACCGGCATGCCGATCGCGCAGATGCAGGAGTACGCCGCGCTGCGGCGGCAGGGCGACAGTCTGGAGAGTGTGTCGGCGCGCCAACGCCTGCTGGAATCGCATGCCGCGGCGCTGGAAGCGGAGCTGCGCGCACGGGCCGAAACGCTGGCCGTGCTGCGCGTCAAACTCGTTGTCTACGACGGCATCCGGGCTCGGATTGAAGCCGTGGAAAACGCGTCAGGCTCTGCTTCCTCATCTTCCAAATCGAAACGCCAGCCGAAACGCCAACCGAACGAGGACGCGCATGACACCGAACACGCACACAGCACAAGCCGCAAACCACGCCAACCTGCAGGACGACCGCTACGCACGGGGCTGGCAAAAGCTGAAGGAAGTCGATGATGTGGCTGGCGAACGCGTGGTCGAGGCCATGGCCGACATCTCGCCCGACCTCGGCCGCTACATCGTCGAATTCGGGTTTGGGGATGTCTACTGCCGCCCGGGCCTGACGCTGCGCGAGCGCGAGATCGCCACCATTGCCGCGCTCACGGCGCTGGGCAATGCGGCACCGCAGTTGAAGGTGCACATTGCGGCGGGGCTCAACGTCGGGCTCACGCGCACGGAGATCACCGAGACGATCCTGCAGATGGCGCTATACGCGGGTTTTCCGGCGGCGCTTAACGGCATGTTTGCCGCCAAGGAAGTATTTGCTGCTCACGACGCCGAGGGCGCGGCCCCTGCCGGCGGATCGATGCGCCGCGAAACCAGCAACTGATCGATCCGGTGGTTGTCGATGTCGAGCACTTCAATATGCAGCGGCCCGATGTCGACGGTTTCGCTCTTCTTGGGAATGCGCTTGAGCGCGTAGATGACCAGCCCGGCGAGGGTTTCGACGTGGTGTTCGCCGGGCAGGTCGTCGAGGTCGAAGGCGCGTTTGACATCGCCCAGCGGCGTGACACCGTCGATCAGGCATGAGCCGTCATCGCGGCGCACGATCTGCTCGTCTTCCCCCAGGTAGAGGATGTCGCCCATCACCGCGCCGACAATGTCGTCGAGTGTCACAACACCCACCACCAGCCCATATTCGTTGACGACCGCGCCAAAGCGCTCGTGCATCTCGCGAAAGCGCGTAAGCGCCTGCGACAGGTTGAGCGTGTCGGGCAGCACCAGCAGATTCTTGTCGTAATGCTTGCTGATGTTGCGGATCACGGCCGAGGACTCTTCCGACAGGATCTGCTGCAGGATGTCCTTGGACGCGATGAAGCCGAGCACCGAGTCGATGTCTTCGCGGCAGACGAGGTATTCCGCGTGCGGCTGCGCAATGATCTTCATCTTGATCGACTCCACCGGTTCGTCCACCGTGAAGTAGATCACCTCGTCGCGCACGGTCATCACCGAGGTGATGGTGCGCGATTCCAGCTCGAACACATTTTCGATCATGGCCAGTTCGTGTTTGCGCAGCACGCCGGCTTCCGCGCCTGCGCCCATCATGGCGGCAATGTCTTCGGTGGTGATCTGGTCGACGCGGTGCGTCGGCACGCCAAACAGCTTGAGGAACATGTCGGCCGCCCCATTGAACAGCCACACCACCGGCCGCAGCGCGCGCAGGCACGACTGCATCGGGCCGATGACCGACAGCGCGCAGCGCTCGGGGTAAAGCACGGCCAGGCGCTTGGGCAGCAGGTCGGCAAAGAGAATGAACAGCGCCGTCACGATGATGAAGCCGGCGATGCTGCCGATACGTTCGGCGCGGGCGGCAGGCAGCCAGTCGCCCAGCGCCCCCGCCAGCGGCCCCGAGATCTGGCTGTCGCCGATGACACCGGCCAGGATGGCCACCGCATTCACCCCGATTTGCACCACGGTGAAGAAGTTGCCAGGCATGTCCTTGAGTTGCAGCACGCGCAGGGCGCGGGTGTCGCCGTCGTCGGCCAGGGTTTGCAGGCGGGTGCGCCGCGATGCCGTGAGGGCGATTTCGGAAGCAGAAAAAAAGGCGCTGATCAGGATCAGCAGGGCAAAGATGAGGGCGGACATGATGGCGGGGCCCGTCCGGGCAAGTCGCGTCGTTGCGCAGCGACAACTGCACGGTCGCGTGGAATGTGGCTTCGAATGATCATGGTGCAGCGCTGATCGCTTTGTCAAACCACGGCGTGCGCGGATGATCTCAAACAATTGTTTATGTCCGAGGAGGATAGACGGCCATCCAAAATGTGGTTTGCCGTGTACCCGCGGCATCGGCGATACTTCACCTTCGGACACATTCTCTCGGTATGCCTTGCGGGGCCTGCGTTTACGGGCGGCAACCGGGGAAAAACAGCGGTTCCGGACGGCGCCACCACAGGCGCCGAACTTCAGTGCCGGCGCAGATCGGCCTAATTGATGCACCTAGTTGCATAGCGGAGTGCCAGTTCATGTGGGTTCTCAGCCGTTTACAGCGGCGCACCGGGGGGAAACGGGGGAATACGGCAGGGACGATCGCGCGGTTGGCTGGGCTTCTTGTCGCAGCCGCCGTATCGATGCCTTGTACGACGTTTGCGCAGCAAACGCCTGCCACCACCGGGTCCGGTGCGCCTGCGGTTACATCTTCCGTCTCGGCCAGCGCGCCGAACATCGCGTGGTACTACGGCGACAAACCGCCCGTGGCGCAGTTGCGCGCCTTCGATGCCGTTGTCGTGGAACCGGACCACGGGTTCGATCCATCGCAGTTCAAGACACCCAAGACGCAGTGGTACGCCTACGTGAGCGTGGGCGAGGTCACGCCAGAGCGCAGCTGGTACAAGGAATTACCCAAGGCCTGGCTGTTGGGCCGCAACGCGGCGTGGGCCTCGCGCGTGGTGGACCAGGCCCAGCCCGAGTGGCCGGCGTTTTATGTCGAACACGTCATCAAGCCGCTGTGGGACAAGGGCTACCGGGGCTTCTTTCTCGATACGCTCGACTCGTATCAGTTGGTGGCCAAGGACGACGCCTCGCGCGCGGCGCAGGAAGCCGGCATGGTGCGGGTGATTCGCGCGATCAAGGCGCGCTATCCGGACGCCAAGCTGATCTTCAACCGCGGGTTTGAGATCCTGCCTCAGGTGCACGACCAGGCGTATGCGGTGGCGTTTGAATCGCTGTATCGCGGCTGGGACCAGGGCAGCAAGCAGTACAAGGATGTGAGCGACGCGGACCGCGAATGGCTGATGGGCCATGTACGCCAGATTCGCGACGACTACCACTTGCCCGTCATCGCCATCGACTACTGTCCGCCGACCGACCGTGCCTGTGCACGCGAAACGGCCAAGCGCATCAAGGCGCAGGGCGTGGTGCCGTACGTGACCGATCCCGACCTGTCGACCATTGGCGTGGGGCGCATCGAGGTGTTGCCGCGCAAGGTGTTGATCCTGCAGGACCGCGACCCGCGTACCACCATTGACACCAGCGAGGGCGTGCGCTTCGTGGCCACGCCACTCAATTTTCTCGGCTACGACGTCGAGTACGCCGACATCAACAAGCCGCTGCCCGCTTCGGTACCGCCCGACCGCTACGCCGGCGTGGTGGTGTGGGTGAACACCAGTCCGATCAAGCAGGTGGCGGCGCTGTCTTCGTGGGTGCGGCAACGTATTCATGACGGCGTGCACATCGCCTTTCTGAACCAGTTCGGCCTGCCGGTGGACGGCAGCATGGCCGACATGTTCAAGCTGCAGTTGGTGCGTGGGCGTGCCAACGGGCCGCTGTCGGTGGTGTCGCAAGACAAGATGATGGGTTTTGAAATGGCGCCGCAACCGGAGCGCCGTGAAGCCCAGCCGATCAAGGTGAGCGCGAATGGGCAGTCGCTGCTGCGGCTGAAGTCGGGCAACTTTGAGTTTGATGCCGCTGCCATTACCGATTGGGGCGGCTACGTACTGAATCCATACGCGGTGTTCTCCATGGACACCGTTGAGCAGGCGCGTTGGGTTGTCCAGCCGATCGAGTTCCTGCGCCGCGCGCTGGCGCTGCCGGACATGCCGATCCCCGATGTGACCTCTGAAAACGGCCGCCGACTCATGCTCGTGCACGTGGATGGCGACGGCTTTGCCTCACGCGCCGAGTTTCCCGGCCCCGAATATTCCGGCGAGGTGCTGCTGCAGGACGTGTGGGAGAAGTACCGTATCCCGACAACACTGTCGGTCATCGAAGGCGAGGTGGGCGCAAGCGGCCTTTACCCCAAGCTGACGCCGCGCCTGGAAGCAATTGCGCGCCAAATGTTCGCGCTGCCGTACGTCGAACTGGGCACCCATACCTATTCGCACCCGTTTGATTGGAGCCGCACCGTGCCCGGCGCCGCTGCTGATCGGGCCAAGGAAGGCCCGGGTGCGGACAAGGGCGGTGGCGACACCGCATTCACGCTGTCCATTCCCGGCTACAAGTTCAGCCTCGACCGCGAGATAGCGGGCTCCATCAACTACATCAACGAGCGTCTGGCCCCGCCCGGAAAGCGCGTGAAGGTCCTGCAGTGGTCGGGCGACTGCCAGCCCCCAGAGATTGCCGTGCGCATGGCCTGGGACGCAGGCGTGCTCAACATGAACGGGGGCGATACCACCATCACGCGCAGTTCGCCATCATGGACGGAGATTGCGCCGCTGGGCATCGACAAGGGCCCAGGGGCTTACCAGGTGTTTGCGCCAAACCAGAACGAGAACGTCTATACAAACGATTGGACCGGGCCGTTCTATGGTTTCGATCGCCTGATTGAAACGCTGCAGTTGACGGACACTCCGTATCGCTTCAAGCCGATCAACATCTACTACCACATGTATTCGGGCACCAAGCTTGCGTCGCTCAAGGCCTTGAAGAAGGTCTATGACTACGCGTTGTCGCAGCCCGTGTTCCCGATCTATTCGACCGAATATGTGGTCAAGGTGCTGGACTTCCGCAACATGGCCATCGCCCGAGAAGTCGGTGACGACAACACCTGGGTCGTGCGTGGCGATGGCGATCTGCGCGAGCTGCGCTGGATGGCGCACGGTACGCCGCGCCTGGCGGATGCGCAGGGAGTGGTTGGGTATGACAAGGCGGCCGGCGGCATCTATATCCATCTTGATGACGGCGCCGCACGCTTTACGCTCGCACCGGAGGCGGAACCAGCCAAGCCGGCGTACATTGCGGAAGCCGCTGCCTTTGTGCGCAATTTCGCACGAAACGGTAATGAGTTGAGTTTCGAGGCGGGCGGCTATTACAAGCCGTTCGTCCGTCTGGCCAACGCAGGTGCCTGCCGCGTAAAGGTCAACGGCAACCCAGCGCGCACCGCCCGCGCGCAAGACAACACCGTGCGCGTTGATCTGACAGGAGCTGCTGCGCAAACCGTGACCTACCAACGTATCGATGTGGTCTGCTGACCTGACCCCGCGTGAACGGCTGCTGCCAGCCTGGCTGATCGGCACCCTGGGTGCGCTGATCGGGCTGGCGCTCGCCTTGATGTTCCCCCGCGAACGTCTGGAGGCGCGCCTGCTGGAGGGCGGCAAGGTCGATGCGCTGTCGGTGGCCTACCTGGAAGCCTGGCTGCGCGTGCGCCCGAACGACGGCGAGTTCTTGAGTGTGCTGGCTGCCCAGTACGTGCGCACGGGCCGCTTGGCAGAAGCCGAAGCCATGGTCGCTCGCATGCGCGCGCTGCGCGACAAGACGCTCGACCGTGAAGCGCTGCTCCTTGATATCGCCATCCGAGAGCAACGCGCCTACGCGCTGCAACCGAACGATCCGCAGCGCGCCGCCATGCTGGTTGACCTGCGTGGTCTGCTCAAGCAGGCGCTGGACTATCGCTGGACTGCGGCCGAGCTGGAGATGCTCGCCGCCAAGTCGCGTGGCTTGGACCAAGGTGCGATTGCCATCCAGTTCTATCAACGTCTGGCGAAACAGGACGTGGCGCGCGCCGCGCAATGGCAGGCGCGTACCGCTGAGATTGCGCTGGGCGTGGGCGAATATCGTGCCGCAGCCGCAGCCAACTTTGCCGCGCAGGCGACCGCCAAGTCGCTCGACGAACAGCGCCGCTACTTCATCGCCGGGTTGAAGGCACTGCAGGCTGGCAATCTGCTCGACGATGCCATGACGGAAGCGCAACGCCGTGTTGGCCCGCTGATCGACGATACCGAAACGCTGCGCTTTCTTACGCGCCTGGCGATGGCATGTAACCGGCCGGATCTGGCAGACCAATACGCGCGCCGCCTGCTGCGGCTGTCGTGGCATCAGGCCGGGGAGGGCATTGCCTTGGCCTCCGGTGTCGCCCGTCATGACTGGGCATTCGCAGGCCGGCCTGAACCGCTGCCAAGTCCCGCAAACCTGGTGTTCATGGATGGCCCGGAAGGCCTGGCACGTCGACAGCGCCACGCTGCGCGCATTCGCCCGGTAGCGGATAAGCAGAACAAGGCTGACGATGCGGCTTCGTCCTCGCAACCGTCGGGCGCACAGGCCATCGCCCGCGGGATCGCCCCGTTCAATGCGGAAGACTACGACCTCGCATTCCAGGTTTTCATGGGCAGTGGCAATCTGAACGATGCCATGCGCGTGGCCGAGGCCGCCGTGCGTCAACGCCCCGATCTGAAAATCTGGACCGAACGTGCCGCGCAGGTGGCTGAGTGGAACCGCCAACCGATGGCGGCGTTGAACTATTGGCTGGCGTACGCGCAATCCACTGGGGATGACGCGGCCTGGCACCATGTGTTGCGTCTGGCGCCCGCGCTCAACGAAGACCACGCCTATCTGGCGGGACTGCGCTACAAGGCAAGCCGCAACCCGGGCGACATGAAGTTGCTCGACCAGATCATCGCGGCGTACGAGCGCCTGGGCGAACCCGTGGAAGGGCTGGCGTATCTGAACAGCATCGCGCGCGGGCCGCACCGCCAGGTGGTGCTGGAGCGCTACGCCAATCTGGCCGAGCGCGCCGGCAAAGACGATCAGGCTTACGACACCTACGTGCGTCTGCAGAAGGAGTTCGGCCCCAACGCGCAGTACGCGCTCAAGCTGGCGAACATCCTGTACGTGCGCGGGCAGTTCGCGCAGGCGCTTGCCGCCATGCAGGCCGCAGACAAGGCGGCCACGCCAACCGATGATCTCTACTGGCGGACCTTCGCCCAGCTCGCGCGTCTGAACCAGCGTGATGATCTGTCTCGTCAGGCGTATCGACAGTTGCTGATCGGCGGCAAGGCTGAGCCAGACGATCTGACAACGATGATCGACTTCTACGACGCCAGCCCCATCGATGCTGGCCGTCTGGCTGAACTTGCCTTCCGGAAGGACGGCACGATGGTTCACCTGCAGCAGGCCATTTACTACTACACGCGTGCGCGCGCCTTCCGCCGCGTCGACGGGTTGCTGGCCTCGCTCACGCCGGAACAGCGCAAAGCGGCTGAGCGATCCGCCGGCGTGCTGGGCGCACGCGCCGAGTATTTCCGCCAGAGCGGTCAGTGGGATGCGGCCATGCGTGACCTGCGGCGCGCTGTGTCGCTGCCTGATGCGGGCAGCGATGTGAAGGCCGCTTTCCTGTGGGGCCTGCTGGATTCCGGTCAGAACGCCGAGCTCAAGCGCGCATTGGCGCTTTGGCGTAGCGAGGCCGAAAACGATTCCGCGTACTGGGGTGCCTACGCTGCCGCCGGCCTGCAGCTGTTTGACGCCAACCTGGCGCTGCGCTTCCTGGGCCGCCAGGGCAAGTCGATGCAGACCGATCCGCTCTGGTTGCTGGCCTATGCCGATGCGCGTGAAATGGCCGGTCAGGCCGATGCTGCCTGGGCGCTGCGCCGCGAGGCGTGGTGGCTGCTGTGGCGCGCTGAAGACACGACAGGCAACGGCAAGGCCAACCCGCCCGCGGGGCGCCGCGTCGGCACGCGCGTCACGGTGGGGGATGGCGATGCGGTGCCGCTGGAAGAAGATGCACGCGCTGAATTGCGCGCCCGGCGCATCTCACTGGCGCAAACATTCGGGTCTGGCGACCTGGCGCAGCGTCTGCTGATCGAGCTGCTGCGCGATGATCGCCGCGCGACGAAGCAGGCCCGCGAAGGTGGGCGCTCGGCAATGGATAAGTCCGAGCTGGGCGATATCGACACGTTGCCGCCCGAGCCGCCACAGACTCCCGCCGACAAGCGCAAGCAGGCCCGCGTGAGCGATCAGCTTGTTTCCGCCGTGGCCAAGGAGGCCGCGCTGGGCTGGGCGCTTTCGCAGGAGGCGAATGATCTGGCGCGCGCGTGGCTGCTGCAGCAGTACACGCGCCGCATGACGCGCCCGGCCTATGCCGAGATCTCCATTGCCCTGGCCGAGCGCGATCTGCAGACGCTCAACCGCCTGCTTGACGACACGCCTGACCGCATTCCGCTCTACAACCGCATCGATGCCAACGTGATGACGGACCGCCTCGGCGAGGCGCAGCGTCTGTCGTTTGAAGGGCTGACCACCGCCCCCGATGACGAGCAACTGCACGAACGTGTGCAGGAGACGCTGCTGACCAATGCGCAGGCGCTGGAGCCACGCGAGACGTGGTTCAAGCAGGCGCCGCTGACGTACTTCGAGAGCAGCGCGGCCGCCGGTATCCGCCTGACCGATCACTACAGCATGCTCGTGCGCGCCACCCAGCGGAACCAGCGCTCGACCGACGATACGCAGTTGACCGGCGTGCCCGCGCAGGATCGGCAGGTGGATTGGATCTCGCAGTACCAGACGCAGAACACGCAGTGGAAGGGCACGGTGGGTTGGCGCCAGGGGCTGGGCTCGCTCTACGCCTTCCGGCTGGACGGCCTGCTCGGCCAGGTTGGGCCGGTGGGCACCGAACTGTCGATCGGTCGCAACCAGCCGGCCAATGAAACGCCGCAACTGCGTGTGGGCGGCGTGAAGGATCTGTTCTCGATCGGCAACAACTGGCGCCTCACACAAAACGAATACGTGCGCGCTCGCGTGGAAGGCGACCGCTTCTACGGGCAGGACCGCTCGTTCCTGGGCAGCGGCATGGTGTTCGATGGCGAAATCGGTCACCGCTTCCGGGTGGAATATCCGGACTACACGATCCGCGTGGTTGGTACCGTCGCACGCTACAACGCAACGGGCACGGTCAGCCCGTTGATGGCTCGCCTGCTTCCTTCGGGCGCCGCACCGGACGTTGCCCAGATCATGCCGCGCTCGTTCAACCAGTTCGGCATGCTGTTTGGTTTCGGCACGGATTATCTGGACCGCTACACGCGCGCCTGGCGGCCCTTCATGGATGCGGGCATGCTGCATGACAACCGCGAAGGGTGGGGCGTGCAGGCCCAGCTTGGCGTGGCAGGCAGCGTGTTTGGCAACGACCATCTGGCGCTGTACATCGAGCACCAGTCGATTACGCGCGCGGGGACATCGCCGCTGACGGAGATCGGCCTGCGCTACCGCTGGCTCTACTGACAAGCAAGAACAAAGCAACGGGGAAAGAACGAGATGAAGCACACAACGGAAGACTCCAGGGAGAACGCGATGACACCCTTGATCAACAAGATGAATGCCGGCCGCCGGCGCTGGCTGGCCGTGGCAGCGGGCGTTGGTGCGGCGCTTGTGTTGTCCGCCTGCGCGGTGGTTGACAGCGCGCGTGCGCCGGCGACCAGCGCGTCGGATGCGTGGGTGGTCCTGCCCATCGCCAACTACACCGAAACGCCGCAGGCCGGCCTGCGTGCCGAGACGATTGCGGCCAGCATCCTCAAGGCGCGCGGCTTCTCCAACCTCAAGCAGTATCCGGCCAACCTGAACAGCGAGTCGCTGTTCGAGCCCGCCGAGCGCGAGGCCGTGGCACGTGCGCTGGATTGGGCGCGCGGCGAGAAGGCCCGCTATGCCCTGACCGGCGCCGTGGATGAATGGCGCTACAAGGTCGGCGTGGATGGCGAGCCCGCTGTCGGCATCACGCTGCAAGTGATTGACGTGCAGACCGGCAACGTGATCTGGAGCGCGGCCGGCAGCCGCACCGGCTGGAGCCGCGATGCGGTGTCGGCGGTAGCGCAGAAGCTGCTGCGCGAGCTGCTCTCGCCACTGGGCCGGGGCTGATGAAGACCGAGTCGGCAGGTTCCGCTCAATCGGCTGGCCGCGCCGCCGCCGATGGGCGCGGCCAGGGTGGGCGAACTGAGCGGCGGCGCAACGCGCAAGGCATTGGTGCGTCCACCTGGTATGGGCGCCTGATTGCTCCCGCCGTCTCCAGCCCGAGCGCAGTGCTCGAAACGCTGGGTACGGTGGTAGTGGCTATCGGCGTCGTCTGGCTGTTCGCGCCGGACAACCCGCTGCTGCTCGGCTACGGCTTTCCGTGGATCTGGCTGGTGCCGCTCATCCTGGCGCTGCGCTACGGCACGCTGCTCGGCGCGCTGGCCGCGCTGGTGGTGCTGGGCGCCTGGGCCGTGTTCTACGGACAGACGGCCGCTGCCGGCAGCTTCCCGCGCATGTACTTCCTGGGCGGCCTGATGCTTGTGTTGGTCGGCGGGCAGTACGGCGACATCTGGGGCGCGCGGTTGTCGCGCGCCCGCACCGTCAATGGTTACCTGAACGACCGGCTGGCGGCCCTTACCAAGAACCACTTCCTCCTGCGCCTCTCGCACGAGCGCCTGGAGAACGACCTGCTGGCCAAGCCGACCACGCTGCGCGACACACTTACGCAGTTGCGCAATATCGCGCTGGCAGCGCGTGAGCACGGCATGGGCGACAACCAGCCCGACGTGGCGCAACTGCCCGGCGCCGAGCCGTTCCTGCAATGGACGGCGCAGGCCTGCCAACTGGAAGTGGCGGCCATGGTGCGCGTGATCGGCAACCGCATCGATACCGAACCGGTGGCCCGCGTGGGCACGCCGTTCGACATCGTTGCCGATGATCCGTTGATCCGCCATTGCATCGACACCCACACGCTGGGCCATCCGCAGGCGCCCGAGCTGCGGAATGTGAACAACCCCGAAGACGGCTCGCGCTACGTGGCGTGCGCGCCGGTGCTCTCGGGTGCGGATGAGCTGATCGGGCTGGTGGTCGTGCATCAGATGCCGTTCCTCTCACTGTCGTACGAGAACCTGCAGTTCCTGCTCGTGCTGCTTGGCTACTACGCCGACGGTGTGCGCCACCTCACCGTCAGCTCCGAGATCCTGGACCTCGTGCCCGATGCGCCGTACGAGTTCGCGCTCGACCTCGGCCGGCTGGCACGCCTGCATCGCGACACCGGTATCGATTCGTCGGTGGTGGCGCTCATCTTCCACCAGGACGAGGCCAGCGATGCGCTGTTCGAGAGCGTCGTGCGCAGCCGCCGTGCGCTGGATGTTGTCTGGCAGGCAAACGGCAAGAACCGCCGCGCCATCATCACGCTGATGCCGCTGTCGGGCGCGGGCGCCGTGTCGGCCTATCTGGTGCGCATTGAAGACAGCCTGCGTGCGCAGTTCGGTGTCGACTTCGAGGGCGCACATATCAGCGTGCAGACCTTGCATGTGACCGGCGAGCATCCGGGCGAAGCGCTGCAGCGCTTCCTCTCGCGCTGCCATCTCGACGGATAGAGGCGGTCAGGCCATGCGGATCGACCATGTTTAAGCTCACGCTCGGCGGCATCGCGGCCCAGATCGCGGCAGTGGCGATGGCACTGCACGCCGGCAACAGCCTTGCGCTGCTGCTGTCGTGCCTGATGCTGCAGGGCACCGCCGCCGCGCTGATCGGCCTGGCTGCGTGGCGCTTGCTGCCGCGCCGCTATCGCGTGCCGTTCGTGTGGACGTATGGCTACCTGACGGCGCTGTGCTTTTTCGTGCCGGTGGCGGGTTCCCTGCTGGTGCTCGGCAGCCTGCTGCTCGCCAAGCTGTTCCCCAGGCCCGAAGACGACAAGGACATCGCCGATGTGGGCCTGCCGGTGTTTGTTGCGCATTTGATCTCGCGCGTGACGCATGGTGGGGGTGCGCGGCTGCGTGCACAGCTCAGCAACGAGCGCGCGCCGGTGCAGAGCCGTATGACTGCGCTGGTGGCCATGCAGTCGATGCCCACGCGCACTGCCAGCCCCGTGCTGCGCGACCTGCTGGCCGATCCGGTGGACGATATCCGCCTGCTGGCCTACGGCATGCTCGACAACGCCGAGAAGGTGCTCACGCAAAAGATCCTGGCCGAGCTGCCACGCCTGGAAGAAGCCACCACGCCCGAGGCGCGCTACGACATCAACAAGCGCCTGGCCGACCTGTATTGGGAGCTGATCTATCAGAACCTCGTGCAGGGCGACGTGTACCGCTACACCGCCGAGCAGGTCGAGCGCTACGCCAGCGCCGCGCTCGACATCCAGCCCGACAACGCCGCGCTGTGGTACATGCGCGGCCGGCTAGCCCTGTCGCGCCGCGAGCCCGATGTGGCCGAGTCCCACCTGCGCCGTGCTGAATCCCTCGGCTTCCCGCGAGACCGCCTGCTGCCTCCGCTGGCCGAGGCCTGCTACCTGCGCCGCGACTATGCCGGCGCGCGTGCGGCGCTGGCGCAGTTCTCCAGCCGTTCTCCGCTGCCGTTGCTGCGCCCGCTGTTGCGCTACTGGACATCATGAGCAACGACCACTTTCCGCGCGCCCAGTCTGCCGACGTTGCGCTGCTGCTTGAAGGGACCTTTCCCTACGTGAGCGGCGGGGTGTCGAGCTGGGTCAATCAGATGATCCGGGCGTTTCCGGACATCCGCTTTGCCATCGTCTTCATTGGCAGCCGCCGTGAGGATTACGGCAAGCCCGTCTACGCCATTCCCGACAACGTGGTGCACCTGGAGTGCCACTACCTGTACGACTTTCCGCCGCCGCCGCTGGTGCAGGCCAGCGGCGGCGATGCCGCAGCGTTCGAGCGCTCACGCAAGCTGCACGACGCGTTGCGCGATCCGGCAAACAAGGAAGCGACGGCCGAGTTGATTCGCGCCTCGATTGCCGACCTGCGCGACGATGGCCCGCTGGCCGAGGAGCAGTTCCTCTACAGCCACCGCGCGTGGGACATGATGACGGACTACTACCGGCGCTACTGCACCGACCCGTCGTTCACGGACTACTTCTGGACCGTGCGCATCATGCACAAGCCGCTGTGGCAGCTTGTGCGCATTGCCGAAAACCTCATCCCGGTGAAGGTGTTCCATACCATCTCGACCGGCTATGCAGGCTTCCTTGGCGCGCTGCTGCGCTATCGGCGCGGGCGGCCGCTGCTGGTGTCCGAGCACGGTATCTACACCAAGGAACGGAAGATCGACCTGTTCCAGAGCCAGTGGATTCGTGACAACCGCAGCATCTTCGAAAAGGACATC
This sequence comes from Ralstonia chuxiongensis, assembly GCF_024158925.1. Taxonomy (NCBI): domain Bacteria; kingdom Pseudomonadati; phylum Pseudomonadota; class Betaproteobacteria; order Burkholderiales; family Burkholderiaceae; genus Ralstonia; species Ralstonia chuxiongensis. The sequence continues at coordinate 277,117 of NZ_JAMYWC010000004.1, read as the reverse complement.
GCGCAGATCAGTTACTTCCGCGATCTGTGGGTGCGGTTTTTCGAAACCATGGGCCGTGTCTGCTATGACGCGGCCGAAGACATCGTCGCGCTGTACGAAGGCAATCGGCAGCGCCAGGTCATTGACGGCGCGCCGGCCGAGAAGACGCGCAGCATTCCGAACGGCATCAACCTGCCGCGCTTGGCTGCGTTGCGCGAGAAGCGCCAGGCCAGCGTGCCGCGCGTGATGTGCCTGATCGGCCGGGTGGTGCCGATCAAAGACGTGAAGACGTTCATTCGCGCCATGCTGACCGTCACGCGCGAGATGCCCGATGCGGAAGGCTGGATTGCCGGCCCGGAAGACGAAGACCCGGAATACGCGCAGGAATGCCACAGCCTGGCCGAGAGCCTGGGCCTGGGCGACCGCATCAAGTTCCTGGGCTTCCAAAAGATCGACGACATCCTGCCGAAGGTGGGCGTGCTGGTGCTGAGTTCCATCAGCGAGGCGTTGCCGCTGGTGGTGCTGGAAGGGTTTGCCGCGGGCGTGCCGTCAGTCACGACGGATGTGGGTTCGTGCCGGCAACTGCTGTTCGGCCTGGAGGGTGAAGACGCGGCATTGGGTGCGGCCGGCGCCGTGGTGCGCATTGCCGACCCGGCTGCCCTGGCCGCCGAAGTGCTCACACTGCTGCGCGATGAAACGCGCTGGCATGCGGCCCAGGCTGCCGGTATTGCCCGCGTCGAGCGCTATTACACGCAAGAGATGATGGTCGGCAGCTACCGCGAGCTGTATACGCGCCTGCAGACGTTGCCCGACATGAGTACCGAGCACGGTGCCAAGGCCGCTTCTGTCGCCGCGGCGGCCTGCCCGCACCACGCTCAGCAGAACAAGCCACATGAGGGAGCCCGCTGATGGCCGGCATTGGTTTTGAGCTGCGCAAGATGCTCAAGCGCGACAGCCTGCTCGGGCTGCTGCGCGCCTACACCTACGCCGGCATCATCAGCTCCGGGCCGTGGATTCTCTCCATCGTCGGGATTCTGCTGATCGGTATCCTGAGCCTGCCGTTCGTGATTCCCGGCTCGCTCATCACGCAGTTCCAGGTGTCGGTCACCTACCTGATTGCGGTCAGCCTGATCCTGACGGGGCCGCTGCAGCTTGCCTTCACGCGCTTTACGTCCGACCGCCTGTTCGAGAAGCGCGACGACCTGATCCTGCCCAACTACCACGCCGTGTCGCTCGTAATGACGCTGATCGCGGGCGGGCTTGGGCTGCTCGTCATCGTGTTTGCGTTTCCGCAGCAATCGGCGATCTACCGGCTGCTGATGCTGGCCGGTTTCGTGGTCATGGCCAACATCTGGATAGCGGTGATCTTCTTGTCGGGCATGAAGCAGTACAAGGCGATCGTGTGGATCTTCCTGGTCGGCTACACGCTCACCGTGCTGCTGGCGCTGCTGTTTAACCGGTTCGGGTTGGAAGGGCTGCTGCTGGGGTTCGTGACGGGGCAGCTCTTCTTGCTGATCGGCATGGCCGCGCTCATCTACCGCAACTTCAGCGGGCGGCGCTTCGTGTCGTTCGAGGTGTTCGACAAGCGGTTTGCGTATCCGTCGCTCATGTTGATCGGGCTGCTCTACAACCTCGGCATCTGGCTCGACAAGTTCATGTTCTGGTACGCACCGGGCACGGGGCAGCAGGTGATCGGGCCGCTGCACGCCTCGGTCATCTACGACATTCCGGTGTTCCTGGCGTACCTCGGCATCATCCCCGGCATGGCGGTGTTCCTGGTGCGCATCGAGACCGATTTTGTCGAGTACTACGACGCCTTCTATGACGCCGTGCGGGGCGGGGCATCGCTCGAACACATCGAAGACATGCGCAACACCATGGTGCAGACCATTCGTGCCGGCCTGTACGAGATCGTGAAGATTCAGGCGATGGCCGCGCTGGTGCTGTTTGCCGTGGGCGCTGCGGTGCTACGGGCGTTGCAGATTTCCGAGCTGTATCTGCCGCTGCTGTATGTCGACACCATTGCCGCGAGCTTGCAGGTGGTGTTTCTGGGCGTGGTGAACATCTTCTTCTACCTCGACCGGCGCCGCGTGGTGCTGGCGTTGACGGCAGCGTTCGTTGCGCTCAACGGCGTGTTGACGTGGATTACGTTGCAGCTTGGGCCGGCCTGGTACGGATACGGATTTGCCGTGTCGCTGCTGCTGGTTGTGATGGCGAGCCTGGTGATCCTCGACCGGAAGCTGGATCGGCTGGAGTACGAGACGTTTATGTTGCAGTGAGGCTGGCCGACAGCCTCCGTTGCTGTCCGGAACCCCGCCCGCGACACTTCAACCTCCGTTCACGACCCTTCAAGCCTCGCGCACCGCGCTCCAAGCGCCAGCCGCGAGGCTTTTTGCTTGGCGACTGCTGCTTTTTGCAGCAACACCATGATGCTTTTTGCTCCGTCATCGGGGCTTGGAGGCCGGCGCCCGGGGCTTTGTGCTCCACGGGTGAGGGTTCGAGCTCGGCACTCGGCACTTTTTGCTCGAGAATTTCGAGCTCTGATCTCGGTGGATGGCGCTCTGAGCTCGACGGCCGGAGCTTTTTACTCGGTGAATGGAGTTCCGAACTCGATGGATGGGGTTCTTTGCTCGACGGTTGCAGGCCCGAACCTCACGTTCCGCGGTTTTTGCCTCGCAATGTGCTTGCGCGTGGGGAGCTGGAACATGGGCGGTACAGATCAGAAGGACGGGTTGCTTTCCCCGGGAACGGGCGGAGGAGCGTTAGGGGATGGTTTTGATGGCGTGGTGAGTGGCCGGCGCCCGTCTCCAAATCGAGACGCGCACGCCGAGTGGATGGGCTACCAGTAACGATGCTGCGTTTAAATCGGCCCGTTTGCTGGGAAACGCTGATATGAAAACCTGATCGGCAGATTCAGCTGGCTTTGCGCAAACTTCCGCACCCGATGCGGTGCGTTGGATTTGCAGCATCAATTCGATTCTTGCCGGCCGGGAATGGGGTCGTGCTGCAAGGCGGATGAAAGGCCGGCCGAGAGAAACTTCCCTTGGAACGGGGGTTCAATGAAAGTTACGACAGACAGGCGTTCAGCTCGCATGCGGGCTGACCTTAAGATCAGCGTCTTTCAAGGCGTCTGTGCTTGACCCCGCTCCTCTTGATTGCCGCCTGTTCACGACCAAGAATCGGCTGAATCGTCCTGTTGTGCCGTCGTCCCCATTTTGATGAAACGTCCGTCGTTCTCTGCCCAGCTCACCATCCTTTGGGGGCTTGTTGCGATCATCCTTGCCACGCTTCTCGTGATCGTCTGGGTGATGGTTCGCTCTGCGGCAGACCATCACGTGGCAAATGCAAAGCTGCAGGCCGCGACAGCGTGCGATGCCGTCGCTTCGCGCTATCGCCAATCGATACTGCCGACCGACGCCGTTGCCAGTGCCGACCTGATGCGCGGCATCCTCGACGTTGTGCTTGCCTCCGCGCCGGGCGTGGAGGGCGGCTTCTGGTCACCACACGCGGGATCAAACCGGAATGGCTTTCTCGCCTACGCGTTCCCGACCTACCAGGGCAGCGGTATCAAGCGGGACGTCCCCGAGGCTGAAATTCCGCTCATCCTCCGCGCATTACAGGCCAGCCTTCAGGGGCAGCAGCCTGCAACGGACGCTGTGGTGAACCGGCACGATGCCGTGGTCGCCGCCGCCTGCGTGGCACAGGGCCAACAAGGCGTGCTCGTCTGGACCATGACGCGAGCCCAGCCCGCGCTTGGGCAATACGGCAGAGATCTGGTGACCGGCCTTGCCATTGTGCTGACCGGGATCCTAGTGATTGCGGTGGCCTTTGGGGTTGTCCTGCGGCGGTGGAAGCGCCAACTGGGGCAACTGGAAATGGCCTTGCCGCCCCGCGGTGATGCCGCCCGCCTGCCACTGGTGGGTGAACCGGATCTGGATCGCATCGTCGAGGCGTTCAATGGTTACGTGGCGCGGGCAGAGGCGCTGCAGCACGAGACGGCCAGACTGGGGCAACGGCTGGCGCAGGCTGAGCGGTTCAGTGTGCTGGGCAAGCTGGCGGCGCAGGTCGCGCACGAGATACGCAACCCGACTGGGGCCATGCGGCTCAAGGCTGAGAATGCGCTGGCGGGTGACAGCAAGCGCCAGCAGGAAGCGCTTCGGGTCATCCTCGAACAAATCGGCAGGATCGAAGCGCAGTTGACGAGCCTGCTTGCGCTGACTCAGCCCGTCCGCCTTCATGTGCAAGAGGCCGATGTGGCGCAGTGGATGGACAACGTGGTCGGGTCGCATCAGGAGCTTGCCCAGCAAAGGCACGTGAGCCTGGTCTCAACGAGCGACGTTCGGGAGGAAAGCGACGATGCGCCACCCAGGCCGGCCCGGTTCGATCAGGAACAAATGCGCCGCGCGCTCGACAACCTGCTCATCAATGCCATCCGGCATGCGGGCGCTGGCGGTGAGGTGACGGCGCTTGCTACACGCCCCCATGTTGGCAGCCGCGCTTATCTCAGGATTTCCGTTTCGGACACCGGCCCCGGTGTGCCGCCTGAACAGCGCGCGCACATCTTCGAGCCATTTGTGACTGGCCGCGTCGATGGGTCCGGACTCGGCCTCGCCGTGGTCAGCGAGGTTGCGGCCGCCCATGGGGGCCGGGCATGGCTGGACGAAACCTCGGATACCACCTCATTCGTAATGGAAGTGCCATGGCAACCATCCTCATAGTCGATGACGACGATGCGTTTCGAGAGGGCTTGGCCGAAACCCTGACCGATCTCGGACACCGCGTGGTCGAAGCCGCAACGGGACAGGCCGCATTGCAGATGCTTGGCGACGGGCAGCCTGCCGATTGCGTGTTCCTCGATTTCCGTCTGCCCGATCTGAATGGCCTGGATGTACTTGAGCGCCTGGGCGAAGAACCGGCGCTGAAAGCCATTCCGGTCGTCATGCTCACGGCATATGCGAGTTGCGACAACACCATCGGCGCCATGCGCCTGGGTGCCTTCGAGCATCTGACGAAACCGGTCGGGCGTCGCGACATTGCGGTGCTGCTGGAGCGCGTCTTCTCGGCCAACCAGCCGCGCGCCTTGTCTTCTCATGCCGGCACGCCGTTTCTTGACGAGTCCGAGACTGACCGGCCTCAGTTGCTGGGTATCAGCACTGCCATGCGCACGGTACAGAAGCAACTGGGCCGCGCCGCCATGACCGACTCCACCGTGCTCATCACCGGTGAGACAGGAACTGGCAAGGAGGTGGCGGCGCGGGTGCTGCACGCCTCGTCAAATCGGCGGGCCGGGCCGTTCGTTGCCGTCAATTGCGCGGCCATACCGCATGACCTGCTTGAGAGCGAGCTGTTCGGGCATCGCAAGGGTGCATTCACGGGTGCCACCACCGACCGTGTCGGAAGGCTCGTTGCGGCCAACGGCGGTACGTTGCTGCTCGACGAAGTTGGTGACATGCCCACCGCAATGCAGGCGAAGCTTCTGCGTACGCTGCAGGAGCGCCACGTAACGCCGCTGGGCACGAACCGGGCCATACCGATCGACTTGCGGGTGGTGGCCGCCACGCACCGTGATCTCGACACCATGGTGGCGGCGGGACAGTTCCGTCAGGATCTGCACTATCGGCTCAACGTTGTTGCGCTGCATTTGCCGCCCCTGCGCGAGCGCGTGGCCGATATCGTCCCGCTGGCTGAATATTTTCTGGCTTCGGCCGTGCGCGCGACGGGGCGCCCGATGCATCTTTGCGCTGAGGCGCAGCGCATGCTGGTCGAGCACGCATGGCACGGTAACGTGCGTGAGCTGAAGAACGCCATGGAGCGCGTCTGTTCGTTGGCACCCGGGCCCACCATCACCGCAGATGATCTATCGTTTTTGCGCAGGCCAACTGCGGCGCAGGAGCGGCCGGTGCCTTCCGACCTTGTCGAACTCCCACTTGCCGAAGCCGTTGAGCGCGTCGAGCGTGCCGTCATCACCCATGCGCTGGCGCTGGCGAATGGCAACCGAGCCGATGCCGCGCGCCGGCTTGGCATCAGCCGGCAGTCTCTCTACACAAAGATGGCGGCGCTCGGGTTGAGTTAAAACGTCAAGAAATCAGACACCCGGTGTCCACCAAGCGGGCATCCCTGGGCGGTATGCCCCCGCCGGAGCCTTGTCGCATCACGGTTTCCAGGATGGCATGGCACTTGCAATTCACTCCACGCCCCGCGACGGGAGTGAACCATGCAGCGCACCGAGCCCACCTTTCCAGCACGACATACCGCGCATCCCCCCGAGCGTGCTCCGCAACGCGTCTGCTGTGCTGTGCCCGTCGGCCTTGCCCCCTCACATAGCGCCTGTCCTGTGAAGGCTGGCGTAGCCAATACGGCACCGTTCTGTCCTCAACCGCTTCCGGTGTGGCCTGCAGCACGGCGCAAGTTCATGGCCGTTTTTCGACGTCCACTTTGAAAGAAGCACGACTGATGCATCCGATCGACCCAGCACGCCTGGCAGAAGCACAAGGCACTGTCACGCAATTTCTGATGAACGAACACGGCGACCTGGACGGCTTCATTCTCGACGGTACCTGGCAGGTGTATTTCCCACCGAGCATGTCGGCAAGCGTTGCGGCGCATGTCACACAAGGCGACACCGTGCGTGTACAAGGCGCCGCGCCACGCAGGACCGACGTCATGTCGGTGTTTGCGATTGAAGCCGAAGACGGCGAGACCATCGTCGATGAGGGACCCGGGCGCAATCGGAACCACGATAACGAGCGGGACGTGCAAAGGGTGCCTGTTGATTTGATCGGCACGGTGGTGCTGCCGCTCTATGGCCCTAAGGGCGAGCCATGCGGTGCGCTGCTGGGGGGCGGCACTTCGCTGCGCATGGCAGTGCGCGCCGCAGAGGAACTGGCGAGGTATCTCGCGCCTGGCACGCGCGTGCATGCGTGGGGAGAGCTCGTCTCGAGCGAGTTGGCCAGCACGCTCGATGTGGCCGCCATAGCGTTGGCCAGCGATGGCGTTGCGCACCCGTCTACACGGGCAGGTCGGGAGAACGCTGCTCGATGACGATGCACGCCCTCACAACCGGAGCCAAAACCAAACCAGAGCAGCACGCCAGCCGCACACCGTCCGCGCGCAGCCTTCGGGGCCTCGACGCGCTCAGCTTCCTGATGGCCGATGTCCGGGACGGCGTCGGGCCTTTTCTCGCGGTATTCCTGAAGGGGACGCAGCACTGGTCTTCGGCGGATATCGGTCTTGTCGTGGGTGCAAGCGGGCTGGCCGGCGCGATCGCCCAGATACCGGCGGGCATGTTGGTAGACGCCGTGCGGGCCAAGCGCGCCATGATTGCCATTTCGGCCGGTGTAATCGGCCTGGGTTGCATGCTGATCGCATGGTCGCCCACGTGGTCCGTCATCTTTTGCACGCAGCTTGCGCTGGCGCTCGTCTCGGCGGTCGTCGGGCCGTGCCTCGCCTCGTTAAGCCTGGGCATCGTCGGGCACCGCCGGCTGCCTGCACGTGTGAGCCGCAACGAGGTCTTCAACCACGCCGGCAATTTCAGCGGCGCGATCCTGGCCGCAACCGTCACGCACTACGCAGGCACGCTGTGGCTGTTCTACATCGTCTGCGCCTTTTCAGTGGCAAGCGCGTTTGCGGCGGCGCTCATTCGACCAGCCGACGTTGACTATGAGATCGCGCGCGGCGGCGAAATGCTGCACTCGGAAAGCGGGGCCGGGAAACCGCAGCCGATCCTGGACGTGTTCAAACGGCGCGATCTGCTGGCGCTGCTCGCCACAGTTGTGCTGTTCCATTTTGGCAATGCAGCCATGCTGCCGCTTGCAGGGCAGATGATCGCCGTAGAAGCCCCGCACAAGGGCGTGCAGTGGCTCGGCGCGTGTGTAATCGCGGCGCAGCTCGTGATGATTGTGGTGGCAGCAGCAGTCGGACGCGCAATCAAGGCCGGTGTCGGACGGAAGAAGCTGTTTCTCATCGCGCTGGTGGTGTTGCCAGTGCGCGGCGTTCTGTTTGCACTGGCGAGCAGCCCGTACGCCGTCATTGCAATCCAGCTTCTGGATGGCGTGAGCGCCGGCATTTTCGGCGTTGTCATCACGGTCATGCTGTCCGACATGATGCGCGGCACCGGGCGCTTCAACCTTGCGCAAGGCACCGTTTCGCTGGTCGTGGGCATTGGCGCAGCACTCAGCAATCTCACCGGCGGCCTGTTGGTCGACCGCTTTGGCTTTGCCGCCGCGTTCCTCGCACTCTCAATCGTGGCCGTTGCGGCCATCTTCGTCTTTGCGGTCTTCATGCCTGAGCGCTCATCGGCTGAAGAGGCCACCCAAGTCGCGCATTCAGGCGCGTAATTCTGCAGTGAAACCAGGAGCGAAACGGCAGCACAACGCAAGGCAGCGCAATGCAGTTTGAACGGCACGAGCCGTACCGTGATTTGAATAAAACGTCTTCAGAGAAAGACTTTCCTTTTGGATGGGGAGCAGTATGAAAGTCAGGACACAATTACTTTCCGCGTTCGCGGCGCTCGCCGTTCTGGTGGCGATCGTGGCTGCCATGACGTGCTATCAGTTGAACGCACTCAGCGCGAAGTTCGGGAATTTCGAGCGTGGCCTTTACCTGAGGTCCACCCTGGTTGCGGCGGTGCAATTGAATGTCGAGCGAAGAGCTGTTGCCGCGCGCAATCTCGTGCTTGCCGACACGGATGCAGACCGGCGCACCGCAGCAGACGCGGTAGCCAAGTCCCATGCCGGTGTGCAAGCCCAACTGGCGCGCCTGGAAGATGAGGCCAAGAGCGGCCCGGATGCCACCGACAAGACCCGCGCCCTGGTGGCCGCCATTCGCGCGGTGGAGAACCGGTACGGCCCTGTTGCGCTGGCCATCGCGCAGTTGGCCGAGACCGGCCATCGCGACGCCGCAATCGACAAGATCAACCGGGAATGCGTGCCGCTGCTTGCCGAGCTCGACAAGGCTGTTGAAGCGTATGACACGTTCGTATCCACCCGATCGCGCCAGGCGGTGGAAACGGCACAGGCGTATGCAACCACAGCCATGTGGATAGCCGTGGCGGCAGGGCTGTTTGCGTTTGCGGCAGCCGGTGTGCTGGGTATTGCCATTGCGCGCAGCGTGTTGGGCGCACTCGGGGCGGAGCCCTCAAGTCTGGCCGCCATTGCTACCCGCATTGCCGGCGGCGATTTCCGCGAACAGGAAGCGTTCAGGATCGCGCCCAGTGGCAGCGTGCTGTCTTCAATGAAGCAGATCTGCCAGGGCCTGGGGTCGCTTATCGGCCGCGTGGGTGACGCGGCGCAGTCGGTTTCTGCTGGCTCCAGCCAGATCGCCAGTGGCAACGTTGATTTGTCGAGCCGCACGGAAGAACAGGCCTCCGCACTGGAGGAGGTGGCCTCCAGCGTGGAAGAGCTGACTACGACGGTGCAGCAGAACGCCGCCAATGCGCGAGAGGCTGCCACGCTGGCGGTCAATGCCTCTGACGTTGCCAAACAAGGCAGCGACGAAGTGGACAACATGGTTCAGACCATGGGCAAGATCAGCGCTGGCTCGGTGCGCATCAACGAGATCACGGCGCTTATCGAGGGGATCGCGTTCCAGACGAACATCCTCGCGCTCAACGCAGCGGTGGAGGCCGCACGTGCCGGTGAGCAGGGTCGCGGCTTTGCGGTGGTTGCCAGCGAGGTGCGCACGCTTGCGCAGCGGTCGTCTTCTGCGGCCAAGGAAATCAAGGGGTTGATCGAATCGTCGCTTGAGCATGTGCGCGAAGGTGACGTTGCCGTGGGGCGTGCGGGGCAAACCATGCGATCCGTTACCACGGCCGTGGCTAACGTCACGCGGCTGATCGAGGACATTGCATCTGCCAGCGCCGAGCAGAGCCAGGGTATTGCCCAGATTCACACGGCCGTCTCGGAAATGGACCAGATGACGCAGCGCAATGCAGCGCTGGTGGAGGAGGCGGCAGCCGCATCGCAGGCACTGGAAGAACAAGGCAGCCTGCTTGCGGAGTCCGTGAAGCATTTTCAGGTTGCCTAGAACACGCATGCGCAAAGTGCGCTCGTGTTGTTCTGCGCTTTGAGGGCGGACCTGAATGGTGACCGTATGAAATGGAGCTGACGGCATGGTGGCAGGCGACACGCACAGAACTGACGAGAAAGGTCGAGAAGCGTTGCACGAAGACGATCGCTCTCACCGTACCCCGCTGGCCCAGATCCTGATGGGCGTTCTTGCCGTCACCGTCTTTGCAGCCGTGATGTTCGATGTGTTGAATGCGGACGGTTATCTGGGCGCCTGGTACACGGATGTCACGGGCTACAAATGGACTTGGTCAGGCCGATGCCTGCTCTTGCCGTGCTCCCACCGCTAGGCCATTTGGCACCTTACGCGGTGCGAGGTACTGCCCGTAGGCTCAGGGCAGCGATATCGGGTCGTCGACGAGATAGACGAAGGAGGAAATGATGCGAGGATGGCGGATTCAACACTTCGACGGCTGTGCGATACACGTGCTGGTCGTGCCGGGCAGTAGAGGGCGGCTCGGTTATTCATACACCGGCTTCGTCTGCGCACGCGAGAATGAGGCAATGATCTATCCGCGCCTGGAACGTTTTCATAACGCCTCGGCCGAGTTCGATTCAGCCGAGGCAGCCGTTGCGGCGGCGGTGGGGCAAGGAAAAGCCATTGCTGCACGCTTGCTCACCCTGCGCGGAGAGGAAAACGCTCCGTGTTTCACGGCCAGTATGCTGTTGGCCCCACCTTCCCGTGCAGGGCGCGACGCAGACAGTTGACCGCGGGGGCAACCAACCCATAGCCCCACAACATCCCCCCCAACAACTCCGCATTTGCCCAACCACCGCTGGGCTCCTTAAGCTGCACCCGACATTCCAAATCTCGCAGCTTCTTCATGCAAATAGCAGTAGTGGGCGCCGGCATCATCGGCATCAGCACGGCCTATGCGCTGGCTCAGGAAGGCCATCAGGTCACCTTGGTCGAGCGGCATCCGGGCCCGGGCGAAGGCACCAGTTACGCCAACGGCGGCCAGTTGAGCTACAGCTATGTGGCGCCGCTGGCGGGCCCCGGTGTGCTTTCCCATGTGCCGGGCTGGCTGCTGCGCCGCGATTCGCCGCTGCGCCTGAAGCCGTCGCTGGACCCGGCATTGCTGCGCTGGGGGTTGCGCTTTATCGCGGCCTGCAATCGTGACCGGGCCGATCGCACCACGCGTGAGTTGCTCGCGCTGTCGTTCTACAGCCGAGCACGCATGGAAGCGCTGCGGGAGGCACTGCCGGATCTGGTATTCAGCTTTGCCCGGCGCGGCAAGCTGGTGGTGCATCGCGATGCTGCGGCGTTTGACTCTGCCCGCGCGCAGGTCGGCTATCAGGCCACGCTCGGGTGTGAGCAGCATGCGTTGTCCGCCGATGAGGCGGTCGCCCACGAACCCGCGCTTGCCGGCGTGCGCGACCAGATTGTCGGCGCCATCTACACGCCCGACGAAGACGTGGCCGATTGCCACCAACTCTGCGTCGGCTTGTTCAAGCGGCTGCGCGCGATGCCGAACGTGACGCTGCGCTTCAATACCGGCGTTGAAGCGTTGTGGACCGAAGGGCGCCCGGTGCGCGGTCTCAAACTGGCCGATGGTGACCAAGTTGCCGCCGATGCGGTGGTGATGGCAGCGGGCGTGACCAGCGCCAGGCTGCTCAGCCCATTGCGCATCGACCCGGGCCTGTACCCGCTGAAGGGTTACAGCATCAGCCTGCCGCTGGGCGAGGGCGATGTTGCACCGGTGATCAGCGTGACGGATGCTGCGCGCAAGATCGTCTATGCCCGCATCGGGCAGACGCTGCGTGTGGCGGGCATGGCTGATTTGGTGGGTTGGTCAACGGCGCTGGACACGCGCCGCGCGCAGACGCTGTATGACGAAACGCGCGCGCTGTTTCCGGGCGCCATGCGCGCGAATGACGCGGGTGCCGATGCCGCCCCTTGGGCCGGCATGCGGCCTGCAACACCAACGGGCGTGCCCGTGGTGGGCGCATCGCCGGTGGAAGGGTTGTGGTTGAACGTGGGCCACGGCGCACTGGGCTTTACGTTGGCGCTTGGCAGTGCAGGTTTGTTGGCCGATCTGATTGCCGGCCGCAAGCCCGCGATTTCCCCAGTGCCGTATGCGCTGGCCACGTGACACAAGAACGAGATTCAAAAGACCGAGCGCGCTGGCTTGATGATGCGTATCTGGCCCGTGCCAATTGGTAACCCAAGTAGTCTGGAGCGAACACACCCATAGGAGGGGAAGCATGAAGACCTTGCATTCGACCAAACGTATTCTGTGTGGCCTGACGCTGGCTGCGGCCGGCGCGCTGGCAGTGCTGTCGACCGGCGCCCAGGCGCAGTCGAACGACACGCTGGCCAAGATCAAGCAATCGGGCGTGATCTCGGTGGGCTATCGCGAGTCGTCGATTCCATTCTCGTACCAGGCTGACGCCAATACGATCACGGGCTACTCGCAAGAGATCTCCAACATGATCGTCGCGGGTGTGGAAAAGACGGTGGGCAAGAAGCTGCAGGTCAAGCTCACGCCGATTACATCGCAGAACCGCATTTCGCTGTTGCAGAACGGCACGATCGACTTCGAGTGCGGCTCGACCACCAACAACCTTGAGCGCCAGAAGCAGGTGGCGTTCTCGAACAACATCTTCATCTACGGCATGCTGATGCTGGTGAAGAAAGACTCGGGCATCAAGGACTTTCCCGACCTGAAGGGCAAGACCGTGGTGACCACCGCCGGCACGACCGAAGACCGCATCCTGCAAAAGATGAACGGTGAAGCCAAGGACGCCGACAAGATGAACCTGATCCTCGCGAAGGATCACGGCCAGGCGTTCCTGACGCTGGAATCGGGCCGCGCTGTGGCCTTTGTGATGGACGAGCCGCTGCTGTATGGCGAGCGCACCAAGGCCAAGAACCAGGCCGACTGGGTTGTCACGGGCAAGCCGCTGCAGACCGAAACCTACGCTTGCATGATGCGCAAGGACGATCCGGCGTTCAAGAAAGTGGCCGACGACGTGATTGCCGACCTGATGAAGTCGGGCAAGGCGAACGATCTGTACAAGAAATGGTTCCTGTCGCCGATTCCGCCGAAGGGCCTGAACCTGAACTACCAGATGACGGCCGGCATGAAGGAGCTGTACGCACACCCGAACGACAAGGCCATTCAATAACCTGCCCACCATCCTACTGCGCGGTCCGATCTTGGCCCTGTGATGCTCACCGTACCGATGTACGGCTGCGCTTCTCGGGCCAACCTCGGACCGCTCGCTACGGATCGTGAACAGGTTTAAGCGGACGGCAAAGAAAACGGGGACATCGACCCCCTATTTTTTTGCGCGCCGCCTTGGTTCAGGCGGGTTCGCTCCACGGCGAGCGGATGTCGGCCAGGAAGCGCTGCGCGCGCGGGTGTTGCGGGCGCTGGAAGAAGTCTTCCGGCGTGGCGCGCTCCAGCACCTGGCCTTGGTCCATGAACAGAACGCGGTCTGCCACCTCGCGTGCGAAACCCATCTCGTGCGTGACGCAGACCATGGTCATGCCGTCGCGGGCCAGGTCCTTCATCACCAGCAACACCTCGTTCACCATCTCCGGGTCCAGCGCGGAGGTCGGCTCGTCGAACAGCATGACGGGCGGTTTCATGGCCAGGGCACGCGCAATGGCCACGCGCTGCTGCTGGCCGCCCGACAGCTCGCCGGGGTAGGCGCCGGCCTTGTGCGGCAGCCCCACGCGTTCGAGCAGGCTCATCGCAAAGTCCTTCGCTTCCTGCGGCAGCATGCGCTTGAGCTGCACCGGCGCGAGCGTGCAGTTCTGCATGACCGTCAGGTGCGGAAACAGGTTGAACTGCTGGAACACGAAGCCGATGCCGCTGCGCAGTACGTTGACGTCCACGCCGGGCGCATGCACCTCGTGCCCGTTCACGACGATGCGGCCCTTCTGAATGGCTTCGAGCCGGTTCAGCGTGCGGATGAGCGTCGACTTGCCCGAGCCCGACGGCCCGCACACGACCACCACTTCGCCCTTGGCAACGGTTTCGTTGATGTCGACCAGCGCGTGGTAATCGCCGTACCACTTGTCGACGTGTTCGATCGTGATCATGTTCATGGTTTGGACGGAGCGCGCGCTGCAAGGCGGCGCTCCAGATAGAACGCCACGCGTGTCAGGCTGAAGCACATGATGAAGTAGCTGATGCCGAGCAGGCCGTACACCTCGGCGGATTTGACCATCACGGCGGTGCTGATCTGCCCCGCCACGAACGACACCTCGGGCAGGCTGATGATGTAGCCCAGCGAGGTTTCCTTGATGGTCGATACAAGCTGGTTGACGAGCGACGGCAGCATGTTGCGCAGCGCTTGCGGCAGGATCACCCGGCGCATTGCCTGCATGTACGACAGGCCGAGCGAGCGGGCGCTCTCCATTTGCCCGCGCGGCAACGCCTGGATGCCCGCGCGCACGATCTCCGCCAGATAGGCCCCGTCGAAAATCACCAGCGCGGTCAGCATGGTGCTGAACTGATCCGTGCGCTGGCCGGTGATGGAGGGCAGCAGAAAATACGCCCAGAAGATCACCATCAGCAGCGGCGTGCCGCGCACCACGTAGACGAGCGCGGTGGCCGGCCAGCGCAGCGCGGCGATCGGGCTCACGCGGCACAGGCCCAGGATGATGCCCATCGGCAGCGCCAGCACGAGGCCGGCGGACGCCAGCAGGAACGTCAGTGCCAGCCCGCCCAGCGGCCCGTTCGGGTACTGGCCGATCAGGTAATAGATACCGTAGGTTTGAATGAGATCGAGCATGGCTACAGCGTCCGCACGGGGTAGCGATGCTGATACCAGGCAGAGAACACCGTGATCGCAATCGAGATGGTTAGATAGGCTGCGGTGGCAAACGCAAACGCCTCAAAGCCGCGGAAGGTGGCGGACTCCACCTGCTGTGCCTGGTACATCAATTCGGCCACGCCGATGACCATGGCGATGCTCGAGTTCTTCCACAGGTTCAACGTTTGGCTGACCAGCGGCGGTACCGTCACGCGCAGCGATTGCGGCAGCACCACCAGGCGCATGGCCTGCAGGAACGAGAGCCCGAGCGCGCGGCTGGCCTCAAGCTGTTCCTTCGGGATCGAACGGATGCCGCTGCGGATGTCTTCCGCCATATACGCGGCTGTGTAGAGCACGAGCGCAATGACGGCGCTGGCGGCCTCGTAGTTCATGCTGTAGAGCCAGTCCCGGATGAACTCCGGTAGGATCTGCGGCGCGCCGAAATACCAGAACAGCATGTGGGCGAGCAGCGGCACGTTGCGGATGGCTTCGACGAAGGTCTGGCCAATGCCGCGTAGCGGTGCGGCCGGCGCCAGGCGCAGCAGCGCCACGACGATGGCAAGCGGCAGCGCCAGCACGAAGGCCAGCACTGAGAGCTTGATCGACAGGAAGAAACCGCTGACGAGCCATTGGTGATACTGCCCGGAGAGCAGCATCGACAAATCAAAATGGGGCATGGAGATTCACCGCCCAGAACGGCGTCTGGGCGGCCCGACCTTTAACGATTAATCGATCTTGTCGGTAGAAATTTTGAAGGTGCGCTGCGGGAAGGCCATCTTTGTATTCGGGCCGAACCACTTGTCGAACAGCTTCTGCGCCTCGCCGCTCTTTTCCATGCCGAGCAGCACGTCGTCGACCTGCTTCTTGAAGGCCGGCTCGCCCTTGCGGATGC
Organism: Ralstonia chuxiongensis; assembly: GCF_024158925.1. NCBI lineage: Bacteria > Pseudomonadati > Pseudomonadota > Betaproteobacteria > Burkholderiales > Burkholderiaceae > Ralstonia > Ralstonia chuxiongensis. The sequence continues at coordinate 261,415 of NZ_JAMYWC010000004.1, read as the reverse complement.
CCAGTGCGAGGTGTTCGGTCGACAGGTTTTGCGGCAGGAGCGCGTAATCCTTGGCTGCCGGACCCATCTTGGCCATGTTGCCGATCAGCGTGGTTTCGTCGTTCACGTAGGCGACGCCCTTGCCTTGCTGCAGGGCCAGCAGCGCCTGCGGGCTGTTGTCGAACGAGACCACATCGGCGTTCTTGATGGTCTTGGCAATGTTGGCTTCCATGGTCGAACCCTTGACCGTCAGGAGCTTCTTGCCATCAAGCTGGGCGAGCGACGTGATGCCGCTGCTCTTCTTCACCATGGCCTTCTGGCCCGTGATGAACGTCGACACCGAGAAGTCGATCTGTGCCTCGCGCTCCTTGTTGTGCGTGAGCGAGGCGGCCAGCAGGTCCACGCGGCCTTGCTGCAGTTCGGGCAAGCGTGCGGCTACGGCCAGTTGCTTGAGCACGGGCTTGACGCCCAGGCTCTTGGCGATGGCATCGCACATGTCGACGTCATAGCCGACGATCTCGCGGCTCATCGGGTCTTTCAGGAAGCTGAACGGCTCGTCGGTGCCGAGCACGCCGCAGACAAGTTCGCCTTTCTTCTTGATGTCGGAAATTTGATCAGCGTGTGCGGTGGTGGCGATCAGGGTTGCCGCAGCCAGGATGGCTGCACCCGCAAATTGCGTCAGACGTCGGTTTGTTTTCATCGGATTTCCTCCTTGACGACTTGGGTGGTGAACTGTGTGCGAAACGAGATCAGATCGGGGATCGCCCGCGAGCATACCGGCGTGTGCGCGATTTGCATGCGCGGACTTCGGATAACCATATGACTGGGAGCAGAATACCCGCGCCAGGCCCGCGCGGAACGCCCAACTATAGTCCATGCCGACGCGGCGGAGATGGCGGATGGCAAGCAGGGCGGGGTGCAATGCACAGGCGGGTGTTGGGGTTGCCGGGTTGCGCGCGTGCAGCCCGGTAAGGCTGGCGCAGCAAGGCAGGGGCCCGGCAGATGTTGGATCAAATGAGACTTTGCCTGCCATTAATGACATGGCAGCCGACCGCGCTCCATCAGGGGATTCCCGGGGCAGAGCGTGGGGTTAGAGCGCGCCGCAGATCGATTCGTTGATGGGCACGTCGCCCACGGTCTCGTGATCGTTACCGCGATAGCGGTAGACCAGGCTCAGCCCCAGGCGCGTGAGGATGCGCACGTCGCCGTTGTTGCAGATGTTCTTCTGCAGGATCGGGACAAAATTCAGCCGAAAGCCTTGCGATGCGGCCGAGTGCGCCGCGTAGTTGGTCAGCGTGATGACGAAGACGAGGTTCTTCTTCTGGGCCAGCGAGCATTGCGCCAGCGAGGTCTCGCGGTCGAGCGGGACGGGGGTGAAGCGGTTGATTTCAGCGCAGGCCTGCGCGAGGGCACGGTCTGCATTGCGGGCGGGGCCCGTGAGGGCCGGCACGCCGGCGGCAGCCGTGCTGCGACCCGTGGCGGCGCCCACCAGCATGCGGGCCAGCGGCGTCAATTCCTGCATGGCCGTCGCCAGCGTGGTCGATTGGGCCCACACAGGGCTGGACAGCAACGGCAGGGCAAGCGCCAGGATGCACGAAGCATGCGCCCGGCGTTGGCGGCCTTTCACATCCAGACCGGTGTGAATGGCGGTGTGTTGAGTCACAGACATCCTCTTTGCCCACGGAGCCACAATTTTATTGAAAAAACTGTCGGGATGCGAGGCGCGCAGCGCATTGGGCGCTGCTGCCTTTAACTCAGGTCAGGTTCGTACCCGCACCATGGCAGAAATACGCTCGGCCGCCTGCTGCAGCGGACCGAGAAACTGCTTCGTCATCTGTTTGCCGGAAGTCCGGTTGGCCTGCCCGCTGATATTCATGGCGGCGATGATATCCCCTGCGCGATTGCGGATCGGCGCCGACAGCGAAATCAGCCCTTCCTCGAGCTCCTGGTCGACCAGCGCCCAACCCTGTTGGCGCACGCCGGCAATGACCTCCTTCAAGGCGTCGACATCTGTGATGGTGCGCTGCGTGCGTGTGCGCCGGTCCGACTCGCGCAGTGCAATGTCGAGCTGATCCTCGGGCAGGCCCGACAGCAACACGCGGCCCATCGACGTACAGAACGCGGGCAGGCGGCTGCCGACCGACAGGTTCAGCGCGATGATCTTTTGCGTGGGCACGCGCAGAACATAGACGATCTCCGTCCCATCCAATACCGAGGCAGAGCAACTCTCGTGCACCGTCTGCACGAGTTCTTCCATTACCGGCTCGGCCAGATTCCAGAACGGCATCGAGGTGAGGTAGGCGAACCCGAGATCAAGAATCTTGGGCGTGAGGCGGAAGAGGCGGCCTTCAAAGCTGACATAACCCAGGCTGACCAGCGTGAGGAGGATGCGTCGGGCGCCGGCGCGGGTTAGGCCCGTGGCCTCGGCGACTTCGGAGAGCGTTTGCTCGGGGCGTTCGGCATTGAACGCGCGAATGACCGACAGCCCCCGTGCAAAGGACTGGACGTAGGAATCGCTGGGCTTTTCGGTAGGCAGTTCGGCAGCAGACATGCAAAGAAAGACAAAAGCGGTGCAGTGGCCTCAAGACTACTGGCATTGCCCCGGTTTCGCTACTCGAACGTCTGATCGGCATGCGTACGCCTTGACACGCTCGGGAGGGGAGGCGTAGATTCGTTCTTGGATCGAACGCGAGTTCGTATATCGAACAAATGAGGGAAAGCAAGCGTGGGCCGGACAGCAAAGGCCTGTGTCGATCCAATCGTCAAACAGGAGACTCGCACGCCGCCCGTTGCGGCTCGGCCATGTCCGGCCCCCGCGATGCTCCGAACCGCGCCAGCCATCGAGAATGTGTGGCGCCCTTGCCGGAGAATGCACGTGATCAACAAGCTTTGTCCGTCTGTGGAGGCCGCCCTGGCCGATATCCCGGACGGTGCCACCATCATGATTGGCGGGTTCGGTACTGCCGGTATGCCATCGGAACTCATCGACGGGCTCATCGCGCATGGCGCGCGTGAGCTGACCATCATCAACAACAACGCCGGCAATGGCGAGACGGGCCTGGCCGCGCTGCTCAAGGCGCGTCGCGTGCGCAAGATCGTCTGCTCGTTCCCCCGCCAAGCCGATTCGTATGTGTTCGATGCGCTGTATCGCGCCGGCGAGATCGAGCTGGAACTGGTGCCGCAAGGCAACCTGGCCGAGCGTATCCGCGCCGCAGGTGCCGGCATTGGAGGCTTCTTCTGCCCGACCGCTTATGGCACGCAATTGGCCGAAGGCAAGGAAACGCGCATCATCGACGGCAAGCCGTACGTGTTCGAGTTGCCGCTGACCGCCGACTACGCCCTCATCAAGGCCCTGCGTGCAGACCGCTGGGGCAACCTCGTTTATCGCAAGACGGCGCGCAACTTCGGGCCGGTGATGGCAATGGCGGCCAAGTGCACCATCGCGCAGGTCAGCGAGACGGTGGAGCTTGGCGAGCTGGACCCGGAGCACATCGTCACGCCGGGCATTTTTGTGAAGCGCGTCGTGCAACTCGGCAGCGCTGCGCAAGCCAAGGAGGCCGCATGAGCAGCAAGCAGGGGCCCCGCATGGCGGGGATGCGCGCGTCCGCGAATGCAGGCCGTCGCCGACACTACCAAGACAAGATGAACGCTATTCGTCAGGAGGCGACCGCATGAGCGCCGAAACCACCGCCAAGATTCAACGCTGGACGCGCGATCAAATCGCTACGCGTGTGGCGCGTGACATTCCCGATGGCTCAGTCGTCAACCTGGGCATCGGCTTGCCGACGCTCGTGGCCAATCAGTTGCCGGCCGACCGCGAAATCATCCTGCACACCGAAAACGGCCTGCTGGGCATGGGCCCTGCACCCGCGCCCGGGCAAGAAGACGAAGACCTGATCAACGCCGGCAAGCAGCCCGTCACCATCAAGCCCGGTGCATCGTTCTTCCATCACGCCGATTCGTTTGCCATGATGCGTGGCGGCCATCTCGACTATTGCGTGCTTGGCGCCTTTCAGGTGTCAGCCACGGGCGACTTGGCCAATTGGCACACCGGTGCACCCGATGCAATCCCTGCCGTGGGCGGCGCGATGGATCTGGCCATCGGTGCCAAGCGCGTCTTCGTCATGATGGAGCACCAGACCAAGCAGGGTGAAAGCAAGATAGTTCCGTCGTGCACGTATCCGCTGACGGGCATCGGCTGTGTCGATACCATCTACACCGACCTCGCGGTGATCGACATCACGCCCGAGGGGCTGGTGGTGCGTGAGATGGCCGACGGCCTCGATTTCGATACGCTGCAGACGATGACGGCCGCGCCGTTGCGTCGTGCCTAGAACTATTGGAGACAGAACAATCATGACCGAAGCCTTTATCTGCGACGCCATCCGGACCCCCATCGGCCGATACGGCGGCAGCCTGTCTGCCGTGCGCGCGGATGACCTTGGCGCGGTGCCGCTCAAGGCGCTGATGGCGCGTAACCCGCAGGTCGACTGGTCGGCCATCGACGACGTGATCTTCGGCTGCGCCAACCAGGCGGGCGAAGACAACCGCAACGTGGCGCGCATGTCGTCGTTGCTGGCCGGGTTGCCGGACAGCGTGCCGGGTTCGACCATCAACCGCCTGTGCGGCTCGGGCATGGACGCGACCGGCACCGCTGCGCGCGCGATCCGCTCGGGTGAGACCGCGCTGATGATCGCGGGCGGCGTGGAGAGCATGAGCCGCGCGCCGTTCGTGATGGGCAAGGCCGCGAGCGCCTTCTCGCGCGATGCCGCCATCTACGACACCACCATCGGCTGGCGCTTCATCAACCCGCTGATGAAGGCGCAATACGGTGTCGACTCGATGCCCGAAACCGCCGAGAACGTCGCCACCGACTACAAGGTCAACCGCGAAGACCAGGACCGCTTCGCGCTGCGCAGCCAGGCCAGCGCCGCGCGTGCGCAGGAAGACGGCACGCTCGCACAGGAAATCACGCCGGTGACGATCCCGCAGAAGAAAGGCGATGCCATCGTGGTGGACCGGGATGAACATCCGCGCGCGACCAGCATGGAAGCACTTGCCAAGCTCAAGGGCGTGGTGCGTCCGGACGGCACCGTGACCGCCGGCAATGCTTCGGGCGTGAACGATGGCGCCTGCGCGCTGCTCCTCGCCAATGAAGACGCCGCCAAGCGCTTTGGCCTGACCCCGCGTGCACGCATCGTCGGCATGGCGACCGCTGGCGTGCCACCGCGCGTGATGGGCATTGGCCCGGCACCGGCGTCGCAGAAGCTGCTCAAGCAACTGGGCCTGACGATTGATCAGATGGACGTGATCGAGCTGAACGAGGCGTTTGCTGCGCAGGGTTTGGCAGTGACGCGTCAACTGGGCCTGCGTGATGACGATCCGCGCGTCAATCCGAATGGCGGCGCCATCGCACTGGGCCACCCGCTCGGCATGAGCGGCGCGCGCTTGGTGACGACGGCGATGTATCAGCTGCAACGCACGGGCGGACGCTATGCACTGTGCACGATGTGCATCGGCGTGGGGCAGGGCATTGCGCTGGTGATCGAACGCGTTTGATACGGCCATGACCAGCGGACTGCTCGATCGCGCATTCTCCACACCGGCCATGTTGGCGGTGTGGTCCGATGCGGCCACCGTGCGCGCGATGCTCGATGTGGAGGCCGCGCTCGCCCAGGCCGAGGGCGCGGTTGGCGTGATTCCGGCGCAAGCCGTGGCGCCGATTCGCGCGGTGTGCGCCAACGTTACGTTGGACTTGGATGCGCTGGGCACCGCCGCTGCCAGTGCTGGCAACCTGGCGATTCCACTGGTCAAGCAACTGACCGCCGCCGTCGCGCAGCACGATGAAAGCGCCGCGCGCTACGTGCATTGGGGCGCGACCAGCCAGGACATCATCGATACTGGTCTGATGCTGCAGTGGCGGCAATCGGCGGAGTTGATCGACGCGGATCTGCAGAAGCTGGCGGACGGTCTGGCCGCGCTGGCGCAACGTCATCGCAATACGCCGATGGTGGCGCGCACATGGTTGCAGCAGGCGCTACCGACAACGTTCGGGCGCAAGGTTGCGGGCTGGCTGGAAGCGGTGCATCGGGCGCAGGATCGTTTTGCCGCATTGCGCGCGCATGTGCCCGCGCTGCAGTTTGGCGGAGCGGCAGGCACGCTTGCCAGCTTGGGCGAACATGCACGTGCCGTCGCTCAAACGCTGGCGCACGAGCTTGACTTGCCGCTGCCGGCGCTCTCCTGGCACGGCGAGCAAGATCGAATCGCCGATATTGGCACCACGCTCGCGCTGCTGACCGGCACGCTGGGCCACTTCGCGCGCGATCTCTCGCTGATGATGCAGACCGAGGTCGGCGAGGTTGCCGAGCCGTCCGGTGCAGGCAAGGGCGGCTCTTCCACCATGCCGCATAAACGCAACCCGGTCGGTTGCGCGACGGTGCTGGCTGTGGCCGCACGCATGCCGGGGTTGGCGAGCACGCTGCTGTCTGCGCTGCCGCAGGAGCACGAACGCGCGCTCGGCGGCTGGCAGGCGCAATGGGCGACGTTGCGCGAGATGGCTTGCCTCGTGGCCGGCGCACTCGATCGCATGCGTGAGATTGTTGAAGGTTTGCATGTTGACGACGCTCGCATGCGCGCGAATCTGGACCTCACGCACGGCCTGATCCTTGGTGAAGCCGTGATGCTGGCGCTCGGCGCAGATCTTGGTCGCCTGCAAGCGCACCATGTGGTCGAAGCGGCCAGCCGCAAAGCCGTACAAGAGAGCAAAACGCTGCATGACGTGCTGGCCCAAGACGCCGACGTCCTGCGCATCTGGGGCACCGCCACGCCGCAACGGCTGAGCGCGCTGCTCGATCCCACCCATTACCTTGGCGATGCGGGCGCCGCTGTCGACCGCGTGCTCGCGGAACACGCTCGCCGCCACCCCTGAACACGCATTCCACGGAGACACCATGCCCTGGCTTGAACACGACAACGTCCGCCTGTATCACGAATTCGATGATGGGCCCGCCACGGGTAAGCCGGTGCTTGTGCTGTCGAACTCGCTAGGCACCAACCTGGGCATGTGGGAGCCGCAGCTCGAAGCGCTGCGTCAGCACTTCCGCCTGTTGCGCTATGACCAGCGTGGCCACGGCAAGTCGAGCGTGCCCGACGCGCCGTTCGGTGTCGCACAGCTTGGCGGGGATGTGCTTGCGTTGCTCGACCACTACAACATTGAGCTTGCGCTGTTCTGCGGCCTGTCGATGGGCGGCTTGACTGGCCTGTGGCTGGCCGCGTATCACGGCGAGCGCTTCCCGCGCATGGTGGTGACGAACACCGCCGCGCTGATCGGCACGCAGCAAAGCTGGAACACCCGCATCGCGCAGGTCGAACAGGGCGGTATGGCTAGCATTACGGAAACCGTGCTGGAGCGCTGGTTCACGCAGGGCTACCGCGATGCCAACGCAAGCCGCGTCGACATCGTCAAGGCGATGTTGCTGTCGACGCCGGACGCGGGCTACAACGGCAACTGCGGCGCGATTCGCGATGCGGATTTACGCGCGCAGCTGCCGGACATCCGCGTGCCGATGCTGGTGATCGGCGGCACGCACGATATCTCCACGCCCGCCGCTCAGACCAAGCTCATTGCCGACGGCGTGCCCGGTGCGCAATACATCGAACTCTCCGCTGGCCACCTCGCCAACTGGGAGCAGGCTGACGGCTACACCGAAGCGCTGGTCAGCTTCTTGACGACGGGCGTTGCGCGCGAGGTCTCCCATGGATGATCGCGAACGCTACGCTGCGGGCATGGAAGTGCGCCGCGCTGTGCTGGGTGATGCCCACGTCGATCGTGCCAACGCCGCGCAGACCGAGCTGACCGCACCGTTCCAGGATCTCATCACGCGCTATGCCTGGGGCGAAATCTGGACACGCCCCGGTTTGCCGCGCCACACGCGCAGTCTCCTGACGATCGCCATGATGGTCGCCCTCGGCCGCGACGGTGAGTTGCGTCTGCATCTGCGTGCCGCTGCCAACAACGGCGTCACGCGCGACGAGATTCAGGAAACGCTGCTGCAGACCGCCATCTACTGTGGCGTGCCGGCGGCCAACCATGCGTTTCATCTGGCGCAGACGGTGTTTGCGGAGATGGACGCGGAGGCCGCTTCGAAGACGTAGACGCAGAATCCTCCGTCTCGGGTAGGCGCCACGCAACACACCGGGAAAATGGCCGCCGACGCCGCCTGCGCGTGATTGTGAACATCCGGGGCAGGTCGATTACTTCGTGTTTTTGCGTTTAGCGGGCCGATGGCCGGGCTCGCGCCATTCATCCGCCTCGTCGTTGAACAGCGACGACACCAGCGCGCGGAACCATTGGTTGCGCGTGTCGTTATGGAATTTGCGATGCCAGTGCTGCTTGAGATCGAAGCTCGGCAGCTCCAGCGGCGGCTCCATCACGCAGATGTTGGCGTGCGATTGCATGAACGACAGGCCCACCGCGTGCGGCACCGTCGCAATCAAGTCCGTGCGCGCCAGGATGAACGGAATGCTCATGAAATGCGGTGTCAGCAGCGCTGGCTTACGGCGGATGCGCTTGCGTTCCAGAAACCGCTCGTACAGTTCCTGACTGCGCCCCTCCGCGCGCACCACGGCGTGCCCGTATTCCAGGAACTGCGCCATCGACAGCTTTGTGTTGCCGCCGCGCGTGACGGGATGATCGGCGCGCACGATGCATGTGAAATAGTGCGTAAACAGCCGCTGCTGGAAGAAGTTGTTCTTCTTCAAGTCAGGGAAGTAACCCACAGCCAGGTCGAGCGAACCGGTCTCTAGCGCGCGCTCGATCTGCGCCGGCGGCAGCGATACAGACTGCACCGACGCCCGCGGCGCCTGCCGCGCCATCGCCTCGACAATGCGCGGCAAAAACACCATCTCGCCCACGTCTGACAACGAGATCGAGAACGTATGCGTGGTCGTGGCCGGATCGAACGCGCCGGTTTCCAGAATGCCCTGCTGCACACGCGCCAGCACATCGCGTGCTGCAGGAATGAGCGCCAGCGCTCGCGGCGTCGGCTCCATGCCGCGCGAGGTGCGTACAAACAGCGGGTCGTCAAACGCGGCACGCAGCTTCCCCAGCGCGGTGCTCACGCCAGGCTGGCTCATACCGAGCTGTTGCGCGGCCATGCTCACGCTGCGCGCGTCGTGCAGCGCCAGCAGGATCGGCAACAGATTCAGGTCAAAGTCGGGCAGGGTCGACATGGCAAACGTACTATCTGAATTAGCGATAAAGTTTATCGTCAATATTGCATTGTGCGATATCAAGGCACAGGCCAACAATGGTTGCCAGAACGATTCCAAACACCTCTGGAGACAACCACCATGCGCACCCAGGTCGCCATCATCGGCGCGGGCCCGGCAGGCCTTCTGCTCGGGCAGCTTCTGCACCGCAACGGCATCGACGCCGTCATCCTCGAAACCAAGAGCCGCGCGTACGTTGAAGAGCGCATCCGTGCCGGCGTGCTGGAGCAAGGCACGGTCGATGTGCTTAACGAAGCGGGCGCGGGCGAGCGGATGCGCCGCGAAGGGCTGGTCCACCACGGCATCGATCTGCTATTTGGTGGCAAGCGCCATCGCATTGACCTGACGGCGATGTCGGGCGGCCGCTCGATCACCGTGTATGGGCAGCATGAGGTGGTCAAGGATCTGATTGCGGCGCGCATGGAGCAGGGCGCTCCGCTGCTGTTCGATGTGAGCGATGTGTCGGTACACGACATCGAGTCGGCCACGCCTTCGGTGCAGTTCGTCCACGACGGCGTGCCGCAGACATTGCAATGCGATTACATCGCCGGATGCGATGGCTTTCACGGCATCTGCCGGCAAGCGATTCCGGCGCAGCGGCAAGCGGTGTTCGAGCGCGTGTATCCGTTTGCCTGGCTTGGCATCCTGGCGGAAGCCGAGCCCGCCGTGGAAGAGCTGATCTACGCGAGCCACGACCGCGGCTTTGCGCTGTTCAGCATGCGCTCACCCAAGATCACGCGGCTTTACCTGCAATGCAAGCCCGATGAAAACCTGGCCGAATGGTCCGATGCGCGCATCTGGGATGAACTCCACACGCGACTGGAGAACAACGACGGCTGGCGCCTGAAGGAAGGCCCGATCCTACAGAAGAGCGTCACGCCGATGCGCAGCTTTGTCTGCGAGACGATGCAGTACGGCCGCCTGTTCCTGGCGGGGGACGCCGCGCACATCGTGCCGCCCACCGGCGCGAAGGGGATGAACCTGGCTGTGGCTGACGTTCGCGTGCTGGCTCAGGCGCTCACCGCGCGCTACAAGCAGGACGACACCGCCCAGCTTGCAAGCTACTCCGAACGCTGCCTGCAACGCGTCTGGCGCGCCGAGCATTTCTCGTGGTGGATGACGTCGATGCTGCATCGCTTTGACGACCACGCGCCGTTCATGCAAAAGCTGCAGCGCGCCGAGCTGGACTACGTGACCAGCTCACCGGCCGGGGCCCGCGTGCTGGCCGAAAACTACGTCGGCCTGCCGTTTGCCGATACGGCGGCCGGTGCGTCGTTGAGCGTAGTCAATAATTCCAGGGCGGCGTAGTCGTCGGCTTGGACAGCGCAATGCGGGAGACCAGCGGGTGGAAGCCTTGCCCGCGCGAAGCCGTGTAGACCTTCTGCGCGTTGGTGGTCTTCAACGCGTAGTCGATCGTGAAGACGGGCACGTTCCCAGCGCAGTATTTCTGGAGTTGGTTAATCGTCCATTGCGTGTCATCTGCACTGGCGGCCTTGTCGCCGCCAGAGGCGCTGCCCCACGCGGCATCCGCACTGCCGCCGAACCACGTGTCTTCCTGCGAGATGCCGTCGATTGTTGCCAGCAAGGTTGATTCACCGCCGTCGTCGATCAACGAGGGTGCGTTTTGCTGGATCACCGCGAACTGCGGATTGATGGCGCGGCCCGCTGCACGGATTTTGGCGATGAAATCCACCATGGCCTGCGCCGGGTCGACGCCAGCCGCCTGGGCCGCGTCCGCCACCGAAGGCTCGGCGTACGCCTCGACCCAATCCAGATAAACGCCATCGAACCCTTCGCGCGCCAGTTGCGCGACGGCGCCGTTCGGCCCGAGCCAGAGCGCTTGCCAGCGCGGATCCCAGAACGCTACGGGGTAGTCACCGGCCCAGCCATCGGGGTCGGCCTTGATGATGAAGTCGGGCGTGCCGGGGCCGTCAGCGGTGGGCGCCTTCCAGTTCGACGCCCAATAGGTACGGAAGTCTTCGGCCTCGCCAATGTCGATGTACGCGAGCACCTTGCGCGCGGAGCCGTCGGGCTTGGTGTGCAGGCGCGCCACCATGTCGACGGTGTTGAAGTTCTCCAGCCCTTTGACGGTGTTGTTGGCCTCGATTACCAGCATGTCGTACGGCTGCGCATCCAGCGCATCGATCTGCGCGCCGGTGGTCATGCCCTGCAACTGATACATCCACGTTTGCACGCCTGCCAGCGGCGAGGTGCCGTTGACTCCGCAAGCGGGTGTGGTGGCCGTGGCAGTACTAGCCATCTTTTTCGACGCTGCCGCGGTATTGGAAGCAGCGCCAGCTTGCGGGCTCAATGACGAACCACCGTCGCCGCCACCACAGGCAGACAGCATTAGCCCGGCACATGCCAGGGCAATTGGAGAGATCAGGCGCATTGTCACTCTTGAGAGGATTGGGAGGCAGTGCCGTGCTCAGAGCGTGCGTATCCGTTTGAATGCCCCGGCAGGCACCAATCAATCCAAGCTAGCACAATCGGATCGCCCCGCCCCGTGCGGCCGGGGCGGGGCGTTCTGAAACTTCTTTAGACCAGCGTTCGTCGTCGCTTCGGACCTCTTTGCCATGGCCGATTGGTCTGCACCTGCTGTGCCGTGCCCGAAGTCAAACGTTGCCGTCGCTTTCATCGCCATGCAAAACGCACGGGTGTATAGTCAGACAGCACTCGACGTTCAAGAAGGGGGCATTTCAGATGGACACTTCGCCGGCGGGCCAATACAAAGGCTTCGACATTTATCCGTTGGCTTTCCAACATGAACGCACGGCACGCTGGCCTGAGGCCAGGGAAGATCGCAGCTACAACGCTGCCGTGATGATCTGTAGGGCGGGGGAGTCGCCCGAACCCGGGCAGACGCAGGTCTTCCGCCTCTCAGGGGATCGACAATTCAGCAATGTGGGTGCTGCGCGCATTGCAGCGCTGCGCTTTGCTGAGAGCATCATCGATGGCGACGTGCCTGAACTGTCGCTTCCTGCCGACGGCGCCTGAACCCGCGGAAGCTCCCCGTGGTAGAATAGAAAGCGAATCCGGCTCGCCTCCGCGCCAATCCTGGCCGGTAGCAGCTGAGTCCAGCACCGGGGAATACCCCGCGCCGAGTCGGGCGGCGCGCTTCTGCGACCGCCACCCATCCTCGCTCTCGCTTGCACGAAACGGCGCGCGCCACTGGCGGGCGCGATTTGTGTTTCGTGCAACTCGGTACCCCCCAAGCCCGCTGTCCGGGCAGATGATCGCGGCGTACCGCTGCATGCATCCTAGATGCGTGTGGCGTGGTTCGGGTGGGTCATCACATCATTGCAACCATCGGCGCAGCCGCGTGCTGCATACAAAGGAACGAGTTTGGCCAAGGAAGAACTGATTGAATTTGAAGGGGTGGTGTCTGAAGCACTACCCGACAATCGTTTTCGCGTGCAGTTGGAAAACGGCGTGGAAATCTGGGCTTACGCATCGGGCAAGATGCAGAAGCACCGTATCCGCATTCTCGCGGGCGACCGCGTGAAGCTGGAGATGTCGCCGTACGACCTCACGAAGGGTCGCATCAACTACCGGCACAAGTAAAAACGGCTGTGCCGCCAAGACGTCCACCCCGTGGGCGTTTCGAAGAACCGCGCGTCTGCCCGACCCGCGGTTTTTTTATTATTGCTGCGTAAGCAGCGTTAAATTTCGTTGATCTCCCGACAACATCCGGTATCATGCCGCTTGGCTGCCAACGGGGGGAGCGCAGTTGGTAGCCAACTGAAGTGCAGGGCTTGTCACATTTTTCAAGCCGCGTGCTGCCCTCGGGCGAGCTCGCGCCAGCTGTACCAGTCCACTCAATAAGCGCACGGCCGTTGATCGATCCATCGACTCAGCAGGACCTCTAATCGCGCATCCATTCGCCGACCGGGGCGTCATCTGACGCTCGCACCCGTTCGGTGTTCAGTGTGTCAAAGGAGTCACACCACATCGGGATACCGCACAGGTAGGACGGCGCTTGTCCATCGCAGTACTGGGCGTAACGTTTTTGCGTCCGAGGGAATAGAAAATCACAATGTTGGAAACCAAGAAAGCAGCACAGAGGGCGGCGCGCATGAGCCTGCGCGCTTTGGTGGGTCTGGCGGCGGCAACAACGCTGACAGGTCTGGGAATACAAAATGCCTCGGCGCAGGCCACGCGCCCGAAGGCACCCATCTACGGCGTCACGCTTGATGACGTCAGCAAAATCAATGCGATCGTGGCGTCGCTCACGCACCTGCCGTACAAGCCGACCGTGCGCGTGGTCTTCGACCCGGGTACATCGGCAGCCGACTATTACGCACCGCTGGTCAAGCTTCATCAAGTTGCCTACGTGATGGGCGAAGTGATGGATTCGTACTATTTCCCGGTCGACTCGACCACTTACAGCGCACGCACTAACGAGTTGGTGAGCACGCTGAAGAATGTCGTGGACGTATGGGAAATCGCCAATGAAATCAATGGCGAATGGTTGCGTGCCAATCCGAGCGGTCCGACCGCGACGGCAACGTCGCAGGAACAGCAGATCGGTCAGATGGTCGGCAATGCCTACGACATCGTGAAGGGTGCGGGTGGCCTGGTGTCGGTGACGATGTACTACAACGACGATGGCAAGGGCACCAACTGCTACGAACTGTCGATGGACTCATGGCGTACCTGGGCGACCAATTTCCTGCCGTCCCGTGTGCTCCAAGGTGCGGACTACGCACTGTTCAGCTACTACCCGTACCAGGACTGCCCGGGTTTGAATCCGTCGTGGGCAAACGATTTCAAGTTGCTTGAAAGCATCTTCCCGGCCGCGAAGGTGGGCTTTGGTGAAATCGGTACGTCCAGTACGTCGGCGCCGCTGTCGGTGCAGCAGAACTTGATCAAGTCGTACTACCCCATGGGTACCACCTCGATGGCAGCGGATCCGCGCTTCATCGGCGGCTACTTCTGGTGGAACTACGTTGAGCAGATGCTGCCGTACAGCACCAGTTCGTACTGGAGCTTGCTGAACAACACCATCAAACCGCTGACGGCGCCGCAATAAGAAGGGCTGCAGCCTCTCCTCGCAAAAGGGTGGAACTCCGCGCCGGACGGACGGGACACGATCCGGCAACAAAAAACCCGCGTCAGCTCACGCTGCGCGGGTTTTTTCCATGGCGACGCGCCTATTGGCTCAGCCGCGCGCAGCCAGATAGGCTCGGAAGTCGGCAGCGACTTCCTTGTGCTTGAGCGCCAGTTCTACCGTTGCCTTCAAGTAGCCTAACTTGCTGCCGCAGTCGTAGCGCACGCCTTTGTAGCGATAGGCGAGCACCTGCTCTGCGGACAGCAACGACTGGATGGCGTCCGTCAGCTGCAGTTCACCGCCCGCGCCCGGTTTGAGGTTGCGGATGTGTTCAAAAATGCGCGGCGTGAGGATGTAGCGGCCGACCACGCCCAGGTTGGACGGCGCGTTTTCCGGCGCCGGCTTTTCGACGATGCCCGACATCTTGATCACGCTGCCGTCCTCTTCCCACGGCCGGCCATCGACCACGCCGTACGAACGGCTCTGCTCGCGGTCAATTTCTTCCACGCCAATTACCGAGCAGTTGTAGTGTTCGTACAGGTCGACCATCTGCTTCATGACGGGCGGGTCGCCGTCCAGCAGGTCGTCAGCCAGGATGACGGCGAAAGGCGCATCGCCGACGAGCTTCTCGGCACATTGCACGGCATGGCCCAAGCCCAGCGCTTCAGGCTGGCGCACGTAGAAGCAATCCACATGCGACGGCTTGATCGAGCGTACGACCTCAAGCAGGGCAGTCTTGTGCTTGGCTTCCAGTTCCGCTTCCAGTTCGTAAGCCTTGTCGAAGTGATCTTCGATGGCGCGCTTGCTACGGCCCGTGACGAAGATCATCTCGGTGATGCCGGCGGCCATGGCTTCTTCCACGGCGTACTGGATCAGCGGCTTGTCCACGACCGGGAGCATTTCCTTCGGGCTGGCCTTCGTGGCCGGCAGAAAGCGGGTTCCGAGCCCCGCGACGGGGAAAACGGCTTTGGTGACGCGTTGCATCGTGGTTTCCTTGATATCGATTGTTCTGGGCGCTCAGGCAGCCTGTACCGGCAGCCGTGCAATCTGGGCTTCCAGCTTGGCCAGCGTGGCTTTGAAATCCGTCACACGCTTTTGTTCCTGTTCCACCACGGCGGCCGGCGCGCGGGCAACGAACGATTCGTTGCCGAGCTTGGCTTCGCACTTGGTGATCTCGCCGCGCAGGCGGTCGATTTCCTTCGACAGGCGCGCATGCTCGGCGGCCACGTCGATCTCGATTTTCAGCAGCAGCTTGTTCTCGCCGACGATGGCGACCGGTGCGCCGGCACCGTCCTGCTCCATGGCGGCCGCATCCGTGTAGACCTTCACTTCAGACAGCTTGCCCAGCGCTTGGACGTACGGCGCCGCCACCTGCAGGAATTCGGCCTCGCCATTGGCGTACAGCGGCACGCGCTGTGCGGGGGAAATGTTCATCTCACCGCGCAGGTTGCGGCAGGCGTCCACCAGTGCTTTCAACTGCTGCACCCATTGTTCGGCCTGCTCGTCGATCTTGCTGAGCACGGCGCGGGGGTACTCCTGCAGCGCGAGGCTTTCGGTGCCGTCGCCCTTGGCGCGGCCGGCCATCGGTGCAACCTTCTGCCAGAGTTCTTCGGTAATGAACGGAATGATCGGATGGGCGAGGCGGAGCACCGTTTCCAGCACACGCAGCAGCGTGCGGCGCGTGGCGCGCTGTTGAGCCGGCGTGCCGGTCTGGATCTGCACCTTGGCCAGCTCCAGATACCAGTCGCAGTATTCGTCCCAGACGAACTTGTAGATGGCGTTGGCGATGTTGTCGAAGCGGTAGTCGGCAAAGCCTTTCTCCACTTCAGTTTCCACGCGTTGCAGCAGCGAGACGATCCAGCGGTCGGCCTGCGAGAAGTGCAGGTAGCCTTCTGGGCCGCAATCACCGACGCATTCCTGCATGCCGCAGTCCTGGCCTTCGGTGTTCATCAGCACGAAGCGCGTGGCGTTCCAGAGCTTGTTGCAGAAGTTGCGATAGCCCTCGCAGCGGCCCGGGTCAAAGTTGATGCTGCGGCCAAGTGTGGCGAGCGAGGCGAACGTAAAGCGCAGCGCGTCGGCACCGAATGCCGGAATGCCTTCGGGGAATTCCTTGCGCGTGCGCTTCTCGACCTTGGGCGCGTCCTTCGGGCGGCGCAGGCCGGTCGTGCGCTTGGCCAGCAGCGGCTCCAGCGCGATACCGTCGATCAGATCCACCGGGTCGAGCGTGTTGCCCTCGGACTTGCTCATCTTCTTGCCTTCCGAATCGCGCACCAAGCCGTGCACGTAGACGGTGTGGAAGGGCACTTCGCCGGTGAAGTGCAAGGTCATCATGACCATGCGCGCCACCCAGAAGAAGATGATGTCGTAGCCCGTGACCAGCACGGTGGACGGCAGGAAGTGCTTCAGTTCCGGCGTATCGGCCGGCCAGCCCAGCGATGAGAACGGCACCAGCGCGGACGAGAACCACGTGTCCAGCACGTCGTCGTCACGCGTGAGCGTGCCGGTGTAGCCCTTGGCCGTCGCTTGGGCCTTGGCTTCTTCTTCGGTACGGCCGACGTATACGTTGCCGGCTTCGTCGTACCACGCCGGAATCTGGTGGCCCCACCACAGTTGGCGCGAGATGCACCAGTCCTGGATGTTGTTCAGCCACTGGTTGTACGTGTTGACCCACTGCTCGGGCACGAGCTTGATCTTGCCGCTCTGCACGGCGTCCAGCGCCACTTCAGCGATGGAGCGGCCCGGGAAGCGCGTGCCTTCCGGCGCCGGTTTGCTCATGGCGACGAACCACTGATCCGTCAGCATCGGCTCGATCACGACGCCGGTACGGTCGCCGCGCGGCACCATCAGCGTGTGCTTTTTGACTTCAGCCAGCAGGCCCTGCGCTTCGAGGTCTTCGACCATCTTCTTGCGCGCGTCAAACCGATCCATGCCTGCGTACGCGGCCGGAGCATCGGCAACGATCTTCGCGTCGAGCGTCAGGATCGACAACTGCGGCAGCTTGTGGCGCTGGCCCACGGCGTAGTCGTTGAAGTCGTGGCCCGGGGTGACCTTGACCACGCCGGTGCCGAATTCGCGGTCGACGTATTCGTCTGCAATCACCGGGATCTTGCGATCGGTCAGCGGAAGGTGAACGAACTTGCCGATGAGGTGGGCGTAGCGCTCATCCTCGGGGTGCACCATCACGGCCGTGTCGCCGAGCATCGTCTCGGGGCGGGTGGTGGCCACCGTCAGGTGTGTCAGGCCGTGCACGGCGTCCGGTTCGGCCAGCGGATAGCGGATGTGCCACAGCGAGCCTTCTTCCTCTTCGCTCACCACTTCCAGGTCGGATACGGCGGTGCCGAGCACCGGGTCCCAGTTGACCAGGCGCTTGCCGCGGTAGATCAGGCCCTGCTCATACAGACGCACGAAGACGTCGCTGACCGCGCGCGACATCTTCGGGTCCATCGTGAAATATTCGCGCTCCCAGTCGATGGAGGCACCCATGCGGCGCACTTGGCGCGTGATGGTCGAGCCCGATTGCTCCTTCCATTCCCACACCTTCTCGACGAACTTCTCGCGGCCCATGTCATGGCGCGACACGCCTTGGGCATCCAGCTGGCGCTCGACGACGATCTGCGTGGCAATGCCGGCGTGGTCGGTGCCCGGTACCCACAGCGTATTGGCGCCGGCCATGCGCGCGTGGCGCGTCAGGCCATCCATGATGGTCTGGTTGAACGCGTGGCCCATGTGCAGCGTGCCCGTCACGTTCGGCGGCGGAAGCTGGATACAGAAGTCGGGCTTGCCGGCTTCGAGCGTCGCGCGGGAGACGCCCATCGCTTCCCAAGCCGCGCTCCACTTCTGCTCGATGGTGGCGGGTTCGAAACTCTTGGCGAGGGACTGGTTTTGATCGGTCATGCTGACAGGGCGCGCAATCGGCGTAAAAAGACGTTTGGCCCAGGAAAATGGCGGGCGAAAGCTTGGAATTATACGGCGTGTCGATGTCCGGCACGGGCGAAGCGGCGAATGCGGCCGGTATAATTTCAGGATTCTGCCGAGGCTCCTCCCGCATGTCCGACCTGCTCGCCAATCTGAACCCCGAACAACGCGCTGCCATCACCCTTCCCGATGAATCGGCGCTGATCCTGGCGGGGGCGGGCAGCGGCAAGACGCGTGTGTTGACTACCCGCATCGCTTGGCTGATCCAGAGTGCGCGGGTGTCGCCGTCGGGTGTGCTGGCCGTCACGTTTACGAACAAGGCGGCCAAGGAAATGACGGCCCGCCTGCAGGCCATGCTGCCGATCAACACGCGCGCCATGTGGATCGGCACGTTCCACGGCCTGTGCAACCGGTTGCTGCGCGCGCATTACCGCGATGCCGGCTTACCGCAGACGTTCCAGATTCTGGACACGCAAGACCAGCTTTCCGCCGTGAAGCGCTTGCTCAAGTCGCTCAATATCGACGACGAGAAATTCCCGCCAAAGAACGTCCAGTACTTCATCAATGGCGCCAAGGAGCAGGGCTTGCGCGCGGGCGATCTGGAAATCGCCAACGAATACGACCGCCGCATGGCCGACCTCTACGCCGCTTACGACGCGCAATGCCAGCGCGAAGGCGTGGTCGATTTTGCCGAACTGCTGCTGCGCTGCTACGAACTGCTGCGCTACAACGACGCCATCCGCGCGCACTACCAACGGCGCTTCAAGCACATCTTGGTTGACGAGTTCCAGGATACGAACAAGCTGCAATACGCCTGGCTGAAGATTCTGGCCGGCCTCGGCGAGCCCGGTGTCGCGCCCAACGCTATCTTCGCGGTGGGCGACGATGATCAGAGCATCTACGCGTTTCGTGGTGCCAACGTTGGCAATATGGTCGACTTTGAACGTGAATTCCGCGTCGAGCACCGGATCAAGCTGGAGCAGAACTATCGCTCGCACGGCCACATCCTCGATACCGCCAACCACCTGATCTCGCACAACACGCGTCGGCTGGGTAAGAACCTGCGTACCGATGCCGGCCACGGTGAGCCGGTGCGTGTCTACCAGGCCGCGACGGATGGACAAGAGGCCGGTTGGATCGTCGAAGAAATCCGTGACCGTATTGCCAGCGGTACGGCGCGTTCGGAAATCGCCATCCTGTATCGCAGCAACGCGCAGTCACGGGTGATCGAGCACGCGCTGTTCTCGGCTGGCATCGCTTACAAGGTGTACGGCGGCCTGCGCTTCTTCGAGCGCGCGGAAATCAAGCACGCGCTGGCGTACATCCAGCTGCTGGAGAACTCGGATAACGATGCTGCGTTTGGCCGCGTGGTGAACTTTCCGGCGCGCGGCGTTGGGGTGCGCTCCCTGGAGCAGTTGCAGGATGCGGCGCGGCTGTATGGCATCTCGCTCGCAGCGGCGGTGCCGTATCTCACGGGCGCGGCGGGCACCAAGTTGTCGGCGTTTGTCCGTCTGATCGAACAGATGCGTGCCGACACGCGCCAGATGACGCTGCCCGAGATCGTCCAGCACGTCATCCACGCCAGCGGCCTGATCACGCATTACCAGGGCGAGAAGGAAGGCCAGGACCGCATCGAGAACTTGCAGGAACTGGTCACCGCAGCCCAAGCCTTCGTTGCCGAGGAAGGCTACGGCGTCGACGCGATTGCGACCGCGCTGCCGGTGCGCCACGACGCCATGCTTCGCATCGAAGGCGGCGAGATCGATACCGCCTCTGAACTCGTGACCGACGAGACGCCTGCGGAGATGACGCCGCTGGTCGCGTTTCTTACGCACGCCTCGCTCGAAGCAGGCGACAACCAGGCCCAGGCCGGCCAGGATGCCGTGCAGATGATGACCGTGCATGCGGCCAAGGGGCTGGAGTTCCACGTCGTCTTCATCACTGGGCTGGAAGAAGGCTTGTTCCCGCACGAAAACAGCCAGATGGAGAAGGACGGCCTGGAGGAAGAGCGCCGCCTGATGTATGTGGCGATTACGCGCGCGCGCGAGCGGTTGTATCTGTCGTTCGCGCAAAGCCGCGTGCTGCACGGACAGATTCGCTACCACATCCGCTCACGCTTCTTTGACGAACTCCCCGAAGAGACGCTGAAGTGGCTGACGCCGCAGCACTCGGGCTACCAGGCGACGCGCCGTGTGCAAGGCGATTCCGCCTGGGGCAAGGACTGGTTCAAGCGTCCCGAGCGCGGTGATGATGACGCCTACACTGGCCGCCCGACCGGCGGCATGGACACCGGCAAGAATTACGCCGATGCCAAGCGTGCAGAGGCCACGGGCTTCCGCGTGGGCCAGTCGGTGTTCCACAACAAGTTCGGGGAAGGCGTCATCACGACGCTGGAAGGCGAGGGCGCCGAGGCGCGCGCCCAGATCAAGTTCAACCGCCACGGGGTGAAAACGCTGGCGTTGGGTATCGCCAAGCTCGACCCGATCAACTGAGCGTCGATCGGGCCATCGGGCCGATCAGGCCGCTGTGTCAGTCGTCTGGCCGGCGGCCTGTGTCACGTTGAAACAACCGCGGTACGTGGCATAGAACGAGCAGTACAGCACCGCCATCACCAGAATCCGGTACGGCGTGGCGATGATCGGGGCGATGTTGTTGGCGCCGCTCGATGCGAACAGCGCATCGATGAACAGCGGCACGGCGATCAGCAAGATTGCGACGAGCACGCCGTACACGATGAAGGCCGCCCGATTGCGCCACACGGTCATCCAGCTGAAGAACAGCGCCTTGCCCACCGGGATGCCGTGCCATGCCACCAGCAACGGCGCAAACCAGAACAGCACCGCCACCGGGATGTACAGCACCGAGCCCATCACCATGGCGAGGTAGAACTCGCGGATCGCCTCAGTCGTGAGCGGTTTGTCGCTGACGACGGTCATGAGCGTGTCAACGTCCACCATCGTCATCAGCACGCCGCTGACCACGAGAACCAGCACGCCATAGATGCCGCCAAGCTTGAGCAGGCCGCGCCTTGCATCCTTACCGTATGCGCGAAAGCCCGCGATGAGCGACGCCGGCCCGACGCGCTTGCCCGCCACTGTGTCGCGGCAGGCCGACATGAAGCCCACAAAGATGGCCGGATTCACCAGCAGGATGGCGAACACACCAATCGGCGGCACTAGCAGCATCAACAGGTTGACCGCGAACAGATAGATGAACAGCAGCAGCAAGAATCCAATCGGGTTCTTGCGAAACAGCCACGCACCCTGGCGCAGCCAGACGTAGCCTTGCTTGGCCGGTACTTCAATCAGTTGCATGGTTGGGGAAGATCCAGAGTCAGGGCGCTCGCGCCAACCCGTTCACGGAGCACGCGCTCGAAGTGGGTGGGGTCATGCGGCTTGAGCAGTTCGGCGTCGCGCGGCAGATAGAAATCCCACAGGCGCGAGACCCAGAAACGATAGGCTGCGGCACGCAGCATGTCTTGCCAGTGCCGCGATTCGGCGTCTGTGAACGGACGCTCGGCGTGATAGGCGTGGAGCATGGCCCGTGCCCGTTCGGCATCCAGCACGCCCGTGGCCAGGTCGATGCACCAGTCGTTCACGGTGACGGCCACGTCGAAGAGCCACTTGTCGACACCGGCAAAGTAAAAGTCGAAGAAGCCGCCCAGGCGTTCCGGCTGGCCATCGGCGGCCGGCTCGAACAGCACGTTGTCGCGGAAGAGATCGCAATGGCACGGGCCTTCGGGCAGCGCGGCGTAGTCGGCGCTGGCGAAGAAGCGTTGTTGATGCGCGAGTTCGCTTTCCAGCAGCGCGCGCGTGTCGCCGTGCACGAAGGGCACGACGTCGGGCACGACTTCGTTCCACCACGGCAGGCTGCGCAGGTTTGGCTGATGGCGTGGGTAGTCGCGCCCCGCCAGATGCATGCGCGCGAGCATGTCGCCGACGATGGCGCATTCCGACACCGTGGGCGCCAGGTTCGAGCGGCCCGCCAGACGCGTCACGATAGTCGCCGGCTTGCCGTTGAGCGTGCGCAGGATCTCGCCGTCGCGCCCCGGAATCGGCGCCGGCACGCTGATGTCGTGCTGCGCCAGATGCTGCATCAGATACAGGTAGAACGGCAGTTGCTCGAACGTCAGCCGCTCGAACAGGGTGACGACGTATTCGTGCGTCTGCCCATCGTTTTCCGTTGTCAGGAAGAAGTTGGAGTTTTCGATCCCGGACGGGATGCCGCGAAATGCGCGCACGGCGCCCACATCGTATTGGTCCAGCCAGAGGGAGATCTCGGCGTCGGAGACCGGGGTGAAAACAGCCATGCTTCAGGAACGGGAAACGGGTGGAGGGAAAGCGGGCCGGTCTACCGAGGAGCCGGCCTGCAGGCGCCGCGGTCGCGGCACAGGCTTAGAACTTCAGGACGTTGACCGAGGGCACACGGTCGATATCGCCGCGCTCGCGGATACGCGGCGAGCTGTCTTCCGGCTTGCTCAGGTTGTAGGACGTGCCCATGCCCGACTTGACATGGATATCCGGCGCCTGGCCCTTCTGGAAGCGGTATTCCTCGACCTGCGTACCGTCGTTGTCGCGGTAGTCGAAGCTCGGCTTGACGCGCTCGTTGTGGATGGCGCCTCGAGTCGGCTTGGAAATCGGCTGATTGTTGATCGCCTTGACGTCCGGCAGGTCCAAACCGGCGCTGTCAGAGGTCACCTCGGCGTGCGCAGGCAGGGCGAGGCAAAAAATGGCGCCTGCCAGCAGCCCAGCGTGGCGCATCAGGCGCGCGGCATTGGCAAAGCCGGAGTGGACGGGGGCGGGCGGGTGAAGCAGCGAATCCATCATGGACTCCGGCGGGTGATCTGAGACCCTACATTCTAGCAGTCCAGCCTCCCGCCATCGTCCGTTTGCGTGGCGCCAAATGCCACACGCAAGATTACAGATAGAACATTTCTTCCTTGGGCGGAATCGGCGAGGTGCCTTCGCGCTTTTCGTAGAACTCGTAGACGGCATCGAGCGCGTCCTTGGGTTCGTCGACGATGCGCATGATGTCCAGGTCGTGCTCGGCAATCAAGCCCATTGGCAGCAGCGTAAAGCGGAACCAATCCAGCAGGCCCTTCCAGAAATGACTGCCGAACATGACCACCGGCACACTGCGCGACTTGCCCGTCTGGACGAGCGTGAGCACTTCAGCCAGTTCATCGAGCGTGCCGAAACCGCCGGGCATGACGATGAACGCATCCGAGTTCTTCACGAAGGTGACCTTGCGCGTGAAGAAATGGCGGAAGCGCATCGAGATGTCCTGGTATCGATTGCCTTGCTGTTCGTGTGGCAGTTCGATGTTCAGGCCGACGCTGGCCGACTTGCCGGCGTGGGCGCCCTTGTTGGCCGCTTCCATGATGCCGGGGCCTCCGCCGGAGATGACGGCGAAGCCCGCATCCGAGAACAGCCGGGCGATTTCGATGGTGCGTTCGTAGTACGGCGAATCCTCGCGCAGGCGCGCGCTGCCGTAGATTGAGACGGCCGGACGGATCTCCGAAAGGTACTCGGTCGCCTCGATGAACTCTGCCATAATCGTGAACATCTGCCAGGAGGCGCGCGCTTTCTTTGCGGTGGCGCGTTCTTCGTCGGCGAGTGCCCGCAGGCTGGGGATCATCTTGCGATCGGTACGGCCGTGTGTCGCGTCAGCTTGGGGCTCCTGTTCAACGCCCACTGTCACGTTGACGTCCATGTCGGCCGTGGTGGCCTGGCGCGAGGGGCTCACACCGGTCAGTTCAGCCGCCGAAACCTCCGTCGCGGAAGCACCAGCAGCCTGCTTTGCCATGCCGCCTTCAGCAGAAGCGCCATTATCGGAAACGCCTTTTGGCGTTCCAGTCACTTTAGAGTCCATGGGAATGTCGGAAAGTCAAGAAACGCTGTTGCTCGTCGATGGCTCGAGTTATCTATACCGTGCCTATCACGCACTGCCCGACTTGCGAAACGGAGAAGGGTTTCCTACGGGGGCCATCTACGGCATCGTGAACATGCTGCGCAAACTGCGCAACGACTACCCGGCCAAGTATAGCGCCTGCATTTTCGACGCCAAAGGCAAGACCTTTCGCGACGACCTCTATCCGGCCTACAAGGAGCATCGCGCGCCCATGCCCGATGACCTGCGCGCGCAGATCGAACCAATCCACGAAGCCGTACGGGCATTGGGTTGGCCCATCCTGGTGGTAGAGGGCGTCGAGGCCGACGATGTGATCGGTACCCTGGCCGAACGGGCGGCTCGCGAAGGCGTCCGGACCATCGTCTCAACGGGGGATAAGGACCTCGCTCAACTGGTGAATGACCACGTCACGCTAGTCAACACCATGACCAATGAAACGCTCGATCCGGCCGGCGTGCAAGCCAAGTTCGGCGTGCCGCCCGAACGCATCGTCGACTATCTTTCGCTGATTGGCGACACTGTGGACAACGTGCCGGGGGTGCCCAAGGTCGGCCCGAAAACGGCGGTGAAATGGTTGTCGGAATTCGGCACGCTCGACAATGTCATGGCGCGCGCGGGCGAGATCAAGGGCGTGGTGGGCGACAACCTTCGCAGCACGCTTGAGTGGCTGCCCAAGGGCCGCGAGCTGCTGACAGTGAAGCTCGACTGCGACCTCAGCAAAGAAGTACCGACATTCGATGCGCTGATCGACGGCGGCGAAGACAAATCCAAGCTCGTCGATTTCTTCTCCCGATACGGCTTCAAGACGTGGCTGCGCGAGGCCTCCGGAGAAGCGCTGCCCGATACGCGCAGCATGGGTGCCGCGCGCAAGGCCGCGACGCCAGTGAAGAATTACGCCGGCGAGGCCGCGCAACTGCAAGCCCAGGCCAGCCTGTTCGACGTGGAAGCGCCGCCCGACGAGATCAAGTATGAGACGGTGACGACTGAAGCGCAGCTCGAATCATGGATGCAGCGTCTGGATGAAGTGGACCTCGTCTGCATCGATACCGAGACGACATCCATTGACCCGATGCTTGCGCAGTTGGTTGGCATTTCGCTGTCGGTCAAGCCGGGCGAGGCTTGCTACATTCCGGTGGCGCATCGCGGCCCTGATGTGGCCGGGTTTGATGCTGCGGCGCAGCTCTCGCGAGACACCGTGCTTGCGCGCATGAAATTGTGGCTTGAAGATGAATCGCGCAAGAAGGTCGGACAGCATCTGAAGTATGACGCGCATGTGTTTGCCAACCATGGCATCGCGCTGCGCGGCATCGAGCACGACACGATGCTCGAATCGTACGTGCTCGAATCCCACCGCAATCACGGCATGGATGCACTGGCCGAGCGCGTGCTGCACTTGAAGACGATCACCTACGAAGCTGTGTGCGGCAAGGGCGCCTCGCAGATCGGCTTTGACGAAGTGCCGCTCGATCGCGCCACCGAATACGCGGCGGAGGACGCCGATATCACGCTGCGTCTGCATCGCACGCTGTTCCCCAAGGTGGCCGAAGACGACAAGCTGCGCTACGTCTACGAGCAGATCGAAATGCCGACCTCCATCGTGCTGCAGAAGATGGAGCGCAACGGCGTGTTGATCGATGCCGACCGCCTGGCCAAGCAGAGCAATGAGCTGGGCTTGCGCCTGATCGATCTGGAGGCCGAGGCGCACAAGCTTGCGGGGCAGCCGTTCAACCTCGGCTCGCCCAAGCAGATCGGCGACATCTTCTTCAACCAGATGAAGCTGCCGGTCATCAAGAAGACCGCAAGCGGCGCGCCGTCGACCGACGAAGAAGTGCTGCAGAAGCTGGCAGAAGACTACCCGCTGCCGAAGCTGCTGCTCGATTACCGGGGCCTGGCCAAGCTTAAGTCCACCTACACCGACAAGCTGCCGAAGATGGTCAACCCGCGCACTGGCCGGGTCCACACCACCTACGGTCAGGCGACGGCGGTGACGGGCCGTCTGGCCTCGACCGATCCGAACCTGCAGAACATTCCCGTGCGCACGGAAGAGGGGCGGCGCATCCGCGAAGCGTTCATCGCCCCGGAGGGCAGCGTGATCGTGTCGGCTGACTACTCGCAGATCGAACTGCGCATCATGGCGCATCTGTCACAGGACGAAGGCTTGATGCGTGCGTTCCGCGAGGGCCAGGACGTGCACCGCGCCACGGCCGCCGAAGTGTTCAACGTGACGCCGCTGGAGGTTTCGCCCGACCAGCGCCGTGTGGCGAAGGTCATCAACTTTGGCCTGATCTACGGCATGAGCGCGTTCGGGCTGGCCAGCAATCTAGGCATTGGGCGCGACGCTGCCAAGCTCTATATCGACCGCTACTTCGCCCGCTACCCCGGCGCCGCGAGCTACATGGAAGAAACCCGCCAGAGTGCGCGCGAGCAAGGCTACGTGGAGACTGTTTTCGGCCGTCGCCTGTGGCTGCCGGATATCAACGGCGGCAACGGCCCACGTCGTCAGGCTGCCGAGCGCGCCGCCATTAACGCGCCGATGCAAGGCACGGCGGCTGACCTGATCAAGCTGTCGATGCTGGCTGTGCAAGGTTGGCTCGAAGCCGAGGCGATGCGCTCGCGCCTTGTCATGCAGGTGCACGATGAACTGGTTCTGGAAGTCCCGCAGGACGAACTGGCCGTGGTGCGCGAGCGTCTGCCCGAGCTGATGTGCAGCGTCGCAACGTTGCGCGTGCCTCTGGTGGCCGAAGTTGGCGTGGGTGCCAACTGGGAAGAGGCGCACTGACGCAATCGCTTGCCGCCTGAGCGCCGCCCTGTAATACAAGGCGTGGCGCCAGTTTGCCTGCCGAGGCAGCCTGCGGAGGGCCTTGGCATGCGGTTGTCATGATTCGCCATATCCATGCGTGCGGGGTTGCGGTGAATTTTGCGTTGCAGCAGACTGCACCTGACAGATCACGTGATCGAAAAGATTCAACGGCTCCAGGAGAGGCACATGGCAGGGCAGACGGATGGCGCAGGCGAGGCGAACGGGCCGCGCATTGTGGTGGTCGGCGGGGGCGCTGGCGGGTTGGAACTCGCAACGCGGCTGGGCGACAAGCTCGGCAAGCGCGGCGCAGCGCAGGTCATTCTGGTCGACCGCAACCCCACACACATCTGGAAACCGCTGCTGCATGAAGTCGCCGCCGGCAGCATGGATCCAAACACGCATCAGCTCGAATATGCGGCGCAGGCGCGCTGGCACGGCTTCGAATTCCAGCAGGGCGAGCTGAAGGGCCTCGATCGCGTCGCCAAATCCATCATTGTTTCCGGATGCGTTGACGCCGACGGCACCGAGGTGCTGCCCGAGCGCGCAATTGCGTACGACACGCTGGTGCTGTCCATCGGTAGCGTGACGCATTTCTTCGGCGTGCCGGGCACGGCCGAGCACGCCATCGCCCTCGACACCGCATGGCAAGCCGAGCGCTTCCGTCGCAGGCTCATCGCAGCGTGTATGCGCGCACAGAACGGTATGGGCGATGCGCGTCCGCAGGTGGACATCGCCATCGTCGGTGCGGGTGCCACGGGCGTGGAACTGTCGGCAGAGTTGCGCAACACCGCCCACGTGTTGGCCGCGTATGGCCTGCACAAGCTGGACCCGCGCCACGACATCCGCATCCATTTGATCGAGGGCGGCCCGCGCATTTTGCCGGTGCTCAAGGAGCGCATTTCGGCAGCGACCACCAAGCTGCTGCACAAGCTCGACGTGGACGTCGTCACCAGCGAACGTGTGACGGAAGTCACTGCCAGCGCCGTCAACACGGCCAGCGGCAAGTCTATTCCGGCGGATCTGACCGTGTGGGCCGCGGGCATCCGTGCACCGTCGGTGCTGGGCGAACTGGGGCTGCCGGTGAACAAGCTGGGTCAGATTGTCGTCTCGCGCACGCTGCAGGTGGAAGGCGACGACTCGATCTACGCCTTTGGCGATTGCGCAAGCTGCCCGTGGCCCGAGGCGTCGACTAGCGTGCCGCCGCGTGCGCAGGCTGCGCATCAGCAGGCCACCTATCTGTTCGACGCGTTGCGCAAGCGCATGGATGGCAAGCCGGTCCAGCCGTTCGCGTTCAAGGATCTTGGTTCGCTGGTCTCGCTCGGCCATTTCAGCGCGGTCGGCAGCCTGATGGGCGGGCTGATCGGCGGATCGATGTTCATCGAAGGCCTGATGGCACGGCTGATGTACACGTCGCTGTATCGCATGCACGTTCTGGCGCTGCACGGTTGGGTGCGCATGTCGGTGGATACGGTCATGCACTGGCTGCGCAGCAAGACGAATCCGCGGGTCAAGCTGCACTAGGCTGTTCCCTGTACTTGTGCTGGTTGCCTGGCTCGGCAGCAATGCAACCGCTTCGGTAGACTAGCCGCTTCGTTCACCGTAACCGCCCGCGAGGAGAGTGCGATGCAGCTTGATGCAGAAGTGGAGAGCCTGGTACCCGGCCGCAGCTTTGACCGTCGCGGCTTCATGAAGACGGCACTGGGCTCGGCCTTTGCGGCTGCGGTGCTGCCGGTGACTGCGCAGACGATCCATACCGATTTCAATGGGCTGACGGCGGGCGAGGTGATTGTGCTCGTCGGCGATTTCAAGATGCCGGCCTATCGCGCCCAGCCAGAAGGCAAGACGAAGCTTCCGGTGGTGATTGTCGTCAGCGAGATCTTTGGCGTGCACGAATACATTGCCGATATCTGCCGGCGCTTTGCCAAGCTCGGCTATCTGGCGATCGCGCCTGAGTTGTTTGTGCGCCAGGGCGATCCGCGCGCTTACGGCACGGTCCAGGAAGCCGTCGCCAACGTGGTATCCAAGGTGCCGGATTCGCAGGTGGCGGGCGATATCGACGCCACGATCGCATGGGCCCAGGAGAACGGGGGCGACGCGGCGCGTATCGGCATCACCGGTTTCTGCTGGGGCGGACGTCACGTCTGGTTTGCCGCGGAGCGCAATCCCAGCATCAGGGCTGCAGTGTCTTGGTACGGGCCGCTGAAGGGCAATCCGAATCCGCTGCAACCGGCTTCGCCCATCGACAAGGTGGACGAATTGAAGGCGCCCGTGCTGGGCCTCTACGGCGCGAAGGACACCGTGATCACGGAAGACGTGCGCGACACGATGAAAACCGCGTTGGAAAAGTCCAAGAACCCCAAGGCGCACGCATCGCGCATCATCGTGTATCCGAATTCGGGCCACGCATTTCATGCCGATTACCGCCCGAGCTATGTGAAGGCCGACGCGGAAGATGGTTGGAAGAAGTGCCTCGCCTGGTTCAAGGATCACGGCGTGGTGTAGCGCCTCCACGCGCTGACCATGGAAGGCCCTCGCAGTCGCTGGGGCCTTTTTCTTTTGTCTGTGCTGGCAAAGGTTGATAAAGCGGCATACAATTCGCCCTTCTTGCAACTCTGTTGCGTTTATTGGCTCCCGCTGCGTCACCTCCGCATGACCTTCGATACCACCCTGTTAGGCATTCTTCTCGCCACCGCGCTGTCTGGCATCGGCAGCATGGCGGGCGCCGCCGTGCTGTCATTGACGGTGCTGTCGCGCATGGTCGATCGGATGGTCAGCTTTTCGGTGGGCGTGCTGCTGGCCACGTCGCTGCTGCATTCGCTGCCGGAGGCGTTCGAATCGCATCGCGGTATCGAGCCCAACACGCATGCGTTGTTCGCCACGTTGCTGGCGGGGCTGCTGGGTTTCTTCCTGCTGGAAAAGATCTCGCTGATCCGCCATTCACACCATCACGAGGGCGATGGTCACGGACATCACCACGGCCATGACAGGCAGGAAGCGGGCCGCAGCGGCCTGATGATCCTGGTGGGCGATGGTCTGCATAACTTTTCGGACGGCATCGTCATCGCGGCGGCGTTCCTGGCGGACACCAAGGTAGGCATCGTCACTGCGCTGGCGATTGCCGCTCACGAGATTCCGCAAGAGATTGGCGACTTTATGGTGCTGCTCAACGCCGGGTTCACCAAGACGCGCGCCTTTGTCTACAACCTGCTCTGCAGTGTTTGCGCGCTGGTGGGCGCGGTGCTTGGCTATTACTTGCTGGACCGCCTGACGTCGTGGATTCCATACGTGCTGGTGGTGGCGTCGAGCAGTTTCATTTACATCGCCGTGTGCGATCTGATGCCGCAGATGAAGCGCCGGCCGCGCTGGCAGGAATCGGCGGTGCAGGTCGCGTTGATTGCAGCGGGCATCGCGATGATCTTTTTGCTGACCGAAGGTTTGCACGGTCACGCGCACTGAGGTGCCGCATTCGCTTCAAGAAAAAAAAGCCCGGTTGATGCCGGGCTTTTTGCTGCACGCCAGATTCGCAGATTACTGATTCGGCCCCGTCGCCACGGGGCGCGATGGGTCGCTGCACCACTCGCTCCACGAGCCGGCGTAGAGCGCTGCGCCCGTCAGGCCGGCGATCTCCATGGCCAATGCGTTGTGGCAGGCGGTTACGCCAGAGCCACATTGCAGCGTCGCGTCTTGCGGCCGGGCACCGGCCAGCACGCCATCAAACTCGGCACGCAATTGTTCCGCAGGCTTGAACGTGCCGTCGGCCTGCAGGTTGTCGCGGAAGAAGCGATTGCGTGCGCCCGGGATGTGGCCGCCAACGGGGTCGAGCGTTTCGTTCTCGCCACGGTAGCGGTCGGGGGCGCGGGCATCGACGACGGGCTTGTCGGCGTGGCCCAGGTATTTCTGCACGATATCTGCAGTCACCATCTGCACGAGCGAGGGCTTGCGCGTGATGTTGCCGGGCGTGGCGTTGAGCTGCGGTTCTTCGGGCACGATCTGGTCGACGGGGAAGTGCGCGGCTTCCCAGGCCTGCAGGCCGCCATCTAGCACGGCCGCATCGGCATGGCCGACCCAGCGCAGCAGCCACCACAGGCGCGCGGCGTACATGCTGCCCTGGCGGTCATACGCGACGACTTGCGTGTCGTCGTTGACGCCCAGTGCCTGCAGGCGCGCGACCAAGGCTTCTGCATCGGGCAGCGGGTGGCGGCCGTTCGTGCCGGTTTTCGGGCCCGATAGCTCGTTGTCGAGATGCATGTAGAACGCGCCGGGCACATGGCTGGCGTGATACGCATCGCGCCCCGCGGCGGGGTTGGCAAGGTCAAAGCTGCAATCGATGACGACCACCGCTTCGGGGGCGCTCTGCTGCAGGGCGGCCAGTTGCGGTGCGGTAATGAGGGTGGCGTAGTGAGCGCGTTCGCTCATGGCGGCAATCTCCTGGGTCGATCAAACTTCTGGGTGAATCTCGGCTTCCGGGCCGGACACGGCTGTCTGCGGCGTCGGATGCTCGGTGCCCGACTGACGGGCGCGCATGACGGTAGTCACGATGCCGCTGCCGATGATGAGTGCCATGCCCGCCCACGACAGCGCGTTCAGGTGGTCATTCCACAGCAACATACCCCACCCGCTCGCAAAGACGATGCCGGTGTATTGCAGGTTAGCAGTCAGCAGCGTGTTACCGCGTTTGTAGGCACGCGTCATGGCGGTCTGGCCCAGCGTGGCCAGAAGCCCGACCGCCAGCAGCAGCGCCGCGCTGTGCAACGTATGCGGCTGCGCGCCGCCTATCAGCATCCAGACGCCGCCAGCAATTGCGCTCACCAAGGAAAAGTAGAACACGATGCGTGCCTCGTTCTCGCCCAGGTCGCCCAGTTGGCGGACCTCCACATAGGCGAGGGCCGTGAACACGCCCGACACCAGCCCAACCATGCCGCCGGCAAGCTGGGACGGCCCGCCGCCCACGCTGGGTTGCAGCAGGCACAGCACACCGACAAACGACATCAGGATTGCAGCCACCATCTTCTTGTCGGCGCCCGCGGCTTTGCCAGCCATTGCCGCACCCGCGCCGATGATCAGCGCAATCCACACCGGCGACATGTAGTTCAGCGTCATGGCCGTCGCCAGCGGCAGCAGGCTGATCGACGTGAACCACAGCAGGAGAGACGTCACCCCGAACACGCTGCGCTTGATGTGCGCCATGAGGTAGGGCGTGCGGATGCCCGCGCCGGTCTTGGCCAGGATGGCGCCCATCAGCGTCATGCCGATCACGCTGCGGTAGAACACGATCTCGCCGGTGCTGTAATGCGCCGAGGCCAGTTTTACGCACACGCCCATCGCCGAGAAGGCAAATGCGGCGAGGATCATCCACAGCGATTGGCGAGAGGAGCTCTCGGCCGTCTGGGCGGCAGTCTGAGCAGCGGTTGCAGTGTCGGCAGGCATGGTGAGGGGGCGAGGGCGAAAAAAAACGGTGCGGCCTGTGAGGGCTGCACCGTTCCTATTGTGACGCGGAAGCCGGCGGATGCCTACCTTCAGTCGTCGCCTAGTAGTCCATCACGCGTCGATACCACTCGTGGAAGTGCTGCATGCCGTCTTCCATGGGCGATTGGTACGGGCCAACTTCGCTGGTGCCGCGCTTGAGCAGGGCGAGGCGTCCGGCGTCCATGCGCTCGGCGATCTCGTCGTCCTCGATGCACGTTTCCATGTAGGCGGCGCGCTCGGCTTCAACGAATTCGCGCTCAAACAGCACGATCTCTTCCGGATAATAGAACTCGACCACGTTGCGTGTCTTTGTCGGGCCCATCGGATGCAGCGTCGACACCACGAGCACGTTCGGATACCACTCGACCATCACGTTCGGGTAATACGTGAGCCACACCGCGCCGTACTTCGGCATCTCGCCGTTGTTGAAGCGCAGTACGGCGTCATGCCACTTCTGGTAAGCCGGTGTGCCGGGTTTGCGCAAATTGGCGTGGATGCCGACCGTCTGCACGCTGTGCCACTCGCCAAATTCCCATTCCAGGTCGTCACACGAGACGAACTGGCCCAGGCCTGGGTGGAAGGGCACGACGTGGTAGTCCTCGAGGTACACCTCGATGAAGGTCTTCCAGTTGTAGTTGCAGTCGTGCACCTCGACGTGGTCGAGCATGTAGCCGGAAAAATCGAGATCACGCGCCACGCCCAGGCGTGCAAGGTCTTCGCGCACGTCACGCTTACCCTCGAACAGCAGGCCGTTCCAGTTCTGCAGCGGCGAGCGCGACAGATGCACGCATGGTTGCTTCTCGAAGTGCGGAGCGCCCAGCAGGTCGCCCTTCAGGTCGTACGTCCAGCGATGCAGCGGGCAGACGATGTTCTGGGCATTGCCGCGCCCATTGAGCATGATTGCCTGCCGATGCCGGCACACATTGGAGAGCAGTTCGACGCCGTTCGGGTTGCGCACCAGCACGCGGCCTTCGGCCTCGGCGGCAAGCGTGTGATAGTCGCCAACTTCCGGGACCATCAACTCATGGCCGACGTAACCGGGGCCATGTTTGAACAGACGTTCGATTTCAGTTTGATACAGCGCCTCGTCGAAGTAAGCAGAGACGGGCAACTGGGTTTCAGACGGCACTAAATTCAGTGCGGCGCTGAGATTGGACATTATCCCCACTCCCAATAACGGTGAAAGCAGTGAACAACCCAACCATCGACAAGATCGATTTGGGAAAGGACGCCATCGGCAGGTGGCCTAGGGTCTGTTGAGGTAGGAAACGAGCGCTTGCTGGCCCCCGCTTGGGCCAACGACCATACGTTCAATGGGCCAACAGACCCAAACCATCGTGCGGAGCGGCGTACACCGGCCCGGCCTTTGGAGGAAAGGGGGCGATTGTACCCCAGAGAAATTGATAAGTCCCTGATTTTCGAACCCTTTCCGCTTCCAGCCGCCCGACCGTCAGGCTGACGATGCCCCGCCTTGCCAGCGCAAACCGCTATCCCGCGCCTTGCGGGATGTGCGCGGAACGCACGCGGAATTGCCGTAAAATGCCAGATTGTCCTTTTCTGATTCGCAATCGGCATGCCCCGTGCCTCAAACGACGCCTCCAGCAGCGCGTCCGCCACTCCCTCTGCTACGCCCGCTTCCTATGAGGCGGCCATGGCGGAACTCGAAACCCTCGTCGCCAGCATGGAATCCGGTGAATTGCCGCTGGAAGCCTCGCTTGCGGCGTATCGACGCGGAGCCGAGCTGGTCAAATACTGTCAGCAGGTGCTGGAACGCGTCGAGCAGCAGGTGCGCGTGCTTGATGGCGATGCCCTGAAGCCGTTATCCGACGACAGCAGCGCCAACGAGCAAGGCGATGCATGAGTGATTTCGCCCAATGGATGGCGTCTGTGGTCGCGCGCACGGAAGGTGCACTCGAGCGCGCGCTGCCGGCCGAAACCGTCTCGCCGCAACGCCTGCATGCCGCCATGCGCTACGCCACGCTAGGTGCGGGCAAGCGTGTGCGCCCATTGTTGGCGCACGCCGCTGGTGCGCTGGGCGACGCATCGCCTGAGGCACTCGACGGCGTAAGCTGCGCGGTGGAGATGATCCATGCCTATTCGCTCGTTCACGACGATATGCCGTGCATGGACGACGACGACCTGCGCCGGGGCCGCCCGACCGTGCATCGCGCCTATGATGAAGCGACGGCACTGCTGGTGGGTGATGCCTTGCAGACGCAGGCGTTCATCGTGTTGGCTGAGCTGTGCGCCGTGAGCCAGGCGACGCGTGCAGTGTTGGTGGCTGAATTGGCGCGCGCTTCCGGTTCGCTCGGCATGGCGGGCGGTCAGGCGATCGATCTGCAAAGCGTCGGCATTGCGCTGTCTCAGGACGAATTGGAGGCAATGCATCGCATGAAGACCGGTGCCTTGCTGCGGGCGAGTCTGCGGATGGGCGCGCTCTGTGCTGGCGTGAATGCCGCAGCCTTGGAGCAGGTTGATGTTTATGCCGGCGCGGTCGGTCTCGCGTTCCAGGTGGTCGACGACATCCTCGATGTGACCGCCGATACCGCCACGCTGGGCAAAACCGCTGGCAAGGACGAGGCCAACGACAAGCCGACTTACGTGTCCATCCTCGGGCTGGACAAGGCCCGGGCACTGGCCGACGAGCTGCACGCCGCAGCGGGTGCGGCGGTTGCCCAACTTGCCCGCGAATCGGGCAAAGCCCGTACCGATCGATTGGTCGAAATGGCCGACCTGATCGTGCGGCGTGGCCACTGAACAACATTGCATAGACGGTAGAAGTCTTTGCCAAAACGCCTGAGCGGCGGTCCCACATGACGTACGAACTTCTGAACACCATCGACGATCCGGCCGACCTGCGCCGACTGGACCGCCGCCAACTCGGGCCGCTGGCCAACGAGCTGCGCGCCTTCGTGCTCGATTCCGTCTCTCAAACGGGCGGCCATCTGTCGTCGAACCTGGGGACGGTCGAACTGACCATCGCGCTGCATTACGTCTTCAACACGCCGGAAGATCGCATCGTGTGGGACGTCGGTCACCAGAGCTATCCGCACAAGATCCTGACGGGCCGCCGCGACCAGATGGGCTCGCTACGCCAGTTGGACGGCATCTCCGGCTTCCCGCGCCGCAGCGAGAGTCCGTACGACACGTTCGGCACCGCGCACTCGTCCACGTCGATTTCGGCTGCGCTGGGCATGGCCCTGGGCGCCAAGACCAAGGGTGAAGATCGCGTCGCCATTGCCGTGATTGGCGACGGCGCGATGAGCGCCGGTATGGCCTTCGAGGCGATGAACAACGCGGGCGTCTATAAAGACCTGCCGCTGGTGGTCGTGCTGAATGACAACGACATGTCGATCTCGCCGCCGGTGGGGGCGCTGAATCGCTACCTCGCGCGGCTGATGAGCGGGCAGTTTTACGCGGCCACCAAGAAGGGCGTGGAAAAGCTGCTGTCGGTGGCGCCGCCGGTGCTGGAGTTCGCCAAGCGCTTCGAGGAACACACCAAAGGCATGTTCGTGCCGGCCACGATGTTCGAGGAGTTCGGCTTCAATTACATCGGCCCGATCGACGGACATGATCTCGAGTCGCTCGTGCCGACGTTGCAGAACATCCGCCAGCGCGCACGCGAAGGTGGTGGCCCGCAGTTTCTCCACGTCGTCACCAAGAAGGGCCAGGGCTACAAGCTGGCCGAGGCTGATCCAATCCTCTATCACGGCCCGGGCAAGTTCAACCCGCAAGAGGGCATCAAACCTTCCGGGCGCCCGGCCAAGGTCACGTACACGCAAGTGTTCGGCCAATGGCTGTGCGATATGGCGGCGGCCGACAAGCGGCTGGTGGGCATCACGCCGGCCATGCGCGAAGGCTCTGGGATGGTGGAGTTCGAGCAGCGCTTTCCGGACCGCTATTACGACGTCGGCATCGCCGAGCAGCACGCTGTCACCTTTGCTGGCGGCCTGGCGTGCGAGGGGCTGAAGCCTGTTGTCGCCATCTATTCGACGTTCCTGCAGCGCGGCTATGACCAGTTAATCCACGACGTCGCACTTCAGAACCTGCCGGTGGTGTTTGCGCTGGACCGCGCCGGTCTGGTCGGTGCAGACGGCGCCACGCACGCAGGCGCTTACGACATTGCCTACCTGCGCTGTATCCCCAACATGATGGTGATGACGCCGGCCGACGAGAACGAATGCCGCCAGCTGTTGAGCACCGCGTTTGCGCAGGACTGCCCGGCAGCAGTGCGCTATCCGCGTGGTGCAGGCACGGGCGTGGCGGTGCAGCCGACGCTGGAGCCGCTGCCGGTAGGCAAGGCCGAAGTGCGTCGCGCTTCCACGGCTCCGGCAGGCCAGCGCGTGGCGATTCTGGCGTTTGGCTCAATGGTTGCCCCGGCTTTGGCAGCGGCTGAACGTTTGGACGCGACCGTCGTCAACATGCGCTTCGTCAAGCCGCTCGATGTGGCCTGCGTGCTCGAAATGGCCCGCACGCACGATTACGTGGTCACCGTGGAGGAAGGCTGCGTGATGGGCGGTGCAGGCAGCGCCTGCCTGGAAGCGCTGGCTGCCGCAGGTGTCGCTACGCCGGTGCTGCAGCTCGGCCTACCCGACCGCTTTGTCGACCACGGCGATCATGCAGCGCTACTGGCGCAATGCGGGCTGGATGCCAACGGCATCCTCGCCTCCATCCGCGAGCGCTTTGCCGTACAGCCGCGCGCTGCAGCCCCGCGCGTCGCCTGAGTCACCTTTGGCTTTGAGCCATAGGCAGAATCAATCACCCGTATTGCATCCACGGGTATGAGTAGTTGACTGCAGAGGTAGGAAATTTCTTTTACACTCCGCCAGTCTTATTTGTGAATTGTGTGCGCAGTCGCGGGATTGGCCGATTCGATCACTTGAGGGGTGGTCACCGTCAGCCAGGTTCCGCGGTTTCACACTCGTTGCGTACCGGCCGACTGCGATGGCCGGGCGACCGTAAAGGAAACCGATCATGAACGATATGAACCCAGCTTTCGCGATGCCGGACGTGCAGTCCAGCCACGATACCCGCCAGATCCCCATTCAGCGCGTTGGCGTGCGCGGTGTGCGTTACCCGATGTCGCTGCAGACCCCCTCGGGCGTGCAGAACACCGTCGGCACGTACAACCTCGATGTGCATCTTCCGGCTGACCAGAAGGGCACGCACATGTCTCGCTTCGTCGCGCTGCTCGAAGAAGAGCGCGAGCCGCTGAATCTGGCGCAGTTCCAGTTGCTGCTGGAAAAGATGCTGGAGAAGCTCGAAGCCGACGCCGGCCGCATCGAAGTCCACTTCCCGTATTTCGTCAGCAAGACCGCCCCGGTGTCGGGCGTGCAATCGCTGATGGACTATGAAGTGACGATGATTGGCGAAGTGCGCGACGGCCACACTACGGTCCGTGTCAAGGCGCTGGTGCCGGTGACGAGCCTGTGCCCGTGCTCGAAGAAGATCTCGCAATACGGCGCGCACAATCAGCGCTCGCACATCACGATCGACGCCGAGCTGGCCGCCGATACGCCGGTCGAATCGCTGATTCGCATGGCCGAAGAGGAGGCATCGTGCGAACTGTGGGGCCTGCTCAAGCGCCCGGACGAGAAGTTCGTGACCGAGCGTGCGTACGAAAACCCCAAATTCGTGGAAGACCTGGTGCGCGATATCGCCATGCGCCTGAACCAGGACGACCGCATCGTGGCCTACACGCTGGAAGCTGAAAACTTCGAGTCGATCCACAACCACAGTGCTTATGCGCTGATCGAGCGCGACAAGCGCACCGATAAGTAATCGACGCTGCGCCAAAGAAAAATGCCGCTCAACCGAGCGGCTTTTTTCATGCTTGCTGGATACGGATGTCTTCGAGGTCCCAGCGTGGTGTCACGCCGTAGCCGTAGCCGTCCTGCACCTGGGTGGGGTCGGCCTGCAGCCGCATTGCCCCGGCAAAGGCAATCATGGCGCCGTTGTCGGTGCAGAACTGCAGGTCGGGGTAATAGACGCGCAGGCCGCGCTTTTTGCCCTCGGCGTTCAGGCCATCGCGCAACTGGCGGTTGGCGCCCACGCCACCCGCCACGACGATGCGCTTGAGGCCATGTTCGCGTGCCGCGCGCAGCGTCTTCTTGACGAGCACTTCGACGATGGCGTCGACAAATGCGCGAGCAAGGTC
The DNA here is from genome assembly GCF_024158925.1 of Ralstonia chuxiongensis. Classification (NCBI taxonomy): domain Bacteria; kingdom Pseudomonadati; phylum Pseudomonadota; class Betaproteobacteria; order Burkholderiales; family Burkholderiaceae; genus Ralstonia; species Ralstonia chuxiongensis. Next base: position 222,868 of record NZ_JAMYWC010000004.1, on the reverse strand, counting down.
GGCGCGTGGCTGGTAGCAGGTCTCGCTGTCGGTCAGGTTGAGCTTGCGCACTTGCGTGAGCACCGCAGTCTTGAGGCCCGCGAACGAGAAATCGAAGTTGCCCGAATGGAGCATCGGCCGAGGCAGGTCGAATACGCCCGGGTTGCCGAATTCGGCCAAGCGCGACACGGCAGGGCCGCCCGGGTATCCGAGGCCGAGCAGCTTGGCGGTCTTGTCGAAGGCTTCGCCGGCGGCGTCGTCGAGTGTTTCGCCAAGCAGAGTGTATTGGCCGACGCCATCGACGCGCATCAGCTGCGTATGCCCGCCCGAGACGAGCAGGGCCAGGAACGGAAACTCAGGCCGGTCTGCCTCCAGCAGGGGCGAAAGCAGATGCCCCTCCAGATGATGCACGCCCACCAGCGGTTTGCCGAGCGCAAACGCCAGCGCATTCGCCACCGAAGCGCCCACCAGCAGCGCGCCCGCCAGCCCCGGGCCTTTTGTATAGGCAATGGCGTCGATGTCCGCGCGCGTGGCGCCGGCTTTGCCAAGCACCTCTTCGAGCAGCGGAATCACGCGGCGGATGTGATCGCGCGAGGCCAGCTCGGGCACCACACCTCCGTATTCGCGGTGCATGGCGATCTGGGAATACAGCGCATGGGCGCGCAGGCCAACCGCCGTGTCGTACAGGGCGACGCCGGTTTCGTCACAAGAGGATTCGATGCCGAGAACCAGCATGGCAAGCGGGAGTGAGGAATTGCAATGGGAAGGCCGCCGAAGATAGCACAAGTTAAAATGCGCGGTTTCTTCAAGAATAGGGCGGCGCAGCCATCATGATGCGGTGCGATGTAGCGGTGATCGGCGCGGGCGCGGCCGGGATGATGTGCGCGGCTGTGGCTGGCCAGCGCGGCACACGCGTGGTGCTGATCGATCACGCGACGAAGTTGGCGGAGAAGATTCGCATCTCCGGCGGCGGGCGCTGCAACTTCACCAACGTCAACGCGGGGCCGGCCAACTACCTGTCGAACAATCCGCACTTCAGTCGCTCGGCGCTGGCGCGGTACACGGCCCAGGATTTCGTCAGCCTCGTTTCCAGCTATCGCATTCCGTATCACGAGAAGCACAAGGGCCAGCTTTTCTGCGACGACAGCGCGGAAGACATCATCCGCATGCTCGAAACGGAATGCGAGCGGGGCAATGTGACCTGGCGAACCGGCTGCTCCATCGCTGAAATCGGCAAGGACGGCGAGGCATATCGTCTGTCGACCAGCGCAGGTGAGATCGTCGCCAACAAGGTGGTGATCGCCACGGGCGGCTTGTCCATCCCCAAGATCGGCGCGACGGATTTCGGGTATCGCATCGCGCGGCAGTTCGGGTTGAAGATCGTTGAGACGCATCCGGCGCTGGTGCCGCTTACCTTCAATGCCGAGCATTGGGCCCCGTTCTCGGCATTGTCCGGCGTGTCGATGGAAGTGGATGTGACCGTTGAGCAGCCTGCGGGCAAGGGCGGTCGAAAGGGCGGCGCCACGACGTTCCGCGAAGACTTGCTGCTCACCCATCGTGGGCTGTCCGGCCCAGCCGTGCTGCAGATCTCCAGCTTCTGGAATTCGGGCCAGCCGCTTGTCATCGATCTGCTGCCCGACGCTGACGCCGCACAGTGGCTGTGCGATGAGAAGTCGGGCTCACGCAAGCAACTCGGGACGGTGCTGGCGCAGCGCTTGCCGGAACGCGTCGCGCAGGCGTGGTGCGCCACGCACGGTGCCAACCCGCAGGCGCCGATTGCCGAGTTGCCGGACAAGGTGCTGCGCATACTTGGCGGCGCGCTGAACCGCTGGGAGCTGACACCGTCCGGCAGTGAAGGCTATCGCAAGGCCGAAGTGACGCGCGGCGGGGTCGACACGCGCGCGCTGTCATCCGCCACCATGGAGGCGCAATCTGCGCCGGGCCTGTACTTCATCGGCGAGGTGGTCGACGTGACGGGCTGGCTTGGCGGCTACAACTTCCAGTGGGCGTGGGCCTCGGCCGTGGCGGCGGGGGAGGCTGCGTCCGCCCGCTGATCCCCCACGGATCGGTCCTGGAACTGTTTGGGTTCTGTGCTACGATCAGTGATCCATTTTCAAAGTTTGCAACCCGCTGGGCCCACCGTCCAAGCGGGTTTTGCCGTTTATCGGAGTTCAGAATGTCGCAGTTGTCCCTCAAGGCACAGATCACGGAAGACATGAAGGCCGCCATGCGTGCCAAGGAAGCAGATCGTCTGGGCACGATCCGTCTGTTGCAGGCTGCCATCAAGCAGCGCGAGGTGGATGAGCGCATCGAACTGGATGATGCTGCCGTGCTGGCCGTGATCGACAAGATGCTCAAGCAGCGCAAGGATTCGATCACCGCATTCGAGCAAGCCGGCCGTGACGATCTCGTCGCCAAGGAAGCGGCAGAGGTGGCCGTGCTGCAGGTCTATATGCCCGCGCAACTGTCGGAGGCTGAAGTCGACGCCGCCGTGCGTGACGCCGTGGCCAAGGCTGGCGCAACTGGCCCCCAAGACATGGGCAAGGTGATGGGCATCCTCAAGCCCGCCCTGGCCGGCCGCGCCGACATGACGCAAGTCTCAGCACGCGTGAAGGCCGCTCTGGCTGGCGCCTGAATCCCTTCCACACTCGCAGCATCCAAGGGGCGCACCCCGCGTGATCCCGCAGCCGTTCATTGACGACCTGCTCAACCGCGTCGATATCGTCGACGTGGTGGGCCGTTACGTGCAGTTGAAGAAGGGCGGCGCCAACTTCATGGGGCTGTGCCCGTTCCATAACGAGAAGTCGCCGTCGTTCTCGGTGTCGCCCACCAAGCAGTTCTATCACTGCTTCGGCTGCGGCGCGCACGGTTCGGCCATCGGCTTCCTGATGGAGTTTTCCGGGCAATCGTACGTCGAGGCCATCAAGGACCTCGCGCAGTCCGTCGGCATGGTGGTGCCCGAAGAGCGCGGTGGCTTGCCGCCTGCAGCGCGGGCCGAGCAGCAAGCCAAGACTGTCGCACTGGGCGACGTCATGGCCCGCGCCTGTGAGCACTACCGCAAGCAACTGCGCAGTGCACCCAACGCCATCCAATACCTAAAAGGCCGCGGCCTGACTGGCGAGATTGCCGCGCACTTCGGCCTCGGCTATGCGCCGGACGATTGGCAATCGCTTGAAGCCGTGTTCGGTCCGTATCGCGAAGACGCCACCGCCGCACCGCTTATCGAGGCCGGGCTCGTCATCGAAAGCGAGAAGACCAGCGCCGATGGCTCGCACCGCCGGTACGACCGCTTTCGCGATCGCATCATGTTCCCCATCCGCAATACCAAGGGCGTGGTGATCGGCTTTGGCGGCCGGGTGTTGGGGCAGGGCGAGCCGAAATATCTCAATTCCCCCGAAACGCCGCTGTTCAGCAAGGGCACCGAGCTGTACGGCCTGTTCGAGGCGCGCAACGCCATCCGCGAGTTCGACTATGTGTTGGTCGTGGAAGGCTATATGGACGTCGTCGCGCTGGCGCAGCTCGGGTTTGCCAATGCGGTGGCCACACTGGGCACGGCCTGCACGCCCGTCCACGTGCAGAAGCTGCTGCGGCAGGTCGATACCGTCATCTTCTCGTTCGACGGGGACAGTGCGGGGCGCCGTGCTGCACGTCGTGCGCTCGAAGCGTGCCTGCCGCACGCTACCGACAACAAGACGATCAAGTTTCTCTTCCTGCCCTCGGAGCATGATCCGGATAGCTTCGTGCGGGAAGAGGGCACCGAGGCCTTCGCCCGTGAAGTGCACAACGCGATGCCGCTGTCGCGCTTCCTGCTGCAGGCCGTGACGGAAGACCTCGACATGCGTCAACCCGAGGGTCGTGCCCGCGCGCAATACGAAGCCAAGCCGCTGCTGAGTGCCATGCCTGCCGGCGGCCTGCGCCTCCAGATCGTGCGCGGCCTAGCCGACATGACAGGCACCACGCCCGCCGACATCGAAGCGCTATGCGGCCTTCGCAGCGACCCGGCCCAAGCGGGCCGCATGACACAAAAGCGCCCGCGCGTGGCGCGCACTGCACCCACCGCGTTGGAGCAAAAGGTGCTTCGCCTGCTCATGCGCTATCCCGCACTGGCCGCCCGGCTCGACGCCGATGCCCGCACGCAGTTGACTGCGCCACAATTGCCCCAAGGTGAGGTGTTGGCGGGTTTGCTGGCCGAATGCGATGCTGTCGGTCCGGAAGTGCACTTCGGGGCCTTTGTCGAGCGACTTGGTCAGACGCCCCAGGCCGAAGCTTTTGCCGCGCTGCGTACCGCCGTTCTCCAGGATGACATTGAACTGGAGCCGGCCATTTCCGAATTCGATACCGCCGTGCAAAAGATGCTCGCCGAGCCACTCAAGCGCGAGCTGGAGATGTTGCAGCGCAAGATGGAAGCCGGCCATGCCGGCGACGAAGACAAGGAGCGCCTGCGCTGGCTCGTGGGCGAAATCAGCCGCCGTCGACAGCTCGTGTAGTGCATGGGCTGCAGAGCCAACCGCCAAGCTGGGCGGGCAATTGCGGGTAGCCCCTTGATTTTTCAGGCGAAAACCCGATTTTCGTTTAGACCGGCTTGGTCTGGCGTGCTAGAATAGCCGGTTTGGATTGCAAGTCCTTTTTCCCATTTTTGGGGGAGTGAGCGTGCCCATGGTGAAGGTGAAGACCTCCGCGAAGGCCGGTTCCAAGGCCAGTCCTGCTTCTGATTCTGCCAAGCGATCCTCATCGGCGCGCGGCTCGGGAGGAGGAAAGACCCCAGCGGGAACGGCGAAAGTCGCGAATGGTCGGACCCATATGGGGCAGGCAGGATCGACAGGAGTGAAGGCCACTGCGCCGGCAAAGACGGGGAAAACCCAGCCGCGCCAGACCGCCGATATCGCTGTCGCCGCCAAGACTGTCAAATCGACAGCGCGCACAAAGGGCGCGATCCAATCTTCAACCTCAGGCAAGGTCTCGACGTCGATGAGCACGAGCGCCAGACCTGGCGGCACAGCCGCTTCCGTCGCACTCAAGGGCAAGACAACCACCGTGGCGAAATCGAAAGTTACCGAAGTCGAGAGCAAGCAGACCACTGCCAGCGCAAGCGCAACCAAGACGGGTACTGCTCGTACCAGCACCGCAGCCAAGCCAGCCAAGGCAACCGCGGAAGACACCAAGCGCACCGCCCAGGCAGAGGCCACCCCCACAACTCCTCCCGCGCCCCGCGCCGAGGCAGCAGCCGAGCCCAAGAAGCGCGGCCGCAAGCCCAAGGCAGAGACGCAGGCAGACGACGACAGCAGCACGGACGTGACTGAAGAATTTGACACCCCCGCCGCTCCGGCACCGAAAACCGAAAAGCTGAAGGCCCGTGACCGCAAGGCCAAGGAAAAAGCCCTGCTCAAGGAATTCGCTGCCTCGCAGCAAGGCGGTTCGGAAGAAGAGCTCGAGGCTCGCCGCCAGAAGCTCAAGGCGCTGATCAAGCTGGGCAAATCGCGCGGCTACCTGACCTACGCCGAAATCAACGACCACCTCCCCGACGACATGGTCGACGTGGAGTCGCTGGAAACGTTGGTCGCCACGCTCAACGACATCGGCGTTGCCGTGTACGAGCAGGCGCCGGACGCTGAAACGCTGCTCCTGAACGACAACGCACCTTCCGTGACCACGGAAGAAGAGGCTGAAGAAGAAGCTGAAGCCGCGCTGTCGACGGTTGACTCCGAATTCGGCCGCACGACCGACCCGGTCCGCATGTACATGCGCGAAATGGGCACGGTCGAGCTGCTGACGCGCGAAGGCGAAATCGTGATCGCCAAGCGCATTGAAGCCGGCCTGAAGGACATGGTCATGGCCATCTCGGCGTGCCCGGTCACCATCTCTGAAATCCTCGCCATGGGCGAGCGCGTTGCCAACGATGAAGCCAAGATCGACGAGTACATCGATGGCTTGATCGACCCGAACGCTGAAGCCGATGCAGCCGCTGCTGCTGAGGAAGAAGAGGAATTCGAGGAAGAGGAAGCCGCAGAAGAGGTCGACGAAGAGGAAGACGAGGACGATGAAGGCGCCGGCGCTGCCGCAGCCTCGGCCCGCCAACTCGAAGAGCTCAAGCAGGCTGCGCTGGTCAAGTTTGGTGTGATCGGCGAGCAGTTCGACAAGATGCGTCGTGCGTTCGAGAAGGAAGGCTACAAGTCCAAGCCTTACGTGAAGGCACAGGAAGCCATCCAGGCCGAGCTGATGACGATCCGCTTCACGGCACGCAACGTCGAGCGCCTGTGCGACACGCTGCGCGGCCAGGTGGACGAAGTGCGCAAGCTCGAGCGCGCCATCCTGAACATCGTGGTCGACAAGTGCGGCATGCCGCGCGGCGACTTCGTTGCGCGCTTCCCGGGCAACGAGACCAACCTGAAGTGGATCGAGACCGTGGTGGCTGATGGCAAGCCGTACAGCACCATCGTCGAGCGCAATGTGCCGGCCGTGCACGAACTGCAGCAAAAGCTGATCGACCTGCAGGCGCGCGTGGTGCTGCCGCTGACCGAGCTGAAGGACGTCAACCGCAAGATGTCGGAAGGCGAGCGCCGTGCCCGTGAAGCCAAGCGCGAGATGACCGAGGCCAACCTGCGTCTGGTGATCTCGATCGCCAAGAAGTACACGAACCGCGGTCTGCAGTTCCTCGACCTGATCCAGGAAGGCAACATCGGCCTGATGAAGGCGGTGGACAAGTTCGAATACCGTCGCGGCTACAAGTTCTCGACGTACGCCACGTGGTGGATCCGTCAGGCCATCACGCGTTCGATCGCCGACCAGGCACGCACCATCCGTATTCCGGTGCACATGATCGAGACGATCAACAAGATGAACCGCATCTCGCGTCAGATTCTGCAGGAAACCGGCAACGAGCCGGATCCGGCAACGCTGGCCGAGAAGATGGAGATGCCGGAAGACAAGATCCGCAAGATCATGAAGATCGCGAAGGAGCCGATCTCCATGGAAACGCCGATCGGTGACGACGACGACTCCCATCTGGGCGATTTCATCGAGGATACGAACACGCTGGCTCCGGCCGAAGCGGCGCTGCATGGCTCCATGCGCGGCGTGGTGAAGGACGTGCTCGATTCGCTGACGCCGCGCGAAGCCAAGGTGCTGCGCATGCGCTTCGGTATCGAAATGAGCACCGACCACACGCTGGAAGAAGTCGGCAAGCAGTTCGACGTGACCCGCGAGCGTATCCGTCAGATCGAGGCGAAGGCACTGCGCAAGCTGCGCCATCCGAGCCGTTCCGACAAGCTGAAGAGCTTCCTCGAGGGGAGCTGATTCTGTAGCGAAGCAGGCGATTTTCCGAGTGGGCTCGCGCCCACTTTCAGGTAAAATCCCGCACCAGGCCCGGCCTAAGCGCCGGGTCTCTTTTTTTCCCGTTTCACAGGGCCGGACGCCGTGCTGGTTGCAGGCAGCGGACTCATAATCCGCCTCCGAAAGGACACCGTGGGTTCGAATCCCACCCGGCCCACCATCTTTCTTCTCCCGCCTTTTTTCCCTTCATCCGCGTTTGCGTGCCGTTTTTATCTGGCGGCTTTCTCTCGCCTTGCGCGCGTTATTGTCACGGGATCGTATTTTGCTACTTCAGTGAGTTTCGGCGAAATATATTCATTTCGAAATAATTGAATAACACCGCATTGCGTTGGCATTCCCCCAATCGGAGGGGGTAGTTTAAAACGCTTCAAACGAAACCGTTTCATTCCCTCGTTTGAAAAACCGCCAAACCGCGCCGCGCCTGCTTGCGCGGGGGATTGCGGTCGCTGTTTTGAATGAAATCTCTATTTACTTCATACTCTGAGCGGACCATAGTTTCGGCCATAACGATAAGTAAATAGCCAGTAGCGTACCCTTCGGAGACACAGGATGTTACGCATTCAAAACGGGCCCTTCCAGCATTCCGCTTCTGCGCGTGCCCACGCGCGTCACCGCCATCGTCGTCACTGCAGCAGCGGTGGCGAGGCTCGTCCACGCTAGCAGCATTACCTCGATTTCTTGGGATCGGCACCCTGCCGATCTGCGTGATACCCGGTAAACCATCGGGTAACGCGGCCAAAGCTCGTCCGCCGTTTTTGTAGTTTGCAGGTCGATCTGCCGACGGGGCAGGTCGTGCGCTGTCGGCTGTCGTTTGCCGGCAGGCGGGGTATTGACCGGCTGTTGCACACATTCGCCGGCCCAAAACACAACAAGTTCCAAAACGTGAGGAGACAACCATGGGTAGTCGACATCATCTTTTTGTTGTCATGGCAACCAGTTGCATAGTGGCCATGCCGTTTATCGGCGGGTGCGGTGGGGCGGATGACCCCGGCTCGTCGGATGTTGCGCAGTGTTCGGGCAGTTCCTGCCCGCCTAGCGGAGCGGTCACCACACCCAGCACGCCGACCAGTCTGTGCCCAGCGGCGCTGGACTACACGACCACGTACACCGGCGGCTCGGGCAGCGGCGAGTACATCAAGGTCAAGTTCGATACGAGCAAGAACACGTACCAGATGCAGTTTCTGGAATCGTCGGTGCCGACTTCGGCGGGACAGATCAATACGACCCGCAAGGGGCTGACCATCGACGGTACGTTCGTTCATCCGACCAACTTGCCGACGCCAGAGCAGAACCGCTGCGCTTTCGTGCTGCAGTCGGGCAAGACGGCCGACAACAGCTACGCGATCACCGTCAATCCGCAAGACCCGCCGATGCTGTTTGTCGGTCAGGGCATCGTGGGGGGCGGCATTCCGGGGGCGACCATCCAGTTCGACGGCATCCAGCCGATTCCCGGCGTCGTGATTGGCGCAGTGCCTTCGCGAACGTTTGATTTCTATCCGTTCCTGGGCTTCTCCGAGACGGTGACGGATTTCTCGCAGGTCGCGGGGCGCTACAACCAGGTCGGCGTGCACGTCACGCCCACGGGCTCGGGCAGCCAGACCTCGGCACCGCAAGGTTGGCAGCCTGACGCTGTCAACTGGACGCAGACGTTGAACGCAGACGGCACGTGTACCGCGGAAGGCATCGACTATTCGTGCCACACGACGGGCACGCCCTGGACGCTGCGTCAGAACACCGATGGCTCGCAGGACAACGTGTTCGTCAGCAACCCGACCAGCGGCAGCGTGCCGTATCCGTATGTCGGCCAGGTCTCGCCGCTGGTGCTGCTGGCGCCAAGCCAGGCCAAGGGCATCCTCATCGCCGGCAAGCTCAACGGGCAAGTGGTGCCGGTGGTGATCCGTGTCGGCTACTCGCATAGCGATGCGACGAACCTGCTGGCTTCGGTGGCGGACGACCAGATCGGTATCTCGATCCTGTCGCCCGCGACGGCGATCCCGGCCAACGCGCTCAAGGGTGGCTATGTTGGGGCGACCAGCGGCTCGGCTTGCGGCGTGGTCAGTAACAACGGTCCGAGCGGTGCGCCTGCCAGTGGCAACGGCTTGAACGCGACGATCGATCACCCGGAACTGTCGGGCTCCTTTAGCGGTGGCTTCTTCCACGCCAATGCCGGCAACTGCAGTGACGGCACGGCCGTGTCGACGCTGGCCGCCAACTACACGTCAACGCTGTTCCAGAACGGCACCGCGGCCTTCATCAACCCGCTCACCTCGCGTGTGACGGCGCAGTTCGGCCTGGACTACACGCAAACCTCGCCGGGCAAGCTGATCGTGACCGCGCAGAACGACTTCAACGCGCAAGGCGCCAGCGGCAACGTCGCGTTGTTCAAGGCGGGCGACACCGGCGTGGCGGTCAAGGTGGGCAACGTGTACGCGATGCTCATGAACAACAACAAGTACAACCCGTTCTTCACGGTCGGTGCATTCGTCCAGTGAAGCGTGCAACAACGAAACCACATGCGGCGGCGTGCGTGACCTGTGCACGCGGCGCTGCCGCGGCTGAACAACAACATGGAGGAGACGCAAATGCAATGGCGTAAATGGTTGGTCGTGCTCGCGTGCGCGCCGATGGTGACAGCATGCGGAGGTGGCGGAGATGATTCGCCGGCTCCGGTGATCCAGCGCCTGTGTCCGCAGGCCATCGACTACAACACCGTGTTCACCGGCGGGTCGGGCTCGGGCGAACTCGTGAAGGTGCAGCTCGACACGACGAAGATGACGTACCAGATCACGTATCTGGCCTCGCCGATTCCGGTCAAGACGGGCACCGTCGCGCCCACGCGCGATACGGCCCCCAACAACGTGCAGACCGGCACGCTCACGCAGGAAACAGCGCTGCCGACCGAGAAGCTGAACCAGTGCGCGTTCCGCTTGGATAACGCAAGCCTCGATCCGAGCCGGCCTGCGCGGTTCTTCCTCGGTCAGGGTGTGCTGGGCGGCACGATCCCGGGAGCGACGATCCAGTTCGATGGCATTGTCGGCGTGGGCAAAATTCCGCAGACCACGTTCCCGTACTACCCGTTCATCAGCTTCTCGAACACCGAGACCGATCTGAACAAGATCGCGGGCAACTACAACCAGCTCGGCTACCACCAGGTGCCGTCGCAGAACTTCTCGCAGCAGGCGGTTGACGCGCGCTTCACCATCAACGCGGACGGCACCTACACCGAGTGCGACAACCTGGGTGTGAAGAACGGCGGGGCCTGCCTGACGTCAAGCGCGACGGTCAACCAGAAGCTGACGCTGCGCAGCGATGCTCCGGCCTTCACCACGCTGAACTATCAGCCGCAAGTGCCGGCCACGGTGTCGTCGCTGGACCCGGCCAAGGCGGGCAAGGGCGTGATGATCGTGGGCAAGCTGTATGGCCAGCTCGTGCCGATCTTCATTCGCGTGGGGGCGGCCAATTCCGATCTGACCGCTGGACCGCCGGTGGCGGACGACGAGTCCGGCATCTCGATGATGGCGCCGGTCGGCAACATCGCGCAGGGCTCGCAAGACGGCGAATACACGGGTGTGGACAGTACCTTCAACTACCGTGCCACGGCGCTGGTGGGTGTGCAGGCCACGATGCTCGATCCGTTCAACGCATCGCAGGCAGCGCTGGCGCGCCCGCTGAACCTCGACTTCACACAGACCGTCCCGGGCGTCATCCGCACCACGCAGACCAGTGCCCCGGCCGGCTCGGCCCCCACGGGCAAGCTGATCTTCACCGGCAAGACCTTCGGCTTCCTGGATATGAGCGATACGAAGAACCCGTACTTCACGGTGGGCGCCTTCGTGCAGTGACGTTTCCGGAATAACACGCCACGGGGCGCGGCACAGACAACCGCGCTCCGCTCAGAACAACAGGAGGAAGCATCATGAAGAAACTGACTGTCGCATTGGTGGCGGCCTGCGCATCCGCAGGGGCCATGGCGCAGCAGGCCGGTGACAACGTGGCGACGGTGGGCTGGTTCCACATCATGCCGCAGGACTCGAGCAACAACCTGACCACCAGCGTGATCAATGCGCCGATCAATGATCCGCTGCGCTTGCCGGGCAGCTTCACGTCGCCCAACAGCGGGCTGCGCGTGAGCAATGCCAACACGCTGGGCCTGACGCTCACGCATTTCTTTACCGACAACATCGCGCTGACCACGATTGCCGGCGTGCCTCCGGAATTCAAGCTGACCGGGCATGGCGTGATCCGCGCGCCCGGGCCCGCCGGCGCACTCGGCCACGTCGATCTGGATGACCCGTCCAATCAGCCGGCCGTGCGCAAGGCGCGCCAATGGAGCCCTGGGGTCATCCTGCAGTGGTACTTCGGGCACGCGCAGTCGACGTTCCGTCCGTTCGTGGGTGTGGGCGTGGTCTACAGCTTCTTCACCAACATCGAGCTGAATCCGTACTTTGCGGCGGCGGTGAATCGCGAACTGGGCAGCGTCCTGGCAGCGGGGGCGGGCAAGCCGGGGCCGACGTATGTGGAAGGGAAATCGTCCGCCTCGTGGGCGCCGATCTTCAACCTCGGCGCGAGCTACGCGATCAACAAGCAATGGGCATTGACGGCAACGGTCTCGTATCTGCCACTCAAGACCGAAGCGGCAACCGTCATCAAGGCGGCGGACGGGACCACGCTGGCGACCACCAAGACCACGCTCAAGGCCAATCCGATCATCACGTTCGTCGGGGTGTCGTACAAGTTTTAGCTGGGTGTCGGCTGTCTGCGCCTGGCTAATTGGCGCGGCGTGAATCGAGCGGGAACCGGTTTGCGCCGCATTCTTAAGGCGGTTTCTACCGTCAGTTCTAGTGAGGCAATAAATGAGCACACGTAAAGTCGTATCTCTTGCAGTTGCACTCGCACTTGCCACCGTAGCAGCCACACCCGCACTTGCCGTCACCGTTTCGCGTGTCGATGGTCAAGCCATGAACCCGAACGGCGAGCCGTTCTCGGTGACGGGCCAGACCACGTTGTCCAAGGGCTCGATCAGCGCCAATTGCACAGCGACCTTCACCGGTACGATCACGCCCACGGGCATCGTCAACATCACGTCCACATCGTTTACCGGCGGCGGGACGTGCGGCCTTATCTCGGGAACGACCCCGTGGACTGGCCAGGCCGACAGCACCACCCAGCTGTCGATCAACAACGCAGGGGTCAGCGTGTTCCTGCTGGGTAACTGCGGCCCCAGCAAGGTCGTGACCGCCTGGAACGACCCGAACTCGTCGCTCACGTTCACCAACGCACTGCTCACACCGGACTGCACGGTGAGCGGCACGGTGGTATCGACGCCGAAGTTCCACGTGCAGTAAGCACGTACCCGGTTGACGGCCGGTTGCGCAGCCGCCGTCGATTGGTCTGAAGCATGGGCCCGGCATGTCGGGCCTTGTTTCTTTTTGCGGGCCGGTTTTCTGTCTGAGCAATACCCCTGTCGCCAATGGCGGCAACGCAATGTGCTGGGCGGTGGCATGATCCGGCTTCCGCCGCTGCACCGGGGCAGCGGTCTTTCCCAGGAGCCAAGACATGCGTTTGCTCACCTCTGTCGCCGTGGCCGCCACGATGGCGGCGTCCATCGGATTTGCCCACGCCCAAACCGCAACATCGGCTGTGGCTGCCACCGCTGTCAGCACCGCCGCCACGCAACAACGCACCCAGGTGCCCGGCTATTACCGCATGGCCCTGGGCGACGACGTTGTGACCGCCCTCTACGACGGCTACACCGATCTGCCCGCCAAGACCTTGCTTGGCCTGAATGCGAAATCGGTGCAGAGCTTGCTGGCGCGGATGTTCGTATCGAACACGCCGGGCATGCAGACGGCGGTGAACGGCTTCCTGATCGACACGGGCGCCAAGCGCATCCTTGTCGATACGGGTTCTGGCACGTGCTTTGGCCCGACGATGGGCGGCCTGGCGGGCAACGTCCGTGCGTCCGGTTACCAGCCGGAGCAGATCGACGCCGTGCTGCTGACGCACCTGCATCCGGACCACGCATGCGGCCTCTTGACGCCGCAAGGCCAGCCGGCGTTTCCGAACGCGCAGGTGTATGTGGCCGCGCCGGAAGCCGATTTCTGGTTGAGCGAAGCGGTTGCCGCGTCCAAGCCGACCGACATGCAACCGTTCTTCAAGATGGCGCGCGACTCGGTGGCGCCATATGCCGCCGCGGGTAAGCTCAAGCAATTCAAGCCGGGCGACGAGGTGGTGCCGGGCGTACGCTCGGTGGTCGCCAACGGGCATACCCCGGGGCACAGCGGTTACCTGTTTGCATCAAAGGGACACAGCCTGCTGGTGTGGGGCGATATCGTGCACAGCCACGCGGTGCAATTCCAGCACCCAGAGGTCGCATTCGAATACGACGTCGACAAGAAGGCAGCTGTTGCCTCGCGCCGCAAGCTGTTTGCGGAAGCCGCGCGGGACAAGCTTTGGGTCGCAGGCGCACATCTGCCGTTCCCGGGCCTGGGTCACGTGCGCCGGGACGGCAACGCATTCGCCTGGGTGCCGATCGAGTACGGCCCACTGCGCACGGACCGCGCTGACTGATCCCCCGATTGGCTCGTCAGGCGCCCGCCGGCCGCTTCATCTTGCAAGTGGTCGGCAGGTCCAGGTCTTTGGCCGGGGTTGTGCTCTCGGTTTTGTGGCCCCATTGGGTGCCGTCGTAGCCGACCTTGACGGTCTTTCCGTCCACCGGGGCGATGGTCGATACTACCTGGGGCAGCAACAACTGGTGGTCGACCTTACGCATCGTGACGTCACCCAGAAAGCTCTGTTTCTGCATGCCTTCCAGTGCCAGCGCTATCTTCAGCGGATCGGTGGAATTGGCTTTGCGGATGGCGTCCGTCACGAGTTCGACGGACAACACGGTGCGCGGGGCGAAGTGTTCGCCAGCAGGTGTCTGGCGCACGCGCGCATCCATCTGCATCAGCTGCGCGTCACCGTTGCCGGGCGTCCATTCAGACACCCACGTCACCTTGCCGATCTTGGCCTGCGACACTGCCAGCACGGTGCCCGGGGCGCCCGCGCCGCTGTGGTTCAGATAGCGCACGTCGTAGCTCATGTCGCCAGCGGCCTTGATGAGCAGGTTCAGGTCTTGCCCCCAGTTGCCGGTGAGGAGTGTGTCGGCGCCCGTTGCCTTGGCCTTCGAGACGTAAGGCGCGAAGTCCTTCACCTTGCCGATCGGGTGCAGCGTCTCTCCGGTGAACTGCACGTCGGGCCGCGCGGCTGAGATCATCTGCTTACCCAATGAGGCCCACAGCCGGCCGTGTGCGTAGTCCTGGTTCAGCGAATAGACCTTACGGATATCGGGCTGCGTTTTCACAAAGTTGGCCAGCGCGCGCATCTTCATTGCGGTGTTGGCCTCGGTGGCGAAATGCCAGAAGCTGCAATGCGCGCCCGTCAGGTCAGGGTCGATCGATGCGTAGTTGATGATTAGCACGCGCTTGGTCGGATTGCGCTCGTTGTGCTTGGTGGCGGCATCCACCATGGCGGCCACCACGGAAGAGCCCGAGCCGCCGGTGAAGACGATCTTCGCCCCCGCATCGATGGCGCTTTGCAGGGCCGACAGACTGTCTTGCGCCGACAGCTTGTTGTCATAGGTCGACAGCTCGTAGCGGGCACCGTTCAGCACGCCCTGCGGTTGTGCGTTGGCGTCGTCGATGCCGAGTTTCAGATTCGCCAGAAACTGCTCGCCCACATTCGAGAGCGGCCCGCTCAGTTGATCGATGAACGCTACCTTGATCGGGGCCGGGTCGGCGGCGTAGGCCAGTGGTGCGCACGAGAGCGCCCCGGCACAAGCCAATGCGGACACGGGACGGGCAAAGCGGATCACTGCGGGCATGTCTCCTCCTTGTGTGTGTTCTCGTCTACCAGGTGTCGATGAAGCGGCGCGTGGCTGGGTCGCGCGCGTGCCGCGGCTGCGCAGGCGGCGTCGATTGCAGCCCGCGCAACAGCCAGCGGCGCGTATCGGCCGGGTCGATCACTGCGTCGATTTCGAGATAGCTGGCGATGTTGAGCGCGCGTCCTTCCTCGTAGGCCGCATCGACCATCTTGCGGAACAGCATCTCGCGCTCGGCAAGGTCTTCCACCGCTTCCAGCTCTTTGCGATAACCCAGGCGGATGGCGCCTTCGATGCCCATACCGCCAAACTCGCCGCTCGGCCACGACGCGGTGAAGAACGGCGCGTGGAAACCGCCCGCCGCCATGGCCATCGCCCCGAGGCCGTAGCCTTTGCGCAGCACGACGGTGAAGAAGGGCACGCGCAAGTTGCCCGCCGTCACGAACATGCGGCTGACGTGGCGTACGGTGGCGGTTTTCTCCGCGTCCGGCCCGACCATGAAACCCGGTGTGTCGCATAGCGAGACGATGGGCAGATCGAACGCGTTGCACAACTGCATGAAGCGCGATGCCTTGTCGGCCGCTGCAGAATCGATGGCGCCGCCCAGGTGGCGCGGGTTGTTGGCAATGCAGCCGAAGGCGCGGCCTTCGATACGGATCAGCGAGGTGATGATGCCCACGCCAAAGGCTTGACGCAGCTCCAGCACGGAACCTGTATCGGCCAGCGCATCGATCACGGCGCGCATGTCGTAGCTGCGCATGCGGTTTTCGGGAATTACGTGGCGCAGGTGGCGCACGTCGCCGGCTTCCCAGTGGGTGAGCGGGCCCTGGAAATAGCTCAGGTAGCGGCGCGCGACATCCACGGCTTCGGTTTCGTTTTCGACCAAGACATCGATCACGCCATTGGGCGCCTGCACGCTCACGGGGCCGACCTCTTCGGGCGCGTAGATGCCAAGGCCGCCGCCTTCGATCATGGCCGGGCCGCCCATGCCGATGGTCGCGTCGCGCGTGGCGATGATCACATCAGCGCAGCCCAGCAGCGCGGCATTGCCCGCAAAGCAGCGGCCCGACACGATGCCGACGGTCGGCACCAACCCCGAGAGGCGCGCGAAGTGAATGAAGGTGGGGCAGTCGAGGCCGCTGACGCCGCGCTTTTCAGTGTCGCCCGGCCGGCCGCCGCCGCCTTCGGCAAACAGCACAACGGGCAGCTTCCATTGCTGCGCCAGCTCCAGCGCGCGGTCGGTCTTCTTGTGGTTGAAGGTGCCTTGTGTGCCAGCCAGTACGGTGTAGTCATACGCGAGCACCATGCAGCGCGCGTCCTGATCGGGAAAGTGCATGCCGTTGACGGTGCCAATGCCGGTGATGATGCCGTCGGCAGGCGTCGATCGAATCAGGTCATCGAGCGCGCGTCGCTGGCGTTGCGCGGCGATGGCGAGAGCGCCGTACTCGATGAATGAACCGGCGTCGCACAAGTGGTCGATGTTCTCGCGCGCGGTGCGCTGGCCGGTCTTGCGGCGGCGGGCAACGGCGTCCGGGCGGTTCGCGTCGAGGCCGAATGCGTGGCGGTCGATGACGGCCTGCAGGTCGGGGCGAACGCGCTCGAGGTCGATCTCTGCGTCGGCAGTAGCGTCGTCGTGTTGTGCATCGCTGGGCTGAAGCACGGCCAGCGGCTGGCCCTCGCGTACCGTTGCGCCCGGCTGAGCGCAGACCTGCAGCACGCGTCCGGCCGCGGGCGCGATGACAACGTGCTCCATCTTCATCGCTTCAATCACAGCCAGCACGTCGCCGCGCGCAACCATGGCGCCGGCTTCTGCGTCGATCTGAATGAGCGCACCATCCATCGGCGCGGTGAGAACTTCAGCATCGTCAGGAAGCTCGTCGACGAATGATGTTGCGGGCGTGAGGTCGGTGGTTGCGACCGACGTGGCGTGCAGCGCGGGATGGGCTTCGCCATTGCCGGCGGCTAGTTCGGCGAGCTTCGCATCGAGGAACTGCGTGTGCACGGCGTTGGCCTGCACGTCGGCGTCATGCAGCAGGTCTTGCAGCAGACGCTTGTTGGTGGCCAGCCCTTCGATGCGGAATTCGCACAGCGCGCGGTACGTCTGTGCCAGCGTCTGCGCATACGTGCCGTGCGGCGCGTGGACGATCAATTTGGCCAGCAGCGAATCAAAGCGCGGGTTCGGACGGTAGCCCGCATAACCGCTGGTGTCGACGCGCACGCCGGGGCCGTTGGGTGGTTCGAATGCCGTGAGCGTGCCGGTGGACGGATGCGGTTGTCCGGATGCATCGATGGTCTCGGCATTGATGCGCACTTGCACGGCGTGGCCGCGCGGTGCGATTGGCCGGGCAAGCCCCAGGTCGGTGAGCGAGGCCCCTCGCGCCAGAGCCAGTTGCGTCATCACCAGGTCGACACCCGTCACCATCTCCGTGACGGTGTGCTCGACTTGCACGCGCGGGTTGGCTTCCATGAAGTAGAACGTAGGGTGCGGCGTGCCCGCGCCTTCCACGAGGAACTCGAACGTGCCGATGCCGCTGTAGCCCGCCGCTTTGGCAAGCGAGACGGCGGCGTCAGCGATGCGCGTGCGCAGGGCGTCGTCCAACGCGGGGCTGGGCGCGATCTCGATCAGCTTCTGGTGACGGCGCTGCAGGCTGCATTCACGCTCGCCGAGATGCACAACGTTGCCATGTGCGTCTGCAACGATCTGGATTTCGATATGGCGCGGCGCGGGCGCCAGAGCTTCCACATAGACGTCGCCGCCACCACCCGCAGCGGTGGCTTCAGAAACACACCGCGCATACGCGTCGGCAATCGCCTGCGCATCGTGCACCGCGCGCATGCCCCGTCCGCCGCCGCCGGCCACGGCCTTGATCATCATGCCGTGCGAGGGCGGCAGCGCAGCGAAGAAGGCGCGCGCATCTTCAAGCGTGGTCGCGCCTTGCGTGCCGCTGACGATGGGAATGCCGGCCTCGTGCGCAAGTGCCCGCGCGCGTGCCTTGTCGCCGAAGAGATCGAGCACGCGCGGTGACGGTCCGATGAACTGCACTCCGGCCTGTGCGCACTGGCGCGCGAAGGCCGCGTTCTCACTCAGAAAGCCATAGCCCGGGTGAACCGCATCGGCGCCGACGGCGCGTGCGGCCGCTAGGATGGCTGCGCCGTCGAGATATGCGCGCGGGCCGGTGCCGGGCAAGGGCACGGCTTCATCGGCGCGCAGTGGATGCAGCGCGTCGCGATCGTCTTCGGAATAGATGGCGACGGAGGGCAAGCCCATCGTGGCGGCTGCGCGGGCAATGCGAATGGCGATCTCGCCGCGATTGGCGATCAGCAGTTTGCGAAACGTCATGGAACGGTGTGGGTTAGATCTGTTCAGCGAGTGGAGCGAGGTCCTGCTTGCGCACCTTGCCGGTGGCCGTGAGTGGCAGCGCGTCGACGATGCGCACGACAGGCACCTTGTAGATGGCCATGTTTTCGCGGCACCAACTGGTGAGCGTGGCGTCATCCAATGTGCCGACGGCCTCGGGCCGCAGCATCACGAAGGCGACGGGAAGCTGGCCGCGTTGTTCGTCAGCGCGGCCTACCACGGCAGAACCGAGGATGGCCGGATGCTTGCCGAGCATGGCTTCGATCTCCGCCGGGAATACGCTCATACCGTTGACCTTGAGCATCTCCTTGCGGCGGCCGAGATAGTGGACGTAGCCGTGTTCGTCGATGCAGCCGATGTCGCCAGTGTGAAACCAGCCATTGCGCAGCGTTTGCGCGGTGGCGTCTGGCTTGTTCCAGTAGCCTTTGAGCAGCGTCGGCGTGCGTACGCAGAGTTCGCCCTCGGCGCCGATCGGCATCAGTTCGTGCGTGTCGAAATCGCAGATCTTGAAGTCGGTGCCCGGCACCGGCAACCCGACGAAAATCGGTTGCGAGCGCAGGTCGAAATCGTCGTCCTGCATGCCGACCGTGAAGCTGTTGCAGGTCTGCGTTTCCGTCATGCCCCAGGCGCTCTCGGCCATCATCGAGCCGGTCAGTTCACGCCACGCACGGCGGTATTCGGGGTTGAGCTTTTTCACGAACGACGACACGCCCGTATGCCGCAGCGAGCGTAAGTCGTACGCATGCACACGCGGATGTGCCATCACCTCGGCCGCGCTGTCGACAAGCATTGAGCCGTTGGTTACGCGGTAGCGCTGCACGCCAGCCATGAAGGCTTCCGCATCCCAGCGCGCGAGCAGCACCAGCGGCACGCCAAGGAAGGCAGGGAAGATCAGGCCGGTGTTCTCGCCGGCAATCCAGAACTGCGGATAGAAGCTGAGCATGACGGTGTCGGCATCCGCGCGCAGCGACACGGCCGAGAACGCGGCAGCCATATCCACCATGTCGCCCTGCGTGTGGATGCAGCCCTTGGGCAGCCCCGTCGTGCCGCCGGTGTAGTTGAGCGCGGCAACTGCATCGAGTGAGGCGGGCGGCAGGGGAATCGGCGTGGTCTGTGCCAATGCGGGCAACAGGTCGATTGCATCGTCGCAGGCCAGCGGCGGCTCGGTCAGCATTGCCGGGAGCGGCAGCGTCGGCAGCGCGGGCAGCACGTCTGCGTAACGGGTGACGAGGACGTGCTCGATCGATGTTTCGGGCCGCACGTCACGCACCAGCGGCATGAGGCGATCCAGCGTGACGATGGCGCGCGGTGTGGCGTCGCTCAGCGCATGCATCAACTCCGCTCGCTGCGACAGCGGGCTGATCGGCACATACACGGCGCCCAACTTGAGAATGCCGAAAAACACCGCATTGAATTGCGGGCAGTTCGACAGGAACACCGCAACGCGGTCGCCCGCGCCAATGCCGTGTTGCGCGAGCAGCGCAGCGAAGCGGTCGGAGAGATCGTCGAGCTGGGCGAACGTCGTGTCGTGCCCGTAAAAGTGGATGGCCGGTTTGTCTGGCGTGGTGCGGGCCCAGTGCCGCAGATAGTCGGTGAGGGCAGCGCGCCCGATCGGGTACTGCGGCTCGCGGGGGGTATCGACCGGCCATGCGCGCGCCCAGAGCGCGCGAACGCGGCCGAGATACTCGGACTCGTCCATCGCCAAAGCTTGTCTCCGTTGGGTTGTGCAGTGCGTGCGCACGGCGGCGCCGCACTATCTATACTGAAAAGTAATTTTTTATACCAACGGGTAAGAATATAGAAAGCGTTCTTTGATGCGTCAAGCAATTAAGAGCAATGATGTCGCCAGATGCGCGTATGCCACGGCGCATACGCGGGCGACATGCGAAAATACGCGCCATGTCCATCGTCCGCAAATCTGCCGTTCCCGACGTGCAACCGTCGGCTGAAGCCGAGGCCCCCGAGGCCTCTGGCGTCACACCGCCAGTCACGCGCCCGCATATCGCCGAGCGGCAGGAGGCCCGCCGCCGGCAGATTCTCGACACAGCTGCGCAACTCTTTTTCACCAAAGGCTATGCCGGCATGACGATGAGCGACCTGTGCAGCGCGCTGGGCGTGACCAAGCCGGCGGTGTACTACTACTTCACCGACAAGTACGAGATTTTCGACATTCTGTGTCGCGAGGCCGCACAGGTGTGTCTGTCGGCCATCCGTGAGACCGCCGACCCGGCCCTACCCGTGCGGGAGCGTCTGCAGGCGTGTCTGCTGGAAATGGCGCGTCGTTGCATCGACTGCCACTACGCCGCGGCGCTCACGTACCGCGATCGGCAATACCTGCGCCCCGAAACGGTGGAGTGGCTGCACGGCATGTCGCGGGCGTATTACCGCGATCTCTATGCGCTGCTCGACGAGGGCAAGCGCGCCGGCGTGTTCGACTTTGGCGATGCGCGCGTCGCCGCGCACTCGATGGGCGGTGTGATGGGGTTTATGTATACGTGGCACGATCCATCGCGCATCGACGCCGGCGTACTGGCGCACGAGCTGTCGAGCGCCATGATGAAGATCATTCTGCCGGCCGCTCCGGCATCTGGCGTTAAACGCGCGTCTTGAGCGTCGCGCCGGCCGGCGCCTTCGGCAACGCAGGCAGGCGGAAGACTTCGGGCGTCATCAAGTCGATGCCGCAGTCGAGCGTCTCAACCCAGTCGATGAACCGGTTGACCATGGCTTTGCCATGGAAGGCTTGGCCGTGCTGCGGCACGATCCATTCAATATCGAGCCCTCGCACCATCTGCGCCCACAGCCGGCACACGCGGTTGCCGCTCATGTAGCGGCGGTGGAAGGGCGCCATCAGCGGCAGGTGCGCGTCAAAATCTTCCACTGG
The DNA here is from genome assembly GCF_024158925.1 of Ralstonia chuxiongensis. Lineage (NCBI taxonomy): Bacteria > Pseudomonadati > Pseudomonadota > Betaproteobacteria > Burkholderiales > Burkholderiaceae > Ralstonia > Ralstonia chuxiongensis. The sequence continues at coordinate 201,460 of NZ_JAMYWC010000004.1, read as the reverse complement.
CTTGGCGGCCACATTGGCGTGCACCATCGACGCCCCCAGATCGCCTGAGAACAGGATGCGCGACACCGGATCGTAGAACTGGAAATTGCCTTCCGAATGCAGGAAATGCGCCGGCACCGCCAGCAGATGCGATTGCCCCAGCGGAATCGCCATGCCCGTATCCGGAATCGGCACGATGCGGCCTTCGGTTTTGCCGACGCTGCAGAAGTGGGGCAGAAAGCGTTCCCACACGCGCGAGATCAGGATGTCGCAGCTTGAGCTCGTCAGCCACCGTCCCGCCGAAGCGACGATGTCGGGGTCCGCATGCGAGGCCAGCACGTAGTCGAGCTGCTTGGGCGGAAAGTACCGGTTCATCGCCAAAAACAGCGCGTTGTAGGTCATCTGACCCCCTGGGTCGATCAGCGCGCCGTGGCCGTGATCGACGATCAGGAATTGGTTTGTCTGCACCGGCAGGTCATCGTGATCGTCGACCAGGTCGGAAAACATCAGGCAGACGTGCTCGGGCGTTTCATAGAGCGTGGTGACCATGGGAGAGCGCAGCCGCGGTTGGAATGCTCCGATGGTCGCGCAGGGCGGGGCGGCCACACTTGATCCGTGTCAAGGCAGGTGTGACGCCGGCGTTGGCCTGGGTGGCCGATCATCCGGCCCGGGCTGAGTCTCACGTGATAAACTCTTGATCTTTAACGCTTTGCGCGAGCCGCACGCGGGTTTTCCGCTTGGGTCTGGCGCGCCGCCATGCCAACCGGCATGCCGCATCTCCCCTATGAATACTGCAACGATGTCTGAAGCGTCAGAAGCGCCGGCCAATGAATCGGTGACATTCGACAGCTTCGGCCTGCATCCGGACGTCCTCCGCGCGCTGACCGAAAGCGGTTACACCAAGCCCACACCCATTCAGGCTGCCGCCATTCCGGTGGTGACCGCCGGCCGCGACGTCATGGGCGCAGCGCAAACCGGCACCGGCAAGACCGCCGGTTTCTCGCTGCCGATCATCCATAACCTGCTGCCCGACGCCAACACGAGCGCGTCGCCCGCGCGTCATCCGGTGCGGGCGCTGATTCTCACGCCCACGCGCGAGCTTGCCGACCAGGTGTACGACAACGTCGCCAAGTACGCGAAATACACGGCGCTGCGCTGCGCCGTCGTGTTCGGCGGTGTCGACATGAACCCGCAGACGGAGCAACTGCGCCGCGGCGTGGAAATCCTCGTTGCCACGCCGGGCCGTCTGCTCGATCACGTGCAGCAGCGCAGCGTGAACCTCTCGCAGGTGCGCATGCTGGTGCTGGATGAAGCCGACCGCATGCTCGACATGGGCTTCCTGCCCGACCTGCAGCGCATCATCAACCTGCTGCCGGCGCACCGCCAGACGCTGCTGTTCTCGGCCACGTTCTCGCCCGAGATCAAGAAGCTGGCCGCCAGCTACCTGCGTCATCCGCAAACCATTGAAGTGGCACGCAGCAACGCCACGGCAGAGAACGTCCGCCAGGTCATCTACACGGTGCCGGACAACCACAAGCAAGCGGCGCTCGTGCATCTGCTGCGCCAGCGCGCAGAGCAAGGCCTGCCGCGCCAGTGCATCGTGTTCTCCAACAGCAAGATCGGCTGCTCGCGCCTGGCGCGCGCGCTGGAGCGCGAAGGCATCAACGCCAACGCCATCCACGGCGACAAGACGCAGACCGAGCGCATGCAAACGCTCGAAGCCTTCAAGCAAGGTACCGTGGATGTGCTGGTCGCCACCGACGTGGCGGCGCGCGGTCTCGATATCTCGCAGATGCCGTGCGTGATCAACTTCGACCTCCCGTTCAACGCGGAAGACTACGTGCACCGCATCGGCCGCACGGGTCGTGCCGGTGCTTCCGGTGACGCACTGTCGCTGTTCGCGCCAGGCGATGAGCGGTTCCTGGCCGACATCGAAAAGCTGATCAAGCGCAACCTGCCGCGCGAGCAACTCGCTGATTTCGACCCGACTGGCGAACAGGCGCGTGACCGTGAACGCCGTGAGCGCGATGAAAAGCGTGCCCGCAGCGAAGTCCGCCGCTCCCGCGAGCGCGACGATCGCAACGGTGCCCGCGTGTTGGATCACACGATCGTGCGCCCGCCGTTCCGCCCATCGGACGACCCGTTCTTCAATCGCCCGTACGAATCGTCTCTGCCAGCGGAATCGGCAGAAGCTGCCAAGCCAGCGCAGGCGACCGGGCATCCGCGTACCGCCAAGCGCCCGATTGCGGCGCTGCTCGGTGGCGTGCCGCGCAAGCGTTAAGTCAGTCTGTCGAAAACGGCGGCAACTATGCCGCCGTGGTCAATCGTGCAAGGCGATTGGCCCATGCCGGGACGGCGTCCCGGTAGAACTCCTCCACATCCCCAGCACGAATGTCCAGCCCGAGGTGCTGTGCCGCTTCCGTTAGCGCGGCCAGCGGTTGACTGCGGTTGATGGCGCGTGCGCCCGTCTGCTTGCTGAGTTTCTCGCCGTCGGCGTTCACCACCACGGGCACGTGCAAGTAGCGCAACGCCGGCAGCCCAAGCAGCTGCTGCAGATAGATCTGGCGCGGCGTCGAGTCGAGCAGGTCGGCGCCCCGCACGACGTCCGTGATGCCTTGCGTGGCATCGTCCACCACCACCGCAATCTGGTACGCCCACATGCCGTCCGCGCGCTTGAGCACGAAGTCGCCTACGGTTTCAGCCAGGTTCTGGCATTGCGTGCCTTGCCAGCGATCGTTGAAGCAGATGGTGGCGGCATCGGCATCCGGCACACGCACGCGCCAAGCGCGCGGCGGACGGCCGTGCAGCCCGTTGCGGCACGTGCCGGGATAGATCAGGGTCTGGTGACGCACATGCCCATTTGCGTCGATGCTGGTGACGGAGTCCGCAATCTCGCGGCGCGTGCAGCCGCACGGGTAGAGGCTGCCGTTCGCCTGCAGTTGCTCCAGCGCCTGTTCAAAGCGTGACAGGTGCGTGCTTTGCCACTGCGGCGCCTCGTCAGGAATGAGTCCGAGCACATCAAGTGTGGCGAGGATGTCGCGGTCGGCGCCGGGCACGTTGCGCTGGAAATCAATGTCTTCAATGCGCACGAGCCACGTGCCGCCATGTACGCGCGCATCCAGCCAGCTCGCCAGCGCGGTGACCAGCGAGCCGATATGCAACGGCCCGGTGGGCGAGGGCGCAAAGCGGCCCCGGTATTGGCCGCGCGACGACGTGGTGGATTCCGAAAAATCGAGATTGGCTTGGGACAACGCAACGCTCCGGGCTCAGAAGCCGATGCCGCTATTGTGCGCGATTTGTCCTCACGGGGCCCCTACTGCATCATCAGAGCCTGCCCCAGGCGCGGGTCTTCCAGCTTGTCGACCCACCATTGCAGCGCCTTGCCGCGCATGTTGTTGCGCCAGGCAACCTGAAACGTGCCGGCGCGCTTGTCTTCGGTGGTTTCCTTGGCGATCAGCACGCCGGAATCCAGATACGGCTGCGCCAGTGGCACCGGCAGCCAGCCGCAGCCGAGGCCACGAATCTGCGCCTGCACCTTGTCTGCCATGGACGGCACCACCAGCGTGTCCTGTCCGGCCATCACGCCGATGGTGCGTGCAGGCAGATTGCGCGATGTATCTCCCACGGCAACGATGCGATGCCGCGTGATGGCGGTTGCCGGCAACGGCTCCTCCATTTGTGCCAGCGGGTGATGTGCCGCCACTGCAAAGATGAACGGAATGTTGCCCACCGTGCGCGTCTGGATGCCCTGTACCTGCATCACCTGTGCCGGCCCGATCAGCAAGTCCGCGCGGCCGGAGAGAAGGGCGTCCCACGTGCCGGCCAGAACCTCCCGGCAGAAGCGCAATCGCGTGGCGGTGTTTTCGGCGTAGAAGTCCTGGATGACGGGCATGAGTGCGCGAAAGTGCACGAGATCGTCGACTACGATGGTCAACGTGGCTTCCCATCCGGTGGCGAGGCGCTTGACGCGGCGCGCGAGTTCGTCGGCGGCCTGCAGCAGGTGACGGCCTTCGTCGAGCAATGCGCGGCCAGCGGGCGTGAGTTCCGCTCGGTGGCGGCGGCGGTCAAACAGCAGGACATCGAGATCGTCTTCCAGCTTGCGCACCACGTATGTGAGCGCCGACGGCACTTTGCCCAGTTCGTGCGCCGCGGCGGCAAAGCTGCCCTTGCGTTCGATCGCGTCCAGCACTTCCAGAGATTCCAGCGAGAGCGCCATGTTCAGAATTTTTGATGTATTGAATCAAAGCTGTATCGCTTAACTATAGCCAATCTGCGTACCATTCACACATCGATGCAGTAATTTGGATAGGAGATTCATCAAAATGATTGAAATCCGCCCCTCTCAAGATCGCGGTTACGCAGACCACGGCTGGCTCAAGTCGTATCACAGCTTTTCGTTTGCCGATTACATGGACCCGGAACACGTTCAGTTCGGGCCGTTGCGCGTCATCAATGAAGACCGCGTCGCCGCTGGTATGGGTTTTGGCACCCATGGCCACCGCGACATGGAGATCATCAGCTACGTGCTGGATGGCGAACTGGCGCACAAGGACAGCATGGGCAACGGTAGCGTGCTGCGCCCCGGCGACGTACAACGCATGACGGCTGGGACAGGTGTGCGTCACTCCGAGTTCAACCACGCGCAGGACCAGGCCACGCATTTCCTGCAAATCTGGGTGCTCCCCGCACAGTTGAACCTCACGCCTGGCTACGAAGAACGCCATTTTGACGAGGCCGCCAAGCGCGGCAAGCTCGCCCTGATCGCCAGCACCGATGGTCGTGACGGTTCGGTGAAGGTGCACCAGGACATGGCGCTCTACGCCGGCAAGTTTGATGGCGCAGAAACTGCGTCCTTGGCCATTGCAGAGGGCCGCCGTGCTTATGTGCACGTGGTTCGCGGCAAGGTGAGCGTCAACGGTCGCACGCTGGTTGGCGGCGACGCAGCCAAGCTGACGCAAGAAGAGGCGGTGACGCTCTCGGGCGGCGAAGACAGCGAAGTGCTGGTGTTCGATCTGCCGTAATGTTCGTGGCGCACGCTGTGTGCGCCATTTTTCTTTTCCGTTGTTCTCCGCGGTACCCCAACCCCAAGAGGATTCCCATGGCACGAGTTGCAGTCGTTTATCACAGCGGTTATGGCCACACCAAGAAGCAGGCTGAGGCCGTGTTTGCGGGCGTGCAAGCAGCCGGCGCCGAAGCACACCTGATTTCGGTCACAGACGTCAACGATGACACGTGGGCGCTGCTGGCCGGCGTCGACACGATCGTCTTTGGCGCGCCGACGTACATGGGCGGCGTGTCGGGCGACTTCAAGAAATTTGCCGATGCGTCGTCCAAGGCGTGGTTCACGGGCGCGTGGAAGGACAAGATCGCCGCGGGGTTTACGAACTCCGCATCGATGAATGGCGACAAGTACGCGTCGATCCAGTACCTGTGGACGCTGTCGCAGCAGCACGGAATGATCTGGGTCGGCACGGGCATGATGCCGGCCAACAGCAAGGCCGCCACGCGCAACGACGTGAATTACCTGGCGGGCTTCGGCGGCGCTCTGGCGCAATCGCCGTCTGATGGGAGCCCTGAAGAGGGCCCGTTGCCAGGCGACCTGGAAACCGCCAAGCTATTCGGCGAGCGCATTGTTGCCATCACCAATCAGTTTGTGCGCGGCCGTCAGTAAAGCGGATCGCTCAAAGAAAAACGCCGGCATGTCCGGCGTTTTTTTATTGGTATGCCATGGCGGCTCAGAACCGCGTTCCCGCCCCGCAGAACATGCCGCGGTTGGAGCCACCCTCGCAGCTCGTCGCGCAGCCGGCCAATGCTGTCAGGCACATCGTTGTAACGACGAGGAGGGCGGCGAGGCGCTTCATGCGGCTGCGCGCGTTTGGCTGCCGGCGCAATGCGGGCAGCGCTGGCCGGGGATGTAGTCGGGGGACTGCTGTTCTTCCGGCGTCACCACAGCGCGGCAGGCGAAGCATTGTTTCGGGCCTGCTGGCAGCAGCTCAGCATTGAGAGCCGTGCGGTGGTCGAACACGAAGCAATCGCCGTCGTAATGGGCGCCGCCTACTTCCTCGAAATATTTGAGGATGCCGCCTTCGAGTTGATAGACGCGCTCGACGCCGATCTCCTGCATGTGGATCGCCGCCTTTTCGCAGCGGATGCCGCCGGTGCAGAACGACACCACCGTCTTGCCGGCAAAGTCGTCCTTGTGCGCGGCAATGGCGGGCGGGAATTCGGTGAATTTCTTGAGGTTGTATTCGACGACGTTCTTGAAAGTGCCGACGGCAACTTCATAGTCATTGCGCGTGTCGAGCATCACTACGGGGCGGCCCTCGTCGTCGTGGCCCTGATCGAGCCACCGCTTGAGGTCCGGCGGCGCAACCGACGGCGCGCGGCCCTCTTCCGGGCGGATCAGCGGGTGGCGCATGGTGATGATTTCTTTCTTCATGCGCACCAGCAGGCGGCGGAACGGCTGGTGGTCGGACAGGCTTTCCTTCGGTGCCAGGTCAGCAAAACGCGGGTCGGCGCGCAGCCAGCCCACGATGCCGTCAATGGCTTCACGCGAGCCGGCCAGAAAGATGTTGATGCCCTCGGGCGCCAGCAGCACGGTGCCCTTCAGCTCGCGCGCCTGGCACTCGGCCAGCAGGGCGGGGCGCAGGGTCTCGCGGTCATCGAGGGTGACGAATTTGTAAGCGGAAATATTGACGATCTGCATGTGCTGCCGCGCCATTTTTTGGCGCCTTGGATAACCTGTTGATTCGTAAGCCGAAATTATAGCCGCCCGAGGAGCCGCCCGGGGTTGTCGATGGTCAATCGGACACGCCCCGAATGCTTTACGGAAGATGTCACCCGGTACAATACGCGGATGAATTCGCCGCGCTTCGTCCACCTCCGCCTCCACTCTGAATATTCCGTCGTCGATGGCAACGTCCGTCTGGACGATGCCGTCAAGGCTGCCGCCAAAGACGGCATGGGCGCCTTGGCGCTGACCGATCTCTCCAACGCCTTCGGGCTGGTGCGCTTCTACAAGGAGGCGCGCGGCAAGGGCGTGAAGCCTATCGTCGGCGCCGACGTGTGGATCACCAATCACGACGAGCGCGACAAACCGGCACGCCTTCTGTTGTTGGTGCGTGACAAGCAGGGTTACCTGAATCTGTGCCAGCTGCTGGCCCGTGCTTGGCTCTCCAACCAACATCGCGGCCGCGCGGAAATCGCCCCCGAATGGTTCGACGAGCCGGGCGTGGAAAACGCCCCCCTGGCCACTGGCCTGCTGGCGCTCTCCGGCGCCATGGGCGGCGACATCGGCATGGCGCTGGCCAATGGAAACGATGCGCTGGCGCGCAAGCTGGCGACGGATTGGTCGCGCGTATTTCCTGGCGCGTTCTACATTGAACTGCAGCGCGCTGGGCACCCTGGTACCGAGGCCTACATCCAGCAGGCGGTGAAGCTTGCTTCGGCCATGCAGTTGCCAGTGGTTGCCACGCATCCGGTGCAGTTCATGACGCCGGACGATTTCACGGCCCACGAAGCGCGCACCTGTATTGCGGAGGGCGAACTGCTCGCCAATCCGCGCCGTGCCCGTCGTTTCACGACCGAACAGTATTTCAAGACGCAGGACGAGATGTGCGCGCTGTTTGCCGACATCCCGTCCGCGCTGGCCAACGCAGTGCAGATCGCGCAGCGCTGCAACCTCAAGCTGGAACTGGGCAAGCCCAAGCTGCCGCTGTTCCCGACGCCCGATGGCATGTCGCTGGATGACTACCTCGTCCAGCTTGCCAAGGAAGGGCTGGAAAAGCGCATGGAAGTGCTGTTCCCCGACGAGGCCGTGCGTGAATCCAAACGCGCCGAGTATTACGCCCGCCTGGAATTCGAGACGGGCACCATCATCAAGATGGGCTTCCCGGGCTACTTCCTGATCGTTGCGGACTTCATCAACTGGGCCAAGAACAATGGCGTGCCGGTGGGGCCGGGCCGGGGTTCCGGTGCCGGTTCGCTGGTGGCGTACGCGCTGGGCATTACGGATCTGGATCCGCTCAAATACAACCTGCTGTTCGAGCGTTTCCTGAACCCGGAACGTGTGTCGATGCCCGACTTCGACATCGACTTCTGCCAGCACGGCCGCGACCGCGTCATCCAGTACGTGAAAGAGAAGTACGGCAAGGACGCGGTCTCGCAGATCGCCACCTTCGGCACCATGGCTGCCAAGGCTGCGGTGCGCGACGTGGGCCGCGTGCTCGATCTCGGCTACAACTTCGTTGACGGCGTGGCCAAGCTGATCCCGTTCAAGCCGGGCAAGCTCGTCACGCTGGAAGAGGCCAAGAAGGAAGAGCCGCTGCTGGCCGAGCGCGAAGCCAACGAAGAAGAGGTCAAGCAGCTCCTGGAGCTTGCACAGCGCGTGGAAGGCATGACGCGTAACGTCGGCATGCACGCGGGCGGTGTGCTGATCGCCCCGGGCAAGCTGACCGACTTCTGCCCGCTTTATACGCAAGGCGGCGAAGATGCCGGCGTCGTCAGTCAATACGACAAGGACGACGTGGAAGCCGTCGGCCTGGTCAAGTTCGACTTCTTGGGCCTGACCACGCTCACGATCCTCGACTGGGCCGAGCGCTACATCCGCATGCTCGATCCGTCCAAGGCAGATTGGAACTGCAGCCAGATTCCGCTGACGGACAAGAAGGCGTTCGACATCCTGAAGTCGGCCAACACGGTCGCTGTGTTCCAGCTGGAAAGCCGCGGCATGCAGGGCATGCTGAAGGACGCCAAACCTGACCGCTTTGAGGACATCATCGCCCTGGTGGCGTTGTATCGCCCAGGCCCGATGGACCTGATTCCGAGCTTCTGCGCGCGTAAGCACGGCCGCGAGAAGGTCGAGTACCCCGACCCGCGCGTCGAACCGGTGCTCAAGGAGACCTACGGCATCATGGTCTACCAGGAGCAGGTGATGCAGATGGCGCAGATCGTGGGCGGTTACTCGCTCGGCGGCGCTGACTTGCTGCGCCGTGCGATGGGTAAGAAGAAAGCCGAAGAAATGGCCGAGCATCGAGCGCTGTTCCGCGCGGGTGCGGCCAAGGATGGGCTCTCCACCGAAAAGGCCGATGAAATCTTCGACCTGATGGAGAAGTTCGCCGGCTACGGCTTCAACAAGTCGCACGCGGCCGCTTATGCGCTGCTGGCGTACTACACGGCTTGGCTCAAGGCGCATCACCCGGCCGAATTCATGGCAGCCAACATGTCGCTCGCCATGGACGACACCGACAAGGTGAAGATCCTCTACGACGATGCCCGGGGCAAGAACGGCCTGACCGTGCTGCCGCCGGATATCAACGCGAGCCAGTATCGCTTTGCGCCAACCGACGCCAAGACCATCCGCTACGGCCTGGGTGGCGTGAAGGGCAGCGGTCAGGGCGCGATCGAAGACATCCTGCGTGCACGCGAAGACGGCCCATTCAAAGATTTGTTCGACTTCTGCGAGCGCGTAGACCGCCGCCAGGTGAATCGCCGCACGATCGAAGCACTGGTGCGTGCCGGGGCCTTCGACAGCCTCCACGACAACCGCGCACAGCTGCTCGCCTCGATCGGCCTTGCCATGGAAGCCGCCGAGCAGAAGGCAGCGGCCGCCAACCAGGTGTCGCTGTTCGATCTGATGAGCGGCGACGACGCTGAGCAGCATCGCCCCGAACTCGTCGATGAGCCGGCTTGGTCGACCAAGCGCAAGCTGCAGGAAGAAAAGCAGGCGCTGGGCTTCTACCTTTCCGGTCACCTGTTCGATGAATGCCGCGACGAGGTGCGCCGCTTTGCACGCACGACGCTGGCCGATCTGGCCCGCGAAGTGACCGACAAGGGCAATGGCGGTGGCTACGGCAATCGCGATGCGCGTAACAAGACCGTGGCGGGCGTGATCGTCGGCCAGCGGACGCAGATGACACAGCGCGGCAAGATGCTGATCGTCATGCTCGACGACGGCTCTGCCAGCGAAGCCACCGAAGTGACGGTCTTCAACGAAGTGTTCGAAGCCAATCGCGCGCTGTTCAAGGAGGACGAAGTGCTGATCGTGCAGGGCAGCGCCCGCCACGACATGTTCACTGGTGGCGTGCGCGTGACAGCCGAATCGGTTATGGACATGACCCAAGCGCGCGCCAAGTTTGCGCGGGCGATTCGTCTGTCGATGAATGGCGATTCAACGGCGGCCAAGCTGCGCGACCTGCTCTCGCCGCATGTCGCGGCGGATGGCAATGGCGTCTCTGTGCGCATTAGCTACGTCTGCGAGCAGGCCCGCTGCGAAGCGGTGCTCGGCGACGCCTGGCGCATTGTCCCTAGCGAAGCGGCAATCGCCGCGCTGCGTCAGGCGCTGGACGCCGAGAACGTGGCAACGGTGTACGAGTAGTTCGAAGATGGCGCAGGGGGCGCCATCGCCGGGCACAGGCTCGGCACGACTGCAGTCTCAATACGATTATTACTAGAGCATCCATGAACGTCGGAATCTCGTGCAACGCGCTGGGCTACAGCGGCGGCAGCGAGCGCTACGCGATGGACCTGGTGCGCGGCCTGCATGAGCGCGACATCCGTCCCGTGTTCTTCGCCAAGATGGTGGACAAGGCGCTTCCCGAATATCGCCAGGTCAAGGCCGTTGCATTGCCCACACGCAAGCTGCCGGGCAAATTGAACGACCACGCGTTCGGCTGGCTGGTGCGCTATCTGGCCAAGCGTGAGCACATCGATCTGATGATCGGCTGCAACCGCACAGGGGCATCGGATATCGCCATTTGTGGCGGTACGCACGTCGGTTATCTCAAGAGCTTTTCCAAAGAGGCCGCCTTCTGGGACCGCCAGCAGATTTCGCTGGAGCGCCGAGACTACGTCCGCTCGCATGTTGTCGTTGCGCACTCGCGGCTGATGGCGCGGGAAGTGCTCGACTATTACGACATTCCCGCGGCCAAGGTGAAGACGGTGTATCCGCCGGTGAGCGAGACGAAGTTCTCGCCGGTGGACGAGGCCGAGCGTCAGCGCCTGCGAGATGAACTGGGCTTTGCGAAGGATCGCGTCACGTTTGTGTTCCCGTCGTCGAGCCACAAGCGCAAGGGCTATCCGCTGCTGGAGGCGTTCTTCTCCAGCACGAATTTGCCGGTGCAGCTGGCGGTGATCGGACGGCCGGTGTCGTCGTCCTCGCCCAACATCCGCTACTTGGGATACCGCAAGGACATCGAGAACGTCTACCGCGCGGCGGACTACACGATTCTCGCTTCGCACTACGAGCCGTTCGGGCTGATCGGGGTGGAGTCTGTGCTGTGCGGGACGCCGGCCGTGCTCGCAGCCAATATCGCCTGCACCGAGGTGATCTCGGAACAAGGGGCGCCCACCTTCAATCTGGACGATCCAGCCACGCTGGCGCGCGCGATCGAAGCCGCTGTTGCCCGTGCGCAGGCCGGCCAGGCGCGCTTGGCGAATCCGCGTGAGCATCTGCGCTATGACCCCAGCATCACTGCTCACATCGATGCCTTGTTGGCGCTTGCACCTGGCGCGGGGACATTGCGATGAGCGGCTTGACGCAACGTAGCCGGACGCTGATATCCAGCGTGCCGGCGGCTCTGGCCGTGTTTGGAATCGCCATCCTGCCGGCCTTCATGCTGTCGGTGCGCGGCGCAGCGTTCCTGTCGTTCTTGCTGCTACTTGTGGCCGCGATCTGGTCGATGCTGGCCGCACCCGCAGACGTCATGAGCCGACTACGAACGATGTGGCGCGAACATCGCTGGCTGATTTTGGCCATGGCCGCCATGCCGACTGCGATGCTGATCAGTGCGCTACTCAATCCTGCTGCGCCGCGCAATGTGCCGTTTGCCTATGGTCGGCTCTGGCTGTTCGGGTTGGCGCTGCTTGCACTGTTGCAATTGCGTCCTAAACAGATAGAGGGCGTGCAATGGGGTTGTGTTGCCGGCGCGCTGGCGTCGATTGTGTGGGCTTACCTTGAATTGCGTATGGGGCGGCCAGACAAGATTGGCGCATTTGCCAACGCAATCCCTTTCGGCAATCTATCGTTGCTGATGGGCCTGTTCTCGCTGATTTCCATAGGATGGTCCAAGGGTGACGGCTGGCCACTTGTCATCTTGCGCGGGATGGCAGGCGGCGCTGGGCTCTATGCATCCTATTTGTCGCAGTCGCGCGGCGGCTGGATCGCGATTCCCATCCTGCTGCTGATCGCAGTGGCGACGCTGCGCCATGTGAGTTGGAAGAAGCGCGTGGCGGCCTTGCTGGTGTTCTTCGTGCTGTTGGCGGCGGTATGCGTATCGTCGAGTATGGTTCGTACTCGTTTCGATCAGGCAGTCAGTGATTTGCATGCCTATCAAGCTGGTCAGACCAATACCTCGGTCGGCATCCGCTTCCAGCTCTGGAAAGCGGCCACGCTGATGTTGACGCGCCATCCGCTCGCCGGGGTGGGAAGAGGCCAATTCGAGCCCGCTCTCAAGGCGATTCACGCGGAGGGCCTGATCACGCAGGAAGCGACTGCCTTCGAGCATGCACACAACGAGTTTCTATACAATGGCGCCACGCTTGGCGTGCTGGGCATCGGCGCATTGTTGGCGCTGTACCTGGTGCCTGCCGCGTACTTTCTGCGCGCCGCCCTGTGCGACGATCGCATCCTGCGCACCACGGGGGCGATGGGCCTCACGTTATGTGTCGGCTTCGTACTGTTCGGGCTGACCGAGGTGATGCTGATCATCGCGCAGACGGTTGTGTTCTACAGCGTGATGGTGGCCGTATTCACCGCGCATATCCATCGGCGCCGGCAGCAGCTTGGCGCCGCTCCTGTTCTCTGAGATCGCTTTCGCATGTCCGCATCCAATCGAGCCACGCTCGCCGTCATTATCGTCGCCAAGAACGAAGCCGCTGATATCGGCGACTGCATCCGTTCCGTGCGCGACTGGGCGGACGATGTCATCGTGTTCGACTCGGGTAGCACGGACGGCACACAAGACATCTGCCGCCAACTTGGTGCGCGCGTGTTCGAGACCGACTGGCCCGGCTACGGCGAACAATCCAACCGTGCCCTGCGCGAAGCCCGTACCGACTGGGTGCTCTCGCTGGATGCCGACGAGCGCATCAGCCCCGAATTGCGTGCCGAGATGATCGCCGTACTCGAGTCGGGCAGCTCGCACACTGTTTATTCGATGCCGCGCAGCTCGAGTTTTTGCGGCCGCTTCATGAAGCATTCGGGCTGGTGGCCGGACCGCATTCGTCGCTTTTTCAAACGCGAGCAGGTGACGTTCTTCGATGCGCCGGTGCACTCGCACCTGGTCTTCGAGGGGACGGTGGGTGACTTTCGCGCACCGATCATTCACTACTCGATTCCCGACCTGAAGGCTGCGCTCGACAAGGCCAACGATTATTCGACCGCCGGTGCGGCGGCCGCCTATGCCAAGGGCAAGCGTGCGTCGCTTGGCAGCGCGATCGGCCACGGGCTGTGGGCGTTCATCCGTACGTACGTCATCCAGCGCGGCTTCCTTGATGGCGCGGAGGGCTTCATGCTCGCCGTGTCGAACGCGGAAGGCACGTACTACCGCTACATCAAGCTGATAATGCTGCATCGTCATGGCAAGCGCTGAGCCGCCGCGTCGCATCGCTCTCATCGTTACGACGTATAACCGCCCGGACGCGCTCGCCCGCGTACTGGCAGGGTGTGGCGCACAGACTGACCGTGCATTCGACGTCGTCGTGGCCGACGACGGTTCGCGCGATGACACACGCGTAGCGGTTGAAACGGCCGCCAAGACCGCACCGTATCCGCTGCGCCATGTCTGGCACCCAGACGACGGCTTTCGTGCTGGTGAGATACGCAACCGCGGCGTGCTGGCGACGGATGCCGATTACCTCGTCTTTCTCGATGGCGATTGCGTGCCGCGTCCGGATTTTGTAGCCCGGCACCGCGCGTTGGCCGAGCAGGGGCGCCTGTTGTCTGGCAGCCGTATCCTGCTGGATGAAGCGATGACGCGTGAGGTCGTCGCCCAGCAGATCGATATCCACCTGAAGGACCGCGCGTATTGGTTTGCCGCCTGGCGCGCGGGCCGTGTCAACAAGTTCCTGCCGCTATTGGTGCCAGGTTTGCCGGTGCCGCGTACGTTCAAGGACACCAGCCTGCGCGGCATCAAAAGCTGCAACCTCGGTGTGTGGCGCAGCGATTTCGAGCGCGTGAACGGCTTCGATCAGAGCTTCGTCGGGTGGGGGCATGAAGACGCCGATCTGGTTGTGCGCCTATACAACGCCGGTGTGCGGCGCAAGCGCGGCTTCTGCGCGACCGAGGTCTTCCACCTATGGCATCGCGAACAATCGCGCGCGCAGGAGAGCCCCAATTATCAGCGCATGATGGCTCGCCGGAATACCGACATCATCCGCGCAGAAGTCGGGCTTGCGGAACTGCGAGAGCAAGGCGCCTGAGCGGCGCCGTCGTGCTTACCAAGTCTTCTTCTGCTTGGCGATGCCGAGGAATGGCCGCACGAAGATCTGATAGAGGAATTTGCGCACAAAGATCTGGTGCAGATGATGGCCGACACCGAGTCGGTCGTCGGCTTCGCGGCTTTTGACGGCGCGATCGGCTTCGAGGTTGGAGCCGCTATCAAAGTTCTGCACGCCAATCACATAAGGCACGACCGCGCGCATCTGCACGATGCCCTCGCGCTCGAACTTGTACCAATAGTCTGCTGCTAGCCACACGGGATAAAGCTGTTCGACCATGCGCTTGGCTGCAGCGCGCGTGACGAAATAGCCATGCGCGAGCCACTGGTAGTTGGCGAGTTTGACCGTGCGGTGGTCAGCTGTGAGCGATTGGGCGCTGCGCTTGTAGTAACGGTCGATGTGCGTGAGCAGCGTGACGACCGGTTCGTCCGGTGACACGCTCTGCGCCAGCGCGTCTAGCACGGCGGGCACATCGGGCCCAAGTTTCGCGTCGTCTTCGAGGATGAGCGCGTAGGGCAGATTTTGCTCGATGATTGCCCGGTAGACGCCAAGGTGGCTCAGTGCGCAGCCGACTTCGCCGACCGTCAATTCTCGGCTCTGGCCAATAGCGCGCGCGTGGTCATAGTGGCGCGCAAGTTCGTCGGCGGGAAGTGTCTTGCCGTACACACCCGGGAAGCGGCTATGCGGCAGGCCAAGCGCATCGAGCTGGCGTTCCAGCGCCTCGCGGCGACCGGCATCGTGGTCAAGATTGATGAAAAACGTGGGAACGCGCGAACTCATTGCGGAAGCGTCAGGTGATGCGTCGGTCCGTCTTGACCGGGGATTGCGCAGCAGGATGGGCCGGGTGGTGGATTGCCGCTAAAATGCCGGGTCGCCCGTCTGTCGGATGACAGCCGCTGCAACGCACTTGATGTCGGCAGAGCCGACCGCCATGCGACGCAAGCTGCCCACCCTCATTTGAAAACGCCGTGAGTATACAAGCAAAGTCTGATCACCCAGCCCCCGCCAAGCCGATGCTCAAGCGGTTATGGGGCTACCTGCGCCCCGAATTGACCGCTTTCATCCTCGCAATGGTTGCCATGGGCGTGGTGGCAGCCACGGAGGGGATCATCCCCAAGGTCGTGAAGGATTTGCTGGATCAGGGCTTCGGCGGTGAATACGCCGGCAGGCTGTGGCAGGTGCCGGCCATGCTGGTGGGCATTGCCGTGGTGCGCGGCATCGCGCAGTTTGCGTCGACGTATCTGCTGAGCCTCGTGTCGAACAAGGTGCTGCTGAATCTGCGGATGAAGATGTTCGAGCGCCTGCTGCAGGCGCCGGCTTCGTACTATCAGCGCAATACGGCGGCGTCGATCATCAACGCGGTCATCTTTGAGGTCAACCAGGTGCTGCAGGTGCTGACCGGCGTGTTCATCACGCTGGTGCGCGATTCAATGACGGTACTGGCGCTGCTGATCTTCCTCTTCTATACCAACTGGCGCCTGACGCTGGTGGTGGCGGTGATCCTGCCGATCATCGGGTTGCTGATGTCGCGTATCAACCGCCGCCTGCGCTCGCTCAATCGCGAGAGCCAAAACCTGACCAACCAGGCCGCCTATGTGGTGGAAGAGGCCGTGGGCGGTTACAAGGTCGTCAAGCTGCACGGCGGCGAAGCGTATGAATCGCTGCGCTTCAATGCCATGACGAATCGTCTGCGTGGTTACGCCATGCGCGTGGCCGTGGCTGGTGGCCTGAACCAGCCGGTGACGCAGTTTCTGGCCGCGCTGGCGCTGTCGATCATCCTGGCCATTGCCATGATGCAGGCGCAGGCCAATCAGACCACGGTCGGCGGCTTTACCGGCTTTGTGATGGCGATGCTCCTGCTGATCTCGCCGCTCAAGCACCTGACCGACGTGAATCAGCCGCTGCAGCGCGGCCTGACCGCCGCCGAGTTCATCTTCGGCCTGATCGACACGCCGATCGAACCGCAAGAAGGCGGCAAGAAGATCGATCGTGCCCGCGGCGATGTCCGCTTCGACAACGTCACCTTCCGCTATGGCGAAGATGGTCGGGCGGCGCTCGACAACGTGAATCTGCACGTCAAGCCGGGCGAGGTCGTCGCGCTGGTCGGGCCGTCGGGCAGCGGCAAGACCACGCTGGTGAATCTGCTCCCGCGTTTCTTCGATCCGACCTCGGGCACGATCTCGCTTGATGGCGATGCGCTGGCGGATCTGGCGCTGTATGACCTGCGCCGTCAGATCGCTTTCGTGAGCCAGGACGTGGTGCTGTTCAACGACACCATCGCTGCTAACGTGGCCTATGGCGCGCGTGACGCCTCCGAGATCGACATGGCCCGCGTGCGCCGTGCGCTGGAAGCGGCCTACCTGACCGATGTGGTCGACAACCTGCCCGAGGGCATCGATACCAATGTCGGCGATAACGGTTCGAAGCTGTCCGGTGGCCAGCGCCAGCGCCTGGCGATTGCCCGCGCGATCTACAAAGACGCGCCGATCCTGATCTTGGATGAAGCGACTTCCGCGCTGGATTCGGAGTCGGAACGCCAAGTGCAGGCCGCGCTCGAACGGCTGATGGAAGGCCGTACAACGCTGGTGATCGCGCACCGTCTGTCGACCATTGAAAACGCCGACCGCATCATCGTGCTGGAGCACGGCAAGATTGCTGAAGCCGGTACGCACCGCGAACTCATCGAGCGCGATGGGTTGTATGCTGGACTCCATCGCATCCAGTTCGCTACCCAGTAAGCCTTGCCTTTCGGGCGGCGTGCTCAAGATGCTCACATCAAAGGAGACATCGTGACGACCACCACGCCGCCCATCAGCCGGTTCCCCGTTCCTGAACTGGCCGACATTCCCGAAGACATCCGTGCGCGCATCCTGGAAGTGCAGGAGAAGAGCGGCTTTGTGCCGAACGTCTTCTTGGCGCTCTCACATCGGCCCGATGAATGCCGCGCCTTCTTCGCGTACCACGATGCGCTGATGCTGCGAGAAGGCAGCAGCCTCACCAAGGGCGAGCGCGAGATGATCGTGGTCGCCACCTCCGCCGCCAACCAATGCCTGTATTGCGTGGTCGCGCACGGCGCCATCCTGCGCATCTACGAGAAGAAACCGTTGGTGGCCGACCAGGTTGCCGTCAATTACCGCAAGGCCGACATCACGCCGCGCCAGCGCGCCATGCTCGACTTCGCAATGAAGGTCTGCACTGCTTCGCACACCGTCAATGACGCCGACTATGAAGCGTTGCGCGCGCATGGCTTCGATGATGAGGACATCTGGGACATCACCGGCATCACCGCCTTCTTTGGCCTGTCGAACCGCATGGCGAATGTGATTTCGATGCGGCCCAATGACGAATTCTTCCTGCTCGGCCGCTTGCCGCGCGAGAAAAAATAGGGCGCAAAGGGCCTACGCCGTCAGCTCGCGCAGCGCTTCGAGCAGCTTGACGGCGGGGCTCGGCAGGATGCCGTGGCGGCGCCGGAACGCCGTGAGCGTGCGGCGCGCGACCAGGCCGGGTATCGGCAGTGGCTCGATCACGCCGGCACGGCGCTCCGCATCGATCATCGGTTCTGCCATCCAGCTGAGGAATCCGGAGCGCGCCACGAGGCTCTTGAGTGCCGTCACCGAGCGCGTTTCCACCACGATGTTCGGCAAGCCCAAGCCGGCAGCCTCGAATATCTGACGCATGTGCTCGTACGGGCCGGTGCCGCGCGGCGGAACGGCCCAGAATGCATCCAGCGTATCGGCCAATGTCAGGCCAGGGCGATGGCGCAGCGAATGCTCCGGCGACGCGACCACGAAACTCGCATCCTCCCAGCGGCAATCCGCGATGGCGATGATTTCGTCGGTATCCGGCATCGCCATCGACAGCGCGAGATCGATCTCGTGCTTGACCAGTCCTTCGGCCAGCCGGTCCCATACGCCTTCCAGTATCTCCACGCGCAAGTTTGGCCAGCGGGCTACCACAGTGCCCACGGCCAACGGCAAGACATAGCTTGCGATGCTGCCCACTGCGCCCACGCGGATCGTGCCCTTGGCAAGCCCGCGCATCGCGTCGATCTCTTCCTGTGCGTAATCGGCCTCGCGCTGCAGCAGCGACGCGTGCGGCAGGAGTGCCTGCCCGATCGCGGTGAGCTGCATTCCCTTGGAGTGCCGCTCGAACAGCGGCGCGCCCACTTCGTCTTCCAATCGCTTGACGATGCGGCTGAGCGCCGGCTGCGTGACGTGCAGAACCTCCGCCGCACGCCCAAGGCTGCCGGCGGAGACGATGGTGGTAAAGGCGCGTAACTGGCGTAGATCGAAAGTCATGCTAAAAGGTAATGACTTTGGCGAAATAATTCAATATCGCGTTAATCGTTACGGATTCCATACTGGCAGCCTGTTTCAAGGAGGACTGCCTGTATGACCCGCACTTCGCTCGCGCTGATCACCGTGCGCGACGCCACGATCGACCTGCTGCGCCGGCTCGGCATGACCCACGTGTTCGGCAATCCGGGCTCGACCGAGCTGCCGATGTTTCGCGATTTTCCGGAGGATTTCCGCTACATCCTGGGTTTGCAGGAAGCCGTGGTGGTCGGCATGGCGGACGGCTTTGCGCAGGCAACGGGCAATGCCGCGCTGGTGAACCTGCATTCGGCGGCCGGTGTCGGCAATGCCATGGGCAACATCTTCACAGCCTTCAAGAACCGCACGCCGCTCGTGATTACCGCTGGGCAGCAGGCGCGATCCATTCTGCCGTTCGATCCGTTCCTCGCTTCCAACCAGGCGACGGAGCTGCCCAAGCCGTACGTGAAGTGGAGCATCGAGCCCGCGCGTGCGCAAGATGTGCCGCTGGCGCTGGCCCGCGCGTATCACCTCGCCATGCAGGAGCCCCGGGGCCCGGTGCTGGTGTCGATTCCCGTGGATGACTGGGACCAGACGACAGAGCCCGTCGCCGTGCACGAAGTGGCCACCGCGGTGCGGCCCGATCCGGTCACGCTGGCGCGCATCGGCGACTTGCTTGACGCGGCGCAGCGGCCGGCGTTCGTGGTCGGAGCCGCGGTCGATCGCGCTGGCGCGTGGGACGCCGTCGTGCAACTCGCCGAGACCCACAACGCGCGCGTGTTCACCGCGCCGATGGCCGGGCGTGGCGCGTTTCCCGAAGACCACCCCCTTTTCGCCGGTTTCCTGCCCGCGATGCGCGAGAAGATCGTCAGCCTGCTGCAAGGGCACGACGTGGTGTTCGCGCTCGGCGCACCGGCGTTTACGTACCACGTGGAAGGCCATGGGCCGCATGTGCCGGTCGGGGCAAAGCTCGTGCAGTTGATCGACGATCCAGCGACTGCTGCCTGGACGCCGGAGGGCATTTCCGCCGTTGGCAACATTCGCCTGGGCGTGCTGGACCTGCTCGCCCGCGCAGCGCCACCGTCACGTCCGCTGCCCGCGCCACGCGTCAAATCGCCGCGAGCCGAGCCGGGCTCGCCCATGTCGGTCGCCTTTGTTCTGCAGACGCTCGATACCGTGCGCGGCCCGGCAGACAGCGTCGTCGAAGAGGCTCCGAGTGCACGCTCGACCATGCAGGCCTACTTGCCGATGCGCCGCTCCGGCGCCTTCTACACCATGGACAGCGGCGGACTAGGCTACGGCATGCCGGCGGCAGTCGGCGTGGCACTCGCCAAACCGGGCACACGCGTGATTGGTCTGATTGGCGACGGATCGAGCATGTATTCCATCCAGGCGCTGTGGAGCGCTGCGCTGCTCAAGTTGCCCATGACATTCGTGATCCTGAACAACCGCCGCTATGCTGCCCTGCAGGATTTCGCCCCGGTGTTCGGCTTTGCGCCGACCGACGCTGTGCAAGGCACGGATCTGCACGGCATCGATTTTGTCGGCCTGGCCCGCGCGATGGGCTGCACAGGCGAGCGCGTGAGCGAACCGCATGCGCTGGAAGCCGTACTGCGTACGGCCCTGCATTCCGCCGGACCAACCTTGATTGAAGTGGAGATCGCCTGATGACGAATACGAACATTGCCCCGCCGGATGCGGTGCAGACCATCTCGATGCTCATCAACGGCGAGCGCGTGCAAGCTGCCAGTGGTGCGGTGTTCGAGCGGCGGAATCCGCTTGACGGCACCGTGGCCACGAGAGCGCCAGCCGCCACCGTGGACGATGCGCGTCGCGCTGTTGATGCCGCAGCGGCAGCATTCCCGGCCTGGGCCGCCATCGGCCCGAGCGAGCGCCGCGCGTTGCTGATGCGTGCTGCGCAAGCGCTCGAAGCCAAGGGCAAGGCTTTCGCCGCCGCGATGGCTGCTGAAACGGGAGCCTCCGCGCTGTGGGCGGGCTTCAACGTGCATCTGGCTGCGAGCGGTTTGCAGGAAGCCGCCGCCATGGTCACGCAGATTGCGGGCGAGATCATTCCGTCCGACGTGCCGGGTAGCCTCGCCATGGGCGTGCGCCAGCCGGCCGGCGTGGTGCTGGGTATTGCGCCGTGGAATGCGCCGGTCATCCTGGCGGTGCGCGCGATTGCGTTGCCACTGGCGTGCGGCAACACCGTCGTATTGAAGGGCTCCGAGATTTCGCCGGCCACGCACGGGCTCATCGTCGAAGCCTTGCAGGAGGCGGGCTTGCCAAATGGCGTCGTGAATTTCGTGACGAATGCCCCGGCGGACGCGGGCGCAGTGGTGGAGGCGATGATTGCGCACCCGGCGGTGCGTCGCGTCAACTTTACGGGCTCCACGCGCGTGGGCCGCATCATCGCGCAGACCTGCGCGACGTATCTGAAACCTGTTGTGCTGGAACTGGGCGGCAAGGCGCCGCTGCTGGTGCTGTCGGATGCGGATATCGACGCCGCCGTCGATGGCACGGCCTTCGGTGCGTTCGCCAATTCTGGCCAGATCTGCATGTCCACCGAGCGCATCATCGTCGATGAATCCATCGCCGATGTGTTCGTTACCAAACTGGCGGCCAAGGCCGCAGCGCTGCCGCTGGGCGATCCACGCAAAGGGCCGGCGGTGCTGGGCTCGGTGGTCGACATGAGCACGGTCGAACGCTGCAATCACCTCATCGACGACGCACTCGCCAAGGGCGCGAAGCTGCTGTGCGGCGGCAAGGCCACCAGCACGTTGATGCCCGCCACGCTGCTCGACCACGTCACGCCCGATATGCTGATCTACGCGGAAGAATCGTTCGGTCCCGTCAAGGGCATCGTGCGTGTGAGCGGCGACGATGCCGCCGTTGCCTGTGCGAATGACAACGCATATGGTCTGTCGTCCGCCGTGTTCAGTCGCGATGTGGCGCGCGCGATGAACGTCGCGCGCCGCATCGAATCCGGCATCTGCCACATCAATGGCCCGACCGTGCACGACGAGGCGCAGATGCCGTTCGGCGGCGTCAAGGCGAGCGGCTTTGGGCGCTTTGGCGGCCGCGCCGGTGTGGCGGAGTTCACCGAGCTGCGCTGGATGACGGTGCAGACCACGCCGCGCCATTACCCGTTCTGAGCCGAGATGCCGATGAAGATCTCGATCCTCGGCGCGGGCGCGATGGGGTCGTTGTTCGGCGGGCTGCTCGCCGAAGCCGACCAGCATGTCACGCTGCTCGACATCAACGACGCGCATCTGCACGCGATTGCCGCGCACGGTTTGCGGCTGGAAACCGATGGCGGCGATCGCCACGTCCGCAACCTGCAGGCCCTGCGTCCGGGCGATGCGACGGACGTACCTGACTTGCTGATCGTCTTCACCAAGGCGATGCACACGCGTGCGGCACTCGCGAGCGTGCGTCACCTGCTTGGCCCGGCAACGCATGTGCTGACGCTGCAGAACGGGCTGGGCAACGTGGAGGCGCTGGCTTCGGTGGTGCCGCCGGAGCGCATCTTCGTTGGCGTGACCACGTGGCCGGCGGACCTTGCTGGCCCAGGCCACGTGCGCTCACACGGCGCAGGTGCGATCCGCCTGATGAGCGCAGACGGCGAGCGGCCTCCGATGCTCGCACGTGTGGTGGATGCGCTATCCGCCGCCGGCCTGAACTGCCAGGCAGATGCGAACGTATGGGGCGCCGTGTGGGAGAAAGTCGCCTTCAACGCCGCGCTCAATCCGCTGTGCACGGTGCTGAACCAGTCCGTGGACGCGCTGGGCGCGGTGGAAGACGGCCCGACGTTGGCGCTGAACATCGTGGACGAAGTGCTGGCCGTGGCGCGCGCCAGCGGCATTTCAGTTGATGCCGCAAAGGTGAACGACAACGTGCGGCTCGCCATCGTCGCACATCGGGGGCACAAGCCGTCGATGCTGCAGGACGTGCTGGCCGGACGCCCGACCGAGATCGAATCCATCAACGGCGCCGTGGTGGCGACGGCGCGCCGGTATGGCGTGCCTGTGCCACACACCGAGACGTTGATGCAATTGGTGCGCTTGGTGCAGGCGAGCACCGTGCACCAGCAGGCGCCTTAGCAGGCCGAGATACGCAGGGTTTCATTCGATGGCGCGCAGACGCCACCTCAACGGAGACATCCACATGAAGTGCAATTCCAGATTGCCGAGCGCGGCGTCCAAACGGGGACCGGTATGAACGGAAACCAGACCACGATCGATATCGGCACGGTTCTCGACGATGGGCCGTTTTCCCTCGCGCAGAAGTTGGCGGTGCTGCTTGCGGCCTTCGCCATCGTCATGGACGGCTTTGACGGCCAGTTGATCGGCTTCGCCATTCCCGTGCTCATCAAGGAGTGGGGTATCACGCGCAACGCGTTCGCCCCGGCAGTAGCCGCCGGCCTGGTCGGCATGGGGCTGGGCAGCGCGTTGGCGGGCCTGTTTGCCGATCGCTTCGGGCGACGCTGGGCGTTGATCGGGAGCGTGTTCGTGTTTGGCGTGGCGACGTGCTCGATCGGTTTTGCACCGAATGTGGCGACGATTGCCGCGCTGCGATTGATCGCCGGCCTGGGCATTGGTGGCGCGCTGCCAAGCTCCACGACGATGACGGCGGAATTCACGCCTGCGCGTCGCCGCACGCTGGCGGTGACGGCCACCATCGTGTGCGTGCCACTCGGCGGGATGTTGGCAGGGCTGTTTGCGGGCCACGTGCTGCCGCTCTATGGCTGGCGGGGGCTGTTCTGGATTGGCGGTGCACTGCCGCTGGCGCTTGGATTTGTGTTGGTGGCTGCCCTGCCAGAATCACCGCGCTTCCTTGCGCGTCGTCAATCGCACTGGCCGCAACTGGCGCATCTGCTGTCGAAGATGGGGCGCGATGTGCCCGCCAATACCGCGTTTGCCGATGTGGCGGGTCAGAAGGTCATTCAGCACGCGAGCTTCCGCTCGCTTTTTTCCCCGGGGCAGGCGCGCGATACGGTGGCGCTTTGGGCGGCCTTCTTCATGTGTCTGCTTGCCGTGTACGCAGCGTTCAGCTGGCTGCCGACGATGCTTGCTTCAGAAGGCTTGAGCGTGAGCGTGGCGGGCTCGGGGCTCACGGCGTACAACCTTGGCGGGGTGATCGGCGCGTTGGTCTGCGCGGTGACGATCGCACGATGGGGTTCGCGTTGGCCAATGGCGCTGTGTTGCGTAGGCGCGGCCGCAAGCGCTTTTGCGTTGCAAGGCGTCGACGCCAAGCTGAACACGAACCTGCTGATCGTCGGGCTTGGGCTGCACGGGCTGTTCGTCAACGCTGTGCAATCGACGATGTATGCGCTGTGTGCCTACGTTTATCCAACGGCGGTGCGCGCAACGGGCACCGCATCGGCGGTGGCGTTCGGACGGCTGGGCGCGATTCTCAGCGCGTTTGCCGGTGCCATGGTTATCACCGCCGGCGGGTCGGTGGCCTATCTGGCAATGCTCGGAATTGTGATGTTGGTGGTGTTAGCCGCGCTGCTCGCCATGCGCGAGCAGATTCCGCGTCTGACCGAGCGTGCGCGAGCATCCATGGCAGCGGCGCCGGTTTCGCACGGCAGCCCGGTCAAACCGTAGCTGCCGCGCTGGGAGCAGTGCTACATCAGGATGATGTCGTACTGCTCCTGGCTGGCCGCCGACGATTCCACCTGCAGCGAAATCGGCTTGCCGATGAAATCGCCCAGCATCGCAAGGTGCTGGCTTTCTTCTTCCAGGAACAGATCAATCACCGATTGCGAAGCAAGGATGCGGAATTCGCGCGGATTGAACTGCCGCGACTCGCGCATGATCTCGCGCAGGATGTCGTAGCACACGGTGCGCGGCGTCTTTACCTGCCCCTTGCCCTGGCACACCGGGCACTGCTCGCACAGCACATGTGCCAGCGATTCGCGCGTGCGCTTGCGCGTCATCTCCACCAGCCCAAGCTGCGAGAAGCTGTTGACGGTGATGCGCGTGCGGTCGCGTGACAGCGCCTTGCGCAGTTCCGCCAGAACCGCGTCGCGATGCTCGGCCGACTCCATATCGATGAAGTCGATGATGATGATGCCGCCCAGGTTGCGCAGCCGCAGTTGCCGCGCGATGGTGTGGGCCGCTTCCAGGTTGGTCTTGAAGATCGTGTCGTCGAAGTTGCGTGCGCCCACGTAACCGCCGGTGTTGACGTCGATGGTCGTCATCGCCTCGGTCTGGTCGATCATCAGGTAGCCGCCTGATTTCAGGTCGACCCGGCGCGACAGCGCGCGCTCAACCTCCGCCTCGATGTTGTACAGATCGAAGATCGGTCGTTCGCCGGTGTAATGCGTCAGGCGCTCGACCACGGCCGGCGTGTACTCTCGCGCAAACTCGACAAGCTTCTGATGGTTCTCGCGCGAATCGACCTGGATGCTGCGCGTTTCGTCCGTCACGAAATCGCGCAGCACGCGCTGGGCGAGGTTCAGGTCCTGGTAAAGGATCGACGGGGCGGGCAGGGTGGTCGCGTTATGACGGATGGTCGCCCAGATCTTGCGCAAGTAAGCAACGTCGTTGGCAAGCTCTTCGTCGGTCGACTCTTCGGCGATGGTGCGCACGATGAAGCCACCGCGTTCCTCAGTGGGCACCATGGCGGTCACGCGCGTGCGCAGCGCTTCGCGCTCAGCCTCGTTACCGATCTTCTGCGAAATCCCGATGTGCGGGTCTTGGGGCAGATACACCAGCGTGCGGCCGGCAATGCTGACCTGCGTGGACAAGCGCGCCCCCTTGGTGCCGATCGGGTCTTTGATGACCTGCACCATCAGCGCCTGGCCCTCGAAGAGCGTCTTCTCGATGGCGACCTGCGGTGTGGGCGGCGCGTCCTTGGCGTCACGCGGGTGCCAGATGTCGGCCACATGCAAAAACGCCGCACGCTCGAGCCCGATGTCGATGAAGGCCGACTGCATGCCGGGCAGCACGCGCACCACCTTGCCAAGGTAAATGTTGCCGACCAAGCCGCGCGTCAGCGTGCGCTCGATGTGAAGTTCTTGAACGGCGGCTTGCTGGACGATGGCCACGCGCGTTTCTTGCGGCGTGATATTGACGAGGATGTCTTCGGACATGGAGAGGTACCAGGAGAGCGGGTTTCAGAACCCGCCTCCGGGCTTGATCGTGTGCGCCCGAAGCGTGTCTTGAAACCGGCCCTCGCACGCTGTCCGGTGCGCGCTTCAGCGGCCGGTCAGGGGCGAGTTACAGCGTGATGCTCGCCTGTGCGAGCAGTGCGGCGGTCTCGAACAAGGGTAGCCCCATGATACCCGAATAGCTTCCCGAAATATGGGCGACAAAGGCGGCAGCGCGACCCTGGATGCCGTACGCGCCGGCTTTGCCAAAGGGCTCGCCGCTGGCGATGTAGCGGGCAATGTCGGTGTCCGTCAATACGGCAAAGCGCACGTCGGAAATGGACAGCGCGTGCATCGGCGTGCCGCTGGCGGTGACGACCGTCACGGCGGTCAGCACGCGATGTTCGCGGCCGGACATGGCGCGCAGCATGCGGTGGGCATCGGCGGCGTCGGTCGGTTTGCCGAGGATCTCGCCGCCCAGGCATACCGTGGTGTCGGATGTGAGGATCGGCAGGGCCGGGAGCTTGCGTGCGATGCGGCGGCGTACAGCGGCCTGTGCTTTCAATGCGCAGACACGTTGGACGTAGTCATCGGGCGTCTCGCCGGGGAGCACGGCTTCCAGCGCTTCGGCATCTTCATTGTCGCCGGCCAGCAGCAACTCGAAGCGCGCGCCGATCTGGCGCAACAGTTCCTGCCGGCGCGGGCTTTGCGAAGCGAGATAGAGGTGCGGCGCGCCGTGTGCATCCATGGTCATACGCGGTGGTACGGGTGGTTCTGCGTGATGCTCCACGCGCGGTAGAGCTGCTCGGCCAGCAGCACGCGGACCATGCCGTGCGGCAGCGTCAGGCTCGACAGGCGGATCAGCATGCGAGCCTTGGCCTTGAGCGCTGGGTCTAGCCCGTCCGCGCCGCCGATCACGAAGGCGATGTCGCCGCCTTCCTGCTGCCATCCGGTGAGGGATTCAGCCAGTGCAACGGTGGTGAGGTCTTTGCCGCGCTCATCCAGCGCGATCATGCGGCAGCCCTTGGGCAGCGCGGCTTCAATGCGCGCTGCTTCAAGCTGCATGACGGTGGCGGCGGTGCGGCTGCCGGAGCGCTGCTCGGGCTTGATTTCGCGCAGTTCGATGCGCAGTTCGGGCGGCATGCGCTTGGCATATTCAGAGAAGCCGTCCTCGATCCAGGACGGCATCTTGTGCCCGACGGCAACGATCAGCAACTGCATGGCGAGACTGCGCGCTCGACGTTACGCTGCGCGTTTCTTGGCCGGAGCGCGCTTGGCTGCCGTCTTGGTCGCCGTTTTTGCGGCGGTCTTGGTGACGGTCTTGCCGGTACCGGATGCGCGCTTGGTGGCCGGCTTCTTGGCGGCTGTCTTGGCGGGAGCCTTCTTGGCCGGTGCTGCGGCCTTGGTCGGGCGCTCGCCTGCCAGCTTCGGCTTGGTGGTGCGGCGCTTGGCCGGCGTGACCTCTTCGGCCTCGTCTTCCTCGTCGTCGTAACCTTCGCTGGCCTTGGGCAGACCGCGCTTGCCGGTGCCGCCCAGTTCGATGCGCACCGGCTTGTCGCCCCAAATCTCTTCGAGGTTGTAGTACTGGCGCAGCTGCGGCTGCATGATGTGGACCACGGCGTCGCCGCAGTCGACCAGCACCCATTCGCCTACGTCTTCGCCTTCCACGGCGATGACATGGCCGCCGGCTTCCTTGACGGCGTCACGCACCGATGCGGCCAGAGCTTTGGTTTGGCGGTTAGACGTGCCGCTGGCGATGACCGTGCGGTCGAACAGTTCGGTCAGGTGGGTCGTATTGAAGACCTTGATGTCTTGCGCCTTGACGTCTTCGAGCGCGTCGACGATCACGCGTTGTAGTTTGCGAATATCCATACTGAGTGAGAAGAACGTTTAAAAGGCGAGAAAAAAGGTCGAAAAAAAGCGCGTGAATGCGGTCAATCACGCGGTCAAGCACTGACCGTGCCATTGGCACGGCGGTACAGCGAATGCGATTGGATCAGGTCGGCCACGCCGGCGGGCAGGTCGGCGTCGCAGCGCGCGCCGGTGGCAAGCTGCCGGCGCAGGCGGGTGGATGACAGGTCGACAGCCAGGGTCTGGTCGATCCACATATGGCCTGCGGGTGCGCATTGTATCAATGCCGTGTCGCCCCGGCGCACATCGAGTTCGCGCTGCACCGGCGCATGCAGCGCCTGCAGGTCGAAACCGGGGCGCGTGGCGACGCACAGGTGGACGTATTCGAACAGGTCCTGCCAGCCGTGCCAGGTGTCCAGGCCGACGAGCTGGTCGGCGCCCATAAGCCACGCCATGGAGGTATCCGGGCCGTAGACGCCGCGCAATTCACGCACGGTGTCGATGGTGTAGCTGGGCCCGTGGCGGTCGACTTCCATGCTGCTCGCGTGGACACGGGTGCGGCCACCTTGTACCGCCTTGGCGGCCAGTTCGGTCATGGCAAAGCGCAGCGGGGCAGGCGTGATGTCAGCGGCTTTCTGCCAGGACACGCCGGTCGGAATCCACAGCAGCTCATCCAGGTCGAGGCGGGCAATGCAGAGCTCGGCCAGGGCGATGTGGCCAACGTGCGGCGGATCGAACGTGCCACCCAGCAAGCCAAGCCGATAGGGGCGATCGAGATCGGGGCGCACGAACGTGGGAAGCGTCATACCCAATCGCGCGCCGGCAGGAAATCGGTGTACAGCGCGGCCTCCGGTGAACCCGGTTCCGGCTGCCAGTCGTAGCGCCAGTTGGCCACCGGCGGCATCGACATCAGGATCGATTCCGCACGGCCGCCGCTTTGCAGGCCAAACAGTGTGCCGCGGTCGAATACCAGATTGAACTCGACATAGCGGCCACGGCGATAGGCTTGGAAGGCGCGCTCGCGCTCACCGTAGGGCGTGGCGTGGCGTTGTTCAGCGATGGGCAGCCAGGCGGGCAGGAAGGCATCGCCAACCGAGCGCATCATTTCGAAGCTGCGATCAAAGCCGAGCTCCGCAAAGTCGTCGAAGAAGATGCCGCCGACGCCGCGCGCTTCCTTGCGGTGTTTCAGATAGAAATAATCGTCGCACCATTGCTTGAAGCGCGGGTACAGCTCGTCGCCGTAGGGGGCCAGGGCGCCCTGACAGGTGCGGTGGAAGTGTGAGGCGTCTTCGGTGAAGCCGTAGTAAGGCGTGAGATCCATGCCGCCACCGAACCACCAGACGGGCTCGGCGTCAGGGCGCACGGCGACGAAGCAGCGCACATTCATATGCACCGTCGGCACGTAGGGATTGCGCGGGTGGAAGACCAGCGACACGCCCATTGCCTCGAAACCGCGCCCCGCCAACTCCGGCCGGTTGGCGGTGGCCGACGGTGGCAGGGTGTCGCCCATCACGTGCGAAAAACCGACGCCCCCGCGCTCAAGCAGCGCGCCGCCTTCCAGAATGCGAGTGCGACCGCTGCCGCGCAGGCGCTCGGTGGGCGGCTTCTCCCATGCGTCGGTGACGAACGTGCCGCCGTCCAGGGTGCTGGCGGCAGTGGTGATGCGGTCCTGCAGGTCCAGCAGGTAGGCGCGGACGGCTTGGGTATCCATGCGATCAGAAGGGGCCGCTCGAAGGGTCGAGTCAGGCCGAGTCATACGGTTGTCACCATTGTAGCGGGCGGGCAGCCGGGGCAAGTCGGGGATCACCCGGGGTGACGGATGCCGCGCCTGCCCCATGGTGGGGCATCAGCGCGGCCGGCTATCGCTCAATGGCGGATGGCGCGATGGCCGATATCGGTCCGGTACTGGGCACCGTCAAAGTGGATCTGCTCGATGGCGTTGTATGCCGCACGCTGGGCCGCTTTGACGGTATCGGCCAGGCCAACCACGCACAGCACACGGCCGCCGTTGGTGGTCAACACGCCGTCCTTGAGTGTGGTGCCAGCGTGGAAGGTGACGCTGTCTTCCGTTTCCTTCGGGATGCCGGTGATGACGTCGCCCTTGCGCGGCGTGTCCGGGTAATTGTGCGCGGCCATGACCACGCCCAGCGCGGTGCGGCGGTCCCAGTCCAGCTCCATGCCGTCGAGTTTGCCGTCGATGGCGCGGTCGAGCACGTCGTACAGGTCGGTCTTCATGCGTGCCATGATGGGCTGCGTTTCCGGATCGCCCATGCGGCAGTTGAATTCGAGCGTCTTGGGGTTGCCTTCCGCGTCGATCATCAGGCCGGCATACAGGAAACCGGTGTACGGAATGCCGTCCTTCTCCATGCCGCGGATGGTCGGCATGATGATCTCGCGCAGCGCGCGGGCGTGCAGCGTGGGCGTGACCACCGGCGCGGGCGAGTAGGCGCCCATGCCGCCCGTGTTGGGGCCGGCGTCGCCGTCGAGCAGACGCTTGTGGTCCTGGCTGGTGGCCAGCGCCACGACGTTCTTACCGTCGCACACCACGATGAAGCTGGCCTCTTCGCCGGCGAGGAATTCTTCGATCACAACGCGTGCACCGGCGTCACCCAGGCGGTTGTCGGCCAGCATCATGTCGATGGCGTTGTGCGCTTCTTCGGCGGTCATTGCCACGACCACGCCCTTGCCGGCGGCCAGGCCATCGGCCTTGATGACGATCGGGGCGCCTTCCTGGTCAATGTACGCATGTGCCTGCGCAGCATCGCTAAAGGTCTGGTACTTGGCGGTCGGAATGCCGTGGCGGTGCATGAACGCCTTGGCGAAATCCTTCGACGATTCAAGCTGCGCGGCGGCCTTGGTCGGCCCGAAGATGCGCAAGCCTTTGGCGCGGAACAGGTCGACGATGCCGGCGGCCAGCGGTGCCTCCGGCCCGACCACCGTGAAGTGGATGCCTTCGCGCTCGGCAAAGGCGGCCAGCACTTCCGGATCCGTGATCGGGAGGTTCTGCAGGCGCTTGTCGAGCGCCGTGCCGCCGTTGCCGGGGGCCACGTATACCACCTGCACCTTGGGCGAGCGTGCCAGCTTCCATGCCAGGGCGTGCTCTCGACCGCCCGAACCGACCACCATCACTTTCATGCTGTACCTACTCAAAAAATCGAAATCTGGAAAACAAAAACGGCGATCGTGAGGTCGATCGCCGTTATGCGCGTGTCCGGGACTTACTCTCCGATGACCGCGTTGGTGAAGACTTCCTGCACGTCGTCCAGGTTTTCCAGGACGTCGAGCAGCTTCTGCATCTTGACCGCGTCTTCGCCGGTGAACTCGACTTCGGTCTGCGGCTTCATGATGACTTCGGCCAGTTCCGCCTTGAAGCCGGCAGCTTCGAGCGCGGTCTTGACCTTGGTGAAATCGTGGGGCGGGCAGATGACTTCGAGCGAGCCGTCTTCATGGGTGACGACATCGTCGGCGCCGGCTTCCAGCGCGGCGTCCATCAGCTTGTCTTCCGGCGTGCCCGGCGCGTAGATGAACTGACCGATGTGGTCGAACAGGAACGCGACGGATCCCGATGTGCCCATGTTGCCGCCGTACTTGTCGAACCCGTGGCGGACTTCAGCCACGGTGCGCGTGCGGTTGTCGGTCAAGCAGTCGACGATTATGGCTGCGCCGTTGATGCCGTAGCCTTCGTAGCGGATTTCTTCGTAGTTCGCGCCTTCCAGCCCACCCACGCCGCGCTGGATGGCGCGGTTGATGTTGTCCTTGGGCATATTCGCGTCGGTGGCCTTGTCCATGGCCAGGCGCAGACGCGGGTTGGAGTCGGCATCGCCGCCGCCCAGACGGGCCGCCACGGTGATTTCCTTGATCAGGCGCGTCCAAACTTTGCCGCGCTTGGCGTCTGCAGCGGCTTTCTTATGCTTGATATTGGCCCATTTGGAATGACCGGCCATGAAACTCTCCGAGCGGAATGCGGTGGGATCTGGCGCTCAGATGGCGGTTTGACGCCACCTGCACGCTCTATAATCGGTCGCGGATTTTAGCATGCTGCACACGCCCGCCGCCCCGTCCATCCGGTCGACTTGCTGGTGTGTCATCCCCCCCAGATTGATCCTCGTCCAAACGCCATGACCGATCCCATCCTGATTGCCAAGAACGCCAAAGCGGAGTTGGTGCTGCTGCCCCAGCTCGCCAACCGGCATGGCTTGATCACCGGCGCCACCGGCACCGGCAAGACCGTCACCCTGCAAACGATCGCCCAGGGCCTGTCGAAGATCGGCGTACCGGTTTTTTTGGCCGACGTAAAAGGTGATCTGACCGGCATTTCGCAAGTCGGTCAGCCCAACGACAAGCTGAAGGCCCGCCTGCAGGAACGCGGTCTGGAAGAGCCGCAATGGGCCAGCTGCCCCGTCACGTTGTGGGATGTGTACGGCGAGCGTGGCCACCCCGTGCGCGCCACCGTGTCCGACATGGGCCCGCTGATGCTCTCGCGCATGCTGGAGCTGAACGACATCCAGACCGGCGTGCTGAACCTCGTCTTCAAGATTGCGGACGACTCAGGCCTTGCGCTGCTTGACATGAAAGACCTGCGTGCGATGCTCCAGCACGTTGGCGAGCATTCGTCGGACTACACGAACAAGTACGGGAACATCTCGTCGGCCAGCATCGGGGCCATCCAGCGCAACCTGATCGCGCTGGAAGAGCAGGGCGCCGACCAGTTCTTCGGCGAGCCCATGCTCGACATCAATGACCTGATGCAGACCGTGCGCGGCCAGGGCGTGATCAACATCCTGGCGGCCGACAAGTTGCTCAACGCGCCCAAGTTGTACGCGACGTTCCTGCTGTGGATGCTCTCCGAGTTGTTCGAGCATCTGCCCGAGGTGGGCGACGTGGACAAGCCCAAACTCGCTTTCTTCTTTGACGAGGCGCATCTGCTGTTCAATGACGCACCGCCGTCCCTGCTGCAGAAGGTGGAACAGGTGGTGCGGCTGATCCGCTCCAAGGGCGTAGGCGTGTACTTCGTGACGCAGAACCCCGCCGACGTGCCGGACACGGTGCTTGGCCAGCTCGGCAACCGCGTGCAGCACGCGTTGCGGGCCTTCACGCCGCGCGATCAGAAAGCCGTGAAGGCAGCGGCCACCACGATGCGAGCAAATCCGGAATTCAGCATCGAAGAGGCCATTGGCGAATTGGCCGTGGGCGAGGCGCTGATCTCCATGCTGGATGAGGGCGGCCGCCCGGAGATTACGCAGCGTGCGTTTGTCGTGCCGCCCGCATCGCGCATCGGCCCGATCTCGGACGACGAGCGCCGCGAGCTGATGACCAATTCGCTGGTGGCCGGACGCTATGACCAGGCAATCGATCGCGAATCGGCGTACGAGATCTTGAGCGGCCGCGTGGCAAAGGGCGGGCCGGCATCTGCGCCGGCGCCGGGTTCCATCGGCACGGATTTCGGTGCATCGACAGGTTCAGTGCCCGCACCGGCGCCTGCGCCTGCACAACAGGAGAGCGGCGGATGGCTTGGCGATGTCGGCGCAATCCTGACGAAGGGTACGGGCCGCAGCGGCCGTGGCGATTCGATTGTCGAAACGTTGGCCAAGTCGACTATGCGCACCATCGGTTCGACCGTCGGGCGCGAAATCGTGCGCGGCGTGCTGGGCAGCATTCTGGGCGGATCGAAGAAGCGCTGAGCGTGTCCGACGCACCAAAGACAACAGCCGGCATTGCCGGCTGTTTTTGTTTGCGCTGGCAGCGTGCGATCAGTTCTTCGTGCCAAACAGGCGGTCGCCCGCATCGCCCAGGCCCGGGATGATGTAGGCGTTTTCATCCAGGTGCGAATCGAGCGACGCGACGAACAGCTTCACGCCCGGATGCGCCTGCTGGAACACCTCCACGCCTTCGGGCGCCGCCACGAGCGCCAGGAACAGGATGCTCTCGTCGGGCACGCCGCGCTTCTTCATCACGTCGACGGCGTGTACGGCCGAGTAGCCGGTGGCGACCATCGGATCGCACAGGATGAAGGTGCGGTCCTCCAGGTCCGGCAAGCGCACGAGGTATTCCACCGGGCGGTGTTGCTCGTCGCGGTACACGCCGATATGGCCGATGCGTGCCGACGGAATCAATTCCACCAGCCCGTCGCTCATGCCCACGCCTGCGCGCAGCACGGGCACCACGGCCAGCTTGCGGCCGGCGATGACGGGCGCTTCCATCGGGCCCATCGGCGTGTCGATGTGGCGGCTGGTCAGCGGCAGGTTGCGCGTGATCTCGTAGCCCATCAGCAGCGTAATCTCGCGCAGCAGCTCGCGGAACGTGCGCGTGGACGTGTCCTTGTCGCGCATGTGCGTGAGCTTGTGCTGGATCAGCGGGTGATTGAGGATGAACAGGTTCGGAAAGCGCGGATCTTGTTTCATGGCGGCAAGGAATTCTCAGATGGGGCGCATTGTACCGGCGCGCCCCGTGCCGATTGTGGAGGCGCTCAGCGCCGCCCACGCATCAGGATCACATACACCACGGCCGAAATTGCGAGGCCCACGAACCATGCATACGTGTACAGCGCTTCGAACACGCCCGGCACGCTGGCGACGAACCCGGCCTGCTTGAAGAAGCCCGGCAGATTGGGCAGCACACCAATCACGAGCGCGACGATGGCGCGGCCGTTCCAGCCGTTGCCGTAACCATAAGGGCCGTCCATGCGGAACAGATCGCCGGTCTTGAGCACTGTGTGGCGCACCAGGAAATAGTCGACCATCATGATCCCGGCCACGGGGCCCAGCAGTGCGCCGTAGCCGACCAGCCACGTGAAGATGTAGCCCTTGGTGGTTTCCAGGATCTTCCACGGCATCATCGCCAGGCCGATGCCCGCCGTGATGTAGCCGCCGATGCGGAACGAGATGCGATGCGGCGCCAGGTTCGAGAAGTCATACGCCGGCGACACCACGTTGGCGGCGATGTTCGTCATCAGCGTGGCGGTGATCAGTGCCAGCAGGGCCACGATGACCGACGGGCCCGTCATCTTGCCGGCCAGGGTGACCGGATCCCAGATCGCCTGGCCGTAGATGACCACCGTGGACGACGTGACGAGCACGGCCACCAGCGCCAGCAAGCCCATCGGCAGGGGAAGCCCGATGGCCTGCCCGACAAGCTGATCGCGCTGGCTGCGCGCGAAGCGGGTGAAATCGGGAATGTTCAGCGCCAGCGTGGCCCAGTAGCCGACCATGGCGGTGAGCGACGGCCAGAAGAAGCCCCAGAACTCGCCGGCGCGCTTGCCGCCCGCCGAGAAAGCCGACGGCGCCGACAGCATCGGTCCAAAGCCGCCCGCATTGATATACGCCCACCAGACCAGGCCCAGCGCGGCCAGGATCAGCAGCGGGGTGGCCAGCGCCTGGAAGCGCTTGATCGATTCGAGCCCCTTGGTGATCAGCCAGATATGCAGCGCCCAGAACAGCAGGAAGCAGAATCCCTGGCCCGGGTTGATACCCAGCCCCGGAATGTTGCTGCCCACCAGCATGTTGTCGGTGACCACGTTGAGGATCGTGTAGATCGCCTGACTGCCCAGCCACGTCTGGATGCCGAACCAGCCGCACGCCACGATCGCTCGCAGAATGGCCGGCAACTGCGCGCCGCGCACGCCGAACGACGCCCGCACCAGCACAGGGAAGGGTATGCCGTACTTGGTACCAGCGTGGCCCACCAGCACCATCGGCACGAGCACGATCAGGTTGCCGAGGAACACCGTCAGCACGGCCTGCCACCAGTTCATGCCCTCGCTCATCAGGCCCGATGCCAGCATGTAGGCCGGCACCGACACCACCATCGATACCCACAGCGCGGCGTAGTTGGTCGCCGTCCAGGTGCGGGCAGCTTGCGGGGTGGGGTTGAGGTCTTCGTTCCAGAGGGTCGGGTCGGGTGCCCCGGCGGCGTCCGCAGAGAATGCGGCGGAGGTGGTTTGGCTCATGTCGATGTGGGATCCGTTGTCGTTGTAGATTTTCGGAATGCAGGCGCGATTGTACGGTGGCCCCGGGTGTATCCAAGCGAAACCTGTGCCACGCGCAGCGCACCCCGCGTCGGAACGTTTTGTTGAATTCCAATACAATCGACGACGCTCTCCAACGCCTCTCGCTTCTCTCCCGCGCCCCGCTGTGACCACCGCGTCTTCTGCGTCTTCCCGTTCCGCAAGAACCACCGACACCGGCGGCCTGCTGCTTGCCTCCGCGGGCGCCGTCCTGTTTTCCGCCAAGGCCATCGTCGCCAAGCTGATGTACCGCTATCAGGTGGACGCCGTCATGGTCATCACCCTGCGCATGCTGCTGGCGGCGCCGCTGTTCATGGCGATGGGGTGGTGGCAGTCGCGCGGGGCCGAGCCGCTGACCGTGCCAGACCGCTGGCGCATCGTCGGCTTGGGGCTCATCGGCTATTACCTCTCCAGCTTTCTCGACTTCCTCGGCCTGCAGTACATCACGGCGGGGCTGGAGCGGCTGATCCTGTTTCTGACGCCGTCGTTCGTGCTGCTGATTACATCGACGGTATTCAAGCGGCGCATCACCGGCTCGCAGTGGGTGTCGCTGGCGCTGGCCTATGCCGGCATCGTGCTGGTGTTCGCGCACGACCTCAACCAGGGCGGCAACAACGTGTGGCTGGGGGGCGGATTGGTGCTCGCCAGTGCCATCAGCTACGGTATCTATCTGCTGGCCAGCGGCGAGCTGGTCAAGCGCGTTGGGTCGATGCGGCTGGTTGCCTATGCGATGTGCGTGTCGACCGCAGCCTGTATCGTCCAGTTTCTGGTGCTGCGGCCGGTGTCGGCGCTGGTGTTGCCCTGGCAGGTGTATGGGCTGTCGGCCATCAACTCGGTGTTCTGCACGGTGGCGCCGGTCACGATGACGATGATGGCGGTGGCGCGTGTGGGTGCGCCGGTGGCCTCGCAGGCGGGCATGATCGGGCCGGTGTCAACGCTGCTGCTTGGCTGGTGGCTGCTGGGCGAGCCGATCACGATTTGGCAGATTGCTGGCAGTGCGCTGGTGCTTGCCGGGATGGCGCTGCTGTCACGCCGTCGCGGCTGACAGGCGGCCAATCCAGATAACAATCACAAGGAGTCAGACAGGATGGATTTGGGGCTGAAAGGCAAGCGTGCGCTGGTGTGCGGCGCAAGCAAGGGATTGGGCTTTGCGTGCGCCGACGCGCTGGCCGCTGAAGGCGTGGACGTGGTGATTGTCGCGCGCGGTGCCGAAGCGTTGTTGGCAGCGGCCGAGCGCATCCGCACGGCGCACGGCGTGCGCGTGGAAGCCGTGGCCACCGACATCACCACGCCGGAAGGCCGCGCCGAGGCGCTGCTCGCATGCGAGCGACTGGGCGGCTCGCCCGACATTCTCGTCAACAACGCGGGCGGCCCGCCGCCGGGCAACTTTCGCGACTGGGACCGCGAGGCATGGAATGCTGCGCTCAACGCGAACATGCTCACGCCCATCGATCTCATCAAAGCCACCGTCGACAAGATGATCGAGCGCCGCTGGGGCCGCATCGTCAACATCACCAGCGGTGCGGTGAAGGCACCGATTGACGTGCTGGGTTTGTCCAACGGCGCGCGCTCCGGGCTGACGGGCTTCGTGGCGGGCCTGGCGCGTGAAGTCGCCAAGCATGGCGTCACCATCAACAATCTGCTGCCGGGCCAGTTTGAGACAGACCGCCTGACCAAGACGCTGGAAGCTGGCGCCAAGACCGCTGGCATCAGCGCAGAAGAAAATTTCGACCGCAAGCGGCAGGGCAATCCGGCCCGACGCTTCGGCCAACCGGCCGAATTTGGCGCCGTGTGTGCTTTCTTGTGCAGCCAGCACGCTGGCTACCTGAATGCGCAAAACATCCTGCTGGATGGCGGCAGCTTCCCTGGCACCTTCTAAGCCAATCACGATGACCACTCTTACGCCCGAAAGCGCAGCCCGCAAACGCCGCGTCGCCCTGATCGCACACGATCACAAGAAAGACGACATGGTCGCTTTCGCACAAACGCACCGAGCCTTCCTGTCGCAATGCGATCTGCTGGCGACCGGCACCACCGGTGGCCGCTTGGAGAAGGAAGTCGGTCTGACCGTGCAGCGCATGCTGTCCGGCCCGTGGGGCGGGGACTTGCAGATTGGCGCACAGTTGGCCGAAGGCCGTGTCGACGTCGTCATCTTCCTGCGCGACCCGATGACGCCACAGCCGCACGAACCCGACATCAACGCGCTGGTCCGCGCCTGCGACGTCCACAACATTCCCTGCGCCACCAACCTGGCCACCGCCGACCTGGTGATGTCTGCCCTGCAACGGGTGGCGCCCGATCCGAAGGAGATCCACGCATGACACAAGCGAAAGCCATCCGCATCTTTGAGACCGGCGGCCCCGAAGTGATGCAGTACGTCGATGTCGACGTGCCCGCGCCCGGCCCCGGCGAAGTGACGGTCAAGCAGCACGCCATCGGCCTGAACTACATCGACGTGTATTTCCGCACCGGGCTGTATCCGCAGCCGCTGCCGGGTGGCATCGGCATGGAAGCGTCGGGTGTGGTGGAAGCGGTGGGCGAGGGGGTGACGCACGTTAAGCCCGGCGACCGTGTTGCTTATGCCGGCCGCCCCACCGGCGCCTACGCTGCGGTGCGCACGATGCCGGCCGACATTCTCGTGCGCTTGCCGGATGCGATCGACTTTGAAACCGGCGCAGCGATGATGCTGCAGGGCATGACCGCGCAATACCTCATTCGCGACAGCTATCGCGTGCAGCCCGGTGATACGGTGTTGTTTCACGCAGCCGCGGGTGGCGTGGGTTTGATTGCGTGCCAGTGGCTCAAGGCGCTCGGCGCCACCGTGATCGGCACCGTTGGCAGCGATGCCAAGGCTGAACTTGCACGCGCGCACGGTTGCGATCACACCATCGTCTACACGCGCGAGAACTTTACCGAGCGCGTGCGCGAAATCACCGGCGGCAAGGGCGTGCCGGTGGTCTACGACGGCATTGGCAAAGATACGTTCACGGGTTCGCTGGATTGCCTCGCGCCGCGCGGGATGATGGTGACCTACGGCAACGCATCGGGCCCCGTGCCGCCGGTTGACCTCGGTGTGCTGAGCGCAAAGGGCTCGCTCAAGATCACGCGCCCGACGCTGATGACCTACACGGCGCGGCGCGAACTGCTGGAACCGATGGCGGCAGAGTTGTTTGATGTGGTGAGCAGCGGCAAGGTGAAAATCGAAATTCACCAACGCTACGAACTGCAGAACGCGGCGCAGGCGCACCGCGATCTGGAAGCGCGCAAGACGACCGGGTCGACGATCCTCTTGCCGTAAGGTGGAAAGTTACCGCCCGGTGGGCTTCACACGCCGGGCGGCGGCAAAGCGCGCATCCTCGTGCACGCGGTCGGGCAGGCCGCGCAGTAGCATGTGCAACGCGAGCGGCACCAGCACGATGTCGTCCACCCAGCCGATCACTGGGATGACATCCGGAATCAGGTCGACAGGTGATACCACATAGCCCACCAGCAGCAGCGCAGCCGGGGCAAGCCACCACGGTTTGTCCGGATGGCGCAGCGCAAACCACAGCAGGCGAGCGTCGTTGCGCACCACGCTCCACAGGCGGAAGAGTCGTCCGAACATCGTGGGCTCCTTGATGAAAAGCCGGCGTCACATGAGCGTGTTTGACCGGCAAACCATCGTATCAGCTTGGGGAAACGGACCGGTTTTCAAGTCAACATTAGGCGCCATCGTCGATGAAATAAGCCGGCCCTCTTGCGAGATGCCGGCTTTTTGCCGCAACGAACCTGTTCACGGTCCGTAGCGAGCGGTCCGAGGTTGGCTTGAGAAGCGCAGCCGTACATGGGTACGGCGAGCATCACAGAGCCAAGATCGGACCGCGTAGTAGGACCGTGGGCAGGTTAGCCCGGAATCTTGCCTTCCACGCCGTCGACGTAGAACTTGATTCCGTGCAGGAAGCCGTCGTCGGCGACCTTGTCGGCGGGCAGGACTTCCTTGCCGGTGTTGTCCTTGAGCGGGCCCTTCCAGATCGGTGCCGAGCCATCGATGATGCCCTTCTTGCGGGTCTCGACCAGCGCCTTCACGTCTTCCGGTACCGCGGCGTTGTACGCGCCCAGATCGATCGCGCCTTCCTTCAAGCCCCACCACACGGTTTCCGGCTTCCACTTGTTTTCAAGCACGTCGCCGACGACCTTGGTGTAGTACACGCCCCATTTGTTGATCGAGGCGGCCAGGTGGGCTTTCTCGCCGAACTTGGTCATGTCGCTGTCCCAGCCGAGCGCGTAGACACCTTTCTCTTGTGCAGTTTGCACGACTGCCGCGGAGTCGGTGTTCTGCATCAGCACGTCGACACCTTGCCCGATGAGGGTGGTGGCAGCCTCACGCTCCTTGCCCGGATCGAACCACTTGTTGACCCAAACCACGCGGGTGGTGGCCTTCGGGTTGACGCTGCGCGCGCCCAGCGTGAACGAGTCGATATTGCGGATCACCTCGGGGATGGGCACCGAACCCACCACGCCAAGCTTGCCCGACTTGCTCATCTTGCCGGCCACCACGCCCGCCAGGTACGCGCCTTCATACGTGCGCACGTCGTATTGGCCGAGGTTGTCGGCGGTCTTGAAACCGGTGGCGTGCTCGAACTTCACGTCCGGGAATTCCTTGGCGACCTTGAGCATCGATTCCATGAAACCGAAGCTCGTACCGAAGATGACTTTGTTGCCTTGCGCTGCCAAGTCGCGGAACACACGCTCGGCGTCAGCAGCGCTTTCGGGCACGTTTTCGACAAAGCTCGTCTTCACCTTGTCGCCGAACTTGGCTTCCACTTCCTTGCGGCCGGCATCGTGAGCATATGTCCAGCCCGCATCGCCCACCGGGCCGACGTAGACGAACGCGACCTTCAGCGGCTCATTGGCCGGTGCCGGTGCGGAAGCGGCGGGGGCCGAGGAAGCGGCCGGCGCGGCGGTCTTGTCGCTTGCGCCTTCGTTGGATTTGCCACAACCCCAGAGGGTCAGGGCAGCACCGGCGGCCAGGGCGGCCAGCGTGATCCTGCGGGTAACGTTCATCGATTTCTCCTGTTGTGTGGCTCGTTGACTGTGTTGAAGCAAAAAGCGGGAATGCCGAAAGCTTAGGCTGCAGTTTAGGCAGCCCCCGGTCGGAACGGCTTGCCGAGCGATGCGGGCATGTTCAGGCGAATCCAATCCGGATTGCGCGAGATGATGGCCAGCACGACGATGGTGGCGGCAAACGGCGCCATCGACAGAATCTGCGACGGCACCGATACGCCCATCCCCTGCAGGTAGAACTGCAGGATCGTCACGCCGCCAAACAGCAGCGCGCCGAACAGGATGCGCATTGGGCGCCAGGTGGCAAAGGTGGTCAGCGCCAGGGCAATCCAGCCGCGGCCGGCGACCATGTTCTCGACCCACATTGGCGTGTAGACCAGCGACAGGTAAGCGCCCGCAAGCCCGCAGCATGCGCCGCCAAACAGCAGCGCGCCAAAGCGGATGGTGCGCACCGGGTAGCCGAGCGCGTGAGCCGACTCTGGCGATTCACCAATCGCGCGCAGCGTGAGCCCCGCGCGCGTCTTGAACAGAAACCAGGCAATCGCGCCGCACAGCAGCAGGCTGAAATAGACCATCCAGTGCTGCGCGAACAGGGCAGGGCCGACGAACGGAATCGACTCCAGCCCCGGAATGCCATGCGCCTGCGCCGGCAGCGACATGCCGACAAAGCGCTGCCCCATGAAGGCGGACAGCCCGGTGCCGAAGATCGACAAGGCGAGGCCCGTCGCAACTTGGTTGGTAACGAGCACCAGCGCCAGCCACGCGAAGAGGGCCGCCATCACCATGCCGGCAATCGCGCCGGCGGCAAAACCCAGCAGCGGAATCTGCGTCTGGTAGCCGACCATGAAGCCGACCACGGCGGCCACCAGCATCATGCCTTCGGCGCCGAGGTTCAGCACGCCGGAGCGCTCGTTCATCAAGAGGCCCAGGGCGGCCAGCAACAGCGGGGTGCCGGCGTTGATCGACGCGGCGATCAGGGGAGCGAGACTTTCCATGTGTGAGGCCTGATCAGTGATGCGCGCGCCAGCGCAGGCGGTATTCGATGAGCGTGTCGCAGGCGAGCAGGAAGAACAGCAGCATGCCCTGGAACACTCCGGTAATGGCCGACGGCAGGCCCAGGCGCGATTGCGCAAGCTCGCCACCGATATAGAACAGCGACATCACGATCGCGCCCAGCACGGTGCCGACCGGATTCAGGCGACCGACGAATGCCACCACGATGGCGGCAAAGCCGTAGCCGGGGGAAATGGACGGCAGCAGCTGCCCGATCGGGCCCGTGACCTCAAAGGCGCCGGCAATGCCTGCCAGGCCACCCGACACCAGCAGCGCCGTCCACAGCGCCGCACGCGACGAGAAACCCGCGTAGCGTGCCGCTTGCGGCGCCAGCCCGCCCACCTGCAGGCGGTAGCCCGCAAAGCTGCGGAACACGAACAACGTCATCGCCGCCGTCATCACGAGCATGAACAGAAAACCGACGTGCAGACGCGTGCCAGCCACGAGCGTCGGCAGAACAAATGCGCTGTCGAACACGATCGACTGCGGAAAGTTCATGCCGTTCGGGTCCTTCAACGGCCCGTTGACCACGTACAGCAGCAGCAACTGCGCGATGTACGTGAGCATGAGCGAGACGAGGATCTCGTTGGCATGAAAGCGATCGCGCAGCAGCGCAGTAATGGCCGCCCACAGCGCCCCGCCGATCAGGCCGGCGACGACGGCCAGCACCAACGCAAAGCTGCCGGGGATGGCGGGTGTGGGCGTATCGAAGTAAATGATCGTGGCCGCCGCGAAGATGCCGCCGACGATAAGCTGCCCCTCCGCGCCGATGTTCCACACGTTGGCGCGATAGCACACCGACAAGCCCAGTGCGCACAGCACGAGCGGCACGGTCTTGAGCAGCACTTCACCAATCGCGCGTTTGCTGGCCAGAGGCTCGACCAGAAACACGCGCAGACCCGCCACCGGGTCTTTGCCCAGCAGCGCGAACAGCAGCAGGCCAAACACCATCGTCAGCACCAGGGCGATCAGCGGCGAGGCATAGGCCATGGTGCGCGACGGGATCGCGCGCAGCTCCAGCGAGATCGGCAGCGCCAGGCGGCTGCCATGCATGACGTCAGCCATGGGCCACCTCCGAGGTTGCTGCCGCCGAAGCCGCGGTTTCGTCCCACATGCCGCTCATCCAC
The DNA here is from genome assembly GCF_024158925.1 of Ralstonia chuxiongensis. Classification (NCBI taxonomy): domain Bacteria; kingdom Pseudomonadati; phylum Pseudomonadota; class Betaproteobacteria; order Burkholderiales; family Burkholderiaceae; genus Ralstonia; species Ralstonia chuxiongensis. The sequence goes on along the minus strand of NZ_JAMYWC010000004.1, from coordinate 158,563 downwards.
AGGCCGATCTGTTCGCGGTCGGTGGCGTGCGTGGGGGTAGAAGGGGAGAGGCGCCCATTGGCGATCACGTGCAGGCGATCGCACAGCGCAAAGAGTTCGTCGAGTTCTTCCGACACGATCAGGATGGCGCAGCCCCCGGCCTTGAGCGCGAGGATTTCGTTGTGGATCTGGGCCGCCGCGCCCACGTCCACGCCCCAGGTGGGTTGCGCGACGATGAGCACGCGCGGCGCGCATTCGATTTCGCGGCCGACGATAAATTTCTGCAGGTTGCCGCCCGACAGGCTCTTGGCCAAGGCATCCGGGCCGCCGGCCTTCACGCCAAATCGGCTGATGATACCGGCCGCCAGTTTGGCGGCAGCCTTCTTGTCGATGAGCCCGCCACGCACCTGCGGCGCACGCTGATGCGTCAGCAGCGTATTGGCTGCCAGCGACAGCGATGGCACAGCGCCGCGCCCGAGGCGCTCTTCCGGCACGAACGACAGCCCGCGCTTGCGGCGTGCACGCGGGTCGAGCTTGGCGGCCGGCTCCTTGCCGATGCTGATGGTTTGTGCCGGGGCGCGGGTGTCCTCGCCAGACAGCGCCGCCAGCAACTCCTGCTGCCCGTTGCCCGACACGCCGGCAATGCCGACGATCTCGCCGCTGCGCAGTTGCAGGGCGATATCACGCAGCTCCGTCGCAAAGGCGTGCGCCTTGGGCAGCGACAGGCCGGCCACTTCCATGCGTACCTCGCCCGGTGTGGTCTGCGGGCGCAATTCGCGCGGCGGCTCGCCGCCGATCATCATGCGCGACAGCGACGCCGCCGTTTCCTGGCGCGGGTCGCACACACCCGTGACCTTGCCCATGCGCATGACCGTGGCGGCGTGGCACAGGGCCTGGATCTCGTCGAGCTTGTGACTGATGTAGAGGATGCTCGTACCTTCTGCCGCCAACTGGCGCAGCGTCACGAAGAGCTTCTCGACGGCCTGCGGTGTCAGCACCGAGGTCGGCTCGTCAAGAATCAGCAGGCGCGGCTTGGTGAGCAGCGCACGCACGATTTCCACGCGCTGGCGCTCGCCGACGGACAGCGTGTGCACATGGCGATGCGGCTCCAGCGGAAGGCCGTATTTTTCGCCCGTGCTGCGCACCTGATCGGCCACGTCGCGCAGGTCGGTGCCAGCGGGCAGGCCGAGCAGGATGTTCTCTGCCACCGTGAGCGTGTCGAACAACGAGAAGTGCTGGAACACCATGGCGATGCCCAGCGCCCGGGCCTGGTGCGGATTGGCGATCTCGACGCGCTGGCCGTCGAGCAGCATCTCGCCGGCGTCGGGCTGCACGGCGCCGAAGATGATCTTCATTAGCGTCGACTTGCCGGCGCCGTTTTCGCCCAGCACGGCATGGATCTCGCCCGGCGCGACAGTCAGGCTGACGCCGTCGTTGGCGACCACGCTCGGGTAGCGCTTGGTCATGCCCGTCAGCGACAGGCGTGGTGGGAGTGGTGTCACAACAGTTGGCTCGTGGTTTCCGTGCCGCTCACCGTGCAGGGTACGCAGCGGAGGCGGTCTCTTTTTGGGTGTTGACGACACTTCACAACAGGTAACGCCGATGCAGGTTCGCGCCGACGCATCGCAGCAATCATCATGGTTGCGTGATGCTTGCCATCAACCACAAATTATATCGTCCGGCACCGCTCCAGACGGGGATTTCGGCCCGCTTGCGACTGCCTCGTACGAGGGGTGGCAGAGTGCAAATCCCGTGCCGGGCCCATGGGGGCCATTTGCGAGTTCCAGCTTGTCATGCCGACGTATGCAGGTTGCACGCGCAGCCCTTGGACGGGGCGCGCACGCCGCCGTGCACCTGACCGGTGCGCGCCCCCCGTGGTTCGCCACTTTGCGCTAAAGTCTTCGGTTTGCTTCGGCGCGGGCCGCACGTCAGCTGCCGCGTCCCGCTCTCCCTTCATGACTGCTCCCGCTCCCGCACGATCCCGCATGCCAGGCCCGATTCCAGGCTGGCTCCTCCTGCTTGGCGCGCTCACGGCCATCGGCCCGCTGTCGGTCGACATGTACCTCCCCAGCCTGCCGACCATCGCGCGCGATCTGAATACGTCGTCGGCCGCGGCGGGGCTCACGCTGACCGTCTTCCTGATCAGCCTGGCGATCGGCCAGCTCATCTACGGCCCGGCCAGCGATCGGTTTGGCCGCAAGCCGCCGCTCTATATCGGTCTGGCGATGTACGTGGCTGCATCCATTGGCTGCGCATTTGCCAAAGACGCCACAATGCTGGCCGTGCTGCGCGGCGTGCAGGGGTTTGGCGGCTGCGCGGGCATGGTCATCGCACGCGCTGCCGTGCGTGATCGCATGGACCCGGCCGGCGCCGCGCAGGCGTATTCCACGCTGATGCTGGTGATGGGTGTGGCGCCCATCCTCGCCCCGATGATTGGCGGCGCGGTGCTGCAGTTCGCAACGTGGCGGGTCATCTTTGCATTGCTGACGGCGTTTGGCGTGCTGTCGCTGGTGGCCGTGCACTACCTGATGCGCGAGTCGCTGGCGCCCGAGCAGGCGCGCAAGCTGGCAGTCAGTCACGTGCTGCGCGACTACTGGGAACTCCTGCGCGATCACCATTACGCCGCCTATATGTGGTGCGGCGCGGTGTTTCTGTCGGGCATGTTTGCGTACATCACCGTGTCGTCGTTCGTGCTGATCGACGGTTATGGGCTGACGCCCTCGCACTACGCGTGGGTGTTCGGCAGCAACGCGGCAGGGATGATCGCGGCCTCGCGCGTGAATGTGCGGCTGGTGCGCAAGTATTCGCCGGCGCGCGTGTTGCGCCGGGCGCTCTGGGTGCCGGTTATCACCAGCGTGCTGGCCGCCGCCGCCGCCGCGGCGGGTTATACGCCGCTGCCGCTCGTGCTGGCGGCGCTGTTCTGCTACATCGCATCGATCGGCTGCATCTCGCCAAACACCGGCGCCCTGGCCATGGCGGGGCAGGGCGCGCGTGCTGGTACCGGCTCGGCGCTCATGGGCGCTATGCAGTTTGGCCTCGGCATGGTGACCGGTACGGTGGTCGCCGCCATCGGCCAGAGTGCGCTGCCGCTGCTGGGCATGATGGCCGTGTGCGCCATCGCCGCGCTTGTTCTGGGCCTGCGCATCACGCGCGAAGAGCCCAGCGCCTGATTCCCGCGCTTTCCTCTGTTTCTCTACGCCTCTTGTTTTAGAGGCGTCTTCCTCTTTTCATATGACTCGGGCATAACATGCCCGTCACGCTGACCGTGTCCGGCACCTATGATGAGTGCAGCCGGACCGCGTTCAGCCGCGACTTGGCCCTGAGTGACTAAGGGTTACTTCTTATACAGAATTTATCGACAATTTATTAACGTATCGCTTTCGTTTTCAATCGCGCATCGTTTTGCCGGGATCTCCCCGTCAACGGCGCACACGAGACGGGGGTCAAGTTGCAGTGCACGATTCACCGGCTGGGCGAACTGGCGCTGTTGTGCGAAGTGCCGCCACCGGCCACCCTGACTTGTCAGCAGCGCATCTGGGCGATGGCCTCGCGCGCGTCCAACTGGGCGGGCGTGGTCGACGTGGTGCCCGGCATGAATAACCTCACGCTCGTGTTCGGCCCCATGGCCGATGCGCAGCGATTGACCACCCAACTGCGCGAAGCCTGGGAAGAAAGCCAGGCGCTGGTGGCCGACGGCAAACTCGTCGACATCGAGGTCGCGTATGGCGGTGACGAAGGTCCCGATCTGCGCGAAGTCGCCAAGCACACCGGCCTGAGCACGGCCGAAGTCGTGCGTCGCCACACCGCGCCCGAATACATCGTTTATTTCCTGGGCTTCCAGCCAGGCTTTGCCTACATGGGCGGGCTCGACAAGTCGCTCGCCACGCCGCGCCGCGCGGAGCCGCGCATGGCCGTGCCGGCCGGCTCCGTGGGCATCGGCGGTGAGCAGACGGGCATCTACCCGGCCGCGTCCCCCGGTGGCTGGCAATTGCTTGGCCGCACAGACGCGGCGCTCTTCATGCCGCAGCGCAATCCCCCCACGTTGCTCTCGCCTGGAGACCGCATCCGATTTGTTGCCTCGAAGGTGCGCGCATGACTTCGAAACCCCAACCCATGATCGAGATCGTGCGGGCCGGCGTGCTGGCCACCGTGCAAGACCTGGGCCGCACCGGCTATCGCCGCTTTGGCGTTTGCACGTCGGGCGCGCTCGATCCGCTGTCGCTGTATGTGGGCAACCGCTTGGTCGGTAACCGCAGTGATGCGGCGGGCATCGAATTCACGCTGGGCAACGCCACCCTGCGCTTCCACGCCAATGGCCTGATCGCGCTGACGGGCGCTGATTGCCGCGCCACGCTCGACGGCGCGCCGGTGCATGCATGGCGCGCCATCCCTGTGCAGCGCGGTCAGACGCTGACCTTGCGTGTTGCGCAGGGCGGTGTGCGTGCGTATCTCTGCGTGGCCGGCGGCATCGATGTGCCTGAGATGATGGGCTCGCGCAGCACCGATCTGAAAGCCGGCTTCGGAGGCCTCGAAGGGCGCCCGCTGAAGGACGGCGACAGGTTGCCGGTGTTGCCTGCAGACACGACGTACGCCCCCGACATCAGCGGCGATACCGTTGCCGTGAAGGCCGCCCGCTGGACGTTCGACCGTGCGCAGAAGGACACGCCCGTCATGCGTGTGCTGCCGGGTCCCGAATACGACGATTTCGTTGCCGATGCGCAAGCCGCGTTCTGGGAATCCGACTGGACGCTCACGCCCAACAGCAACCGCATGGGCTTTCGCCTGCAAGGGCCGGAACTCAAGCGCAAGAAGCAGCGCAGCGGCGATCTGCTCTCGCACGGCGTGGTGCCAGGCGTGATCCAGGTACCGCCGTCGGGCCAGCCCATTGTGCTGATGGCCGATGCGCAAACCACGGGCGGCTATCCGAAGATCGGCTCCGTCATCCTGGCCGACCAATGGCGCCTGGCGCAGATTCCGCTTGGCACGCGCGTGCGCTTCGAGCGCGTGACGTTGGAGCAAGCCGAAGCCGCCCGCGCCGACGTGGCACGGTATCTGCAGCAAATTGAAACCGCGCTGGATTGGCAGCGCCAGGGCATTCTGTCGAGCGCGCACCGCACCGCCAAGACGCGACTGAACGCCTGATGCACCGGAAGACAACACCATGACTGCAATTGACCTGAACGCCGACCTTGGCGAAGGCTGCGACACCGACGAGGCGCTCCTCGCGCTGGTGAGTTCCGCCAACATCGCCTGCGGCTGGCACGCCGGCGACGTCAACACGATGCGCCAGACCGTCGGCTGGGCGCTGCGCCAGGGCGTGTCGATCGGCGCGCATCCGAGCTTTCCTGATCGCGAAAACTTCGGCCGCACCGAGATGCATCTCCCGCCTGATGAAATCTACGCGGGCGTGCTGTTCCAGATTGGCGGGCTGTCTGCCATCGTGCGCGCGCAGGGCGGCAAGCTGGCCCACGTGAAAGCGCACGGCGCGCTGTACAACCAGGCCTCGCGTGACCGGCCTCTGGCCGTCGCCATCGTGCGCGCGATCCGTGATTTTGATCCGTCGCTCGTGGTGTTTGGCCTGGCTGGCGGTGAGCTGGTCAAGGCAGCGCGCGAACTTGGCCTGGAGGCCAAGGAGGAGGTGTTTGCCGATCGCGGGTACAACGCTGACGGCTCACTCGTCAAACGCGGCACGCCGGGTGCCCTGATTGACAGCGAAGATGCCGCGCTGGACCAGACGCTGACGATGGTGCGCGAGCAGCGCGTAAAGGCCATCGACGGCACGTGGGTTCCGATCCGCGCGGAAACGGTTTGTCTGCACGGCGACGGCGCGCATGCGCTGGCGTTCGCGCGACGCATTCGGGAACGGCTTGGCAGCGAGGGTATCGCTGTTCGCGCCGGCGCCTGAGCCACGGCCCCGTCCTTCCAGCGGGGCTTTTTATTAACTTGGGGGGGAAGCACCACATGGGTACGGCAGTGAATCTATGGCCGCTGATCGGGGTGGCCGTCATCATCGCGGGGTTCATCCTGCGATTCAATCCGATGCTGGTGGTGGCTGTGGCCGCCATCGCTACCGGCTTTGCGGCATCGATGTCCATCGACCAAATCCTGACAGCGATCGGGACGGGCATCATCAAGACGCGGACGTTGCCGCTGATCATCCTGCTGCCGCTCGCGGTGGTGGGTTTGCTCGAGCGTCACGGCTTGCGTGAGCACGCGCAGAACTGGATCTCGCGCATTCAATCGGCCACGGTGGGCCGTCTGCTGATCGTCTACCTCGCCGTGCGCGAGCTGACGGCGGCAGCGGGCTTGACGAGCCTCGGCGGGCATCCGCAGATGGTGCGTCCGCTGCTGGCCCCAATGGCCGAAGGTGCCGCCGAAAACCGCTTCGGCAAGCTGCCGGCGCCGGTGCGCGAACGCCTGCTGGCCTTCTGCGCCGCCACCGACAACGTCGGGCTGTTCTTCGGCGAAGACATTTTCGTGGCCTTTGGCGCCATCGCGCTGATGCACACGTTCCTGCTCGGCTCGGGCATCGACGTGGAACCGCTGCACATCGCGGTGTGGGGCATCCCGACTGCGGTCTGTGCGTTCCTGATCCACTCGGTGCGCCTCAAGCGCCTGGACGGCTGGCTTGCCCGTGAGATGGGTGCCGCCGCTAACACCAACGCGGCCGCGGCCAAGCAGGGGTAAGCCATGATTCTGTCGATCAACTATCTGTACTGGCTGGCCGGGATCATCCTGACGATCACCGCGCTGATGACCTTTGCCGACAAGAACCACCCCCGTCGCTGGACCACGGGCCTGTTCTGGGCGATCTTCGCCGTCATCTTTCTCGTTGGCGACAAGATCCCGCCGATCGCGGTGGGCGTCGGTGCCGTGTTGATGGCACTGCTGGCCGGCACGGGCGGCGTGACACTGGGCAAGCATGGCGAACTGCCGGCAGAAGAGCGCCGTGCATCCGCCAAGCGCCTGGGCAACCGCCTGTTCATTCCGGCGCTGACCATCCCGCTGGTCACCGTCATCGGCAGCGTGTTCCTGAAGGACATCAAGATCGGTGGCGATTTGCTGCTGGATCCGAAGAACCAGACCTTCGTCTCGCTGGGCCTGGGCTGCATCATCTCGCTCGCGCTGGCGTGCTGGCTGACGCGCGACACGCCGGTGCAAGCCATGCGTGAATCGCGTCGGCTGACGGAGTCGCTCGGCTGGGCGCTGGTGCTGCCGCAGATGCTGGCCATGCTGGGTCTCGTCTTTGCCGATGCCGGCGTGGGCAAGGCTGTCGCGCACCTGACCACCGCCTACATCAACATGGACTATCGCCTCGTTGCGGTCGTTGTCTATTGCGTGGGCATGGCGCTGTTCACCGTCATCATGGGCAACGGCTTTGCTGCCTTCCCGGTTATGACGGGCGGCGTGGGGGTGCCGATCCTGGTGGGCGTGTTCCATGGCAACCCGGCGGTGATGGCGGCCGTCGGCATGTTCTCGGGCTACTGCGGCACGTTGATGACCCCGATGGCGGCCAACTTCAATATCGTGCCGGCTGCGCTGCTGGAGTTGTCCGATAAGAACGCTGTGATCAAAGCGCAAGTCCCGACCGCGCTGCTGTTGCTTACAGCCAATATCCTGCTCTTGTACTTCCTGATGCTTCACTAATCGTGTTTAATGCGTCGCGTGCGGTGTGCGTCACGCGGGCGGTTCTTCGCCCGCCGACGCCACCAAGCGCGATCGCTGCCCGCGAGACAAGGGCATGCGGTCGTAGACCTCGCATCGTGCTCTTTCTCCGGGGGGATTCATGAGCAGCCAGATGACGAGCGGCCGTTCCATGTCGGGACGCCGCTTTCTTTGTGTTCTTGCAGTTAGCGCCCTGTCGCTGATTTCCGCCGCGCAAGCCCGCGCGGAAACGCTCCGAGTGGCCACGCCGTATCCAGCCCTCAATTTCCATACGCAAAACCTGCAGGCCTTCGCCAGCGCCGTCAGCAGCGCCACCAACGGCGGGCTCAAGCTTGAGGTCTATCCGAACGGCACGCTGCTTAAGCCGGCCGCCATCTTTGATGGCGTCAAGGACGGCAAGGCTGAGGCGGGCGAGGTGATGCTTTCGACGCTGGCCCAGCGCGATCCGCTCTTCGGCGTGGATTCGATTCCCTTCGTGGTGTCGGGCTACAACGATGCGCGCCTGCTGTGGGATGCCTCGCGCAGCCACATCGAAGCGCTGATGAAGGCCAACGGATTGCGCCTGCTGTACGCCGTGCCCTGGCCGCCGCAGAACCTGTATTCCGAAACACCGATCACCCGTTTGTCCGACCTGAAGGGACATCGTTTGCGCACCTATAACGCGGCGCAAAAACGCATTGCCGAGCTGTACGGTGCGCAGGCCGTGCAGGTGGAAGCCGCCGATCTGACCGCCGCGATTGCCGGCGGCCGGATCGACACCATGGTCACGTCGCCGTCCACCGGCCTGGAGACGAAGGCGGGCCAGCGCATGACCTATTACTACAAGGTCAATGCGTGGATCCCGAAGAACGCCGTGTTCGTCAACGAGGCGCGCTTCGCCAAGCTCCCGCCTGCGATGCAGCAGACCGTGCTCAAGCTCGCCAAGGATTACGAAACGCGGGGTTGGGACGCCAGCCGCCAGACCTATGAGCGCGATGAGGCCGAGCTCGCCAAGACTGGCGTGCGCGTGCTCAATCCGGACGTGACGCTGCAGGGCGATATGCGCCGCCTGGGCGAGCGTCTGACGCGCGAATGGCTGCACACCGCGGGCACGGAAGAAGTCGACATCCTGTTGAACTTCGAGAACAAGCGCAGCAAGGCAAACTGACGCCGCAACGCGCTTGGGCATGATGTTCGACGGACGTTTATCATCGTTTTAGTCTTACGCTGCACGCAGGAGAACGTCATGCCTACCGTCCTCGTCACCGGTTTCGATCCGTTCGAGAACGAACCCCTCAATCCGTCGTGGGAAGCGGTGCGCACCCTCGATGGCCAAGGCATTGCCGGCGCCGAGATCGTCGCACGCCAGTTGCCGACCATCTTTGGTGAATCCAACAAAGTGCTCGGCAAGTTGCTGCAGACGTTGAAGCCGGATGTGGTGATTGCCGTGGGGCAGGCCGGCGGCCGCGCCGAGATGGCCATCGAGCGCATCGCCATCAACGTCGACGACGCACGCATTGCCGACAACGCCGGTAAGCAACCCATCGATATCGCTATCGCAAGCGACGGGCCGGCCGCGTATTTTTCAACGTTGCCGATCAAGGCCATCGTGCGCGAACTGCGTGCGGGCGGCGTTCCTGCGTCGGTGTCGCAGACGGCGGGCACCTTTGTCTGCAACCACGTCTTCTATGGGCTGATGCATGCCATCGCCCGCCACAAGCTGCCGACGCGCGGCGGCTTCATCCACATCCCGTATCTGCCGTCGCAGGCAGCCAAGCATCCGGGGCAACCGAGCATGGCGCACGACACCATCGTCACCGGCCTGCGCATTGCCATCGAGACAACGCTGCGCACGTTGCACGACGTACGCGAAACGGGTGGCCAACTGCACTGAGCCAGCGCGGCGGCGCAGCGCGCGCCGGTCAGTCCGTGAAGCGCGTATGCCGTTGCAGTTCGATGCGCACCGGCGTGCCCGGCGTCGCATAGCCTGAGGCGATTGGCGCCGTGTTGATCGGTGCCGGCTCGAATTCGATGAACGCAGATTCATCGTCGTGCAGTGCGCCTGGTTGTTCCGACTCGTACGTCGGGGCTGGCTCGACGACCCGCACAAGCATGCGCGTCCGGATCGATTTCACCGGCAATTGCGTCACCGCCGGCGATGCAGCAGCGATGACTGGCGCGGCAACTTCTGCATCGTTAAACGCTATGTTGGGAGCCTGCGCGGCTGCCGTTGCGGCTGGGGTAGCGGCTTCGGATTCGTCGGGCTCTTGGATTTGCGCTGACGCGATGGGCTCGGCAGGAAGGTTCTCGAGCGGAACGCCCGGCGTGATCGGCTGGGCGATGACGGTTACGGCGGTCTGATTCGGCTCTGAGGCTGGCGGCCGATGCTGCCCGGTCTGCCAGCCAAGCAGCGCAGCGGCCAATGTGCAGGTCGTGCCAGTTGCGAGCGCGGTCATGCGTTGACGCCACTGGCCGCGGGTGGCTTTGCCCGCTTCACCGCACGTTTTGGCAGCAGGGTCGGCGGCCGCACTGACCTGTGTGGCGACGTCGGTCTGCGCATCGTCGAGCGGTGGCCCGAAAGGCGGCGGCATACGCACCAGGCCCGGTAGGCGCAGGTGTCCGTCGATGATGAAGTTGGGGGATTCCAAAATCCGTCTCCGCTGATGGCCGCAGCGGACGTCAAAGCAAAGCCGGCTGCGCAAGCAGGCGCCATGCTAAGCGTTGGATAAACGGTGGTCGATCAGATTGCTCTTAAGTCGATGCGGGCTGCATCGAAGGCGGGGAGGTCGCTGGCCTGTCGCTTCTGCGCCAGGCCAGGAAGGTGAATACCGAAGGCCGTTACGGTGCTGGCGACCAGTGCGGATCGTTGAGTTGCTTTTCCAGCAGGCGGATCTGTTGCTGCAGCGATTCGACCTGGGTCTGATACGCGCGGCGCTCGATGTCCAGGGCTTTGGTCTCTTGGCGCATGGTCTGCTGCTCGGTCAGCATCTTCTGGCGCTGCACCTGCATGATGCGAACTTCCTGGCTGAGCGATGCGGCACGCTGCTGGGCTGCCTGGGCTTCACGCTCCAGTTGCGCCTTCTGGCCAGCCGTGACGGCGCGGCGCAGATCATCTTCGGCCCACGTCCGGGTCTGGCTGGCCAGCGTGTCGTATGCACCTTCGGCCGGGGCGACCGACGCAAACTTGTACACACGCCATAATTCTTTGCGATACGACAGGGCAACGTAGGCCGTGGTGTCTTCGTTGACGAGCAGCAGGCTGGTGCCATAGTCGCCGTTGTAGGTCGTGCGCAGTTCGGTCAGGCGTTTCTGCGCCAGCAACTGCTGTAGTTCAGCAACGGTGCCGCCCGACGCTGCCGTGGACACTGCCGGCGCTTGTGGCGCGCTGGCTTGCGCGTGGACGAAGCCGGCGCCTGCAACCGAGGCTGCGGCAACGAACGTGAGGACGGTTCGGCGGAGTACGAGGGACATCGCAAAGTTCAGAAATCGGAGGCGACGCGACTATATCAGCTTTGCGCTCCAGGCCCTGCAGCGAGCGGTCCGATTTGACGTTCCGCAGCTTTTGAATCATGGCGGCGTCGCGCCTCGGCGACGATGCACTGCCATTCGTTGCGGGAAACGCGCTCGCGGAACATCTCGATCAGAAAGTCGCCGACGTCCTGATGCCGCTTCGACGTGTCAAGCGCGGCTTTCAAGCGGCGCAATTCTCTCTGCAAACGCGTGACACGGGCCCGCGCGTTGGTTTGTTGCAATGAGCCGATGGGGAATGTTCTTACGGATGCTTCGGCCGCTGCCAACGCTCGCACGAGGTCGGCGCGTTGCTGCTGAAGCGATTCAATCTCGCGCTCGGGCTTGCGACTGGCTTGTGGGGAAGGGGATTGCGATTGCTCGGGACGAGCGAGGGCGTGACGCATGTCGATGCCTCCTACGACGGGCTGAAATACCCGCTCCCCGACGCCAATCGGGGTGGCCGGGCACAAGGCAGAGTTGGCGTACCGGCGTCGTAGGCAACCGGCGAGCGCGAGCGCTCCCCCACCAAGGCCCGACCTAAGGAGGCACATGATGTACGGGCGCAAAAAAACCGCCAGCCGGCGGTTGCCCGCCTACAACATTCCCGGACGCCAATCCGAGGTCACGTTGTGTGCGTGACGGGCGGCAGTATAGCGCAGGGGTTGCGCGCTCTTTGTGCCAAGTCGTGAAGCTGAGAAGCCCCGATGCCGATCGGGCGGCGCGTAAATGCTCCCTCGCCAAGGCACGGCGAAGGAGAGGGCGGGTGTCAGCGGTTCTGCATCTCTTTGAGCCACAGGCTCATCAGCCCAGCGCGGCCGCGCACGCCGAACTTGCGATAGACGTTCGTGATGTAGGAATGTGTGGTTGAAACGGCAAGGCCGAGTTGTTCCGCAATCTGCTTTTCTGCGGCCTCGGTCAACAACAGCTGCAATACCCTGGATTCATGAGGCGCCAGACGCGCTTGCAGTTGCACTAGGTGGCTCTGCTCCGCCAGGGGCCGCGTTGCGGTGACGTCACGCGCCACGCCGATGCGCAGTCGGTGCTCGACGCTCCACTGCGCCGACCATGACAACTGGACATCGGTGCCAAGCTGGTGGCGATAGCGATTCTCGAACCCGGTGCACTTTGCACCGGCCTGAACGCGACCGGCCTCCCTTCGGGTTCTGTCGCGGTCGTCCGGCGCTACGAGTTCAAGCATGCTTTGCCCGATCAGCTCGGCTGGCCGATAACCAAGGAGGTCTTGCCAGGCCGCGTTGGCGTGACGGATCCGCCCACGCTCGTCGACCAGAAAGACGCCATCCGGAAGACTATTGGCCAAAGCGATCGCGCTCACATCATTGAGGACTTCCATGGTCTGCCGCGTTTGGTTGCAATACAAAAGAACTGATGGCCAGGCGCCGATGTGCATGACCAAGCTGGGTCGCAATCCCAGACAGCGACAAACGGTTGCACAAGGCTGTGATCATTGACAGCGCTGCAAGCGTTTGCCGCGTCCCGGAATATGCTGATCCGTGCCCGCTGCACCAAAAAGCAGCAGGCACGAGCGGCGTCTGCTGGCAGGTTCATGCCCTCTAATTAGCAGGCTGCCAGTCAGAATAGCGTCTGCTATCGTTGCCCACAATATACGGTGTCAGTATCACGCCTAATAACAATGTTCAGCGCCCTCTCGATTCCATGGGATCGACGCGGGGCGGGTAACGGGGAAAACAGCAAGTCGTCTGGCCGTCACAGGCCAAGCCCGACTCGTTGACACGGGGTAAGCGGATTCTCCCGGGTCTCTTCGAGTCGGCGATCCGGCGACATTGCTTCGGCGTTGATGCGCAAGCCCTCACCAATAAGCTAATTGGTGAGAGAAAAATAAAAAGAGTTGTACCTTTTTTGAAGAATGGGGAAGAGTCTTCATGCGCTCGACCAACCCCAAGCCCGGGGGGGGCTTGGGGCGGCGCTTGCTTTCTTGGCTTCGGTTAACGGCGCGCAGCAGCCGCGGTCAGGTTATTCCATTTAAAAAAAGAATAATCAGTAAGCCCGTTTTTATTTAGCGCCCGAATATTATGGATTTGATTTGCAAGGTGAGGCTGTATCAAGATCGTGGACGCTATTTTGCGGTGTTGGTCGCACCGGACACGATGTGCTCCAGCACAGGCCGAAACGCAGCTGAAGCTCTAACAAATCTAGGCCGGTCTATGGCCGAGAATCCTCTCCCTCAACCGGTCGATTCAATAGAGCCGAAGGAGCGCAAGAGAGGAAGTCAGGTAGCAGGGCCCTCGCCCCATCCTCGCGAATTTCCCCGCGCCATACCCACCGTAAAACGCCTGCTCAACGAGCGTTTCGGCAAGGCCACCTTGCGCGAACTCTCAGAAAAGCTGGGCTTAGAAGACGTCACTCCGCAATTGCTGTCTTCTTCCATCGCGGGCAATGGGGCGAAGCGCGTTCGTCTGGCCATTGCCAAGGCGCTTGGGGAGGATCCCGATGCGCTTTGGCCAATGGCGCGGCACTAACACGGCACGCGCTATTGAAGACCCGCAACTGGCACAAGCGGAAATGCCTGCAGAACGGCGTTGTCAATCGACGCGGCGAGGAGTGCGGGAGAAATCGGGCACGCCTTGGAAGGATTGGTGGGACGGAGGACAAACATTCATCGCTAAGCGATGCCGGTCCGGGAAATGTCTGCGAAGATCGGCGCGCGAGTAAGAACATCCGTCTGTAGCTTCCCCTTCGTGTTTCGAAGAATGTGCATAAGGCGACCACGCGCCGGCGAAGTTCACTGAGGATGCCGTCCAATACGGTAAGCACACGCGAAGAGGCTACGCAGACGCAGTGCTGTCTTCCTGTCGCCGAGGAAACAGTTTATTGGAAATACGCGCATGCAGGCGGTATTCGAATTTGCCGAAGGCGGTTCCGGCTGTGATCGACAAGATAGCCATCACCGCCCAACAAGCCCACAGTGGCAGTTCCGGAGCAAAGTGCCGGATGGCCTTCGATGCGGCCGTGAGGAATATCATGTGCACAAGATAGATGCCGTATGAATAGTCGCCCAGCTTGCATACGATCTTCGGGAACGTCATGCGAAGTGCTCCAATAATAGCAACGCTGAACGCGATTCCTTGCATCACGAACATTGCTGCGGTCGATTTGAAAGCCATTCCATTCGAGATGGCCCACGCGCTTACCGCTCCTAGGATCAAGACGCTTGGCGGTACGTGATCGAAGATTTTTCGCATGGAAATCGAAGCGAAGAGTCCAACAATGAAAAAGATTGGGAACGGCGTGATAAGGATGCGCAGGCCTGGCTGAGAGACGGGCAAGAAGTTGGTCCAGACATCCATGTCGCCTGCTGGGTTATAGACATCGGCCACTAGGATCATCACCATCCAGCATCCGATGGTGAACAACATCTGGTTTCGAGAAAGGCCCAGTATGATCATGAGGTACGTCACTACATAAAAGGCCACCTCGTAGCACAGTGTCCAATATGGTATGGCATATGTCGTGTTGATTTCCTGCGAAGGCACGAGCAGCAGCGACTGCAGCGAACCATGCCATCCGACGTGAGCCAGACGCAATACGATGTAGCTGAGCACAACCGCGATCCAGAACGGCGGGTAGATTCTTACGACACGCTTCCACAAGAAAGTCTTGCCCTGATCAAGGCAGTAGCCCATGACGAAGCCAGAGATCACAAAGAAGAGGCTGACGCCAAGCCTGCCGTAGTTGATCAGTAGAAAAGGATGGTCATCGATTCCTTTCGTGAAGGCACCCCAGAAAGTGACGTGTTGAAGCACGACGAGCAGGCATGCTAGCGCGCGCAGTGCTTGAATTCCCTCAAATTTGTTTGGTGTGGTTTGGCTCATCGTTCCCGCCGGATCAAAGTGCCGCAATTCTAGCGGTTCTCAGACGCGACTATCGCTAACACTTACGGGTGAACATCACCTGATCTGCCCCCGGTTTTAGTACGAAGCGCAGGTAGAGTCCGAGGTTAACATCCCTTTCTGCTCATGCCCCTGCGCGAACTGCGCCGGGGTCAGGTAGCCGAGCGAACTGTAAGGCCGCTCGGTGTTGTACTCGATTCGCCATTGCTCAATCAGCTGCCTGGCGTGGCGCATTGAGACGAACCGGTGCTCGTTCAGGCATTCATCGCGGAACCGCCCGTTGAAGCTCTCGATGTAGGCGTTTTCCACTGGCTTGCCGGGTCTGATAAACGACAGCGTGACGCCCGCTTCGTAGGCCCATGCATCGAGCACCTTACCAGCGAGCTCCGGACCGTTGTCCACCGTGATGGACGCGGGCAAGCCCCGCATCTCCTTGAGCCGTTCAAGCACTTGCTTCACTCGTAAGCCCGGTAGCGAGGTGTCAACCTCGATGGCCACGCACTCGCGCGTGTAATCATCAACCACGTTCAGGCATCGAAACCGCCGACCATAGGCCAGCCCGTCGGAAACGAAGTCCATCGACCAGCTCTGGTTCGGGCCGGTTGGCAACGGCAGCGGCGTGCGCTCGACGGCAGCAATGCGCTTGCGTCGCCGCTTGCGCACACTCAGTCCCGCCTTGCAGTACAGGCGCCAGATGCGCTTGTGGTTGGCCGGCCAGCCCTCCCGTTGCAATAGCACATGAATCCGGCGATAGCCGTAGCGGCGCTTCTGCGCGGCGATGGCCATCATCCGGCCTGTCAGCGCTTCATCGTCAATTCGGCGACGCGATTCGTAGTGGAACAGCGAGCGCGAAAGCCCTACCAGCCCGCAGGCCCGGGTGACACCCATGGCGCGTTCGGTCATCAATGTCCGGACCGCTTCGCGCTTGGCCTGCGGGCTTGCTACTTTCGAGACAGCAGGTCCTTCAGCGCCGCGTTGTCCAGCATCGATTCAGCCAGCAAGCGCTTGAGCTTGTTGTTCTCCTGCTCAAGCTCCTTCAGCCGCTGGGCTTCGGAAACCGTCACCCCGCCGAACTTCGCCTTCCAGTTGTAGTACGTCGCTTCCGAGATGCCGTGCTTGCGGCACAGCTCTGCCGGCTTTAGACCAACCTCGGCTTCCTTCAGCACGCCAATAATCTGTTCTTCGGTGAATCGCTTCTTCATGACCGCTCCTCTTCGGAACGGACTCTACATCGTCAACGTACCAATCGCGGGGAGCAGGTCACTGTCAATCGATGTAGCTGTCGCGTTGCCATCTCGGACCCCGTCCCCCCGCTGTTTGATAGGCGGATTGTGTGGGAGCAGGGCCGACGCAGCGAGAATAGAAATGCCCCCAAAACTGCGTCGCTGCGCGATTATTTCGGCATTTCTCGGAATTGTTCGGACGCCAGCGGATGACTAGATGGCGGAAGCGGTGAGATTCGAACTCACGGATGGGTCACCCCATCGGCAGTTTTCAAGACTGCTGCCTTAAACCACTCGGCCACGCTTCCTTTGTGCTGCGCTGCTCGTTGCGAGCAAGGGCGCCATTGTAACGGCACCTGGCGCAACTTGGCACCGGTTACCGTCAGTTTTCGTCGTCAGCCAAGAACAATTCCTGCAAATCGTTGAGGAATCGCTGGCCCAGCTCGGTGGGCCGGATGGCGACATGGTCGCGCGTCAGCAGGCCGCGCTGCTCGGCGGCGTCGAGTTGTCGCTCAATGGAGCGCAGCGGCAGACCGGTGCGTTCCTGGAACAGCGTGACCGGGAAACCGTCCGTCAGTCGCAGCGCATTGAGCATGAATTCGAACGGCAGGTCAGCGGCGTCGACTTCGCGCTGCTCCTGCATCACCGCCGCACCGCCGGCCGTCTCAGCCTGACGCAGATACGTGTCCGGATGCTTGTGCCGCATCTCGCGGATGACCCGGTGCGGAAAGCTCAGCTTGCCGTGCGCGCCTGGCCCGATGCCGAGGTAATCGCCGAATTGCCAGTAGTTCAGGTTGTGCTTGCAGCGCTTGCCCGCCTTGGCATACGCCGATACCTCGTAGTGCTCGTAGCCAGCCGCAGCCAGCCGCGCGTGAATCCAGTCCTGCATCGCAAACGCCGTGTCGTCATCCGGCAGCGCGGGCGGGTATTTGGCGAAGTACGTGTTCGGCTCCAGCGTCAGGTGGTACAGCGACACATGACTCGTATCGAACGACAACGCGGCCTCCACATCGGCCTCGCATTCGGCCAGTGTCTGGCCCGGCAGGGCGAACATCAGGTCGAGGTTGATGTTGTCGAAATGCGCGCGGGCGATGTCGATTGCGGCGCGCGCTTCAGCGGCACTGTGGATGCGGCCAAGTGCTTGCAGGTGTGCGTCGTTGAAGCTTTGGATGCCGATCGACAGGCGGTTCACGCCGCTGGTGCGGTAGCTGCGGAAGCGTTCTGCCTCGAACGTGCCCGGGTTGGCTTCCATCGTGATCTCGGCATCGGCGTCGACCGGCAGCAGCATGCGGATGTCCGACAGCAGGCGGTCCAGCCCTTGCGCCGACAACAAGCTGGGCGTGCCGCCACCGATGAAGATCGTATGCACATGCCGGCCCCACACCATCGGCAGCGCAGCTTCCAAATCCTGCCGCACCGCAGCCAGAAAGCGCTCTTCCGGGATGCCCTGGTCCGGCTCCGCATGCGAGTTGAAATCGCAGTACGGGCACTTGCGTACGCACCACGGCACGTGCACGTACAAGGACAGCGGCGGCGAGGCGGGCAGGCCGATCTTGCCAGGCTGCAGAAAGACGGAGGTGACCTTGTCACCGGTCTCAGCGGCGGTTGCGGAAGGCGTCTTGGCTGAGCCGGCGGGGTGAATCGGGATCATCGGAACTTCAGGCGTTTTCAAAGGTGCGCAGCCGTTCGACAAGCTGCGCGAGGGCTTGTGCACGATGGCTCACGCTGTTCTTCTCGGCCTTGGTCAGTTCGGCGGCGGTCTTGCCGAGATCAGGCAGCAGGAAGTGTGGGTCGTAGCCGAAGCCGCCGTCGCCACGCGGGGTGTCGATCACCTCGCCAAACCAGTTGCCTTCGGCAATGATCGGCTGCGGGTCATCTGCATGGCGCACGTAGACGAGCACGCAAACATAGTGTGCGCCGCGATCGGCCTTGCCGGCCAGTTCGCGGACGAGGCGGGCGTTGTTGGCGGCATCCGATTTCGGCCCACCCACCAATTGCGCATAGCGCGCGGAATACACGCCCGGCGCGCCGCCCAGCGCATGCACGCAGATGCCGGAGTCGTCTGCCAGCGCAGGCAGGCCAGACGCGCGGCTCGCGTGGCGCGCCTTGGTGAGCGCGTTTTCAACGAACGTCGCATAAGGCTCTTCAGCCTCCGGAATGCCGAGCGCGCCTTGCGGCGTCACGTCGAACCCGAGGGTGCCCAGCAGCGCGTTGAACTCGGCCAGCTTTCCGGCGTTGTTCGATGCGAGAACGATCTTGCGCATGGCAGTGTCGTTCACAGGCCCAGCGCCTGCTTTTGCAGGCCGATCAGCGTGCGGATGCCTTGGTCGGCCAAATTCAACAGGGCATCCATTTCGGCGCGCGAGAACGGCGTGCCTTCCGCAGTGCCTTGCACTTCCACGAAGCCGCCGCTGCCGGTCATGACGACGTTCATGTCGGTATCGCAGGCGGAGTCTTCAGGGTAGTCCAGGTCGAGCACAGGTACGCCATCGACCACGCCCACCGATACGGCAGCCACGAAGTCGCGGACGGGGTTGCCCGCCAGCTGGCCCTTTTCACGCATGACCGAGACAGCGTCATATGCCGCGACGAACGCGCCGGTAATGCTGGCCGTGCGCGTGCCGCCATCGGCCTGCAGCACATCGCAGTCGAGATGCAATGTGTGTTCGCCCAGCGCGCGCAGATCGAACACCGAGCGCATTGCGCGGCCGATCAAGCGCTGGATCTCCTGCGTGCGGCCGGTCTGCTTGCCGCGTGCGGCCTCGCGGTCGGAGCGCGTGTGCGTCGAGCGCGGCAGCATGCCGTATTCGGCTGTCACCCAGCCCTCGCCGCTGCCTTTCTTGTGCGGCGGCACCTTGGGCAGCACGCTGGCCGTGCAGAGCACTTGTGTGTCGCCAAAGCACACCAGCACCGAGCCTTCGGCGTGGCGCGTGAAGTTGCGGGTGAGGGTGACGTGACGGAGTTGGTCGGGCTGGCGGCCGCTGGGTCGCATGTGGGGTCTCGCTGAGGAAAACGGTTAGCCCGACATGATACCGGCCCGCGCTGCGCTCGGCAGGGCGGGCCGGATGAGGACTGCGCGACGGCGGTCAGCGCGTCAGATTGCTGGTCTTGTCGATGGCGGCCCGGATTTCAGCGATGGAGCGCTCGATTTCCTCTTCCGACATCAGCCCCGATTCGCTTTGCGGCGCGTCCAGGATGGACGTGGTGAAGGCGTTCAGGGGGAGGGTGTCGGTCTGCACCGAATCCTGCGTGGTGGTCACCGCGTCCAGCTCCCACATCATGGAGATGGCAGTGGTGTTGTCTGCGGTGTCGCCGGCATTGCGCAGTGCGCGGGCAATCAGCTCGGGAATCGCCTGCGTGACCGAGAAACTGGTGCAGGTATCGACCAGTTCGTCTTCCTCCACGCTGCCCCACAGACCGTCGGAGCACAGCATGGCAACGTCGCCCGGCTCCAGGTTGACCGGCCCGCCGATGTCGATCAGCGGCAGATTGGGCGAGCCCAGGCAGTTGTAGATCTTGTTGCGCTCGGGGTGGTGCGCCACCTGCATCGGCAGCACACGGTCCTGTTGCAGCAGGTTCTCGATCTTGGAGTGATCGCGCGTGCGCGTCACCAGTTCGCCCTTGCGCATCAGATACATGCGCGAATCGCCGGCGTGCGCCCAGTGCAGCGAGCCGCGCTGGGCCAGCGCACAGACGATGGTCGTGCGTGGCGCATCGGGCAGGCCGTTCGTCTCGGCATAGCGATGGATGTCGCGATGCGCGAGCATGATGCTCTCGTGCAGGAAGTCACGCGGATTGCGGATCGACGGACGTGCGTGGCGCTGGAACTGGCGCGCCATGGTCTGCAGGGCTTGCTGGGCCGCAACTTCGCCCAGGGAATGCCCGCCCAGGCCATCGCATAGCACCATCAGCATGGCATCGCGCGTGAAGCAATAGCCCATGCGGTCCTGGTTGACGCGTCGCGCGCCTTTTTTGCTTTCCTGATAAACCGAGAATCGCATTGCGGCTAGATGAGTATTCGATGTGGAGATGCGGTGCAGCGGCAAGTCCCGCCTAGTGTTGCACCGTTTGAAATCATACTCCGCCTATTGGCGGCAACCTGGCTGTCAACTGTCCCGGCGGCGCAACAGGCGGGACATGAAACGTGTCGTCAAGGCCTCTTTTTCTTCTGGCACGGGGCCGCCCTGAGTGACAGCGGTCAGCGCTTGCAACTCGGTCAGCGCGTTGCTTTCTTCGCGCAGCACCTTTTGCAGGCGGAATACACTCTGCGGGCGTTCTTCGGGCTTCATCTTCAGGCACCAGCCGACCAGATCGATCAGGCTGGCCGTATAGACCTTGCGCAAGCGCTCCAGGCCTTCTTCCAGCTTGTCGTCTTTCTCGCGCTGCGTAGCTTCCTGGGGCGGCGTGCCCGCCATGCAGGCATAGATCGTGGCGCCGATGCTGTAGATGTCCGTCCACGGGCCCAACTCGTTGTGCTTGCGGTACAGCTCCGGCGCGGCAAAGCCCGGCGTGTACATCGGCTGGAAGCGCGAGGCCTCGGCGGTGAGCGTCTGCCGTGCGGCGCCAAAGTCGAGCAGGATCGGCGAAAAGTCTTCGCGCAGGTAGATGTTGCCGGGCTTGATGTCGAGGTGCAGCAGCTTGTGGATGTGGACTTCGCGCAGCCCGCTCATCAGGTCATGGAAGACCTGGCGAATGAAGCGCTCGCGCAGCATCTTCAGCTTGCCTTGCTGACGCGCGGTGAGGATGTGCTCCTGCAGCGTTTTACCCTGCTCATACGTCATCACCATGTAGACGGTGCCGTTTTCCCGGAAGAAATTGAGCACGCGCACGATGGCAGGGTGGGAAATCTTGGCCAGCGACCGGCCTTCTTCAAAGAAGTATTTGAGCCCGAGGCGGAATGCGCTTCCGCTTTCTTCTGGCACGACCGGAATCAATTCGCCCGGCGCACGACGCGCCAGCGAAGACGGCAAATACTCCTTCACGGCCACCGGCGTCCCATGTTCGTCGGTCGCAAGATAGACGAAGCTGAACCCCCCGCTGGCCAACTTCTTTACAATACGATAATTGGACAGCAAGGTACCGACCGGCAACGGGGCACTGCGTGGCTGTCCTGAGCCTTTTGACTCTGTCATGGGTTTGTGTGGCGAAATGGCTGTCGGATTCTCCCTGACCAGTCCACACGTTGTAAAGCGACAAAAGGTGGGGGATTCCCCGCCAATTCCGGGCGTTAAATAACCGCCGACGGATTTCCTGATTCGACCAAGCACAACACACCACGATTCCATGATCTACAGCATGACCGGCTACGGCGTTGCCACACGTCAGGCAGCCTTTACCGATGCCCATGGCGCACCCAGCGGGAGCGTCGCTACTGTTTCGGTCGAATTCCGCACCGTCAACTCACGCTTTCTCGATCTGCTGTTCCGCGCCCCGGAGGAGTGCCGCGCCTTCGAGCCGGCCCTGCGCGAAATGCTGATGAGCGCACTGTCGCGCGGCAAGCTGGAATGCCGAATCAACCTGCAGCGCCAGGAAGCCGCCAGTGATGTCGCGGCGCTCAATGTGGACCTGCTGCAACAACTTGCCAAACTGGAGCAGGCGGTCACGCGCCACCTGCCGGCATCGGGTTCGCTGCGCATGGGCGAAATCCTGCGCTGGCCCGGCGTCCTGGCCGAGCCCCAACTGACGCAAGACGCGCTGCGCGATGCCGTGATCGAGGCTGCCAAAGAGGCGCTCAAGCAACTTCTGGAATCGCGCCGTCGCGAAGGCGATGCGCTCAAGGCCGTGCTGCTTGACCGTGCGGACGCAATGCTCGCCATCGTCGACAAACTGACGCCGATGGTGCCTGTTCTGATCCAGCAGCATCAGGACAAGCTGACCGAGCGCCTGCGCGAGGCGTTTGGCTTGGCTGCGCCCGAAGGCACCCCGGCGCTGACGCGCGATGAGCTGTCAGAGCGCATCCGCCAGGAAGCCACCGTCTACGGCATCCGCATCGACATCGCCGAAGAACTCGCGCGCCTGCAAGCGCACTTGCGTGAGACGCGCCACATCCTGGAGAAGGGCGGCCAGATCGGCAAGCGCTTGGACTTCATGATGCAAGAGCTGAACCGCGAGGCAAACACGCTTGGCTCGAAGGCCGCCGCGAAGGAGCTGGCCGATGCATCGATGGAACTCAAGCTGCTCATCGAGCAGATGCGCGAGCAGGTCCAGAACCTCGAATAACTCGAAACGATAGAACTAGAACATGCCATCCTCTCAAGCGCACTCTGCCGTCGATACGCCCATCGAGAATCATTTTCCGGGCAGCCTGTTCATGGTCGTGGCGCCGTCGGGCGCCGGTAAGTCGACGCTGGTGAATGCGCTGCTGGCGCAGGATTCGTCGATCCGCCTGTCGGTCTCGGCCACGACGCGCAAGCCGCGTCCGGGCGAGCAGCACGGCCGCGAATACAACTTCATGACCGTCGAAGAGTTCAAGGCTTGCCGTGATCGCGGCGAGTTTCTCGAGTGGGCCGAGGTGCACGGTAACTACTACGCCACTTCACGCGTGTGGATCGAAGAACAGATGCGTGCCGGCACCGACGTGCTGCTCGAGATCGACTGGCAGGGCGCCCAACAGGTGCATCAGCGTTTTTCCAATGCTGTCGAAATCTTCATCCTGCCGCCATCGCTCACGGCGCTGGAAGAACGTTTGAAAAAGCGCGGTCAGGACGAGCCCAACGTGATCGTGCGCCGCCTGCTGGCGGCCGGCTCCGAGATGGCGCACGCCCCCGAAGCCGACTACGTGATCATCAACGAAGTGTTCGATACCGCATTGGCCGAGTTGAGCACCGTGGTGCAGGCCACGCGTCTGCGCTTCGGTGCCCAGAAGGCGCGCCACGGCGAGCTGTTCGTCGAGCTGGGCATTCACTGAGCAAGCAGCGCAATCGCGTTTTTCAGCGTGATTGCGAAAGTGTGGTAGCGCCCGTTCCCCCGTGCTGTCCGAGGGAAGTGCTGCGCTGCTGCTAAAATATCGAGATCAACAAGATTTGCCACCAGGTGGAGTTTTCATGGCGCGTATTACCGTCGAAGATTGCTTGAAACAGATTCCGAATCGCTTCGAACTGGCATTGGCCGCAACGTACCGCGCCCGTCAGTTGGTGCAGGGCCACACGCCCAAGGTCGATGCCAAGGACAAGCCGACCGTGACCGCATTGCGCGAAATCGCATCCGGCCAGGTTGGTATCGAGATGCTCAAGAAGGTTCCGTCCTGAGCTGACACGCATTAACTTGGCATTACCTGGCGTGGTACGCTGCCTCGGTCACTGATCGTTCTGGCGATCTTTCATGGATGTGAAAGCCGCGAACGCACTGGACCCCGGCATGCCTACCTCGCCCGCTTCTTCGCCCAGGACCCAACATTCCGCCACGCACGGCAACAACGTGCCGTCGGTGGAATCGTCCGCGAGGTCGTCCAGTCCTGCGCTGGACGTCTCTACGGGTCCTTCCGGGTCTTCCACCGCTTCCATCGTTTCCATGCCGTCCTCCGCTTCCGGCTCCGGCCCCGCGTCGCCTCGTACGGGCGCGCCGAACTTGCCTGATCCGCGTGGTGCCGACCTGGTAGGGGAGCGCGCAGCCCTGCCGCCAAAATCGCACAAGGGCACAAGCGCCGAGGCGCCTGAGCAGACGGCCAAGCCTGAGGGCGCCGACACCCTTTTCATCGACGCGGTGCTTGAGCAGACCTATCGGCATCTGTTCGGCCCGACTTCGCAGCCCGCGGCACCGCCTCGCCAGCAGGTCGTCTCCATTTCGGGGCTGGCCGAGAAACTGTCGTATCTGAAGCCGGCTGATCTCAAGCTGGTGAAGGAAGCGTTCCACTTCTCCGATGAGGCGCACCTCGGGCAGTACCGCCAGAGCGGCGAGCCGTACATCACGCATCCCGTGGCCGTGGCAGAGATCTGTGCGGGCTGGAAGCTGGATGTGCAATCGATCATGGCGGCGCTGCTGCATGACGTGATCGAAGACCAGGGCGTGACCAAGAGCGAACTGGCCGAGAAGTTCGGCCCCAAAGTCGCAGAACTGGTCGACGGCCTGACCAAGTTGGACAAGCTCGAATTCCAGAGCCGCGAGCAGGCGCAGGCGGAGAGCTTCCGCAAGATGCTGCTCGCGATGGCGCGCGATGTGCGCGTGATTCTCGTCAAGCTCGCCGACCGTACGCACAACATGCGCACGCTCGACCACGTGCCGCCGGAAAAGCGCCGCCGCATTGCGGGCGAGACGATGGAGATTTACGCGCCGATCGCACACCGCCTGGGCCTCAACACGACATATCGTGAGTTGCAGGAACTGAGTTTCCGCATCGGCTCGCCGTTCCGGTACGCCACGCTTGAGAAGGCGGTGAAGGCCGCGCGTGGCAATCGACGCGAAGTCGTGAGCCGCATTCTTGAAACGGCCCAGCGTGCGTTGACCGATGCCGGCATCCCGGCCGAGATGACCGGCCGCGAAAAAACGCTGTACAGCATCTACCGCAAGATGCACGACAAGCAGTTGTCGTTCTCGCAGGTGCTGGATGTGTATGGCTTTCGTGTGGTGGTCGACACGCAGATGCAGTGCTACATGACGATGGGTGCGCTGCACAGCCTGTACAAGCCGATGCCCGGCAAGTTCAAGGACTACATCGCCATCCCCAAGATCAACGGTTATCAGTCGCTGCATACGACGCTGGTGGGCCCGTTCGGCACGCCGGTCGAGTTCCAGATCCGCACGCGCGAGATGAACCAGATTGCAGAAGCCGGCGTGGCCGCGCACTGGATGTACAAGCAGCACCACGACGAGCCCGATCGCGCGCAGCAACAAGCGCATCAGTGGCTGCAATCGCTGCTCGACATTCAAAGCCAGACGGGGGATTCGCAGGAGTTTTTGGAGCACGTCAAGATCGACCTGTTCCCGGATGCGGTCTACGTGTTCACGCCCAAGGGCGAGATACGTGCACTGCCGCGCGGCGCCACGGCGCTGGACTTCGCCTACGCGGTGCACAGTGACCTGGGCAACCAGTGCGTGGCGGTCAAGATCAACAACGAGTTGCTGCCGCTGCGCACGGAGCTGAAGAACGGCGACATCGTCGAGGTGGTGACGGCGCCGTACTCGAAGCCGAACCCGGCGTGGCTCACGTTTGTACGTACCGGCAAGGCGCGTGCGGCGATCCGGCATTTCCTGAAGACAGCCAAGCTGGATGAGGCGATCCAACTTGGCGAGCGCTTGCTCGAACAGGCGCTGCGTCAGATCGGCATCGACATGAAGGCCGTGTCTGCCCAGGTGTGGGAACGCATCGTGCAATGGACAGGCAACAAGGCGCGTGAAGATGTCTTCGCGGATCTCGCACTCGGCCGGCGGGTGGCCGCCGTGGTTGCGCGTCGCCTCGAGATCCTTCTGCAGGAAGGTGGCCACGACGGCGACGAGGCGTTGATGGCAGCCGTACACACCTTTGCTGGCGAAGAAGCCCCCGCCGTCACCGTCAGCGGCGACGAAGGCATGGCGATGGTGTTCTCGTCGTGCTGCCGCCCGATTCCCGGCGACCCGATCGTCGGCTACATCGGCAAGGGTGAGGGGTTGCAGATCCACGTGCAGGAATGCCGCGTGGCCAAGCGTCTGCATGGCAAGGATCCGGAGCACTGGATCGACGTCATGTGGGCCGAGCACACGACGCGTGCGTTCGACGTGTCAATCAAGGTGCTGGTGCGCAATACGAAGGGTATTCTTGCGCGCGTAGCGGCGGATTTGACCTCGGCCGACGCCAATGTGGCACACGTATCGATGGAGCAGGAGGGGCATCAGGAGGCGACGTATATGACGTTCCTGATCCAGGTGCACGACCGCGTGCACTTGGCCGATGTGATGCGCGCGCTTCGACGCAACCCGGATGTGATTCGCATTGCGCGAGATCGCGGCGGAGATTGATGCTCCACGCAAAAACAAAAAGGCGAGGCCAGAGGGCTTCGCCTTTTTTGTTTGTGGCTCGCTTGCGCCGAACGCAAGAGCGCTGTGACATTGCGCGTATGCGAGACGGATGCGGGCAAAAGAAAAGGGCTTCCATTTCTGGAAGCCCTTTTCGTTCTCGTATTAGGTTGGTGCGGCTGGCAGGATTCGAACCCACGACCCCTTGGTTCGTAGCCAAGTACTCTATCCAACTGAGCTACAGCCGCAACCGAGAAATGAGATTATACAGAGATTTTCGGTCTTGTGAACCCCCTTCTTCACTTTTTCTTCGAGAGGGACCAACTTTCTATAATGGAGCCTTGATCCACCGTGGCTTCCATCATGAACAAGGCTTTCGTCCGGGAAGATTCCGGCGATGACGAAGACGATCTGCCCGAGGGCGCTGCGCCCTTGCCGCCGGGTTCCAAGAACTACATCACGCCAGCGGGCTACGAGCGCCTGCGCACCGAGCTGATGCACCTGATCGACACGGAGCGACCCGAAGTGGTTGGCATCGTGTCGTGGGCTGCATCCAATGGCGATCGCTCTGAGAACGGCGACTACATTTACGGCAAGAAGCGCCTGCGCGAGATCGATCGTCGCATCCGTTTTCTCACGCGCCGTATCGAGAAGGCGGAGGTGGTCGACGCCAGCTTGCAGGGCGACAACGATCAGATCTTCTTTGGTGCGACGGTCACCTACGTCAACCAGCGTGGTGATGAGACTACCGTCACCATCGTCGGCATGGATGAGGTCGATCTGGATATCGGGTATGTGAGCTGGATCTCGCCGATTGCGCGTGCGCTCATCAAAGCGCGCGAGGGCGATACGGTGCCGCTGCGTACACCCACCGGCGTCGAGCAGATCGACATCCTCGAGGTCAAATATCCGCCGCGCTCAGCCTGAGTTTTGTACTCAAGCCGGGTGCCCCAGGCAGTAAGCGCCGAAGGCGATCACCGAGCAGGCGGACAGACGCCGCGCCGTGAGCGATTCCTTCAGGAAGAGTCGGCCGAGCAGCGCGGCAAACACCACCGACGTTTCGCGCAGGGCTGAGACGGGCCCCATGGGCGCGAGCGTCACGGCCCAGATGACGATGCCGTACGCGATGAGCGAGACCACGCCGCCGCCAAACGTCTTGAGCGTGGTGGCGTCTCGCAGGTCGATGTTCAACGGGCCTTTCCACCCGCGATAGAGCAGTACCATCGGCAGACCGTCGAGCATGAACAGCCATGCCGAGTACGCGTTTGCATTGCCTGCTGCTCGCGCGCCGATACCATCGCACACCGTGTAGCACGCGATGAATACGCCCGTGGTGAGCGCCGCCAGCGTCGAGCCAAGGTCGGCCTTCCGGCCCCGCGCCAAACTGAGAATGCCGCCGCTTACCAGCACCACGCCCGCCAGCGCAATCACACCCGGCATTTCGCCCGCAAACAGCGCGGCGCCCATCGTTACCAGCAGCGGCGATGATCCGCGTGCAATCGGATACACCTGCCCGAACTCGCCAAACCGATACGCGCGTGCGAGGAACACGTTGTAGCCAACGTGCAGCACTGCGGATAGCGCAACATACGGCCAAGCGGCCGGCGCGGGCAACGGCAACGCAATCGCCATCGGTATTGCCGCCACGCCCGAGGCCAACGTCATCAACGTGATGGCGCGCAGGCGGTCGGAGCCGCTTTTCAGCAACGCATTCCACGAAGCGTGAAGCAGGGCGGCGCAGAGAACCAAGGCGATAACGGCGGGGGTCACGGTGACGATGTGCGTGAAGTGAGAATCGGGTCGATTTTTCTCACTCGATGCTGTGTCAGCGAGAGCAAGAAGGCGCCAGCGTAGCGCCGTAAAGTGTGGTCAACAATCGATATATACTGACTCGATCTGTGCAAAAAACTCACGCGACATGCGCCAGTTGCCCCCTCTGAATGCCGTGCGTGCCTTTGAATCGGCGGCGCGCCATCTGAGTTTTACGCGTGCGGGCGAGGAACTGAATGTCACGCATGGCGCGGTCAGCCGTCAGGTTCAGGCACTGGAGGCGTGGCTGGGTGTGTCGTTGTTTCGCAGGCTGAATCGGCGAGTGGAGCTGACCGATGCGGGCCAGCGCTACCTTGCCGAGATTGGCGTAGCGCTTGATCGCATCAGCACGGCCAGCCAGTCGCTGCGCGACCGCGATGCTGTGCGCATCCTCCGTGTGAACAGCATCCCAACGTTCACGATGCGCTGGCTGATTCCACGGCTGTCGACGTTTCAGATGCGCTTTCCGCGCGTGGAGGTTCGGCTGACCACGTCCATCGAAGAGATCGAAGACTTGCCCGACCATTTCGACGTGATTATCCGTGGCGGGCCGGAGATTCATGCGGGCTTTCAATCGGGACGCTTTCTGGACGAGAGCCGCTTTCCGGTGTGCAGCCCGGTGTTGCTGGAGCGCTTGCCGTTGTCGGCCCCGTCCGACTTGCGGCATCACACGCTGCTGCATTCGGACACGCTGCCTTCGGTGTGGCCCAGCTGGCTGGTGCTGGCAGGTGTGCCGAACCTGCGGCCCGCGCATGCGCTCACGTTCGAGCACTTCTATCTGTCGATTCAGGCCGCCATCGATGGGTTGGGTGTCGCGATGGGCCCATCGGCGCTCATCGCGGATGACCTGGAGGAGGGGCGTCTTGTGGCGCCGTTCCCAAATCTCTCGCTGGTCGCACGCAGTTACTACTGGTACAGCCCTGCGCGCAATCTTTGTGACGAAGTGGTACAGGCGTTTTGCGCGTGGCTGGGCGAGGAACGACCGCAACGTCACGCAAACGTGAACACGTTTCCGCCCTCCGGTAACGGAGGTAACGCCGCGTAACACCCTAGAGGCGACGGCAAAACCCGATGCTACGATCCATTCAAGTTCGATTGGTTTGAGAAGGAGGTCCTCACATGAAGAAGAACGCATGGATTCTCGCTGCATGCTTGGCGGCTGCCGGTGTGGCCGGATCGATCGCTTTGCCTGCACAGGCACAAGTGTCGATCGGCGTGCAGATTGGCCCGACCTACGCGCCGCCGGCGCCTCAGTACGAGCCTGTGCCGGTCTTGCAGCCGGGCTACGTATGGGTGCCGGGTTACTGGCAATGGCGCGATGGCCGCTATGTGTGGCGTCGCGGCTATCGTGAACATGGCCGACCGGGTTACCACTGGCGCGAGCCGCGTTGGGAGCAGGGTCCGCACGGCTGGCAGATGCGTGACGGTGGCTGGGATCGCGGCGACGACGGCCGCTGGCATGGCCGTGGCCGGGATCGCGACGACCGCTACCACTGCCCCCCGGGCCACGCGCGCAAGGGCGAATGCTGATGATGCAACGACAGGCCGGTCATGTACCGGCCTGTTTTTTGCAGGTAAGTCTGTCGATGCCGCAACCGCCAAGTGAGAAGTTGCGGCGTCTTCCGGGAGGCAACATGACAATGGAATCGAATTGGCGCACCGAGCTGTACAAAGACTTCGACGTCTACGTACTGGCCATTCCCCGTGCCGAGCGCAAATCGGACAACGGCGGGCAGGGGCCCACGCAGTGGGATTTTGTCGTGCGCATCTGCGAGTCCGGCGCGGATCCGACGGCCGTCGAAACGCTCGTCGCCCACTCGCATGACGAGCGCCCGCTGCCCACGCGCGAAGCCGCCGAAGATGCCGGCCTTACGCGCGGCTATGGCTTGATCGATGAATTGCTGGGACGCAACCCCGTCCAGCAGTCGATTGATCTCTGACGCGCGCTTACGCCGCCAGCGCTGTGTCGCGAACGTGCCGGCGCGCGAATTGCCACCAAAGCCACGTCGAGTCGGGCCCCGGCGCGTGGAAGGCATAGCGCGGGTCGCCGCCGCTCCAGGCGTGGCCCGTGGCGGTGAGTTGGCACAGGCTGACGATGCATTCGCCATCACGCATGTCGTTGCGCAGGACATAGCCCTCGCCGCGCGTGGTTTGACGTGAGACGTTGCCCCCATCGCCCAGATGATTCAGTGCGCGGAATTGCGCGGCCAACTGCGCCTGGTTGGCGGGGTTGACGGCCTCGTCGCGCAGGCCGTGCAGAAGCATCGTCGGCATGCCGGGGTAGGTGGCCACGTTCACCACGCTTGAGAGCGCCTCGACAGCGTCGACGCGGGCCCCGCGACGCATCAGGTTCAATGCAGACGCCGGTGAGCGTGCCACGCCCAAGGCCGGGCCAGAGTGCAGTGCCAACGCGGCGAACAGTTTCGGATGACGCAATGCCATCAGGCCGGCCAATCCCGCGCCGGCTGACAAGCCTGCCAGGTACACACGCGAGGGGTCTGCGCCAGTTTGTGCCAAGGTTTGTTCGATCAGTTGGGCAATGCCATCGGCCTCGCGCGCGCCGGCGTGCTCCGGGTCATACCAATGCCAGCAACATTGCGGATGCGCGCGGCGCGGCTGTTCCGGATACAGCACGATAAAGCCCTCGCGATCTGCCAGTGCGTTCATGCGTGTGCCATGCGCCAGCACTTCTGCCGATTGCTTGCAGCCATGCAGCATCACCATCAGGGCGGGCGGCTTGCCGCCGCGTGTAGGCGGTGTGTAGAGCCAGTATTCCGGCCGGCGCGCCACCACGGCGGGCGACTCAGGTTCGTAGATGAACTGTTCGCGCACGAAGGTTCCCTGGGTGGGCGTGGGGCGTACGCGGCGCGGGTTATCGCGGCGTGCGGTTGGCTTGGGCGGCTTGACCGGTTTGGGCGGCCATGACTGGCGGCCAAAGCCCGGCGTGGTCAGGGCGTCGACTAGCCGGGTGATGGATTTCATCCAAGTACGGTGCATGGCGGCGGAAATGGGCGCGGATGAGGACGATGGTGCCCGTGCTCTCCGAAGGGCCGCAAGTGGTTTCGATGTTGGTAAGACAGTGTGCCAGTGATTTTGTTGCGTTGCAGCATTCAAAGTGGGTGAAGCGCCTCTTGAACGCCTTATCGGGCCGCAAAGTTTGCAATTGCGCGTGAGACTGTCATGGAGACACCGCAGGTGAGCGGCTACACTGCCGCGACGGGCGAGCCCGACTGGGGCACGCCCTTCTGCTTTCCCGTTCCCCGTTGTGTACTTATGGAGGTCGTTATGGGTTTTTTTGACTTCATCAAAGAGGCTGGCGAGAAGCTCTTCCACGGCAGCGCTGCCGCCGCGCCGGCCGATGCATCGGCGGATGCCGCCGCCGCCAAGGCAGCCGACGATGCCAAGGGCCAAGCCATCCAGGACTACATCGCGCAGCAGGGCCTGAGCGCCACGGCGCTGTCAGTGCAGGTTGAAGGCGATGCTGCCAAGGTATTTGGCGTAGCGCCCGACCAAGCCACGCGCGAAAAGATCATCCTGTGCTGCGGCAACGTCGAGGGCATCAAGTCGGTGGATGACCAGATGTCGGTCAACACCGAGTCGGAAGAATCACAATGGCACACCGTGGAGCGCGGCGACACGCTTTCGGCCATCGCCAAGAAGTTCTACGGCGATGCCAACAAGTACCCCGCCATTTTCGAAGCCAACAAGCCGATGCTGTCGAATCCGGACAAGATCTATCCGGGGCAGAAGCTGCGCATTCCGGCGGCGTGATCTGTCTGGCGGTTGCATCAAGACAAAGGGCCTTCGGGCCCTTTTTCTTTTGCTCATGCATGACGGTTGAGTGAGACATCTGTCGCATTCACTGCGACGTCTGTCTCGTTCGGCAGCGCTTTGCCGAGACGCCTCCAGGTGCTCGGCCATCTGCGCTGCAACACCGCAATCCCTTGCGCCGAAAGGCTTTGTGGGAGTTTTCCATGCACGCTTGCTGCGTGCCCTCGCAGCTGGCACCCCTCTTGCAATTCCCGGACAGCCGGCACAGCAGCCGGACACCGATACGAAAGCAAGAGGAGACTTTGCATGGACCCGACACCGCAACATCTTCTGTGGATGTACGAGAAGATGATCGAGATTCGCCAGTATGAAGAGGCCATGGCGAAGGTCTATCTGGAAGGCAAGCTGCCCCCGAAAATCCAGAAGGGCCTGGCCTTTGATATTGGCGCCGGCCCTGTGCCTGGCGAGATGCACCTGTCGGCAGGTCAGGAACCGGTAGCGGTGGGCGTGTGTGCGCATCTGCGGCCCGAAGACACCGTGGTCGGCCCGCACCGCGCCCACCATTTCGCCATCTCCAAGGGCGTGCCCCTGGATGAAATGACCGCCGAAATCTTCGGCAAGGCAACGGGCCTTGGCCGCGGCAAGGGCGGCCACATGCACCTGTTTCACCCGGAGACCAAGTTCTCGTGCAGCGGCATCGTTGGCGCGAGCATGCCGCAGGCCTGCGGCGCTGCGCTGGCTGCGCGCAAGCTGAACAAGGACTGGGTGGCCGTTGCGGTGTTTGGCGAGGGCGCGGCCAACCAGGGCGCGTTTCATGAATCGCTGAATCTGGCCGCGCTTTGGAAGCTGCCCGTCGTCTTCATCTGCGAAGACAACAAGTACGGCATTTCTGTCGAGAAAGCCGATTCGACGTCCGTGCCTTCCAACGATGTACGAGCTGCCGGCTACGGCATGCCTGGCGTGCTGGTGGACCGCAACGACGCCGTGGCCGTGTATCACGCGG
This sequence comes from Ralstonia chuxiongensis, assembly GCF_024158925.1. Taxonomy (NCBI): domain Bacteria; kingdom Pseudomonadati; phylum Pseudomonadota; class Betaproteobacteria; order Burkholderiales; family Burkholderiaceae; genus Ralstonia; species Ralstonia chuxiongensis. The sequence goes on along the minus strand of NZ_JAMYWC010000004.1, from coordinate 125,828 downwards.
CCGGCGAGGCCGTCGCCCGCGCGCGCCGCGGCGAGGGCCCGACGCTCATCGAGGTCAAGACCGATCGCTACCTCGGGCACTTCCAGGGCGATCCGGAAACCTACCGCCCGAAGGACGAGGCGAAGCATCTGCGCGAGTCCGACCCCATCAACCTGCTCGGCAACAGTCTGCGCGCTTCGGGGCTGCTCGATGACGACGCGGACACCGCGCTGCGGGCCGCCATCGCGGCGCGCATTGATGCGGCCTACGAGTTCGGCCGCAACAGCCCATACCCCGATCCGAGCGAGGCGCTGGATCACGTTTTCGTTCACTAAGCAGCCCCTGCGGCCATCACAGGAGACTCACCATGCAAGCCTCACAAGGCGCGGCGCAGGGCGCGCGCACCCTCACCATGGCGCAGGCCATTTCAGAAGCGATCGGCCAGGAAATGGAACGCGACCCGCGTGTCTTTGTCATGGGCGAAGACATCGGCAAGTACGGCGGCATCTTCAGCGCCACCACCGGGCTGCTCGACCGCTTCGGGCCGGATCGCATCATGGACACGCCGATTTCGGAGACGGCGTTTATCGGCGCGGCGCTCGGCGCGGCGGCAGAAGGGCTGCGCCCCATTGCCGAGCTGATGTTCGTGGATTTCTTCGGTGTGTGCTTTGACCAGATCTACAACCACCTGGCGAAGAACACCTACATGTCCGGTGGCCGTGTTGCGCTGCCCGCGGTCATCACGACCGGCATCGGCGGGGGCTATAACGATGCGGCCCAGCACTCGCAATGCCTGTACGCCAGCTTTGCCCACATGCCGGGCATGAAGGTGGTCGTGCCGTCCAACGCGTATGACGCCAAGGGTCTGATGACCCAGGCCATCCGCGACGACAACCCGGTCATCTTCTGCTACCACAAAGGCATCATGGGCCTGTCGTGGATGTCCTATTTCGAGGGCAGCACGAACGCGGTGCCCGAGGAGGCCTACGCGATCCCCTTCGGGCAGGCCCGCGTGGCGCGCGAAGGTCGCGATGTGACCATCGTCACGCTCTCGCAGATGGTGCAGAAGTCGCTGCTTGCAGCAGAGCAACTCGCCGCCGAGGGCATCGATGTCGAGGTGATCGACCTGCGCACCATCGTGCCGCTCGACCGCCAGGCCGTGCTGCGCTCGGTGGCCAAGACAGGCCGTCTGCTGGTGGCAGACGAGGATTACCTGAGTTTCGGCCTGTCGGGCGAGATTGCCGCCATCGTCGCGGAGAACCTCGACACCGTGGCATTGCGCGCGCCCGTGCGGCGGCTGGCAGTGCCGGATGTGCCCATCCCGTATTCCCGTCCGCTCGAGCAGTTCGTCATTCCACAGGTCGACAGCATCGTCGCCCAGGTGCGTGCACTGGTGCAGCACCAACCCGTTTCCTATTCACTCAAGCGAGAAGCAGCATGATCGACATCGTGATGTCCGACGCCGTCTGGCAGGACGTTGAAGACGGCACCGAGGCCCTGTTGCAGGATTGGCTGGTCAAGCCCGGCGATGCAGTGACCGCGGGCCAGGCACTGGCGGTGGTCGAACTGGTCAAGGCCACGCATGAGGTGGCAGCGCCTGCCGATGGCGTTGTCGCTGCGCTGGAGGTGGCCGCGCAGGACACCTTTGGACGCGGCGCCGTGCTCGCGCGGCTGGAGCCGAAAGCATGAGTCAGTCCCTGGCTTTCGTGCCCGATGCCGGCGAGCGTCGTGTCGTGCCGCTTGCCGGCATGCGCGGTGCCATCGCCCGCGCCATGAGCGCCGCCTGGCAGGTGCCGCGCGTGGCGCAGTCGATCGAGGTGGATGCGTCACGGCTGGAGGCCGCAGTGCAGGCTCTGCAGCAGCAACTCGGGCCGCAGTGCAAGGTCACGCTGACGGCATTCGTGCTGCGTGCGGTGGCGTTGACGCTGCGCGAGCATCCGCGCCTGAACGCACGCCTGCAGGAGAAAGAGATCGAGCTGATGCCCGAGGTCAACATCGGCCTGGCCGTCAGCCTGGACGAAGGGCTGATGGTGCCGGTGCTGCGCAATGTCGATACGCAGTCAATTGCCGACATTGCTGCCGAAAGCCGCCGGCTGGCCGCAGGCGCCCGCGCTGGCACGCTGTCGGCCGGCAGCTATCAGCACGGCACGTTCACCGTGACCAATCTCGGCATGACGGGCATCGACAGCTTCACGCCCATCATCAATGTGCCGCAGGTTGCCATCCTCGGGGTGACGCGCGTTGCCAAGCGGGTGGTGGTCAAGGACGACTGCATCGTGATCGCGCCAATGATGGGCTTGCATCTCATCTTCGATCACCGCGCGGTGGACGGCTACCCGGCCGCACGCTTCCTGACCGATCTGAAGACGCGGCTAGAAACTCTCGAAGGCCTGTGATGCTCGCGCCCGACTTTCTCTCCGACGGAATCCACTGCGCAGAAGAGCAGGAGTGGAATCGCGCGCAACTTGCGCAACCGGTGCTGCGGCCGGCGGTGCGGCTGTGGACGTATGCGGGGCCCGGTGTCGTCCTGGGCCGTGCGCAGGCGGCCTTGCATCCGGGCATGGCAGGCGGTGCCACGCCGGTGGTTGTGCGCGACGCTGGAGGTGGCGCCGTGCTGGCCGGGCCCTGGATGTTGTCGGCGTCGATCGTGCTGCCCGCCGATCACCCGCTGGTGGCGGGCACCGGCACGGTGTCGAGCTACCGATGGTTGGGCGTGCTGCACGCAGGGCTGCTGCGAGATCTCGGCATTCCCGCCTACGCGGTGCCGCCCGAGGAACTGCAGATGACGCCGCCGGCGCGATCGCTCAAGTGGGCCTGCTTCGGTTCGCTGTCGCCGTGGGAGGTGGTGGTCGGGCAACGCAAGATCGTCGGCCTCGCGCAGGTACGTCGGCGTACGGGTGTGCTGCTGACGTGCGGCACGCTCATCTCGCCGCCCGACTGGCCGCTGCTGTGCGCGGCATTGGGGGCGAATCCGGCGGATGCCCAGCGCCTGCAGGCCTGCACGACGTCCTGCACCGAGCAGCTGGGTGCGCCGCTGCTGACGACCGTACTGGCCGAAGGTCTGCAACACATGCTCGTCGATGTGCTTGGCGAGCATGAGCCCACGAATGAATCCAGTCATTCCCGCCGCGTGCCGCATCCGACGCAGGTAACTCGGTCTGCCACAGCAGGCCCGTGAGCTGGCGGTCAACGTTGTGCATTTCAACAAGATAAGGCGCGCGCTGTGCGCGCCCGATAACGGAGGCAACCAACATGAAACCCACGCCAGCCGCTGGCTCTGCCATGCGTGTTTTGGACAAGCAACCCAAGGTGTCGCGACGCGGCTTTCTGCGCGGTGGCGGCCTGGCCGCCATCAGCGTCACGGTCGTCCCCGCGGCCATGGCGGTCACCAAGGATGTGGTGGTCGAGCAGAGCTTTTCTCGTCTAGGCACCGTCATCGGCAAGACGCTGGTGCGCATGGCGCGCGACATCTATCCGCACGACAAGCTGGCCGAGAAGTTCTACGTGGAGGCGGTCGCGCCCTATGACGCGGCCGCAGGCAAGGACCCCGCAGTGAAGGCGCTGCTGATCGATGGCGTGCACGACCTGGACCAACGCGCCAGGCAGCGTTATGGCGTGCCCTATGCCCAGGTGAAGACCGAGAACGAACGTGTGGCGCTGCTCAAGGACATCGAGTCCACGCCCTTCTTCAAGAAGGTGCAGGGCGATCTGGTCACCGGCCTTTACAACAACAAGAAGCTATGGCCGCTATTCGGCTACGAAGGCTCGTCGTGGCAGAAGGGCGGTTACTTGCACCGCGGCTTTGACGACATCGACTGGCTCTAAGCCTCGGCACATAAAAAAACGGAGACAACCATCATGACGGATCAGGCAAAGTTTTCCCTCGACGACGACAGCGTCGTCGTGATCGTCGGCTCGGGTGCGGGCGGCGGCACGCTGGCCAACGAGCTGGCGCAGCGCGGTGTCAAATGCGTGGTGTTGGAAGCGGGGAAGCACTACACGCAGGCCGATTTCGAGAACGACGAATGGGCCATGTTCAACAAGATTTCGTGGCTGGACAAGCGCATCTCGGCAGGCGGTTGGCACCACACCAAGACATATCCGAACCTGCCTGCCTGGATCGTGAAGGGCGTGGGTGGTTCCACGGTGCACTGGTCGGGTGTGGCACTGCGTTTTCAGGAACACGACTTCCACACCAAAACCACTTATGGCGCCATCGACGGGGCCAACGTGCTGGATTGGCCCATCACGCTGTCCGAGCTTGAGCCGTATTACGAACTGGCCGAGAAGAAGATGGGCGTGTGCGGCACCAAGGCCAGCGGCTTGCCCCCCATGCCGCCGAACAACCACTACAAGGTGATTGAAGCAGGGGCAAAGAAGGTCGGCTACAAGCACATCGTGCGTCCGGCTGCGTCGAACTCCGAGCCGTACGACGGCCGCCCTGGCTGCATGCAGATCGGTTTCTGCATGCAGGGCTGCAAGATCGGCGCGAAATGGTCGACGCTCTACACCGAAGTGCCGCGCGCCCAGGCCACGGGCAATGTCGAACTGCGGCCCGAGTCGATGGTGCTGCAGATCCAGCATGACAAGCAGGGCCGTGCCAATGGTGTGCTCTATGTCGACAGCAAGGGCCGCAAGCAGCTGCAAAAGGCGCGGGTGGTCTGCGTGGCGGGCAACTCCATCGAATCGCCGCGGCTGCTGCTCAACTCGGCGTCGAGCATGTTCCCCAATGGGTTCGCAAATTCGTCAGGCCAGGTGGGCAAGAACTACATGAACCACGCGACGGCGGCGGCGGTGTCGATCCACAAGAAGCCGGTCTACATGTATCGCGGCTTTGACATCGCGGCGGTGGTGGCCGATGAGGTGCCGCTGAATACCAAGCGCGGGTTTGTCGGCGGTTATTACCTCGAAGGCCTGGCCATTCATCTGCCGTACACGGCGGCGTTCATGAAACCGGGCGGCTGGGGGCGCGATTTCACATCGGCCATGGAGATGTACGACCACATGAGCTGTGTATGGGTCTGCGGTGAAGATCTGGCTCGTGGGCAGAACACCATTACGCTGCACCCCACGGAGAAAGACCAGTACGGCCTGCCCATTCCCATCGTCACCAAGACTTATCACGAAAACGACGAAAAGATCACCGCGCACGGCCTGGTGCAGTGGCGCAAGGTGTCCGAGGCGGTGGGCGCGACGCGCGTGATCGACATGCCTGCCTATCCGGCCAGCCACAACATGGGCACCAACCGCATGAGTGCGAAGGCGAGCGACGGCGTGGTCAACCGCTGGGGCCAGGCGCACGATGTGAAAAACCTGTTCATTTCGGACGGCAGCCAGTTCACGTCCAGTTCGGCGGCCAACCCGACGCTCACCATCGTTGCCCTGGCGATCCGGCAGGCCGAGTACATTGCCGGGGCATTGAACCGGAGGGAAATCTAAGCCAGCCAACCTGATTGCCCTTGCGTTGCCGTTACGTTGCGACAACTGGGTAAATCGATTAGCGTAGAACCGCATCTGCCCTCGCTCCAATGCCGGCAAAGACCGGCAGCGTGGGCTTCGCACCCTTCAAATGCGGCGGCTAAGGAGACAGTCGTGCAGCAAAAAGCACACCGCGCACATATCGAGCGGCTGCTCGCGTTCTCGCAGCAGCCGGGCGAGGCGCAGGGCGTCATCGAGCGCTCATGGCGGCGCTGCCTGGACGACTACGGCCGCGACCCGAGTCGCCCCACACCCGCCTACATCGTGGAGGCACAGCGCCTGCGCGAGCACAAGGATCAGATCGAGGACTTCCTGAGCGTCGCGCGTACCGGCATGGAGCAGCTCTACAAGCGTGTCTCCGGCCTCGACTACGTGCTGCTGCTGACCGATGCCTACGGCGTCACGGTCGACTTCATCGGCAACGACAACCTGGATCGTGAACTCAAGCGTTCTGGCCTGTATCTGGGGGCGGATTGGAGTGAGTCGCGCGCCGGTACCTGTGCGGTCGGCACATGTATCGTCGAGCAGGCCCCTGTGACGTGCCATCAGACCGATCATTTCGACGCATGCCACATCACGCTCACCTGTAACAGCGCGCCGTTGTTTGACCCGACTGGCAACTTCCTGGGCGTGCTCGATGTGTCCGCTCTCAGTGCGCCGGCGCCGCGCGAAGGGCAGCACCTCGCGCTGCAGATGACCGCCATGTACGCGCAGAAGATCGAAGATGCGAACTTCCTGCGTTATTTCCGCGACCAGTGGATCCTGCGGCTTGGGTCAACGTGGTCGCTGGTGGATGTGGATAGCGAAATCATGGTCGCCTTCGATGCCAACGGAGTGATTCGCGGCATCAACAGCGGCGGCCGGCGCAAGCTGCGGCTCGAGAGCGATCCGCACGCCGACGTACGTGGCCATCTGCTTACCGAAGTGTTTCGCGAAAACATGAGCGAGCTGTGGCGCATCGCCCGTGCGGGCACGTCATCCGAGCGCACGGCGATTCGGATGTTCGACCACGGGCTGTATTACGCGACAGGGATCCCGCCGCGCGGCGCGCCCGGTAAGCCGTCTATGCCGTCGGCGTCGGCCTCTGCGCCGCTGCTGCCCAGCCCCGAGGCCAGTGCTGCCCTGGAGGCACTGGGCGCCGACGATCCGCAGATGCAGCGGTTGATTCTGCAGGCCAAGCGCCTTGCCAACAAGCCGCTCAACATCCTCGTGCAAGGCGAGACAGGCACCGGCAAGGAAGTCTTGGCCAAGGCTTTGCACACCGCGAGCGAGCGTCGCAGCAAGGCGTTTGTTGCGGTCAATTGCGCCGCCATTCCCGAATCGCTGATCGAGAGCGAGCTGTTCGGCTACACGCCTGGCACCTTCACCGGCGCCCGCAGCAAGGGCATGCGCGGCCTGATCGCGCAATCGGACGGCGGTACGCTGTTCCTCGACGAAATTGGCGACATGCCTCTGCATCTGCAGAGCCGCCTGTTGCGTGTGCTGTCCGAACGCGAGGTGATGCCGCTGGGCTCGGAAAAGCCGACTCCGGTCGACCTGCGCGTGATTGCCGCCTCGCACCGTGATCTGCGTCAGTTGATTGCCGAGCAGCGCTTCCGTGAGGATCTCTACTACCGGCTATGCGGCGCAACGCTGCACCTGCCGACACTGCGCGAGCGCTGTGACAAGGACTACCTGATCGCGCGGATCGTCGAAGAAGAAGCGCGCCAGCTCGACATGCAGGCGCAACTGGCGCCGGCCGCGCTGGCGGTGCTGCGCAGCTACCCGTGGCAGGGCAATGTCCGGCAGTTGCGCAACGTGCTTCGCTTTGCGCTTGCCATGAGCGACGACGGCCTGATTGAAGTTGACGCATTGCCGCCGGAGGTTCTCGAAAGTACGACGGACGGTGCGGCGGGCCAAGCTTCAATTGCGGCGGATATCGCGCCCGACAACGAGCGGGAAATCCTGTTGGCTGCGCTGCGCCGGAACAAATGGCGTATCACCCACGTTGCGCAGGAGCTTGGCATCGCCCGCGCGACGGTCTATCGGCAGATGGACCGGTTCGGGATCGTCGCGCCGAATCAGCAATAGGCTGAGGTACTGCGAGAGCCAAGGACGCTTGTTCCGGAGGGGGGGGGTGAGTTGATGTCCGCTGTAGCGGACTCCGCAGTACACCAGAATTACGCCCAAAAAGACAAAACCCAAGCACTGGCTTGGGTTTTGAATGATGTCCTGGTGCCGCTGACCGGAATCGAACTGGTGACCTTCGCATTACGAATGCGCTGCTCTACCGACTGAGCTACAGCGGCGTCGGAAACAGCGATTCTAACAGAACTTTTTGTCGCTCTGCAAGAACCGCTGGAACAACAGTCTTACGTGGTGTCGTTACGCCGTTTTCTTGGCGTCGAGGTGATATTGCGTGACGCGATCCACCTCGTTCTTTGACCCCAGAACCACCGCCACGCGCTGGTGCAGCTGTTCGGGCTGGATGTCCAGAATGCGTTGCTCGCCGTTGGTGGCCGCGCCGCCGGCCTGTTCCACCAGGAAGGCCATCGGGTTGGCTTCGTACATCAGGCGCAGCTTGCCGGCCTTGCCGGGCTCGCGCTTATCCCAGGGGTACATGAAGATGCCTCCGCGCGTGAGGATGCGATGCACGTCGGCCACCATCGAGGCGATCCAGCGCATGTTGAAATCCTTGCCGCGCGGGCCTTCGGTGCCGGCCAGGCATTCGTCGATGTAGCGGCGCACGGGTGGGGCCCAGTGGCGCATGTTCGACATGTTGATGGCGAATTCCTTCGTGTCGACCGGAATCTTCACGTCGCGGCTGGTGAGGACGAAGCTGCCGACTTCACGGTCCAGCGTGAACATGTGCACACCATTACCGACGGTCAGCACCAGCGTGGTCTGCGGGCCGTACACGGCGTAACCGGCAGCGACCTGCTTGGCACCGGGCTGCAAGAAATCGGCTTCGGTCACAGCCTGGCCTGCTTGGGGCATGTGCAGCACCGAGAAGATCGTGCCGATCGACACGTTCACGTCGATGTTGGACGAGCCGTCGAGCGGATCGAACAGCAGCAGGTATTCGCCCTTCGGATAGCGGTGCGGAATCTCATAGAACGATTCCATCTCTTCCGAGGCCATGGCGGCCAGGTTGCCGCCGTATTCGTTGGCTTCGAGCAGGACTTCGTTGGCGATCACGTCCAGCTTCTGCTGGGTTTCGCCTTGCACGTTGCCGGTGCCGGCCGAGCCGAGCACGCCGGCCAGCGCGCCCTTGTTGATGCTGTGCGAGATCGCCTTGCAGGCGCGCGCCACGACTTCGAGCAGCAGGCGCAGCTCGGCCGGGATGGTGTTGTGCTCGCGCTGCTCTTCGATCAGGTAGCGGGTGAGGTTGATGCGCTTCATGGGTTCTCCTGAGACGGGCGCGATTTTACGATACAAGCGGTGACATTCAGGCCAGCGCCTTGCCGACGATCTCACGCACATCGCGCGAGAGGCTCGGATGTGCCGCCACGCGCTTGAGCGCGTCCTGCATGGCGTCGCGCAGTGTGGGCACGTATTTGCGCCAGCGGTCCAGCGCGCGTGCCAGGCGGGCGGAGACCTGCGGGTTGATGGCGTCGAGCGCGAGCACCTGCTCGGCCCAGTAGGCATAGCCGGAACCATCGGCGGCGTGGAACTGCGCGGGGTTGCCCGAGCAGAAGCTGAAGATCAGCGAGCGCGCGCGGTTCGGGTTGCGCAGCGTGAAGGCCGGATGGGCCATCAACGCGCGCACGGTGGCCAGCGTCGGCTTGCCGGCGGCGCCCGGCTGCATGGCTTGCAGCGAGAACCACTTGTCGATGACGAGGGCATCGTCGGCAAAGCGCGTGTAGAAATCGGCCAGTGCGGCTTCGCGGCCCGGGGCATAGCTGGTGACCATCGCGGAGAGGGCGCCCATGCGGTCGGTCATGTTGGTGGCGCGGGCATATTGCTGTTCGGCCAGGGCCAGCGCCTCGGGGGCTTCGGTTTCCACCAGATAGCCGAGGGCAATGTTCTTGAGCGCGCGCTTGCCTGCAGACACAGCATCGGGCGAGTAGGCGCCTTCGGTCTGGTTGTCTTGATAGGCGCGCAGCAGTTCCGCGTTGAGCTTTTCTGCCAGCGTGCGGCGCAGCGTGCGGCGGGCGGTGTGGATGGCAGCCGGATCGGCCACGTCCATGCGCTCGGCCAGATAGCCTTCGGCCGGCAGGATCAGCATCTGCTCGCGGAAGGCCGGATCAAGCGAGGTGTCGGCGACCACGGCACGCAGGGCTTCGACCAGCGCCGGATCAACCACCGGCGCGCGGCCGTGCTGGATGTCGGTCACCATGCGCAGCAGCGTGTCGGTGGCCAGGCGCTGGCCGGCTTCCCAGCGATTGAACGGGTCTGAATCGTGCGCGAGCTGGAACGTGAGCTGCTCGGTCGTATAGCCGTATTCGACGACTACCGGCGCCGAGAAATTGCGCAGCAGCGAGGGCAACGGCGCTTCGGCCACATCTTCGAAGACGAAGGTCTGCTTGGTTTCAGTGAAGTCCAGTACGCGCGTGGTCACGGGCGAGGGCGATGTGGCATCGCCACGCAAACGCAGCGGCAAATCGTGGCCCTGCTTGTCGATCAGCCCGATCGCAAACGGAATGTGGAACGGCTGCTTCTGGATGCCGCTGGTGGTCTCGATGCCGACCGGCTCGCAGCGCTGGCGCAGCGTGAGCGTGTAGGTGTGCGTGGCCGCATCGTAGTGACCGTCAACGGCCACGATCGGCGTGCCGGCCTGGCTGTACCAGCGGCCGAATTGCGAGAGGTCGCGGCCGTTGGCATCGGCCATGGCCGCGCGGAAGTCGTCACAGGTGACAGCCTGGCCATCGTGGCGCTGGAAGTACAGGTCCATGCCCTTGCGGAAGCTGTCGCGGCCGAGCAGGGTCTGGTACATGCGCACGACTTCCGCGCCTTTTTCGTACACCGTGACGGTATAGAAATTATTAATCTCTTCGTAGCTGTCGGGCCGCACCGGGTGGGCCATCGGCCCGGCATCTTCCGGAAACTGCGCCTGCCGCAGCACGCGCACATCTTCGATGCGCTTCACGGCACGGGCGCTGGCTGCGGCGGCTTCGTTACCGGCGGCTGCGGCCATGTCGGCGGAGAATTCCTGATCACGGAACACGGTCAGGCCTTCCTTCAGGCTCAGCTGGAACCAGTCGCGGCAAGTGACGCGGTTACCCGTCCAGTTGTGAAAGTATTCGTGGCCGACCACCGATTCGATATTGGCGAAATCCACATCGGTCGCCGTCTCGGCATTGGCCAGCACGTATTTCGTGTTGAAGATGTTCAGGCCCTTGTTTTCCATCGCGCCCATGTTGAAGTCGCCTACGGCGACGATCATGAAGCGGTCGAGATCCAGCTCCAGGCCGAAGCGGCGTTCGTCCCAATGGATCGAGTGGATGAGCGAATCCATTGCGTGGCGCGTCTTGCCCAGGTCTTGCGCTTCCACCCACACCTGCAGCAGTTTCTCCTTGCCCGAGGCGGATTGAATGCGCTCTTCGATGCACTGCAGCTTGCCCGCCACCAGCGCAAACAGATACGACGGCTTTTTGAACGGGTCGTGCCACACGGCTTCGTGGCGGCCGTCCGGCAGGTCGCGCTCCGACATGAGATTGCCGTTGGACAGCAGCACCGGATAGTCCGCTTTCGATGCGCGCAGCGTGACGGTGTAGACCGTCATCACGTCCGGGCGGTCGAGGAAGTAGGTGATCTTGCGAAAGCCTTCGGCCTCGCACTGCGTGAAGAAGTTGCCGTTGGAAACGTACAGGCCCATCAGCGACGAATTGGCTGCGGGATTGCAGTAGGTGGTGAGTTCCAGGGTGAAGCTGGTGCCAACATCGGCCGGCACGGCATCGATGGTGAGGGTGTCGCCCGAGACTTGCAGGCCGGACAGCGCTTTACCGTCGACGGTTGCGGCGGCCAGTTCCAGCCCTTCACCCACCAGCACGAGAGGCTTGCCGGCGTCTGTGCGCGTCATGCGCATGCGGTTGACGACGCGGGTGCGCTCGGGCACGAGATCGATCTCCAGGGCCACTTCGTCAATGCGGAAAGCGGGCGCGGTGTAGTCCTTGCGGTAAATCGTGACGGCGGTATCGGTGCGCAACATCGGTAACATCCTCGTAGAGGTACGCAAAAGGCCATTGTACTCAGGCCCTTGGCGGGAATCTTCCGCGCAGGGCGTCACTCTGAGTAACAGAGTGCCCGCAGCCCGCTTCCGGGGCCCGCGACCATCTGTCTGATTGAGAGTAGGGGGATTTTCTATGTGGAAATGGATCAAGACATCGGGCGTCTGGCCGATGGCTGGCGCCCTGATGGCGGCCAGCCTGCTGGCGGGCTGCGCGAGCACGGTCACCAGCCAGGTGACGGCGTTCCGGCAACCCGGCTGGACCGATAACCCGCCGCGCACCTATGCCTTCGAGCACACCGCAGCGCAGCAAAATGATCTCGAACGCCAGACCTACGAGGCCTGGACATCAGACCAACTGGCCGTCCACGGCTTTACCAGCGTGCCGCGCGCCAGCGCGCGCTATCTGGTCCGCCTGGACTATTCGACCTCCACGCGCCTCGTGCAGGTGCGCCAGCCCGTGTACCCGGATCCGTATTGGGGACCGGGGCCCTGGGGGCCATGGCGTAGTCCTTGGGGGCCCTGGGGCCCGTGGGGGCCGCAATATGTGGATACCAACGTGCAGGTGCCGTTCTATGCCTATCACGTGGAAATTGACGAGGCAGCCACCGGTAAGCGCGTTTATCAGGTGACGGCGCAAACGCAGGGTGGGGATGGATCGCTGACGGCGGTGATGCCGTACCTGATACGCAGCGCATTTGCCAATTTCCCGGCGCCGAATGCGCAGCCCATCGTCGTAGAGCTGCCTGTTGATCCATCGGTGAAACCGGCACCCAAGTAGTGCGCCAGGGTGGGTTTTGGCCGACGGTCTACGTTAGAATGCATGACCTAATCTGTAGGCCGCCAGCCGTACCCCGCTTGAGCGTTGTCACTTCATCCCGTCTCGCGCCGACCGCCACCCCTGGCCGGCGCTGCCTCCGCCCCGTCGCTACCCTCTTGACGGTGCTGCGCAACGCGTGCGGCCTCACCCCCGGTTTCTCTTTGTTCCCACTGTTTTTTGCCACTTCGTCTCAGGGAGTTTCTGCCTGAGCGCATGTGCGCCATCTGCGGAACTCCCCATCAGGATTCATTGCTATGAACGACAAGCTTCACGACGCCTCGCCGGATTCCCAAGACCAAGGGGCCGAGGCCGAACTGCGCCGCGCGGCGTTTGAATACCACCGCGCCCCCACGCGCGGCAAGATTGAGGTGCGCCCGACCAAGGCGCTGATCAACCAGCGCGACCTGTCGTTGGCATATTCGCCTGGCGTGGCGTATCCGTGTACCGCGATTGAGCAAGACCCGTCGCTGGCGGCGGAGTACACCTCGCGCGGCAACCTCGTCGGCGTGATCACCAACGGCACCGCTGTGCTGGGCCTGGGCGACATCGGGCCGCTGGCCAGCAAGCCGGTGATGGAAGGCAAGGGCTGCCTGTTCAAGAAGTTTGCCGGTGTCGATGTGTTTGATATCGAACTGGCGGAGCGCGATCCGGACAAGCTGGTCGACATCATTGCCTCGTTGGAGCCGACGCTGGGCGGTATCAACCTCGAAGACATCAAGGCGCCCGAGTGCTTCTACATCGAGCAGAAGCTGCGTGACCGCCTGAACATTCCCGTTTTCCACGATGACCAGCACGGCACGGCGATCATCTCGTCGGCGGCGCTGCTCAACGGCCTGAAGGTCGTCGGCAAGGACATCGGCAGCGTAAAGGTGGCCGTGTCGGGCGCGGGCGCCGCGGCCATCGCCTGCCTGGACGTGATGGTGGGCCTGGGCGTCAAGCGTGAAAACGTCTACGTGGTCGATTCGAAGGGCGTGATCTATGTTGGCCGCGACGCCAAGATGGAGCCGAACAAGGCACGCTATGCGCAAGACACGTCGGCCCGTACGCTGGCCGACATCGTGCGCGATGCAGACGTGTTCCTCGGTTGCTCGGCCGCCGGTGTGCTGACCGCCGACATGGTCAAGACCATGGCTCCGAAGCCGATCATCCTGGCACTGGCCAACCCCGAGCCGGAAATCCGCCCGGAAGTGGCCAAGGCCGCGCGCCCGGACTGCATCATCGCCACGGGCCGTTCGGATTACCCGAACCAGGTCAACAACGTGCTGTGCTTCCCGTACATCTTCCGTGGTGCGCTCGACTGCGGCGCCACCAAGATCACGGAAGAGATGAAGCTTGCGTGCGTGAAGGCCATCGCGGAACTGACGGAAGCCGAAACGAACGACGCAGTGGCTCAGGCTTATGCCGGCCAGGACCTGACCTTCGGCCCGGATTACATCATCCCGAAGCCGTTCGATTCGCGCCTGATCGAGAAGATCGCACCGGCCGTCGCCAAGGCCGCGGAAGAGTCCGGCGTAGCCACGCGCCCGATCAAGGATCTGGATGCCTATCGCGCCCAGCTGAGCGACTTCGTGTATCACACGGGCCTGACCATGCGCCCGGTGTTCTCGGCCGCCAAGGCCAACCCGAAGCGCGTCGTGTACGCCGAAGGTGAAGAAGAGCGCGTACTGCGCGCCGTGCAGACGGTGGTCGACGAAGGCCTGGCCAAGCCGATCCTGATCGGCCGTCCGCACGTGATTGAAATGCGTATCCAGAAGGCGGGCCTGCGTCTGAAGCCGGGCGTGCATTTCGAGCTGGTGGACCCGGAAGACGACCGCCGCTATCACCAGTACCACACCGCTTACCACGAGCTGATGGGCCGCAACGGCGTGACGCCGGACATGGCGAAGTCGGCGCTGCGCCGTTCGAACACGCTGATCGGCGCACTGCTGGTGCGTCTGGGGGATGCCGATGCGCTGCTGTGCGGCACGGTCGGCCGCTTTGATGCCCACCTGGAACACGTGCGCGACGTGATCGGTCTGGCGCCGAACGCCAAGGTGTTCGCCGCCATGAACGGCCTGATGCTGGAGAAGCACACGCTGTTCATCACCGATACGTTCGTCAACGAGATGCCGAGCGCAGAAGAGCTGGCCGACATCACCAAGCTGGCGGCGGAAGAAGTGCGTCGTTTCGGCCAGGAGCCGAAGGTGGCGATGCTGTCGCACTCGATGTTCGGCTCGTCGAAAAACGCATCGGCCCGCCGCATGCGCGCGGCGTATGACCTGCTAAAGACCGAAGCGCCGAATCTGCAAGTGGAAGGCGAGATCCAGGGTGACGCAGCGTTGTCGGAAGACATCCGCCACCACTTCCTGCCGAAGAGCGCCTTCTCTGGCAGCGCAAACCTGCTGGTGATGCCCTCGCTCGACGCCGCCAACATTGCGTTCAACCTGCTCAAGATCACGGGCGGGCAGGGCGTGACGGTGGGGCCGATCCTGCTGGGCGCGGCCAAGCCGGTGCACATCCTGAACCCGTCGGCCACATCGCGCCGCATCGTCAATATGACGGCGCTGGCTGTGGCGGATGTGTCGGCTACGCGTTGATCGGTTGATCCGACTGTTGGGCCGCTGAAGATTCACGGCCCAAAAGAAAACGGCGCCTGGGGAAAGTCCAGGCGCCGTTTTTCTTTGCTGCCGACTGCTTAGAACTTTGCGCGGATGCCCACGCCGAAGGTGTCTGCCGAGCTCAGGTTCGTCACCTTGTCGCGCATGTACGCGGCGTACACATCGGTGCGTTTGGACAGCGAGTAGTCGTAGCCGACCGCCCAGGTGTTGCGCTTCACGTCAGCGGCACCCGAGGTTTTCGTGTACGCGTACGACGCCAGGATGCTGCCCGGGCCCACCGGCACCGACACGCCCAGTTGGCCGCCGTTGCTCTTCGCGTCGCCCGAGTTGATGGCGTTCTTGATGTACTGGTACTGGCCGTACACCTTGGCCACGCCAAAGTCGTACGTGGCGCCCAGCTGCGCGGCCGTCTGGCGCGAGAAGCCTGCCACCAGCGCGTTCAGGTCACCCGGCGCGCCGTCGAAGCGCACTTGCTGGAAGGCTGCCGTGGCCGCGAAGTTGCCATGGAAGTACAGGAAGTTGCCGCCCCACTTGTTCTGGCCATTGTGGCCGGCTTGCTCGCCCGCGCCGTAGATGAAGTTGGCGGTTAGACCGTTGAAGTCCGGCGTGGAGTACATGATCGAGTTGTTCCAGCCCGAATCCCCCACCAGACCCGAGATGCCGCCGGGGCCGCTCAGGCCGTTGCCGAGATAGGTGTGGAACACCATCGGCGAGAACGTGTACGAATCGATGAACGGGTTGAACAGGATCGTCGAGACAAAGTACGGCGGCGTCAGGCGGCCGAGCTTGATCGAACCCCACGAGCTCGATTGCAGGCCCACGAACGAGTTGCGGGCGAAGAACGTGTCGCCGTCAAAGCGACCGTACTTGCCGGTGTCCGGGCGGAAGAACGCTTCCAGCGTGAAGATCGCCTTCAGGCCGTTGCCCAGATCTTCGCTGCCCTTCATGCCCCAGTACGAGGTCGACATACCGCCCGAGTTGACGCCCCAGGCGCGATCCGATGCGCCCAGGCTCTTGGTGGCGCCGGCCCAGGCGTCCACCTGGCCGTACAACGTGACGGACGATTGCGCTTGCGCACCGGCACTTGCTGCCCCCAGTGCCGATGCCACTGCCAGCGCGGCCACGCCACGCTTGAATTTCGACTGCATTGCTACCTCCTTTGTTGTTGAAGATCACTGCGGGTTGCGCCGCATTCTTTGATGCGGTCGCAGGCCGGCTGGTCAGGCTCCATGCCGATCGGTGTCCCATGCCCCATGACACCGCGCCCACAGCGTTGTTTTTGCTGATGAACCTGAAAAATCAGTTTGCTGCTATCAAGTCGGTCAAGCGGAAACCTGCGATGCGATGAATCTGTTCGAGCGACGTGCGCATCTCGGTATCGCGGTCGTTCTCCACACGCTTGCTGAAGTTCTCGATGATTCCGTGGCGGTCATAGCCGCGCACCGCCAGGATGAACGGGAAGCCGAACTTCTCGTTGTACTGGGTGTTGAGCGCCTGCAGGCGCGCAAACTCTTCCGGTGTGCACAGGTTCAAGCCCGCGCCGCTTTGTTCGCGCGTCGACTCGGCGGTCAGTTCACCGCGCACGGCGGCCTTGCCGGCCAGCTCCGGGTGGGCGCGCACCAGCTTGAGCTGAGGCTCAATGCCGGCGGTATCCACGGCATTGCGCATGGCGGCCGCGAGCGCCTCGGCCGAAGCAAACGGGCGCTGCGTGGCGGCCTGTTCAGCAACCCACGGCGAGTGCTCGTAGATGCCACCCAGGACTTGCACGAACTGCACTGCGTCCATGCTGTTGAGTTGCGAGAGGGTGTAGGTGGTCTGGCTCATACTGCGGTGCTCAAAACGGGTTGCTTTGCATACGGATGGTTCTGGATCCAGTGCTGCGCGATGTCGATGCGCCGGCAGATCCACACCTTGTCGTGCGATTGCACGTAGTCAAGGAAGCGCTGCAGCGCGCGGAAACGCCCTGGGCGACCCAGCAGGCGGCAGTGCATGCCGATCGACAGCATCTTCGGCTGCGCGAGCCCGTTGGGATCGCCTTCTTCGTACAGCACGTCGAAGGCGTCTTTCAGGTACTGGTAGAAGTGGTCGGCCGTGTTGAAGCCCTGCGGGCTGGCGAAGCGCATGTCGTTGGTGTCGAGCGTGTACGGCACCACCAGGTGCGGCTTGCGCTCGCCAGACGAGGTTTGGACTTCGGTCCAGAACGGCAGGTCGTCGCCGTAGTAGTCGGCGTCGTAGGCAAAGCCGCCGTGCTCGACCACCAGGCGGCGCGTGTTGGGGCTGTCGCGGCCGGTGTACCAGCCAAGCGGCGCATTGCCAGTCAACTCGCGGATGATCTCGACGCCGATGCGCATGTGCTCGCGCTCGGTGGCTTCGTCGATGTTCTGGTAGTGGATCCAGCGCCAGCCGTGACAGGCGATTTCGTGGCCCAGATCAACGAAGGCCTGGGTCAGGTCCGGATGGCGCTGCAGGGCCATCGACACACCGAAGATCGTCAGCGGCAGGCCGCGCTTTTCAAACTCGCGCAGGATGCGCCAGGCGCCTGCACGCGAGCCGTATTCGTAGATGCCCTCCATGCTCATGTGGCGGTCGGGGTAGGCCGCAGCGCCAATGATTTCGGAGAGGAACTGCTCGGAGCCGGCGTCACCGTGCAACACGCAGTTTTCACCGCCTTCCTCGTAGTTGAGGACGAACTGCAGTGCTACGCGCGCGCCGCCCGGCCAATTGGCGTTGGGCGGGTTCTTGCCGTAACCGATGAGATCGCGCGGATAGTTATTGTTTGTCATGGTTTTTTCATGTCGAGGAGACTTCATACAACACCGGTCAGACCGTGGAATGCGGCTTTCCAAATTCACGACATCACAGCGGCGTCATGAACAAGAGAAAGCACCATCGCGTCAGGCCGGAACTGCCCGGGCAGCCTGCGCCAGTTCCAGCGCGAGCCTCCGGTGAACCGTGAGATGGGCGTCGAGTTCAAGCGTGGTCAGGCGGCCGTCTTCGACGACCACACGCCCGTTGATCACGCTGTGCGCCACATTGGATGGGGCGCAGAACACTAGCGCCGCGACCGGGTCGTGGTCGGCGCCGGCAAAACCGACTTGGTGACGATCGAAGCTGACAAAGTCGGCCGACATGCCCGGGGCGAGCGCGCCGATGTCGTCGCGGTTGAGCACGCGTGCGCCGCCGAGCGTGGCGATCTCCAGCGCCTCGCGCGCGCTCATCGCCGCGGGGCCAAAGCCGACGCGCGCGAGCAGCATGGCCTGGCGCGTTTCGCCGAGCATGTGCGCCCCATCGTTCGACGCGCTGCCATCCACGCCCAGGCCGACCGGCACGCCGGCATCACGCATGGTGCGGATGGGCGCAATGCCAGAGGCCAGCCGCATGTTCGAGCACGGGCAATGCGCGACGCCGGTACCGGTGCGTGCGAAGACGTCGATGCCGTGCGCGTCGAGCTTCACGCAGTGCGCATGCCAGACGTCGCGGCCGACCCAGCCTAGGTCTTCCGCGTATTCCGCCGGCGTCATGCCGAACTTTTCGCGCGAATACGCGATGTCGTTATCGTTCTCGGCCAGGTGCGTGTGCATCGACACGCCATAGCTGCGTGCGAGCTTGGCCGATTCGCGCATCAGGTCGCGCGAGACGGAGAAGGGCGAGCACGGCGCCACCACCACACGCAGCATCGAATGGCGATCGGCGTTGTGCCAGGTTTCGATCAGGCGCTGCGTTTCTTTCAGGATGGCCTCTTCGCCTTCGACCACGCGGTCCGGCGGCAGACCGCCCTGGCTACGGCCGACGCTCATGCTGCCGCGCGCTGCGTGAAAGCGCATGCCGATCTGCTGCGCGGCTTCGATGGAATCGTCGAGTCGGCTGCCGTTCGGATACAGGTACAGATGGTCGCTGGAGGTCGTGCACCCCGAGAGCAGCAGTTCTGCCATCGCCGTGAGCGTGGACACGCGCACCATTTCCGGTGTGAGGCCTGCCCACACCGGATACAGGTTCGTCAGCCAGCCGAACAGTTCCGCATCCTGCGCGGCGGGCAGGGCACGCGTCAGGCTCTGATACATGTGATGGTGCGTGTTGACGAAGCCCGGCGTGACCACGTGGTCACGCAGCTCCATCACGCGCACGTTGGGCTGGCCGATGGCCTCGCGATACTGCGACGGCAGATCCGCCGTGGCGCCGACCCATTCGATCACGCCACCGCGCGCAACCAGCGCGCCGTCGGGGATCTCGCGGCGTTGCGCATCCATGGTGACCAGCACGTCGGCATGACGGGCGATCAGAAGCGGGTCGTTGTGCGCGACAGTGGCGTTCATGCAATTACTCCGTGCCGTGGGTGTTGGCAGCAGCGTCGCGCATTGCGTGCTCGGCCGACTGCATGCCGTTGTAGTAAAGGTTCAGGATGACCGCGACGAGCGTGCCCAGCACGATGCCGCTGTGCGTGACCGGTTCCAGCCAATGCGGCAGATACTGGAAGAAGGTCGGTGCCAGCGTCGGGATCATGCCGAAGCCGATCGAGATTGCCACGATGAACAGGTTGTGGCGGTACTTGTTGAAATCGATCGAACCGAGAATGCGCACGCCCGTGGCGGCCACCATGCCGAACATCACGATGCCCGCGCCACCCAGCACGAATGAGGGAACCGACGCCACGATGTGCGCCATCTTCGGGAACAGGCCCATCGCGATCAGGATCAGGCCGCCCATGGCTGCCACGAAGCGCGAACGCACACCCGTGACCGTCACCAGCCCCACGTTTTGCGAGAACGAGGTGTACGGGAATGTGTTGAACAGGCCGCCGATCACGGTGCCCAGACCATCGGCGCGCAGACCGCGCGTGAGGTCATCGGTGGAGAGCTTCTTGCCGGTGATTTCCGCCAGCGCCAGGAACATGCCGGTCGATTCGACCAGCGTGATCATCATCACGATGCACATCGAAGCGATGGCGCCGAAGTGGAAGGTGGGCATGCCGAAGTGCAGCGGCGTGATCACGGCCACCCAGTCGGCCTCCGTAATGCCGGCAAAGCTGACCTTGCCGAACGCCATGGCGATGAACGTGCCGATCACGATGCCCAGCAGCACGGCGATGTTGCCGATCAGGCCGCGGCCGTACTTCGTCAGCAACAGGATGATGACGAGCACTGCCAGCGCAATGCCCAGGCCGCTCAGATCACCGTAGGCCGGATTGGGCACGGTCTTGAGCACGCCATCGACCATCGTCTTCATGGTCGGCTGGCCACCCGCAGCCCAGTTGATGCCCACGCCCATCAGCGACATGCCGATCAGCGTGATCACGGTGCCCGTCACGACCGGCGGGAAGAGCCCAAGCACGCGCCCCATGAGCGGCGCGACGATGATGCCGAATATCCCCGCCGCAATCACAGCGCCGTAAATGCCCAGCAGGCCGATGCTCGGGTCAGTGCCGATGGCGATCATCGGGCCTACCGATGCGAAGGTCACGCCCATCATGACCGGCATGCGAATGCCGAACTTCCACACACCGAAGGCCTGGATGAGTGTGGCAAGGCCGGCGGCAAAGAGATCTGCGTTGATCAGGAACGCAAGCTGTTCCTTGGGCAGATGCAGTGCACCGCCCACAATTAGCGGCACTGCCACGGTGCCTGCATACATCACCAATACATGTTGAAGGCCCAATGCGAGCAGGCGTCCGTACGCCACGCGCTCATTGGTCAGGTCCGCCGTGGGGGCGGCGATGGTACTGCTTGCCATAAAGGTCTCCTTTGGGTGGTAAGCCGGACGGCGTCCGGCTTGGAGCCTGCCCACGTTTCTGCTGCGCGACCCCTGGCTTGGCCTTGTGACACCCGCCGTGCGCATGCAGGGCTGTGTTTCCGGGGCCAACCTTGGGGTGGTTGCTGCGGATCATGAACAGGTTCTTGGACGGCCGGCCTCTGTCGTGCCAGCTCGCCCGAAACAGCAAAACCGGTCCTAGACTTTGTCCTTCCCGCCGCGCGGGCCCAATACCGAACGCAGATCGAAATCAGCGGGCGCTTCGGGGCGCACGCGATCGGCGCAACATTGCAAGTGCTGGGCCATGTGGGCCTGTGCAGCGCTGGCGTCGCCGCGCTCCAGGGCATTGAGGATGTCGAGGTGTTCGTCGAACGAGCATGCGTTGTTGCCCGGGGCCTCGACGCTGGCGATCATCAGCGTGGTGCGCGACACCAGCCGGCGCATCATTTCGACCACCAGCGGATTGCCCGATTGCTCGGCCAGCGCCACGTGAAACTCCGCAGACAGGCGAATCCAGCGCGGGCGATCCTGCGTGACAAACGCCTGGCGCTCCTGCTTGACGAGTTCCATCAGGGGCGCAACGGCCGCCTTGGGGTTGCTGCTATGGCCAACCTTGTCGAGCACCGCGCGCTCCAGGATCTGGCGCAGCTCGAACATGGCATGGGCTTCGTCGATGGAGGGCGCTGCGATGAACGCGCCGCGGTTCGGCTCCAGGTCAACCAGACCGTCGGCGGCCAGTTGCGAGAAGACCTTGCGCACCGTATGACGGGCGGTGGCATAGATTTCGCAAAGCGCATGCTCCGTCAGCTTCGTGCGCGGGGGCAGGCGGTGTTCCATGATCGCGTCGTAGATCTCGTGATACATCCGTTCTTCGACCGACATGCGTGTTGCCCCCGATGCCTTGGCGCCCGACTTCGACGCCACTTCCGTGGAGACCAGCTTGAGATTCTTGGACATGGCAGACCTGCCTTTCATTAGTGCGCCGCGGCATGAGGCACTGCGAAAACCTGTTGACAATTATTCATAGCCGCCTTCAATATTGTCAACAAAATGCGTTCGGTAATCCGACAAACTAGGGAAATCCCTGTTTCGAGCCTGGTCTAGGGACACAGCAGAGACACGGCGTCGGACCCAGAACGAGCGACGGCTTTGCCGGTTTGGTATGCCCTTCCCCAATGGAGGGCAGGCGTAAACCGGCTGGACGCGCGCCGGGATGCGTGCACAGCACGTACCGAGCGGGCCCCGACGCCAGCCCTTGTCACACAAGGGTTTGGCGCGAGGTGCAAGTGGAGGCAGCGGCGCTTCTGAAAATTCGAACTACAGAGGAAGACAAATGGGACGCTTGACCACCCATGTGCTCGACACCGCCGCAGGCACGCCGGGTCAAAACCTGGCGATCGCACTGTTCAAAATTGTCGACAATCAACGGCAACCGATCAAATCGGTTCGCACCAATCACGATGGCCGTTGCGATGCGCCGCTGTTGGAAGGCGACGCGCTGCAGGCTGGCGTGTATGAACTGGACTTCGGCGTGGGCGAGTATTACCGCGCAGCCGGCGTCAAACTCCCCGAGCCCGCGTTCCTGGACGTGGTGACGCTGCGCTTTGGCGTGGCCGATATCAGCGCGCACTACCACGTGCCGTTGCTGGTGTCGCCGTGGTCGTATTCGACCTATCGCGGCAGCTAACAGGGCAGGGAGTCATCATGGAAGGCTATATCCTCGACTGGGCCAACTTGCTCTTGCGTTGGCTGCACGTGATCGTCGCGATCGCGTGGATCGGTTCGTCGTTCTACTTCGTCTGGCTCGATAACAGCCTGACCAAGCCGAGCGCACCGGACCTGAAGGACAAGGGCGTCGATGGCGAACTGTGGGCCGTGCACGGCGGCGGGTTCTACAACCCGCAGAAGTACCTGCTGGCACCGAAGCAACTGCCCGATCATCTGCACTGGTTCTACTGGGAGTCGTACTCGACCTGGATGTCGGGCTTTGCCCTGCTGACGGTGGTGTACCTGTTCAATGCCAACGTCTACATGATCGATCACAGCGTGTTCGACATGACGGCGACGACCGCTGTGCTGCTGGCGCTGGGCTTCCTGGTGGTCGGCTGGCTGGTGTACGACACCATCTGCCGCGTGTTCGGCAAGAACGACCGCGTGGTGGGTATTCTCGTGGCGATCTACGTGGTGATCGCGGCGTTTGCGGCGTGCCACCTGTTCTCGGGCCGTGCAGCGTTCCTGCTGATCGGCGCGATGATCGCGACCATCATGAGCGCCAACGTGTTCTTCTGGATCATTCCGGGGCAACGCAAGGTGGTCGCTTCGCTCAAGGCAGGCGAGAAGCCGGACCCGATCCACGGCAAGCGCGGCAAGCAACGCAGCGTGCACAACACGTACTTCACGCTGCCGGTGCTGTTTGCAATGCTGTCGAACCACTACAGCATGACGTACGCCGCCAAGTACAACTGGGCCGTGCTGGTGCTGATCATGCTGGCTGGGGTGCTGATCCGTCAGTTCTTCATCCTCAAGCACAAGGGCGTCGTGAACTGGGGCTATCCGGCAGCAGGCGTGGCAGTGCTGCTGGGTGTTGCGGTGTGGCTTGCTCCGGTGTCGCGTCCGGCAGTGCCTGCCGCCGAAAGCACGCCTGCTGCAGCAGCGACGGGTACGGCCGCAGCGGCCACCCCGACAGCCGCTGGCGGCTCGGATTTCGCCAAAGTACAGGCAGTCGTTACCGCACGGTGCTACCAATGTCACTCGGCTCACCCTACCCTGATGCCTTCGCCGGCTAAGGGCGTGTTGCTCGATACGGCGGAAGAACTGGGCAAGCATGCGCAGCTCGTCTACCAGCAGGTCGTGCAGCAGAAGCTGATGCCGCTGGGCAACGTGACGCAGATTACCGATGACGAGCGCGCGATCATCGCCAAATGGTTCGAAGGCGGCGCCAAGACGAACTGAGGCGCACGCTGAGCAACAACAGAAAGGTTTATCGGAGCATGCCATTCGTTCCCTAGCGGGTGGCATGACCGGTGAGGGTTGAACGGGGCTACGGCCCCGTTTTTTTTCGCCTAAAGCGTCTGCAGCGATGTGTCCTTGGCTGGGCTCGATTCGCCGCTGCCTCACCGGCCGCAAGGGGCGCCGGCAGGGCAGCCCCAGAGCCTCGGATTGACGACTTACTTCCCGACCCCCAGCAACGCCAGTACACCCAGCACCAGAAAGATCAGCGCCGCAATCCGATGCACCAGTGTGATCGGCATGCGCGCAGCAAACTTGTTGCCCATCAGCACAGCCGGCACGTTTGCCAGCAGCATGCCGACGGTGGTGCCTGCCACGACCGAGAACACGTCGTTAAAGCGCGCCGCCAGTGCCACGGTCGCGATCTGAGTCTTGTCGCCCATCTCGGCAAAGAAGAACGCGACGATGGTAGTGCCGAGAATGCCCAGCCCGCGCTGCGCAGTTGAAGGCGCCTCTTCGTCGTCGAGCTTGTCGGGAATCAGCATCCACCCGGCCATGGCGATAAAGCCCACGCCCAGGATCCATCGCAGGACGTTCTCGCCAAGCATGTGCGTGATCCAACCGCCGACGGCGCCGGCCAAGGCATGGTTGACGAGGGTGGAGATGAAGATGCCGAGGATGATCGGCACTGGTTTGCGGAAACGCGCAGCCAGCAAGATCGACAGCAACTGCGTCTTGTCGCCGATTTCAGCGAGCGCGACGATGCCGGTGGAGACGAGAAAGGCTTCCATGTTGTTGTGGTGTCCGGGCCGTGTGCGAACCAATGACGCGCCACTGCCGGCCCTGTCCGCAGTGGGTTGTCATCGGTCTCGCCAGGCTCGTCACCGGGTGCCGGAGTGGCACCCTGAGTGCGGCTGACCACGCCATAACCACCTGTCGTTGCGACGGCGGTCAAGTCTGTTGACGTGGCCCTCGAAGTGACGACTTCGAGCGGCTACTCCCCAATGGAATTCGCGATTATAAGTGCATCAAGCGTTGGCGCCAACCGCAAATTTCGCGGGTTCACCCTGCACGTAAGTGGCGGATACCGCACGATCCTCGCCCAGCAGCGCCAACGAAAACAGCAACTCTTCCAGCGTTTCCGAGCGCGCATTGCGACGGGCCAGCAGCGGTGTGGCCGCTGGGTCCAGCACGATGAAGTCGGCCTCCGCGCCCGGCACGAAGCTGCCGATGCGGTCTTCCCAGCCCAGCGCTTCGGCAGCGCCGCGCGTGGCCAGGTAGAACATGCGCAGCGCAGTCAGGTGATAGCCGCCCATGCGCGCGACCTTATGCGCCGTGCCCATCGTGCGCAGCATCGAGAACGAGCTGCCGCCGCCAACGTCAGTGGCGAGCGTGAGCGCCAGGCGGTACGTGTCGTTCTTGTGGAAGTTGTACAGGCCGCTGCCCAGGAACAGGTTGGACGTGGGGCAATGCGCCACGGCCGCGCCGGATTCGGCCATGCGTTGGCGGTCGCCGTCGTCCAGCCAGATGGCGTGGCCGTAGAAGGCGCCTTTGCGCAGCAAGCCGTAGCGGTCGTAGACGTCCAGGTAGCTGCGCGCATTCGGGAACAGGTCGGCCACCCATTTCACTTCGTCGGGGTTTTCTGCGACGTGCGTCTGGATGAAGACGTCCTTGTATTGCTTGGCGAGTTCTGCGCAGGCTTGCAGCTGGGCTTCGCTCGACGTGGGCGCAAAGCGCGGTGTGATGGCGTAGGCCAGCCGGTCCTTGCCGTGCCAGCGCGAGATCAGGTCAGCCGTGTCACGCGCGCCAGATTCAGCCGTGTCACGCAGATATTCCGGGCAATTGCGGTCCATCATCACCTTGCCGGTGATCATGCGCATGCCGCGTTGTCGTGCTTGCGTGAACAGCGTCTCGGCCGAGCTGCGATGCACGGTGCTCCAAACCATGGCGCTGGTCGTGCCGTTGCGCAGCAGTTCGTCGAGGAAGAACGATGCGACGCCGGCGGCGTACTGCTCGCTCTCGAAGCGGCGCTCTTCCGGAAAGGTGTATGTCTCGAGCCAATGCAGCAGGCCCGGCGACGGCGACGCGATGATGTCCGTCTGCGGGAAGTGGATATGCGTATCGATGAATCCGGGCACGATCAGCTTGCCGCTGTAGTCGTGCAGTTGCGTGCCGGCGGGCAGGTTTTCGCGCAGTGCGGCGTAGTCGCCGGCTTGCACGACCTTGCCACCCGTGACCACGAGCAAGCCGTCTTCCCAGTACTCATAAGCATCGCGCTCGCGATACTGCGGATCGTGCAGGAAATGCAGCACGCGGCCGCGGTAAGCGTGAACGTTGTTGGAAATCGGGGGCATCGTGGTCATCGTCGTTTCGTGGATTTTTAGTGTGTGGCTTTCCAGTGGTCGTCGACCTTGGCAAGCCACAGGGCTTTGTCCTGTTCGGGCAGGAAGGACGCCTCGAAGCTGTTGCGTGCGAGCGTGTGCGCATCGGCCGCAGACAGGTCGAGGGCATTGAAGGTGGCGAGCCAGTTGGTGTTCATGTAGCCGCCAAAGTAGGCCGGATCATCGGAGTGCAGCGTCACTGCGCAGCCGGCGTCCAGCAGTTGCTTGAGCGAGTGGTCGCGCAGGTCCGGATAAACCTTCAGTTTTTCGTTCGACAGTGGGCAGACCGTCAACGCAATACGTTCGGCGGCGAGACGTTTGACGAGTGCGGCATCGTCGATAGCGCGTACGCCGTGATCGATGCGCTCCACCTTGAGAATGTCGAGGGCGTCGATCACGTATTGCGCCGGGCCTTCTTCACCGGCGTGGGCGACGAGGCGCAGGCCAAGCTCTTTGCAGCGTGCGAACACGCGCGCGAACTTCTCCGGCGGGTTGCCGCGCTCAGACGAATCCAAGCCGACGCCGATGATGCGGTTGGTCGGGTCCTGGATATAGGGCAGCGCAGCTTCAAGTGTGTCGAATGCGTCTTCCTCGCTCAGATGGCGCAGGAAGCAGAGGATCAGCGCGCTGGAGAAACCATGCTCGCGCTCCGCGTCGTCCAGGGCGCGGACGATGCCGTGAATGACCACATGCATTGGCACGTTGCGCGCGGTATGCGTCTGCGGGTCGAAGAAGATTTCGGCGTGGTGGACGTTGTCGGCAAGCGCGCGCGCCACATAAGCGGCCGTCATGTCGTAGAAATCCTGCTCGGTGAGCAGCACACTGGCGCCCGCGTAATACAGGTCGAGAAACGATTGCAGATCGTCGAAGGCGTAGGCGGCACGCACTTCTTCAACCGACGTATACGGCAGCTTCACGCCGTTGCGCTCGGCCAGCGCAAACATCAGTTCGGGTTCGAGCGAGCCTTCGATGTGGATGTGCAGTTCAGCTTTGGGGCTGGTGGCGATGCGTTCTGCAAGCGCGGAAGAGATCGGCATGATTAGACAGGCGTGGGGACTCGGTAAGGGACCGCCGCGCCGCTGCTGGCGCTGGTGAGCGCATGCTGTTGCAGCTCTCGCACCTGCAGAAGTTGCGCGACGACGGATACCGCAATGATATCCGGCGCCTTGTCCACGATGCCCGCCACGCCAATCGGGCACACCATCTCCGGCAGGCGGGCCGGGTCCACGCCGTGCTCGACCATGCGGTGCTCGAAGCGCGCGCGCTTGGTCTTGGAACCGATCAGGCCGAAGTAGGCAAAGTCCGTGCGGCGCATGATGCGTTCGCACAGCGCAAGGTCCAACGCATGGTTGTGCGTCATGACCAGGAAGTAGCTGCCGGCGGGCGCTTGGTCGATCACGGCTTCCGGCGTATCGGTGGATTCGATGACGACGTTCGACGGCACTTCCGTGGGGAAGGGGAACATCGCATCGCGCTCGTCCACCCACGTGACGCGGCAGGGCAGATGCGCCAGCGCGCGCACGATGGCGTGCCCGACATGGCCCGCGCCGCAGAGCACGATCGACATGTCGGGCGGCAGGACGGTTTGCGTGAAGCCGCTGGCGTCCAGTTGCACGCCGGCCGCGGCTGCGTCGCCTACGCTTGCTTCAACGGCCACCGCGGGATCAGCACAGACGAAGCGGCGCAGGCTGCGGCGTTGGCGCATGGCGTCGTCGGCCATTGCGATCCACTCCACATCGCGCGCGTCGAGTCGTTCAAGCGACAGGCGGACCACGCCGCCGCAGCATTGGCCGAGGGCGGGGCCGAGGGGGATGCGCACGAACTGGCGGCGTGCTTCGCCGGTGGCTTCAGGCGCGTCAATCATGGCTTGGGCGATTTCCATCGCGCGCCATTCCAGATGGCCACCGCCGATGGTGCCGAAGAAACCGTCGGTGCCCACCAGCATGAGCGTGCCTGGCTCGCGCGGGGCAGAGCCCTGCACGTCCGTCACCGTGACCAGCACGCACGGCTGCCCTGCCTGCACGGTGGCAAGCACATCGGCGAAGCGGAAGGGGCGCAGTTGCGTGTGGTCCATGGGGGCTCCCAACTCAGGCGGACAGCGGGGCGCTGCGGATGGCGTCGACGGCCTTGAGGATTTCCTCGCTGGTGGCCGGTGCATTCAGCGGTGGGCTCGTGCGGCCATCGCCCACGGCAGCCACCGCATCGCGAATGGCGAAGAACACCGAGAACGGCAGCAGCAGCGGCGGCTCACCCAGCGCCTTGGAGCGGTGGATGCTGTCTTCCACGTTGGCGTTGTTGAACAGGTGCACGCGGAAGTCCGTCGGGCAGTCATTGACCGTCGGGATCTTGTAGGTGGACGGCGCGTGCGTCATCAGCTTGCCGTTTTTGTTCCACCACAGCTCTTCGGTCGTCAGCCAGCCCATGCCCTGAATGAACGCGCCTTCCACCTGGCCGATGTCGATGGCAGGGTTGATCGAGCGGCCGGCGTCGTGCAGCACGTCGGCGCGCAGCAGGCGCCATTCGCCGGTGAGCGTGTCGACCACCACTTCCGACACCGCTGCGCCATAGGCGTAGTAGTAGAACGGACGGCCCTTGAGCTTGGCTTGATCCCAGTGCAGCTTGGGCGTGGCGTAGAACCCGTCGGACCACAATTGCACGCGGGCAACGTAGGCCTTACCGATCAGTTCGTTGAACGGCACGCGGCGTGCACCAATTTCGAGATGGTCGCCCACGATTGCCACAGTCTCCACAGGCACCTCGTAATGCTCTGCGGCAAACGCGACCAGACGCTGGCGGATCTGGCGTGCAGCGTCCTGAGCGGCCTTGCCGTTCAAGTCGCTGCCGGTCGATGCAGCCGTAGCGGATGTGTTGGCCACCTTGCTGGTATCCGTGGCCGTCACGCGGATGCGCGTGAACGACACGCCCAGTTCGTGTGCCACGACCTGCGCAACCTTGGTGTTCAGGCCCTGGCCCATTTCGGTGCCGCCATGGTTCACGAGGATCGAGCCGTCGTTGTAGACATGCACCAGCGCGCCGGCCTGGTTGAAGTGCTTCACGTTGAACGAGATGCCGAACTTCACCGGCGTCAGCGCCAGGCCGCGCTTGAGCACGGGGCTCGTCGCATTGAATGCGCGAATCGCTTCGCGGCGGGCGCGGTAGTCGGACGTTGCCTCCAGCTCGTCGAGCAGTTCATGGATGACGTTGTCTTCCACGGTCTGCCCGTACGGCGTGACGTTGTTCGTGTCCTTGCCGTACAGATTGGCGCGGCGTACATCGAGCGCGTCCTTGCCGACCGAGCGCGCGATGTTGTCCATGATGTACTCGATGGCAAATGCGCCCTGCGGGCCGCCGAAACCGCGGAAGGCCGTGTTCGACTGCGTGTTGGTGCGCGCGCAGAAGCCGTCGATCTCCACTTCGGGCAGCCAGTAGGCGTTGTCGAAGTGGCAGATGGCGCGCGTCATCACGGGGCCCGAGAGGTCGGCCGAAAAACCGGCGCGCGACGTCATGTCCACCTTGACGCCCTGGATGCGTCCGTCGTCGTCATAGCCGGCTTCATAGGCGAAGCGGAAGTCGTGCCGCTTGCCGGTGATCATCATGTCGTCGTCGCGGTCCGGACGCAGCTTGACGGGGCAGGCGAGTTTCCATGCCGCCAGCGAAGCGCAGCAGGCGAACAGGCTCGACTGCGATTCCTTCCCGCCGAAACCACCGCCCATGCGGCGGCATTCGACCAGCACCTGATTGGCGTGCCAGCCCAGCATGTGCGACACCATGTGCTGCATCTCGGTCGGATGCTGCGTCGAGCACCACACGTGCATGCCGTTGTCTTCCTTCGGCACTGCGTACGAAATCTGGCTTTCGAGGTAGAACTGCTCCTGCCCGCCCAACGACATCTTGCCGGCTTCAGAGTGGGGTGCTGCGGCGATGCGCTCAGCCGGTTCGCCGCGCTTGACGTGCATCGGCGGCAGCACCGACTTGCCGGCGGCACGCGCTTCTTCAGGCGTCAGCAACGGGGGCAGAACTTCGTATTCGATATTGCCCAGACGCGCCGCGCGGCGCGCCGCATCGTGCGACGTGGCCACCACGATGAACATCGGCTGGCCGATGAAGTGCACCGTGTCGGTGGCGAGGATCGGGTCGTCGTGAATGATCGGGCCGCAATCGTTCGTGCCGGGAATGTCGGCAGATGTAAACACCGCCACCACGCCGGGCGCGGCCTTCACGCGGTCCAGATCCATGTTGACGATGCGCGCATGCGCCTGCGTGCTCATGCCGAGCGCCGCGTGCAGCGTGCCGGCCAGCTCAGGAATGTCGTCGGTGTACGTGGCGGTGCCCGCAACATGCAGATGCGCAGATTCGTGCGGGCGCGAAATTCCCACCACAGCACCGCGCTGGCCAGGCATGGCCGCAGCAATATCAGCTTCAGCCAGCAGGAAGGCTTCGGTTTGCTTGTTCATGTTCTTACGCTGCTGTGAGGGTATTCAATTCGACCGCGCGCACATTGATCTGTTCGGGCGCGAGCGGCGCATCGGTGCGTGTTTCCAGCCAGAAGCGGTACACCGTGTTGGCAGCCGATATGCGGCGGTAGTTGTCGGTTGCGCGCATGTCGCTCAGCGGGGTGTAGTCGCGCGACATGGCTGCCATGGCAGCACGCACGGTCGCTTCGTTCCACGGCTGGCCGACGATGGCGTTTTCCGTCTCTGTCGCGCGCTTGGACGTTGCTGCCATGCCGCCGTAAGCGATGCGTGCGCTGCGGACGATGTCACCGTCCAGTTCGATGGCCAGCGCCGCGCACACGGCAGAAATGTCCTCGTCAAAGCGCTTGGACAGTTTGTACGTGCGGAAGCGCAGAGCATCACGGCCCGCACGCGCGGGGATGCGCAGGCCAGCAACGAATTCCCCTTCTTCCATCGCGTTCTTCTGATAGGCGAGGTAGAGGTCTTCGAGTGGCAGCTCGCGGCGCGCTTCACCACGTTGCAGCACGACACGCGTGCCGATGGCGATGAGCGCAGGCGCGGAGTCACCAATCGGCGAGCCGTTTGCGACGTTGCCGCCCAGCGTGCCGGCATTGCGGATCGGCAGCGAGGCAAAGCGCTTCCACAATTCCGTCACCTCAGGGTAGTCCGCAGCCAGGAATTCGTAGGCCTTTTCCAGCGAGACAGCGGCGCCAATCTCGATCCAGCCGTCACGCTTTTCCAGTGCGTACAGGTCGGCTACCTGGCCGATGTACAGGATGTCGCCCAGATCGCGGAACTGCTTGGTGACCCACAGGCCGACGTCGGTGCTGCCGGCCAGGATGCGGATGTTCGGATGCGCGGCCTTGATGGCGGCAAAGGCCGATGCGGTGCGCGGTGCGTAGAAGCGCGGTGCGTTTTCGGCGCCGACCGGCGCATAGCTGAAGGTGTCCTTGCGCTGCAGTTTGCGCAGCGTGTCGGCCAATTGCGTGCGATCGATGCCGGCCGGGGAGGGCAGCTCGAACATGCGTTCGCCGGCGTCGATGATCGGGCGGTAGCCAGTGCAGCGGCAGAGGTTGCCGGTGAGCGAATCGCAGATGGTCTGGCGCGAGGGAATTGGCGCCTGATTGCCGGTGTTCTCGTACAGGGCGTAGAGCGACATCACGAAGCCCGGCGTGCAGAAGCCGCACTGCGACCCGTGGCACTCCACCATGGCCTCTTGCACCGGGTGCAGCGTGCCATCCTTGCCACGCACGTCTTCCACGGTGAACAGCGCCTTGCCGTCGAGCGTGGGCAGGAACTGGATGCACGCGTTGACGGCCTTCAGGCCGACGCTGCCGTCTTCCTGCAGTTCACCGAGCACGACGGTACAAGCACCGCAATCGCCCTCGGCGCACCCTTCCTTGGTGCCGGTGCAGTGTGCGTCTTCACGCAGGTATTGAAGCACCGTCCGGGTGATCGGGGCGTCCGTGACGGTGCGGACCTGGCCGCGGTGGAAGAAGCGGATGGGCTGAGTCTCCATGGGGGTTCTACGCCTGTTTGTGTGTGTAACGGAACCATAGCACCGGGCCAGGAATGCAATATTTGGCCCATGTGATAACCCGCATCGGAAAGCCAAAATCCGGGGTATACCCGCCAGTAGCGGTCTGGCGGCGCGGCGTGCAGGTGACATACACTGACAGCGTCCCCAAGCACTTCTTTTAGAAGGATCGGCGCAGCCGATACCCGCCTCCAGATGCACGGCAAAGATCACCTCGATACCTACCTCCTGCGCGTTCTCTACACGCTGCTCACCGAGCAGAGCGTGACGCGTACGGCGGTCAAGCTCGGCCAGTCGCAGCCGGCCATCAGCAACACGCTCAAGCGCCTGCGCGAGATCACCGGCGACGCCATCCTGGTGCGCGGCAAGAACGGCATGGTGCCGACCGAGCGCGGCCATGATTTGCTGGCGCTCGCGCAGCAGAGCCTGGAGGCGATGGAGCGCATCGCGCGCCCGTCGCAAGAATTCGACCCCGGCAACACCACCCGCACGTTTCACCTCGGTGCGCCGGATTACCTTGATGCCTTTTTCCTGCCCAACATCGTCGAGCGTCTACGCAAGCAGGCGCCGCAGGCCAAGCTGGTGGTGCATCCGCTCAATGCGGGCGTCGATTACCTTGCCGCGCTGGAGCAGGGCGGCATGGACCTGGTGATCGGCAACTGGCTGTCACCGCCCGAACATCTGCACATTTCGCCGTTGTTCGACGATGAAGTCGTCTGTATGTTGGGGGCGCAGCACCCCCTGGCGCGCAAGGGGATCTCGCTCAAGCACTACGTGGAAATGCCACATCTGGCGCCCGCGCCGTATGCCGTCATGCAGCGCAGCATGATCGATCAGGCACTTGCGGAGCAGGGGCTGAAGCGGCAGATCCAGGTGTCACTGCCGTACTTCGGGCTGGTGCCATATGTGCTGATGCGCACCGATCTGGTCTTCACCACCGGCCGCCAGTTCGCTGCGCACTGCGCCCAGTATTTGCCGATCCGCATCCTGCCGACGCCCATGGCGTTCCCGAAGATGCGCTTCTACCAGCTCTGGCATGAACGCAGCCATGCCGCGCCCGATGTGATGTGGCTGCGCCGCATGATCGGCGAGGTGGCGGCCGAGTTGCCGCAGCATTCGCAGTTGGAATCGGCGGTGGCCTGAAGCTGCACCGCCGCTGCTCTGCTATGCCGCCGCGCGGGGGCTACTTTCCGCTTGCGACCGCCTTCCCATAGTCCGGGAAAAACACCTGTTCCCCGTTGACCTTGAAGCCGGCAATCACCTGCTGACCCTCGGGTGACGTGATCCATTCGATCAGCCTAGTCGCATCAGTGTAGTTGACGCTGGGGTATTTCTTCGGGTTGACGGCGATGATGCCGTAGGGATTGAACATGCGCGGGTCACCGGCCAGCACGATGTCGAGGCCGGTCTTGGCACGGTAGGCGCCGTAGGTTGCGCGGTCCGAGAGCGTGTAGGCGTTCATCTGCGCGGCCATGTTCAGCACTTCACCCATCCCGAGCCCCGCGCTGACGTACCACGGCTTGCCCTTCGGATCGATGTTGGCTGTCTTCCAGTAAGCCTTTTCCATGACGTCGGTGCCAGAGTTGTCGCCGCGCGAGATGAACTTGGCGCCGGCTTTTTCGCCCGCCGCGGCAATGGTTTCCATCCCCTGGATGACGTTTTTCTGCCCGCGTACGTGAGCCGGGTCCGCCTCGGGTCCGACGAGGATGAAGTCGTTGTACATCACGTCGCGGCGGTCGATGCCGCCGCCTGAGGCGACGAAGGCGTCTTCCAGTTGGCGGGCGTGCACGAGCACCACATCCACGTCCCCCGATTCACCCAGCTTGACCGCCTTGCCGGTGCCAACGGCAATCACCTGCACATGGATGCCGGTGGCCGCTTCGAACTTCGGTAACAGGACTTTCAGCAGCCCGGAATTTTCGGTGCTGGTGGTGGTGGCCATGCGGAGATCGCCAGCATATGCAGTGGTGGCGAGCGCGAGTGTCATGCAGATGACTGCAGACAGCCGAAGGGTTTGGGACAATCCGGGCATGTTGTGGGGGTAGCGGGAAGGCGTGGACGCTTTATGTCGGATGCTGCATGATGGCAGCAACGTCGGGGGCGGTCAGCGGCCACGATATGCCCGCCCCGGGGATGAGCAGGATTGTTCTCCCGGGCCACGGCGGAAGTAAATAGGAAACCATAAACATAATGACATTCCAGTTCGAAGTATTTCCGGTGGTGGGGCCGGACGACAACCCGCGCGCCAACGGCAAGGTGTTTCAGTTGCTGCGGGCGGTGCGCGAGACGGGGTCGCTGCACCGGGCGGCGAAGCAGGTGGGGCTGTCGTACCGGCACGCCTGGGGGGTGATGCGGTCGTGGGAAGAAATGCTCGGCCGCTCGCTGCTCGACATGGAGCGTGGCCGGGGGGCTTCGCTCACGCTCTTTGGCGAGCGCATGCTGCGCGCCGAGATGCGCCTGCGCGAGCAGCTCGATCCGGCGCTGCACCAAGCCATGGGCCAGTTCCTATCGGAGCTGGAAGACGCATCCCAGTCGCAGGCGCGCATCCGTTTCTCGGGCAGCCACGACCCGGCCGTGGAAGTGTTGGCCGAGACGTTTGCGCGGCAAAGCCACGGGGCACACATCGATACGGTGTTCTGCAGCGCCGTTGAAGGGCTGATCTGCCTGCAGGAAAAACAATGCGAAGTAGCCGGCTTCTATGTGGCCCCGCAGCAGGGTGCGGGCTCGATCGCGCATCAGACGTTGCGCAAGTGGTTGCGCCCGACAGCCGTGCGCCTGATCGCCCTGGCCGATCGCGAGCAGGGGCTGATGATGTCGGCGGAATGGGCCGGGCGGGTGCAGTCATTGGGCGACCTGGCGCGTACCCAGGCGCGCTTCATCAACCGCCAGCGCAGTTCGGGCACGCGTTTGCTGTTCGATCAGTTGCTGGTGGCTGCGGGGCTGTATCCCGACCAGATCCACGGGTATGACGAGCAGGAATTCTCCAGCGACAAGGTCGCCGTGGCCGTTCAGGAAGGTCGGGCGGACGTCGGCTTCGGCCTGCGCCCGGGCGCCGAAGCCCATGGCCTGCATTTTGTGCCGCTGACGCGCGAAACGTATTACCTGGCGGTGCGCCGCAATGACGCGCTGTCGCCCTGGGTGCGCGAGCTGATCGAGCGCATCGGTCAGCCGGCCTTTCGCGAAGGACTGGGCCACCTCGCAGGCTACCGGCCGACCGAGCACGTTTCGCTGCTGACCGCAGAGCAGGCGCTGCCCTGGCACGCTGACGAGGCCCGCGCGCTGGCACGCTGAAGTCGTGCGAACATGGCGGGGTTTGCTCCATCGAGCGCCCCGCCCATGCTCTGCACATGTCACGTTTCTCCGTCTGGACCCAAGCCCTGCGCATGCTGCGCCGCGACTGGCGCGCCGGTGAACTGAACCTCCTGCTCGTCGCGCTGGTGTTGGCCGTGGCCGCGCTGGTGTCCGTCAGTTTCCTGGCCGACCGCATGCATGCCGGATTGGAGCGCGATGCGCGTCAGCTGATCGGCGCGGATGTGCTGATTGTGTCCGACCAGCCGTTGCCGCCCGACATCGAGGCGCATGCGCGCGCGAGCGGCCTGCAAGTCACGCACACCGCCACCTTCCCCAGCATGGCGAGCACGTTGGCCAAGGGCGCCTCGGGCGAACCGGTATCGCAACTCGCCGCCATCAAGGCCGTCGACGCCGGCTACCCGCTGCGCGGTACCCTCAAAGTGAGCGATGACGGGCGCGATACCGTGGGCGCGCCCTTCCAGGGCATTCCTGCCGCAGGCACGGTGTGGGTGGACGCACCGCTGCTCGAGGCGCTCGGCATGCGCGTGGGCGATGCGATACGCCTGGGCACGCGCACCTTCAAGATCGCTCACGTCATCACCCAGGAACTTGATCGCGGCGCCGGCTTCATGAATTTCGCCCCCCGGGTGATGCTGCCGATGTCGGATCTGGGTTCGACGGGCCTCGTCACCTACGGCAGCCGCGTCACGTATCGCCTGCTGGTGGCTGGCCCCGATGCCGCTGCCAGCGCGTACCGCACCTGGGCCGAGAACGAAGCGAAAACGCGCCAGCTACGTGGCGTGCGCGTTGAATCGTTGCAGAACGGCCAGCCGCAGATGCGCGAAACGCTGGACCGTGCCGAGCGCTTCCTCTCGCTCGTCGCCTTGCTGGCCGCGATGATTGCCGCAGTGGCCATCACCATGGCCGCGCGCCGCTACACCGCGCGGCATACCGATGCGGTAGCCGTCATCAAGTGCCTGGGGCTCAAGCAGGGGCAGATTCTCGGCACATTCGCGCTGGAGTTTTTGTTGATCGGCGTGCTGGGTTCGGCCGTGGGCGTGGCGCTGGGTTATGGCGCGCACTGGTTGTTGCTGGCGTCGCTCGGTGATCTGGTCACGGTGACATTGCCCGCGCCATCTGTCTGGCCTGCGGTCGTGGGCGTGACGGCGGGGCTGGTGCTGCTCATTGGTTTTGCCGTGCCGCCCATGCTGAGCCTCGTGCGCGTGGCGCCGCTGCGCGTGCTGCGGCGAGATGTAGCGGAGCGCGCCGTCGCTGCGTGGATTGGCTATGCGCTGGGCGCGGCGGCATTCTTCGCGTTGCTCGTGGTATCTGCGCGCGACGTGAAGCTCGGTGCGCTGACGGCCGCCGGGTTTGCCGGCGCCATCGTTGTGTTTGCGCTCCTGGCTGCCGGCGGATTGCGCGCGCTGGCGGTGTCGCTGGGACGTGGTCGTGCGCTCGGCGTGGGTTGGCGCTTTGCGCTGGCCGTACTGGAGCGCCGTCGTGGCGTAAGCGTGCTGCAAACCGTGGCGCTTGCCGTCGGGTTGATGGCGCTGCTGTTGCTTGCCATGACGCGCAATGACCTGATCCGCTCGTGGCACAACGCCACCCCTGCCGATGCGCCCAACCGTTTCATCATCAATATCCAGCCCGATCAGGTGACACCCGTCGCGCAAGCCCTGGCCCAGGCCGGCGTGGCCGACCCGAAGCTCTACCCCATGGTGCGCGGGCGACTGACGCAGGTGAATGGCCAGGTGATCGACCGCCAGACCTATGCTGAATCGCGCGCCCGCAACCTGATCGAACGCGAATTCAACCTGTCGTACGCTACCGAGCCGCCGCCTGAAAATCGCATCGTCTCCGGCCGATGGTTCAGCGGGCAGAAGCCCGAGGCCTCGGTGGAAGAGGGCATTGCCAAGACGCTCAACCTGCACCTGGGTGACGTGCTGCGTTTCGACGTCGCCGGGCAGACGGTGGATGCGCCCATCACGTCATTGCGCAAGCTCGACTGGAGCTCGATGCGCGTGAACTTCTTCGTGATCCTGCCGCCCGTGGCGCTGCACGACATGCCGCAGACGTATGTGACCGCGTTCCGCATTCCTGCCGGCCAGGCCGATCTGCCGGCCAAGCTCGTGCGTGAGTTTCCGAACCTCACGGTGGTCGATACCGAACTGATCCTGCAGCAGGTGCAGGGCGTGTTGGATCAGGTCACGGCGGCGGTGGAATTCCTCTTCGTCTTCACGCTGGCGGCGGGTGTGTTGGTGCTGTATGCCGCGCTCTCCGGCTCGCGTGACGAGCGCTTACGCGATGCCGGCGTTCTGCGCGCGCTTGGCGCGGGCTCCGCCGTGGTGCGCCAGACGCAGTATGCAGAAGTGCTGATCGTTGGCGGCCTGGCCGGGCTGATGGCCGGCGTGGGCGCAATCGCCATCGGCTGGGTGCTCTCGGCGCACGTGTTCGATTTTCCGTATCGTTTCAACCCGGCGATCCTGCCGGTGGGCATCGTGAGCGGCATGGCGTGCGCTTTCATCGGCGGCTGGCTGGGCTTGCGCGACGTGCTGCGTCGCCCGGCCATGGCAACGCTTCGTGACGCATGACGACGCCCGAATTTTTTGATGTGACTGACGCTGTATGACTGACGCAACTTCCGGCCAGGAACCCCTGGCGTTTGACCTCATTGGCGGCGAAGCGCGTGTGCGCGAACTCGTTGACCGTTTCTACGACCTGATGGATCTGGAGCCCGAATTTGCCGTGCTGCGCTCGCTGCACCCGCAAAGCCTGGATGGATCGCGCGACAAGCTGTTCTGGTTCCTGTGCGGCTGGCTGGGCGGCCCGAATCATTTCATCGAGCGCTTTGGCCATCCGCGCTTGCGCGCGCGCCATCTGCCGTTCGAGATCGGCACGCAGGAGCGTGATCAGTGGATGCGCTGCATGGCACTCGCCATGCAAGACGTCGGCTTGGACGAAGCCCTGCAGCTGCGACTGATGCAGGCGTTCTGGCAGACCGCCGACTGGATGCGGAACGTGCAGCGTTAAGGTGCCGCGCTAGAGCGCACCGTACAAAAACAGATTCAAGGAGACCCCGATGATCGGTTTGCCCACCGCCGACGACGTGCTCGCGTTTTGGTTCGGTAACGCGCCGCTGATCGACGCACGGCCGGAATGGTTCACAAAATCCGACGCGTTCGATGCCGAGATCCGCGCGCGCTTCTTGCCGCTGTGGGAAGCGCTTTCCACGGGAGACGCAGACACCTGGATGGGCGCGCCGCTCGATGCCATCGCGCGCATCGTCGTGCTCGACCAGTTCTCGCGCAACATGTTTCGCGGCAGTGCTCGCGCGTTTGCCAGCGACGCGGCTGCGTTGCATACCGCGCAGATCGTCGTGGCCGCAGGTTGGGATGCGCGACTGCCGACGCGCCATCACCGCATGTTCTGCTACCTGCCGTTCGAGCATAGCGAGGCGCTGTCTGCGCAGGACGAATCGATTCGCCTCTACACGCGCCTGCGCGATCAGGAAGGTGATGCGGACTCGCTCATCTGGGCGGAGAGGCACCGCGAGATCGTGGCGCGCTTTGGGCGTTTTCCACATCGCAACGAAGCCCTCGGGCGCGTTTCCACTCCCGAGGAGTTTGCGTTTCTGACCCAGCCAGGGTCGTCGTTTTAGGCCAACGGCGCCTTTCCGCTCAACGGCTCAGCACCGAATACATCAGCGTTCCCGAGAAGGTGAGCAGTACGAGCGCTGCACCGCGCAGCAGTTTGGGCGTGTGAGACGCCCACGTGCGCCGTGCGGTGAGCAGCATGCCCAAATACGACCAGCCGATAGCAATGGGCACCAGCACGACTAGGAACGTGGCGATGGTCCGCCCAAAATCGGCTGCAGACTGGAATGCTGCGAGCGGAAAGAGTGTGCTTGCAAACAGCAGCGCTTTTGGGTTCATCAATGTGGTGAAGAACATGTCGCGCAAGCTGACGGGATTCGCCGCAACGTGCTGCAGTGCACCGCTTTGTCGCCAGATCTTTGCGGCCAAGTAGAGGATGTACGCGGAGCTCAGCAGCTTGACGACGGCCGGCAGCCACGGCTGACTGACCGACAGGGCGGTCAGGAAAAATCCCCACAGCGAAATTGAAGTGACATAGCCCAGCGCCTCTACGGCAATGAGCGGGCTCGTCCGCCGCACGCCCACCTTGAGGCCGGACGAAAGCAGCAGCGTATTCGTCGGCCCCGGCATGATCAGCACCAGAGACGCGTACAGCGCCATCGTAAGTAACGAATCTTGCATGCCGCCCTACGTGCGCTCGCGACGCTCCGACCACTTGTCGACCGTCTCGCGCGGGGCGCGCGCCAGCATGTCGATCAACGCGGCGGGGTCGTCGCTTACGTGCAGCAGGTCAGCGTGGTGGCGCTTGAGGAAGCCTTCCTGCACAGCATGGTCGATAAAGGCGAGCAGCTTGTCGTAAAAGCCCGCCACGTTCAGCAGGCCGATCGGCTTGTTGTGATAGCCGAGCTGCAGCCACGTGAACGTTTCGAAGAGTTCTTCATACGTGCCAACGCCGCCGGGCATGGCGATGAAGGCATCCGCACGATCGGCCATCATCTGCTTGCGCTGGTGCATGCTGTCGACAATGTGCAGCTCGGTCAGGTCTTTATGGCCGACCTCCTTGCGCACCAGCGATTTCGGGATGATGCCGATGACCGGGGTGCCGCCTTGCAGCACCGCGTCGGCCACCACGCCCATCAGGCCGACGTTACCGCCGCCGTAGACGAGCGTGAGGTCACGCTTGACCATCTCGTTGCCCAGCGCGATGGCATTGGCTTTGTATTCCGGGCGCTCGCCCGGGCTTGAACCGCAATAGACGCAGATCGATTTCATTGAGCAGGCGTGTTGTTGCTGGGGGTGCCGATGGGCGGATCGTTGCTGCGGCTCACCGCCAGCAAATCGAACGCCCGCCGCGGCTTGCCGCGCAGGTAAGGCGCAAGGATCGACAGAATGTGGTAGCTCGCGCCGTGCAGGTGGTCACGGATCGCGTTCTGGTCGTTGTACTGGCGCGGGTGCTGCACGAACTGGAACGACAGCCAGTAAGTGGCGATCACTACGATGTTGGTGCAGATGACGTCGACTTGCTCGGCCGTGGCTTCCATCTCGCCGTCTTCGATGAACTGGTGGCAGATGTCCATGGCGAAGTGGCGCTTTTGCTCGACGATGCGCTTGAAGTTCAATTCAAGCATGCGGTTGCGTGCGAGCAGATCGTTGATGTCGCGGTACAGGAAGCGGTAGTTCCACAGGAACTCCGACATGTACTGCAGGTAGCCCCAGGTCTCGTCGAGTGTGGCCTTGTGGTCATCCGGCAGCTTCAGACGGCGCGCGATCTCCTGCTCGAACTGCACGAAGATCGAGTTGATGATGTCGTCCTTGTTGCGGAAGTGGTAGTACAGGTTGCCCGGGCTGATCTCCAGCTCTTCGGCGATCGTCGTGGTGGTGACGTTGGGCTCGCCCAGGTCGTTGAACAGGCGCAGCGACACTTCGAGGATGCGATCGCGCGTGCGGCGCGGGCCGGTGGAATGCTGCTTGGTTTCCATTGACTGCCAAGGCCGGTGGCCCTGTCTCCGTGGCGTATTGGTGCCCGGATTATAAGAGATCGTGCCCGTGCAACGACCCCAACATGCCGTGGGGCAGACATTACCAAACGTTGTCGCCGGTTTTCGCTGGTGTTCCTAATGCAACAGCGACGCCACCCATGGCCAGGCGATCGCCAACCACGTCCCCGCGCACAGCAGCAGGGCCAGCATGACGGCTGCGCTGCCGAAATCCTTGGCGCGCTTGGACAGCCCGTGCTGCTCCAGCGAGATACGGTCGACCGCCGCTTCCACGCTCGAATTGAGCAGCTCGACAATCAGCACCAGCACCAGCGTGCCGAGCATCAGAATGCGCTCGACCACCGTGGCGGGAATGACGAACGCGCACGGCAGCAGGATTGCGCATAGCGTCAGTTCCTGGCGGAACGCGCTTTCCTCGTCGATGGCGAAGCGGATGCCGCTGATGGAGTTCTTGAGCGCAAACCACGCCCGCGTGATGCCGCGATTGCCTTTATGTGGGTTGTCGGCCGGCGAGTACGCCCCGGCAGCAGGCGGTGCGGCCGGATTTTCCAGTCGCTGATCTGGCGGGGTGGTGGGCTTCATGGAACGCAACGCTCAAGCACCCGCGGCAGTGGACGGCGCGGCGGCCTTGGTGTTACCGGCCGGCGTGGCGGGCATCGGGCGCAGGTGCGCGAGGAATTGCTCCGAGGCCGCGCGCCACGAGAACTTCTCTGCATGCGCACGCGCCGTGGCGCGGTCGATACGCAGCGCTTCCAGGCAGGCTTCGCGCAAGTCTTCGCGCAGCGCACCAGCCGGCGAATCGCCCAGCACGTCGATCGGACCCGTCACCGGATACGCGGCAACCGGTAGGCCGCTGGCCAGTGCCTCCAGCAGGACCAGGCCGAACGTGTCGGTGCGGCTCGGGAAGACGAACACGTCGGCCGAGGCATACACCTTGGCCAGTTCCGGTTGCTTGAGCACGCCGAGGTAGCTGGCGTTCGGGTACTTCGCCTTCAGCCCGGCCAGTGCAGGGCCTTCACCCACGACCCATTTGGAGCCCGGCAGATCCAGTTCCAGGAAGGCTTCGACGTTTTTCTCCACGGCCACACGGCCGACGTACAGGAAGATCGGATGGGCCGTGTTGAGCACGTTGCTGCGCTGGGCGGTGAAGATGTCCAGATCGACGCCGCGTGTCCACAGCACGCCGTTGGTGATGCCGTAGTCGGCGAGGTCTTTCAGCACTACGGGTGTTGGCGCCATCACCGCCTGGGCAGGGCTGTGGAACCAGCGCAGAAAGCGATACGTCCACGCCAGAGGAATGCCGAAGCGCGCCTGCACGTACTCCGGAAAGCGCGTGTGGTACGCCGTCGTATAGGGCAGCTTGTGGCGCAGTGCGTAGGCGCGTGCGGCCAGGCCCAGCGGCCCTTCGGTGGCGATGTGCAGCGCCTGCGGGGCGAACTTCTCGATGCGCTCGCGCACGCGCTTGGCCGGCAGGATCGACAGGCGGATTTCCGGATACGTCGGGCACGGCACCGTCTTGAATTCCAGCGGCGTGATCATGTCGACGATGTGCCCCATGGCTTCCAGTTCGCGGCGCGTCTGGGTGAGGGTGCGGACGACGCCGTTGACCTGCGGTTCCCAGGCATCGGTGACGATCATGACTTTCACAGGCTCTCCTTGGGGGGTAGGTTGGGCTGCGGGGGGCTGCACGAGGTCGATGCTGATGTTGGTCATAGGGGCGTCCATTAGGCGGCGGCCGCAGCGGCACGGCGTGCGCGGCGGGAAGTGCGCGGCGCATCGAGCAGATGCGTCCAGTAGACGATCTGCAGTTCGCCTTCCATGGTTTCGACCAGGGCAGAAAGGCTCTCCACCCAGTCGCCGTCGTTGCAGTAAAGCTGGCCGTCGATCTCGCGGATCTCGGCTTTGTGGATATGCCCGCAGACCACGCCGTCGCAGCCGCGGCGGCGCGCTTCGTCCGTCATCACGCGCTCGAACGAATTGATGAAGTTGACTGCGTTCTTGACCTGATGCTTCAGGTATTGCGACAAAGACCAGTACGGAAAGCCAAGCCGCACGCGAATGCGGTTGAAGTGCCGGTTCATCGCCAGGATGAAGGTGTAGA
Organism: Ralstonia chuxiongensis; assembly: GCF_024158925.1. Classification (NCBI taxonomy): domain Bacteria; kingdom Pseudomonadati; phylum Pseudomonadota; class Betaproteobacteria; order Burkholderiales; family Burkholderiaceae; genus Ralstonia; species Ralstonia chuxiongensis. The sequence continues at coordinate 82,758 of NZ_JAMYWC010000004.1, read as the reverse complement.
GCGAGTCGCCCACGTAGGCCAGCCAGCGCGCGTGCTGCATCACGCCGTCGAACAGGTCGCCGTGCACAACCCACAGGCGCTTGCCGGTGGCGGTTACGTGCACCGCGTCTTCAGCGACTTCGATATCGCCAAAGTTCAGGCCGTGGAACTGACGCGCCATCTCGTCGTGGTTGCCCGGGATGAACACCACGCGGGTGCCTTTGCGCGCGCGGCGCAACACCTTCTGCACCACATCGTTGTGTGCCTGGGGCCAGTACCAGCCCTTGCGCAGTTGCCACCCGTCAACGATGTCGCCCACCAGGTACAGCGTGTCGGACTCGTGGTGCTTGAGAAAGTCGAGCAGGTAATCGGCCTGGCAGCCCGGCGTTCCGAGATGGATGTCCGACAGCCAGATCGTGCGGTAGCGCTGGATCTTTTCGGCGAGCGGGTCAGTGTCCGAGTCAGCCGAGTGGTCCGGCGCCAACGTGGAAGCCGGCGTGGCGACCGGTGCTTCGTGCTCGCGCACATCGCCGCGGCCCGCCGGCACAGCCGAGCCCAGCGCGCCGGCAGCGGCGAGTCCGGCAGCCATTTGCATCAGAGGCGGTGGAGCGTTCCAGTCGGAACCGGTGAGGGGAGCAGCGCGAAAGCGTTGCGCGAGGCGGCGGAGGAAACCAGGGCGCGATGGCAGATTTGGCAGGACCATGTCGGCAACAGAGGCTGCGTTGGACGGATTTCGCCATCGCCGCATGAAAGCGCCGTGTCAGAAACATGACCGTCACATGACGTGTTTGCCGGGAAGGGGGTGGCGTGCGCCCGAGACCTGCGCCGGGCGCGCGTTTCAGGCTGAGGGGATCGCGGCGATGCCTTCAATGCGTGCGAGTTCCGTCAGCACAGCGTCGCGCACGCGTGCGTCGCATAGCAGCGACACATGGCCGATGCCCGCAAACGGAATGTGCCGCGCGCCTTGCAGCCAGGACGCACCGGCCGGGCCGACGATGGAGTCGTGCCACGAAAAAATCGACGTGATGCGTGCGCGCACCTCAGGCGTTTCGGCCGCTGCAAGCTGGCGCAGCCAAGGGCTTGCCCAAGCCATCTGGCGAACGTTATGACCGCGCCCGGTACGCGCCATTGCCGTGCCCCGATGCGGTGTGCCTAGCGTGATGATGTGAGCAACGGAGCCGGGATCCGATTGGCGCAGCAGCGCTCGCGCGGCGAGCCCGCCCATGCTGTGGCAGAGCAGAACGGGTGCGCGGCCATGCATGCGCGTCAGGCGCGCGACGGCAGCCGCAATGTCGCGGGCGTAGTCGTCGATGTCGCCCAGCAGCGGCATGAGATCGATGGCATCGGTGGGGTGCCCGGCGGCGGCCACGTATTGCTGCATTGGCAACCACACCGCGCGATTGCAGCCGTAGCCGTGGATCATCAGCACAGGCACGCGGTTGCCATCGCCCGCTGGCGCTTGGAACGCAGCGTGCGCCCGGAACGGTTGCAGCACATTGAACATCCACGCCACGGATACACATTCGCGCAGCCAACACCCGATGAAGCCGGTGACGCCGATGCGGTGTCCGCGCGGGACGGGCATGCGGTCCCACACAGGGTCGTCCGGTATCGCAGTGCCCAGGCTCTTCAGCGACACCAAGAACGCCCATCCGACCGAAAGGAGATAACCCAGCACCAGCGCCGCACCAGCGAGCAAACTCGCAGCCGGCCAACTCCATCCGCCCCAGTAATGCGCCGCCCAGCCAACCGCCAGCGTCGCCGCACATTGCAGCGCCACGGCAATGCGGCGCGCAGTGGCCGCGGTCAGGAAGGCGAGGGGAACAGGCGAGGTGGGCAGATCGGCGCGCGTCATGGTGGAGGTCGCCGCTGCGCGTGAAACCGATCAGTCGCGCACCAGCCGCGTGCCGGCCAGCCGATCGTGCAGGAACTGGCGCTGCGGATCGAGCCACGCCAGCGCGCCCCAAGCCAGCAGGCACGCCAGAGCGACACCCGCACCAGCCCAGCGGGACGCCCCGCTCAGGTGGATCACGCCGACTGCCACGGCCACCCACACCCACGCCAGCAGATAGCGCGCAACTGCGCGGCCCAGCGAAATACGGGATCCATCGGCGTTGACCACGCGCATGCGCCACGTCTGCATCGCCAGCGTCTGGCCGCGCTTGCGCCAGAACCAAACGAAGTACAGACCCAGCGCCAAAAAGCCCCATACCTGTAGCCCCACATCGCCGGTGCGCGCCAGGGGCGGCACGATCAGACGCAGGAGCAGAAAGACAGCCGTGGCGCCAAACATCACGCCAAACAACAGCAGGCCCTCGTAGAGCATCGCGGCAAGACGGCGGCGCAGCGTGGGCGCGGCAAGCGGATCAGGCGCCGCAACGGGTGAAGATGAGGAAACGGAGGTGGCCATCGAACAGAGTGTGAGCGCCGTCAGCGCAGTCCATCATGTGCCGGCGAGCAGGGTCGCGTGGCACGTGGTTCGGATTATGCCAAAGGGTTTGCCGGCCTCAGCCGCCCAACACCGTGGAGGGTGGCGGATTGCCTGATTCTCCACCGGTGGTCGTGGAAGGTGCAACAGGGTGCACAGGCGTGAGCGGCGCGCTTGCAGGTGCAGGTGCGGTAGCGGCAGGTTCGGGCGCAGGGGCTGCAACCGGCGCGGATGCCGTAGCGGTCGGCTTGCTCGTCGGCGCCGACTTGGTCGTACCCGGTTTGGTGCGCGCACCGTGATGGATGGATTTGGCCGCGTCCTTCGCCAAGCGTGCTCCGCCCGGCAGCGCTGTCACTGCTGTCGGATGCTTTTGCGCCTTGGCCGCGGCAGCCAACGCTTTCTTCTGCTCTTCAGTCAGTTGCTGGTAGCTCTGCCAGGCCTCGCTCTTCTTCTGTACTGGCAGCGACTTGGTGGTCTGGAAATTCTCACGCGCGCGGTGGCGTTGCTCCGGTGTGAGCTTGACCCAATCCGCCATGCGCGTTTGCAGGCGCTGCTGCTGAGCCGGTGTGTACTTCGGATATACCCGGGCGATCTGCAGCCACTTTTGGCGGGCCAGTTCCGGCAGGCCGTTCCATTCCGGGGCCAGCGGCGCGAAGATGCGCTGCTGCACGATGGTCAACTCGGCCCAGTTTGGGTGGACGGCGGGCAGCGGATTGGTCGCGGGCGGTGTCGGCAGATCAACCGGCGCGTTGACTGTCACGCCCGGCGCAGCTGCTGGCGCCGAAGCGGCAGGAACCTGCGCGATCGCAAGGCCTGCCATCAGGCTGGCGGCACCGATCAACGTAACGATGCTGGCACGCAGGCACAGGGTCTTTGCGCCTCGCGGTGTTTGGCCGGGGGTGTGTTGGAAGTTGCTCATCGATCAGCCTTTCACTGATCGTGCTTGAGGTACTGATGGAAGCCTTGATCGGCGTAAGCGGCCAGCGGCAGATCATCGAGCAGCATCGCGGCATCGACCTCCGCGAGTTCGTCCACGCGTTGCTGCTGTTGCCACTGATAGATGCCTGCGAGGCCCGCCACCAGAGCGATGGTCGGCCACAGCAGGCCGAGGCGACGCAGGACTGCGGCGGCGCGTTGCAGCGGGGAGGGCGTTTCGCCTTCCGACTCGAAAGACACGGAGCCGACGCCCGGCATGGCCAAGGCGGGCGAGCGCACTGTGCTGGGCACTTCCGCTTTCTTGTGCGCGAGCGCTGTCCGGCGTGCCGCTGCGAGGCGGTCGCGTACGTCGGGCGGCAACTGTCCGGCCGACTCATTCAGAGCGGTTCGGACGGCATGCACAAAACGGCGTTCTCGGAGTTCTACCTTATTCATAGTCGGATCCCTCGCGCCCGCAGCGCTTGGGCCAGGGCGTGTGTTGCCCGCGAGCAGTGCGTCTTTACACTGCCCTCGGAACAGCCCATTGCCTGGGCTGTCTCGGCAACATCCATGTCCTCCCAATAACGCATCAGGAAGGCCTCCCGTTGACGCGTGGGCAGCTTCTCGATTTCGCGTTCCAGGATTTCCAGCATCTGCGAGCGCTCGAATTTGTCGGCGCTGCTTTCCGCCGCTGTGGTGCCGGCTTCGCTTTCGATCAGTTCAAGCGGGTCGGTGTCGTCGCCGTCGGCGTCGGTGCGGAAGCTGGAGAACAGACTCACCCAGGTGTTGCGCACCTTGGAGCGGCGAAACCAGTCGTGAATCGTGTTCTGCAGAATGCGCTGGAACAGCAGCGGCAGCTCGGCGCTTGGCTTGTCGCCGTATTTCTCGGCCAGCTTGATCATGGCGTCCTGCACGATGTCGAGCGCGGAATCGTCGTCTCGGACCGCGAAGACCGCCTGCTTAAAGGCGCGTTTTTCGACGCTTAAAAGAAAGGCCGACAGTTCCTGTTCAGAGGCCATACAACGGCGGGTGCGAATCCTGTGAGGCAGCCGCGCGAAAATTCACATTCACAGGATGTGATGATCACGCCGCGTGGCGTCAACGGCCTTGGCCGTGAAAAATGTTGCGATGCTAGCAAAAATGCGGCTCCGCGGACAGTCCGGCTGCCGGGTGCTCCGCCCAGAGAGGCGTGTCGCGCCAGCGCTGGACCGCCATGCGGCATTGCAGTATTATCCTCGGTTCACAACATCTGTGGTTTGTCTCATCTGGCCGCCCATCAGGCGGACCATCCATGCAGACGCGCACCGCTCAAATCCGCGCCACAAGCCCGGTAGAGAGCATCCAAACAATTTTTTGCCGAAAATTGCAAAGGACTGACATGAATATGCCAAGCGCGGAATTTTCCCACGCCAATAGCGGTTCATCTGCCGACATGATGGGGGCTGACATCCTCGTCAATGCGCTCGCGGCAGAGGGCGTCGAGTTCGTCTGGGGTTACCCCGGCGGCGCGGTGCTCTATATCTACGACGCGTTCTACAAGCAAAACAAGATCGAACACATCCTGGTGCGCCATGAACAGGCGGCAGTCCATGCGGCTGACGGCTATGCGCGCGCCACGGGCAAGGTCGGTGTCGCCCTCGTGACGTCCGGCCCGGGCGTGACCAATGCCGTGACTGGCATCGCCACCGCTTACCTGGATTCGATCCCGATGGTGATCATCACCGGCAACGTGCCGACGCATGCCATCGGCCAGGACGCCTTCCAGGAGTGCGACACCGTCGGCATTACCCGCCCGATCGTCAAGCACAACTTCCTGGTCAAGGACGTGCGCAATCTCGCTTCGACCATCAAGAAGGCGTTCTACATCGCCGCAACGGGCCGTCCGGGTCCGGTGGTGGTGGATATCCCCAAGGATGTCTCGCGCGAACTCTGCAAGTACGAGTATCCGAAGACCATCGAGATGCGCTCGTACAGCCCGGTCAACAAGGGCCATTCGGGTCAGATCCGCAAGGCGGTCAGTCTGCTGCTGCAGGCTGAGCGCCCGTACATCTATTCGGGTGGCGGCGTGGTGCTTGCGGAGGCCAGCGAAGAACTGCGCCAACTGGCTGCGCTGACTGGGTACCCCGTGACGAATACGCTCATGGGCCTGGGCGCGTTCCCTGGCACCAGCAAGCAGTTCGTGGGCATGCTAGGCATGCACGGCACGTACGAAGCCAACATGGCGATGCAGAACTGCGACGTTCTGATTGCCATCGGTGCGCGGTTTGATGATCGCGTGATCGGCAGCCCGGCGCACTTCTCGTCGCAGCCGCGCAAGATCATTCACATCGACATCGATCCGTCGTCCATTTCCAAACGTGTGAAGGTCGACATCCCCATCGTCGGCAACGTCAAGGACGTGCTGCAGGAGATGATCGCCCAGATCCAGTCTGGCGAAGCCAAGCCGAACAAGACGGCGTTGGCCAAGTGGTGGGAACAGATCGAGCAGTGGCGCAGCGTCGATTGCCTGAAGTACGACCGCACCTCCGAGATCATCAAGCCGCAGTACGTGGTCGAGAAAATCTGGGAACTGACCAATGGCGACGCCTTCGTCTGCTCCGACGTCGGTCAGCACCAGATGTGGGCCGCGCAGTTCTACAAGTTCAACGAGCCGCGCCGCTGGATCAACTCCGGCGGCCTGGGCACGATGGGCGTGGGCCTGCCGTACGCGATGGGCATCAAGAAGGCGTTCCCGGACAAGGAAGTTGTCACCATCACCGGTGAAGGCTCAATCCAGATGTGCATCCAGGAACTGTCGACCTGCCTGCAGTACGACACGCCGGTGAAGATCTGCTCGCTCAACAACGGCTACCTGGGCATGGTGCGTCAGTGGCAGGAAATCGAGTACGACAATCGTTACTCGCACTCCTACATGCAGGCGCTGCCTGACTTCGTGAAGCTGGCCGAATCGTATGGCCACGTTGGCATGCGCATCGAGAAGACGTCTGACGTCGAGCCCGCGTTGCGCGAAGCCTTCCGACTCAAGGATCGCACCGTGTTCCTCGACTTCCAGACCGACCCGACAGAAAACGTCTGGCCGATGGTCCAAGCAGGCAAGGGCATTTCTGAAATGCTGCTCGGCGCGGAGGACCTCTAATGCGCCACATCATTTCCGTCCTGCTGGAAAACGAACCGGGTGCGTTGTCGCGCGTGGTCGGCCTGTTCTCTGCGCGTGGCTACAACATCGAGACGCTGACGGTCGCCCCGACTGAAGACGCTTCGCTGTCGCGCATGACGATCGTCACGACCGGTTCGGACGACATCATCGAGCAAATCACCAAGCACCTGAACCGCCTGGTGGAAGTCGTCAAGGTCGTCGACCTGACCGAAGGTGCGCACATCGAGCGCGAGCTGATGCTCGTGAAGGTGCGCGCGGTCGGCAAGGAGCGCGAGGAGATGAAGCGTACGGCGGACATCTTCCGCGGCCGCATCATCGACGTGACCGAGAAGACCTACACGATCGAGCTGACCGGCAACGGCAGCAAGCTCGACGCGTTTCTCGATGCCATCGATCGCACTGCCATTCTTGAGACCGTCCGTACGGGCGGCTCGGGCATCGGCCGCGGCGAGCGCATTCTGAAGGTTTGAGCCGGCGCGTGCGTGCTGCCGGACCCCATCGATATTTGAAAATTAGGACATCAACATGAAAGTGTTTTACGACAAGGACGCCGACCTCTCCCTGATCAAGGGCAAGAACGTCACCATCATCGGCTATGGCTCGCAAGGCCACGCCCACGCCCTCAACCTGAACGACTCGGGCGTGAAGGTGACCGTCGGTCTGCGCAAGAATGGCGCGTCGTGGAACAAGGCTGTCAACGCCGGCCTGCAGGTCAAGGAAGTGGCCGAGGCTGTGAAGGAAGCCGACGTCGTCATGATCCTGCTGCCGGACGAGCAGATCGCCGACGTGTACAAGAACGAAGTGCACGGCAACATCAAGCAAGGCGCCGCGTTGGCATTTGCCCACGGCTTCAACGTGCACTACGGTGCCGTGATCCCGCGTGCCGACCTGGACGTCATCATGATTGCCCCGAAGGCTCCGGGCCACACCGTGCGTGGCACGTACACCCAAGGTGGCGGCGTGCCGCACCTGATCGCCGTGCACCAGGACAAGTCGGGCGCCGCACGTGATATCGCCCTGTCGTACGCCACCGCCAACGGCGGCGGCCGTGCCGGCATCATCGAGACGAACTTCCGCGAAGAAACCGAAACCGACCTGTTCGGCGAGCAAGCCGTGCTGTGCGGCGGTACCGTCGAACTGATCAAGGCTGGTTTCGAGACGCTGGTGGAAGCCGGTTACGCTCCGGAAATGGCTTACTTCGAGTGCCTGCACGAGCTGAAGCTGATCGTCGACCTGATCTATGAAGGCGGCATCGCCAACATGAACTACTCGATCTCGAACAACGCCGAATACGGCGAGTACGTCACCGGCCCGCGCGTCGTGACGGAAGAGACCAAGAAGGCCATGAAGCAATGCCTGAAGGACATCCAGACCGGCGAATACGCCAAGAGCTTCCTGCTGGAGTACAAGGCAGGCCAGCCGACGCTGATCTCGCGCCGCCGCCTGACCGAAGAGCACCAGATCGAGCAAGTTGGCGCCAAGCTGCGCGCGATGATGCCGTGGATCGCCAAGAACAAGCTGGTCGACCAGACGAAGAACTGATCGTCCCGCGACTTGTGCGAGAAGAAGCCAGCCTCCGGGCTGGCTTTTTTTTATGCTGATTCCAGGGCGGCAAACATTGTTTCAAGTGCTGGCGCGGCCCCGTGTCGGCTAGAATGCCGCATTTCCTTCAAGACGCTGTCGAGGTCTGATTTGAACAACACGTATCCGCATCCCATCATCGCCCGCGAGGGTTGGCCGTACCTGGGCGGGATTTTCATCGTCACGCTCATCGTGCAGGCCGCCGCCGGCTTCGGCTGGGCTTGGCCGTTCTGGGTGCTGACGCTGTTTGTGCTGCAGTTTTTCCGCGATCCGGCGCGCGCTGTGCCCACGCAGGCCAATGCGATTCTGTCGCCGGCCGATGGCCGCATCGTCGCCGTCGAGCAAGTGCGTGACCCGTACGCCGATCGCGACTCGCTGAAGATCAGCGTGTTCATGAACGTGTTCAACGTGCACTCAAACCGCGCGCCGGTCGACGGCACGGTGCAACAGGTGCAGTACTTCCCGGGCAAGTTCGTCAATGCGGACCTGGACAAGGCGTCGCTCGAAAACGAGCGCAACGCCATTGTGCTGCGTCGCGCTGATGGCCAGCTCGTCACTTCGGTGCAGGTGGCCGGATTGATCGCGCGGCGCATCCTTTGCTATACCAAGGCAGGCGAAGTGCTCACGCGTGGCCAGCGCTATGGCTTCATCCGCTTTGGCTCGCGCGTTGACGTGTACCTGCCGCTGACGGCACGCCCGCGCGTGACCATCGGCGAGAAAGTATCCGCCACGCTTACGGTGCTTGCAGAGCTGGACTGATCCGGAGGCCGCCATGCCCGCGTTCAACCGACGCAAGAAGCGTTTTACCGCCGGCAACGTGACGCACTTGCGTCCGCTGCGGCACAACCAGCCGCGTTCGGATGACGACGATCTTGAGATCGTGCGTCCGCGCCGTCGCGGCATCTATCTGCTGCCCAACGCATTCACGACCGCAGCGCTTTTCGCCGGCTTTTTCGCGATTGTGCAGGCGATGAACCTGAACTTTGAGACGGCTGCGATCGCCATCTTCGCGGCGATGGTGCTCGATGGCATGGATGGTCGCGTCGCCCGAATCACCAATACGCAAAGCGCGTTCGGCGAGCAATACGATTCGCTGTCCGACATGGTGTCGTTCGGCGTCGCGCCGGCATTGGTCATGTACGAATGGATTCTGCGCGACCTGGGCAAGTGGGGCTGGCTCGCGGCGTTCGTGTATTGCGCTGGCGCGGCATTGCGTCTCGCACGCTTCAACACGAACATCGGGTCGGTCGACAAGCGCTTTTTCCAGGGCATGCCGAGCCCGGCAGCCGCAGCGCTCATCGCGGGTTTTGTCTGGCTCGCGATCGACAACAAGCTGCCGGTCAAAGAGCTGTGGATGCCGTGGGTGGCCTTCGGGCTGACGCTGTATGCAGGGCTGTCGATGGTGTCGAACGCGCCGTTCTATAGCGGCAAGGCGCTCGACGTTCGTCACCGCGTGCCGTTTGGCGTGATGGTGCTCGTGCTGGTGTTGTTCGTGGTGATATCGAGCGATCCGCCGGTTGCGCTGTTTGGCCTGTTTGTTGGTTACGCGGTATCGGGCTATCTGCTGTGGGGCTGGCGTGCGCTGCACGGCCAACAGGGCAGCCCGCGCTTGCCGAAACAGGCATCGGGCGACGCGCATGAGTGACCGATGCGCTGCACCAATGTGCGCTTGCGCCGATTTTTGAATTCGTCTATAGTCGTTTGCATGCTTTCGCACCCGATTTCCATTCTGATTACGCTAGTCTCGATTGGTGGCCTACTAGGTCGTCAGGTCGGGACACGCGCATAGGAAATCGCAAGACAAGGCAAGCACAAACCGCCAAGTTTTCGCGAACCAGAATTCACAGCGCCCCGGCCTGCAACCATGCACGCCGGGGCGTTTTGCATTCTGCGCCGCAAAAAACCATTCGAGACATCCACTAAGACCGACGCCAAAAACGTCACCCCCACCAAGGAGCCGCCATGAGCGACAAACTCATCATTTTCGATACCACCTTGCGCGACGGCGAGCAGTCCCCTGGGGCTTCGATGACCAAGGAAGAGAAGATCCGCATCGCCAAGCAGCTTGAGCGGCTCAAGGTGGATGTGATCGAAGCCGGCTTCGCGGCCAGCTCCAACGGTGACTTCGAGGCGATCCGGGCGATTGCGCAGTCGGTCAAGGATTCGCGTATTTGCTCGCTGGCTCGCGCGAATGACCGCGATATTTCCCGCGCCGCCGAGGCGCTCAAGCCGGCCGGCCAGTTCCGTATCCACACGTTCATCGCCACATCGGCGTTGCACATGGAGAAGAAGCTGCGCATGTCGCCGGATCAGGTGTACGAGCAGGCGCGCCTGGCGGTGCGCTTCGCACGCCAGTTCACCGACGACATCGAGTTCTCGCCGGAAGATGGCAGCCGCTCCGACATGGATTTTCTGTGCCGCGTACTGGAAGGCGTGATCGCCGAGGGCGCGACCACTATCAACCTGCCGGATACGGTGGGCTACGCGGTGCCGGAAGGTTATGCCGCGCTGATCCGCTCGGTGCGCGAGCGCATCCCGAATTCCGACAAGGCGGTCTGGTCGGTGCATTGCCATAACGACCTTGGCATGGCGGTCGCGAACTCCCTGGCCGCTGTCAAACTGGGCGGCGCACGCCAGATCGAATGCACGATCAACGGCCTGGGCGAGCGTGCCGGCAACACCAGCCTCGAAGAGGTGGTGATGGCAGTGAAGACGCGTCGCGACTACTTCAATCTCGACGTTGGTATCGATACCACGCAGATCGTGCCGGCGTCCAAGCTGGTCTCGCAGATCACCGGTTTCGTCGTGCAGCCGAACAAGGCGGTCGTGGGCGCCAACGCGTTTGCGCACGCTTCGGGCATCCACCAGGATGGCGTGCTCAAGGCGCGCGACACGTACGAAATCATGCGCGCCGAAGACGTGGGCTGGTCGGCCAACAAGATCGTCCTGGGCAAACTCTCGGGTCGCAATGCGTTCAAGCAGCGCCTGCAGGAGCTGGGCATTGAGCTTGAATCGGAAGCCGAACTGAACGCAGCCTTCACCCGTTTCAAGGAGCTGGCCGATCAGAAGGCCGAGATCTTTGATGAGGACATCGTCGCTATCGTTTCGAACGAAGCACAGCACAGCGAGGGTGAGCACTTCCGTTTCGTGTCGCTGGCCCAGCGTTCGGAAACCGGCGAGCGTCCGCACGCGCGCATCGTCTTCGTTGTGGACGGCAAGGAAGTGACGGGCGAGGCGGAGGGCAATGGCCCGGTTGACGCGACGCTCAACGCGATTGAGAGCAAGGTCGCCAGCGGCGCCGAGCAACTGCTGTATTCGGTCAACGCCATCACGACGGGCACGCAGGCGCAGGGCGAAGTGACGGTACGGCTGTCCAAGTCGGGCCGTATCGTCAACGGTGTGGGTACCGATCCGGACATCGTCGCAGCCTCGGCCAAGGCCTACCTTGCCGCGCTGAACAAGCTGCAAGACAAGAGCAGCGAAAAACTCAACCCGCAGATCTGATCGCGGGTTCTGCCAACACACGCAGGAGTCAGCCCAGACCCCAACACGATTGCCACTGAGCGCGCACCCGGTTATCCACCGGAACGCGAAGCGGGTGCGGCGGCACCGGACACGTCAGGAGCGTGTGCCATGCCAGCCGTCTTTGAGAGCGATGTCTGTGCGATCCACGACATGGCCGACCCGAATGTCCACGCCAGGCGATGCGCCTCGCGTGGATGTTGCCGTTCTGGCGTTTAGCCCTGGCTTACCGGCTGGAATCGTGATCGTGGTCGTACATCGGGTCGGGGCTGACCTGCGTGAGGCGCACGATGCCGTCGCGATCGAAATAGAAGTTCATCAGCGATGGCCACACGCCCTCGTGCCTAAAGCGATACGACCACACCTGCCGATCCATCAGCCGGAAATAGGCGGTCTCTTCGGGCTTGCCGAACGCCTGCAGCACATCAACTCGCGTCGCTGTGCCGACGCGGATCTGCGCAAAATCCATCGTGGTCAAAATCTGCCGGAACGAGACGAGCTTCCCGCTGGCGTCGAAGTCGGCGGCATAAGTAAATTGCCCATAGGGCTGCGTCGGATATAGCCAGCGCGTGCCGCCATCCGCACGCGGATACCGCTCGGGTGGTTTGCCGAAGCGAGCTTCCACAGCCGAAGCGGGTTGGCCGACTAGCGCTTCGCCCGTTGGTACGGGCGCAAGCACGGTACACGCGCACATTGATATCAGCGCTGTGGCGAGGAGCGCCGCGCTGCGCCACGTCGATCGAATGTTCACAATGATTCTCCCGGGGCTTTCAGTGTAGGAGCCCGAGCGAGTGGTGCTGGCTTGTGCCGACATGCAACGGCGCTTTACCATCCGCGCTTCACGGAGATTTGCCATGGTGTTTCGTTGGTTTGTGGCCGCGCTGGCGGCTATAGGATTGTGTGGCGCAGCAACTGCCCAGCCTGAAGCCGCGCCCATCCGGCTGGCCCTGATTGAAGGGTTGTCGGGCCCATTTGCCAATGCGGGCGAGGCAGTGGATCGCAATCTGCGCATGGCCATTGAGAACGTCAATGCGCGCGGCGGTGTGAAGCTGCCCGATGGCCGTCATCCGCTTGTGCTCGTGCGCTTCGATAGCAAGAACACCGTCGACGAATCGTTGCTGCAATTGCAGGCCGCCACGGATGCGGGTATCCGTTTCGTGCTGCAGGGCAACAGTTCGGCGGCCGCGGCCGCGTTGTCGACGTCGATTTCGCGCTACAACGACCGCCATCCGGACGCGCACGTGCTGTTTCTGAACTACGCCGCCGTCGATCCGTCGCTGACCAACGAGGCATGTAGCTTCTGGCATTTCCGCTTCGATGCGTCGGCCGACATGCGCATGCACGCGCTCACGGAAGTGATCCGCGCGGACAAGGCCATCAAAAGGGTCTACCTGATTGGGCAGGACTACACGTTCGGTCGCCAAGTGGCGCAATCGGCGCGCCAGCAGTTGAGTGAAAAACGGCCGGACATAGCGATCGTTGGCGAGGTGCTGCACCCGATCGGCAAGGTGAAGGACTTTGCGCCGTACGTGGCCCGGATTGCCGCGTCGGGTGCGGATACGGTCATCACCGGCAACTGGGGCAACGATCTGACGTTGCTCGTCAAGGCCGCACGGGATGCCGGGCTCAAGGCGCGCTTCTTTACGTTTTATGGCAACTCGCTCGGCGCACCAGGCGCGATGGGCGAAGCCGGTGTCGGTCGCGTGGTGGCCGTGGCAGAGTGGCACCCGAACCTGGGTGGCGCGAAGTCCGATGCGTTCTATAAGGCCTTCCGCGCCCGCTATCCGGCACCGGCCGACGATTACCCACTGCTGCGCGACCAGTTGATGGTGAACATGCTGGCCGCCGCCATCGAGCGGGCGGGCTCCACGGAAGCTGCAGCAGTGGCACGTGCACTGGAAGGCGCCTCACTCGACAACGGCTTCCACCGCATCACTTTGCGAGCGGAGGATCACCAGGCCATCCAACCGCTTATCGTCACGCAGATGGAGCGGGCGGGCTCGCCCGGCGCGTCCTTCGATATCGAGGGTTCCGGCTACGGTTTTCGTACGCTTAAAGTGATTCCAGCTTCGCAAACCGCTTTGCCTACGACCTGCAAAATGGTGCGCTACTGAGCGGGATGACACAGAACTGTCGTCAGGACGGGGTTCTGGGCTATAATCGCGGTCTTGCTGTCCAGACCGGTTTTGGATCGGGTGGGTGGCAAGATCATTGTTCAACACGGCACCAACGGCGGCTATTCAGGCGCTGCAGTGTCCGCAAGTTAAAGGAATCAAAATGTCCGTCGCTGACATCAAGAAGCAAGACATCGTCAAAGATAACGGCCGCAGCGCCAACGACACGGGTAGCCCGGAAGTGCAGGTTGCACTGCTGACCGCCCGCATCAACGAACTGCAGCCGCACTTCAAGGCGCACATGAAGGATCACCACAGCCGTCGCGGCCTGCTCCGCATGGTGAGCCGTCGTCGCCGTCTGCTGGACTACCTCAAGAGCAAGGACGCTGACCGTTACACCGCGCTGGTTGCAAAGCTGGGTCTGCGTAAGTAATGGTGGGTATCACGCACTGCGCGTGATGAAAAGTGCCTGCGTCAGCGTGCTGATGCAGGCATTTTGTTTTTGGCGGCCGCGTTTGTGGCCGCGCCGGGCAACCGGTGAGTGATGGCAGCCGGCCGATTCAATCGATGAAGCGGCTGCCAAGGACCGGAGGCGGCAGGAAGCAGGGCCTTGTGTCATTCCAGCGCGGCGTTGGTGCCAGCGCGGCGCTGGAATGGCATAAAACACACCTCTGCAACCGCACCGTCTTCCGGAACGTGTTTGTCGCGGCGTAAATGGAATCGACTTTGAATCGTCGGTGCCGCGAATACCGAACAGGAGAAAACATGTTCAATAAGATCGTCAAAGAATTCCAGTGGGGCGGCCATAAGGTCCGCATGGAAACGGGTGAGATCGCCCGCCAGGCGAGCGGCGCTGTGCTGCTCGACATGGACGACACCGTTGTGCTCGCTACCGTGGTGGGCGCCAAGAACCCGAAGCCGGGTCAAGACTTCTTCCCGCTGACCGTCGATTACCTCGAGAAGACCTACGCTGCCGGCAAGATCCCGGGTGGCTTCTTCAAGCGTGAAGGCCGTCCGTCGGAAAACGAAACGCTGACCTCGCGCCTGATCGATCGCCCGCTGCGTCCGCTGTTCCCGGAAGGCTTCTACAACGAAGTCCAGGTCGTCATCCACGTGCTGTCGATCAACCCGGAAGTGCCGGCCGACATCCCGGCGCTGGTCGCTGCTTCGGCTGCGCTGGCTGTGTCGGGTCTGCCGTTCAACGGCCCGGTGGGCGCTGCCCGCGTGGGTTACAAAGATGGCCAGTACCTGCTGAACCCGAACCGCGCGCAACTGGCGCACTCGGATCTGGACCTGGTTGTGGCCGGTACCGAGCGTGCCGTGCTGATGGTCGAATCCGAAGCGCAGCAACTGTCGGAAGAAGTCATGCTGGGCGCCGTCGTGTACGGCCACGAGCAAATGCAGATCGCCATCAACGCGATCCACGAGCTGGTGCGCGACGGCGGCAAGCCCGAGTGGGATTGGCAAGCGGCTCCGAAGAACGAGACGCTGACCGCCAAGGTTTCCGAGCTGGCCCTGGCTGATCTGCAAGCCGCGTACCAACTGCGCCAAAAGTCGGCCCGCAGCCAGAAGCTGAAGGAAGTCTACAAGTCGGTTGCCGCCAAGCTGGCCGAAGCCGGCGTGGAAGCCGACGGCGTGGAAGTCGACAACATCCTGTTCGAGCTGGAAGCGAAGATCGTGCGCGGCCAGATCCTGAACGGCGAACCGCGTATCGACGGCCGCGACACCCGCACGGTGCGTCCGATCGAAATCCGTTCGTCGGTGCTGCCGCGTGCGCACGGCTCGGCCCTGTTTACGCGCGGTGAAACGCAAGCGCTGGTGGTGGCGACCCTGGGCACCAAGAGCGACGAGCAGATCATCGACGCGCTGCAAGGCGAGTACCGTGACCGCTTCATGCTTCACTACAACATGCCGCCGTTCGCTACGGGCGAAACCGGCCGCGTGGGCAGCCCGAAGCGCCGCGAAGTCGGCCACGGCCGTCTGGCCAAGCGTGCGCTGATTCCGGTGCTGCCGAAGGACGATGAATTCGCGTACACGATCCGTCTGGTGTCCGAAATTACCGAGTCGAACGGTTCTTCGTCGATGGCTTCGGTCTGCGGCGGCTCGCTGTCGCTGATGGACGCTGGCGTGCCCATCAAGGCGCACGTGGCTGGCGTGGCCATGGGCCTGATCCTGGAAGGCAACAAGTTCGCCGTGCTGACCGACATCCTGGGTGACGAAGATCACCTGGGCGACATGGACTTCAAGGTTGCTGGTACCGACGCTGGTATCACCGCACTGCAGATGGACATCAAGGTGCAGGGCATCACCAAGGAAATCATGCAAGTGGCGCTGGCGCAAGCCAAGGAAGGCCGTCTGCACATCCTGGGCAAGATGCAGGCTGCCATGGGCGGCGCACGGACCGAGCTGTCGGAGCACGCTCCGCGCATGATCACCGTCAAGATCAACCCGGAGAAAATCCGCGACGTGATCGGCAAGGGCGGTTCGACCATCCAGGCGCTGACCAAGGAAACCGGCTGCACGATCGACATCCAGGAAGACGGCACGATCACCATCGCGTCGACGTCGTCGGAAGGCATGGCGGAAGCCAAGCGCCGCATCGAAGGCATCACGGCAGAAGCCGAAGTGGGCAAGATCTACAACGGCACCGTGCTCAAGCTGCTCGACTTTGGCGCAATCGTGAACATCCTGCCGGGCAAGGACGGTCTGCTGCACATCTCGGAAATTGCCAACGAGCGCGTGAACCAGGTTTCCGACTATGTGAAGGAAGGCCAGGCTGTGCGCGTGAAGCTGCTGAGCACCGACGAGAAGGGCCGTATGCGTCTGTCGATCAAGGCTGCCAAGGCTGAAGAAGGCGACGTGCCGGCCGCTGCCCCGCAAGCACCGGGTGCAGGCGACGCTGCCTCGCAACAGCAGCAGCAACAACAGCAGTAAGCGAGCGGTTTTCGCCATGAAAAACGGCTGGACAATGTCCAGCCGTTTTTTTGTTTACACTGCGTCGCGAGTTCCTCCCGTTGCCCTTTCGCGCCCCATCATGAGCCGCCTGTTCGAGCAAAATCGCATCGCCATCGTCTGGGATTTCGACAAGACGCTGATTCCGCGCTACATGCAAGTGCCGCTGTTCGATCGCTTCAACATCTCCGAGCAGGCTTTCTGGGACGAAGTGGCCGCAGGCTCGCGCGAAATCGAATCGCGCGGCCAGAAGGTCAACCACGAAACGTTCTACCTCAATGTGCTGCTGCGCCATGTGCGCGACGGCCGCATGGGCGGTCTCGACAACGCCACGCTCCGCGAGCTGGGCGCCGAACTCGAATTCTTCCCCGGCGTGACCGATTTCTTCGAGCGCAGCAAGGCGTGGGTGCGCGACAACGCAACCTACCAAGCGTTCGACATCAAGCTTGAGCACTACATCGTCAGCACCGGCCTGACGGAGATGATCAAGGGCTCGCCCATCGCCCCATACATCGACGGCGTGTGGGGCTGCGAATTCCTGGAGGGACCCGACAAAAACGCGAACGGCCGACGGGTCATCTCGGAAGTCATCTACGCCATCGACAACACCACCAAGACGCGCGCACTGTTTGAGATCAACAAGGGCGTCAACAAACACCCGGAAGCGGTGAGTGTGAACTCGTCGATTGCCGAGGACGAGCGCCGCGTGCCGTTCGCCAACATGATCTACGTGGCCGACGGGCCGAGCGATATTCCGGCGTTTTCGGTCGCGCGCAAGGGTGGTGGCCGCACCTATGCGGTCTACAACCCGGAGAGCCCTCGTTCATTCGAGCAGGCCGACAACTTGCGTGCCGATGATCGCGTCGACATGCTCGGCCCGGCCGACTATCGTGCTGGCTCGCCGACGGAGATGTGGCTCAAGTTGCATATCGGCAAGATCGCCGATGGCATTGTTCACGGCAAACAAGAAATCATGCGCGAAACCACGCGCGGCATTCCGCAGCACTTTGTTGAACCGAAGCGTAGCGTCTCGTAACGCGCGCGCAGCGTCGTAACCCTCATCGATCCGATTCCCATGAAAGCGATTGAAATCACCCAATACGGTGGCCCTGAAGTCTTGAAGCTTGGCGAGCGCCCGATGCCGGAGGCCAAGAGCGGCGAGGTGCTGATCCGTGTGCGCGCAGCGGGCGTGAACCGGCCCGATGTGTTCCAGCGCACGGGAAACTATCCGGTGCCGCCCGGTGCCTCCGATATTCCGGGGCTTGAAGTTGCTGGCGAAATCGTCGGTGGCGATCTGGCACACGCCGACAATCGCTACGGCCTGAAGGCGGGTGATCGTGTTTGCGCGCTGGTGCAAGGCGGCGGCTATGCGGAGTTCTGCACGGCGCCGCTGGGCCAAGTCCTGCCGGTGCCGGCCGGCTTGTCGGATGTCGAAGCCGCTGCATTGCCCGAGAACTATTTCACCGTGTGGTCGAATGTGTTCGACCGCGGCTTGCTGGGGCAGGGCGCGCATGGCGCCGATGAAACGTTGCTCGTGCAGGGTGGCTCCAGCGGCATTGGCACGACCGCGATTCAGATCGCTTCTGCATTGGGTCACCGCGTGTTCGCCACCGCGGGCAGCGCCGACAAGTGCAAGGCCTGTGTCGACCTCGGGGCCACGCGCGCCATCAACTACAAGACCGAAGATTTCGTCGAGATCGTCAAGGCCGAGACTGGACGCGGCGCCGACGTGGTGCTCGACATGGTCGGCGGCAGCTATGTTGGGCGCGAAATTGCCTGCACCGCCGATGACGGCCGCATCGTATTGATCGCGTTGCTCGGCGGCGCGAAAGCCGAGGTGCCACTGGGCGACATTCTGCGCCGTCGCATTACGCTGACCGGCTCGACGTTGCGCCCGCGTCCGGTTGCATTCAAAGCGGCCATTGCGGCCAATCTGTATGAAACGGTCTGGCCGTTGCTGGCGTCAGGGCGCATCAAGCCGGTTGTCCACGAGGTTATGCCAGCCGCGCAAGCGGCGCAGGCGCACGCGTTGATGGAATCGAGCGCCCATATCGGCAAGATCATGTTGGTTTGGGATTGATTCCAAGACGCCAAAATTGACCCTGTTTTTGTCGCCACGGTAGAATGCCGGGTTTATTTGACAGTCGACCGGGCAAAACGTGAACGCAAGACCGAAGCTGGTGGTGGGCAACTGGAAGCTGCATGGCAGCCTGAGCGCGAACGCCGCGCTGCTTGAACAGATCAAGTCGGCAGGCAAAACCAACGCCACGCTGGCCGTATGTGCGCCATTCCCGTACCTGGCACAGTGCCAGTCCTTGCTCGCCGGTTCGGCGGTGGGTTGGGGTGCACAGGATGTGTCGGCTGAAACGCGAGGCGCCTTCACCGGCGAAGTGGCGGCGTCGATGCTGTCGGAATTTGGCTGCGGCTACGTGATCGTCGGTCACTCCGAGCGTCGCTCGTACCACGGCGAAACCGACGCGCAAGTGGCGACCAAGGCGCTGCGTGCACTGGAACATGGCATCACCCCAATCGTCTGTGTGGGCGAAACGCTTGCGCAGCGCGAAGCTGGTGAGACCGAGCAGGTGGTTGCCCGTCAACTGGATGCGGTGCTGGAAACGCTGTCGGTTGAGCAACTGGGTCGTATCGTCGTGGCGTATGAGCCGGTTTGGGCAATCGGCACGGGCAAGACGGCAACCAGCGAGCAGGCGCAGGCAGTGCACGCATTCCTGCGCGCCCGCGTTGCTGCCCGCGACGCAGGTGTGGCGCAGCGCTTGGCGATTCTGTACGGCGGCAGCGTCAAGCCGGACAATGCCGGCGAGTTGTTTGCAATGGCGGACATCGATGGCGGCCTGATCGGCGGCGCATCGCTGAAGGCAGAAGATTTCCTGGCGATTGGTCGCGCATAAACGACGGATCGAGTCGTCATGTCACACATGTGCGACTGCAACATATTATTGAGAGAAACGAAATGGCAATTCTGAAGACTCTACTGCTGGTGGCGCAAATTCTGAGCGCGCTCGGCGTGATCGGCCTGGTGCTTTTGCAGCACGGCAAGGGCGCGGACGTTGGGGCGGCGTTTGGCTCTGGCGCATCGGGTAGCCTGTTTGGCGCTACCGGCTCGGCAAACTTCCTCTCGCGCACGACGGCCGTGCTGGCCACCGTGTTCTTTATTGCCACGCTGGCGCTGACGCTGATCGGCACCAACAAGGGTAGCGTGTCGGCAGGTGTGATGGGTTCGGTCGCGCCTGTTACGTCGACGGCCTCCGCCCCGGCCGCGTCGGCTCCTGCTGCCGCTCCGGGCGCTGCTTCGGCGCCGGCTGTGCCCAAGTAACTTGATGTAATGATCGCGGCGTGCCGTTGAGGTTTTCCGGTGCGTCGCGAGGCATAAGATTTTTGTTTGTGCATTGAACAAAAGCGTTGCTTTGCGGTAGAATGCAAGGCTTGAAACAACGCGGGGAACGGCGAGGGCGTTAAGTCTCAACCGGCTTCCTGATAAAGTTTCTTCCCCCAGCCGACGTGGTGAAATTGGTAGACACGCTATCTTGAGGGGGTAGTGGCGAAAGCTGTGCGAGTTCGAGTCTCGCCGTCGGCACCAATCAAATTCGGGGTCTGTTCAACGGGATGTTCCGCGCAGGCCCCTCCGCAAGACGACGCGTAGTCGAGGCGTCGTAAGGCTGCGGACCCGGCGCCTTCGATGGGGCGACAAGGCGCCGCCTGCGGGCAGTGCTGTTGCAACCATTCAAAAAGGCGGGCGTCCCTTGAACCTCGAAGCCTATTTCCCCGTACTGTTGTTCATCGTTGTCGGCGTTGGCCTTGGCCTTGCTCTGATGACCATCGGCCGAGTCCTCGGTCCGAACAATCCCGATCCTGACAAGCTCTCGCCGTACGAGTGCGGCTTCGAAGCATTCGAAGACGCGCGCATGAAGTTCGACGTGCGCTATTACCTCATCGCCATCCTGTTCATCCTGTTCGATCTGGAGACTGCGTTCCTGTTTCCCTGGGGCGTGGCGCTGCGTGAGATCGGCTGGCCTGGGTTCTTCGCGATGGGTGTGTTTCTTCTCGAGTTTCTCGTGGGCTTCGTCTACATCTGGAAAAAAGGCGCGCTCGATTGGGAGTGATGTGAAATGGCGATCGAAGGCGTACTCAATGAAGGCTTTGTCACGACCACCGCTGACAAGCTAATCAACTGGACCCGTACTGGGTCACTCTGGCCGATGACGTTCGGCTTGGCCTGTTGTGCTGTCGAAATGATGCACGCCGGCGCATCGCGTTATGACCTGGACCGTTTCGGCGTGGTGTTTCGCCCGTCGCCGCGTCAGTCTGACGTGATGATTGTGGCCGGCACGCTGTGCAACAAGATGGCGCCCGCGCTGCGCAAGGTGTACGACCAGATGGCCGAGCCTCGCTGGGTCATCTCGATGGGTTCGTGCGCGAACGGCGGCGGTTACTACCACTACTCGTATTCTGTCGTGCGCGGCTGCGATCGCATCGTGCCGGTCGACGTGTACGTGCCGGGCTGCCCGCCGACGGCAGAAGCACTGATCTACGGCATCATCCAGCTACAGGCCAAGATCCGTCGCACCAATACCATCGCGCGCAAGGCCTGACATGACCGACAAGCTCGCCACCCTGAAGGCCGCGCTGGAAAAGGCGCTGGGCAATCGCGTTCAAAGCCTGACCGAATCGGTCGGTGAACTCACCCTCGTGGTGAAGGCTGCCGATTACCACGAGGTCATGCGCACCTTGCGCGATGACGCTTCGCTCAAATTTGAGCAACTGATGGATCTGTGCGGCGTCGATTATGCCGACTACGGCGACGGTGCCTGGAACGGTCCGCGTTTTGCCGCTGTGTCGCATCTGCTGTCGATCACGCACAACTGGCGCGTTCGCGTACGCGTGTTTGCGCCGGACGACGACCTGCCGGTGGTGTCGTCTGTGACGACCATCTGGAGTTCCGCTGACTGGTTCGAGCGCGAAGCGTTCGACCTGTACGGTCTGGTATTCGAGGGCCACCCGGATCTGCGCCGCATCCTGACTGACTACGGCTTCATCGGTCACCCGTTCCGCAAAGACTTCCCCGTGTCGGGTTACGTTGAAATGCGCTACGACCCGGTGCAGCGCCGCGTGGTCTACCAGCCGGTAACCATCGAGCCGCGCGAGATTACGCCGCGTGTGATCCGCGAGAATCAATACGGTGGTCTGAAGCACTGAAGGGCGCCCGATCATGGCAGATATCAAGAACTACACCCTGAACTTCGGTCCGCAACACCCGGCCGCACACGGCGTGCTGCGCCTGGTGCTCGAGCTGGACGGCGAAGTCATTCAACGTGCCGATCCGCACATCGGCCTGCTGCACCGCGCGACTGAAAAGCTCGCCGAGCAAAAGACCTGGATTCAGAGCGTGCCGTACATGGATCGCCTCGACTACGTGTCGATGATGGTCAACGAGCACGCTTACGTGATGGCAATCGAGCGCCTGCTGGGTCTCGAAGTGCCGCTGCGTGCGCAGTACATCCGCGTCATGTTCGACGAGATCACTCGGATCATGAACCACCTGATGTGGATCGGTTCGCACGCGCTGGACGTGGGCGCCATGGCGGTGTTCTTGTACGCCTTCCGCGAGCGCGAAGACTTGTTCGATATGTATGAGGCGGTGTCGGGCGCGCGCATGCACGCAGCCTACTACCGTCCGGGCGGTGTCTATCGCGACCTACCTGACACGATGCCGCAATACAAGGCATCCAAGGTGCGCAACGAGAAGGCCCTGGCCGCCCTGAACGAAACGCGTTCGGGTTCGCTGCTGGACTTCATTGAAGACTTCACCAACCGCTTCCCGAAGTATGTTGATGAGTACGAAACGCTGTTGACCGACAACCGGATTTGGAAGCAACGTCTGGTTGGTATCGGCGTGGTGAGCCCCGAGCGCGCCCTTAACAAAGGTTTCTCCGGTGCGATGTTGCGTGGTTCGGGCATCGAATGGGATGTGCGCAAGAAGCAGCCGTACGAAGTGTACGACCGCGTCGATTTCGACATCCCGGTTGGCGTGAACGGCGATTGCTACGACCGTTATCTGGTGCGCGTGGAAGAAATGCGCCAGAGCAATCGCATCATTCGCCAGTGCATCGAGTGGCTGCGTAAGAACCCGGGCCCGGTGATCACCGATAACCACAAGGTGGCGCCGCCGTCGCGCGTTGACATGAAGACCAACATGGAAGAGCTGATTCACCACTTCAAGCTCTTTACGGAAGGTATGCACGTGCCCGAAGGTGAGGCATACGCCGCCGTTGAGCACCCGAAGGGTGAGTTCGGCATCTACGCAATCTCCGACGGCGCCAACAAGCCGTACCGTCTGAAGATCCGCGCACCTGGCTTTGTTCATCTGGCCGCGCTCGACGAAATGGCGAAGGGCCACATGATTGCCGACGCAGTGACGATCATCGGTACGCAAGACATCGTGTTTGGCGAGATCGATCGCTGAACCCGCAAGAAACAACGGTTTGACGCGCAGGCAAGCGCGGCTGTGAAACGAGGACGCACGCCGGGGTATGGCTGCTAGGTAGCACGCCCCGCGTCCCGCACCAATCGCAACGAACATGCTATCAGCAGAAGCTCTCAAGGAAATCGACCGGGCGGTCGCGAAATATCCCGCCGACCAGAAGCAATCCGCCGTGATGGCGGCGCTGGCGGTCGCGCAGAGCGAGAAAGGCTGGGTCTCGCCCGAAGTCATGCAGTTCGTGGCCGAGTACCTCGAAATGCCGCCGGTGTGGGTCGAGGAAGTGGCGACGTTCTACAACATGTATGACACCAAGCCGGTGGGCCGCTTCAAGCTGTCGGTGTGCACGAACTTGCCGTGTGCGTTGTCAGGCGGCGAGCGCGCGGCCGATTACCTGAAAAAGAAGCTCGGCATCGGTTTCAACGAAACCACGGCCGACGGCAACTTCACGCTGAAGGAAGGCGAGTGCATGGGCGCGTGCGGTGATGCGCCGGTCATGATCGTCAACAACACCCACATGTGCAGCTTCATGAGCAACGAGAAGCTCGACGCGCTGATCGCTGACCTCCAGTCGAAGGCGCCGACCACCGGAGCAGGCAAGTAAATGACCTCTCTGCACGATCGACATATCCAGCCGTTGATTCTCGCCGGCTTGAACGGCGACAACTGGCATCTTGAAGATTACGTCAAGCGCGGCGGCTATCAACAGCTCAAGCGCATCCTTACCGAGAAGATCACCCCCGAACAGGTCATTGCTGACGTGAAAGCGTCGGGCCTGCGCGGCCGTGGCGGTGCAGGTTTCCCGACCGGCCTGAAGTGGAGCTTCATGCCGCGCCAGTTCCCGGGCCAGAAGTATCTGGTCTGCAACACCGACGAAGGCGAGCCGGGTACGTTCAAGGATCGCGACATCATCCGCTACAACCCGCACGCGTTGATCGAAGGCATGGCCATCGGCGGTTACGCGATGGGTATCACCGTGGGCTACAACTATATCCACGGCGAAATCTGGAACGAATACAAGATCTTTGAGCAGGCGCTTGAAGAAGCGCGTGCTGCGGGCTTCCTGGGCGACAACATCCTGGGCTCTGGTTTCAACTTCCAACTGCATGCGCACCATGGCTATGGCGCGTACATCTGCGGCGAAGAGACCGCGTTGCTTGAGTCGCTGGAAGGCAAGAAGGGCCAGCCGCGCTTCAAGCCGCCGTTCCCGGCGAGCTTTGGCCTGTACGGCAAGCCGACCACCATCAACAACACCGAAACTTTTGCTGCGGTGCCGTTCCTGCTGGCCATCGGTCCGGACAATTATCTGAAGATGGGCAAGCCGAACAACGGCGGCTCGAAGATCTTCTCTGTGTCCGGCGACGTGGAGCGTCCGGGCAACTACGAGATTCCGCTCGGCACGCCGTTCTCCAAGCTGCTGGAGCTGGCCGGCGGCATGCGCGGCGGCAAGAAACTCAAGGCGGTCATCCCGGGTGGTTCGTCGGCGCCGGTGGTGCCGGCCGACCTGATGATGGCCTCCGACATGGACTACGACTCGATCGCCAAGGCTGGTTCGATGCTGGGCTCGGGCGCTGTGATCGTGATGGACGAAACGCGCTGCATGGTGAAGTCGCTGCTGCGCCTGTCGTACTTCTATTTCGAAGAGTCGTGCGGCCAGTGCACGCCGTGCCGTGAAGGCACCGGCTGGCTGTACCGCGTGGTCGACCGCATCGAGCACGGCAAGGGCCGCCAGGAAGACCTGGACCTGCTGAACAACGTGGCCGAAAACATCATGGGTCGGACCATCTGCGCGCTCGGCGATGCCGCCGCGATGCCGGTCCGTGGCATGCTCAAGCACTACTGGGATGAGTTCGCGTATCACGTCGAACACAAGCAGTGCATGGTGCCCACCTACATTTAAGCGTGGCAGAACATGGTTGAAATCGAAATCGATGGCAAGAAGGTTGAGGTTGCCGAAGGCAGCCTGGTGATGGAGGCGGCTCGCCAGACGGGCACCTACATTCCTCACTTCTGCTATCACCGCAAACTGTCGGTCGCGGCCAACTGCCGGATGTGCCTGGTCGAAGTCGAGAAGGCGCCCAAGGCGCTGCCCGCCTGCGCCACGCCCGTCACTGCGGGCATGAAGGTCTTCACAAACTCCGAAAAGGCGGTGAAGGCGCAGAAGTCCGTGATGGAATTCCTGCTGATTAACCACCCGCTGGATTGCCCGATCTGTGATCAGGGTGGCGAGTGCCAACTGCAGGATCTGGCCGTGGGTTACGGCAAGTCTGAATCGCGCTACCAGGAAGAGAAGCGTGTGGTGTTCCACAAGAACGTGGGCCCGCTGATCTCCATGGAAGAGATGACGCGGTGCATTCACTGCACGCGTTGTGTCCGCTTTGGTCAGGAAATTGCCGGCGTGATGGAACTGGGCATGCTCAACCGTGGCGAGCATTCCGAGATCACGACGTTCGTTGGTCAAACCGTTGACTCCGAGTTGTCGGGCAACATGATCGACTTGTGCCCGGTCGGCGCGCTGACCAGCAAGCCGTTCCGTTATTCGGCCCGCACGTGGGAGCTGGCACGCCGCAAGTCGGTGTCGCCGCACGACGGCCTGGGCGCGAACGTGATCGTCCAGACCAAGAACCAGCGCGTCATGCGCGTTCTGCCGCTGGACAACGAAGCCATCAACGAATGTTGGCTTTCCGACAAGGATCGCTTCGCCTATGAAGGCGTGAACAGCGACGATCGTCTGACCCAGCCGATGCTCAAGCAAGGCGGTCAGTGGAAAGCCGTCGACTGGACTACGGCGCTGGAATACGTCGCCAACGGCCTGAACGAAATCAAGCGTGACCATGGCGCTGAGCAGATTGGTGCATTGGCCAGCCCGCACAGCACGCTTGAAGAGCTGTTCTTGCTGCAAAAGTTGGTGCGTGGCATTGGCAGCGACAACGTCGATTTCCGTCTGCGCCAATCCGATTTTTCCGTCAAGCCGACGGGCGCTCCGTGGCTAGGCCTGCCGATCGCCGATGTGTCGCTGCTGCAGCGCACGCTGGTTGTTGGCGCCTTCCTGCGTAAGGATCATCCGCTGCTGGCTGCGCGTCTGCGCCAAGCTGGCAAGAAGGGTGCGCAACTGAACATGATCAGCGCCGGCGGCGAAGATCTGCTGATGCCCGCCACGCAACTGCTGGGTGCACCGTCGCAATGGCTGTCGCTGCTGTCGCAAGTGGCGGTGGCCGTGGCTGCGGCCAACAACGTTGCCCGTCCGGGCGGCACCGATGGCATCGAAGCTGGTGACGTTGCCAAGCGCATCGCCGCAAGCCTCGCTTCGGGCGAGCGTAAGGCTGTGTTCCTCGGCAACGCTGCTGTAGCACATCCGCAATTCTCGCAACTGCACGCGTTGGCTCAGTGGGTTGCGCAGCAGACCGGTGCGACGCTGGGCTTCCTGACGGAAGCGGCCAACACCGTCGGTGGCTATATTGCCGGTGCGCTGCCGCAAGGCAATGGCCTCAATGCCGCAGCTATGCTGGCGCAGCCGCGTCGTGCTTACGTGCTGCTGGGCGCCGAACCTGAATTCGATACCGCGAATCCTGTGCAGGCTCGTGCGGCGCTGGACCAGGCTGACACTGTGATCGTGCTGGCGCCGTTTGCCTCCCGCGCCGCACTCGAGTACGCCGACGTGCTGCTGCCGACCGCGCCGTTCACGGAAACCTCGGGCACCTTCGTCAACTGCGAGGGTTTGCCGCAAAGCTTCAACGGCGTTGTGCGAAGCCTAGGCGATTCGCGTCCGGCATGGAAGGTCCTGCGCGTGCTGGGCAACTTGCTGAACGTGTCGGGCTTCGGATACGACAGCTCGGAAGTAGTGCGCGACGAAGTGCTGGCCAAACCGGTGACCGCCCGTTTGTCGAACACGACGACTGCACAGACCGCTGCTCCGGCAGCCCCCGCGACAGGCATCGAACGTCTGGCCGATGTGCCGATCTACCACGCCGATCCGATCGTGCGCCGCGCTGGTTCGCTGCAACTGACGGCTGCAGCACGTGCCGCCATGCGCGCTGGCTTGCCGGCTGATCTCTACGCGCAACTCGGTCTTGCCGATGATGATGCCGTGCGCGTGACGCAAGGGCAGAGCAGTGTGGTGCTGCCGGCCGTGCTGGACAAGTCGCTGGCTTCCGGTGTGATCCGCGTGCCGGCTGCCACCGAGGCTTCGGCTCAGCTGGGTGCCATGTTCGGCGCGGTGAGCGTTGAGAAGGTTGAATCGTCCGCGTTGGCGGCTACGGTGTAAGGGTCAACATGATCGAGTCGATTACTTCTTTCGGTACCGCCACCTTCGGTGGATGGTGGCCGCTGATCTGGACGCTGGTCCGCGCGGTCTGCATCATTCTGCCGCTGCTGCTGTGCGTCGCTTACCTGATCCTGTGGGAGCGCAAGCTGATTGGCTGGATGCACGTGCGTCTGGGCCCGAACCGCGTGGGTCCGATGGGCCTGCTGCAGCCGATTGCCGACGTGCTCAAGCTGCTGCTCAAGGAAGTCATGGTGCCGAGCGCGGTCAGCCGTGGCATGTACATCATCGCGCCGCTGATGGTGCTGATGCCCGCCGTGGCGATCTGGGCGGTGATTCCGTTCCAGGCCGAAGCCATGGTGTCGAACATCAACGCCGGTCTGCTGTACGTGATGGCGATTAGCTCGGTGGGCGTGTACGGCGTGATCCTGGCCGGCTGGGCTTCGAACTCCAAGTACGCATTCCTGGGTGCGATGCGCGCGTCGGCACAGATGATTTCGTACGAAATCGCCATGGGCTTCGCGCTAGTGACCGTGCTGATGGTGACGGGCAGCCTGAATCTGTCGGACATTGTCAACTCGCAGAACCGCGGTTTCTTTGCGGGTCACGGCATCAACATTCTTTCGTGGAACTGGCTGCCGCTGCTGCCGATGTTCGGCGTCTACTTCATCTCGGGTGTGGCAGAAACGAACCGCCACCCGTTCGACGTGGTGGAAGGCGAATCGGAAATCGTGGCCGGCCACATGATCGAATACTCGGGCATGGCGTTCGCGCTGTTCTTCCTGGCCGAGTACATCAACATGATCGTGATCTCGGCGCTGACGGCAACGCTGTTCCTGGGCGGCTGGGCTTCGCCGATTGATGCACCGGTCCTTAACTGGATTCCTGGCTTCTTCTGGCTGCTCATCAAGGTTTTCCTGCTGCTGTCGGTCTTTATCTGGCTGCGAGCATCGTTCCCGCGCTATCGCTATGACCAGATCATGCGTCTGGGCTGGAAGATTTTCATTCCGCTCACTGTGGGCTGGCTTGTCGTCGTCGCCATCTGGTTGGTGTCGCCGTGGAACATCTGGAAGTAACGGGACAATAGGAAGGCACCATGTTGCTTGCCATCAAGGAATTTTTTAACAGCCTCCTCTTGAAGGAACTCTTCAAGGGGCTGGCGCTGACCGGGCGCTACCTGTTTGCGCGCAAGATCACTGTTCTCTTTCCGGAAGAGAAGACGCCGCTGTCGCCGCGCTTCCGCGGTTTGCATGCACTGCGTCGCTATCCGAACGGCGAAGAGCGTTGCATCGCTTGCAAGCTGTGCGAAGCCGTGTGCCCGGCTTTGGCCATCACGATCGAGTCAGATCAGCGCGACGACGGCACTCGCCGCACCACGCGCTACGACATCGACCTGACCAAGTGTATTTTCTGCGGCTTCTGTGAAGAGGCTTGCCCGGTGGACGCCATCGTCGAGACGCACATCCTGGAATACCACGGTGAGAAGCGCGGCGACCTGTATTTCACCAAAGACATGCTGCTGGCCGTGGGTGATCGCTTCGAGCCGGAAATTGCGGCCAACAAGGCGGCCGACGCAAAGTACCGCTGATTCAGAACGTCCGCCGTGCGGTTGGCGGGCGGTGCAGTTGACATCCCGGTTGGACAACGGCTCTTTGAGAGCCAACCAGTTGCGGTGGCGTCACGCCATCGCGGCTTTGGACAAGCGCGTGCCGCAAAACGGCCCGTGCCAGGATCATGGAAATCACGACGATCATCTTCTACTGTTTCGCGCTCGTGCTGGTGCTCGCAGCGCTGAAGGTCATCACCGCGAAGAACCCGGTGCACGCGGCGTTGTTCCTCGTGCTCTCGTTCTTCACCGCGGCGGCGATCTGGATGCTGCTCAAGGCGGAGTTCCTCGCCATCACGCTGGTGCTGGTCTACGTTGGGGCAGTGATGGTGCTGTTCCTGTTCGTGGTGATGATGATCGACATCGACATCGAGCACCTGCGACGCGATTTCTGGACTTACGTGCCGATGGCAGCCTTTGTGGGCGTGGTCATCATCCTGGAAATGACCGTCGTGCTGACCAAGACCTTCATGGGGCGCGTACAGCCGGTGCAGGAGTTGCCGAAGGGCTTTACCGGCCCGAACACGCAGGCGCTCGGGAAGCTCATCTATACCGATTACATCTATGCCTTTGAAGTCGCTGGCGCGGTGCTGCTGCTGGCGATTGTCGCGGCCGTGGCCCTGACCGCCCGCCGCCGCAAGGACACCAAGGCCCAGAACGTGTCCGATCAAATCCGTGTGAAGCGCAAGGACCGTGTACGTCTGGTCTCGATGCCGTCTGAAAAGTCGGCTGGCGCAGCTTCGGCTGAATCCAAGAGCTGAGCCCCGGGAGAGAACCCATATGTCTTCGCTATCCCTTGCCCATTACCTCGTGCTCGGCGCGGTGCTGTTTGCCATCAGCATCGTCGGCATCTTCCTGAACCGCAAGAACGTCATCGTGCTGCTGATGGCGATCGAATTGATGCTGCTGGCGGTCAACCTGAACTTCGTCGCGTTCTCCCATTACTTGGGCGATCTGGCAGGTCAGGTGTTCGTGTTTTTCATCCTGACGGTGGCCGCGGCGGAATCCGCGATCGGTCTCGCCATCCTGGTGGTGCTGTTCCGCAATCTGGACACCATCAACGTCGACGATCTGGACAGCCTGAAGGGCTGACCTCCGCATCCACCTATAAGAAGCGTTCCATGGCTACCACGCTCAATCCCAACCTGCTGCTGGCGATTCCGCTCGCGCCGCTGGCCGGCGCAGCGATCGCTGGGCTGTTCGGCACCAAGTTCTTTGGCGAGAAGATCGGCCGCACGGCATCCCACAGCGTCACCATCCTCGGTGTTGCGATCGCCTTCATCCTGTCGGCGCTGACGCTGTCCGACGTCATCAACGGCGCCGGTTACAACGGCACCGTCTATGAATGGATGACGGTTGGCTCGCTGAAGATGGAAGTCGGCTTCCTCATCGATTCGCTCACGGCGATGATGATGTGCGTGGTGACCTTCGTCTCGCTGATGGTGCACATCTACACCATCGGCTACATGGCGGAAGATGACGGCTACAACCGTTTCTTCGCTTATATCTCGCTGTTCACCTTCTCGATGTTGATGCTCGTGATGAGCAACAACTTCCTGCAGCTGTTCTTCGGCTGGGAAGCGGTGGGTCTTGTGTCGTATCTGCTGATCGGCTTCTGGTTCAAGCGTCCGACAGCTATCTACGCCAACATGAAGGCGTTCCTGGTCAACCGCGTGGGTGACTTTGGCTTCGTGCTCGGCATCGGTTTGCTGCTGGCCTACAGCGGCAGCCTGAGCTACGCCGACGTGTTCGCCGCCCGCGACAACTTGGCCACGATTGGCTTCCCTGGCACTGATTGGCACATGCTGACGGTCGCCTGTATCTGCCTGTTCATTGGTGCGATGGGTAAATCGGCGCAGTTCCCGCTACACGTATGGCTGCCGGACTCGATGGAAGGTCCGACCCCGATTTCTGCGCTGATTCACGCGGCCACCATGGTGACCGCCGGTATCTTCATGGTCGCGCGCATGTCGCCGCTGTTCGAGCTCTCGGACACCGCACTGTCGTTCGTGCTGGTCATCGGCGCCATCACTGCGCTGTTCATGGGCTTCCTGGGCATCATCCAGACCGACATCAAGCGGGTGGTGGCGTACTCCACACTGTCCCAGTTGGGTTACATGACTGTCGCGCTGGGCGCATCGGCTTATCAAGTGGCCGTGTTCCACCTGATGACGCACGCGTTTTTCAAGGCCCTGCTGTTCCTGGGCGCCGGCTCTGTCATCATCGGCATGCACCACGATCAGGACATGCGCAACATGGGCGGCCTGCGCAAGTACATGCCGATCACGTGGCTGACGTCGCTGGTGGGGTCGCTGGCGCTGATCGGCACACCGTTTTTCGCGGGCTTCTATTCGAAGGACTCGATCATCGAAGCGGTGCGCGAATCGCACCTGCCGGGCGCCGGTTTCGCTTACTGGGCGGTACTGGCCGGCGTGTTCGTGACCGCGTTTTACTCGTTCCGCATGTACTTCCTGGTGTTCCACGGTGAAGAGCGTTTCGGCAAGGCTCACGCCCATCACGACGATCACCATGAAGAGGAAGAGGGCGACCACGATCACCACCATGGTCTGGCTCCGGGCCAGAAGCCGCACGAGTCGCCGTGGGTGGTGACGGTGCCGTTGGTCCTACTGGCGATTCCGTCGGTCATCATCGGTGCAATGGCAATCCAGCCGATGCTGTTCGGCGAGTTCTTCAAGCACGGCGTGGTGTTCTCGGAAGTCATCTTCAATGCTGACAACCACGAAGCTATGAAGGTTTTGGCCGAAGACTTCCACGGCTGGGTCGAGATGGCGCTGCACGGCTTCACGTCGGCACCGTTCATTCTGCTGCTGGCGGGCGTCGTGTTGTCGTGGTTCTTCTACCTGAAGCGCCCGGATATCCCGGCAGCGATCGCCAAGCGTTTCTCTGGCGTCTACAAGCTGCTGGACAACAAGTACTACATGGACAAGATCAACGAGATCGTCTTCGCCAACGGAGCGGTCAAGTTTGGCCGCGGCCTGTGGAAGGGCGGCGATCAGGGAGTGATCGACGGTGTTGTCGTCAACGGCAGTGCGCGTCTGGTGGGCTGGTTCGCGACTGTCGTGCGCCTGCTCCAGTCCGGCTTCATCTATGACTATGCGTTCGCGATGATCATCGGCACGGTTGGGCTGCTGACGTATTTCGTGTTCCTGGCAGGCAAATAAGGGATTACAAAAATGGTTCTGTCTTTTGCGATCTGGCTGCCGATCTTCTTCGGCGTGCTGGTGCTGGCCTCGGGCTCAGACCGCAATCCCGGTTATGTCCGCTGGATGTCGCTGATCGGCTCGCTGATCAGCTTCGTGATGACGCTGCCGCTGATTACGCGTTTCGACAAGACGACGGCTGCGATGCAGTTCGTCGAGAAATCGTCGTGGATCGAGCGCTTTCATATCAGCTACTACCTGGGTGTCGACGGCATCTCGATGTGGTTCGTGGTGCTGACTGCATTCATCACCGTCATCGTGGTGATTGCTGCATGGGAAGTGATCACCGAGCGCGTGGCGCAGTACATGGCCGCGTTCCTGATCCTGTCGGGTCTGATGATCGGTGTGTTTGCGTCGCTCGACGGTCTGCTGTTCTACGTGTTCTTCGAAGCCACGCTGATCCCGATGTACATCATCATCGGCGTGTGGGGCGGCCCGAACCGCGTCTATGCGGCATTCAAGTTCTTCCTGTACACGCTGCTGGGCTCGTTGCTGACGCTGGTTGCGCTGCTGTATCTGTACTTCCACAGCGGCACGTTTGAAATTCTGCAGTGGCATCAGGTCAAGCTGTCGATGAACGAGCAGATCCTGATCTTCCTCGCGTTCTTCATGGCCTTTGCCGTGAAGGTGCCGATGTGGCCGGTGCACACCTGGCTGCCAGACGCCCACGTGGAAGCGCCGACCGGCGGTTCCGTGGTCCTGGCTGCCATCATGCTGAAGCTGGGTGCCTACGGTTTCCTGCGGTTCTCGCTGCCGATCGCTCCGGATGCAAGCCATAGCCTGTCGGCGTTCATCATTGCGATCTCGCTGGTCGCCGTGATCTACATCGGCCTGGTGGCGCTGGTGCAGGCCGACATGAAGAAGCTCGTCGCGTATTCGTCGATCGCACACATGGGCTTCGTCACGCTGGGCTTCTTCATCTTCAACGAGATTGGCGTCGAGGGCGGTATCGTCCAGATGATTTCGCACGGCTTTATCTCCGGTGCGATGTTCCTGTGCATTGGTGTGCTGTATGACCGCGTGCACTCGCGCCAGATCGCCGATTACGGCGGTGTGGTGAACACGATGCCGAAGTTCGCGGCGCTGTCGGTGTTCTTTGCGATGGCCAACTGCGGTCTGCCGGCAACCTCGGGTTTCGTCGGCGAGTTCATGGTGATCCTGGGTTCGGTCAAGTTCAATTTCTGGATTGGTTTGCTGGCCGCCACGGCACTGATCTTTGGTGCGGCGTATTCGCTGTGGATGGTCAAGCGCGTGATCTTCGGTGATGTGACCCACAAACACGTGGCCGAGTTGAAGGACCTGAATTGCCGCGAGTTCTTCATGCTGGGCGTGCTGGCAATCGCCACCCTGTACATGGGCCTGTATCCGAAGCCCTTCACCGATGTCATGCATGCGTCCGTGGTCAACCTGCTGACCCACGTGGCTCAGTCGAAGCTGTAAGCAGCGAGAAGAAACTATGCAATCGTCCTCCTCTATTGCGGCTGTTGCCCCAATCGTTTTTCTCGCGCTGGGCATTGGTGCAGTCAACTGGATTGACTTGGCGCGCGGCCAGAAACGAAGCAGCGTGGCGTATCCGGTTTCGTTGGTGATCACGCTGGTGCTGGCCGTGTGGTTCGGGCTGAACGCCGCGAACGGTGAGACGCACTACGTCTTCGGCAACATGGCCGTCATCGACCCGATGGCCAACGTGCTGGCGTCGTTCTGTGCGCTTACGCTGTTTGCCACCCTCGTCTACACGCGCCGCTATCTGGCCGACCGCGACATGTACGCAGGTGAGTTCTACATGTTCGCGCTGTTCACGCTGGGCGGTCAGGTGGTGATGATCACCGGCAACAACTTCCTCGTGCTCTATCTGGGCCTGGAATTGCTGTCGCTGGCGTCGTACACACTGGTGGCGCTGCGCCGCCGTTCGAACGTGTCGTCCGAATCGGCCATGAAGTATTTCATTCTCGGCGCCCTGGCTTCGGGCCTGCTGCTTTACGGGATGTCGATGCTGTACGGCGCGACTGGCTCGCTGGAGCTGGGTAAGGTGTTTGACGCGATCAAGAACGGCGAGATCAACAAGACGATCCTCGTATTCGGCGTGGTGTTCATCGTTGCTGGTCTGGGCTTCAAGCTGGGTGTGGCACCGTTCCACATGTGGGTGCCAGACGTGTACCAAGGCTCGCCGACGGCCGTGACGCTGCTGATTGCCGGCGCACCGAAGGTGGCGGCGTTCGCGATGACGTTTCGCATTCTGGTGGAAGGCCTGCTGCCGCTGGCGTTCGACTGGCAGAACATGCTGATCGTGCTGGCCGTTGTGTCGCTGGCCATTGGCAATATCACGGGCGTTGTTCAGACCAACTTCAAGCGTCTGCTCGGTTACTCGACCGTCTCGCACATGGGCTTTCTGCTGCTGGGCTTGGTGTCGGGCGTCAGCTCCGGCAAGCCGGATTTGACGGCCCAGGCCTACAGCGCGTCGATGTTCTATGCGATCACCTACGTGCTGACCGCATTGGGTGGCTTCGGCATGGTCCTGCTGCTTGCACGCAAGGGCTACGAAGCGGAAGAGCTTGCCGACCTCAAGGGCTTGTCGAAAAAGAGCCCGTGGTTTGCGCTGCTGATGCTGTTCATCATGATGTCGCTGGCGGGCCTGCCTCCGACGGTTGGCTTCTACGCCAAGCTGTCGGTCCTGGGCGCGGTGGTCGATGCAGGTATGCCGTGGTTGGCCGTGGTGGCGGTGCTGTTCTCGCTGGTGGGGGCGTTCTACTACCTGCGTGTCATCAAGGTCATGTATTTCGATGCGCCGGCGGACGAAGGCCCCGTGGAGGCCACCTTCGGCCTGCGTTCACTGCTGTCGGTCAACGGCTTGCTGGTGCTGTTGCTGGGTATCTTCCCGGCCGGCCTGATGGCTGTGTGCTATCAGGCAATCCGCCTGACGTTGGCTTCGTAAAACGCCGAGCGCTATGAATACGTCGACGGGCGGTCTGTTTGTCATCGCGTTGGCACTCATCTGTGCCAACCTGCCGTTCGTCAATCAACGCGTGCTGGCGCTGGTGCCGGCACGCTGGCCTCGCAAGCCGTTCTGGCTGCGCGGCACCGAGCTGATTGCCATGTACGTTGTGGTTGGGCTGATCGGCTTTGGTATCGAATCGAGCCAAGGCAATGCATTTCCGCAAGGCTGGCAGTTTTACGCGATCACCGCTTGCCTGATGCTGGTGTTCGCGTTTCCCGGCTTTACGTGGCAATACCTGGTTCGCCATCCTCGCGATTCCCGTTAATTCCCGCCGGGCAGGTTCTCGCTGTCTCGGCATGAGAGAGCGCCATGTCCGATCACACCCCGCTGAACGCCACCCCTGATGTGACGCAGGACCCGGATGCCGGTCTGCGCGAGACGCAGGTCGCATCTGCGTTGATGCACCAGGGCAAATTTCTCACGCTCAAGCACGACATTGTTCGCCTGCCGGACGGCCGCAATGCCAGCCGCGAATACCTGATTCACCCGGGCGCGGTGATGATGATTCCGCTGTTCGATGACGGCACCGTGCTGATGGAGCGTCAGTTCCGCTACCCGGTCGGGAAGGTGATGATTGAGTTTCCGGCAGGCAAGCTCGATCCGGAGGAAGGTGCGCTCACATGCGGCAAGCGCGAACTGCGCGAAGAAACCGGCTACACGGCCGAGCGCTGGGACTATCTCACGCGCATTCATCCGGTCATTTCGTATTCCACTGAGTTCATCGACATTTATCTCGCGCGCGATCTTAAACCGGGTACGGCAATGCTGGATGAAGGCGAATTTCTCGAGACCTTCGTCACGCCGGTCGGGCAACTGATCGATTGGGTGCGCGAAGGTAAGATTTCCGACGTGAAGACCATCATCGGAACGTTCTGGCTTGAGAAGATTCTGTCAGGCGCGTGGACGCCGGGTGCCGTCTGAGGCTCTTATAGGCGTCGTGTGATCACACCGTTTTCCTGTCGTTGCTACCATAGCGAACGGTCGTGCGAAAAAATTAGCACGACCGTTCACAAATTTTCGAATCGGGGATACACTCATCCCCATGCGCTGGACCGATCATGAAAGTGCTGGACCTCCGCTGTGCCAATGACCACCGCTTCGAAGGCTGGTTCGGCTCCGATGCCGACCTGCAATCGCAGCAAGAGCGCGGGCTATTGACGTGCCCAGTTTGCGGTCACAACGAGGTCGAGCGTTTGCCGAGTGCGCCCCGCCTGAATCTATCGTCGTCTCGTGCGGAGACCGCCCAGAAAAGCGGCACCGCCAAGGCAGCTGAAGGCGAGAGCGGTGTGCCCGCGACCCTGCAACAGCTCTACCTGAAAGCCGTGCGCCATGTCCTTGCTAATACCGAGGACGTCGGCGAGCGGTTTGCAGAAGAGGCGCGCCGTATGCATTACAACGAGGCGCCGGAGCGGGGCATTCGCGGGACGACGTCTCGGGAGGAAGCGCAGGAACTGGCGGAGGAAGGCATCGACGTGATGCCGCTGTTGGTGCCCGACGCGCTCAAGCAGCCCGTGCACTAGCAGCCCCCATTCAGGTCCGCGCCGGTCCGACAGAACGTTCTCCACCGATTTGCCACGGTGGGGAGCCAACCACAGGAGACAGGCATGGATCTGAACTACTCGGCGGCCGATGATGCG
Organism: Ralstonia chuxiongensis; assembly: GCF_024158925.1. Lineage (NCBI taxonomy): Bacteria > Pseudomonadati > Pseudomonadota > Betaproteobacteria > Burkholderiales > Burkholderiaceae > Ralstonia > Ralstonia chuxiongensis. The sequence goes on along the minus strand of NZ_JAMYWC010000004.1, from coordinate 45,897 downwards.
TTCCGCCAGGAAGTCCGCGGCTGGCTGGAAGCCAATCTGCCCAAGGACATCCAAGACAAGGTGTTGAACCACCGCCGCCTGAACCGCGACGATTTCGTTCGCTGGCACAAGGCGCTTGCGGCCAAGGGCTGGTCGGTACCGCATTGGCCGGTTGAATGGGGCGGCACCGGCTGGTCTCCCATCCAAAAACACATCTGGGACGAAGAGTGCGCGCAGGTCGGCGCGCCCGGCGTGCTGCCGTTCGGCGTCAGCATGGTCGCCCCTGTGATCATGAAATACGGCAATGAAGCGCAAAAGCGCTACTTCCTGCCGCGCATCGTTGATTGCACCGATTGGTGGTGTCAGGGCTATTCGGAGCCCGGTTCCGGTTCCGATCTGGCCTCGGTGAAGACCCGCGCCGTACGCGAAGGCGATCACTACATCGTCAACGGTCAGAAGACCTGGACCACGCTCGGCCAACACGCCGACATGATCTTCTGCCTGGTCCGCACGGACCCGGATGCGAAGAAGCAAGAGGGCATCTCGTTCCTGCTGATCGACATGAAGACGCCAGGCATCACCGTGCGCCCGATCATCATGTTGGACGAAGAGCACGAAGTGAACGAGGTGTTCTTCGACAACGTCAAGGTGCCGGTCGAAAACCTGATCGGTGATGAAAACCGCGGTTGGACGTACGCCAAGTATCTGCTCGGCCACGAGCGCACGGGCATCGCGCGCGTGGGTAACTCCAAGCGCGAACTGGCGTTCCTCAAGCGTGTCGCTCTGCAACACCAGAAGAACGGCAAGCCGCTGCTGCAGGATCCGGTATTCGGTGCCAAGGTGGCGTCGCTGGAAATTGAACTGCTGGCACTGGAGATGACGGTGCTGCGCGTGGTGTCGAGCGAGAACGCCGGCAAAGGCCCCGGCCCCGAGGCGTCTCTGCTCAAGATCAAGGGCACGCAGATCCAACAGATGCTGACCGAGCTGATGGTCGAAGCCGTGGGGCCGTATGCCCAGCCGTTCGACCCGAGCTACCTGGAAGGCGACACCTCGCAGGCCGTGACGGGCGACAACGATGCCGCGCCGCTTGCGCCGTACTACTTCAACTATCGCAAGACCTCGATCTACGGCGGGTCGAACGAGATCCAGCGCAACATCATCTCGCAGATGATCCTTGGCGTCTGAGCAGAACGACGACAGAACACATAGCGGAGACAAACATGGATTTCTCGTTCACCGACGAACAGAAGCAACTGGCCGATGCAGTGCGCCGCTTCATCGACAAGGACTACGGCTTTGAGGCGCGCAACAAGGTTGTGTACTCGCCGGAAGGCGTGTCACAGGCCCATTGGGATGCGCTGGCCGAACTGGGCCTGACCGCATTGCCGGTGCCGGAAGCACAAGGCGGTTTTGACGGCCGCGCAATGGACCTGCTGGTGGTGATGCAGGAACTCGGCCGCGGCCTGGTGGTGGAGCCGTACCAGGCGACCGTGCTAGGCGCGCAGGCGCTCAAGCTCACGGGCGGGCAGGATGCCTTGCTTGAAGAAGTCGCTGGCGGTGCCGTGAAGCTGGCCATTGCATTCGGCGAGCCCCAATCGCGTTACGAGCTGTTCAACGTCACCACGCGCGCTGCGCAACAAGGCGGCGGTTGGACGCTGACCGGCGAGAAGGCGGTTGTGGTGCATGGCGCGCAGGCAGACAAGCTGATCGTCTCGGCGCGCACGGGTGGCGAAGCGCGTGACACGTCGGGCCTGTCGCTCTTTGTGGTCGACCGCACTGCCGCCGGCGTCACGGTCAAGGACTACCGCACGATCGACAACCTGCACGCTGCGGATATCCGCTTCGACAACGCGCCGGCAACGCTGCTTGGCACCACGGGCGAAGCGTGGGAAACGATCGACGCCGTGGCGGATCTTGGTTGCGTGCTGTTGTGCGCTGAAGCGATCGGCCTGATCGACGCGCTGAACGCGGCAACGCTTGAGTACACCAAGACCCGTCAGCAGTTTGGCGTGCCGATCGCGCGCTTCCAGGCATTGCAGCACCGCATGGTCGACATGTTCATCCATGGCGAGCAAGCGCGCTCGATTACCTATCTGGCCGCTGCGCACTTTGAAGATGGCGACGTCGAGGCACGCCGCCGCTACGTGTCGGCTGCCAAGGCGCGCGTCGGCCAGGCTGCGCGTGACGTTGGCCAGGAAGCCGTGCAACTGCACGGCGGCATGGGCGTGACGAACGAACTGCCGGCCGCGCACATGTTCAAGCGGCTGACGATGATCAACACGACGCTGGGCGACGTGGACCATCACCTGGCACGCTTCGCATCGCTGCCTGGCTTCCAGCAAGCGGCGTAACGGCAAACCTGAACGCCCCGCATTCGTGCGGGGCGTTGTCATTTGGAGGAGACGATATGGCGGAGAACGAAAGGGCAGAAGCAACGCGATCGTACGAGTTCTACTTCGATGATTTCGAAGTCGGCCGTACGCTGCAGATGGGTACCTACACCGTCACCGAAGAGGAGATCCTGACCTTCGCGCGGCAGTACGATCCGCAGCCGTTCCACATCGATGCGGAGGCCGCCAAGCACAGCATCTACGGCGGCATCATCTCGAGCGGCTGGATGACCTGCTCGATCATGATGCGGCTGATGGTGACCGGCTTCCTCGGCAAGGCGGCCAGCATGGGTTCGCCCGGCGTGGATGAAATCCGCTGGATGAAGCCGGTGTACCCGGGTGACACGCTGTCAGTGTCGAGCACATGCATGGAAGTGCGCCCATCGCAGTCGAAGCCGGATCGGGGCGTGGCCGTCAACCGCTGGGAGGCACACAATCAGCGCGGCGAACTCGTCTGCACGGTAACGGGCATGGGCCTGTTTGGCCGGCGCCCGAAGGCTTGATTCCACGTCATCGCATCACAACAAGGAGACAACCCAGATGCGCATCATCGAATCGCTCGACGAGTTGAAAGGCTTGATCGGCCAGGAAGTTGCCGTGAGCGACTGGACAGAGATCACGCAGCAGCAGGTGAATCTCTTTGCCGAGGCCACGGGCGATCACCAGTGGATTCACGTGGACGTTGAGCGTGCGAAGCGCGAGTCGCCGTTCGGAGCACCGGTGGCGCACGGCTTCCTAACGCTGTCGTTGCTGCCGATGCTGATGGCGAACGCGATCGAGATGGCCGATGTGAAGATGGGCGTGAACTACGGCCTGAACAAGGTCCGTTTCACTGCACCTGTGCCGGTGGGCAGCCGTGTGCGCGCCCGCGTGAAGCTGGTGGAAATGGAAGCGCTGCCGCCGTTGCCCAATGCGCCCACGCTGACGGGCGCGCAAATGACCTGGGCTGTGACCATCGAACGCGAAGGGCAGGAGCGCCCGGTTTGCGTGGCCGAATCGATTTCGCGCCGCTATTCCTGAGTCTCGCTTTTCGTACGTTCACAAGGCCGGCGCAATGCCGGCCTTTCTTTTTGCCTTGTCTTTCTCTTGCACTCAGCTTGTTTTGTGCTTGTCTGCGCGCGCCCCAAGCGGGCGCATCCTGCAGAACAAATGCGCGTTCTTGGCGCGGCTTTGGCACTGTTTTGGCGCGGATTTCCCTTCGAATGAGCCAAATGCGATGGCACGGTAGTTGCACTTTTGGGCCCCGGGGAGTCGTTCTCGCCACCATTAAACCCAAGGAGCCGCAATGAAACGTCGTGAGCTGTTGAAGCTGTCTGCCGTCGCCGCCGCAACGCTGTTGTCTGTGTCGAACTTCGCGTTTGCTCAGGCAAAGGACCCGATCAAGGTCGGTATCCTGCATTCGCTGTCGGGCACCATGGCCATCTCCGAAACGTCGCTGAAAGACGTGGCGCTGATGACAATCGACGAGATCAACAAGAGTGGTGGCGTGCTGGGCCGCAAGCTGGAACCGGTGGTGGTGGACCCGGCTTCGAACTGGCCGCTGTTTGCCGAGAAGGCGCGCGGGCTGCTGACGCAGGACAAGGTGGCCGTCACGTTCGGCTGCTGGACGTCGGTGTCGCGCAAGTCGGTGCTGCCGGTCTATGAAGAGCTGAATGGCCTGCTGTTCTACCCGGTGCAGTACGAAGGCGAAGAGATGTCGAAGAACGTCTTCTACACCGGCGCGGCACCCAACCAGCAGGCCATTCCGGCCGTGGAATACCTGATGAGCAAGGAAGGCGGCGGCGCCAAGCGCTTCTTCCTGCTCGGTACCGATTACGTCTACCCGCGCACGACCAACAAGATCCTGCGCGCATTCCTGCACAGCAAGGGCGTGAAGGACAGCGACATCGAAGAGGTCTACACCCCGTTCGGCCACTCCGACTATCAGACCATCGTCGCCAACATCAAGAAGTTCTCGCAGGGCGGCAAAACCGCCGTCATTTCCACCATCAACGGCGATTCGAACGTGCCGTTCTACAAGGAACTCGGCAACGCTGGCCTGAAGGCCAAGGATGTACCGGTGGTGGCGTTCTCGGTGGGTGAAGAAGAACTGCGCGGCATCGACACCAAGCCGCTGGCCGGCCAGTTGGCAGCATGGAACTACTTCATGTCGGTCAAGAACCCGGTCAATGACGACTTCAAGAAGAAGTGGGCTGCGTGGGTCAAGTCCAACAACCTGCCGGGTGGTGACAAGCGCGTCACCAACGACCCGATGGAAGCGACCTACGTCGGCATCATGATGTGGAAGCAGGCCGTGGAAAAGGCCGGTTCCACCGACGTGGACAAGGTCCGCAAGGCGATGTACGGCCAGCAGTTCAAGGCGCCGTCCGGCTTCACACTGGTGATGAACAACAACCACCACCTCAGCAAGCCCGTGATGATCGGCGAAGTGCGCGGCGATGGTCAGTTCAACGTCGTGTGGAAGACGCCGACGGTGATCCGCGCCAAGCCGTGGAGCCCGTACATCCCCGGCAACGAGGGCAAGCCTGACATGGTCGCAAGCAAGTGATGTGGTCAGGCGGGCCGGCCATGTGTCTAACGTAGCCGGTCCTTTGAACGACGCTGTACGACGTGGCGGACCGGTTTCGACATCGACCGCCACGTATCGGATTGCCATGATGCGCCTGTCCCGATTCTTTGCCGCGCTGCTGTGCGCGGTCTGTCTGGCTGCGATGCCCGCGGTATCTGCGTGGGCTGCCGGACAACCTTTGACCCAGGCGGATCTCAAGCCGCTGGCCGAAGACGATTTCGACGCCAAGGTAAAGACGCTCAACGCGCTCACTGCTGCGCCTGCCGAACAGGCCGGCCCGATTCTGCAAGCGTTGCAGAACGACGCGCTGTTCTTTGCCCCCGCCGCCGGCATGGTGCGCCAGGACGGCGAGCGCTACCTCGATGCGATTTCGGGCCAGCCCGTGACCGTCAAGGCCGACGACCTGCAATCGCTCACTCTGAACAATGCCCTGCGTGCGCAAGTGGACAGCGCGGCGAGCGGCTTTGTGCTGCAATCGCCCGATCGCGCGGTGCGCGCGCAGGCCGTCGATACGCTGCTCGCGCATCCGGAGACGGCATCACGCCCCATTGTCGACGCCGCACGCAAGCATGAGACCGATCCGGAGTTGCGCAGCAAGCTGCATCTGCTGTGGGCCAATCTCGCACTCGACGACGGCACACATGCCGAGAAGCTCGAAGCGCTGAAGCTGCTCGCGGGCGACACCAACCCGCAGACCCGGCAACGCATTGCACCGCTGCTCGCGAAAGACAGTGGGGCGGATGGCGAGCTGCGTGCCGCAGCACAGCAAGCGCTCGATAGTCTGGCCGCACAGGAACGCAAATCTGAACTGATCGGCAACCTGTTCGCGGGCCTGAGCCTGGGCTCCGTGCTTTTGCTGGCGGCGCTCGGGCTGGCCATCACCTATGGCCTGATCGGCGTCATCAACATGGCGCATGGCGAGTTCCTGATGATCGGTGCGTATGCCACGTATGTGGTGCAAACGATCTTTCGCAACTACTTTCCGAATGCCTTCGACTGGTATCTCCCGGCAGCGCTGCCTGCCGCGTTCCTGGCCGCCGCCATCGTCGGCTTTGCGCTGGAGCGCTTGGTGCTGCGCCATCTGTATGGCCGCCCGCTCGAAACGCTGCTCGCCACGTTCGGGATCAGCCTGCTGCTGATGCAGGCGGTGCGCTCCATCTTCGGTGCGCAGAACGTGGAGGTGGCCAACCCGAGTTGGATGAGCGGTGGCGTTGCCCTGACGCAGGGCCTTGTGCTGCCGTACAACCGGCTTGTCATTCTGTTGTTTGCGCTGGCCGTGGTGGCGATTGCGTGGGCGGTGCTCAACCGCACGCGCCTGGGCCTGTTCGTACGTGCCACCACGCAGAACCGCACGATGGCCGCCTGCGTTGGCGTGCGCACCTGGAAGGTCGACAGCTACGCGTTCGCGTTTGGCGCGGGCATTGCGGGGCTGGGCGGCTGCGCGCTCTCGCAGATCGGCAACGTCGGGCCGGACCTCGGCCAGAGCTACATCATCGATTCGTTCATGGCCGTGGTGCTGGGCGGGGTGGGGCAGTTGGCCGGCACGATCATCGGGGCGTTCGGGCTGGGGCTCATCAACAAGTTCATCGAGCCGTTCTATGGCGCGGTGCTGGCGAAGATCATCGTGCTGGTGCTGATCGTGCTGTTCATCCAGAAGCGTCCGCAGGGGCTGTTCGCCCTCAAGGGCCGCAGCGCCGAGGCCTGATATGACGACGACCAAGTTCTCTCTCGATATTCCGGCGCGCATGCCGCTGCTGTCGGGGCGCGGGTGGTCTGCGCTGGTGCTGGCGTCGCTCATCGTGTGCATTGGCGCGCCGGTGTGCGCACTGCTGGTGCCCGAGGGCAGCCCGCTGCATCTGTCGGCGTATGCGCTCACGCTCGTCGGCAAGATCATGTGCTACGCCCTTGCGGCGCTGGCACTCGACCTGGTGTGGGGCTATTGCGGCATCCTCAGCCTCGGCCACGGCGTGTTTTTCGCGCTGGGGGGCTATGCGATGGGTATGTACCTGATGCGCTCCATCGGCCGCGAAGGTGTGTACAAGAGCGATCTGCCGGACTTCATGGTCTTTCTCGACTGGAAAGAGCTGCCCTGGTTCTGGCACGGCACCGAGCACTTTGCCTGGGCCGCGCTGCTGGTGGTGCTGGTGCCCGGCGTGCTCGCGTGGCTGTTCGGCTTTTTCGCGTTCCGCTCACGCGTCAAGGGCGTGTACCTGTCGATCATCACGCAGGCAATGACGTATGCGGCCATGCTGCTGTTCTTCCGTAACGAGACGGGCTTCGGTGGCAACAACGGCTTTACCGACTTCAAGCGCATTCTCGGCTTCCAGATCTCTGCGTTGCCAACCCGCACCGTGCTGTTTGTCGCCACGTTCGTCGCGCTGGTGCTGGCGTTCATTGCGTGCCGCGCCATCGTCACGTCCAAGTTCGGCCGCGTGGTCACCGCCATCCGCGATGCAGAAGCACGCGTGATGTTCTCCGGCTACAACCCCCTCGGCTACAAGCTGTTCGTGTGGACGTTCTCCGCCGTGCTGTGCGGCATTGCGGGTGCGCTCTACGTGCCGCAGGTCGGCATCATCAACCCGGGCGAGATGTCGCCGGGCAACTCCATCGAGATGGCGGTGTGGGTGGCCGTGGGCGGACGCGGTACGTTGATCGGCCCGATCATCGGTGCGTTCCTCGTCAACGGGGCCAAGACGTTGCTCACCGCATGGGTGCCGGAATACTGGCTGTTCGTGCTCGGCGCGATCTTCGTGCTGGTGACGTTGTATCTGCCGAACGGTGTGCTGGGCCTGATGGGCAAGCTGCGCATGAAGAAGCGGGTGCCCACGCAAGCCAAGGCCCCCGAAGCCGCGACCGTCACCGGAGACCATGCATGAGCACCTTTACCGAACTCCCCGACCGCGCGCAGATCGGAAACTTCAGCGGCACCGCCACGGGCATGGGCCACGTGGTCGAGCCGGACACGATCGACGTCTCGCACGGCGCCATCCTGTACCTCGAAGACGTGACGGTGCGCTTCGGCGGCTTTCGCGCACTGAACGCGCTCACGCTGTCGATCGACCATGGTGAGCTGCGCTGCATCATCGGCCCCAACGGCGCGGGCAAGACCACGATGATGGACGTGATCACCGGCAAGACGGGGCCACGCAATGCGGACGTGACCGGCCGCGTGTTTCTCGGCCAGACTATCGACCTGCTGCGCCTGACCGAACCGCGCATCGCGCAGATCGGCATCGGCCGCAAGTTTCAGAAGCCGACCGTGTTCGAGCAGCACACCGTGTGGGAGAACCTGGAACTGGCGATGAAGGCCGACAAGCGCTGGTGGGTGTCGCTGCGCGCGCGTCTGCTGAACGACGGCCGCCAGCGCATCGAAGAAACCCTCGGCCGCATCCATCTGGAAGCGGAGGCGTATCGGCCCGCCGGGCTGCTCTCGCACGGGCAAAAGCAGCGGCTTGAGATCGGCATGCTCTTGATGCAGCAGCCGCAACTGCTGCTGCTCGATGAACCCGTTGCCGGCATGACAGATGAAGAGACGATGCAGCTCGCTGCGTTGCTCAACGGCCTGCGCGGCACGTGCTCGATCATGGTCGTGGAACACGACATGGAGTTTGTCGCCGCGCTGGCGGGGGCAGAAGGGCGCGTGACCGTGCTGGCTGAAGGCAGTGTCCTCGCCGAAGGCACGCTCGATGCCGTCAAGCGCGATGAGCGCGTGATCGAATCGTACTTGGGGCGTTGATATGTTGCAGGTCCAACAACTGAACCAGTTCTACGGCGGCAGCCACATCCTGCGCAATGTCAGCTTCGACGTGCCGTCGGCCAAGCTGACCACGCTGCTTGGCCGCAACGGCGTCGGCAAGACAACCTTGCTCAAGTGCCTGATGGGCGTGGTGCCCACCGCCAGCGGTGTGATCGATTGGGAAGGCCGCACCATCCAGAAGCTGCCCGCGTACGAGCGCGTCTCGCAGGGCCTTGCCTATGTGCCGCAGGGGCGCGAAATCTTCCCGCGTCTGACGGTGGAAGAGAACCTGCTGATTGGTGCAGCCGCCAAGCGTGCGCCTTCCAAGGTGCCCGATTCCATCTACGAGCTGTTTCCGGTGCTCAAGGAGATGAAGGGCCGGCGCGGTGGCGACCTGTCCGGCGGCCAGCAGCAGCAACTGGCCATCGGCCGTGCGCTGATGAGCGAGCCGCGCCTGCTGATCCTGGACGAGCCGACCGAAGGCATCCAGCCGTCGATCATCCAGGAGATTGGCCGCACGCTGCGGCGCCTCGTGGACGAGTTCGGTATGTCGGTGCTGCTGGTCGAGCAGTACTACGACTTTGCCCGCAGCATTGCCGACCGCTACGTCGTCATGAGCCGGGGCGAGGTGATTGCCAGCGGCGACGGCGCCAACATGGAGGCCGATGGCGTGCGCGATCTGGTGGCGGTTTGACGCACAGGTGTCGTGTGAAAAAGTCGGGTGCCAAATGTGCGGCATCTGGCTATGATGGAAAACCTTTCCGTTTGCTTAGGGCGGGGTCCAATCTGAAGCGCACAGCCGCGTTTCATGAGGGATGCCTCCCGATTGCATGACCGATGCGCCATCCCGATTTTCCTGTTCCGCCGCAGGCCTCCGCATTTGCATCCTGGGAAGCCTCATTGCGCCTGGCATTTGCGCGGCGCGGCGAGCGCACTGTGCTGGCCACCTGCCGGCATCAGGGGCCCCTGCGGGTGCAGAAGGCGCTGCATCCGGAAGGCGAGGCCGTCTGCCATGCCGTCATGCTGCATCCGCCCGCAGGCATTGCCGGCGGCGATGTGCTCGATATCGACATCGAACTCGGTGCCGACGCGCATGCGGTACTGACCACGCCCGGCGCCACCAAGTGGTACAAGTCGCTCGGCCGCACGGCCACGCAGCGTGTTGCTATCCGCATGGATGCTGGCGCGCGGCTCGACTGGCTACCGCAAGAGAACATCGTCTTCAACCAGGCCTGCCCGATCATCGACCTGACGCTGGATCTGGCACCGGGCGCCACCGCCATCGGCTGGGACACGACCATGCTCGGCCGCCATGCCGCCGGTGAATCGTGGGCCGAAGGCCGCATCGTCATGCGCACCGCATTGCGTTGCAACGGCCAACCGCTGTGGATTGAATCGGCCGCGTTCGACACGCAATCGCCCATGCTGAACGCGACGACGGGCATGGCCGGCTTCCACGTCGTCGGCACGCTCTGGGCCGTGGGCGAAGGCGCGACCGATGCCCTGGCCGAATCGATGGCCGAGCACCTGCCGTACAACGATGACTTGCGCGCAGGCGTCACGTGCCTCACGCAAGATGCGCCCGGCCTGCCAAACGTTTTGCTGCTACGCGTGCTCGCACGCCGGCCCGAAGATGCACGCGCCCTGTTGTCGCAGACATGGCTTGCGCTGCGCGAACCGATGCATGGCGTAGCGGGCCGTCCGCTGCGCCTCTGGTCTACATGACGGCGACATGATGGCGACGTGACCTCGCATTGCCCGATCTGAACTGAACTGAATTGACCCTCACCGAAGAGAGCCCCTCGTGGAACTGACCCCGCGCGAAAAAGACAAGCTGCTGATCTTCACCGCCGCCTTGCTGGCCGAGCGCCGCAAGGGCCGCGGCCTCAAGCTCAACTACCCGGAAGCCGTCGCCTTCATCAGCGCCGCCATCATGGAAGGTGCACGCGACGGCAAGACCGTCGCCGAGCTGATGCACTACGGCACCACGCTCCTCACGCGCAATGACGTGATGGACGGCGTGGCCGAGATGATTCCCGACATCCAGGTCGAAGCCACGTTTCCCGACGGCACGAAGCTCGTCACCGTCCACCACCCGATTGTTTGAAGTTTGAAGTCCGCACGCCACTCACCACTACGAGTCCTGCCATGACGCCTACCCTGTCTCGCTTCGTCCGGCCCGCTGCGGCCATTGCGCTCACGTTTGGCGCCTCCGTTGCCTTCGCTCACCCGGGGCATCCGGGCCATACCGCCGAGGGCAGCCTGCTCGCGGGGTTCCTGCATCCGCTCACCGGCGCAGATCACCTCCTGGCAATGGTGGCCGTGGGTGTGTGGAGCGCGCTGGCCTCGCGCTCGGTGCGCGACGCGTTGTGGGCACCGGTCGCCTTTGTTGCGTTGATGATCCTGGGCGCGCTGCTCGGCACAGGCGGCGTGGCCTTGCCGATGGCCGAGCCGATGATCGCAGCATCGCTGCTGGTGTTCGGCCTGCTGATTGCCGCACGCGCCCAACTGCCGACCTGGGGCGGTGCACTGCTGTGCGGCGCGTTCGCACTGTTCCATGGCTATGCGCATGGCACGGAATTCCCCGCTGGCGCGCAAGCCATGTTCCCGTACTTCGTTGGCGGCTTTGCCGTGGCGACGGCGCTGCTGCATACCGCTGGTATCGGCGCGGGCTTTGCGCTGAAGCCGCGTCTGGCGTGGCTGGCGCGTCTGTCGGGTGTGGGCGTGGCGCTGTACGGTGCCGGCCTGCTGGTGGCGGCTGTCTAAAGGGGCGCGACATGATCCCCGGTGAACTCCTGCCGCAAGACGGCGATCTGGAACTCAACGCAGGCCGCCCCACGGTGACGGTCACGGTGGCCAACACGGGCGACCGCCCGGTGCAGATCGGCTCGCACTACCACTTCTATGAAGTCAATGACGCGTTGCGCTTTGACCGAGAAGCTGCGCGCGGCTATCGACTCAACATCGCCGCCGGCACCGCCGTGCGCTTCGAGCCGGGGCAGGAGCGCACGGTCGAGCTCGTGGCGCTTGCGGGCGATCGCGTGGTCTACGGCTTTGCCGGCCGTGTGATGGGCAAGCTTTGAACGAGGCACGGACATGACATTGAAGATTGATCGCCGCGCCTATGCGGAAATGTTTGGCCCCACAACCGGCGACCGCCTTCGCCTGGCCGACACCGACCTCATCGTCGAAGTCGAACGCGACTTCACCATCTACGGCGAGGAAGTGAAATTCGGCGGCGGCAAGGTCATCCGCGACGGCATGGGCCAGAGCCAGCGCGAGTCGAAGGACTGCGCGGACACCGTCATCACCAACGCACTGATCATCGACCACTGGGGCATCGTCAAGGCTGACATTGGCCTGAAGAACGGTCGCATCTCGGCGATCGGCAAGGCGGGCAATCCGGACATCCAGCCCGGCGTGACCATCGTCATCGGCCCGGGCACCGAGATCATCGCGGGCGAGGGCATGATCGTCACCGCCGGCGGCGTCGACACGCACATCCACTTCATCTGCCCGCAGCAGATCGACGAAGCGCTCAACAGCGGCGTGACGACGATGATCGGCGGCGGCACTGGCCCCGCCACCGGCACCTACGCCACCACCTGCACGCCAGGCCCGTGGTACATGCAGCGCATGCTGCAGGCCGCTGATGCGTATCCGATGAACATCGGCTTTCTTGGCAAGGGCAACGGCAGCCTGCCAGGCGCGCTGCGCGAGCAGATCGACGCGGGCGCCATCGGCCTGAAGCTGCACGAGGACTGGGGCTCCACGCCGGCCGCCATCGATTGCTGTCTGGGCGTGGCCGACGATACCGACACGCAGGTCGCCATCCACACCGATACGTTGAACGAATCGGGCTTTGTCGAGGCCACCGTCGCTGCATTCAAAGGCCGCACGATCCACACGTACCACACCGAAGGCGCGGGCGGCGGGCACGCGCCCGACATCATCCGCGTGTGCGGTGAATCGAACGTGCTGCCATCGTCCACCAACCCGACGCGGCCGTTCACCGTCAACACGCTGGACGAGCATCTGGACATGCTGATGGTGTGCCATCACCTCGATGCGTCCATTGCCGAAGACATTGCCTTTGCCGAAAGCCGCATCCGCCGCGAGACCATTGCTGCCGAAGACATCCTGCACGACCTGGGCGCCTTCTCGATGATCTCCAGCGACTCGCAGGCGATGGGCCGCGTGGGCGAAGTCGTTCTGCGCACGTGGCAGACCGCGCACAAGATGAAGGTGCAGCGCGGCAAGCTCGCCGGTGACCCGAACGACGCGCGCGGCGGGCACGACAACTTCCGCGTGAAGCGCTACGTGGCGAAGTACACGATCAACCCCGCGCTCACGCACGGCATTGCGCACGAAGTGGGCTCGGTTGAAGTCGGCAAGTGGGCCGACCTCGTGTTGTGGAAACCCGCGTTCTTTGGTGTGAAGCCGAGCCTGATCCTGAAGGGCGGGATGATTGCCTCCGCGGCGATGGGCGATGCGAATGCGTCGATCCCGACACCGCAGCCTGTGCACTATCGGCCGATGTTTGGGTCGGCGGGTGGGGCGCTGGGGCGGACGTCGTTGAGCTTTTTGTCGCAGTCTGCGGCCGCTGCTGGGGTGGCCGAACAGTACGGGCTGGCTAAAACCACGGCGGTGGTCAAGGGCACGCGTACTGTGACCAAGGCGCACATGATCCATAACGACTGGCAGCCTGACATTACTGTTGATCCGGAGACGTATCAGGTGGTGGCGGATGGGACGGTGCTGACTTGTGAGCCGGCGGAAGTGTTGCCGATGGCGCAGAGGTATTTTTTGTTTTGAGTTTTTCTGGGGTTGGGGCTTGGTGGTTCATCCCTTGTTTCATCCCCTGCCGGGGCTGACCTACTTTTCTTTGTCTTGCCAAAGAAAAGTAGGCAAAAGAAAGGCGCGCCCGAGATGGCGACCCATTCCTTGAATTTGCGTAACCGTGCGGAGACGGGAAAAACTCGCTGCGCTCAGACAGTTTCCCGTCTTTTTTCCGCCCGCTTACGAAAATTCAAGGCGCCATCAAGGGCAGGAACGTCAAAGGCCACACCGGCGGGAAACTGAGGTGGGCGCCGGGGCTCGTTGAGTGCAAGTGCAAGTGCAAGTGCAAGTGCAAGTGCAAGTGCAAGTGCAAGTGCAAGTGGAAGTGGAAGTGGAAGTGGAAGTGGAAGTGGAAGTGCGTGCGAGGGTTCGGAACGAACAACGGAGTGGCGCTCGGGCAGAAGATTGTGTGCTTTACCCCTGCCCTAGATGGCGCCTTGAATTTCTGTTGCAGAGAGGAAAAAGAGGGGAGGCCTGTTTGAGCGAAGCGAGTTTGCCTCCCCTCCCTCTCTGCGACATAAATTCAAGGAGTCTTTCGCCATCTCGGGCGCGCTTTTCTTTGCTTACTTTCTTTGGCAAGACAAAGAAAGTGAGTCGGCCCCGGCAGGGGACGAAACAGCAGCAAACCACCAAGGCCCGCCCCGGCAGAAAAAGAGGAAAACGAGCCTCGAACCTCGAAGTCCCAGCCTCAGACCCCCAACCACGACCCTCTGACCCTCAAATTCGATACTCCAGATATCGAATAAGAGCCAACGAAGCAAAGCAATTCGGCCATAGGCCCCAATCTGGACAAAACGAGACGCAACCGAAGCAAAAATGGTGATTTTTTCGAGCCTCCGAGGGCCACGCTTGATGCAAAAAGCCTCGTGCTCCAACCTCCGAGCCCGACGTTCGACCCTCAGAGCTCGAGATTCGAAACCAAAAGTGTGAAAGTCGGAGTTCAGAGCCCCACTGTTGAGTGTCAGAGCTTGGCAATTGAGCCTCAGAGCCTGACGATTGAGCCTCTGAGCCTGACGATTGAGTCTCTGAACCTGACGATTGAGTCTCTGAACCTGACGATTGAGGCTCAGAGCTTGACCTTCGAGGCTCGGACCCTGGTATTTGACAGACTCAGCTCCAAGCTGGGCCGTCATGAGATTGTGAATAGGCCCCAACGATGCTTTCCATCACTAAACATCTCCCCGCGCCGCATGGCCTGGCCTCCGTGCTGGTCAAGCGTGCGCCCAAGCTGGTGCTGCCGTTCCTGCAGCGCAGCCGCAGCCGCCTGCGCGCCACCCTCGACGATGGCCGTGACGTGGCCGTCGTGCTGCCGCGCGGCACCGTCATGCGTGGCGGTGACGTGCTGGTCGCTGAAGACGGCACGCTGGTCGAAGTGCAGGCCGCGCCTGAGCAAGTCCTGCGCGTGACGAGCGACAACCGTCTTGCGCTGATGCGCGCTGCCTACCACCTCGGCAATCGCCACACACCCGTGCAGGTCAGTGCAGATGCACTGCAGCTCGAAGCCGATCCGGTGCTCGAAGACATGCTGGTCCGCCTGGGCGTGACCGTCGCGCATGTGGAGGCGCCGTTCGAGCCCGAGGCAGGCGCCTATGGCGGCGGCCATCGTCACGGCCACGATGCGACGTTCGAAGAGGACTACGCAGCCGCGCAGGCGCTGTACCACGAGCATCACGGGAACGATCACGGGCACTCGCATGATCATGACCATGCCCACGCGCATAGCCACGATCACGCACACGACCACGCGCATGGTCACGACGACGGCCATGTTCACGGGCCCGGCTGCAGCCATCATCACCATCACCATGACTAACGCGGCGCAGCTCACCGCCTTGCTGCATCTCGCGTCCCCCGCGCTGCCGGTGGGCGCGTTCAGCTATTCGCAGGGGCTGGAAGCGGCGGTGGACGTCCGGCACGTGGCCGATGAAGCGTCGGCGGCGGCGTGGATTGCCGAGGGCCTCGACGTGCTGGCCGCCTGCGAGGCACCGTTGTGGCTGCTGCAGTTTGCCGACTGGCAGGCAGGCCGCTTCGATGCCGTGGCCGAGCGCGATGCATGGTTCCTCGCTACGCGCGAGACGCGCGAGCTGCGGCTCGAAACGTCCCAGATGGGCTGGTCGCTCAATCGCCTCATCCAGCAGATGGAATGGGGCGATGCCGCACTGCGCAGCGCATTGGCCGCGCGTGCCTCCGTGACCTTTCCGACGGCCTTTGCCGCCGCCGCTGCCGCGCTGAATGTCGACCCGCACGACGGCGTGACGGCGTACTGCTTTGCGTGGGTGGAAAACCAGATGGCGGCGGCGGTGAAGGCCGTGCCGCTCGGGCAGGCTGCGGGGCAGCGCATTCTCTTCGGTCTGCACACTTCGGTGGCGCGTGCGGTGGAAGAGGCCACGCGCCGTGCGGCATGTCATCCGCCTGAACTGTCTACGTTTTCACCGGGGCTGGGCGTGTTGTCCGCCCGGCATGAAACGCAATACTCACGACTCTTTCGATCCTGAACCTGAACATCATGCGAACCAAGAAACTTCCTGCTCTGCGTGTTGGTGTGGGCGGCCCGGTGGGCTCCGGCAAGACCACGCTGCTCGAAATGCTGTGCAAGGCCATGCGCGAGCGCTATGACCTGGTGGCCATCACCAACGACATCTACACGAAGGAAGATCAGCGGCTGCTGACCATTTCCGGCGCGCTGCCCGCCGAACGCATCATGGGCGTCGAAACGGGCGGCTGCCCGCACACGGCCATCCGCGAAGATGCGTCGATCAACCTCGAAGCGGTGGATCGCATGCTCTCCAAGTTTCCAGATGCGGATGTGGTGTTCATTGAGTCGGGCGGTGACAACCTCGCGGCGACGTTCAGCCCCGAGCTGTCGGACCTGACGATCTACGTGATCGACGTGGCAGGCGGGGAGAAAATCCCGCGCAAGGGCGGCCCGGGCATCACCAAGTCGGATCTGCTGATCATCAACAAGACGGACCTGGCGCCATACGTCGGGGCGTCGCTGGAGGTGATGGAGAGCGACACCCGCAAGATGCGCGGCGATCGTCCGTTCGTGATGTGCAATCTGCGGGCGCAGGGTGGGTTGGATGAAGTGATCCGCTTTATTGAGAAGCAGGGGATGCTGACGGCGGCTGCCTGATGTTGCGGCACTTGCAGAGACTGCGCTGAGTCAAAAACACTGACGCGCGCGTTGCGGAGGTGAGTGATGAAGACGCTGCATGCTGCGGTGCTGATGACGGTGGTCTTGGGCGCAGCCGCCTGCGCGCCGACCATCGTCGGGCCGTATTACACGATGGATGTGCGGCTGGCGGACGGGAAACCCGTGCGGTGTGCGGTCAATCAACCGGTGCGCTTGCCGAGCCCGCCGCCGGAGCCGCTGACAGTGCGCGAGCGTAACGAAGCCGAGGTGCTGGCGACGCAGCCTCTGCGGTTGCAGACGGGGCCGCGGTCGCCGTATCCGACGGTCTACACCGCGCCGGACGTGCAGTGCTTCGCATTGCCCCGGTAATGCGATCAGGCGTCTTCCGTGAGGTAGCGTCAGAGCGCCTGCGCCACCGGGCCAACCGGGCGCGCACGCAATCGCGCGGCAACGATGTCGAGCCTGGTGGTGGACGGCGTCAGTAGAGCCCGGGAATGAGGCGCCACGTCCGGGCGCGGTACGCGTCGTACTCCGCGCCGAACTGCGATTGCAGCAGGGCTTCTTCGGCACGCATGCGGGCCACCAATGGTGGAATCAGCAAGAGCGTCAGCACCACACCGGCCAGTGCCCGGAACGTCAGTCCCCAACCCAGCGTGCCGATCAGCAACCCCAGGTAGCTCGGGTTGCGCACGTATTGGTAGATGCCGCCGGTCACGAGCGTATGGCCGGGCTGGATCGCGACCAGTCCGCTGAAGCGATTGCCCAGCACATACACCGGCCACACACGCAACGCGCCGCCTGCGGCGTAGAGCACGACACCCAGCCAACGTACGGCATCGCCATCGATGCACCAGAGGTTGAGCCGGTCCGTGTGCGCCGGCAGCCATGCACTGGCGAAGCCGATCACGCCAAACACCGGCAGCACCCAGCGGTTGGATCGATCTTCACGTTCTCCGGGGCTGAGGTTGCCGCCGGCAAGCAGTGCGGCGATGGCCAGCAACACCGTGATGACCACCAGCGCGACGCGTGCGGGGTGGGCCAGGAACGCGCCCACGCCACCCCAACCGAGCGCGGCAAGGCCGAGATAAACCACGATGGACACCGCAGCCGCGAGGCCCATTTTGAGTGAGGCTGCCATAGCGTTTGTGCACGAACGCGTGAGTGATGTGAAGCCAGTGTAGGCCGCTCGCCAGCGCGCCGCATTGACGACTTCCAAAAGAAAAAGGCCGCATCGCGCGGCCTGTTTTCGATGCGGAGAAGCGGAATCAGCGCCGCTCGTACTGCGTCGCTCCGAAGAGGATTTCCTTCGCCTTGTCGTCCTGCACAGCCGGTCGTTCCTTGGCCAGTACCTTCACCGCGCGTTGCACGGCGGGGCGCTCTTCAATGGCTTCGAACCAGCGCTGCAGCTTCGGGAAATCCGACAGCTCGATCCCCTGGTTCTTCCAGCTGCGCAGCCAGGGCCACGTCGCAATATCGGCGATGGAGTAATCCGCGCCACCCAGGAATTTCGATTCGCTCAGGCGCTTGTCGATCACGCCATACAGACGCTTGGCTTCGTTCGTGTAGCGGTTGATCGCGTATTCGATCTTTTCGGGCGCGTAGATGCGGAAGTGGTGCGCCTGGCCGAGCATCGGGCCGACGCCGCCCATCTGGAACATCACCCATTGCAGCACTTCGTATTTGCCGCGCACGTCGTCGGGCATGAACTTGCCCGTCTTGCCGGCGAGGTACAGCAGGATCGCGCCCGATTCGAACAGCGAGATCGGTTTGCCGTCGGGGCCGTCCTGATCGACGATCGCCGGGATCTTGTTGTTGGGGCTGATCTTGAGGAAGTCGGGCTTGAACTGGTCGCCGGCGCCGATGTTGACGCCGTGAACGCGGTAAGGCAGCCCGCATTCTTCCAGCATGATGTGCACTTTGTGGCCGTTGGGTGTGGCCCAGCTATAGACGTCGATCATCGAGGTGGCTCCTTGGCTTCTGGCTGGGAAGAGAGGTGCAGGCCACCAGCAGCCTGCAAAGTGTTCCATTCCAGCACAGAACCGAAAAACGCGCAGACGCCGGGCAGAGGCAAAAAAATCCCCGCTCAAGGCGGGGTTAAGGAGTGAACGGTACAGCCGTGCCGCAGGTCAGGAACCGCGTGTAACCGGCATGTCGACAACGTCCTTCAGGTGCAGGTGCTTGGCCAGTTCCAGCTTGGCGATGGCCGCGCGGTGCACTTCGTCCGGGCCGTCGGCCAGGCGCAGCGTGCGTTGGTGCGCGTAGGCCGAAGCCAGCGGGAAATCACCCGACACGCCGCCGCCGCCGTGTGCCTGGATCGCCCAGTCGACGATCTGGCAGGCGATGTTCGGAGCCACGACCTTGATCATCGCAATCTCAGCCTTGGCGACCTTGTTGCCGACGGTGTCCATCATGTATGCGGCCTTGAGCGTCAGCAGGCGGGCCTGCTCGATCATGCAGCGCGCTTCGGCAATGCGTTCGTGCCAGACGCTGTGCTGTGCGATGGCCTTGCCGAACGCAATGCGCGACGACAGGCGCTTGCACATCAGTTCGAGCGCGCGCTCAGCCACGCCGATGCTGCGCATGCAGTGGTGGATGCGGCCCGGGCCTAGGCGGCCCTGTGCGATCTCAAAGCCGCGGCCTTCACCCAGAAGGATGTTGCCCACCGGCACGCGCACGTCTTTCAGGTCGACTTCCATGTGGCCGTGCGGCGCATCGTCGTAACCGAACACCGACAGCGGGCGCATGACCGTGATGCCCGGCGCATTGGCCGGCACCACGATCATCGACTGCTGCTCGTGGCGGCCGGCATCCGGGTTGGTCTTGCCCATGACGATGTAGACGGCGCAGCGCGGGTCGCCAGCGCCCGACGACCACCACTTGCGGCCATTGATGACGTATTCGTCGCCCTGACGCTCGATGCGGCATTCGATGTTGGTGGCGTCCGACGAGGCCACGGCCGGCTCGGTCATCAGGAAGGCGGAGCGGATCTCGCCGCGCAGCAGCGGTTCGAGCCAGCGGTCTTTCAGTTCTTCAGAGGCGTAGCGCTCCAGCGTTTCCATGTTGCCGGTGTCGGGCGCGGAGCAGTTGAACACTTCTGGTGCCCAGGGCACGCGGCCCATGATCTCGCACAGCGGCGCGTATTCGAGGTTCGACAGCCCTTCGGGCGCGCGCGGCGAGCGCGGCAGGAACAGGTTCCACAGCCCGGCCTTGCGTGCCAGCGGCTTGAGTTCTTCGATGACCTTGGTGGGAATCCACGCGTTGCCGGCACGGCGGTTGGCTTCAACTTCTTCGTGGAAGCGGTGCTCGTTCGGATAGATGTGCTGGTCAAAGAATTCAAGCAGGCGTGCCTGCATTTCCTTGACCTTGGGTGTGTAATCGAAATTCATGGTGTCTCCTCAGTACATCGAACAAGCGCCTCGAACGGGCAACCATCAACTCAGTTCAGACCGGCTCGGCCATGCGTCAAATACGTCCGCCGAGCACGGCAAATACGGCACTCGCGCGCGCAATCAACCGGTCGCCGCGATGGAAGAGCGCCTGCGCAAAGGCCAGCTTGCTGCCCGTGCGCAATCCTTCCGGGGTGATCTCAATCCAGTCGCCTTCTCCGGCGGAGGCGATGAAATCCACAGTCAGGCTGGCGGTGGACATGGCCAGGGCGCCGCCGGTGCCTTCGCCGGGCTCGGCCAGGCAATAACCGAGCGCCGCATCGGCCAGCGATGCCACCACGCCGCCGTGCAGAATGCCGCGCCGGTTCAGGTGGTGGTGGCCGACATGAAAACCCATCACCATCGTCGGCCCCATGCCTCGGGCATACACCGGCCCCAGCATCGTCAGGAAAGGGCTCGGCTTGTTCAGCAGAACAAAGCCCGTGGGAACGGCGAGATCAGTGGTGGTGGTCATGGCGCGTGGCGCAACTCCCAAGTGGTGTCCGCAGAATAAGCCTTCGCCTACAATAAGAGAAATGAATTTAGTAGATTACGGTCCATCAATACCATGCATATATCCCGGGTCGACCTGAACCTGTTTGTCGTCTTCGATGCGATCTATACGGAAGGCGGCATCACGGCGGCCGCGCGCACGCTCAGCCTGACGCAGCCCGCTGTGAGCCACGCGCTTGGGCGGCTGCGCGAGTTGTTTGACGACCCGCTGTTCGAGCGGCGCGGGCAGGGCATGGTGCCGACGCCGCTGGCGCGCACGCTCATCGCCGAGGTGCGCAGCGCGCTGCAGGGCTTCGAGCGCACGTTGCGCGAAGGCACGCGCTTCGACCCCGCCACGAGCGAGCGCCGCTTCACTTTGTCGATGCGCGATGCGCTGGAAGCCACGCTGCTGCCGCCGCTTATGGCCGCCATTGCCAGGGAAGCGCCGCGCATCGATGTGACGACCGTGCGTGGAGACCGCCGCCAGCTCGAAACCGAGTTGCTGGCGGGCACCATTGATGCGGCTGCGGACATTCTGCTGCAGGCATCTCCCGCCATTCGGCATGCGCCGCTGCTGACCGACCCGATGGTGGTGCTGGCGCGCCCGGGCCACCCCATCGCAAATGCGCCGTTGACGCTGGAGCGCTATCTGGCGTGCGAACACGTGCACGTGTCGTCCCGGCGTCGCGGGGCAGGGCTGGAAGATGTGGAACTGCGCCGGCTCGGCCATGAGCGGCGCGTGCGGCTGCGTTGTCAGCATTACCCGGCCGCCTGCCGCGTGGTGAGCTGCACGGATCTACTCGCCACGTTGCCGATCCGCTATGCGCGCATCGCTAATGAACCGTATGGCAACGTGATGCTGCCGCTGCCGTTCAACGTGCAGCCGCTGGAGCTGTACCTGTACTGGCACACGAACAGCGACCAGGATGCCGCCAGCCGCTGGCTGCGCGACCACGTATTCGCCGCGATGGCAGAGGTGGCCCTGGACGACGCCGTAGCGGCATTCGCCGACGGGCAGTGACGAACGCCAAGGCGGACGCAATCAGCGCCGCCGCTACAACCAACAAGCACGCCTACGTATTCACCGTGACGGCCGACTTGGCTTTGGTGGCTTTGGTGGCTTTGACCGGCTTGGGCGATGTCGTTGCCGCCTTTGTCGACGGGAACGGGTAACGCGCGCTGAACTCCGCAAAGCGCGCGGCAAGAAAGTCCGCGCAGGCCGTCAGCCGTGCTGGTCGATGGCGGCGCGCAAGGGCGACAAGCTGCAGCGGCGTGGGCGCATGGCTCCATGCCGGCAGTGCCACCTCCAGCCGGCCGGCGCTCACGTCTTGCGCGACATCCAACCACGATTTGAATGCCAGGCCTCGCCCCGCGATTGCCCAGTCGCGCACCACGGCGCCGTCGTCGCATTGGAAATCACCGCGCACGTCGATCGGGGCAGGGCCGCTGGCGTGCGTGAGTTGCCAGCGCGTGACGGGCTCGCCGTTGCGCAGGAGGATCAGGCAGCGGTGGTCGGCCAGGTCGCTCGGGTGTGCGGGCCGGCCATGCTGCTTGAAGTACGACGGCGCGCCCACGATCACGCGCGGGTGCGACGCCAACGGCCGCCGCACCAGTGCCGAATCCTGCAGATTCCCGTAGCGCAGCGCAAAGTCGAGGTCTTCGCGCATCAGATCGGCAAGGCGGTCACCGAGCACCAGCGTGACTCGCACGCCCGGGTGCTCATCGCAGAACGCGTCGAGCCATGGGCGCAGGATGTGTCGCCCCAGGTCTGATGTGGCCGCAATGCGGATGGGGCCAGACAGTTCGGTGCGATCCTGCCCCAGGCTTTCCGCACCTTCGTCCAGCGCTTCCAGCGCCTGTCTTGCATAGCCTAGATAGCGCTGACCGGCTTCGGTCGGTCGCATGCTGCGCGTGGTGCGCTCGAACAGGCGGGCGCCGAGTTCGGTTTCCACACGTTTGAGCGCTGCGCTGGCGGTGGCTGGCAGCCAGCCGAGCTGGCGCGCGGCGGCGGAAAGGTTGCCGGCGTCAGCAATGCGCACCAGCAGGCGGAGGTCGTCGAGGGCGATCATTGTCAAAGCAGATTTGGAGAATCATCAAAGCATAGCCAGATTATCTTGCTTTTGTTTGATGAAAGAATGGCCCCAATCGATTGACGGTTTTTTCTTTCCTCTTTTCAAAGGAGCATTGGCATGACTTCGAACACTCTGCAGGACCAATCGGTGGTGGTATTGGGCGGTACGGCCGGTATTGGGCAGGCGGTGGCACGCGCGGCGGCAGCCGAAGGGGCGCGCGTGACGGTGCTGGGGCGCTCAGCCAAAGCGGCGGACGGTGTGCATGGCATTGCCGTTGATGCGAACGACACGGCATCGCTGGCGGGCGCGCTGGCCCAGGCAGCCAGGTTGTCGCCCAGCGGCAAGATCGATCACCTTGTCATCACCATCGGCTCGCGCACGAGCCCGCCGCCGTTTGCTTCGTTGCAACGTGCCGACCTCGAGCAGGCCTTCGGCACCAAGCTGTTTGCCGCGCTGATGGCGGTGCAGGCCGCCTTGCCGCACCTGACCGAACGCGCATCGATTACGCTCACCTCTGGCCTGCTTTCTCGTAAGGCCACAGCGACCGGCTTGCTGCGTGGCTCGATCAATGCTGCAGTGGAAGCCGCCGCCAAGAATCTGGCGAAGGAACTCGCACCGCGCCGTGTCAACGTGATCAGCCCTGGCGTGGTGGATACGGAAGTGTGGGGCGCCCCGGCCGATCGCGAGACCATGCTCGCGCGTATTGGCAGCGGCTTGCCGGTCGGCCGCGTCGGCACGCCGGAAGACCTTGCCCAAGGCTATCTGCTGGCCATGACCAACGGTTTCATGACCGGCGCGATTATCGACATTGAAGGAGGCGGTTTGCTATGACACCTGACAGCGACTGGACATTCGACCACGTGAACTTTCACGTGGCAGGAGATGCGCCCATCCTGAAATTCTTCGCCGATGTGCTCGGCTGGAAACCGGGGCCGCGTCCGGCGTTTCCGTTTCCCGGCACGTGGCTGTACCAGAACGACGATGCGCTGGTACACCTCGTGACGCAGGAGGGCGACACGCCGGAACTGGTGTTCTCGCACATCGCGTTTCGCACCGGAAAAGATGCGGCCGACGTGCTGGCCGCGGTGCGTGAAAGCGGTATCCCGCACCAGGTAAGAAAACACCCCGCGCGGCCTGCCGCACAGATATTCGTGCAGTTGCCGGGCGGGGTGGTGCTGGAGCTGGAAGCGCCAATGTCCGGTCCGCTGGACGCAGCGCGCGACTACGAGTAAAGCCGCCGCTGAGTGAGGCGCAGCGTCAGGCGCCGGCCTGCTGGGCGTACTTCCAGCCTAGTTCGGCCATCGGGCGGGCGCGCTTGCCTGCTTCGAGTGCCTGCGCCGAAGACGCCGTGCCATCCACCACGCGCTTCATGATCCCCTGCAGGATGCCGGCAATGCGGAACATGTTGTAGGCGAGGTAGAAGTTCCAGTCGCCCGTGATGCGGCGGCCGGTGCGTTCTTCGTACTGGCGGATGTACTCGGCTTCCGTGGGAATGCCGAGTGCGGCGAAGTCCAGACCCGCCACGCCACGGAACTGCCCCGGCTCGATGTGCCAGCTCATGCAGTGGTAGCTGAAGTCAGCCAGCGGATGGCCCAGCGTCGACAATTCCCAATCCAGGATGGCCAGCACACGCGGCTCGGTCGGGTGGAAGATCAGGTTGTCGAGCCGGTAGTCGCCGTGAACGATGCTGGTGATTTCCTCGGCTTCCTGCGGCACATGCTTCGGCAGCCATTCGATCAGGTTGTCCATGGCCGGAATCGATTCGGTTTCCGACAGCTTGTACTGCTTGCTCCAGCGCTCGATCTGGCGCGCGAAATAGTTGCCGGGTTTGCCGTAATCGGCGAGGCCGATGGCGGCGTAGTCGACGGTGTGCAGTGCGGAGATGACGCGGTTCATCTCGTCATAGATGGCGGTGCGCTCGGCGGGCTCCATGCCGGGCAGGGCCTGATCCCACAGCACGCGGCCCTGCACGAATTCCATGATGTAGAAGGCGCGGCCGATCACGGCTTCGTCTTCGCACAGCGCATACATCCTGGCGACAGGCACGTCGGTCTTGGCCAGTGCATCCATCACGCGGTATTCCCGTTCGATGGCGTGTGCGGATGGCAGCAGCTTTGCCTTCGGCCCGGGCTTGGCGCGCATCACGTACGTGCGCGACGGCGTGATCAGCTTGAAGGTCGGGTTCGACTGGCCGCCCTTGAACTGCTCAACCGTGAGCGGGCCGGCAAAGCCTTCAACATGTTCGCGCATCCACGCCTCGAGCGCGCCAATGTCGAACTTCTGCTGATCCGCTACCGGGCGCGTGCCCTCGAAGGCTGAGAAATCCTGCTGGTCCGTCTGTGCCATGGGTGTGTCTCCGAATCTTGTTGGGTATCTGGAAAGTTCAGGCAGCCGGCTGGCGATGCTGGAGGTATTGCTGCAGCAGCACCTCCATCGTCGTCAGCCGCGAGCCGAGATGCGTCGGCGAGGGCGCCGAGAAATTGCTCATGCGCAGCACCCAGTCGGCCGGGGCATCGCCAACGTCGAGCACGTTGATGCAGCCGGCGGTCTGCGCGAGGCTGCCGAAGAACACGCGCTCGCCGCCGGTGATGGCGTGCGAGAGGATCGCGCGGTTGGTGCCGCCATGCAGCACCAGCAACACGGTGTCCCAGTCGGTTTGCGCGCGCAGCTGGGCGATTGGCGGAATCACCCGGTCAAGAAATTCGCCGATGCTCTCACCGTTGAGGAAACGCCGGTCTTCCGACACCGTGCCTTCAAACGCGCCGATAAAGGCTTGCGCGAGTTCATGCTCGGGAATCTCCGCCAGCTTGCCGCCGCGGATCTCCTGCAGCTCGGGCCAATGTTCAAGCGCGATGCCGCGTTCCTGCATCGCGGGCATCTCGGCCAGCACACGCTGTGCGGTTTCGACCGTGCGCGGCAGGCCGCTGACGATCACGCGGTCGAAGACGATGTTTTCGGCGGCAAAGATTTTGCCCGCAGCGGTGGCTTGGCTGCGGCCCAGTTCATTGAGTGCTACGGCCTCGGGCGACGGAACGGGGCGGCCGGTTTCGTCGAAGTACGTCACGGCGCCGTGGCGCATCAGATAGACGCGCCGGCGCTGGGGTGTTGGGAAGGGGACCATGCGGACCGGAAATTAGCGGTATTGAGGTTTGCGCTTTTGCAGGAACGCCGAGATGCCTTCGTTGCCGTCGGCGTGGTGCAGCGCTTCGACAAAGCTGAGCTGCTCGGCCTTGAGGTGATCGTGCAGCGAGGCGTCTTCGGCGTGGGTGATCAGGCCCTTGATGCGGCCCACCGCATGCGGCGATTGCGCAGCCAGTTTTTCCGCCAGTGCCAACGCCTGATCCAGCGCCTCGCCGGGTTTGACCACTTCGTTGATGAGGCCGAAGTGCGCCAGCCGCTCGGCGCCAACGGGCTTGCCGAGCATGATGATTTCGCTCGCCAGCGGGCGCGGCAGGAAGCGCGCGATGTGCCACGAGCCGCCGCCGTCCGGCGTGAGTGCCACGTTCACGTACGCCATCACGAACTTTGCATCCGACGCGGCAATCGCAAAGTCGCACGCCAGCACCAGCGAGAATCCTGCGCCGGCTGCCGGGCCTTCCACTGCGGCAATCACCGGCTTGGGAAACGTGCGGATCGTCTCGATCCAGTGGTTGAGCGCGTCGATGCCTTCTTCCTGAACGCTTCTCGGTTTGCTCCGGTTTTCCAGCAGGCGGTTCAGGTTGCCGCCCGCACAGAAGGCATTGCCTGCGCCCGTGAAGATGACAGCGCGGATCTCGTTGTCGTTGGCGGCGCGGTCGAGCGCTTCCATCGACGCGGTGTACATCACCGGGTCCAGCGCGTTGCGTGCGTCTGGGTTGGACAGCGTCAGCACCAGCGTCGAGCCGATGCGTTTGGAGAGCAATTGCGCGGTCATGGCGGCCTCGTCAGAGTAAGCGGCAATCAGGCATCAGGCGTCAGCAGCGACATGCCCAGACGGGCACGGCGCAGCAGCCACGGGCTCGGGCGATAACGCGGGTCGCCATAGAGCGTGTAGAGGTTTTGCAGGACTTCCAGGATGGCGTTCGCGCCTAGCGTATCGCCGAGTGCCAATGGCCCTTGCGGATAACCGAGGCCCAGCGTGACGGCGAGATCGATGTCGGTAGGCGTGGCAATGCGCTGCTGAGCGATGTCGCACGCGATGTTGACGATGCATGCGACGATGCGCTGCGCGACAAAGCCGCCCGAGTCCCGGATCACCGTGACGGGCACCCCGTCGGAGGCAAGCAGGCCGTGTGCGGCATCGCGGTAGGCCGCATCTGTGGCGGGTGTGGTCATCAGCGTGCGGCGCTTTGTGGCGGCAAACGGATAGAGCGTGTCGAGCGCCACGGTGCGGCGTGCGTCGAGCCCTTCGGCGGCCACGCAGGCCGTGGCATCCAGCCCGCGCGGCGTGACGATGATCAACGCATCGGCGGACGGCTTGGAACCGGCTTCGGGCGTGATGCCCAGATCAAGCAACAGGCGCTGCGCTGCGGCGTGGCCGGCGTCATGCGCGCGGCTGATCCACACCGAAGATGGGCGCGCAGACGGTGCAGGCCCCTCAGCGGGAACCTGCTTCTGTCCTTCCGGATAGCGGTAGAACCCTTCGCCCGTCTTGCGGCCCAGGATGCCGCCCGCAAAGCGCACCGCCGTGATCTGCGATGGACGATAGCGTGGCTCGTCGTAGAACTGGCGGTAGACCGATTCCATCACCGGATGCGAGACATCCAGCCCTGTCAGGTCCATCAACTCGAACGGCCCCATGCGGAAGCCGGCCTGCTCGCGCATGATGGCATCGATGTCCGCATACGCCGCCACACTTTCCTGGGCCACGCGCAGGCCCTCGGTGTTCATGCCGCGCCCGGCGTGGTTGACGATGAAGCCCGGCATGTCGATGCAGTGCACGGCGGTGTGGCCCATGCGCTTGGCCAGTGCGGCCAGGGCATCGCCGGTAGCGGGCGCGCTGCGCAGGCCGTCGATGACTTCGACCACCTTCATCAGCGGCACCGGGTTGAAGAAGTGAAAGCCTGCGACGCGTTCGGGGTGCTTGCATGTCGCGGCAATCGCGGTGATCGACAGCGACGATGTATTCGACGCCAGGATCGCATCCGCGCGGACGATGTCTTCGAGCTGACGGAAGAGGTCGCGTTTGACGTCCAGCTTCTCGACGATGGCCTCGACCACAAGATCGCAGTCGGCCAGGTCGGTCAGGGCGCCTGCCGGAATCAGTCGGGCGATTGTGGCGTCGGCGTCATCCACTGTGAGCTTGCCCTTGGCGGCCAGCTTGGCCAGCGTGTCGGCCAGCGCCGTGCGTGCGGCCTCCACGGCTTGCGGGTTGGCGTCGAACAGTTTGACGCGCAAACCGGCCTGGGCCGCGATCTGCGCAATGCCACGCCCCATGGCGCCCGTGCCCACAATCCCGATAGTTTGCATATGAAATCCGCTGCGATCGAAAGAAGTCTGGCTAAAATAGCACGAGCGTGCGATTTCTGGCATCCGCACCGACCATAACGGACGGCCAAATTACCAAGGAGACGGCTTCATGCTGACGCTATACGGTTTTTCTGCGAGCAACTACTACAACAAGGTCAAGCTCGCGCTGATGGAAAAGGGAATTGCGTTTGAGGAATCGCTGCGCTGGCCGGACCAGACCGACGGTGAGGTTTCGCCGCTGCACAAGGTGCCGTATCTGGTGGGTGAGGACGGTGGAATGTGCGAATCGCAGGTCATCATCGATTATCTGGAAGCGCGCTACCCGCAACATCCGCTGATTCCAGCCGATCCGTTCAAGGCGGCCAAGGTGCGGGAGATTGTGGCGTTTCTGGAGCTGCACCTGGAGCTGGTCGCGCGCCAGCTGTTTCCCGAAGCGTTCTTCGGCGGCAAGATCAGCGACAACCTGAAAGTGAAGGTGCGCGAACAACTGCAGAAGAACATTCCGGCGGCAGCCAAACTGTTCAAGTTCTCGCCGTATGTGGCGGGCGACACGTTCACCATTGCGGACTGCGCGGCCATCGTGCATTTCCCGCTGGTCAGCCAGGCCACCAAGATCATCTACGGTGAAGACCTGCTGGTGCAGGTCGAGGGCGTCAAGCCTTACCTGGCCAAGATGGCCGAGAACCCCAACGTGCAGAAGGTGCGGGCAGACAGCAAGGCCAATCTGGAGCAGATGCTGGCGCACTACGCCAGCAAGCGCTGATCGGCTTTAGCTTTACGGTCTTACACCTTCGACAAACGCTCCAGGGCAACTTGGAGCGTTTCGTCTTTCTTGGCAAAGCAAAAGCGCACCACGCCCGATTCGTGCGGCTGCGAGTAAAACGCCGATATGGGAATCGCCGCCACGCCAATCTCGCTCGTCAGCCACTTGGCGAACTCGGCTTCGGGCAGATCGGAGATGGCGCTGTAGTCGACGCACTGAAAGTACGTGCCCTGGCAGGGCAGCAGCTTGAAGCGCGTCTTCTCCAACCCCGCGCGGAACAAGTCGCGCTTGTGCTGGTAGAACGACGGCAGCTCCAGATACGGACGCGGATCCGCCATGTAGTTCGCCAGGCCGTGCTGCATTGGCGTGTTGACGGTGAACACGTTGAACTGGTGCACCTTGCGGAACTCCGCCATGAGCGCGGCAGGCGCGGCCACGTAGCCGACCTTCCAGCCCGTCACGTGATACGTCTTGCCGAAGCTCGACACCACGAAGGCGCGCCGCGCCAGCTCCGGAATGCGCGCGACGGACGCATGCTGCACGCCGTCGTACACCATGTGCTCGTACACCTCGTCCGAGAGCAGCAGCACGTTGGTGGGCGCCAGGATCTCGGCCAGCTTTTGCATGTCGTCCGCATGCCAGACCGTGCCGGTCGGGTTATGCGGCGTGTTGAGCATGATCAGGCGCGTGCGCGGCGTGATGGCCGCTGCGAGCGTGTCGAACGGGATGCGGAAGTCCGGCGCGTTCAGCGTGATCGGCACCACCTTGCCACCCGCCAGTTCAATCGACGGGATGTAGCTGTCGTACGTCGGCTCGAAGACGATGACTTCATCGCCCGGATGCACGCAGCACAGCACCGTGGTCAGCAGCGCCTGCGTGGCGCCGGCGGTGACGGTGATCTCGCGGTCGGCATCGTAAGTGTGACCGTACAGATTGGCGATCTTCGCGGCAATGGCCTGGCGCAGTGCGGGTACGCCCGTCATCGGTGGGTATTGGTTCAGGCCCGCGCGCATGGCATCGGACACCGCATCGACGATGCGCGGGTCGCAATCGAAATCCGGGAAGCCCTGGCCCAGGTTGACGGCCTGCTTTTCCACGGCCAGCGCCGACATCACGGTGAAGATGGTAGTGCCGACATTCGGTAACCGCGAGGGCGGCGGCGCGATGGGCGCGAGCGATTCAACAGTGGTCATGACAAGACGGCTTCAGGCTTGATTTGGGGTGGCAGCGAGGGCAGCGGTTTCCAACTGGACCAGCGCGACGAACTGCTTGGGCGGCAGCACCGCCACGTCGCAATACTTGGCCATGCGTCGCTTGAGCTTGAGCACGGCGCGGTCCTTGGAAACGAGATAGGCAACGCCGGCGGCATCGGCCAGCGCCAGGAACTTCTGGTCGTCGCGATCTTTGCAACGCGGAACGAACGCTTCGCCTTGCGTGCGGGCGGCTTCTTCAGGATCGGCAACGGACCGTGTCACGCGATCGACCCACGCCAGAGCGGCTTGCGCGTCGACGGCGTAATGCGCGAATTGCGGGTAATCCAGCACGCGGCGCAGTTCTTCGCGGCAGGCGGGGCTGATGATGGCGTCCAGCCGGCCGGCATCAAGCGCAGCGCGGATCGGTCGCGCAACCGCATCGTCGAAGATCAGGATGTCGACCCAGATGTTGGAGTCCAGCACCACGCGCGGGGCCAGAGCCTGGGTGGAGTGGGCGAGGGCGGCAGCGTCTGCCATTCGATACAATTCCAGACTTGTGAACCGCGATTCTGACATGATCATCGTCCTCTCGCCGGCCAAGTCGCTCGACTACGACACACCGCCGCGCACCAAGACCCACACGCTGCCCGATTTCATCGCGCGCTCCGCAGAACTCATTGAAGTGCTTCGCAAGCTGTCGCCAGCCCAGATCGGCACGCTGATGCACATTTCCGACCCGTTGGCGGCGCTCAATGCCACGCGCTATGCGGATTGGTCGTCCGAATTCACCGCCGAGAACAGCAAGCAGGCCGCGCTGGCTTTCGACGGCGATGTCTACGGCGGGCTCGACGCCAATTCGCTGGCGGTCGACGATCTGCAGTTCGCGCAGAAGCATCTGCGGATTTTGTCGGGGCTGTACGGCGTGTTGCGCCCGCTCGACTGGATGCAGCCGTATCGCCTGGAAATGGGCACGCGCCTGGCCAATCCGCGCGGCAAGGATTTGTACGCCTTCTGGGGCGACGACGTGACGCTCGCACTCAACAAGCTCTTCAAGCAGGACGACGACCCCGTGCTCGTGAATCTTGCTTCTGAAGAATATTTCAAGGTGGTGCGGCCCAAAGTGCTCAAGGCGCGCATCGTCACACCGGTTTTTGAAGACTGGAAGAACGGGCAGTACAAGATCATCTCGTTCTACGCAAAGCGTGCACGCGGTCTGATGGCGCGCTACGCGATCGAGCACCGGATCACCGATCCGCGCAAGCTCAAGGCGTTCGATGTCGACGGCTATGCCTTTGTCGCTGCCGATTCCGACGACGAGCGCTGGGTCTTCCGGCGCAAGCTCACCTGATGACAGGATCCGACATGACAGCCACTCAGCCGCACATCTCCAGCGCGTTCGACAGCGGCGCCATCGAAATCGTCGATGCCGCACGCGCCGATGCCATTCGCCTGCGCATTCGCCGCGATTCGCACGCAGACTTCATGCAGTGGTTCCACTTCCGGCTGCAAGGCGTGCAGGGCCAAACCTGCAAACTCGCGCTGGAAAACGCCGGTGAATGCACCTACGCCGCCGGCTGGAAAGACTACCGTGCCGTCGCCTCGTACGACCGCGAGCACTGGTTTCGTGTGCCGACACGCTATGACGGCAAGATGATGACCATCGAGGTGACCCCCGAGCATGACAGCATCTGGTTTGCATACTTCGAGCCGTACTCGGATGAGCGCCACCTCTCGCTCGTGGCCGCCGCGCAAACGAAGCCGGGTGTGCGCACGCAACGCTTGGGACAAACGGTGCAGGGCCGTGACATGACCAGCATCACCGTCGGCGAACCTGGCCGCGGCAAGAAGAACGTGTGGATCATCGCGCGTCAGCATCCGGGCGAGACGATGGCCGAGTGGTTCGTTGAGGGCCTGCTTGCGCGTCTGACGCGTCAAGGTGCCTGGAGCGGCGATCCGATCGGCCGTGTGCTTGCCGAGCGCGCCGTCTTCCATATCGTGCCGAACATGAACCCGGACGGCTCGTCGCTGGGCAATCTGCGCACCAACGCGGCCGGCGCCAACCTGAATCGCGAGTGGATGGAGCCCGACGCCCAGCGCAGTCCCGAAGTGCTGGCTGTGCGTCAGGCCATCGAGCAGACCGGCGTCGACCTCTTCTTCGACATCCATGGCGATGAGGCGCTGCCTTATGTGTTCGTGGCGGGCAGTGAAATGCTGCCGGGCTTTACCGATGCGCAGCGTGCTGATCAGGACCGCTTTGTCGCAGCTTTCCTGCGCGCGTCACCGGATTTCCAGACGCGATACGGCTACGAGGCCAGCAAGTACCACGAAGACGCGCTGAAGCTCGCTTCCAAGTACGTCGGCCACACCTATGGGTGCCTGTCGTTGACGCTGGAAATGCCGTTCAAGGACAACGCCAACCTGCCCGATGCACGCGCGGGCTGGGACGGCGCCCGCAGCGCCGCGTTGGGCGCGGCCATGCTGCAGGCGATCCTGGAGTATCTCGGCTGAAGATAAGCGCTGCGCCGCCTGTGTGGGCGGCGCGCTGCGCTTAGTTGGAGGACGACTTCTTCGTCGTCTTTTTGGCCGTCGATTTGCTTGCGGTCGTCGACTTTGTCTTGGCCGTGCTGCTGCCCTTGGCGGACTTGGCCGTCGCTTTCGTCGAGGCCTTGCCCTTGGCCGCGCTCTTGCCGTGTGCCGCCGCACTGGTCGTGCAGCGATGTCCGCGGCGGCAGTGCGTACGCGCTTTCGACGACGAAGGTGCAGCGGCTGGCGCGGCGAACGGCTGGCCATTGGCGTCGAGCAGCTCATACGCCAGCATCATCCCTTCGTCATACCCGCAGCGCACGCGCACTGGCTCCCATTGGTCATTGCCCGTGCCGCGCTTGTGCACGGCGGCATTGAAGCTGACCACGCTGGACACCTTGATCGCGCCTTGCTTGCTGGACGAGAAGCGGGAGTCCCACGGTTCGACCTTGGCTTGGTCGTTGGAGAGCGCGCCGGTTGGCAGGCGGAACTGGTCGAAATTGGTTGAGCGCGGGATGATCCAGCTCGCATGCGCAGCGCAGTCGGCCACGTCGGGGCGGGCCCCTTCCGATTGAATCAGGCGGTCACGGGTTTGTGCGCGGTATTCGGACAAGCTCATCTTGTCCTTGGAGGGCAGATTGACCGTCGTGGTGCCGCTGCTATTGGTCGCGTCGAAGACGATGGGCGGCGTGGTCGGGACGGGCTGAGTGGCCGGCTTGGCTGGCGCGGCGGGGATGGTCGGCGTGGCGTTGGTGGCCTGGGTCGACCCATCGGTCGGTTCAGTCTGCAGGTTGGAGCAGGCGGCCAGCAAAGCGACGACGCCGAGACAAAGTAGTTTGGGTCGCAACATCACGAGTTACGGGGTGTCGGCGTGGAAATCGCCATGATAGAGGAAAGCTAAGGATGAAAGTTCCTGCTAGTTACCCCAATGCGTCCCCAACGCGGCACATCCGGCGGATTTGCTGTAACAGTGCGTTACGGCAAGGTGTTGGTTACCAAGTGATCATCATTGCTTGGTGAACAACCACGCGAGCGACCATTCGTCGGTGCGCGCCTCGTAGCGGATGCCCTTGCGCATGGCCCACGTGGCCAGTTGGTGATGCGACGGGATGATCGCGTAGTCGGTCTGCGCAAAGCGCGCCGCGATCTTGGCGGCCTGCTCGTGTGCCTGTTCGCTCGAGACCGTCGACAGCGATGTCTGCACCAGTTTGTCCAGTTCCGGATTGCTGTAGCGGCCCCAGTTCCACGAGCCGTAGCCGGTTTGCGGGTTGGGCGTGCCGAGGATGCTGCGCAGCGCCACATCGGCCGCCACCGAGCCCCAGCCGAGCATCATGAACGAGAACTCGCCCTGACGCGCGCGCGAGAAATACGCCGCCACCGGCAGCGTTTCCACCTTCGTCTGAATGCCGATGCGCGTGAGCAGCTGTGCGGTGGTTTGCGCGACCTGCGCATCATTCAGATAGCGGTTGTTGGTGGCGTGCAGCGTGAGTCCGAAGCCGTCCGGATAGCCCGCCTCGGCAAGCAGTTTTTTCGCACGAGCCGGGTCATAGGCAATTGGCTTGCCGCCCGGATGCCCGAAGATCTGCGGCGACACGATGCTCGATGCCACTACGCCCTGGCCCTCAAGCACGCGGCTGACGATGGCATCGCGGTTGATGGCCAGTGCGATAGCCTCACGCACGCGGTGGTCCTTGAGCGGGTTCTTGGCCAGCGGCTTGCCAGACTTGTCAGTCACGAACGGCGACACATCGCGGCTCTGGTCCATCTGCCAGAAAATCGTGCGCCACGACACCTGCTGTTCGAGGTGGAACCTCGGGTCCTGCTTGATGCGCGGGACGTCCGCAGCCGGTACGGCCTCGACGACATCCACATCGCCCGAAAGCAGCGCGGCCGTGCGCGCGGCATTGTCGGTGATGATCTTGAAGGTCACCTTGTCCCACTGCGGCACGCGGCCCCAATAGTGCGGGTTCTTCTTCAACACGATTTCCTGCCCGCGCGTGAAGTGGTCGAACAGGAACGGTCCCGTGCCGATCATGGTGCGGCCCGCATCAAAGTCTGCCTGCGCCGCGTTGGCCACTTTCTTCGGGATGATGGGCAGGCTGTTCAGATCGTTCGGGATGCTCGCGTAATTGGGCGTCGACAACTTCAGCCGCACTGTGAGCGGATCGACGATCTGTACGTCGGTAATTGACTTGGTATAGCTGGTGAACGGGCCCGGGCTATTGGTCAGCCGCGCCGGACGCTCGATCGATGCCTTCACGTCTTCGCCGGTGAACGGCGTGCCGTCGCTCCACTTCACGTTGGGGCGCAGCTTGATCTCCCACGTGTTGGCATCGACAGGTTTCCACGAGGTCGCCAGGCCGGGCGTGTAGCGGCCGTTCTTGTCGAGGAAGACCAGCGACTCGAAGATGTGCAGCGCCATGGCGTTATTGGGGCCGGCGTTGTTCCATTGCGGGTCCATCGAAGTGACGTCGGCGGACAGGCCGATGCGCAGGTCGTCGGCTTGCGCGGCGAACGGTATTGCGGCAGCCGCAGCCAGCGCGCAAGCGGCAAGGTTGCGGATCAGGGCGCGGATGGGAACACACAAGAGGGGACGGGTTGTCATCGGGGGGCTCCTGGGGTTCGGGCAATGATGCATGTGGCGGAAGATCGTCATTGTGCCGCAGCCCGGCCGGGCACGTGCGACGCAAACCGACAATCAATATGAACGATGGCGGAGCAATAAAAAAGCCACCCGGAGGTGGCTTTGATAACGTGCGTTGCCGATCAGTGGAACAGCGGCTGCTGTGTCGGCGCGTCTTCCGGCATTTCTGCGTGGACGATTTCGGCCGCGCGGTCTGCGTAGAGCGGGGCGCCGCAATCTTCGCAGTACTCCGGCTCGAAGAGCTGGCCGTGGCGGAAGATGTCTTCGATGCCGCAGGCGCGCAACTCGTCGCAGATCTGCTCGAGCGGACTGCCCGGTTCGCCTTCCGCGGTGACATCCGTGGCTCCACCATCGCGGCCGTACACGGGCCAGACGATGCCGTAGATGAGTTCTTTCTCGCCGCGCACCGTGAACGCTACGCGATATTCCTCGATCTGCTCTTCGCCGAATGCGCCGATGATGGCGCCGAACCGGTTGGCCGGCATATCGAGCGCGCCCTGCAGGTAGTTGACAGCAGCGCGGACGGTCAGCGGGCGGATCTGCTTGTCGGACTCGCGGCAGGACAGGAAGAATGCGTCGGGCAGCAGCAGGTCGAACTCGCAGCCAGGCATCAGTGTTGAGATGGTCGGCGTGACTTGCTCGCGCCATTGCTCCAGGCAGGCGGAGCGCTCTGCGTGGTGCTCCTTGGCGTCTTCCTGCCAGCGGAACAGCGCCTGGCCGTGTTGTGCGACGACGATCGCCACCAAGTAGCGCGGATCGGCCAGGATCGGTGCCGTCTCGGGCATATCGCGCAATTCGACCTTTGCCGGCTGGCCCGACAGCGCATAGGCCGCCAGCTTGTGCGTGAGCGCAAAGGTGTCGGAATGGGTGCGCGGCAGCTGGTCGATGCTGTACAGATACGGCGCGAGCGCCACGCGGGCGTTTGAAGCCATCACGTGGGCCTGCAGGTGCACCTGTAGCGTCTGCGCCATCTCGGGCTTGATCGTGCCCGACGGGATCATGTAGCGCGTGTGTGCCAGGATGGGCGCTGCAATCAGCAACGCGTCATATTCGACGCCGCCCGAGCTGAGGATGGCCGATTCGGCCAGTGTCTCGGCCTGTTCGGCCAGCACGTCGGAAGCTTCCTCGTTGTGTTTGAAAAGATGGTCTAACGCGGCGTCGAGCGCGGTCTGGCTGCCGTTCTTGAGCAGCCGGGAAAGACGTTCGGACAGCCTTTGTTCCCAATAGACGTCTTCGATGCGGCTGCCTGACGCGTCGAGCGCCAGCGCATCGGCCACCAGCCGTTCTGCATCGGGGGAAAGACGTTGGGGAGCCTTGGAGCGGAATCCTGCCATGCTGTGCCGTACCGGTCGTTGGAACAATGAAAGGGGCGTTATTTTACCCTTGTACGCTGCTGCGCGACGCCTATTACGAAACGCATAGGCGAAAACGTTAAGGCTTGGCCGCAGGCGCCGATGCTCCCGCTGCCACGCTGCTTGCGGCCGCAGGTATGGAAGCCGTTGTGGGTTCTGATGCGGCCGGCGCGCTGGCTGGTGCCGTGCGCGTCGCGGCAACCGGCTCGGAAGCGGCCAACGGCGGTGGCGGGGGCACAGGCGCAGCTGCTACAGCGGCGGCTGAGGTCTGGGCGTCGGGCTGCGGTGCCTTGACCAAGATGTAGAAAACGGCAGCCGCCACGACGATGAAAGCTAGTACCACTTGGGCCATGGGTGCGGGACTCCAGCAATGAGACGACCAGGCGAGGGCGGACGGCAATTTCGACACCACCAGGGCGAGCACATCACGCGGCCTATTCGGCACACTGTACCAAAGCCTGCTCCCTGATTGGAGCATCGTCACCTTGTTTGATTCGGCAGGCAATAAAAAAACCGGCTCCGAAGAGCCGGTTTCAGTTCTGCACTAACGCAGCGTAATGGCGTGAAGCTTAAGCCGCCAGCAACTGACGCAGCACGAACGGCAGGATGCCGCCGTGCTTGTAGTAGTCCACTTCGATCGGAGTGTCGATGCGCAGCAGCACTTGCGCACGCGTGGTCTCGCCGTTGGCTCGATGAATGACAAGGGTGACGTCCTGTTGCGGCTTGATTTCGCCGTCCAGGCCTTCGATGTCGAAGGTCTCGTCGCCCACGATGCCGAGCGATTGGGCCGAGTCGTTGCCCTTGAACTGCAGCGGAAGCACGCCCATGCCGACAAGGTTCGAGCGGTGAATGCGCTCGAAGCTGCGTGCGATCACGGCCTTCACGCCCAGCAGCTGCGTGCCCTTTGCGGCCCAGTCGCGCGAGCTGCCCGTGCCGTACTCTTCGCCACCGAACACGACCGTCGGCGTGCCGTCGGCGATGTACTTCATGGCGGCGTCGTAGATCGACATTTGTTCGCCGCTCGGCTGGAACAGCGTTTCGCCGCCTTCCACGCGCGAGCCGTCAGCCTTGGCCGGGATCATCAGGTTCTTGATGCGCACGTTGGCGAACGTGCCGCGCATCATCACCTCATGGTTGCCGCGGCGCGAGCCGTAGCTGTTGAAGTCGGCCTTGAGCACGCCGTTGGCCAGCAGGTACTTGCCGGCCGGCGACGTTTCCTTGATCGAACCGGCCGGGGAGATGTGGTCGGTCGTCACGGAATCGCCGAACACGCCGAGTGCGCGTGCGCCTTTGACCGATGCCGAGGCAGCGGCCGGCGTCATGCCAAAGCCTTCGAAGAACGGCGGCTCGGCGATGTAGGTCGACTTCGGCCAATCGTAGACCTGGCCCTTCGTGCCCTTGACGTTGGCCCACAGCTTGGACGGCTTCTTGACCTGTTCGTAGTTCGTGCGGAACGTGTCGGCGTTCATCGCGAACTTCATCAGCTTGGCGATCTCGTCCGAGGTCGGCCAAATGTCGCCCAGATAAATGTCTTTGCCCTTCTTGCCCTTGCCGACCGGCTCGGTCATCAGGTCGCGCGTCACGTTGCCGGCGATTGCGTAAGCGACGACCAGCGGCGGCGAGGCCAGGAAGTTGGCGCGGATGTTCGGGTGAATGCGCGCTTCAAAGTTGCGGTTGCCCGACAGCACGGCGGCAGCAACGATGTCGTTCTTCACGATGGCTTCGTTGAGTTCCGGCGTCAGATCGCCGGCGTTGCCGATACAGGTCGTGCAGCCGTATGCCGTTACGCCAAAGCCCAGCTTCTCCAGGTACGGCAGAAGGCCGGCGGCTTCCAGATACTTCGTCACCACACGGCTTCCCGGGGCGAGCGACGTCTTGATGTGCGGCGCGACCTCCAGGCCCGCTTCGACAGCCTTCTTGGCCAGCAGGCCCGCCGCCAGCAGCACGCTCGGATTCGAGGTGTTCGTGCAAGAGGTGATGGCTGCGATCAGCACGTCGCCGCTCTTCACGTCGACGCCGTTGGTGGTCGTGAAGGTCTTGTCGAGGTCTTCCGATTTCTTGTTGAAACCGTTTTCCGCGACCGGCTTCGAGAACAGCGACGAGAACGTCGACTTCACGTTGCCGATTTCGATACGGTCTTGCGGGCGCTTCGGGCCAGCCAGCGACGGGGCCACCGTGGCCAGATCCAGCGTCAGCGTTTTGGTGTAGTCGATTTCGCCGGCCTTCGGCACGCCAAACAGCTTTTGCGCCTTGAAGTAGCCTTCGAACGCGGCGATTTCTTCCTTCGTGCGGCCCGTGCCCTTGAAATAATCGATGGTCTTGTCGTCCACCGGGAAGAAGCCCATCGTGGCGCCGTATTCCGGAGCCATGTTGCCGATCGTGGCGCGGTCCGGCAGCGACAGGCTGGCCGTGCCTTCGCCGAAGAACTCGACGAACTTGCCGACGACCTTCTCCTTGCGCAGCATTTCGGTAATCGTGAGCACCAGGTCGGTGGCCGTGCAGCCTTCGCGCAGGCGCCCCTTCAGCTCAACGCCCACGACGTCCGGCGTCAGGAAATACACCGGCTGGCCCAGCATGCCGGCCTCGGCCTCGATGCCGCCCACGCCCCAGCCCACCACGCCAATACCGTTGATCATGGTGGTGTGGCTGTCGGTGCCGACCAGCGTATCCGGGTAGTAGACGCCGCCCTTCTTATGGACGCCGCGCGCCAGGTATTCCAGGTTGACCTGGTGGACGATGCCGAAGCCCGGCTGCACCACGCCAAACGTGTCGAACGCCTGCATGCCCCACTTCATGAACTGGTAGCGCTCGTTGTTGCGCGAGAATTCCAGCTTCATGTTCAGGTCCAGCGCCTTCTTCTCGCGGAAGTGGTCGATCTGCACCGAGTGGTCCACCACCAAGTCGACCGGCACCAGAGGCTCGATCTTCTTGGGGTTCTTGCCCATGCGCTCGGCCACGTTGCGCATGGCGGCCAGGTCAGCCAGCAGCGGCACGCCCGTAAAGTCCTGCAGCACCACGCGGGCAACCACGAACGGGATTTCATCAACGCGCTCGGCGTTGGGCTTCCAGTTGGCCAGTTGCGCAACGTGCTCTTCGGTCACCTTCTTGCCGTCGCAGTTGCGCAGCACGGACTCCAGCACGATGCGGATCGACACCGGCAGGCGCTCGATCGCCACGCCCAGTTCCTTGCCCAGTTGCGGCAGGGAGTGGAACTTGCCGGTCTGGCCGCCGTTGATCTTAAATTCCTTGAGTGTTTTTTTCAGATTGTGGGGCATGGCATGACTCCAAGGCTTGAGGATTGCGCGGGGTGCCGGGGCGCCCCTTGCGGATACATCAAATCGACAAAATCAATCACGTACAAACCGACAAACGCGTTGACCGGCCTGGCTTCTGACCGGTCGGGTAATCCGCCACGACCCCGCTGAACGTCTTGCCGCCGTTGATGCGGGCGGTGATGCCATGGGCGATCGGACGCTTCTTGGCATCGTGGTCATTCGTGGTGAAAGGCTGGTCTTCCACGCGGGCAATGTTCATGCGCAGCACATTGGTGCGCTGACCGCGGGCGATGGCATCTTGGTGATCTTCGATTGCCTTGCGGCCGAAGAGGGGCGTGCCTGGAGCCGTCGTGCCCGTCGTGCCATCTGACAGGACGGTCCCAGACACAAAAGGCCCACGGAGCCCGGCGCATCCAGACAAGGTCACATCGTCGACGATGACCTTGTCCAGATTCGTGCGGATGTTCGCAACCGGTGCGGACATGGGCGGCTCCTGTAGGCCTTTTGCGCGATATCGCGTTATTGCTGGGCCGGTTGGGCTGCGCCCGGCGCAGGGGCCGGAGCGGGGGGCGGGCTGTCCGGCGCCATCAGCGGCAGGCCGGCCGGAGCGCGCAGGGCGCCCGCTTGCGTCGGGGCCGGTGCGCCGGCAGCCATTTCGGCGGTCTGGCACTCATCGGCCAGACGGTGGCCTTCGTTGCGGTCGAACAGCATGGCCTTGGCAGGGATCACCACCAGATCCATCCCGGTCTTCTGATCGAAGTAACGGTCGGCGCCCGTGCGGGTCATCTGGCGCGGCAGCAGGTAGTTCTTGCCCTTCCAGTACATCGTAATGATCTGATCGCGCGCCATGTCGCCCTTGAGGTACATC
The DNA here is from genome assembly GCF_024158925.1 of Ralstonia chuxiongensis. NCBI lineage: Bacteria > Pseudomonadati > Pseudomonadota > Betaproteobacteria > Burkholderiales > Burkholderiaceae > Ralstonia > Ralstonia chuxiongensis. The sequence continues at coordinate 5,196 of NZ_JAMYWC010000004.1, read as the reverse complement.
TCGTTGCCAAGCTCGCACTTCCATTCGACGCCTTCCGGCTTGACGGCAGCAACAGGCGCGGCCTTCTTGGCGGCATGCTTCTTGGTCCAAGTCTTCTTTGCCGGAGCCTTCTTGGCAGCCGGCTTCTCTGGGGCCTGAGCGGCTGCATATTGCGATGCAGCCAGCGAAAGAACGCCAGCACAGGCGCCCACGATGAATTTGTTCATAGGGTTTCCTTCGGTAAGACAGAGTGGGGGAGGCGGCTGCCAGGCCACGGAACGCCACGGCATTTCGCACACCGGCCGGTATTTTGACCGATTTGGACGCTGCGCCCAACGTTCTGTTACATGCTTGCCCGACCGCTCCGCCAAAAGGGGGTGTCGTGCTTGCGCCAGCGCCGTTTTTCGGGTTGTTCCCGGGCAGCTTGCCCCCGCAGTTTTGCCTTCCGTTCTCCTTGTTTGCGTTGGTGTGGATCTTGGCCCGGCTCAACCGCGATTCTGTGCGAACAGCGCGTCCAGCTTGGCTTCGTAATCGTGGTAACCAATGCTGTCGTACAGCTCCATGCGCGTCTGCATGGTGTCGACAACATTCTGCTGCGTGCCATCGCGGCGAATGGCGGCGTAGACATTCTCGGCGGCCTTGTTCATCGCGCGGAATGCCGACAGCGGATACAGGATCATCGACACGCCTGCGGTGGCCAGCTCATCGCGTGTGAAGAGCGGCGTCTGCCCAAATTCGGTGATGTTGGCCAGCACCGGCACCTTCACCGCGTCGGCAAACTTGCGGTACATCGACAGTTCCGTCATCGCCTCGGGAAAGATCGCGTCGGCGCCGGCTTCCACGCAGGCCACGGCACGTTCGAGGGCGCGGTCAAAGCCTTCGACGGCCAGGGCATCGGTGCGGGCCATGACGACAAAGCTGGCGTCAGTACGGGCATCGACGGCGGCCTTGATGCGATCGACCATCTCGTCCTTCGAGACGATCTCCTTATTGGGACGATGGCCGCAGCGCTTGGCGCCGACTTGGTCTTCGATATGCATGGCCGCAGCGCCAAACTTGATGAGCGACTTGGTCGTGCGCGCCACGTTGAATGCCGAAGCGCCGAAGCCCGTGTCGACGTCTACCAGTAGCGGTACGTCGCACACATCGGTGATGCGGCGCACGTCGGTCAAAACGTCGTCCAGGCCTGATATGCCGAGATCCGGCAAGCCCAGCGAGCCCGCTGCCACGCCGCCGCCCGACAGATAGATCGCGCGATAGCCGGCGCGCTTGGCCAGCAGCGCGTGGTTTGCATTGATGGTGCCGACCACCTGCAGCGGCGATTCTTCAACCAGCGCCTGGCGGAAGCGCGCTCCTGCGCTGGCTTGGGTGTTCGTCGTCATGGTGAATCTCCTTTCTATGCCCGTCACGCGAAGAAGCGCGCGACGGCGTCGGCCGGCATCTCCACGCCCGTGGTGTGCGCCCGTTGCAGCACGGCCCACCAATAGCGATAGCTCGCGCGGTCATGCAGCCGGCCTTCATGCTGGATTGGTCCCCACGAGGCGTCCTGCGCCGCAGCAAGAATGGCGCTCGCGAGTGTCACTTCTTCGTGCGATGGGCGGAAAGCCGAAACGATCGGCGTGATCTGGTCCGGATGGATGCTCCACTTGCGCAGATAACCGAACTCGTTGCGGGCACGCGCAGCATCGGCGCCCGCGCGGTCCGGGTGTTTGATGTCAGTGCTGACGTTGTGCGACGGCACTTTGCCGTGGGCGTGGCATGCGGCGGAAATATCGGTCAGCGCGCGGCGGATCAGCGGATGCTCGAACTGCTCGGGCGAGCCCATCGCCGCGCCCGGAATCGCACCGTTGTGCGCCGAAACAAAATCCATCAGCCCAAAGCTCAGGCACTCCACCTGCACCAACGAAGCGATATCGAACACCTGCGTGAGTGCGCCATGCGTTTCGATCAACACGTGGATCGGCAGGTGCCGCGCAATGCCCGCAACCTTGGCAGCTTGGTTGATGCGATCGGTCACGCGCGCCACTTCCACCACGTCACGTACCTTGGGCACGGTCACGTAGGCGAGGCGGCGGCCGGCAAGGCCAACAAGGATGTCGACGTCTTGCGTCCACGCATCGTGGTTCGGATCGTGGATGCGCACGCCAACGCGGTTGAAACGGTTGTCGTCGCTGTTGATGAGCGCGGCGGCCAGTTCGGCATGTGCGCGTTCCTGGCCGACGGAGGCACCGTCTTCGCAGTCAAACGTGATGTCGAAAACAGGGCCAAGGGCTTGTTGCAGAGCGAGCGACTTGCGCATCAGTTTTTCTGCGCCCGCGTAGTGGTCGCAGACCGGCAATTGGGCCGGCAGCGCATCGTCCTGGAACAAAACCTCGGTGGGGTGCACGGGTTGTATCGGTTGGGCGGCGCTTGTCACGCCTATGTCTTGATCAAAATGCAGGTGTAAAAAAAACCGGAGGGTTCGCTGCCGATCCGCTCCGGTTCTTTCTTAGATCATGCGGATTACAGCAGATGCTGCACGCCCGCACGCTCGCCTTCCAGCTCGTCGAGCGTGATCTTGATCTTGCCTTGGCTGTACTCGTCGATTTCCAGGCCTTCGACGATCTTGTACTTGCCGTTTTCGGTGGTGACCGGGAAGCCGAACATCACGTCCTTCGGAATGCCGTATTCGCCGTTTGACGGGATGCCCATCGTGACAATCTTGCCGTTGGTGCCGAGCACCCAGTCACGCACGTGGTCGATGGCGGCGTTGGCAGCCGAAGCAGCCGACGACAGGCCGCGCGCTTCGATGATGGCGGCGCCGCGCTTGCCAACGGTCGGCAGGAACACGTCGTTGTTCCACACCGGGTCGTTGATCATGTCCTTGACGCTCTTGCCGTCGATCGTGGCGTAGCGGTAGTCGGCGTACATCGTCGGGCTGTGGTTGCCCCACACGAACAGCTTTTCGATGCTCGACACCGGCTTGCCAGTCTTTGCGGCGATCTGCGACAGGGCGCGGTTATGGTCCAGGCGCAGCATGGCGGTGAAGTTCTCACGCGGCAGGTCCGATGCCGACTTCATGGCGATGTAGGCGTTCGTGTTGGCCGGGTTGCCGACGACCAGCACCTTGACGTTGCGCGAGGCTACGGCGTTCAGTGCCTTGCCTTGTGCCGTGAAGATCTGGGCATTGGCCGACAGCAGGTCCGCACGTTCCATGCCCGGGCCACGGGGGCGGGCGCCCACCAGCAGTGCCACGTCGGCGTCCTTGAATGCGGTCATCGGGTCGGAATGCGCTTCCATGCCAGCCAGCAGCGGGAATGCGCAGTCTTCGATCTCCATCATCACGCCCTTGAGCGCCTTCTGGGCCTTCTCATCGGGGATTTCCAGCAGCTGCAGGATGACGGGTTGATCCTTGCCCAGCATTTCGCCGGCGGCGATGCGGAACAGCAGGGCGTAACCGATCTGTCCAGCAGCGCCGGTCACTGCGACGCGCATGGGTGCTTTTGCCATGAGAACTCTCCAAACGGTAGTGAAAGCGGATCGCACTGCGCGCGGCGCGCATCCCGGCAGGATGTCGGTGCAGCCTCGCAGGCATTGCCGGCAACGGTCGGCGCCTCGTGGGCGGTCGGCTCAGAAACGGCAAGAGCCTCGCAGTTTACTGCGTCCGCATGACGATGTGGAAACACACTGCAATTGACCTTTGAGCCGTTGTGGCGTGTCGTGGGGGCCGTCGCCCGGAGCAGGCGCGAGTGTAGGTCCGGCCTCGCTGTAAAGTCAATGAATCTTCTGTCTTATATAAGACATAAGACATTCTATAAACGGGCTGGACGCCTTTGTCGCTTTTGTGGTGAAATCGCCAGTTATGTCGAGCACACCCAGCCCTCTATCCGCTGCGATGCCACCCCCGGGCGGCGAAGGCGGCGCATCGTCCGCTTCTTCGGGCGGCGCGGGCGGCTCTCCCACCTTTAGCCCGTTGTATCAGCAGATCAAGACGCTGATCCTGCAAAGCCTGCAGGCCGGCGAATGGAAGCCGGGCGAGATGATCCCCAGCGAGATGGAATTGGCGGCCCGCTACAAGGTCAGCCAGGGGACCGTGCGCAAGGCGATCGACGAACTGGCGGCCGAAAACCTGGTCGCGCGGCGCCAGGGCAAGGGCACCTTCGTTACCACGCACTACGAAGAAGGCGTGCAGTTCCGGTTTTTGCGTCTGATGCCGGAGCAGGGCGAACAGCACTATCCGAGCAGCCGTGTGCTGGAGTGCAAGCGCATGCGCGCCCCGGCTGAGATCGCCCGCTTGCTCGAACTCAAGGCCGGCGATAGCGTCGTGCAGATTCGCCGCATCCTGTTCTTTTCGGGCGAGCCGACTGTGCTGGAAGAAATCTGGCTGCCGGGCGCGAGTTTCAAAGGGCTGACGGCTGAAAAGCTGACCGAGTGGAAGGGGCCGATGTACGCCTTTTTCGAGGCGGAGTTCGGCGTGCGCATGTTGCGTGCCACCGAGCACATCCGTGCAGTGGCGGCTGACGCGACCACGGCTGAATTGCTCTCGGTGGCGGCTCAATCGCCGTTGCTCTCGGTGGAGCGCGTGTCGCATACGTTCGGCGACAAACCGGTGGAGATCCGTCGTGGCCTGTACGTCACGACGCGGCACTACTACCAGAACGAATTGAATTGACGACACGTCGATGGGCCCGATTCGTGCGGGTCATGGCCACTTCGGCGGCGTCTTGGTTTGTGCGTCGCGCAACAGCGTATTGCGCGTCATGAAGGCAGTGTAGAGAAGACAATCGGCCCCCGTATCACGCCACTGGCAGGCGAGGGCAGGAAGCACAAAAGTGGAGCGCGTCGCATGGAATTAATGGTGCGCTGCGCAACAAAAGCGCGCTAAAATCTCGCGGATTTGTGCAAAGCTGTTTTGTTTGTTGATTAGCCAATTGGGGTCTGACCATGGCAGAAGCCATCAAGAAAGCCAGGCCGGTATACAGGAACATCGGTTTGGGCGACATTGCCCGTTACCGCTTGCCCTGGGCCGGTAAGGTGTCCATCTTGCACCGTGCCAGCGGTGCGCTGATGTTCCTTCTTCTTCCGTTCGTGCTGTACTTGTTCGAGCAAAGTCTCACGTCGGAAATCAGTTTCGCCAAGTTCACGGCGCTTCTGTCCAACGGCTTTGCCAAGGTTGTCGTCCTTGCCCTCATCTGGGCATACCTGCACCACTTCTGCGCCGGCATCCGTTACCTGATC